>NZ_JOEH01000025.1 GCF_000719095.1 Streptacidiphilus jeojiense | reverse complement strand
GCCGCTCACCCCCTGCAGATCCACCTGGTCGGCGGCAACACCCGCACCTGTCCCGCCCACGGCGACACCTGCACCACCAGCACCGGCGGCAGCAACTGACGTCTGTCGTTGCCCGACCGGTGCGTCCGTGCCGGAGCTCGTCAGTGCGTGGCCCTGGTGCCGTAGCGGGCGAGGAACATCTTGACGCCGCCGTGGATGTAGGTCTCGATGACCTCCTGGCCGGGGGCGAAGTCGATGTTGAGCATGGCGATCTCGACCGGGATGATCATGGTGCGGGCGTAGAAGGCGACGGTGAGCTGGGGGTCCGGGTCCAGGGTCATCAGGCCGCGTTCGGCCAGGGTGCGGAAGTGGGGCTCCAGGAGTGTGCGGACCTGGCCGGGGCCGTGCTCGTCCCAGGCGGTGGCCAGGTGGGGGAGTCGGGCGGCTTCGCCGATGACCAGCCTGCGCAGGGCCAGGACGTCGGGCTGGAGCATGATGTGCAGCCAGGCGCGGCCGACCTCGACCAGGTCGGTCTCCAGGTCGTCGCTGCGGTCCAGGTCCGCCTCGCGCATCGCGTCCGTTATCGCGCCCAGTACCTCGCTGAGGATGTCCGCGACCACGGCCAGGAACAGGGGTTCCTTGCCCTTGAAGTAGCGGTAGAGGGTCTGCCGGGAGACGTCGGCCTCGGCCAGGATCATGTCGATCGTGGTGACGGCGTAGCCGTGTTCGAGGAAGACCTTCAGGGCGGCCCGGCGGATCTGCTCGGACTTGTCGGGCTTGGCGGGTGCGACGCGCGCGGCCGCCTGCCAGGTGGCCGGATCGGACGTGGGCATGGTTCCTCCGGGACCGCGGCGTCACGCAGCGGGATGTGATGCGATGCGACGAGACTGGACAATCTGATTCAGGAGACTAGACGGTCTGATTTGATCAAGTCAATGTGACCCAGGTCACATAAATCAGACTCTTGTGATCTCCGCCGCGACGGGTCTAACGTCATTCCCAGATCAGACGAGACAGTCTGATCTGTAAGACGGAACAGTCTGATACTGCACTACGCACCGCCAACCACGGGCCGCCCGGCCCCGGAGATCAACCGGAGGAATCATGAACACCAGCACGCAGCGCCTGAACGTGGTCCTGGTCCACGGCGGTTTCGTGGACGGCTCGGGCTGGCAGGGCGTGTACGACGCCCTGAAGGCCGACGGCTTCAACGTGGCCGTCGTGCAGAACCCGACCCTCTCCCTGGCCGGCGACGTGGCCGCGACCCACCAGGTGATCGAGTCCCTGACCGGACCGGTGGTCCTGGTCGGCCACTCCTACGGCGGCGCTGTCATCACCGAGGCCGGCACCCACGAGCAGGTCGCCGCGCTGGCCTACATCACCGCCTTCGCCCCGGACGCCGGCGAGTCGGTGGCCACCCTGATCGCCAACCCGGCCCCCGGCGCGCCGGTCCCGCCGATCCTGCCGCCGGTCAACGGCTTCCTGGCGTTGGACCGCGACAAGTTCGCCGACTCCTTCGCCGGCGACCTGCCCGAGGCGGAGGCCCGGTTCATGGCCGACTCCCAGGTCCCCTGGGGCCTGGACGCCCTCAACGGCCCGGTCACCGAGCCGGCCTGGCGCACCAAGCCCTCCTGGTACCTCGTCGCCGGTGACGACAGGATGATCCCCCCGCCCGCCCAGCGCGCCATGGCCGAGCGGATCGGCGCCAAGACCGTCGAGGTCCCCGGCGCCAGCCACTCCGTCTACCTCTCCCAGTCCGCCGCCACCGCCGACCTCATCAAGCAGGCCGCCCGCGGCTGACCCCCAGCAGCGACACCACCGGTACCGCGGAACCAGTCGGCAGGACCCGCCTTCGAGCGGGTCCTGCCGTCGAGTCGAGATCGAAGGAGAAGACCATGAAGGATCACGGGGCGGACCTGCTCCTGCGGGCCGCGGCTGTGCACACGCTGGTACCCGGCCAGGCGCCGCAGCGGGCGCTGGCGGTGCGGGGCGACCGGATCATCGCGCTCTCACCGGACCCGGACGGTCTCGACGCCCTGGCGACGGACCGGACGACCGTGGTGGACCTGGGGCAGGCCACCGTGCTGCCCGCCTTCGACGACACCCACACCCACCTGATCTTCGCCGGCCACAGCGCCCACGACGTCCCGGTCCACCAGGCCCGCACCATCGCCGAGTTCCTCGACCTGATCAAGCAGCGGGCCGCGGTCACCCCCGAGGGACAGTGGATCCGCACCACCACCAACTGGCAGGAGCTCAACCTGGCCGAGCGCCGGATGCCCACCACTGCCGAGCTGGACCGGGCGACCGACCGGCACCCGGTCCTGGTCAAGCGGGGCGGCCACAACGACGTCGTCAACGGCTACGCGCTGCGCCTGGCCGGCATCGACGAGTCGACACCGGTCCCACCCGGCGGGGTGATCGAACGCGACGCCCAGGGACGACTCACCGGACGGCTGATCGACAACGCGATGGGCCTGGTGGAGCGTCTGGTTCCGGCCCAGCAGCGGGACCTGCGCATCGACGGCCTGCGCCTGGCCAGCGCCCAGTACGCGGCGACCGGCATCGGCACCGTCCGGGACTGCATGGTGACGCCGGCCGACTACGACCTGCTCGCAGCGGCCCGCGCCGTGGGCGCGCTGAACACCCGGGTCCGCGCGCTGATCTCGGCGCTCGGCCTCAGCGAACCCGCCCAGGTCGAGGAGCTGCTGGACGGCATGGAGCAGTGGCGCTACCAGGCGGACCCGTGGCTGCGCGTCTGGGGTGTGAAGTTCGGCCTGGACGGCGGCCTGGAGGCCGGCGCCACCGAGCAGCCCTACGCCTGCGACCACGCCTTCTCCGGCACGCTGCTCTGGGAGCCGGACGCACTGGCCGGGGCCGTGGAGGCGGTGGTGCGCCGCGGCTGGAAGGTGGGCACCCACGCCTACGGCGACCGCGCGGTCCGTGTCCTGCTCGACGTCTACGAGCGCGTCCTGGCCCGCAACCCCGGACTGCCGCCGCACAGCCTGGTCATGGAACACGCCGGCCTGGCCGGACCCGAGCAGCAGGCCCGGGCCGTGGCGCTGGGCATCCCGGTCACCGTGCAACAGCCGCTGCTGCACGACACCGCCGAGGTGGAACGCGGATACTGGGGCCCCGAACGCGTCGCCGCCCTCTTCCCGGCCCGCGGCTGGCTCGACCAGGGAGCCCTGATCACCGGCGGCTCGGACTTCCCCGTCGGCCAGTTCGGCGCCATGCGCTCCATCTGGGGCATGACCACCCGTCAGACGGTGGTCGGCGTCCAGGGCCCCGAACACGCCATCAGCTACGCCGAGGCCCTCGCCCTGCACACCACCAACGCCGCCCGCCTGCTCGGCGAGGAGCACCTGCGTGGCATGCTCACCCCCGGCCGCCTGGCCGACCTCACCGTATGGCCCCGCAACCCGGCCACCTGCCCTCCGGACGCCCTGTCCGCCCTCAACCCGACCGGCACCCTCCTCGGCGGCCGATGGGTCCACCGCCCCGTTTGAACCGAGTGGCCGGGTCGGGCCGGACGGATCTGTCGCCGATCGGGGGACAAGTCGGATGGTGTGGTGGGGCGATACTGGCCTGCATGACTTCAGTGCAGCGCGCGGACGCCGTTCGCCTGCGGGCGTTCATCGAGGGCGACCTCGCCTTCCTCGATCGGCTCTGTACGGATCCTGATGCGCTCGGTGAGTTCGAGTGGCCGGGGTTCGGTGATCCGCGGGCACGCCGCAAGCGGTGGGAGGCCGACGGGTACATCTCCGCCGAGTCGGCGGCGGTTGCGATCGTGGGGGCCGACGACACGGCTGTCGGCATCGCCACCTGGAAGCCGGTGGGTTTCCCGTCGGGTGTCGCCTACGAGATCGGGGTGGGGGTGCTGCCCGAGCACCGTGGACAGGGGGTGGGCACGGCGGCGCAGAAGCTGCTGGTGGACTTCCTGTTGGACCGCACGACGGCGAACCGCATCGAAGCCGTCACCAACAGCGGCAACCTCAGCGAGCAGAGGGCCCTCGAACGTCTGGGGTTCCGTCGGGAGGGGGTCATGCGCGGCAGGTCCTTCCAGCACGGCGAGTACACCGATGTGCTTGTCTACGGTCTGCTTCGCTCGGAGAGCCGTGCTGGAAAGGCGTGAGGTCTCCCCGGACCTGTTCAATGCGAGGTCGGGGAAGGCTGTCCGAGGATGATGTCCTTCAATTCCCTCAGGGTTTCGATTCGATAGGTGGCCCGCGAGAAGTCGTGCGTCCTGGTGAAGTCGTTGTGGACAACGGCGCAGTCGATGCCGGCTGCCACGGCCGAGTTCAGCCCCCTGGACGAATCCTCCACGACCAGTGTCTCCTCCCTGGTCGCCCCGAGGCGCTTCAGGCCGGTGAGGTACGGTTCCGGGTGCGGTTTGGAGTGCTGGTAGTCCTCGCGGACCAGGACGAAGTCCATGAACTTCCTGATCTGCCGCTTTTCATGGATCAGATCGAAGTCAGCACGCTTCGCGGTCGTCACGATGGCCATGCGGACGTATTTTGACAGTTCGGCGAGAGTGTCGACGACGCCCTCGATCTCGATGGCTTCCGTGCGGAGATACTCCTGGTAGTAGTCATCGCGAACCCCGCGCTGCCTGCTGACGGTCCGTTCGTCGACACCTGCCGCCCTGGCCTGGGTCCATGTGCTCAATCCCCGGCCCATGTCCCGGAGGTATCGGTCCTTGTCCAGGGTGAAGCCGATGTCCGCCAGGGCGCGTTCTCCAGCTCGGTAGTACCAGAACTCGGTATCCACCAGAACACCGTCATGATCGAAGAGTATGTACTTCTTCACTCTTGTGATCCTTCCCTGGGGGAGGGCAGTCGGGTCGTCACATTCTCCGTTCATGATCTCATCCGGCGGCGCACGCTTCGGCCTCGGCGAGGTAGCCCTGCACCGGGCCGAGGGTGAGCATGCCGCTGGCGGCGCCGGCGTGCTCGGCACGGGCGTCGCGCAAGGCAGTTGCTGCGCGCACGGCGATCTCGGCTTCGTCGAGGCATGCGGCGGCGCGGGCGGTCAGGCACCACAGGGCTTCCTGGAGGTGATCGCGGGGTGGTTCGGGCGTGGCAGCGAGGGAGTCGCGAGCGTCTTCCCGCCTGCCCTGGGCCAGGAGTACCAGGGGCCTGGCCCACGGCAGGTACGGCCCCCAGTCGAGTCGGGAGTCGGTGGGGGCGGGGCGGTCGTGCAGCAGGCGCAGGCCGAGCAGGGCGACTGGGAGCAGACCGTGGTGGAGCCCCGGCATTCCGGCTGTCGCGAGGGCGTCGTCGGCAGCTCGGTATGCCGCCGCCGCGGCCGCGGGGCTCGGCCCGCCGGGTTCCGTGCTGCGGGCGGCGGTAACCCGCGCGCCGAACCATGCGGTCAGGACCTGAACCAGCGGTGACTCGTGGGCGGTGGCCAGCTCTTCCGCGGCGGCTGCGTGCACGGAGCCGGTCCCGAGATCGCCGAGCGCGGACGCGGATTGCAGGCGTACGAGTCGGCCGAGAATGGCAAAGGTCGGCAACCCGTGCCGGGTGGACAGCGAGACGAGTTCGGCTCCGATCGTGTCGCGTTGTGCTGCCAGGCCGGGGCGCGCGAAGGACTGCAGGAAGACTCCGTTGAGTGCGAACGCCAGCAGCGCCGGGTCGTTGAGGCCGCGGGCCAGAGCCTCGGCCTCGTGTGCACAGGTGAGTGCGGTGTCGCCGGCGTCGTCGCCGCGGCTCTCGACGGCAACGGTGGCCAGCAGCCGGGATCTGAGGTCGGTGGGGCCGCCTGGCCCCAGCGCGGTGAGGGCGCGCTCGGCGGCCTGCACCACGGCGCGGGACTGCTCGGGATCATCGGCGCGGCTCCACAGCGCCGGTACGTCGTAGGCACCGATGACCCGCGCGGTCAGAGCGAGGTCCCCCGTTCGTTCGGCCGCCCGGATCGCCGCGAGGCGATCGCGCCGTGAGGAGACCAGGGCCTCGCCGCCGACGAGCGCGAGTGTGCGGGCCAGGTCCATCGTCGTGCGCGGACCCAGCCGGGCACCGGTCCCCGGCCAGGGACGGGGCGCCGGTGCGCGGGTCGGTGCGCGGGTCGGTTCGAGGGCTGCGGACCTGGTGAGGATGTCCTTCTCCAGCCGTTGAAGATCAGGGCTGGGGTCGAGCGCGAGTTGTTCCACGAGCATCGTGCGGGCACGGCGGAGTGTGGCCAGGGCGTCGGCCTGGCGTCCGTCCCGGTACAGGGCACGCGCGAGCAGGCCCCAGGCCGGTTCGCGCCAAGGGTGTTCGGCGACGTGCGCGCCGAGGTCGGCGACGAGGTCGGCGCCCCTGCCGGAATCCAGGAGGATGCTCGCACGCAGTTCCACGCCCTGCAGCCGCAACTCCTGGAGCCGGGTTCGCTCCCGCTGGGACCATGCAGCCTCGGGCAGGTCGGCGTAGGCCGGACCGCGCCACGAGGCGAGTGCTTCACCAAGGTCGACGACGCCATCGGGACAACGGCGGGCTTCGGCCAGTGCGTCCTGGAACCGGTCGACGTCCGTGGCCCCGCGGGGTAGGTGCAGTGCGTAGCCGGGTCCCTGCGTGATCAGCACGCGCGGCGGTGTGCGGGGCGGCCGGTCGGGTTCGATGGCGCGACGAAGCGCGGCCACGAAGGTGCGCAGCGCCCCCAGGGAGCCGGCCGTCGCCCGCGGCCACAGGTCGTCGATGAGGGTGTCGGTGGTGACCGTCCGACCTTCGGCAGCGACCAGGCGCGCGAGTACCTCGCGATGCCGCGGTCCGCCCAGGTCGATCGGGCTGCCGTCGTCACGCCATGCCTGCACTGCACCGAGCACATCGATCCGCATGCTCCCCATCCTCGGTGCGTGGGCCCGGATCTGCGGTCTCGTACTGATTGGCTGCTCATCGGTGTCGTGCACGGTGGAGCGGTCAGCCAGCCCGAAGTGAGAGAAGGACCGTTGTGGCACTCATGATCCCCGGTTTCACGTACACCCTGCTGCCCGGTTCGGGCAGTGTGAGCCTGTCCGCCGCGATCGGTGGCAGCGGCAGTCCGGTCGTACTGTTGCACGGCTTTCCCCAGACCCACCTGATGTGGCGCCACGTCGCCGAGCAGTTGGCCGGCGAGCACACGGTGGTCTGTCCCGACCTGCGCGGCTACGGGGCGAGCGACAAGCCGGAGGCCGCGGACGAGGAGGTCTATTCGAAGCGGACGATGGCCGCTGACATCGTGTCCCTGATGGCAGGGCTCGGCCATGAGCAGTTCGCCCTGGTCGGACACGACCGTGGTGCCCTGGTGGGGTTCCGGGCCGGGTTGGACCACCCGGAGACGATCACACATCTGGGCATCCTCGACGTCGTGCCGACGCTGGACATGTGGAACGTGCTGCAGGGTGTGTCGGCGGCGGTGGGGTACCACCTGTTCCTGATGGCGCAGCCGACGGGCCTGCCGGAGAGGATGATCGCCAACAGTGCGGACACGTTCTTCGGTTCGTTCCTGGACGCCTGGGCCGAGGACCCGGACGCGATTCCGGAGCAGGTGCGCGCCGAGTACCTGCGGGCCAGTGCGGCCGCAGTGGACTCGATCGTCGCCGACTACCGGGCCTCCGCGGATATCGACGTCGCCCACGACCGGGCGGACCTCGATGCCGGATCACAGCTCGCGATGCCCGTCACGGTCGTCCAGCAGGACTGGGGAGCCCAACTCGGCTACGACGCTGTCCAGGTGTGGAGGGCTTGGGCACCCGACCTCGACCACCGCCTGACGAAGGCGGGGCACTTCATGGCCGAGGAGGCTCCGGAAGAGGTCACGGCAGCGATCCGGGACCTGCTGGCACGCTGACCTCACGATCTGGCTCTGTGAGCGGGGCGCCCGGTGGAGCCGCTCGGTGTCGAGCGGTCCCACCGGGTTGCCGGCCCGGGCGGGGACGGGTCAGGCGTCGAAGCTGTCGTCGCAGGCGTCGACGGCCTGCCAGGTCAGCCGGTTCCAGTCGGCGTAGCAGCCGTCGTGGTGGTGGACCAGGGGGCCGAAGACGTGCGTGCTGCTGGAGCTCGTGTAGGAGGTGGTCACGAACCCGCCCCACCTGCCGGCCGCGACGGTGGCACTGTCCGAGGTGGTGCTGGAGGTGGAGACGCCCCACTGCGCGTCGGCGAAGGCGGGGGCGGAGCCGGCCATGGCGGCCATGGCGACGGCGGCGGCAACAGCGGTACGCAGCAGTGTCTTCTTCACGGGGGACCTTCCGGACGATCAAGGGACGGTTGCTCTGCGTGGTCATCATGTCACCCTGCGTCCGATCGGACGTGCGTCTGTCGCGTGTCGGTCCGCATGGAACTCTCCAGGCGATCTATCGCACCACTCCGCCTCCCGACCATGGACGAATGATCGCGATCCGGGTCTGCGGAGTCGTCTATACCATCGCACTTGTGATCATGGCCTCGACCTCCTCTGATCATTTCCGGAATGGGAATTCTGAGGTCGATTTATGAGATTCATTTGAGCTTCGGAACGCCCCCGAAGATTCTTTTCCGGAAATACTTGCGCCCGGCTGCGGCACTGCTACGCTCTGGTCTGCAGGCCGATGGGCAGGGGGTGGGTCGAGCCCGGCAGCGTCGGCAATTCCATGGGAACTCGGGGGAGTCCATGAACATCTACGGGTGGGACACGGTCACCGCACTGTCGGTCGACGAGGTCAACAAGTCACTCGAAGCAAATCGCTCCAAGCTGATCCAAGAATTCAAGGTAAGCGGCCAGACGCTTTCTGGTACGTACACGCTCCAGGGAATTTTCGGAGCCTGGAGAATTGTCCAGGGAGGCTCCGGGAACCTGCTCCGCCTGGAGGTTCCGCTCACCGCCGGCACCATCCAGGCGGCAGGTGGGAAGCCGATCGACGTGGCCGGGGCCGACACGGTCGTGGACGTGTCCCTCGACCTGCTGCCGGCGGCCGCCGGAAACGCCCAGAACCTGGTGTTCGCCCTGCACAAGGCGGCCCAGTTCGGGGACACGCCGCAACCGGGCGCGGTCACCCCGGTCGCCTTCAACGCGCCCGCGGCCGTCAGCGCCGCGCTGGGTCCGGTCGGTACCCGGCTGGTACTGGACGCAGTGGCCCAGGCGCTGGCCGCCGACGCCGCCGCCGTCTCCTACGTGTTCGCCTCGGTGAACCTGGTGCCGCCCTCGGCGAACAGCTGGCTCACCCCGGTCCGCAGCGCCTACGTCTACCAGGAGGTCGTCGGCGGCGGTGCGTACCTGGCGATCCTGAGCACCCTCACCGCTCGGGACACCTCGCAACTGCAGCACAGCGTGGACCCGGAGCTCTTCGCCGGCGGCGGCAACGCGGCGTTCGCCATCTCGCAGGACGTGTTCCTGGCCGACGTGGTCGCCCCGGTCCTGCCGCAGGCCTTCGGCGGCGGCTCCAACGCCGGCTGCTTCGGCTACGACGCCGGCCGGCACCTGATCACGGCCGCGCACAGCTTCGGCTGCTCCCAGGTCAAGGCGGGCGCGATCTGGTACACGCCCAATGTGACCTCGCTCAAGATCGGCGTGGTCGGCGGCTCGCTGGCCATGTCGGTCAACGGGAACTGCGACCTCAAGGCGGAGATCTCCATGGACTGGTGGATCACCAGCCAGTACCCGCTCCGCTTCGACCCGGCCACCCAGCGGATCTCCTTCGCCGGCGATCCCAACTCCCGTTCCGGCCACACCACCCACATCCCGTGGTGGTACCTGGCAGGCGGCATCTTCGCCGAGGCCGTCACCCAGGTCGTGGTCAGCGTGATCAGCGACAGCCTGTCCTCCGACCTGAGCAGCCGGCTGGGCTCCGTCGGACTGGCCAACATCGCCGCGCAGACCGTCGCCTGGCAGGGCATGCGGCAGTTCGCCGTCACCTCGGCCCGTCTCGACGGCGCCCTGCTGCTCAGCGGCAACGCCGCCTGAACCGGGCCGGCCCGCTCCACCGCAGGTGACGTCGCGTCACCTCGCGCCATCCTGCGCCACCGTCATCACACCTCACCACCAGAAGGAGGCCGTCGTGGCCACCCAGCACTACCTCCCGCACATCGACGAGGACAAGGTCCTGCGCATCTCCGTCGAGCACGCCAAGGCCGGACTGGAGCACC
The DNA here is from genome assembly GCF_000719095.1 of Streptacidiphilus jeojiense. GTDB lineage: Bacteria > Actinomycetota > Actinomycetes > Streptomycetales > Streptomycetaceae > Streptacidiphilus > Streptacidiphilus jeojiensis. The sequence continues at coordinate 127,216 of NZ_JOEH01000025.1, read as the reverse complement.
GCCCCCAGGGCACCCGCGCCGTCCGCAGCTCCAAGCTGCTGGGCGCGACCGCGACCAGCTCCGTCCCCTACAACACCAACGGCTGGGACACCGTCTACGCGATCCCGCTGCCGGACGTGAACAACGCCATCGCCGTCAAGAAGAGCTCGCCCACCACCTGGTCGGGCAAGCTGCCGGCCGGCGACTTCAACCCGGAGATCGACGCCACCGGCACCTTCGGCACCTGGTCGCTGACCACCGGCGGGTCGGGTTCGATCGTCCGGATGCACATCCCCTTCACCGCGACCCTGGTCTACAACGGCATGACCAAGCCGATCGACGGCGGGATCGCCTTCGTCGAGGTCAAGCTGGTCTACCTGCCCCAGCCGCCGGTCGCCGGGGTGACCCCGAACGACCTCGTGGTGCGCAGCACCGGCGGATCGCAGGACGACCCGGTGGTCACCGTCTCCGACGTGACCTACGACTCGCCGCCGATGACCGACTCGACCAAGAACGTGCTGGAGCAGCTGCTGGCCCAGTGGTTCAACGCCAACCTCGACTCCTTCGCCCATGTCTTCGCCACCGTGGACCTGGGCATCGACGAGGCCAGCGGGGACTTCTCCTGGCTCAACCCGACCCAGACCAACTACGCCTACATCGACAACGCCTCGATCAGCGACGCACTGCTGGGCGTGCTGTGCATGACCGAGAACCGGTCCGACCACGGCGCCGTCCAGGAGATCGCCGCGGGGGCGATCCCCGACGGCGCCCGGGCCAGCTTCAACATGTCCCAGGAACGCTTCATGACCAAGATGGCGCTGCCGTCGCTGCCGGCCGAGTTCCCCAACGCCCCGACCGGCACCTTCGTGCTCGCCAACGACGACACCCAGATCCTGTCCACCTCCAGCTTCAACCTGGACGCGGTCAAGGTCGGCGCCATCAACTACACGCCCAACTGCACCACCTACAAGATGACGCTGAACGGCGACGTCATGGAGACCTACGCCTACATCCACACCCCGATCTCGCCCGGCATCGACGCCTACTGCGAGGTCACCTACTACTCCACGGTGGAGCTGGGCACCAAGGACGACGGCACCCAGTCGCTGACCTGGCAGCAGGTCCAGGCGACCGACGAGAAGACCTGGTACACCGTGGCGACCTGGGTCACCATCACCGAGGCCGTCGCCGACATCATCCTCGCGGTGATCGGCGCCGTCGTCAGCGGCGTGGCGGTGGCCGTCGAGCGGGTGGTCTGCCGGATCCTGGTCGCCCTGCTCTGCGGCGGGGTGGTCTCGGCGATCGCCGCGGTGCTGGAGCAGATCCCCGAGTGGATCGCGGGCTCCGTCCCGGACGCGCTGCCCAGCGTGAACGCCCTGGTCGACGGCGCGACCACGCCGATCACCTGGGCGAACTCCACGGAGTTCAAGCTCACCACCGTCGTCCTCAACGGCGGCCTGCAGCTGGGCGGCACGCCCTTCAGCAGCTGACCTCCCATCAGCGTCCCGGCACCTCGGGCAACCCCGGCCACCGCGGCCGGGGTTGCCTGCGTGACGCGCCGGTCGGTGTGGTCCTACGGTTCCAGGCCCTGGAAGGAGACCTCGGGGTTGGTCGCCGACGGCCCTTCGAGCAGACGCTGCGGAACCCCCTTCAAGGTCTGGTCGAAGAACGCGTCGACGTACTCGCGGGTGATCTGCATGGCGCGCGTCGACGAGATCTGCGCACCGGGAATGGGGATGTTCGCCTCCGAGGCCAGGATGGGAATGTCGGTGAAGCTGGTGTGCACGGTCCCGGCGACGGTCAGCCAGAGCTTGGGGCCGTTCAGAGCCGCCCAGGCCTGCCCCCAGGTCGGGTCGGAGCCGCCGACGTTGTGATCGATCTGGGTGCCGAGCATCAGGAACGGGCGGCCACCGAGCCCGCCGGCCGGGACGGGCGCAAGGAACGTGCCGTCCAGGTTCACACCGGCGCGCACCCGCGGGTCGGCAGCCATGGTGGAGACGACGGAGGCTCCGCCGATCGAGTGGCCGGCCATGCCGATGCGCTCCGGGTCGATCATTCCGGCCCGGGCCCAGGCCGGGTGCCGGCCGGTGAGCTGGTCCAGGACGAAGGAGACGTCCCGGGCCCGGCTGTCGGGGACCGACTCCTGCCCCGGCAGCGGCCCGCTGTCGCAGATGGCGCAGGTCAGCGTCTGCCCGTCGGGGAACGTCGTCCCGCTGTCCTCGTAGGTGTGGTCCACCAGCGCGACCACGTAGCCGTGACTGGCCAGATCAGTGGCCAGGCTCGTCATGACGTTGCGCGGGTTCTCGAAGCCGGGCGAGAGCACGACCAGCGGAAACCTCCCGTGCACGGCCCGTGCGCCGCTGAAGGCGTAGGTCCTGGCGCCGGCCAGCTGCTGCGGCTGAATGCCGCTGCCCGGCGGCACCCTGGTCTGGATGAATGCTGCCGCCTCGCCGAGGGTCATGTAGGGGGCGGGTTCACCGGTACGCGGTTGGGCCGGGTAGAACATCGAGACCATCAACTGGCGCGGACCGGCCGACGGCACCCAGGGATCGGGCCGGTTCCAGTCCACCACGTGCATGATGTCGACGCCGGCTTCGTACCGGCCGGTGGGCCGGGGAAGGACGGCTCGGAACACCGGCGCGGTGGAGGCCGCCGCCGAGGCGGTGACGGACGACGGGACCGTGGACGGGGAGGACGCGGCCTGCGCCGTCCCGGCCAACGACAGCGACAGCGGCAGAGCGAGAGCGAGAACCGCGGTTGCCGCGCTACTACGGATGTTTGCCATGGCAAGAAAGCTAGATCGCGGCACCGGGGCCACACATCGGCCCAGAGATGTCATTCGGGACCGCCGTCGTCCCGGCGATGTAGCCGGTGTCATCCCCGGGCACGACCCGCCCGAGCACCATTTGACGGTGTGTCAGGAGGTCCGCGCATCGGTGGAGGCGGTGGCCGCAATGACCACCAGCGTGCGCCTACTGCCGGCGGGGGCTCCGCAGGGGCGGGGAGGGGGGCGTGGCGGTAAAATTCGGGCATGGCCGTGCGCCCGGTCGCACCGCAGCTCCTCCTGGAGATCGACGGCGACTCCCAGCTCATCAGCCCGAACCACCGATACCGGTTCGGGCGCGATCCGCAGAGCGACGTCGTCCTCGCCGACCCCCGGGCCTCCTGGCACCATGCCGTGCTGTGCGCCGCCGAAGGGCACTGGACCCTCGATGACGACGGCAGCACCAACGGCACCTACGCGATGGGCCACCGGATCGAGCACCTCGATGTCGGCCCCGGCACGGTGGTGTGCTTCGCGGACGCCGTGGACGGCGTCAGGGCCTCGCTCGCCGCGCTGCCCGCACCGGACCGGGCGGCGGAGCGGCCCTCCGCGCTGACCGCGATCACCGGCTCCTACCGGCAGCCCACCCGGGTCCGCCGGCTGCCGCAGCGCAGCCTGCGGATCGGCCGCGCCCCGGAGAACGAGCTGGTCGTGGACGACCTCGTGGTCTCCCGGCACCATGCCGAGCTGCAGACCCGCGCCGACGGCAGGTTCGAGATCGTCGACCTGGACAGCCACAACGGGACCTTTCTCAACGGGCAGCCGGTCGACCGCGCGTTCGTCGGCCCGGGGGACCTGATCGCGATCGGCCACTCGCTCTTCTGCCTGGTCGGCGACGAACTGCAGGAGTTCGTCGACACCGGCGAGGTCACCCTCGACGTGGAGAACCTGGTGGTCCGGGTCGGCGGCGGCCGCACGCTGCTGGACGGGGTCTCCTTCCCGGTCGGGCAGAAGTGCCTGCTCGCCGTCGCCGGCCCCAGCGGCGCGGGCAAGTCGACCCTGCTGAACGCCCTGACCGGGCTGCGTCCCGCCGACGAGGGCTCGGTCCGCTACGACGGCCGCGACCTGTACCGCGACTACGCCGAGCTGCGTCGGCGCATCGGTCTGGTCCCGCAGGACGACATCCTGCACACCCAGCTGACCGTCCGTCGGGCCCTGGGCTACGCCGCGGAACTGCGGTTCCCCGGCGACACCGGCAAGGACGAGCGGCGGGGCAGGGTGGAGGAGGTGATCACCGAACTCGGGCTGGGGCAGCGGGCGGACCAGGTGATCTCCAGCCTCTCCGGTGGCCAGCGCAAGCGCGTCAGCGTGGCACTGGAACTGCTCACCAAGCCGTCCCTGCTCTTCCTCGACGAGCCCACGTCCGGGCTGGACCCGGGCATGGACCGGTCGGTGATGCACATGCTGCGCGGGCTGGCGGACGACGGGCGCACGGTCGTGGTGGTCACGCACAGCGTGCTCAGCCTCGGTCTCTGCGATCGCCTGCTGCTGCTCGCACCGGGGGGCCGGATCGCCTTCTACGGCCCGCCCGACGAGACACTGCCCTTCTTCGGCTTCCCGGAGTGGCCGGACGCCTTCGAAGCCTTCGAGAACGACCGCAGCCGCGACTGGGCCCGCGAGTTCCGCGACTCCGACCCCTACCGGCGCTACATCGCCTCGGCGATGGGCCGGCCCGCCGGGAACCCGCCGGCCGAGCGGTCCACGGTGCCGCCTTCGCCCGCGCAGAGCTGGGGTTCGCAGCTCGGCACGCTGATCCGTCGGTACGCGGCGGCGCTGGCGGCCGACCGCACCTTCCTGGCCATCATGATCGCGCTGCCGTTCGTGATGGGCGCGATGGCGCACGCCCTGGCGGGCAGCAGGCTGGACCAGAACTCGGCACTCAACGCGCTGCTGATCCTGTGCGTCGGCGGAGTGCTGACCGGCGCCGCGAACGCGGTGCGGGAGCTGGTAAAGGAGCGGGTCATCTATCAGCGCGAGCGGGCCGTCGGGCTCTCCCGGTCCGCCTACCTGTGCTCGAAGATCGTCGTGCTGGGCGCGGTCACCGTCGTGCAGGCGGTGGTGCTGACGATGGTCGGGCTGTTCGGCGTACGGCTGAGACCGGGCGGCGGCGGGGGAGTACTGCTGCCGCCGCTGGCCGAGATCACCATCACCGTCGCACTGCTGTCCTTCACCGCGATGATGCTCGGGCTGCTGGTGTCGGCCCTGGTCCGCAAGGAGGAGGTGACGATGCCGCTGCTGGTGCTGCTGGCCATCGTGCAGGTGGTCTTCTGCGGCGCCCTGCTGAAACTGAACGGCGTCCCGGTGCTGGGACAGCTGTCCTGGCTGGTCCCCTCACGCTGGGCGCTCGGTGCGATGGCCGGCACGATCGACCTGCACGCGGTGGTGCCCGGCACCCTCACCTCCGACCCGCTCTTCGCGCACCGGGCGGGCGTCTGGCTGCTCGACCTCGGCATGCTGGTCGTGCTCTCGGTGGTGCTGGCCCTCGCCGTGGCCCGACTGCTGCGGCGGCAGGAGCCCAAGGTGATGCGTGGCTGACCCCGGCACCCCCGGCGCCGGGCGGGCGGCTCCGGTCGGATGCCGAGTGGCGGCTCCGGGCCCGCGCGGATAGGACGTTGGCATGGATGCGTTGGAGTTCCGGCCGACCCACGTCGCGCCACCGGACGGCCTGGCCACCTGGGCCAGGCCGGACTTCTCCGAGCCGAGCGTCCGGCTGGACGCCCTGCTGCCGGTCCAGGTCGCGGACAGGCTGGGGGACTGGGCCCGGGTCGTGTGCTCCAACGGCTGGACCGCCTGGGTGGACGGCCGACTCCTGGTGTCCCTGCCGCACCGCCCGCCGGGGACCGCGCAGCCGCTGACCCGTGCGGACGACCCCCGGCCGCTGCTGCGCCGGCTGGAGCACGCCCTCGCCCAGTACCGGGAGCAGGCCGAGGACCTCGCCGAGGGGACCATCGATCTGGAGGCCTTCCGGCACCTCACCCGCGGGCTGCGGCTGGGCGTGGTGCTGGACGGTGACGCGGCCTGGCTGCTCGATCTGGACCAAGGACGCTGGTTCTACTGCGACGGCCTGCAACTGCACAGCTACGCGGCCGTCGAGCCGCCCGGCACCAGCGCGAATCCGGCGGCGGCACCACCGGGCCCCGGTCCCGGAGGCGGTGAGGTCTGATGGCCGCACCCACCGGCTCCTCGGACATGATCGGCCGCCGGATCGCCGGCTACCGCCTGGACCGCGAACTCGGCCGGGGCGGCATGGCCGTCGTCTACCAGGCCCAGGACCTGCGGCTGGACCGCGTCGTCGCGGTCAAGCTGCTCTCCCCGCAGCTGGCCCGCAACGAGGTGTTCCGCCGGCGCTTCGCCCACGAGTCACGGGTCGCCGCCGCGATCGACCACCCGCACATCGTTCCGGTGTTTGAAGCCGGCGAGGCCGACGGGGTGCTGTTCATCGCGATGCGCTACGTCCAGGGCCGTGACCTGCGCGTCCTGCTGGACCGCAGCGGACCGCTCGCCACCGCCCAGGCGGTGCGGATCGCCGCCCAGGTCGCCTCGGCACTGGACGCGGCGCACGCGCACGAACTGGTGCACCGGGACGTGAAGCCCGGCAACATCCTGGTGGCGGAGGGCACCGACGCCGACCACCCCGAGCACGCCTACCTCACGGACTTCGGCCTGACCAAGAAGTCCCTCTCGCTGACCGGCTTCACCACCGTCGGCCAGTTCGTCGGCACCCTGGACTACGTCGCACCGGAGCAGATCTGCGGCAAGCCCGTCGACGGGCGCTGCGACGTCTACGGCTTCGCCTGTGTGGTCTACGAGATGCTCACCGGGTCCCCGCCGTTCCGGCGCGAGGACGACCTGGCGCTGCTCTGGGCCCACCAGTACGACGAACCGCCGGCGCCGACCGGGCTGCGGCCGACCCTGGCAGCCGCGGTGGACCCGGTGCTGGCCCGCGCGCTGGCGAAGTCACCGGACGACCGCTTCGACAGCTGCCTGGACTTCGTCATGGCGCTGCGTGGAGCCCTCGCCACGACCCCGCCGCCGGCGGCCGAGCCGCAGGCGGTCCTGCACGCGCCCACCCAGGTGGTCCACGCCGCGCGACCGTCCACCCCCGGCACCGCGGAACGACCCGAAGGCGTGCGGCCCCTCCCGTACTGGGCCCGACCGGTCTACGCTCCCGACGGCGACCCGCCGCAGCAGGTCCGACCCCCGTCGTGGTGACACCCGCTCACCCGGGGCGTCCACGCCGCGCGGACCCGCGTCGCAGGCGCGAGCCGAACCATCCGCCCGCCGCGCCGGCGACCGCGCCCCACAGCGCACCCAGGAGCACCGACCGCAGCAGGTCGGGCAGCAGGACGACGCTGCCGCTCAGGGTGGTGCTCCCGCCGGAGCCGCCGGTGAGGCTGCCCAGGATGTCCGAGGCTCCGTTGCCGACGCCGAGGAGGGACAGTCCGTAGGCCGTCGATACCCGGGTCAGCAGCCCGATCAGCAGCATCGCGAAGGCCACCGCCAGGCCGAGGCCGACCGCATGCCGCGACAGCGCGGGCCGGCCCGGGTCCTCGGCACGGCGTGCGCCGCGCGCGCCCATCACCGCCCCGCAGCACAGCAGCGCCACCGCTGCCAGCGCCGCCAGCACCCACACCCGTGCGTCCTGCCGGGCCAGCGAGCCCAGGTCCACGGTGGTGTCCCGGGTCCCCGCCGACCGGAGCACCTCGGAGAGGACCTTCGGCATCGGCAGGCCGATCCCGGTGCTCAGATGGCCGTGCCAGGACCCGCCCAGGCCGAGTCCGAAGGCGAGCCAGGCGACGTTGGGCAGGGCCAGGACCACCACGGCGAGGACATCGCGGGCGGGGCCGTGCACCATCGCCGTGACCAGCCCCGCGACCAGGGCCACTAGGACGTAGCCGAGCAGCACGGCGAGCAGGGCCGAACCGGCGGGCCGCACCCCGTTCTGGAAGCGCAGCAACCGCGGCGGCAGCGGCGCGGACCGCGAGACGGCGAAGGTCAGGACCAGCACCACCAGCAGCCACAGCAGCCCGAAACCGATCGCCCGACCCAGGCCCACCCGGAACCCGACCGTCGGGGACGCGTTCAGCGCGCTGCCCAGCTGGTCGGTGATGGTGTTCCCGGTCGAGACGGCGAAACTGTGCCGGGCCGCCAGCGTCACCAACGAGACCGCAAGCGCCCAGAGCAGCGCGGTCATCACCGCCCGCACGAGCAGTTCACCCGCGTGCGCGACCGCGCGGTGCCGCAACGGTCGCAGGAAGGCCACCCCGGCGACCAGGGCGCCGACCAGGCTGAGGGAGAGCGGCAGCGCCTCGACGGCGGCGTTCGCCTGGGCGATGAACCCCGCCGACCCGTCCAGGGTCAGCGGGGTGCCCAGGGCCATGAGCACCGTCGCAGCCAGCACCGCGGTGAAGGAGCCGCCCGGCAGGGTGTCGGCCCGGGCCAGCCAGAGCCCGAGGGCACCGAGCGCGGCCATGGCCACGAGCACGCCGAGGACCAGGCCCAGCGCGGCGCTGAAGCTGCGCAGCAGCAACGGCCCGACTGCCGGGTCCGGGCCCAGCGGGGGAGGACCGGACGAGGCGGGTGGGTCACCCTGATGCATGGTGGCTCCCGGAGGCGAGGACGGCTGCTGACGGCCCCGGCGCAGGCCGTGATCGCCGGGCAGTACCAGCCTCGGGCACGCCGCAGCGCCCCGCGAGCGCGTGCCTGCGCGCGACCACGCCCGGGACCACTTCCGCGCCCCCGCCGCGGCGGCCGTGTGCGAGGTCGGACGGGGCGGCCGACAATGGCGGTGAAGGGGGCGGACGACCCGAAAGCCCGGGAGGCAAGCCCGTGACCACCCAACCCCCCACGGATCCGCCTGCCGAGCCGCCCTGGGAACGCACCGGCAGCGAACCCGGCGTTCCGCCGTCCGAGCGGACCACGAGTGCGCCGTCCGGCCCCCCGTCCGGCCCACTGTCGGCCCCCTCGAATCCGCCTCCCTCGAATCCGCCGCCCTCGACCTCGCCGTCGTCGCAGCCGACGGAGGCGCCTTCCGCTCCCGCGACGCAGGTGGGCGGCCATGCCGCTCCGCCCGTGCCGCCGCCGGGCGAGCCGCCCTCCGGCGGTGGGGACGCCGGTTCCTCGGCTGCCGGAGGGAGACCGCACAAGGCCTGGTGGCGGCGCCCGGCTGCGCTGGTGGCGCTCGGCGCGGCGGTGGCGGCCGCCGTGGTCCTGCCGATCGTGTTGACGGGCTCCGGGACGTCGCAGGCCGTCGCACTGCAGACAGCGGACTCGACGGGACCGTACCCGTTCACTCCCGACACCCAGAGCAAGCCGACGGCCGGCGCTTCGGCAACGGCCTCGGCAGGGCAAGCGGCGACGCAGGCCGCAGGCACACCGACCCGCACGGTGCCCGGCTCGGCCGTCGGCCTCTACGGCGGCACCGAGTCCCTCTCCAGCTGTGACGTCGCCCGGCTCTCGGCCTATCTGACCACGCATCAGGACAAGGGCAGGGCCTGGGCCTCGGTCGAGGGCATCACTCAGGACCGGATCGCCGCCTACCTGCGGACACTGACCCCCGTGGTGCTACGGGCCGACACCCGGGTGACCAACCACGGGTTCCAGAACGGGCAGGCGACGGCGTTCCAGTCGGTGCTGCAGTCGGGCACCGCCGTGCTGATCGACAGCAGCGGACTGCCGCGGGCCCGCTGCGCCTGCGGCAATCCGCTGCTCGCTCCCGACCGCTCCGGCAGCCAGGAGACGTTCACCGGAACCGCCTGGCCGACGTTCCAGGTCAACAACATCGTGATCATCGAGTCCACGGCGATCCAGCAGACCACGATCATCCTCTTCGACCAGCAGCACGACCGCTGGTTCAGCCGCCCTGTTGGCGGCGACGGCCAGGGCGACCGCCGCGTGCCCGCACCGCCGCTCCCCAGTACGTCGGCCAGTGGCTCGCGCAGTTCGAGCACGACGTCCGGCCGCCCGTCGGCGAGCACGTCCGCCTCACCCAGTTCGGCCAGTCCCTCGCCGTCGACGCAGTCTCCCTCGTCGTCGGGGTCGCCGTCCGGATCCGGGTCGGCGTCGGTCCCGGGCTCGGTCTCGGCGTCCGGATCCGCGTCCTCGGGTTCGCCGTCCGGTTCGGAGCCCGGGCCGGCGAATGTCCCGTCCGACTCTGGATTCGGGTCGCTGTCGAGTTCGCCTTAGCCGTCCACGGGTGGGCGGGGTCGGCCGGGGTCAGTAGTAGGTCGCGATGTTGTCCTGCGGCGGGGGAAGGTGCCTTCCGGCTGGCCCCTTGGCGAAGGCGGTGAGCAGATTGGACGTCGCCCGGGTCACGAAGGCGCCGGTACGGGCGTCCATGCCGTGGTCCCCGTGGTCGTCGTGGGTGCCCGCCATCAGCCCCTCCACCCAGCGCATGGTCCCCGACGCGAAGACCCCGGCGCCGCTCGGGACGGTGTAGTAGGCCGAGTCGGAGTGGCTGGGGCTGCCCTCGCAGACCAGCGGCGAGTGGGCCAGGATCTCCAGGGGGCGGGGGGTCGGCGCGGCCGGGGTGACCCGGTCGTACTCGACGCCCACCAGGTGCGGGAAGGAGTCGCCGGCCTTGGCGCCGGTGCCCGCGTACAGCCAGTGGTCGGCGGCGCGGACGACGTAGGGCGCGTCGGTGGGGTAGCCCTCGTAGAGGACTCCGGTGAGCGAGGACTCCGGGTCGGCGCCGGGGGCCGCCCGGAAGTCGGTGGTGGCCGCGCCGGTGCCCGGCCGGTAGCCGGGGTCCTCCGCGTACGAGGACTTGTAGCAGACGACGGTGCGGCCGCCGTCCTGGTAGCGGATCCGGCGGAAGCAGGTGTTCGCGCCCAGGAAGGCCACGTTCGACCCGGCGTCCCTGGCCCCGGTCACCGCGGCGCGCTGCTGCGGCGTCCAGTACTCGTCGTGGCCCGGGGAGAGCAGGGTGGTCGCCCCGCGCAGCAGTTGCGGCTGCCGGTGCACGTCGAGGCCGGTGGTGTAGGCCAGCGGGATGCCTAGCCGCTCGGCGAGCACCACCAGGGCCCGTTCGTAGACCAGGAAGAGCTCGGCGCCGCTGTCGTCGTAGGGCCGGTCGAAGGAGACCGCCAGCGAGCGGGTCGCATAGGCTCCGTCCTCGCCCTGGTAGAGACTGCGGCCACCCCACAGGTTGTACGCCTGCCAGGTCGCCGGGGCGTGCATCAGCAGCGTCCGGCCCACCGCGCTGGGGGATCTGACGATCAGTGGGACATAGCGCTGGTGCCCGTTCTCGGCGTCCAGGCGCAGCAGGTAGGCACCGGGCGGCCAGCCGTCGGTCCCGACCCGGAGACTCGGCTGCCAGCCGGCCCGGACCGTGCGGGTGGACTCGACGATCTGCGCAGCCGGCTGCACCCGCCCGGCGACGCGGCCCGAGAGCCAGACCCGGCGGGCCTGTGCGCCGCCGTACCAGCCCACCCGGTAGGCCGACACGGTGAAGCCGGCCGCGGTGGTGGACACGTACAGGGTGAACGGCCGGCCCGGTTCCACGCTGACCTGGTCGGCGTAGCCCTGGACGGCTTCCGGGTCGCCCGGGTCGCTCAGCCGCCAGTCGGCGTCGCCGGGGCGGGCCTGCTCGATCTGCTCCGGCGTCAGCGACGCCGCTGCCGTGGGCGTGTGCTGCGCCGCACCGGTGCTGCCGACCTGCCCCGGTCGATGCGCTGCGGCACATCCGGACAGCACGGTGAGACCCGCGGCCGCGGTGCCCCCCAGAAACCGCCGCCTGCCCAACTCTTCCACGCCCTGGCCCTCTCGCCGTCAGGTCGGTCACCGAGCACCAGCATGCCGCTCTTCCCGCCGATCCGCCTCACCGGGAGGTTCCGACCGCTGCCGCGCTGCTACTGCCCGGCGAGGCGCAGGACCTGGTCCAGGCCGAGGATCCGCAGGATACGCAGGACCCTTGCCGGCACGTCGGCCAGGACCAGGTCGGCCTCCTGGGCCAGGGCGCGGCGGTGCGCGGCGATGAGGGCGGTGATGCCGCTGGAGTCGCAGAAGGCGACCGCGGACAGGTCCAGGGTCAGGATCTGTCCGGGCGTCAGGGCGGTGTCGGTGACGGCGGTGCGCAGCTGCGGGGCGGTTGCGTGGTCCAGGTCGCCGACCAGGGCGAGGACCGGGCCGGTGGCGTTGTGTCCGGCGTTGATGGTCAGTTCGGGGGTCATCCTGCGGCGCCTTCGATCGTGTTGGCGGCGGGAACGCCGAGGGCCAGCAGCGCGGTGTCGTCGTCCAACCCGGCACCGAAGCTCTCCAGCAGGCCCTGTAGGGCGTTGATGGTCGCTGCGGCGCCGGCCGGGGCGAGGGCGGCTGCGAAGGTGTGCAGGTCCTCCTCGCTGTAGCGGGGGCCGGCCTGGGTGCGGGCCTCGGTGAGGCCGTCGGTGTAGAGCAGCATGGTGTCGCCGGGACCGAGCAGCGTGTGGGCGGTGCTGAAGTGGGGCCGGGGCAGGATGCCGACCAGGGTGCCGCCGGGGGTGGGCAGGAACTCCGCGGTGCCGTCGGCGCGCAGCAGCAGCGCGGAGGGGTGGCCGCCGCCGGCCAGGGTGACCGCGATGCCGTCCGGACGGGGTGTCAGGGTGCCGGCGATCGCGGTGCAGTAGCGGGGGTCCTCGCCCGCGTAGCGCTCGTGCAGTGCGGCGTGCACGGTGGCCAGTGCCTGGACGGGGTCGCTGTCGGCCAGGAACGCGGCGCGCAGGGTGTAGCGGATCAGCGAGGTGGCGGAGGCGGCCTCGGGGCCTTTGCCGCACACGTCGCCGAGGAAGAAGCCCCACCGGCCGCCGGCCAGGGCGAACAGGTCGTAGAAGTCGCCGCCGATCTCGTCGACGGAGGCGGGATGGTAGTACGAGGCCGCGTCCAGGCCTGGGACCTGGGGCAGTTGGGGCGGCAGCAGGCTCTTCTGCAGGATGGCCACGACCTGTTGCAGGCGGGCGCGTTCGGTCTCGGCTTCCTGGTGGGCGGTCTCGGCCTGGCTCTGGGCCTGTTCGGCGCTCTTGCGGGCGCGGAGCAGCTCCTGCTCGTAGGCGCGGCGGTCGCGGGCGTCGAAGAGCGTGGTGCGGATCAGCAGGGGCTGTCCGTCGCTGCCGGTCTTGACGGTGGAGGTGACCAGGACCGGGAGCCGGCTGCCGTCGGCCGCCCTGAGTTCCAGGGCGATGCCGGACAGGTGGCCCTGCATGGCCAGCAGCGGGGCGAAGTGCGTCTCGTGGTAGAGCTTGCCGCCGACGGTCAGCAGGTCCGCGAAGCGCCTGCGGCCCACCAGTTGGTCGCGGGTGTAGCCGAGCCAGTCCAGCAGGGTGGTGTTCACCTTGGCGATCTGCCCGTCGAGCATGGTGGACAGGTAGCCGCACGGCGCGTGCTCGTACAGGTCCTCGGCACTGTCCTCCAGAAGCGCGGAGAACTGTGCCCGCTCGGCCTCCTCCACGCTGTCGTGTCCTGTCTCGCGTTCGTGCTCGCCGTCTGCGGTCCCGCACATCACCGCGCGGCCCCGGCGAACTCCATGATGGCCGTCCCGGTGGCCTGGGGCGCGCTGAGCTGCGGGCAGTGTCCGGTGGCGTCCAGGGTGACCAGACGGCTTCCCGGGATGGCGGCGTGCACGAAGGCGCCGGCCTCCCGAGGGGCGATGACGTCCTGGGAGCACTCCAGCACCAGCGTGGGCACCGCCACCGACGCCAGGTCGGCCCGGGAGTCGGAGTGGAAGGTCGTGTGGGCGAACACCGAGGCCATGACCGGGTCGGTCGCGCAGAAGCTGTTGGTCAGTTCCTGCCCCAGTTCGGGCCGGTCCGGATTGCCCATGATCACCGGTGCCATGGCGCCGGACCATCCGAGGTAGTTGGAGTCCAGCGATTCCAGGAGTTCGTCGATGTCGCCCGCGGTGAAGCCGCCGGTGTAGCCGGTGGCGGGGTCGTCGATGTAGCACGGCGAGGGCGCGACCATGATCAGCTTGGCGAACCGGTGCGGCCGTCGGGCCGCGGCCAGCACCCCGACCATGGCACTGACCGAGTGCCCCACGAACACCACGTCGGTCAGGTCCAACTGATCGCAGATCTCCAGCACATCGTCCGCGTACCCCTCCAGCGAGGAGTAACGCTCACGGTTCCAGGCGGAGGGATCCGCGTTCCCGGAGCCGACGTAGTCGAACAGGACCACCCGGAAGTGTTCGACCAGCTGCGGCACCACCAGGCGCCACATGTTCTGGTCGCACCCGAAGCCGTGCGCCAGCATGACCACCGGACCGTCGACCGGTCCGGTCACCTTCACGTTGTTCCTGCTGACGGCGTCCATTCGAACATCGTCCCATGCCCGGTGGCCCCGGCCGACAGGTCGTGCCCGCCGCACCGGCGGGCACGACCCGGGGTGTTCGATCAGGCCTTGTGCTGCATCGAGCTGCGGGCCGGGTCGGCCTGCTGGTCGGCCTTGGGATCCTTCTGGCCGGCCTTGGCGCTCACGCCCTCCTGGATGCGTCGGCCGATGTCCGGGTCGATGCGCTTCCAGTACGCGAAGGCACGCTGCAGGACCGGTTCGGTGACCCCGTTGAGGAGGTGGCCGACCACGTTGTCGACCAGGCGGTCACGGGCGCTGTCGTCCATGACCTCGCGCACCAGGGTCCCCGGCTGGCTCCAGTCGTCGTCCTCGGCGTGGTCGACGTAGGCCGCCCGGGTGATCTCACCGCTGACCTGCCAGCTCGGCGGGGCGCCGAACCGGGCGGTGTCCGCCGCCGGACCGCCCTTGGAGTTGGGCGCGTACACCGGGTCGGTGCTCTTGCGGTACGCCATCGCGCCGTCCTTGGAGTAGCTGTGGACCGGGACGGTCGGCGCGTTGACCGGCAGCTGCTGGTAGTTGGTGCCGATGCGGTGGCGGTGGGCGTCGGCGTAGGAGAACAGCCGGGCCAGCAGCATGCGGTCCGGGCTGGGCCCGATGCCGGGGACGAGGTTGTTGGGCTGGAAGGCCGCCTGTTCGATCTCGGCGTGGTGGTCGGTGGGGTTGCGGTCCAGCGTCAGCCGACCGACCTCAATCAGCGGGTAGTCCGCGTGCGGCCACACCTTGGTGAGGTCGAACGGGTTGAAGCGGTAGGCCGCGGCGTCTTGCTCGGGCATGACCTGGACGTGGAGCGTCCAGCTGGGGTACTCGCCGTCGCGGATGTGCTCGAACAGGTCACGGGTGTGGTAGTCGGTGTCGGCGGCCGCCATCTGGTCGGCCTCGTCCTGGGTGAAGCACTCGATGCCCTGGTCGGTCTTGAAGTGGTACTTGACCCAGGACCGTCGGCCCTGTTCGTTGATCCACATGTAGGTGTGCGAGCTGTAGCCGTTCATGTGGCGCCAGGTGCGCGGGATCCCGCGGTCGCCCATGAGCCAGGTCACCTGGTGGGCGGTCTCGGGGGAGAGGGTCCAGAAGTCCCACTGCATGTCGTGGTCGCGCAGGTTGTTGTCGGCCCGCCGCTTCTGGGAGCGGATGAAGTGCTGGAACTTCATCGGGTCCTTGATGAAGAAGACCGGGGTGTCGTTTCCGACCATGTCGTAGTTGCCCTGTGTCGTGTAGAACTTCAGGGCGAATCCGCGCGGGTCGCGCCAGGTGTCCGGGCTTCCGCGCTCGCCGGCCACGGTCGAGAACCGGGCCAGCACCTCGGTGCGCACACCCGGCTGGAAGACGGCGGCCTTGGTGTGGGCGCTCACGTCAGCGGTGACCTCGAAGTGGCCGAAGGCGCCGCTGCCCTTGGCATGGGGCTGGCGCTCCGGGATGCGCTCCCGGTTGAACTGGGCCATCTGTTCGATCAGGTATCCGTCCTGCAACAGCAGTGGACCGTCGGGCCCGACGGTCAGCGAATGCTCGTCGCTCTCGACCGGAGCGCCGGAGTCGGTAGTAGTGGCCGGGACATCAGTCATGCGATCGACCTCGCAGAGTGGTGCTGGGGGCTGGCGCGATGCCACCCCTGGGGCCGCGCAGCATCCGCTGCCGGCAGCGGAGCCGGGGACGCTCGCGCGGCACACGTACGGGTAACCCGAAACCCCGCGGGGTAAACAGGGCGACTCCCGCGAGCCCCGGTGCAGCAGCAGCGCACCGCTGCCCCCACCGCTGCCGAAGATGGGGAACTCGCCCCATGTGCCGGGCGGCTTCGCGGCGGATTCTCGAACCAGCACGGGGACGAGTGGACCGACACGAAGAGGAGCCGACGCCATGACCGGTACCGCAGGAGAACGCTTCGCCCAGGCACTGGCCGCCAAGGACCGGGAGGCGCTGACCGCGCTGCTGGACCCCGCGGTGGACTTCCAGGCGCTGACACCGGGCCGCCACTGGCAGTCCGGGGACCCGGCCGAGGTGGTCGACCAGTTCGTACTGGGCCACTGGTTCGGTCCGGCCGCCGAGATCCGGGGACTGCGGATGCTGGCCGACCGCGACGTCGCCCGGCGCCGCCACGTCGCCTACCAGCTGCGGGTACGACGCGAGGGCGCGGACTACCTGGTCGAGCAGCAGGTCTACTACGAGCTGGCGGCCGAGGGCCGGATCGGCTGGGTGCGGCTGCTGTGCGCCGGTTACCAGCCCGAACCGCCGGCCACCGTCGAGCCGTCGGCCGTGCTCGCGCCGTCAGTCGTCGCGGGCGCCGGCGCCGAGGCCGTCGTCGCGGGCTGAGCCCGGCTCCGTGGCCGGGTCCGTGCTCGGGCCGAGCCCGTGGCGGGCGGCGAACAGGCCCGCCAGGGCCCGGTTGGTGGCGCCGGTCTTGGCGTAGATGTGCTCGATGTGGTGCCCGGCGGTGCGCGGGGAGATGTGCAGCACCTCGGCGACCCGACGGGTGGACAGGCCGCGGGCGAGCAGCCGCAGCACCTCCACCTCGCGGGTGGTCAGCCCGGCGGGCCAGGTGCCGCGCCGCGGCCTGCGGTGGCCCGCTGCGCCCAGCACCGCCTCGGCCGCGCCGGCGTCGATCCGGCCCGCACGCACCTCGGCGCGCAGCAGCGCGGCGGCCTCCTCCGGAGTGCCCGCGCGCCGGTACGCACGCTCTTCGGTGTGCGCCTGGTACAGGTCGGCCGCGGCCAGCAGCCGGCCCTCCGGGGTCAGCGCCGCGCCGGACAGGCCGCGCGGATAGCCGGAGCCGTCCAGCCGCTCGTGGTGCTGCACCGCGACGGCCGCGATCGGTGCCAGCGCGGGCGAGCACGCCAGCATCCGCTCGGTCAGGTACGGGTGCAGTCGGACCCGCTCGGTCTCGGCGAGGGAGAGCGGTCCGGGCTTGTCCCAGACCGAGTTGGGCACACCCAGCCGTCCCAGGTCGTGCACCAGCGCGGCGCGGCGCAGGGTGTCGCGTGCCGGGTCGGGCAGACCGACGATCCAAGCGGCAGCTTGCGCCAGTTCCGCCACCCCGCGCGAATGGCCGATCGTCCAAGGGGACTTGACGTCGACGAAATCGGCGACGGCGAGCAGGGCCGCGTCCAGCTCGGCCTCGGTGAGCGGTGTGCCGGGGGCCGGGGCGGCACGCTGCACCTGGTCCCAGCCGCCGTCGAGATCCGCCATCAGCTCCTCGGCGCACGCGGTGAAGGCGTCCACCACCGCCGGGTCGAACTGGGTGCCGCGCCGCTCGCGCGCCACCGCGACTGCAGCCTGAGTGCCCGCCGAACGGTGGTAGGCCACCACCACGTCGGCCAGGTTCACCAGCCTGGCGGTGAGCAGGATCTGCTCGCCCCGGGCCCCCTTCGGGGCGCCGCGGCCGTCCCAACGCTCGAAGGTCTGCTCCACGCAGGCCCGAACCCCTGGCGTGAGGCCCAGCTGGGCGGCGAGGGCGTCGGCGGCCTGCCAGTGGTTGCTGAGGATCGCGGCGGCGTCGCGGCGGCCGACCCGCAGGAAGGCCAGTCCGAGCCGGGCCCGCTCTGCGGCCGAAGTGAATGTCGGCCCCAGGGTCGGACCACCCCCGCCGAGGTGCCGCAGCATGAACCGTGCCTCGGCGACGGGCCCGGAGAAGTCGGTGCGTCGGAAGTCGGCCTTCAGCACGGTGTCGTCGCCGAACCACTTGGCCTGCTCGTAGGCGTCCACATGGCAGCCGACCCAGGAGACCAGCGAACCGTAGTAGACGACCTCCCGGTCCTCCTCGTCGAGACCCAGCTCGCCCGCCAGCCGAAGCGCCACCAGGCACTGCCGCAGCACATGCTCCATGGGCTGGCCCATGCCCAGGTCCGCGCCGAGCGACAGCACCGCGAGCAGTTCCGCCAGCCGCACCCGCGAGAACGCAGATGGTTCCGCCACAGTGGCGATTCTAGGCCTGCGGCACGTCCGTCGCATCGAGCGTCCGCGTGGGAGCGTGGGCGGGGAGGGAGCTTCCTCGTACCAGCAGCTTCGTGGGCAGGATGAGGGGGGTGGGCTCCTCGCCCTCGATGAGGGTCACCAGCATGCGGGCCATCTCGCGGCCCAGTTGGCGGATCGGCTGCTGGACCGTGGACAGCTGCGGGGTGGTGAGTCGGGAGACCGGCGCGTCGTCGAAGCCGACCACCGCCACGTCCTCGGGGACCCTGCGTCCGCTCTCGTGCAGGGCGCGCAGGGCGCCGGCGGCCATGTTGTCGGAGGCGGCGAAGACGGCGTCCAGGTCGGGGTGCCGGTCAAGCAGGTGCCTGGTCGCGGCGTAGCCGCCGGCCTCGGTGAAATCGGCTTCCACGGTGCGGGTGGTGTCCAGGCCGGCGACGGCCAGGGCCTCGCGGTAACCGCGGCGGCGTTGCACGGCGGCGTCGGTGTCCAGCAGGCCGGTGACGGTGGCGATGCGGCGGCGGCCGAGGGCGATCAGGTGCTCGGTCGCGAGCCGGGCACCGCCGCGGTTGTCGGCGTCCACGTACCACTGCGGTTCGGCGTCCAACGGGCGTCCGCCGTAGACGACGGGCAGGTCCAGCTTGCCGGCGAGGCGGTGCAGCGGGTCGTCACCGTGGAGGGAGAGCAGCATCAGTCCGTCCGCACGGCGGGAGCGGAGGATGCGTTCGAGCCGGGTGCGGCCGTGCTCGGAGGCTGCGAGGACCAGCATCAGCACCAGGTCGGTGCGCTCCAGCTCGGCGCTGACGCCGACGATGACCTGGGCGAAGAAGGGGTCGGCGAACAGCTCCGGGTCGTGGTGGGAGACGGCCAGGACCACCGCGCCAGCCTGCTGGGTGGCCAGGGCGCGGGCGCTGCGGTTGGGGACGTAGTCCAGTTCGCGCACCGCGCGCTCCACGGCCTGGCGGGTCGCCGGGCTGACGTTCCCGCTGCTGTTGATGGCACGGGAGGCGGCCGCACGGGAGACCCCGGCGGTCTGCGCGACCTCGTCGAGTGTGGGGCGGCGCTTGGGCGGTGTGGACACAGGGGGATCTTACCCGCGGCGGCCACGGTACTGGAAGCGCTTCCAGTTCTTTGTTCAAGTCATTGACAGCAGATGGGTGGGCAAGCACTATCTCGTGCAGATTCTGAAGGCCTGTCATGACTGGAAGCGCTTCCAGTTCACCTCTCCCACCCTAGGAGTCATCGTGCAACCTCGCAGTGTGCGAAGGCGTGTGGCCGCTGCTGCGGCGCTCGTCCTGGGCCTCGGTCTGACGGTGCTCGCGCCGGGCTCGGCCTCGGCCTCCACGGCCGTGTCCACCGGACACACGATCAGCCCGGGCACCCGGTTCTTCGTGCCGCCGCCCGCGGACGGCTCGGTGCAGCAGATCGCCGGGCTGGTGAAGTCCGGCGACCTCAAGGACGCCAAGCTGCTGACCGAGATGGAGACCGTTCCGTCCGCCGTGTGGCTCACCGGAGGCACACCCGCGCAGGTCGGCCGGCAGGTACGGACCACCCTGGCCGAAGCCGCGCTGGAACGGGCCGAGCCGGTGTTCGTGGTCTACGACATCCCCGGACGCGACTGCTCCGAGTACTCCGCGGGCGGCGCCGCCGACCAGGCGGCGTACCAGAGCTGGATCGACGCGGTGGCCTCGGCCGTGGGCCGTGCGCACGCCGTGCTGCTGGTCGAGCCGGACGCGCTGGGCAACGAGCCGTCCGACTGCAACCTCCCCACCAGCGCCTACCCCTACACCGACGCCGAGCGGACCGGGGAGGTCGGCTACGCGGCCGGCGCGTTGGAGAAGGACCCGAACACCAGCGTCTACCTGGACGGAACCAACGCGCACTGGCAGGCCGTCGGCAACATCACCTCACGGCTGCTGGCGGCGGGCGTGCAGCAGACGCAGGGGTTCTTCCTGAACGTCTCCAACTTCCGTACCAACGCCGAGTCCCAGGACTACGGCTCGTGGATCTCCGACTGCATCGCCATGGTCACCGACCCCGCGCACTGGGCCTTCGGCCACCCGGAGTACTGCGCCAGCCAGTACTACCCGGCCACCGTCGACGACTTCAGCACCTGGAGCCAGACCACGGCCTGGTACACCCAGAACCTGGGCGGCGCGGTGCCCACCACGCACTACGTGGTCGACACCAGCCGCAACGGACAGGGCCCCAACACCATGGCGGCGTACGGTGCCTCACCGTACGACCAGAGCCCGGCCACGGTCGCCGCGCTGATGCAGGGGAACTGGTGCAACCCGACCGGCGCGGGGCTCGGCGTGCGGCCCACGGCCAGTACCGGCGTGCCGCTGCTCGACGCGGACCTGTGGGTCAAGACACCGGGGCAGTCCGACGGCCAGTGCGACGCCGCCGGCGGGGTACGGGCCTGGGACTACACGGCCTACACCCAGCCCGGCTGGCCGACGGACGCCACCGCGCAGGCGCAGTTCGACCCGCTGTGGGGCCAGGTCGACCCGGCTGCAGGAGCCTGGTTCCCGGCACAGGCCCTGCAGTTGGTCCGGCTGGCCGCCCCGAAGCTGGGCTGACCCGGCCGTAGGGGTTCTCCGCCCGCCCGCCCGCGCCCTCCTGGACCGGGGCGCAGGCGGGCGGGCGCGTAGCTCCAAACGGGTGGACTCGCCGGGACGCGTACCGGACGGGGACCGTCGGCCGTGGTCCGGATGGTGACGTTGCCATCTGCGCCCCTGCCCTGACCCGGAAGAAGCGTCCCACATGCAGAACGCCCCCTCCCGCCGTGGGTTCACGGCGGCACTCCTCGCGGCGGCGGTGCTGGCCCCCATGGGGCTGAGTTCCACCGCGGCGGCACTCGCCAAGAGCGGCGCCCGGTACGGCGAGGACGACTGCCCGCCCGGCGGACTCGGCCCGGAGCTGACCGCTCGGCTGGACACGGTCATCGAGGACGTCCGCCGGCAGGCCGGCATTCCCGGCGTCATCGCCGGCGTGTGGCTGCCGGGCAGGGGAAGCTACACCCGCGCGACCGGCGTCGCCGACACCGCCACCGGCCGACCGATGACCACCGACCTGTTCATGCGGATCGGAAGCGAGACCAAGACCTTCACGGTCACCGCGCTGCTCCAACTCGTCGACCAGGGCACGGTCCGGCTCGACGACCCGATCTCCGCCCATCTCGACGGCGTCCCCTGCGGCGGCCTGATCACGCTGCGTCAGCTCGCCGAGATGCGCAGCGGGCTGTTCCCGTACACCGCGGACCCGGACTTCGTGCAGGACCTGTTGAGCGATCCGAGTCGCTCGTTCACCCCGAGGGAACTGCTGGCGTACGGCTTCAAGAACGAGAACACCTTCGGGCCCGGCGAGAAGTTCCAGTACTCCAACACCAACCTCATCCTGCTCGGCCTGGTGGTCGAGAAGGTCAGCGGCCTGGGCCTGGCCGACTTCATCCACCAGCGGGTGCTCCGCCCGTCCGGGCTGCACCACACGCTGCTGCCCCAGGGTGCCGAGATCCCCTGGCCGCACGCACACGGCTACACCAACCAGACGCTGAGCGGCGCCGTCGCGGACACCACCGACTGGAACGGCAGCTGGGCCTGGGCAGCCGGGGCGATGATCTCCGACCTCCAGGACCTGCGCCGCTGGGCCGAGATCGTCGCCACCGGAACGCTGCTCAGTGCGCAGACCCAGGCGGAGCGGCTCAAGGTGCTTCCGACCGGCCTGCCCGGCACCAGCTACGGTCTGGGCATCTTCGAGACCAGCGGATGGATCGGGCACAACGGCTCCACGCCCGGCTACCAGAGCGTGACCGTCCACCTGCCCTCGCAGAAGGCCACCCTGGTGCTTCTGCTCAACACCGACATCAGCTACGGGGGCCAGGAGCCGTCCACGCTCCTCGCCCGGGCGATCACCGAGATCGTCACCCCGGACAACATCTACGACAACCCGGCACCCCCGAGCTGAACGGTGGCGCCGCCGGCCCGGTGCTCCCGCCGTGGGATGCTCGGGGCGTGAGCACCGATGTGGACAAGCCGGAGCGCAGTCAGGACGACTCGGCCACGCTGCTTCTGGGCTTTCTCGACTACTACCGCTCCACGGTCACCCGCAAGGTCCGGGGGTTGAGTGAGGAGGAGCTGCGCAGCAGTCGGCTTCCTTCGGGATGGTCCCCGCTGCAACTGCTCAAGCACCTGGTGTACATGGAGCGACGGTGGCTGGTCTGGGGCTTCCTGGCCGAGCCGCTGTCCGACCCGCTCGGGGACAGTGACGACGACGGGCACTGGCAGGTCCGGCCCGAGGACTCTGCCGCCGGGCTCCTGGCCGCCCTGCACGAGGGCGGCGACCGCACCCGCGCCATCGTCCGCCGGAGCACGCTCACCGATGTCGCCCGGGTGGGCGGCCGCTTCCAGGACGACGACGTGCAGCCGCCGCCGACGCTGGCCTGGACGCTCTGCTACGTCCTGCAGGAGTACGCACGCCACTGCGGCCACCTGGACATCGCCTGCGAACTCGCCGACGGCAGCACCGGCGAGTAGCGGGGGTGTCAGGTCAGCCGGGTGAGGAAGAGCCAGGCATTGATCACGCCGCCCACCAGGGCGACCACGGCTGAGGGAACGAGCCAGTACAGGCCGCCGCCGTGCCCGGCCAGCACCGTTGCACCGCCGGTGAGCAGGAACAGAACCGTGAGCAGGTTGGGCGAGGAGTGGTCCAGCAGGCGCAGGAACCGGGCGGTCGCGGAGTGGTCGGCACGGTCGGCGCCGGCGGCCTTGTCGCGCCCGACGACGATCAGCACCGTGCCGGCCGCCGCCGCCAGCACCGTCAGCTCCAGGCCGAGCACCCAGCTGGGCTGGCCCGGCACCATCAGCAGGATCGAGGACAGGAGCGGGAGCACGAACAGGACCAGGGTCTGACCGGCGGAGGCCCTCAGCGCCGGGTGTTCCGCGATGCGCGGGGCGTTGAACGACACCGCGACGAACAGCAGTCCTGTCAGCGCGGCGCTCGCCCCGCCGACGACCAGCGAGAAGTTGCCCCAGTCCCCGACGCCCAGATCCGCCATTCGCCTGCCTTTCGGGAGTTGACTCGTGCGGCGTTCGACGATAGCGAATGCCGCTGCTGGACGGGGTGCTGGAAGATCCCGGTGTGCCTGGTCGTTGTCGCCGGATGTGCAGATCAGCGAAGCTTCCAGGGTCAGCGGTGTCAGCGCACGCGCGCTGCGGTA
Organism: Streptacidiphilus jeojiense; assembly: GCF_000719095.1. Lineage (GTDB taxonomy): Bacteria > Actinomycetota > Actinomycetes > Streptomycetales > Streptomycetaceae > Streptacidiphilus > Streptacidiphilus jeojiensis. Next base: position 103,979 of record NZ_JOEH01000025.1, on the reverse strand, counting down.
CTACGAGGCCGAGGGCCTGATCGTCTCCGGCCGGTGCGCCAACGGGTTCCGTGACTACTGCCGCCCGACCATCGAACGGGTGCTGGTCATCAGGGAGTTGCTGGCCTCTGGGCTGCCTGTGCGGCTCATCAGGGAGCTTCTGCCGCACCTCACCGACGAACCCGGCGGGGTGTGTCCGGAGTTCCTGGTCGAGGTGCAGCGCCACCGTGACCGCCTCGCCGCGCGCATCGCCGTCCTCAGCGACCAGCAGGCGGCCCTCGACGCCTTCCTCCGCAAGGCCCGTTCGGCCGGTTCGTGAATGCCTGTTGACCTTGACGCAAGTGTCAGCCTCCTACGGTCTGCCCATGAGTACCGATGAGCAGCAGTTGACGATGACGGCCCTGGTCCAGCAGTCGGACCAGGGCCCCGGGGACCTGACCCTGACGACCGGCCGGGCCCGCCCCGTTCCGGGGCCCGGTGAGTACCTGGTGCGGGTGGGGGCCGCCGGGGTCAACTTCGCGGATGTGATGCAGAGTCGCGGCAGCTACGAAGGCGGGCCGCAGGCGCCCTATCCGGCAGGCTTCGAGGCCGCCGGCGAGATCGTGGCCGTCGCTCCGGACGTTCGGAGCCCGCTTCCGCTCGGCACTCACGTCGTGGGGGTCGGTGCCGGCGCGTTCGCGCAGTACATGACCATGCACGCCGCCGGCGTGCTCCGTGTGCCGTCCGGCTGGAGCGATGCCGCATCCCTTGGCCTGGTGCTGAACTGGGCGACCGCGCTGGCGGCGCTGAAGCCGATCGGCGAGATCAAGCCGGGCGAGGTGGTGCTGGTGTACGCGGCGGCCGGAGGGGTGGGCCAGGCCGCGGTCCGCCTCGCCCGCCACTACGGTGCCCGTGTCATCGCCACGGCCTCCCCGGCCAAGCACGCCACCGTCCGGGCCCTGGGGGCCGACGTGGTCCTGGACAGCCGACACCCCGAACTCGCCGCGGAGATCCTGCGACTGACCGGCGGCGTCGACCTCGTCCTGGAATCCGTGGGACAGGCCACCTTCGGCACCAGCCTGGCGGTGGCCAGGCCGTTCACCGGACGCATCGTCATCTTCGGCGCCGCTTCCGGACACGCGGAGATCTCCACCCGCGACCTTCTGTTCACCCATCAGGCCCAGGTCAGGGGGCTGCACATCTTCAACTGGGCAGCCGCGGTCCCGGCCGCCTTCGAGGAGTTGCTCGTCGAACTCGATGTGCTCATCGACCAGGGCGTCTACCCGCCCGGCACTCCGCACATCCACCCGCTGGCCCTGGGGCCCGAGGTGTTGCGGCAGCTCGAAGAAGGCCGCACCACCGGCAAGCACGCCCTCGACCCCTGGCGCTGAGCACGACGGGGCGGCGGAGTCACTCGGCCCATTCGTGCTCCAGCAGGGTGCGGAAGTCGGCGGGCCGACGGCCTATCAGTTCGGCCAGCGTCGGGTCGACGGCGGTGAACTCGCCGTTGCGCGCCGCGGCGAAGATGCTCAGCAGCAGGTCGGCGATCGGGGCTGGGGCGCCGTGTGCCAGGGTCTGCTCGCGGAAGTCGTCGTCGCCGAGGACGGTGCGCTTGAAGGGGCGGCCGGTGGCCCGGGCCGCGATCTCGGCGATGGCTTCGAAGTCGAGCGCCTCCGGGCCGGTGAGCGGCGGGGTGGGTCCCTGGAAGCGGCCCTCGTCGAGCAGGATCGCCGCCGTGGCCTCGGCGAGGTCGTCGTGGCCGGTCCAGGCGACGGGGCCGTCGGCGGGCAGGGCGATGTCGCCGCTGTGGCGGGCGGAGCGCAGGAACTGCAGGGCGCTGCTCGCGTAGAAGCCGTTGCGCAGCGCGGTCCAGGGCAGGCCGGTGGCGCGCAGCAGGTCCTCGGTGGCGGCGTGGTCGCGGCAGGCCTGGAAACGGGAGTCGTGGGCGGCGCCCATCTGGCTGGTGTAGAGGATGCGGCCGACGCCGGCCTGCACGGCGGCGTCGACGGCGGCGCGGTGGCCGGTGACGCACTCCTCGCCGGTGCGGTCGAGCGAGACCAGGAGCAGTTGCTCCGCCCCCTCGAAGGCGTGCCGGAGCGAGTCGGGGTCGTCGAAGTCGCCCTGCCGTACCCGGACGCCGCGGTCGGCGAGGTCCTGGGCCTTGCGGGGGTCGCGGACGCTGACGCCGACGCGGTCGGCCGGGACGCGCTGCAGGAGCAGTTCGACGGTGCGGCGGCCGAGCTGTCCGGTGGCTCCGGTCACGATGATCATGGGTTCTCCCGATGCTGGTTCCAGTGGAAACATGAAAATGGTAGCACTGGAAATACCAGCGGAACCACATCCTCGGTATCATCGGTCCATGGCAACGCGCGACACCACCGACAGCCCCCGTCGCCGCATCGTCGAGGCCGCCGTCGAACTCCTGGAGACCGGCGGCCCCGACGCGGTGAGCACCCGCGCGGTCGCCGCCGCGGCCGGGATGCAGCCGCCGGCGATCTACCGCCTCTTCGGCGACAAGGAAGGGCTCCTCGAAGCCGTCGCGGAGCACGGCTACGCACAGTTCCTGGAGAGCAAGCGCGCCCACCTCGACCCCGACGGGCAGGACCCGATGGAGGAGCTGCGCCGCGGCTGGGACACGGTGGTCGAGTTCGGGGTCACCCACCCCGAGCTGTTCGCGGTGATGACCAGGGCCACCGGCCGCGGGGCTGACCTGGGACACCGTGCGGGCCTGGAGATCCTCCACGGCCGGGTGCGCCGGCTGGCGGCCGGCGGGTGGCTGCGGGTCGACGAGGAAATGGCCGCCCAGGTCATCCAGGCCACCGGCCTGGGCGCGGTCACCACCTGGCACTCCACCCCCGCGGAACGCCGCGATCCGGCGCTGCTGACCCTGCTGCGCGAGGCCATGGTCGCCGCCGTCACCCGCCTGGAACCGACGCTCCCCGCCACCGAGTCCGGCCCCGCCGCGGCAGCCCGCGCACTGCGCGCCGCCCTCCCGGCCGACACCGACGTCCTCACCGGCGCCGAGCAGCACCTGCTGCGCGAGTGGCTCACCCGCCTGGCGGCGGACGTCGGCACGCCGCGGACCGGGGACGCAGCGGCGGCGTCATGATGGAGATCCAAGCCCCGGTCGCCGAGGTGCGGCAACGGTCCTGAGGAGACGTGACATGAGTGCAGCAGTGAACTGGAACGAGCAGGTCATCGAGGAGTTCCGGGCGAACGGGGGCAGGGTCGGCGGGCCCTTCGAGGACGCGCCGCTGGTCCTGGTCCACCACCGCGGCCGCAAGAGCGGGAAGGGGCACATCGCCCCGATGATGTACCTGCCGCACGAGACCGACCAGGACCGCGTCTACGTCTTCGCGAGCAAGGGCGGAGCGCCCACGGATCCTGACTGGTACCGCAACCTGACCGCCGCCGGCGAAGGCAGCGTCGAGCGCGGCACCGAGACCTACCCGGTGACCGTCCACGAGGTGACCGGCGCCGAGCGCGACCGGCTCTACGCCGAGCAGGCGAGCCGCTACCCCGGCTTCGCCGAGTACGAGCGCAAGACGGCCGGCATCCGCACCATCCCCGTGCTCGAACTCCGGCGCGTCCATGACGCAGCGTCAGCCGGCGCCTGAGCGCGGACGCCTCGACGCCCTGAACCCCTGGACCCCTGGGCCGACCTGGGCAACGGGACCGCGCGGCCGATACCGTGCGGCCCATGCATCGGAGCCGCGTCTACGCCATCCTGATCGACACTCCCGAAGCCGAGGTCGCCCGGGCGGCCTCCTTCTGGTCCGCCGCCCTCGGTGCGCCGGCTCAGCCAGTACCCGCCGAACCGCAGTTCACCGTGGTCCACGACGCCCTGCCAGGGCTGGTCACCGCGATCCAGGCGGTCGATGACGCACCTCGATTCCACCTCGACATCGAAACCGACGACGTCGAAGCCGAGACTGCGCGCCTGCTCGCCCTCGGTGCCACCCAAGTAGCGCAGTGGCTGGAGTGCCACGTCCTGCGCGCCCCCGGCGGACACCTGCTGTGCGTGCTGCCGGTGCACAGCGACCCGGAGGTCTTCAGGACCCAGGCCCGCACTTGGGCGTCCTGACACCTCGTCAAGCCTTCACCGCCGACCAAGGCATGCCGGTTGCGAGCGTCAGGCCGGCGGCGGCCAGGGCGGGGGAGTGCACGGGAATCGGAGCGGTCGGAGACGGGAGTGGGATCGGGTCCGGTGGACGGCGATGGTCCACGGTGCACGTTTGCACGAGGTCAGGACCGGTCGTCCTGCGCTGAACGGGTCGGGCAGAAGGTGGCCAGGTCAACGGTGTCGGTGCGGCCTGCGCGCCAGCCGACGGTGACCGTGGTGCCGTCGACCGTCACGGCGGCCGCCGAGCGCAGCTCCAGGGCCAGGGCGTCGGGATCGAATTGATCCGGTATCGATGAGAGCAGATGCACGGAGACGTACAGATCGCTGCCGGCTCCGGCGTCGTGGCTGCCGACCAGCACCGGGACTGCGGCGTGCGGCCCGAGGGCATTGGCGTTCTGCTGCCGGACCACGCCCGCGGCTCCGGCCGGGTAGCCGTGCACCGGCAGCAGCGCTGCGGTGAGGCCGTCCGCCCGTCGGACCCAGGCCAGCCCCTCCGCAGTGGTGCCCGCGGCCGGCGGTGCGTCAGCGGCCACGGCATGGCCGCCCTCGCGCACCGGATACGCCCGGGGGGCGCTGAGCAGGTGGCAGCGCAGCTCGTAGGGCCCGTCGACCAGGGAGACGGTGACGCACCGGGCACCGGGCAGCGGTGTGCCTTCGCGCTGCGGGCGGTGCACCGAGCCGGCGATCGGGCCCGCGGTCCGGTGCGCCAGGATCGGGCCGCGGCGGCTGGGCCGGCCCCGGTGGTCCAGGAGGGCGAAGCGGTTGTCCTCCTCTCCGGCGGCGCCCGGGCCGGTACCGGGGGCGGTGCTGGTCGAGTAGCCGAACTTGGCGTAGTGGGGGTCGTCCGGGTCGTCGCCCGGCGGGGTCTCGTAGGCGTGGTCGCTGCCGTGGTTGACCAGCCGGACGATTCCGTCGCGGACGGAGCTGTGCACCAGCCAGCCGGGCCCGGGCAGGGAGAAGGCGGCGTCGGAGGTCTCCGAGGGCTGGGCCTGTTCGGTGGCTGTCCACACCGGGTGGTCGGCGTCCAGGGCGAGGCCGAGGAAGCCCAGGCCGGCGAAGTAGGGGGAGCCGGGGCCGCTGTAGGACTGGGTCATCGGCAGGTGTTCGCCGAACCAGCCGAGCGGCAGTGGCCCGGCCGTCCCCACTCCGTGTCCGGTGAAGTGGGCCAGGGTGCCGGAGGCCAGCCGGCGGGCGGCGCCGGGGGCCAGCGGTCCGAGGTCGAGCATCGCGCCCAGCCACACCGGAGCCAGGGTCGCCGTGCGGTAGGCGAGGGACCTGCCCTGGTGCAGCGGAGCGCCGTCGGAGCCGAACAGTCGGGGGTAGGAGTGCAGGAAGCTGTCCAGCCTGCCGCGCCACAGTGCGGCGGCCGAGGGATCGCGGTCGGCGCCGACCAGGTCGTACCAGGCCCACAGGAAGGGGTGGATCACCCAGGCGTTGTAGTGGTCGACGTTGCGCTGCCAGCCGTCGGTGTACCAGCCCTCGCCCAGGTGCCAGGACTCCACCCGGCGCACCGCGTCGGTGCGGTCGGGGGCGTCGCGGCCGGTGGACTCCAGGAAGGCGGCGATCACCGCGCTGAACAGCAGCCAGTTGTTGGGCCAGACCTCGAGTCGGGCATGATGGTCCAGCCAGTCGGCGATGCGCTGCTGGACCGGCGGGTCCAGGCGGTCCCACAGTCTGCGCCGGGACAGGTGCAGGGCCAGGGCGATGTTGGCCGCCTCCACCGTGGGCTGGGTCCGCCGTCGCTGCAGGGGTATGCAGTCCTCGCCGGGCAGCCAGTACTCGGGGTTGGTGGGGTCGGTTCCGGCGGCGAGTCCGCGGCCGTACTGCTCGGCCAGGCGCAGCGCCGCCGGGTCGTCCTCCCGGGCGCCGGCGATCCGGGCGGCGGCGAGCAGGAAGGTGCGGGCGAAGCCCTCCAGGGCGTCGCTGTCCGGTCCGGAGTACGACGCACGGCCCGGGAGGGCGAAGCGGGCGCCGCCGGGTGAGGCGTACTGCCGGGCGGTGCCGAGCCAGTGGTCGGCGACGGCCTCCCAGTGCGTCCTGGTCCAGCCGGTGCGGGGGGAGATCCGGTGGTCGTGGTCCGGGAGGAGCAACTGCGGTCGGGGCGTCGTCCGTCGGGACATGGTGCGGAGGGTGTCCTTTCAGGACGCGGGTCGCCGAACGGTGCCGCGGATCACCAGGTGGGTTCCCAGGACGGTGTTCTGACGCATCGCCATGGTCATCGGGTCGTCCCGGTGCAGGGCCAGTCGCATCGCGGTGCGTCCGAGCTCCAGGTGCGGGACGTGCACGGTGGTGAGGCCGGGGACCACGTCCAGGGCCGTCGGCTCGTCGTTGTAGCCGACCACCGAGATGTCGCCGGGGACGTCGACTCCGGCCTCCCGCAGAGCTGCCATGGCGCCGGCGGCGACCAGGTCGTCGTAGCAGAACAGGGCGGTGAACGGCAGCGGGCCCTGCTCGACCAGCGCCTGGACGGTGCGGTACCCGAACTGCCGGGAGGGTTCACCGTCGGGGCGGCAGTGCCGCACCAGCGCCGGGTCGGGCTCGACCCCGAAGTCCCGCAGTGCGCGCCGGTAGCCGGCCAGCCGCGGGGCGGTGGTGGTGTAGCCGGGCGGACCGCCGAGGAAGGCGATCCGCCGGTGGCCCAGGGACAGCAGATGGCAGACGGCGGCGAAGGCGCCGCCCTCGTTGTCGTACTCGACCACGGTGATCGGCAGCGCCGGGTCCGGCGTCGGGCGTCCGCAGAACACCAGTCGCGAGCCCGCGCCGTCCAGGGCCTGGGCGAGCCTGCCGATCCTGGTCCGGTACTCGGGGGAGTCCCGCACCCCGCCGATCAGCACCACGGCCTCGGTGTTGCGCTTCCGAAGCAGCTCGATCAGTGCCATCTCCCGGTCCGGGTCGTCCATGGTGGTGCACACCAGGCACATCCGGTCCTCGGCCACGGCCTCCTGCTCCACGCCCCTGGCGACCTGGTTGTGGAACGGCCAGGTGATGTCGGCGAGCAGGATCGCCACCGTGCGCGAGTTGGCCACCGACAGGGAGCGGGCCTGCTCGTTGACCACGTAGTCCAGGTCCTCGATGGCCTTGCGGACCCGGCGCCGCACCTCGGCGGAGACCGGCCGGTTTCCGGTGAGCACCCGGGAGACGGTCGCGGTGGAGACCCCGGCCCTGGCGGCGACGTCGCGCACGGTGGCGGCGCGGGCGGGGGTCGGCGATGGCTCAGAGGCATCCGGCATACCGGGAGTATAGGGATGAGTGATCACTTGAGCAGTCCCACGCTGAGTCCGGTCTGCACCTTCTTGGCCAGGGCGAGGTAGAGCGCGACCACCGGGAGCGCCGCGATGACCAGTCCGGCGAACAGCGCGCTCCAGTCGTTGGCGTAGCCCTGCTGCACGGCGAGTGCGGCCAGGCCCTGGGAGAGCAGGTACTTGTGCTGGTCGGAGTTGAGCACCAGCGGCAGCAGGTACTGGTTCCACATGCCGAGGAAGTTGAAGATGGCGACGCTGACCAGCCCCGGCTTGGCCATCGGCAGCATGATCCGGAAGAACACGCCCTCCTGCGAGCAGCCGTCGATGACGGCGGCCTCGGCCACCGAGGTGGGCAGGGTGCGGAAGAAGCCGGTGAGGAAGAAGACCGTGAACGGCAGCGCGTAGGCGGTGTAGACCAGGATCAGCCCCGGGTAGCTGCTGAGCAGGTTCAGGTTCTTCACCACGAAGAACAGCGGGACCAGGGCCAGGAACACCGGGAAGGTCATCCCGGCCACGAAGGCGTAGTAGATGACGCGGTTGCCGGGGAAGCGGAACCGGGCCAGCACATAGGCGGCCATGGAGCCGAGCAGCATGGTCAGCACCAGCGCGCCGACCACCACGATCACGGTGTTGACGAAGTACTCGCCGATGTCCGCCTTGGTCCAGGCCCGGACGAAGTTGTCAAAGTGCCAGGTCGCGGGCAGCTTCCAGGGGCTGGCGAACAGCTCGTTGTTGGTCTTGAAGGCGCTGACCAGGGCCCAGAGCAGCGGGACGGCGGCCAGCAGCGCCCAGACGCCCAGGAATCCCTGGGTGGCCCCGGTGCCGAGGCGGCGGGACAGCCGCCCGGCAGGCCGGTGCGGACTGCTTCCGGCAGCCTGCGAATCACCCGGCGAGTCGGACCGCGGGCCGGCGTCGGGCTCCGCCGACAGCGGAGGGGTGGTGGTGTCGGTCATTGCGGCCTCCTCAGAATTCGATGGTCTCGCGGCGCGACAGCCCGAAGGTGGCCGCGGCCATGAGCAGGGTCAGCAGGCACAGCACCACGCCGATGGCCGACGCGTAGCCGAACTCCCCGTTCTGGAAGGCCGCCTGGTAGAGGTACTGGGCCACCACATTGGTGGAGTTGTCGGGGCCGCCGTCCGGCAGCAGCACCTCGAACAGCGCGAAGGCGTCCAGTGCGGCGATGCCCAGGTAGATCCAGGCGACCTGGACGGTCTCCCGCAGCAGCGGCAGGGTGATCCGCCACATGGCCTGGGCCCGGGAGGAGCCGTCCAGGTCGGCGGCCTCGTAGATGTCCTTGGGGATGGACTGCATGGCGGCGCTGAACAGCACCACGTAGAAGCCGACCCCGGTCCAGACCATGATCGCGGCCAGGGACCACAGGGCCACCGCCGGGTCGCCCAGCCAGGTGGCCTTGAGGCTGCCCAGGCCGACCGCGTCCAGGGCCGAGTTGATCGGCCCCAGCTGCGGGTTGTACAGGAACTGCCAGAGCACCGCGGTGATGACGGCGGGCAGGATGTGCGGTAGGAAGAACAGCTTCTGGTAGGGCCCGGCGCCGCGCACCCCCTTGACCGTCCCGGCCGAGGCACCCACGTTGAGCGTGCTCGCGAAGAACAGCCCCAGCGCGATGGTCACCAGCGGGACGGCCACCAGCAGCAGCGCATTGTGCTCCAGGGCCGTCCAGAAGCCCGGATCCGAGGCCAGCTTGCGGTAGTTGGCCAGGCCCACGAAGGGCTGGGCGGCGGTGAAACCGGTCCAGCTGGTCAGCGAGATGTAGAAGGCCTGGGCGAACGGGGACAGCACGAACACCCCGTAGAGCGTGAGCGGCGCTGCCAGGAACAGCGTGATGATGCGGTACTTTCCGTGCCCCATGGCAGCGAACTCCGTTCTTCGTCAGGACTGTCAGCGGGTGTACTTCTTGATGGAGGAGTCGGCGGTCACGGCGTCGGCCGTGGCCTGCATCTTCTTCAGGAAGCCCGCCGCGTCGCTGCGCCCGGCCAGCAGGTTGCCGATCTCGGTCTTCAGGGCCGTGGCCATGGTCGGGTACCAGCTGGGGAAGAGGTACATGAAGGTGTTGTCCCCGGCGGCGGTGATCGCCTTGGTGACCGAGCCGAACGCGGTCGAGCCGAAGTCCTGCCCGGAGGCCGCGCCCTTGACCACCGTCGGCGCGTGGGTGAGCTCGGAGAAGTGGGTGGCCGCCGACTGGGACAGCATGATGCGCAGGAACTCCAGGCCGCCGCGGACGTTCTTGGACTGGGCCGGGACGATGTACTTCTCGCTGGCGCCGGTGTAGAGCGCGGTGACCGGCAGCTGGTCGGCGGCGGTGAGCGAGGGGAGGGTGCCCAGGACCATGTCGAAGCCGTCGGGCGTGATGCCCTTCATCTCGGCCTCGATCCAGGAGCCGCTGGGGTAGATCGCCGCCTTGCCCTGGACCCAGGAGGTCTGTGCCTGGGTGTGCGTCAGACCGGCGCTGCCGGACATCATCCAGCCGTTCTTGACCAGCGCGGCTATCGCCTGGGCGGCCTGCTGCATGGGCTCGGACTGCCAGGCGCCGGCCTTGAGGTTGTCGATGTCGGTGACCGTGCTCACGCCGCCGAGCTTCACCGCGAGGCTGATCAGCGGCTGCATGAAGTAGTCGGGGGCGGTCTGGCCGCCGTAGGCGAAGGGGGAGATCCCGGCCGCCTTGATCTTCCCGGCCAGGGTGACCAGTCCGGACCAGGTGGTCGGCCACTCCCAGCCGTTCTTCTGGAACAGCGACTGGGAGTACCAGAAGCCGTAGGCGGTGTAGACGTAGGGCAGTGCCATCACCTTGCCGTCGAAGGTGGTCGCGGTCAGCGCCCCGGGCAGCAGGGTGTCGGCGACGGTCTTGGACGGGTCGTCGATCGAGGGGGCCTTGAGCAGGTCGCTGAGATCGGTGACCTGGCCGTTGCCGACCAGGGTGCCCAGCACCATGGCGCTGGCACCGCTGTTGTCGATGACCGCGGGCGGGTTGCCGGCGACGAAGCGCGGCTGCAGCTCGGTCTGGACCTGCTGGATGCCGTTGTGGGTGATGGTCGCCTTGGGGAAGGACTTCTTGTAGATGGCCTCGTCGAACTTGGCGTAGTCGTCGCCGTAGCCGCCCTTGAAGACGTAGACCTCCAGCGGCGCTGAGGTGTCGACACCGAGCGGGTTGGCCGCGCTGGTGGCGCCGGCGGCGGCGGGGGAGGTGCCGGAGGAGGCGTCGCTGCCGCCGGTGGCGCAGCCGCTGAGCAGGGACACGGCGGGGACGGCGGCGATTCCCAGCAGGCCGGTGGTGCGCAGCAGGGATCTGCGGGTGAGCGGGGCGACGGTGTTCAGGTTCGGCTTGTTCATGGCTGTTCCTTTCGAGGGGGTGGAGCACGAGGGGCGGAGCATCGGGGTGAGGGTCGGAGCGGGCATCGGGTCGGGCATCGGGTCGGTGCGGTTCGGGTTCAGGCGGTGGTCGCCAGTTCCTCGGCGGCGACCAGGCCGAGCAGCGGCAGTCCGGTCGCGAGCCGCTCGACCTCGGCCACGGCGAATTCGCCCAGGCGGCTCACCTCGCTCCCCATCGCACCGGCGACATGGGGGGTGACCAGCACGTTCGGCAGGGTGAGCAGCGGGTGTCCGTGTGGCAACGGTTCGGGGTCGGTGACGTCGAGGACTGCGTCGATGCGGCCCGAGGCACATTCGGCGACCAGTGCCTCGGCGTCGATCAGGGCTCCGCGCGCGGTGTTGACCAGTACGGCGCGGTCCGGCAGCAGCGCCAGCCTGCGGGCGTCCAGCAGGCCGCGGGTGCCGGGGAGCAGCGGGGCGTGCACGGTGACCACGTCGCTGCGCATGAGCAGGTCGTCGAGCTCGACCAGTTCGACCCGGCCGTCCGGAACCAGCGCGGCGGCCTGTGCCTCGGTGATGGTCGGGTCGCTCACCAGCAGTCGGAACCCGTGTCCGGCGAGCATGGCGAGCACCAGCCGACCGGTGCGGGAGGCGCCGACCACCCCGACCGTGCGGCCGTGGTTGCCGGTGTCGGGCTGGACCGAGTAGTCCCTGAAGCCGGTCGAGACGTACTCGTTGGCGAGCCGGAAGGCCCGCTTGCCCGCCAGCAGCACGGCGCTGACGGTGTACTGGGCCACCGGCAGAGCGTTGACGGCGGCCGCGGAGGAGACCAGGACCCCGCGGTCCCAGACTGTTGGGCTGACCAACTCCTTGACCGAGCCGGCCGCGTGGACCACGGCGCGCAGTTTCGGCGCGGCGTCCAGGACCCAGTCCTCGACCACCGGGCAGCCCCAACCGGTGATCAGCACGTCGGTCCCGGCGAGTGTGTGCAGGACCTCCGGCTCGGCGAAGTCGGTGGCCGCCAGCACGCGTTCGATCCGTGCGGTCGCACTCAGCCGGGCCATCAGCGGCTCGGGGAGCACGCTGGCGACGAGATCGGGGCGCATGGCGATCATTGCGGTCAGCTTCTCGGACACGAGGAGGCTGGTCTCCTTGGTGGTAGCGGTGCAGGCAATCGGTTACACGAGATGGCGAGATTCAAGCTTTTCGACTCATGGTTCGTCAATACCTGCGAGGAAGAAGCCCGGTAGATGTGGTGATTCACAGCGATCCACGGCGCGGTCGGCTGGTAACCGATTGCCTGACATTCCGTCGAATCCGTTGACGTGTCGCTGGAAGGCGCTTACCTTCTCGTCAATCGGAGCGGGAGGCTCCGGGCCTGCGGACGCATCGGCGAGGAGACCCCCATGAGTACGCACTTCACCCGACGACGGATCCTTCAGCTGGGCGCAGCCACCACGGCGCTGGCGAGCACGGCCCAGTGGGTGTCCGCGCCGCACGCCTGGGCCGACGACGCCTACGACACCCTGCGCGGGCGCTGGTTGGAGCTGCTGACCGGCACCGGCTTCGACGCCACGGCGGCCCCCTTCGCCTCCGCGCTGTCCACCATCGGAACCCAGGCCTCGACCTACCAGGGCGCCATGACCACCAGCGGCAGCTCGCTCTGGAGCGATCTGCCGCTGGGCAGCGTCTCGGCGAACATCACCTCCAGCTACAACCGCCTGAAGACCATGGCCCTGGCCTACGTCCAGCCGGGCACCGGCCTGACCGGCGACGCGACCCTGGCGTCGGCGGTGACCAGCGGTCTGGACTTCCTCTGCGCCAACGCCTACACCGCCTCCGCGACCACCTACAACAACTGGTGGGACTGGCAGATCGGCAGTCCGGAGGCGCTGCTGGACACCTGTGTGCTGATGTACTCCCAGTTGAGCTCCACCGAGATCGCGAACTACTGCGCCGCCGTCGACCACTACGTACCGGACTCCGCCGTTTCCTCCTACAGCGGGACCAGTACCGGGGCCAACCGGGTGGACCTGTGCCGGGTGATCGCGCTGCGCGGTGTCCTCGGCAAGAGCTCCGCCAAGCTGGCGACCGCCACTGCCGCGCTCTCCCCGGTCTTCCCCTACGTGCTCACCGGCGACGGGCTCTACGCCGACGGCTCCTTCGTCCAGCACACCTACGTCCCCTACACCGGCTCCTACGGCGAGGTGATGCTCGGCGGCCTGAGCCGGATGCTCTGGCTGCTGTCCGGCTCCACCTGGGCGGTCACCGACGCCGGGCAGCAGAACGTCTTCGACTCGGTCGCCAACGCCTATGCGCCCTTCCTCTTCAACGGCCTGGTGATGGACGGAGTGGTGGGGCGGGCCATCAGCCGGGGCCTGGCCGTCACCGACCCGCTGCAGATCCAGCAGGACGACCACCGGCGCGGACACACCCTGATCGCCGACATCCTGCGCCTGGCCGACTCGGGAGTGGCCTCCAGCACCCAGAGTGCGCAGTGGCTGGCGACGGTCAAGGGCTGGATGCAGCGCGACTACTACAGCCCCTACCTGTCCGACGCCACCCAGGGAGTGCCGGAGCTCGCCCGCGCCCAGACGCTGCTGAACGACTCTACGGTCACCGCCTCGGCCGAGCCCTCGGGCCACCGGGTCTTCGCCATGGACCGCGCCGTGCACCGCCGCAGCGGCTGGGCCGCCGCGGTGAGCATGTGCTCGGCCCGCACCACCTTCTACGAGAATGGCAACGGGGAGAACGTCCGCGGCTGGCACACCAACAACGGCATGCTCTACTGGTGGGGCGCCGGCTACGGCAACGGGCAGTACTCGGACGCCTTCTGGCCCACCGTCAACCCCTACCGGCTGCCCGGCACCACGGTGTCGACGCTGGCACTGGCGGACGGTGCGGGCGGTGTCTGGGGCGCGGCCCACCCGGCCGCGGTCTGGGCCGGGGGCGCCACCGACGGCAGCTACGCGGCGATCGGCCAGGACGTCCGGGGCCTGTCCAGCACCCTGACCGGGAAGAAGTCCTGGTTCTTCCTGGACGACTCGGTGATGTGCCTGGGCGCCGGGATCAGCTGCACCGACGGTGTCGCGGTGGAGACCGTGATCGACAACCGCAACCTGGGTGCGACCGGCACCCACGCGCTCACCGTCAACGGCACCTCGCAGTCCACCACGGTCGGCTGGTCCTCGCAGTTCACTGCGGCGAGCTCGATCGCGATCGCGGGTTTCGGCGGCTATGTGTTCCCCGGCGGGGCCACCGTCAACGCCCTGCGCGAGGCTCGGACCGGGGCCTGGTCCGACATCAACTCCAACGACATGACCACCGAGGTGACCCGCCGTTACCTCACCCTCTGGTTCGACCACGGCACCGATCCGACGGCCGGCTCCTACAGCTACCTGCTGATGCCCGGCGCAACCGCCGCGGCCACCGCGGCCCGCGCCGCCGCGCCGACGGTCAGCGTGCTGGCCAACAGCGCCACGGCGCAGGCCGTCACCGACACCGCCTCGGGCGTCACCGCCGCCAACTTCTTCGCCGCCGGCACCGCGGGACCCATCACGGTGAACGCACCGTGCTCGGTGCTGATGGTCGAGCAGAGCGGCACCCTGACGGTGACCGTCGCCGACCCCTCCCGCCTGGCCTCGACGGTGCAGGTGACCGTCGCCCGCTCCGGCTACACCTCGGCCACCGCGGGCAGCGGCATCTCGGTGCTGTCCTCGTCCGGCGGGGCGATCACGCTGCTCGCAGAGGTCGGCGGCAGCCACGGCGCCTCCCGCACGGCGACGCTGAGCACCTCGGGCACCGCCCTCACCGCCTCCGCACTGACCCTGCTCGCGCCCACCGCGGACACCTACGTCCGGGACGGCAGCGCCTACAACACCGTCAACTACGGGACCGCGACCACGCTGACGGTGAAGAACACCAACAGCACCGCCAGCGGCTACTCGCGCCGGGCGCTGTTCGCGTTCGACGCCTCGGCGGTCACCGGAACGGTCTCCCGGGCGGTGCTGTGGACCCACGGCAACGTCGCCGACTCGGGCGGCACCCAGACCACCCTGCAGGCCTTCGCCACGGCGAGCGACACCTGGACCGAGTCGGCGGTGACCTGGAACACCGCTCCCGCCCTGGGCACCGCGCTGGGCACCGGCCAGATCTCCACCGCCGCGGACTGGATCGGACTCGACGTCACCACCGCGGTCGCCGCCGCCGTCACCGCGACAGGTGGCGACGGTACGGCCTCGCTGGCGGTCTGGGAACCGCTGGGCGCCGTGGGCCTGGCGGTGCTCCTCAACAGCCGGGAGAACGCGGCCTACCCGCCGGTGCTGCAGATCATCAGCAGCTGAGGGGCCCGGACGCCGCTGCCCTCGGCGAGGCCGAGGTCAGCGGCGGACCGCTGCCGATGCCCGGGCGTCGGACCGATCGAGGCGGATCAGCTCGCGAGCGGGTCGAGGACCTGGCCGAGGAAGAGGATCTGGCCGGTGGTGGTGTCGCGGACGGCGAAGACGAACGGGTGGTCGAAGTCCAGCTGGATCCGCGCCGGGGCGACCGCGCCCATCCCCACGCCGACGCCGGTCGCGGCAGCGGCCGTGGTTCCCTGCTCGTCCACGTCCACCTTGGTGCGCTGGACCACCGTGCTGACCTGGAGGGGGGTGTGGTCGGTGGTGATCGCGCCGAGGTCCGCGTCGCCGGTGAAGGCGGTCCGCATGCCCAGGGCGCGCAACGCCCCGCTCAGCTCGCCACCGTACTCGAAGTGGAACTTCGGCAGACGGATCCCCGCCTGCTGCTGAGAGCTGCCCAGCGCGGCGACGGCCGCTGCCAGCTGTGCGCCGGTGGGCAGTCGGGTGCTGGTCGCGGAGTCGGGAAGCAGCAGGTCCATCGCCAGGTGTCCGCCCTGGTAGGGGAGTTCGGCAGCCTGCCAGCCGGGGATCGAGGCGGTGCTGACGTAGTGCTCCGACCTCATGGTCTCCACCGGGACGGTGCTGCCGTCCGCGAGGTGGAAGTCGGCCTGGGAGGTCTGGTGGGGGTCGAACGGCGATGCCCAGTCGGCGTGCAGGTAGAGCGCGTCGGTCAGCACCAGCCGGGTGTCGGAACCCAGGGCGCCCCGGTCGAAGAGCTTGGTGATCATCTTTCGGGTCTCCTGGGAGACCGTCGCATTGATCGCGTCGGTGGCCTGGTCGGCGTGGTGTGCGAAGTCCGCGGTGTGCACGCCTGTCGCGAAGGCCGTGGCCAGCGTCCGCAGATAGGTCTGGTCCAGCTTCAGGCCCTGCTGGGCCCAGAGGTCGTCGGCATAGCTGAGCTGGTTGTGGTCCTTGGCGGCCTGGGCCTGCTCGTCCCTGCGCAGCGTGCCCAGTGCGGTGGCGTACTCGGCGGCGGAGAGCCGGGTGCCGAGCAGCTTGCGGATCTCGTCGGCGGTCGCCCCCTGCGCGCCGGGCAGCAGTAGCGCCAGCGCGCCTTGCAGGCTGGCGGGGGAGACCGCGAGGTTCTGCTTGCCGGCCTGGTTGTTCGAGCCGGCCAACTGCCGGAGCAGATCCAGACCGAGGACGGTCCCGCCGTCCGCCGCGGCCTGCCGGTCCGCCGCCGGTGCCACGGCGGCCGCCGCGGACACCCGCACCAGCGTCCCGTCGGCCGACCTGTCGTTGTTCCCGCCGCCGCCGTTCGCGCTCCCGCACCCCGTCAGCACGGTCAGCGCCGTGGCCAACAGCAGTCCCGACACGCGTGTCCTCCGCTGTACTGTCATGCCGCTTCGACGTGCCGGCCGGTGATCGGGTTCCGAGCCCGGCGCGCGGATTCATCCGGATCTGGTGAACCGAACCCCGGTGCGGCGCAATAGAGGTGGTGATGGACGACGACGAGCTGATCGCCCGCCTGGCCGGCGGCGACGACGGGGCGCTGCGAGAGCTGTTCCACCGTCATGCCCCGTGGCTGGCGGCACGGTTGGGCCGAGTGCTGGCGTCCCAGGATGTGGAGGACGTGCTCCAGGAGACCTTCCTGGCGGTCTGGCGCAGCGCCGCCGGCTACCGGCCGGTGGGCTCAGCGGGCGGGTGGCTGTGGGTGATAGCGCACCGCCAGGCCGCGGCCTGGTTGCGCCGGCACGGCCGCGATCCCAGCCCGGTCGACGACCTGGTCCTCGCCGCCCTGCGCGGCCCCGACCCGGTCGGCGACGTGGCCGACACCGTGGTGAACCGCGCCGAACTGGCCGCGGCCGTGGCGGCGTTGGGGCCGGCGACCAGCACCGAACGTGAGGTCTGGCACCTCTACTACGTACAGGACCAGCCGGTGCACGAGGTGGCGCAACGGCTGGGCGTGCCCTCGGGCACGGTCAAGAGCCGGGCCCATCGGGTCCGGCGGCTGATGCAGGCTGCGCTCCTCGGACGCGCGGCGCGGGAGGAGGGGCTGTGAACTCTGCGCCAGGACGGGTTCCGGACGGGCCGGAACCGGACCTCGAACGGGTCTGGCTGGGAGTCGCGTCCGAGGTGTGGCGACGGCGGCCCGGTCCGTGTGAGCGGCTGGCCGCCAGGGCGCTGCGCTCCCCGGGGCTCGCCAGGGCCCTGCTGACCACGCCGTCCCTGCTGCTGCCCTGGCTGGTCGCCAGTGTGCTGGTGTTCGCCCTGGGTGCGGTCGCCTCGGTCGGCACGGGCCAGCCGGTGGTGGCGCTGGCCGCGCCGGCGCTCGCCGCGGTCGCCGTCGCCTATGCCTACGGTCCCGGGCTCGACCCGGCGTGGGAGCTGTCCCGGAGCATGGCCGTGAGCGACCGCAGCGTGCTGCTGGCCCGGGTGCTGGCGGTCTTCGCCCTGGACGCCGCGCTGGGACTGCTGGCCTCCGCCGTCTCGGGCGCCGCCGCCGCGGTCGCCTTCGGCTGGCTGGCACCGATGACCGCGGTCTCGGCCCTGGCGCTGGCCGTGGCGACGACGGCGCGCTCGCCCAACGCGGGTGCCGCCGCGGGCATGGGCGCCTGGGCCATCGCGGTGCTGTCCGGGCAGTCCGCCACCGGGCGGGTCGCCGAGGCCGTCACCGGTTCCGCCTTCGTCCTGCCCTGCCTGGCCCTGGCGGCCGGCTGCTCCGTTGTCGTGCTGGTGATGACCAGAACTCCGAAGGGACTCTCATGAACGTCGAGATCAACGACCTGACCAGGCGGTTCGGCCGCACCCGGGCGGTGGACGGCGTGGACCTGCGCACCGGGCCCGGGGTGCTGGGGCTGCTGGGGCCCAACGGCGCCGGCAAGACCTCGCTGCTGCGCATGATCGCCACCGTCATCCCGCCCAGCTCGGGTACCCTGCGGCTGCTGGAGCGAGATCCCGGCGCGGCGGGCCCGCGCCGCGAGATCCGGCGCCGGCTCGGCTACCTGCCGCAGGACCTGGGCTACTACCCGGGGTTCACCGTGGTGGATTTCGTGGAGTACTTCGCCCTGCTCAAGGAGGTGCCCCCGGCCCGGGTACCCGCCGCGGTGGCCGCGGCCGTGGAGCGGGTCGGCCTGGGGGACAAGGCCAAGTCCAAACTGCGCACCCTGTCGGGAGGCATGCTCCGTCGCGCCGGGATCGCCCAGGCCATCGTCAACGATCCCGAACTGCTGCTCTTCGACGAGCCCACGGCCGGGCTCGACCCCGAGCAGCGGGTCGAGTTCCGCACCCTGCTGCGCGACCTCGGCACCCGGGCGACCGTGGTGGTCAGCACCCACCTGGTCGAGGACGTCGGGGCCGCCTGCGGCGAGGTCGTCCTGATGCACCAGGGGCGCATCGCCTTCCAGGGCACGCCGGAACAGCTCACCGCCCGCGGTGAGGGACACGGCACCGGCGACGCCCCGCTGGAACGCGGCTACAGCGCGGTGCTCGCGGAGGCCCGCTCATGAGCGCCGTGCTGCTGCCCGCCAGGGCGCCCCGCCGGATCGCGCTGCCGGGCGTGCTGAGGACCAGCGCCGGCCGGCTGCTGCGGCTGGAGCTCCGCCGCAGCCCGATGCTGTGGATCCTGCCGCTGGCGGTCCTGGTCTTCTGGCTGGACACCTACCGCAGCACCATGGTCCTGCCCCCGCTGTGGGGCTCACGGGCGCTGATACTCCGTCAGGGCTCGGCCGCGGACGACTTCGCCCCCTTCGTGATCGGCGCCGCCGCCTGGGCGGGCGGCCGCGACCGCAGACGGGGCACCGACGAGCAGGTGGAGGCCACCGCCCTGCCACGCTGGGCGGCCCGGCTGACCACCTGTACGGCGGCGCTGTGCTGGGCGCTGCTGGCCAACCTGCTGTGCGTGGCAGTGCTCTACGGGGTGACCGCCGCCCAGGGCGCCGCGGGTCGGCCGCTGTGGTGGCCGGTCGCGGTCACCGAGGTCGCCGTGCTCGCCTTCGGCGCCGCCGGGTTCGCCGCCGGAACGCTGCTGCCCAGCCGGTTCACCGCGCCCCTGGCCGCCATCGTCGTCGCCCTGATGCTGCGGCAGACCCTGCGCAGCGGCGGCACCTTCGCGTTGCTGTCACCCACCGTCTCGCCCATGTACTCGCTGGAGGCGCTGCGCCCCGACGCCGGGGTGTTCACCCCGTACCTGCCCGATCTGTCGATCACCAGGATCCTCTTCATGGGCGGCGCCGCGGTGGCGGCGCTAGGTCTGCTGGGCGTGCAGCGCAGTTGCGGCGCGATCGGGCTGCGCCGGGCCGCGGCAGCGGTGGTTGCCGTCGGGCTGGCCGCCTCGGTGACCGCCGCCGTCCTGGTCGGCACGGCGAAGTCCACCGCCACCGGAGTGGTCGTCCCGGCCCTGCACGATGCCGCGGACGACCGCCCGATTCCCGCCGTCCTGGTCTGCTCGTCGGGCGCGGTGCCGGTCTGCCTCAACCCGGTCTACCGCCGCTATCTGCCGGCCGCCACCGCGGCGCTGGACCCGCTGCGGCGCGAGGTCGCCGGGCTGCCGGGTGCCCCGGTGCGCATGGACCAGGTGGCCGCCCCGGAGCGCTTCCCGCAGGTGGCCGCCGCCCGGATCACCGGGACGCCACCGGTCGCGCAGGTCTCCTTCGACTTCGGCTACGACGGCGCGGTGTGGCTGGGCCCGGGCGGACAGGGCCGCGGCTGCTGCTCCGCGGTGCAGCTGTGGTCCAGCGCCGCGTACCTGCACGCCCAGGTGCTTCCACTGGTGGCGGTCCCGGTGGTGGACGGCCTGGTCGGTCACGCCGGGCCGGCCCAGCAGGCGGTGTCCGAGGGACTGCTGCAGGCGGTCGGCGTGCCGTCCGACGAACTGGCCGTGCTGGTGGCCGTGCAGGCCGCCCCGGCCGGGCTGTCGGGACCGGGCACCCCGGTCCAGGCCGCCGGGCAGCGGTTCGCCGCGCTGCCCGCCGCCACCAGGCACGCCTGGCTGACGGCCCACCTCGCGGACCTTCGGGCCGGCCGGATCACCCTGGACCAGCTGCCGTGAGCGCGCTGACCATGGGGGCGGCAGGAGGCCGGGCCCTTCGCCGCGGCGCAGCCGTGCGGTTGGTCCGACTGCATCTGCTGAGCCGTCAGGTGCCCGGCGCGCTGCTGGCGCTGGTCGGCTGCGGGATCGCGCTGCGCTGCGTGCTGCTGCTGCACTGGGTTGTCGGCGACGGCGCGGCCGCGCAGCAGACGCCGCTGCTGATCGAGGCGGCGGCCGCGTCGGTGGTCGCCGTGGCGGCCCGCAACCCCTTCGGCGAGAGCGAGCGCAGCACCGGGCGGTGGCTGCCGTACCTGCGGGTCGGCAGTGCGCTGGCGCTGACGGGCGCTGTGGTGGGCCTGCTGGCCGCGGGCGCGGCGGGTGCGCACCTTCCGGGGGGATGCTGGGAACTGCTGCGCAGCGTCGCCGGGCTGACCGGCATCGGTCTGCTGTCGGCCGCTGCCCTCGGCGGCGCGGTGTCGTGGGTCGGACCGCTGGCCTACACGGTGGTCGCGGAGTTCGCTCTGGCCGCAGCCTGGCGGACACCCTGGATCTGGGTCACCAGGCCGGGCCACGACACCGGCGCGGGACTGTTCGTGGTGCTGGTCCTGCTGGCGGGGGTCGTCCTGATCGCCCTGCGCGGCCCGCGTGACTGACCTGGGCCGTGGTGGATCTCCGTGCCCACGGATGTCGCTCAGGTGATGATATGTCAATTCAGGTTTGCTGTAAGGCGCACGTGCCGCGGGGCGGGTTTCGCTGGAAACGAACTGTCTCCCGTGGCCTGTGGCGACGTGACGCGGCTAGGCTGGCACGGTGATCGTCAAGGGAAGCTTCAACGTCAGCAGAACTCTTCCGTTCGTCCGGTTCGATCTGGGGCTCGCGGCGGTGAGCAGCACGGCGGCCTACCTGCTAGTCGACCAGGCCGGCATCGGCTGGCTCGCGCTGCCCTCGCTGCTCGCCACCGTGCTGGGAACCGCGTTGGCGATCCTGCTCGCCTTCCGTGCCAACACGGCCTACCAGCGCTGGTGGGAGGCGAGTGGCATCTGGGCCCAACTGACGGGACAGTCACGGACGTTGATCCGGGTCGCCCGCAGCGTCACCGATGCCAAACTCGCCGACCCCGCGATCGACCCCGACACCGTCCGGGCCTGGCAGCACGAGTTCGCCAACCGGCAGGCAGCGTGGGCGTACAGCCTGGCCCGACTGCTGCGGCGGCAGGACGCCACCCTCGAGCTCACCCGGCTGCTGTCCCCCGAGGAGGCCGAGCTGGTGCTGGCGGCGGACAACCGCCCCGCCGTGCTGGCCCGGCTGCAGAGCCAGGCCATCTTCCGCGGATACGGCCTCGGCATCCTGTCCGGCCTGGACAACTTCCAGATGGAGACCGCCCTGGCCGGTCTGTCCACCCAGCAGGCGCTCGCCGAGCGGATGAGCAACACGCCGATCCCGCGGCCGCACGACTATCTGAGCCGGTTGTTCGTGCACTCCTACGTGGTGGTGTTCCCCTTCGCCGCGATCAGCGCATTGACTTCCTACCGCTGGCTGGTCATTCCCTCCGCACTGCTGATCACCCTGTTCTTCCGCATGGTCGAGCGGGTCGGTGCATCCACCGAGGAGCCCTTCGCCAACCGTACCCAGGACGTCCCCATCACTGCCCTGGCCGTCAACCTCGAACGGGACCTGCTCGAACTGGTCGGCGTCGACCAGCGTCCGGCCAGGCCCGTTCCCGTGGACGGATACCTTTGGTAGCAGCCGGCCAGGAGGCCGGTTGGGATATGCGTCTTGTCACGCTGTGATCCTGGAACCCTGGATTGTATGTCCGGTTTGACTGCTGCGTGATTGTTCCGCGGTCATCCTGCGGTTACCGCGCGTAAGGAATTCCGGGGTGCATTCCAGGGGAATCGGATGCCTTTCACGCGGGCAATTGATCGGGTCTCGGTCGGGTCACTAGTGTCTGCGGTCGAACCACCGCGAAGTCGTCCTCCCGTTCCGGGGGGCCGCGGGGGTTTCCGCCGAGTCCGACCGTACGGCAGTGCCGCTTCCGTGCCATGGGAGTGACCGCAGTGGCTGTCCGTCAGTTTCGGAGCCGGGGAACCATGTTCCCTCGGGGTGAATCGACGTCAGGCCGGTCCGCCGGTGAGGCGTTGTAGGGCGCGTCTTCCAGCCCGAACCCGTCAGCTCACCCGGTAGGCGGACGTAGGAAGAAGGAGCTCGCCTTCGTGGCGTCCCATCGTCGTCCCAGGAATCCCGGTCGCGCCCGCATATCCGTGCTCACGGCTGCCGCGGCCACCACTGTTGCCCTGTCCGCGACCGGCGGCCAGTCGGCGCAGGCGGCGCCGAAGCAGACCACCGCCCAGCTCAAGGCACAGATCGACAAGCTGAACAACGACGCGGACGCGGCGGTTCAGCAGTACGACAAGGCCCAGTCCGACCAGCAGGCGCTGCAGAAGCAGATCAACACACTGCAGGACCAGGTGGCCCGGCAGCAGGCTTCGGTCACCGCCAAGGCCTCCGTCCTCGGCGCCATCGCCAGCGCGCAGTACCGCAGCGGGGCGATCGACCCCTCGGTCCAGCTGATGCTCTCCTCGGACCCGACGGACTACCTCAACCAGGCGTCCGCGCAGAGCCGGGTCGCCGACAGTCAGGCCGCCATCCTCGCCGACCTCAAGGCCGAGCAGGCGACCCTGGACCGGACGAAGGCCGACGCCGAGGCCAAACTGAAGCAGCTGGACGCGACCAGCAAGCAACTGGCGGCTGCCAGGGCCACCATGCAGCAGCGGCTGGACGCGGCGAAGGCCGAGCTGGATTCGCTGACCGCCGCTCAGGCCGCCGCGCTCAAGACCGCTCAGGACGCGGCGGATGCCCAGGCCAAGTCCAGCGCCCAGAACATCGCGGCCGGCCACGGCTCAGGCTCGGGCGCTGGCTCAGGCGGTGCGAGCGGCGGGGGTAGCAGCACCAGCGGTGCGAGCGGCCCCAGCGCGCCGGGCAGCTCGGTCGGCATGGCAGCGCTGGCCGCCGCCGAGACCCAGCAGGGCGACCCCTACCAGCGCGGGGGCACCGGCCCGGACCGCTGGGACTGCTCGGGCCTGACCCAGTGGGCCTTCGCCCAGGCCGGGGTGGCCATCGGCCGCACCACCTACGATCAGATCGACAAGGGCACCTCGGTCAGCCTCGCCGACATCAAGGTCGGCGACCTGGTCTTCTTCAACAACGACTCCCATGTCGGCATCTACGCCGGGGGCGGCCTGCTGTTCCACGCCCCGCACACCGGCACCGTGGTGAAGTTCGAGAAGATGTCCGAGATCGGCTCGATCTACGCGATCCGCCGTATCTGACGGTGCCACGACCGACGACCCCTCATGCGTCGTACCGATCGGCGTTGCCGCCGACCGCGTCCCCGTCGTCCTGGGGGAGTTGTTTGAGGAAGGTGCGTACTGCGTCGGCGAATTCGTCGGGGCGGGTGGCGTGTACGAAGTGGTCGGTGTCCAGCTGGACGGCGCGGGCGCTGGGCCTGCGCTGCAGCATCTCCTGTGCCAGGGCCTGGCTGACGACCTGGCTGCGTGCTCCATAGACCAGCAGTGCGGGGCAGTCGGTGGCCAGCCAGTCGGCCCAGTGGTCGCCCTCACTGAGCTCCTCGGAGTCGATCATGTCCTGGGGATGGAACGGCAGTCGCCAGGTGCCGTCCGGCAGGGCCATCAGGGCGTCGGCGAAGATCGGCCCGGCCGGCCCGAGACCATGGATCAGCTCCTCGCGGGTGGCCGCCCGATAGGGGCTGCCGCTGAGGAAGAGGAAGGGGTTCTTGCCGTCGTCGACCCCCATCACCGCGCCGGCGTCCTCAAGCACGAGGGCGTCGACGCGGTGCGGGTGACGGGCCGCCAGTTGATAGGCGTTCAAGCCGCCGAGCGAGTGGCCGAGGACGACGGCGCGCTCCAGTCCCAGGTGGTCCAGCACGGCGAGGGCGTCGGCGAGGTACCCCTCGCGAGTGTAGTCGGCGGCCCGGTCCGAGGCCCCGTGGCCGCGCTGGTCCGGTGCGATGACCCGCCATCGGGGGCCCAGTGCGTGGGCGAGGGGTGCGAACGCGGCCCCCTGGTCCAGGTGGCCGTGCAGGGCGAGCAGGGGGCGGCCGGCGCCGCCGAAGTCGAGAACGGACAGTCGGCGGCCCTCCAGGTCGAGGGTGCGGCGGACGGGGGTCGGGTGGTCGGCGGTGGTGTTCATCCGGTACTCCTGGGTGGGCTCGTGGCCGGGTGTTCCCCGGCTGGTTCCCTCACCGTAGGGAGTGGGGTATGCAGGCGTATACATGCACTAGTACAGTCGGTTGCCGGTTCCTGGTCAGCGACCGAGGTGCACTAGGTCGGCCGTCCGAGGAGGTCGTGTGACCGATACCTCGTCCCCCTATCTGCGGATCGCCGCGGAGCTGCGCGAGCGCATCGTCTCCGGCGAGCTGACCGCGGGTGAGCGGCTGCCGTCGACGCGTCAGATCGTGCGCGAGCACGGTGTGGCGATGGCCACGGCCAGCAAGGTACTGGCAGTGCTGTGCCAGGAGGGGTCGGCCCGCGCGGTGCCGGGCGTCGGCACCGTTGTCGAGGGGCCCGTCCCGCCCGACCCCCGGCCGGGCCGCACAGCGGCCGGGCCGCAGCGGCTGTCCGTGGCAGCCATCGTCCGCACTGCCACCGCCCTGGCCGACGCCGACGGGCTGACCGCGCTGTCCCTGCGCCGGACCGCGGCGGACCTGGGCGTGACCACGATGGCTCTGTACCGCCACGTCCCGGGCAAGGCACAACTGCTGCTGATGATGGCCGATGCGGCCTTCGCCGAGTTCCCGCTGCCCGAACCCCCGCCACACGGTTGGCGCGCCCGGCTGGACGCTGCGGCGCGCATGCAGTGGGCTATGTTCCGCCGCCATCCCTGGCTGGCCCAGGCCACCTCGTTCACCCGTCCCCTGCTCTCGCCCCGGGCGCTGGCCCACGGCGAGTGGGTCCTCCGAGCTCTGGACGGCCTGGGCCTGGACCCGGTCACGATGATCCATGTGCACGCGGTGCTGGCCGCCCACGTCCGTGGGCTCGCCGCGAACCTGGAGACGGAGGCCGAGGCAGTCCAGGACACCGGCATCGACGACACCGAGTGGATGGACCGACACGGCACCCCGGCCCTCACCTCCCCCCGCCTTGCCGCCGCACTGCCGCTGCTCGCCAGCGTCCCCGAGCACTCGCTCGACCTGGACACGTTGTTCGAGTTCGGCCTGGCCCGCCTGCTGGACGGCATCGCCGTACTGATCGGCGACGCCGCGGACGCAGAGCGATGAGTCGGGGCGTCGGCGGCAGTCCCTCGGACCTGCAGGGCGTGCTGGTCGCCAGGGTCACCGGCCGTCCGTGCTCGGAATGGCCAGCCCGACCCCACCGGAGATCATGCGGGACTTCTGGCGCTACGCGGCAGGGGCCTGAACGGCAGCACCGGCGCCCGCCCGGTCGCCAGGCACACCGCGACGATCATCGTTTGAGTGGCGAACATCCCGATCGCACAATGCTGGGCCGCCTGGTTGGATAGGATATGCGCCGTTCACCCTTGGCCGCGCCGAAGGAAGGACGCCGTTCCATGGGCTGGTCTGGATGGAAGCGAACCACCTTCGGCCCAGGTGTCTTTCACCCGGCCAGTGCACCTGCCGCATCCGGCTACGGCGGCGTCCTGGACGTCGTCTGCCAGGAGGACAAGAGTCCCTACAGCGGCGATCTGTGGGAGCAGCCGTATCTGGGGAACGACTACTGGTCGCCCTTCAGCGACATCGGGCAGCCGCAGGGGCGCGCGATCATCGGATCGCCCGCGCTCACCGCTTGGCAGGACGGCGACCGCCACGATCTGTTTGTGAACGCCGCGACCGGTCTGCTGCACCGGTCGATGCAGCGTCCGTACCCGTGGTCGGACTGGGAGGATCTGGGCGGCGGCCCACCTGGCGGCCCGATTCTGGGCAGTTCCCCGGCCGCCTGCGTCGACAGCGATGGACGGCTTGACGTGTTCTGCATCTCGGGCATCGACTTCTCGCTGCTCCACAAGCGATACCGGAACGGATGGTCCGACTGGGAAAGCCTGGGCGGCCACTTCCCCCGGCAGCTGACGCCCGCGGCGCAGACCTGGGGAGGCGGCCGGGTCGGTGTCTTCGTCGTCGGAGACGACCTCGGAATCCATCACAAGTGGACCGCTGCCGACGGCGCCGGCTGGTCCGGCTGGGAGGACATCGGCGGCGTCACCGAACAGGGAGTAGCCGCCTGCTCATGGGCGCCGGGACGCATCGATCTCTTCCACCGCGGACAGGACGCCGCCGTCTACCACAAGTGGTTCGACGGCGGGTGGTCAGGTTGGGAGAGTCTGGGCGGTGTGACCGACCACGGGATAACCACGGGGAGCCGGGGTCCCGGACGCGTTGACGCACTGGTCATCGGCACTGACGGTGAGCTGTACATCAACGAGTTCTAACGGGACGTCACCCTCGGCGAGGACAGGTCCACGATCAGCACCGGAGTATCGCCCCGGCTCGGCGGTCAGGACCAGCGGATGCCCGGGTTCCTGGGCAACCGGCAACCGGTCGACCAGGCCCGAACGCACTGCGTCGCAGGAAGGGGGCAAGGAGCGCGAGCAGCGCGTCGGGGCGGTCGAGGGGGATGATGTGGCCGCAGTCCTGGAGATGGTGTGCGACCAGGTCGTCGGCGATGGGGCGGAGTTGGTGTTTGAGTCCGGTGCCGACGGGGTGGGAGCCGATGGCCATGGTGGGCATGGTCAGCCGAGCTGTCGCGACGGCGTCCTGGATCTGCTGCGCGCTGGTGGGCAGGGCCCGGTAGTAGGAGAACGCGCAGCGCAGCGCCTCGCTGCCGGTGTACGCGTGGACGAAGGCAGCACGGATCTCGTCGGGTACTCCTCGCCCGAGCGTCCCCGAGTCGAGGAAGAAGTCGATGTACGGGGCCTCGTTGCCGGCCAGGACGGTCTCCGCGAGGCCGGGGACGGCGTGGAAGCCGAACCACCACGGGGCGCCGCCCGCGACGACGTGTTCGGCTCCGGGCAGGCGGCCGAGCAGTGCCTCCATCACGACCAGGCGCCGGACGAGGTCGGGCCTGCGCAGAGCGAGCAGGACGGCGGGGGCGGCGCCCGCGTCGATGCCGACCACCGCTGCCGAGGGCTCGCCGAGTGCGTCGAGCAGTCCTTCGATGTCGGTGGCGAGGGTGCCTGCGTCGTATCCCTCGATCGCGCGGGTACTGGCACCGAAGCCTCGCAGGTCCGGGGCGATGACCCGGTGCTGCCCGGCCAGGCGGCCCATGATGCCGCTCCAGAGTTGCCAGGTGTGCGGGAAGCCGTGCAGTAGGAGGACCGCGGGTCCGTCCCCGGCTATCGCGACGTTCAACTGGACGCCGTTGGTCGCGATGCGGCGCAGTTGGGGTGTGGTGGTGACAGGCATGACGGTTCCCCTGGGTGATTACCATTGGTTACTACAGAACGATAGGTAACTGTCCGTCCGCTGCCTAGACGGCACTTTCCGGGAAGGTGGTGAGCCACAGGTGACCACCCGAGGAGCCCGGGCAGCCGGTCGCGGGGTTCGCGGGGATCTGTTCGATCCCGAATGCCCGACGCGGCAGTTGCTGGACCGCATCGGTACCAAGTGGACGTCCATGGCCGTCAAGACGCTCGCCGATGCCGCACCGGACGAGGTGCGCTTCGCCGAGCTGAGGCGCCGGATGCCCGGCGTCTCGCAGAAGATGCTGTCCGTGACGCTGCGCAGCCTGACCCGCGACGGGCTGGTGTCGCGTCGGGTCGAACCGAGCGTGCCGCCGCGGGTCTTCTACCGACTCACCGGACTCGGGCTGTCCCTGGAAGCCGCGCTTGCCGGGCTGCGGACCTGGGCTGAGGAGCACATGTCCGAGATCGAGCGCGCCAACGAAGCCGTCGACCAGGAGGTCGACGGGGGATAGGCAGGCCGGTTCCGTGCTCAGTAACTTGCCCTGGAGCGGTGCCCTGGAGCGGTGCTCGGACGGGCCCAGCGCCATGTCCGATTCCCGCCAGCACCCAGGCTCGCCAAGCGGCATTGTGGCAGGTGGAACCTATGACGAGAGGGAGGCCACGATGACCGCCTGGACGACGATCACCAGCCCGCTGGGAGACCTGCTCCTGGTCGGGGAGGAAACCGGCAGCGGGTTCGTCCTGACCGGGCTGTCCATGTCGGGCCAGCGCCGTGCCCCGATTGCCGAGCCCGGCTGGAGACGTGACAGCGGACCGTTCGCGGACGCCACCGGCCAGCTGGAGGAGTACTTCGCGGGCGAGCGCACCCGCTTCGAGCTCCCGCTCGCCCCGGTCGGCACGGACTTCCAGCAACGGGTGTGGCGCGCCTTGGACTCGATCGCATCCGGGACCACGACCAGCTACGGTTCCCTGACCGCGCAGCTGGGCCTGTCCCGCGAGCGCGTGCAGGCCCTGGGCGCGGCGATCGGTGCCAACCCGCTGCTGCTGGTGCGGCCCTGTCACCGCGTCATCGGCGCCGACGGCTCGATGCGCGGCTACGCCGCCGGCGTCGAGCGCAAGGTCTGGCTGCTCACCCACGAGGGTGCCCTGCAGCCCGCCCTCATCTGACGCGCCGCCACGCCCACCGCCCTGCGCCGGCACAGGACCAAGGAGAGACCGCCACCATGATGCAGACCACGCAGCCCGCAGCTCCGGTCGCCGGCCGGGTCGCCGGCACCGACTGGGAGGCCCTGGCCGGGGCGCTCGACGAGCACGGCCACGCCCTGATCGGACAGCTCCTGACACCGGACGAGTGCGCCGCCATCGCGGCCCTCTACGACGAGCCCGACCGGTTCCGCACCACGGTGGACATGGCGCGTCACCGCTTCGGCTCGGGCCAGTACCGCTACTTCACCCACGACCTGCCCGGCCTGGTCCGCGACCTGCGCGAAGCCTTCTACCCCAGGCTGCTGCCCATCGCCCGGGACTGGGCGGCCAGGCTGGGCAGGCCCGCCCCCTGGCCCAACACCCTCCAGCAATGGCTGCGGATGTGCCACGAGGCCGGCCAGGCCAGGTCCGCGCAGATCCTGCTGCGCTACGGCCCCGGCGACTGGAACGCGCTGCACCGCGACGTGTTCGGCGAGATGCTCTTCCCGCTGCAGGTCGTGGTCGGACTCGACGCTCCGGGCAGGGACTTCACCGGCGGGGAGTTCCTGATGACCCAGCAGCGCGCCCGCGCGCAGACCCGCGGTTGGGCCACGACCCTGCCGCAGGGGCACGGCCTGGTGTTCACCACCCGCGACCGGCCGGTGGCCGGCAGCAGGGGTTGGTCGAACGGACCGATGCGGCACGGGGTCAGCACCGTGCGCTCCGGGCGCCGTCACGCCCTGGGGCTGGTCTTCCACGACGCGTCATGACCCCCACCCGGCCCGCCCCACTCACCCCGCCTGCTGGAGCAGAGATGAGCGCTCTGATCCCGCGTCCGGTCACCCAGGTGGCGCCCGGCGCGGTGCACGTGCCGAACTGGCTCACCCTTGAGGAGCAGCGCCGACTCGTGGCCGCGTGTCGCGGCTGGGCCGCGGGGCCGGTGCCGATCCGGCACACCCGGCTGCCGCGCGGCGGCGTCATGTCGGTGCAGACGGTGTGCGTGGGCTGGCACTGGCAGCCGTACCGGTACACCCGGACCGCAGGTGACGTGAACGGTGCCCGGGTCGCCCCGTTCCCGCACTGGATGGTGCTGCTCGGGCGCCGCGCGGTCCTGCGCGCCTACGATGACCGGGAGGCCGCGGACGCCTACACCCCGGACACCGCACTGATCAACTTCTACGACGGACAGGCCACCATGGGCATGCACCAGGACAAGGACGAGGAGTCGTCCGCACCCGTGGTCTCGCTGACCGTCGGCGACAGCTGCGTCTTCCGCTTCGGCAACACCGAGACCCGTACCCGCCCCTACACCGACGTCGAACTCGCCTCCGGTGACCTCTTCGTCTTCGGCGGTCCTTCCCGCTACGCCTACCACGGCGTCCCCAAGGTCCGCCCCGGCACCGGCGACCCCGCCACCGGACTGCGCAGCGGGCGGCTGAACATCACCATGCGGGTAGCCGGCCTGACCGACACATGGCCTGCCCCTGCCGCCGCTGGGGCGCGGTGAGAGGGCACGGTAGCCCGGGTGCCGACGGGGACGGGTCCGCCGGCACCCGGGCCGGGCGCCGGATCAGCGCCGTTTCCGGGGACTCCCCGCGGTACTACCGGAAGGAGTTGAGGTACGCCTCGGTCGGCGAGCCGACACCGGTCGCGTTGTCGAAGCCCTTGGTCGCGGCGAGACCGTAGTCGCGGCCGAAGGCCACCAGGCGGATCCGGAGGCTGCCGCTGACGACGCCCAGGTCGGCAACCGCGTTCAACGGCTGCTTGCCCTTGCCCAGCGTGTGGTTGACCACATCGGTGAAGGACTTGCTGCCGAAGCGCTCGTACAGCTCCGGGTTGGCGAAGCCGATCGGGCGGCCGTGGCGGACCTGGATGGCGTCGGCCTGGACGCCGCTGAACTCCGGGGCGGAGACGCTGGTGCCGCCGTAGCCGCCCTCGCTGTAGGGCGCGCCGTCGGACATGCCGACCAGGACCGAGGTGTAGAGGTCGCCGTTCATGGCGACGTCCGGGGTGACCCGCTGGGCGGTCTTGCTGGTCGCGCCGGTCATCAGGGTGTGCGACAGAGTGCTGGGGACGACCGTGCCCTGGTACCACGGCTGGGCGAAGTCCTCGCTGGTGCCGCCGCCGCCGCCGAAGTAGAAGGTGCCGGGGAACGGGGTCCAGCTCTTGCCGTCCGCGCTCAGCACGGAGCGCTGGGTGCCCATGTCGGTCTCGAAGCCGTAGGCCCCCGCCTTGTTCCTGACGGCCAGTGCGGTGCCGCCGACATCGGTCACCCAGGTGTCCGAGGACGGGAACCCGGTCTGCGCCCGGGTGCTGGTCGGGTCGCAGTTGGTTCCGGTGGCCGCGGCGGCCGGGGACTCGTCGCCGCAGTCGCCGGACGAGAAGTCGAACCCGATGCCCTCGACCGCGCCCTGCTGGAAGATCTGCTCGTACGCGGCGACCTGGGCCGGGGTCTCGTCACCCGAGGTCGAGTGCATCAGCCCGGACCACGAGTTGGAGACGACGTCGGCCAGGTGCTTGTCGACGATCGTGCTGAGCGCCGCCAACAGGTCCTGGTCCGAGCAGGAGTTGGCGCCGACGTAGACGACATCGGCGTCCGGCGCCATCCCGTGCACCATCTCGACGTCCAGCGACTCCTCGCCGGCCCAGCCCGCTGCGCCGCCGCAACCGTCCTTGGGACCGGTCCTGGTCCATGCGGCGGGGTCGACCACCTCGGTGTACTGGCCCTTGCGGAAGGCCCGGTCGCCGTGGGCGGTGGCGAAGCGGTTGGCGTCGGCCAGCATGGTGGAGGAGCCGTAGGCGTCCACGATCGCGACCCGGGCGCCCTTGCCGGTGAGGCCGGAGGCGGTCACGCCGTAGGCCTTGCGCAGTTGGGCGGGGGTGAAGGAGCACTGGTCGAAGCTGGTCTTCGCGGTGTAGCCCCTGGGCGCTCCGCTGACCGTCTTCTGGCCCCAGTAGTCGGAGCAGGTCGCCACCGTGGGCAGACCGGGCTTCGGCTTGGGCTTCGCCGTGCCGGCCGCGGTCTGTGCCTCGGACGCGTTCACCGAGATGGACTGCGGACGGTTCCGCGGGGCGTTCTGGCTGAGGCCCGTCACACCGAGGATCGCGCTGGCGACGGAGGCGGGGAGCACGGCGTCGCTGCTGGGTGCCTGGCGCAGTTCGCCCTGGACGGCGTACTCGTGCAGGTGGGTGCCGAAGGCCCGGTTCACCGCGGCGGCGGTGCCGTGCACATCGACGTAGTGGGCGCTGCTGCCGGCGATCTGGAGTCCCGCGCCGGTCGCCCAGGCGTGCACCGCGGCGATCTGGGCCGGGGTCGCACCGAAGCGCTGCTGCACCTGGGCGGGCGTCAGGAACCGGTCGTACTGTGCGGTGCCCGCGGTGGAGACGGCCTTGGCGTAGGCGGCCAACCCGGCCGGGTCCTGACCGGCCAGGTAGACGCGGGCGGTGAGCTGCTCGCTCGACGGCGTCGCGCCCTTGTCGGCGGAGGCGGCGGCCCACTGCGGGCTGGTGCCGACCAGGGTCCGTGCGGAGGGCGCGGGGACCGCGGCCTGGGAGGACGGGGCCAGGACCATGGCGCCTGCGACCATGGCGAGCGAGACGGAGGTGATGGCCGCTATCCGGCGGCGGCGATTGCGCGGGGGCAGGGCGTCGGAAATGACGACTCCAAGGATGAGTTCACGATGAGGGCGAGGATGGCCGACCGCCTGCGGTGAAATGCCGGGTTCAGACATCCGTGCTGATATGTACACGCGGACGGAATGTCCGGGCAAGTGGTTTGTGATAATGCGCATACCGGCGGCCGAATGGAGCAGAAAAGGCCGAGTGGGGCGGGATTCCGGCCCCTCGCGACGCGTGCCGCGGAGTGTGCCCCACCATTCGGGGGTGTCGCCCCCGGAGCCTCGAAGACGGCTCCCAACTGGCACTGAGTTCCCGTCAGCACCGGCCCGGTCCGGGACCGACCAGGACCACAGCCCCCCAATCGGTCTGTCCACCCCCCGATCGACGCATGTGTGCCCACCGCTCGGGGGTATCCCGGAGATCCGGAGTGCTGCAGGATGATCGCGTCAGTCAGTCGTTGTCGACCGGACCTCGCGGGATATTTCGGCCCCGGGCACCGTGCTGCGCAGAATTGCGCCATGAATTCACTGGAAGCCGCGTTTTCCATTCACGCTGAACGTTCGCTGTTCCGGTGACCCCTCACACAGGAGGTCCAGGAGGTCCCGGATCTCGGCGTACTGCTCCAAGGGTCTTGGATTGCTGGTTGCCAGGTGGAATGTTTCCACTGCGTATGTGCTGCTGACCTGCTTCCCGTCGGCCAGGTGGAGCACGATCGTGATCCGGCGCTTGCGGATGTCGGGCCGGGGGCCGTCGGGGTGCGCCTGCGCGGTGGCCGATACCAGCATGGAGCGCAGGTACGTTCGGGTGTGCAGCGGCCGGCGGATCCGGATGTGGTTGGGCCCCACGTAGAGACCGGTGAGGCCGAAGCGGACCAGAAAGGCCGTGGGTACGTCCGTGAGGACAAGGAAGAACACCAGCAGGCCCGTTGCCCCGGCGTTCCTTGTGAGCTCGCCGGCCAGCCCGGAACTGATGAACGAAGCGGGCAGCAGCGCGAAAAAGTACGCCCTCTGGCGTGGGCCGCCCGGCCAGGTGACGCGCATCAGACGCTTGCGGCGGATCGGACGGAACCGGCGGATCGGACGGTACCGGCGCACTGATGGCATGTCATTCCCCCCTGGGGGCCCAGGTTACGAGGAGCCCAGGGGGCGGCAAAAGACCGTGGGCGTCGAGATTCCGCCGCGCTGCGCCATGTGCCGTCGTCGTCCAGGGAGAGAGCCCTGGGGCTCAAGCCAGCTCCTCCTTGAAGCCCTGGCGCCACGACGGGTAGCGCAGCTGCCAGCCCAACTGCTGCTTGGCCTTGGTGTTGGAGAACCCGCGTCCTTGAGTCATCATCACCACGGCCTGGTCCCCGGCCAGCAGTCGGCCCAGCCACACCGGCACGCGCATCGGGCGCTTCGCCCCCGCGCATTCCGCGAGGTAGGGAAGCCACTCGCTTGCCGGGGCCGGTTCGTCGTCGACGATGTTGAACACGCCGCGCGCCTTCTGCTCCACAGCCAGGACGGTGGCGCCGGCCGCGTCGTGCAGGTGGATCCAGGAGCTGAAGCCGGTACCGCGGCCCATCAGCGGGTACTGCCGCTTGCGAAGCAGTACCACCTGGTCGTCGATGGCGCCCGGACCGTAGAACGCGCCGTACCGCAGCACCGCACCACCGGCCCGGAGAACGGCGTCCTCGGCGTAGCGCAGGGTCTCCAGCCCGAACTGCGCCGCGGTTCCGACCAGCAGGTCCAGCGGGTCCTCCTCGGTCTTGATCCAGCCGCCCTCGCGAATGCCGTTCCAGCTGGCATAGCCCTGCGCCA
The DNA here is from genome assembly GCF_000719095.1 of Streptacidiphilus jeojiense. Classification (GTDB taxonomy): domain Bacteria; phylum Actinomycetota; class Actinomycetes; order Streptomycetales; family Streptomycetaceae; genus Streptacidiphilus; species Streptacidiphilus jeojiensis. The sequence continues at coordinate 69,930 of NZ_JOEH01000025.1, read as the reverse complement.
CGACATGGGACACCCCGCTGGCCTCGGCCGCAGCGAGCAGGTGATCGGTACCCTCCCGGCGCAGCCGGTTGGTCAGGGCGAACCAGCGGTCGGGGTGCTTGATGTCGGGCTTGCCCGCGTGCGCCATGGAGATCGCCGTCATCTGATGCACGATCACCTCAGGCCGGGCCTTGGCCACTGCCTCGCCGACCGAGCCCGGATCCAGGCCGTCCATCACCACACCGGTGGCGCCCAGCCGGCGCGCCAGGTCGAGCTTGGCCTCGCTCGTCGTTGTCGCTGTCACCTGGTGGCCCCGTGCCACGAGCTGCGGCACCAGAACCTGTCCCAGGACCCCGGTCCCGCCCGCTACGAACACCCGCATGACCATCACCCTCCTGACGTATGCGTTTCGCCTCTACTACCGGAGACAAGACAGCCCTCCTTTCTGTGACCTGAACAGAAGTGATCTGCATCACCCGTCGCGCAGGCGCGTTGGTCCGCGCCGCCCCCGCGAGTACTGACGCCGCCGTCGACCCATGGAGGAAAACCCCTTGGAACCTTGACTCGGCCTGGCCGTACCATGCCCGGGCCGGCAGCCCCTGCTCTCCGCACTTCGCCGGCATCGATCCACCCCCAGCGTCAGGGAGTCGGAATGTCTGCTCAACGCGCCCTGCTGCCACGTTCGGCACCGGCTGCCTCGGGGATCTCGTCCCGTTCGATCGCCGCGCTGCTGGACCGGCTCGAAGCACGCTCGGGGGAGTGCCACTCCGTCATGGTGGTGCACCGCGGTCACGTCGTCGCCGAAGGCTGGTGGGCGCCGTACTCGGCCGAACGTCCGCATCTCCTCTACTCGCTGACGAAGTCGTTCACCTCGATCGCCGTGGGGCTCGCGGTCGCCGACGGGCTGCTATCGCTGGACGACCGGGTGGTGGACGTGCTGCCCGACCACGTCCCGGCCGGCATCTCCGAGCAGGGCAGCCGCATCACCGTTCACCACCTGCTGTCCATGACGGCCGGGCACCCCACGGACAGCCTCGCCGAAGCCTGGGAGCTGGAACCCGACGACCTGGTGAAAGGCTTCCTGAGCCTGCCGTTCGCCGCGGCCGAGGGAGCGCGGCACACCTACGACAACTCGACCACCTTCATCCTGGCCCGAATGGTGGAGCGGGTCACGGGTCGCGGTCTCCCGGAGTTCCTCGACGAGCGGCTGTTCAAGCCGATGGGCGTCGACCACGCCGAATGGGACCGGGTGAAGAGCGGTGCCGCCTTCGGATTCCACGGACTGCACCTCACGACCGAGGCCATTGCCGCCTTCGGCGAACTACTGCTGTGCGGCGGCCGCTTCGGTGACGAGCAACTCGTCCCGCGCGCATGGGTGGAGCTCGCGACCAGTCGGCACATCGACAGCGAGTGGATCCTGGACGGATCCGACCAGGCGGACTTCGCCCACGGCTACGGCTACCAGTTCTGGATGTCGCGTCACGGCTACCACGGCCACGGCTCCTTCGGACAGCAGTGTGTGGTGGTCCCCTCGCACGATCTCGTGGTCGCCGTGACCGCCCAAGGGGAGTCCCAAGAGGTACTCGACGCCATCTGGGAGTGCCTGCTGCCCGGAGTGGAGCAGGTGGGAAGCGCCCAGGACGACGAGATCCTCGCCGATCGGCTGCGGCGACTGTCGTTGTCGCCGGTGCCGGGTTCCGCCGACCCGGGGCGTTCGGCGGGCGCGACGCTCGACGCCTCCGCCGAGGGCTCGGCCCTGCCCGACGGGACCACGGTGACCATCGATCCCACCGACGGCGGATGGCTCGTACGGTTCGAGTCGCTCCTCGACGTCGAAGTCGGGCACGGCACCTGGCGGGAGAGCTCCCCGCTAGGCCGGCCCGTCGTCGCGGCCGGCGCCTGGCAGGGCAGCACGTTCGTCGCCGATCTCTACGTCATCACCACCCCGCACCGCGTCCGGCTGGCCGTCGACGCCGAGGCGGGGACCGCGTCGGCGATCTGGAGCACAGTGCCGCTGACCGGTCCCAGCCTGGAACTGCACCTGCGTTCGCCACTGATGACACGACCTGACGTCGGGTAGGAGGCGGCGGCCGAGCGGTCCGGGGCGACTGACCAGAGCTGGGCGCCTGCCCGTCAGAGCGTCGGCCAGGCGCGGGTGGTGGGTCTGGTGAGTCAGCGGGGCTCGTAGCTGAGGATGACCGAACCGTTCTCCAGCCGCCTTTCGTCGGTGAGCCTGAGGCGGAGCCCGGAGGTGTCCACGTCCTCGAACAGCCGCTGCCCCGCACCGACCACGACCGGGACGAACCAGAAGCGGAACTCGTCGATCAGGTGGTCCCGCAGGAGCGTGTCGTCGAAGCGGCTGGTGCCGTATTTGATGAGGTCCTTGCCGGGCTGCTCCTTCAGTCGGGCGATCGCCTCGGACGCGTCGGGTCCGAGGAGGGTGGCGTTCCACGCCGTCTCGGTCAGCGACCGGGACGCGACGTACTTGGGCATGGTGTTGATGAGGTCGATGTAGGGGTTGCCGGTGATCTGGCCCCAGTTCGCATAGAACTTCTCGTAGGTCACCCGGCCCATGACGAACGCGTCGTAGTTGGCCAGTTCCGTCAAGGAGAACGCCGCGGCTTCGGCGTCGAAGCCGGCCCACTGTTCGGGCGCTTCGACAACGCCGTCCAGCGAGACGAGGGTCGATTCGATGAGTCTGCGCATGTGTCCTTCTCTTTCCCGGTGGTTGATGTCGTGATCACGGGCCGGTCCGGCGCGGACGCGCCGACACCGCTCAGTCGGCCGAGGCGGGTGCCTGGGCCCGCGGTCGTTCGGCGGCCTCGGCGCTCGGGGCGGTCTTCGGAGGGCGGACCAGGAGGAGTGCGACGGGGACGGCGGCCAGGCCGAGGAAACCGCAGACCCACAACGCCCAGTGGAATCCGCTGGTGAGCGCGTCGGTGCCGGCGCTGCCGCGGCCGAGCAGGAGACGCGAGTGCGAGACCGCCACGGTCGAGGCGACGGCGATCCCGATGGCGCCGCCGAGCTGCTGGGAGGAGTCGATGAGCCCGGAGGCGATGCCGGCGTCACGCTCGGTGACGCCGACCAGTGCTCCGATCGACACCGGAATGAACACCCAGGTGACGGCCCCGGTCAGGAAGAACGGGCCGGCCAGGTTCGCCCAGAAGCTCCCGTGCGCGGGAGCCTGGGTCGCCCACAGGATCCCGGCGCCGGTCACGGTCATCCCGGCCGCCATCACCAGCCTGACCGAAGCGCGGGTGACCAGGAGCTGTGCCGGGGCGGCGAGCACCACCCCGGTCAGGCCGACGGTCAGCCAGGCCAGGCCCGTGGTCATGGGGGAGTAGCCGAGCACCTGCTGCATGTACAGGGTGCCGATGAAGATGTAGCCGTAGAACCCGGCCCCGAGCAGGAAGCCGACCGCATTGGAGCCGGCCAGGGTCTTCAGCCGGAACAGCCGCAGCGGCAGCAGCGGAGCCTCCGCCCTGGCCTCGACGACCACGAACGCCGCCAGCAGCGCGGCGGCGGACGCCAGCAGCGCCAGGGTCCTGCCGGCCGTCCACCCGACGTCCGGCGCCTGCGAGATCGCGTACACCGCGAGCACCAGTGCGCCGGTCACCGTGACGGCGCCGAGCGGGTCGTAGCGGCGGCGGGCACCGTGCACCCGGCTCTCCGGTACCAGCCGCCGGACCAGCAGCAGCGCGATCCCGCCCACCGCGACGTTCAGGTAGAAGATGTACGGCCAGCCCGCGTACCGGGTCAGCGCACCGCCGGCCAGCACACCGACGGTCGCCCCGCTGGCGCCGACCGCACCCCAGATCCCGAGTGCCTTGTTGCGCTCGGCGCCCTCGGGGAACATGCTCATCACGATCGACAGTGCGGCCGGCAGCAGCACCGCCGATCCCAGCCCCTGGACGCCGCGCATGACGATCAGGAACGTGCTGCCGGTGGCCAGGGCGCAGGCGAGCGAGGCCGCGGTGAACAGCGCCAGGCCGGCGGTGAACGTGCGCCTGCGGCCGAGCAGGTCGGCGGCCCGGCCGCCGAGCAGCAGGAAACCGCCGAAGGTGAGCGCGTACGCGGTCACCACCCACTGCAGGTCCGACTCGGCGAAGTGCAGCTGGGCACCGATCGTCGGCAGGGCGACGTTGACGATCAGAATGTCGACCGCTGTCATGAAGCCCGCCACGGCGAGCAGCGAGAACGCCCGCCACCTGTGCACGGTGCCGGGCGGCCCGGGTGTGCGGCCGCGGATGTCGTTCCTGGGGTCCACTGAGGTCATGTCTGTCTCCGGTGTTCACTGGTCAGGTCCTCATCTGTTGAAGCACCGGCCATCGCGCCGACTCGCCGACCGCGCAGCGATGAATCCGGGCCGCGGGCGGTGTTGCACTGTCAGGAGCAGTTGTCCCCGTGGCCGCGTGAAAGGACAGGTCCCACCATGACCGAGGCGACCCTCGCCCTGGCCCAGGCCGGCGACAGTGAGGCCTTCGGCGAACTCGTCGACCCGTACCGGCGCGAGCTGCAGGCGCACTGCTACCGGATTCTCGGCTCGGTCCAGGACGCGGAGGACGTGCTTCAGGAGGCTCTGTTGGCCGCATGGCATTCGATCGGCCGGTTCGACGGCCGTTCGCTGCGGGCGTGGCTGTACCGGATCGCCACCAACCGCTCGCTCAACTACCTGCGCGGCGAATCCCGCCGCCCGCAGCCGGCCGACCTGTCCGGTCAGCGCTCGGGATGGAGTGGGCCGGTGCGGTCCGACGAACCGTGGTGGCTGGAGCCCTACCCGGATGATCCGGACGAGCTGACCCCGGGACCGGAGGCGCGGTACGACGCCCGCGAGTCGATCGCCCTGTCGTTCGTGGCCGGCCTGCAGCACCTGCCGCCGCAGCAGCGGGCGGTCCTGGTGCTCCGGGACGTGCTGGGCTTCCCGGCGGCCGAGGCCGCCGACATCCTCGGCACCACCCAGACCGCCGTCAACAGCGCGCTCATCCGGGCCCGCGCCGGCCTGCGACCCGGGCAGGACCCGCATGACGTGCCGGTGCCCAGGTCCCCGGCCGAGGCTGCCGTCGTCGACCGGTTCGTCAGTGCCTTCGAGCGCTTCGACCTCGACGAACTGGTGGCCCTGCTGACCGACGACGCCAGGCTCACCATGCCCCCGGAACCCGACGAGCATCGCGGACCGAGGGCGATCTCCGAGTTCCTCCTGGAGCACCTGGGCGGCCAGGAGCTCAAGTTCCTCCCCACCCGGGCCAACGGCCAGCCCGCCCTGGTCCTGTACCTCCCTGACCCGAGCGCGCCGATATGGCGAGCCAGCGGCCTCACCGTGCTCACCCTGCAGGGGGACCGGATCCACGCCCTCACTCGCTTCGGGGACCTCAGCCTGCTCGCCCGCTTCGGGTTCCCCCGCATCCTGCCCCGGGGTTGACCGTTCCCGAACCGACCACGGGTGTCCGGTGAGAGCGATGAGTTGTGGTGTCGGCGGGAGTCCTAGTGTGTGACCACACACCTGAGGCGAGGGTCGAGGCGGAGTGATGAGCGATCTGGACGGCGTGCTGCAGGACCATGTCGGCCCCGGAGGGGCCCCGGGCGCGGTGGGCCTGGTGGCTCGTGGTGACCGGGTGGAGGTGGCGGCTGTCGGTTCGGTCGATGTCGAGGGCAGCGCCCCGATGGCCAGGGACACGATCTTTCGGTTGGCCTCCATTACCAAGCCGATCGTCGCCGCGGCGGTGATGATGCTGGTCGACGAGGGCCGGATCGGCCTGGAGGATCCGGTCGCGCCGTGGCTTCCGGAGGTGGCGTCCCCCTGCGTCGTACGGACCCCGGACAGTGCGGTCGACGACGTGGTGCCGGCGAATCGGGCGATCACCGTGGAGGACCTGCTCAGCTTCCGTGCCGGGTACGGCTTCTCCGCCGATTTCAGTCGGCCGGCGGTGGCCCTGCTGTTCAGTGAGGTGCATCCGGCGCCGCCGTTCCCGCAAGCGAATCCGGCTCCGGAGGTGTGGATGGCGAAGCTGGCGGGGGTTCCGCTGCTGCACCAGCCGGGCGAGGCCTGGCTCTACAACACCTGCTCGGACCTGCAGGGTGTGCTGGTCGCCAGGGTCACCGGCCGTCCGTTGCCCGAGTTCCTGGCCGAGCGGCTGTTCGAGCCGCTCGGCATGGTGGACACCGCCTTCGAGGTGCCGCCTGCCAAGCTGTCCCGGTTCGCCAGCTACTACCAGCCGGACGCAGCCGGCTCCCCGGTGCTCGCTGATGCCCCGGACGGCCAGTGGAGCAGGCCGCCGGCCTTCCCGTCGGGGGGCGGCGGCCTGGTCGGCACGGTGGACGACTGGTACGCCTTCGCCCGGATGCTGCTGGCCGAGGGGGCGGCGGGCGGCCGTCGGTTGCTGTCGGAGGGGGCGGTGCGGCGGATGACGACCGATCAGCTGACGCGGGACCAACGCGTGGCCGGCGACCTGTTCCTGGAGGGCCAGGGCTGGGGCTACGGCGGCTCGGTGGACGTCGACCCGGTCAACCCCTGGATCGTGCCGGGCCGTTACGGCTGGGTCGGCGGCACCGGCACGACCGCGCACCTGACCCCCGCCACCGGCACGGTCGCCCTGATGTTCACCCAACTCGGAATGGCCAGCCCGACCCCACCGGAGATCATGCGCGACTTCTGGCGCTACGCGGCAGGGGCCTGAGCGGGCCTGAACGGCGGAGCGGATCCCTCTGCCGCTGCACAGCGGTACCCCCTGCACAGCGGCGCTCCCGGGCACGCGCGTCCGCGCGTGCCCGGTCCGCTGCCCTGCGTGTTACGCCGTGCCGAGCGCGGCGCGCAGGAAGCCGATGGCCTGGGTGATCGCGGCCTCGGCGGCGTGGGTGCTGCGCAGCGCGTTGAGCATCACGAAGTCATGGATGACGCCCTGGTAGCGGGTGGCGGTGACCGGGACCCCGGCCTGGCGGAGCTTGTTGGCGTAGCCCTCGCCCTCGTCGCGCAGCACATCCGCCTCACCGGTGATCACCAGGGCCTGCGGCAGGCCCGCGAGTTGCTCGACGGTGGCGCGCAGCGGGCTCGCGGTGATCTGGGCGCGCTGGTCCGGGTCGGTCGTGTACTGGTCCCAGAACCACTGCATCGCGTCACGGCGCAGGAAGTACCCGGTGGCGAACTGCCGGTACGACTCGGTGTCGAAGGAGGCGTCGGTGACCGGGTAGAACAGCACCTGCGCGAGCAGCGGGATGTCGCCGCGCTCCTTGGCCATCAGGGTCAGGGCGGCGGTCATGTTCCCGCCGACCGAATCGCCGGCGGCGGCGATGCGTGAGGCGTCCAGACCCTTGGTGGCGCCTTCGGTGACGACCCAGCGGGCCACGGCGTAGTTCTGCTCGATCGCGGTCGGGTACCGCTGCTCGGGGGAGAGGTCGTACTCGGGGAAGACGACCGCCGATCCGGTGCCGACGGCGAGTTCGCGCACCAGGCGGTCGTGGGTGTGGGCGTTGCCGAACACCCATCCTGCGCCGTGGATGTAGATGACCACAGGGAGGGCGCCGGTCGAGCCCGCGGGCTTGACGATCCGGGCGCGGACCTGGCCGGTCGGACCACCCGGGACGGTGATCCACTCCTCGTCCACCTGCGGTTCGGCGATCTCGCCGGACTGCACCTCGTCCACGGCCTTGCGGCCCTCGGCCGGACCGAGGTCGAACAGGTAGGGCGGGTTGGCGGTGGCGGCGGCGAAGTCGGCCGCGGCCTGCTCGAGGACCGGAGCGGTCGGCGTGTAGTCGGTCATGGCGAGCTCCTGTGGTGTCGGATCGCGAAGGCGTTCTGCCCGGTACCAAGAAGGCTATGGCACGATTACCTTGTGCACAAGTTAATCGCATGCGTTGAACTCCTGCCGTCGCCGGAATACCCTGTGACGGTTGCCGAGGACCTGGACCGAGCGAAGGAGTGAACCGTTGTGGGCAGCCTTGAGACCCCCACTGAGCAGCAAGCCCACTCCCTGCTGCTCAACGACCAGTTGTGCTTCGCGCTGTACGCGGCCTCCCGCGCGGTGACCCAGCGCTACCGGCCGTTGCTCGAAGCCCTCGGGCTGACCTATCCGCAGTACCTGGTGCTGCTGGTGCTGTGGGAACACGGCACGGTGCCGATCAAGGACATCGGCGCCGCGCTCAACCTCGACTACGGCACGCTCACCCCGCTGATCAAGCGCCTGGAGTCGGCCGGCCTGCTCAGCCGCGAGCGCCGCCCGGAAGACGAACGGACCGTCCTGGTGACCCTCACGGAGCAGGGTCGGGACCTGCGCGAGCAAGCCCGGGCCGTCCCCACCGCCATCGGTGAGGCCATGGGCCTGACCCCGTCCCAGTTCGAACAGGCGCGTCACCTGCTGCGCCTGCTTACCGCGAACGTCTCGGCCCAGCCCTGATCACCGGAGCGTGAACTGCACTATGGCACCCCGGCTGTTCGGAAGGCGCTGACCGCCGATCGGAGCGCTGCCCTGGATCACCGGGATCCCGGTCCTCTTCGATCCGCGGGGGACCCTCGCGCCGTTCAACCGATGACCGGCCGCCGCATCCGCACCCGTACGGCCTTGGATGTCACTCGTGCGGGTGATCCTGCGGCTGTCGGCCGCTCGGGGCCCATCCGTCCGAAGCCCGGCTGCGAATAGTGATCAATGGCTCGCGATACGGCGGGCCGATCCGTCGACAAGGGTAGGTCGTGACAGCGTGGCCGTTTCAAAAGTGGCGCGGCAGGTGGCGGTGGTTGTTGGCGCTCTGATGCTGGGCCTGGCCGGATGCTCCAGTTCCGGGTCATCCGGTGGCGGTTCCACCTCTGCCGGTGCCGTGGCGTCGGGTGTGGCCAGTTCCACGGACACGGTCGCCGCGTCCAGTCCCACCGGAACGCAGATCGTGATCTCCGATTTCACTTTTGCGCCCAGCGCGCTGACGGTCAGTCCGGGACAGACGGTGACCGTGGTCAACCATGACTCCAGCACCCACACGGTGACCGCCGGCGACAAGTCCTTCGACACCGGCGACATCGCTCCCGGCAAGTCCGGCAGCTTCACCGCGCCGACCAAGCCCGGCAGCTACCCCTACATCTGCACCATCCACCAGTTCATGCACGGCACCCTGACCGTGCGTTAGGAAGGCTGTCATGGCCGCATTCCACGCGATCCTGCGCAGCCTGGCCGCTCTCGGGCTGGCCGTCGACGCGGCCGTGCACGCCCGGCTCGCCGGCCAGTACGACGCGGTGACGGCCACCATCAGTGAGGGCACGCTGTTCCGCGTCGAGGCCGGCGCCGCTGCCCTGGCGGTGGTTCTGGTGCTGGTCGTGCGCCGGTTCCCGGGCGATCTGTTCGCGGTGCTGACCGCGGTCGCGGGCCTGGGTGCGATCCTGGTGTACCGCTATGTGGACCTGGGCGCGTTCGGTCCCTTTCCGGACATGTACGAGCCGATCTGGTCCACCGACAAGCTCTGGGCCCTGGCCGGGCAGGGGCTCGCCATCGTCGCCCTTCTCCCTCTGCTGACGGCAGCCGCGCGGACCCGGTCCACCCGTCCCAACGGGCTGGGATGACCGATGTTCGACATCAGTGCCTTCAAGCTGGTGGCACTGGCGATCCTGGCAGTGATCATTTTCGGTCCGGACAAGCTTCCCAAGCTGATCGCCGATGCCATGAGGATCCTCCAGGCCGTCAGAGAATTCTCGGACAGGGCCAAACAGGACATCCGCGGTGAACTCGGCCCGGAGCTCCAGGATTTCGACTTCGAGGACCTCAACCCGAAGACGTTCATGCGCAAACAACTGGCCGCCCACGGCGAGGAACTGGGCTGGAAGGACCTCCAAGACCTTACGAGGAGTGTGACCCAGGACGCCGCTGGCCCCGAGTAGTCGCAAACAGGCCGAAGGGCGGTACCGACCCGGTGCCGCTTCGGGCCTTCTCCTGACTCCCTTCCATCGGGCGCCGCTCCATTCCTGGTTCACCCTGCTGCGCAGCCGGAGCAGCAGGAGCACTCCGCCTGAGGTTGAACTCGAATGCGCCGGCGGAGAGCACGGACTGATGGTCAGTCAGGTGCGGTGCCGCTGGCGAGTGCATCGGCGACGGTCGGCCAGGTGGTGAAGATCGAGTCAGCGCCTGTGAAGCTGAAGATCCGGGACATGGTGAGAGGTAAGCCGCTGAGGCGGATGGTCATGTCGATGGTCTCGGTGGGTCGATTGCGCAGGCGGATCAGCATGCCCAGGCCGCTGGAGTCGAAGAAGCTGCAGTGCGCGAAGTCGATCACCAGCAAGCGCGGGCTCTCCAGGAGTGACGTCGTTATCGCATCTTCCGCCGTTCGGACGGTGTCCGCGTCCAGGTCACCGAAGACGCGACAGACGAGCTGACCGTCCGGCAGGACGTCACTCGATACCCAGAAGTCGGGCTGCTGCCCGAACGGCTCTGTCCCATAGGGCGTAGCCTCCACGATGCCCCGCTCAGCGACCCCGTTGCGGCAATGCAGGCCTGTGCCCGATGTGCGGTTCGGCTGGGCGGGGTCTGGGCTCAGCCGTGCTGGCCGCACGCTATCGCCAGGGGGACCGCGCGCATAAGGTCGGCGACTCTCAGTGCATCGCGGGTTCAGCGATCTGGACCACCCGTGGCTGTGCAGCGACACGCACATGATGCAGGTTGTTCGTATCCAATCTATGGTCGGTGGTTGTGGGAACACCGCCGGATCCGGCGGTGCGTCTGTTGTTCGAGGAGGCATGATGCTTACTCAGGAAACGATCCACCCCATCGAGGGAACGTGCGTGACCCCGGCGGAGTACAGTGCGATGACGGCGCTGATGGTGGAGACGGAGGCGCCGGTCAGCGACGCCCCGCTCTACGCGCCGGAGGACATCGGCGGGGGCCTGCTGCTCCTGGGCCTTCTGCTGTCGCCCAAGCCGCCGAAGGGCCGGTGACCGACAGCGTGGCCCTGATCGCGCCCAGCGGGATCGGAGCCTGACTCGCTGATGTCCGTCTACGACGCCACCCCTGAGGAAGAGATTTCCCAGGCCGCCGAGCGGATGGCCGTTCGTGCCCTCGCCGTGCTGGAAGCGGTCGAGGGCACGGACGCGCCGCGGCCGGACCCGGTGGGCGCCTCGAAACCCGACCTGGCAGCGGCCCGCGTGATCGGCGCAGACCTCTTCGCCCCCTACCAGCTGGCCGCCGTCCCGCTGTGCGCCGAACTGGAGGAAGCCGTGGCCCTGGCCCAGGCATTCCAACTCTTCTCAGCACCCGACCCCAGCGGCTCCGGGGCCGACGGGTCGACCGCCGCGTCCGCCGTGGCCTGGCGCGACTGGGCAGCCGCCGAGCTCCTGGACCGGTGCGCACCCGACCCCGAGCGTGTCGTGCCGATGCCGGATCGACACCTGGTCCCCGAGGACGACTTCCACTGGCAGGAATGGTCCGGATGGATGGCCCAACTCGCGCCACTGGCCCTGCCAGGACTGGACAGCCCCGTGCACGAGGCCGCACAGCGCCATGCCCGGGCCCTGGCCAGGGGCACGGTGCGCTCGATGCTGCGCCGCGACTACCGCACAGCGGCCCGCACCGCACGCTGGCTCGCCCTGGGACACTCCCACGGGGTGCACTCGCCGGTCGACCTGGCCCCGTTGCTCCGACACATCCGCCTGTTCGGCGGCCCCAGCGCCCGCACCGCCCTGGACCTGCGGGTCGGCGAGCGGCTGTCCCAGGAGGAGGGGCTGTGAACGGCGCTGTCCTGAGCACCGCGCAGCGAATCGGAACACAGGCGCTGTCCTGGCTGCACGACAGCGCGCACTTCGGCGCCCTTCCCGCTACAACAGTCGACTTCGCCGACCCCGACAACGCCTACAAACCCCTGGGGGAGACTGCGCTGGCCACCTCTCTCGTCCTGCGCGAGGGCGTGGGCCGACCAGCGGAGCTGCAGAGGTCACGGGAACTGCTGGACCAGGCCTGGGCACAACTGCGCCATGGAGACTTCCTGTTCGAGCGGCAGCTGCGCCACCCCATGGTCACCGACCCGGTCGAGACCTACGCCCACTTCGTCAGGGGCGGTCACCGGCACGCCGGGCTGGATCGGATCGCCGAGCACCTGAGCGCCCTGGCGTCGACCCGCGCTGTCGAGATGATGCCCAATCGGCGCCTGGGCGTCGCCAACGCCCATCGGGTGATCGGCTCGGGCCGACCCCGGAACTGGGCCGAACTGGCCGCCGACACCTGGCTGGGGGCCTCTCCGGAGCCCTGGATGATCGACTGGATGACCGGCTACAACATGACCCACACCGTGTTCCACCTGACCGACTGGGCTGCCGACCCCGACGGCCTGCCCCAACCGCTCGCCGCCTACCTGCAGACCTGGCTGCCGGTGTGGGCGGACGTCTGGCAGGAGGTCGCCCAGTGGGATCTGCTCGGCGAACTGCTGATCGTCGACGCCTGCCTGCCCGAACCGGTATGCGATCCGCGCATCTGGGAGCGGCTCAGCCAGGTGCAACACCCCAGCGGGCTGCTGCCCAGGGACGCCGAGCCGGTGACCGACGATCCCCGGCAGGCCTTCAAGGACCACGAGCACACCGCGGTCGTCGCCGTCATCGCCAGCACGCTCACCCTCTCCCGTGCCCTGGGCGGCACCTGGTCGGCGACGTGATCCCCCGTCACACCACTGTCACCGACAGCCCCGCTCCCCCCGACTGCGCCGACCTCACCGACCGCCTCACCCCGCTGCTGGGTAGCGCCTCGGGTGCCACCGCCGTGGCAGTGGCGGCGCTGCGCGGCGGTGAGCAGTCACTGCTGTGCCGAGGCAGCGCCGACCGCACCGGCAGCCGGTCGGTGGACCCGGCCACCCGGTTCGAGGTCGGCTCCGTCACCAAGACGTTCACCGCGCTGGTCCTGGCCGAGGCCGTCGCACGCGGAGACGTCAGTCTGAACGACCCGGTCGCGCGGTACCTGCCACCCGGTACCGCGCCGGCGCACCGCAGCGGCGAGCCGATCACGCTACTGCACCTGGCCACGCACACCTCGGGGCTCCCGCGCCTGCCACGGGGGATGCTGCGCACGGCCGCGCGGTCCTGGTCGAGCAACCCCTACGGGTCCTACAGCGACCGACAGTTGCTCAGCTCCCTTGCCGCCACCAGGGTTCGGGCCCGGCCGGGGAGTCGGGTGCACTACTCCAACCTGGGGGTGGGCCTGCTGGGCCGCGCGCTGGCCGAGGCCGCCGGAGTCCCGTACGCCGAACTGCTCCGGGACCGCGTCCTGGAGCCCCTGTCACTGACGCGCACCACCTGTGACCCGGGCTGCGCGCAGGCCACCGGATACTGGCACGGACGGGCCCGGCCGCCGTGGTCGATTGCGGCGCTTCCCGGCGCGGGAGCGCTGCGTTCCACCGCAGGAGACCTCCTGCGCTACTTGCTGGTCCTCCTCGACCCGACGGTTGCCGCCGGTAGAAGGGCGTCGCTCGCGCAGGCGTTGGCCGACGTCCAGCGCCCACGCCTGCAGCTGCCGCGGACCGGCGAGCGGACCTGCCTGGTGTGGAGCCTGCGTCCCGCCCCCGGACGGGACCTGTTCTTCCACTCCGGTGCCACCCGCGGTTTCACCGCCTTCATCGGATTCTGCCCGCAGGCCCGGACCGGCCTCGCAGCCGTCGCCAACACCACCCCGGGCTGCCGCAGTACCTTCATCCAGGACGCCTACACCCTGCTGCAGGACCTGGCGGAGACGGCACCCCGTTAGCTCGTCGGCCAGGGGAGGGGCTGGCGTGCGACGGTCAGCGTCTCGGTATCAGACCGGCTTCGTAGGCGGCGATGACCAGGTGGACCCGGTCGCGGGCCTGCAGCTTGGCGAAGAGGCGTGCCACGTGCGTCTTGGCCGTGGCCGCGCTGATGACGAGGTGCTGGGCTATCTCGGAGTTGGACATCCCGAGTCCGACCAGGACCAGTACCTCGCGTTCCCGCTCGGTGATCCCGTCGATGCTGCGGAGCGGCGGTGCTGCGGCATGGTTGCGTTCGGCGAATGCGGCGATGAGACGCCGGGTGACGCTCGGTGCCATGAGCGCGTCGCCTGATGCGACGACGCGGATCGCTTGGAGGATGTCCTCCAGGGCCATGTTCTTGACGAGGAATCCGCTGGCTCCGGCGTGGAGGGCGCCGTACACGTACTCGTCGTCGTCGAACGTCGTCAGCACCACGACTTTCGGCGGATCAGGTTGGGAGGTGATGGTCCGGGTCGCCTCGATGCCGTCCATCTCGGGCATGCGGATGTCCATGACGATGACGTCCGGCCGCAGCGCTCGGGACAGTTGCACTGCTTCGCGGCCGTTGCCGGCCGCACCGCAGACCTCCATGTCCGGGGTGTCCTTGATGACCATGCGCAGTCCGACGATCATCAGCGGCTGATCGTCGACCAGCAGTACTCGGATGGTCATACCGGGAGCCTTGCCGCGACTCGGAATCCGCCTTCGGGGCGTGGCCCGGCACTGAACTGGCCGCTCAGCAGCGCGACCCGCTCGCGCATCCCGAGCAGACCGAACCCGCCACCGCCGGGGCGTGCCAGGGCAAGGCCGTGGCCGTTGTCGACGATCTCGATCGACAGCTCGTCCGCGGCGAAGCCGACCTCGACGCGGCAGGCGTGGGTACCGGAGTGCCGCACCACGTTGGTGACCGCCTCCTGGATGATCCGGAACGCCGAGAGGTCGATCTCGGGAGGCAGCTGACGGCGCTCGCCGCGCCACGCCACCTCGACGCTGACCCCGGCATCGGCCGCACGGGCCGCGAGCTGGTCGACGTCGTCCAGGCACTGGGCCGGGACGAGCGGGGCGGCCTCGACGTCGGTTCCCGGTTCGGCGTGTCTGAGTGCGCCGAGCATGCGTTGCAGACCGGTCAGGGTCTCACGACTGGTCGTCTCGATGCTGCCCAGCGCCTCACGTGCCTCCACGGGCTGGGTTTCGATGACCCGGCCTGCCGCGCCGGCCAGGACGGCGATGATGCCGATGCTGTGGGCGACCATGTCGTGGAGTTCGCGGGCGATGCGCAGCCGTTCCGCCATGACGGCGCGGGCGGCGCTCTGCTCACGCAGGGAGAGCGCGTACTGGCGGCGCTTGCGGATCGCGTAGCCGACAAGGAAGGCGCACGTCGCGTACAGGGCCATCTGGGCCGAGGTGGACCAGAGGTCCCCGTCCACGCTCCTGGGCTCGATGAGGACGTTCTCCAGGAACCACACGGCCACCAGCGCCGCGGCGGCCACACCGCAGACCTTGACGGGGCGGACCACCGCCAGGTAGCAGACGGTCACGGCTGCCGCCGCGAAGATCGCCCAGGACCGTGCGCCGACCTCGGCCGCCAGCACGGTCTCGGCCAGGAGCGCGCCGAGGCCGGCGACCGGCCGATGCTGCACCAGCAGGACCGGGAGCGCCAGGGCGAGGGCCATGGCCGTCATCTGAGGCGCAGTCAGCGTGGGGAATCGGAAGGGGCCCTGGTAGGTGCGGCTCTGGGCCACCGGCGCCGACCAGAACAGCAGGAACGCATAGGTGATGAACGCGCAGAACACGACCCCCTTCCCAGTCAGCCACATGAGCCTTTCCGACAGGACGAATCGCATGCTGGCCTGGTCCACGCCGTCGATCGTAAGCGGCGTTCGCGTAGTCCGGCGTCGCCCCGGCGGCGTACATCCCCGGGCCGACGCCCGCTTCCCGCAGAGCCATCCGGCGGCCGACGCGGGGCCGGTGGCCCGCCCGCCAGCCTGGTGCCGTGATCGAAGCCAGAGAACTCACCAAACGATTCGGCCGCCTCACCGCCGTGAACGAGCTCACCTTCACCGTCAGACCCGGCCAGGTGACCGGGTTCCTCGGACCCAACGGAGCCGGGAAGTCCACCACGCTACGGATGATCCTCGGCCTGAACGCGCCGACCAGCGGCACTGCCACGATCGACGGCCGGCCCTTCCGCCTGGAGGGGACCGGACTACGCCGGGTCGGGGCACTGCTCGACGCCGGCGACGTCCACCGGGGGCGAAGCGCTCAGGCGCACGTGGCCGCACTGGCGCGGAGCAACGGCCTGCCGCGCGAACGCGTCACCGCCGTCCTGCGGGAGGTCGGCTTGAGCGAGGCCGCGCGACGCCGCGTCGGGGAGTTCTCCCTGGGAATGCGGCAGCGGCTGGGACTGGCCTGCGCGCTGCTCGGCGACCCTCCCGTACTGATCTTCGACGAGCCGATCAACGGCCTCGATCCCGAAGGGATCCGGTGGGCGCGGGCGTTGTTCCGGCGCCTCGCCTCCGAGGGCCGCACGGTCCTGGTCTCCAGCCACATGATGAGCGAGATGGAGCACACCGCCGACCACCTCATCGTCGTCGGCGGCGGCAGACTCATCGCCGACGAGCCGCTGAGCGAGTTCGCCGCACGGGCCTCCCGGCCCACCGTCACGGTCCGGTCCGAGGATTCCCGGCGCCTGTCCGCCGTGCTCACCGCGGCGGGTGGCGAGGTGATGCAGCTGGGGAACGGGTCCTTGACCGTCGCCAAGCTGAGCACCAGCCAGATCGGGGAGGTCGCGTTCAGCAACCGGATCATGGTCTACGAGGTCGCAGTGACATCCGGCGCGCTGGAAGAGGCGTTCATGGAGCTGACGGCCTCCAGCGTGGTACACCGGGCAGCGGAGTCATGACGGCCGCTCAACTGTCGCAGCCGCTCCGGCTGCGACGGGCTGCGCCCATGCGCACGCGGGCCCGGTTCGCAGATCTCTACGCCGCAGAATGGATCAAGCTGTGGTCGCTGCGGTCGACGACACTCACCCTGGGTGCCGCCGTGGCGCTGGCCCTGTACCTGGCCGGCAGCAACAGCGCAGGCGGCACGAGGCTGCCCACGGGCCCGAGCGGACCGATCGATCCGAACCACGCGGCGTTCGACGGGCCCTCCTGGATCCCGTCGATGATCGGGGTCGCGATGATCGGGGCCCTGGCCCTGGTGGGCGAGCACGCCAGCGGGCTGATCCGCACCACGCTCGTCGCGATCCCCGAACGTCGACGGGTCGTCGTGGCGAAGGCGGCCGTCCTGGCGTCGGTGACCGCCGCCACCGCGCTGGTCGCCGCCGTGGGCGGGCTGCTCCTGGCGTTCGCGACCACTCCCGGCGAACTCCACGGACGCTCGCTCACCAATCCTGCTTCGCTGGACGCGATCGGCGCCTCAGTCGCGGTGCTCCCGGTGTGTGCGCTCACCGGGATGGCCCTGGGCGCACTGCTGCGCCACGCCGCTGCCACCGGGTTCGCGGTCTGTGCGGTCCTCGGCTTCGGGCCGCTGCTGATCCGGCCGGACGGCAACCGCCTGGCCACGGACCTCGCCAACGTGATGCCGTACTACGCGTGGGGTCGCCTCACATCCGCCGGGCGCGGCTCCAGCGGCACCATGACCGCCGGCGAGGCGTGCCTGATCCTCGCAGCCTGGGCACTCGCATCGATTGTCGTCACCGCAGTCGTACTGGACCGGAGGGACGTATGAGCACGCCAATTCCGAGGAACCGGGCACGCTTCGGCGATCTCGTGGCCGCCGAATGGATCAAGGTCCGGTCGCTGCGGTCCACCTACGGCCTGATGGCCTTCGGGCTCCTCTTCGCCGTCGTCGCTGCCTGGTGGGAGGGGGCCCACGTCAGGGTCGCCCCGGGGGCCGCCGCCCAGTTCAATCCGCTGGTCTACCCCTACAACGACGCCACCTGGGAGTTCATCACCGTGCTGGCCGCCACCTTCGGCGTACTCGCCGTCGCCGGTGAGTACTCCAGCGGACTGATCCGCGCCACCTTCACCGCGGTGCCGGACCGACGGCGGGTGATCCTGGCGAAAGGCGTCGTCGTGTCCACGCACATGGCCCTGTTCGGCGTGCTGACGTCCCTTGCTTCTCTGTACGTCGCCGGTGCAGCACTCTCCGGCCAGCTGTCGGGACTATCCCTCGACCGTCCCGACATCCTGCGCGCCGCCGCCGTCTCGGCCGCACTTCCCGTCCTGGGCGCACTCGCAGGCATGGCGATCGGTGCGCTGATCCGGCATCCGGCGGGAGCAGTGAGCACGGCCTGGGGCGTCCTGCTGTTCCTGCCGACTCTGCTGGCGAGCGGGACCATCGGGCTCGGCTGGGCGACGCAGGTCATGCCCGTGGCGGCATGGGAGGCCATCTCCCGCAGCACCTACGGCACCCCGCACCCGAACCCGGTCCCGGCCGTCGGTGTCGCCTGGCTGCTGATGGCCGCGTGGCCGCTGCTGAGCCTCGCGGCGACCTCGGTTGTGGTGACCCGCCGCGACGTGTGACAACCGGATCGGGCAACCACCTCGAACGCGGTCCGGGAAGGCCGTCGCCGATGGGCCCGTGCCGAGGAGCCGCTTCAGGCCGCCCCGACCGGTTCATGCATCGGCGCGGCGGTCAGGACCGGTCCTGCCCGGCGGGGACACCGGCTGCTTCGGGGCCCCAGCTGCCCTGCGGGTAGCAGACCGGGGCTGTCGGCCGCTGGAGCAGGGGCTGCAGGATGCGCCAGGTCTCTGCTCATCCTGGGTGGGCCATCTGGCTCAGCGCCGCGCCCACCTCGGGTGGCTCGTGCCCGGTCGGGCCGGGCCCCGAGGTGCGCGGTCGCTGCCGATTGGCCAGGGTGGGCTTCGGCGGTCCAGGCCGTCGTCGGGCGGACACCTGAGGTTGCGCGCACGCGGCAGGCGGCGAGGCGATACTGCGGGCCGCCGGGCCGGTGGCCGCCCGCCGAGTCGTGGCGTGCACGCGAAAGGGAACCGATGACCGAGCAGGCCGGACAGCACCGTCCGCGCCTGCTGGCGTGGGCCGCGTTGGTGTGTGCGGCATCCGGGGTCGTCGCGTTGGCGTTCACCGGAGTGCACGGGTTGCTGGTGCTGCTGTGTGGCCTGGTCGCGGTGGTGATCATGGCTGCCGGAGGGTGGTGGGCGCTCACGCATCACGGCGCGCCGCGGATCGTGGGGGTGGTGCTGGCCGTAGCGGCACCGGTGGGTGCGATCGTACTGGCGGTCCGATCACAGGTGCTGCTGCTGGTGCTGCTTGCGCTCGGGCTGTGGCTCCTTGCCGTCGCCCTCCTGCGCGCCGCGTTGCGGGCCGCCGGGCCGCCAGCGTCGATGCCGCAGCGGGAGTCCCCGGCGCCCCGGCGGCCGGTACTGATCATGAATCCCAGGTCCGGGGGAGGGAAGGTGGGGCAGTTCCGACTCGTCGACCGTGCTGAGGAGTTGGGAGCCCGGGTGGTCCTGTTGGACGCCTCCGTCCAGCAGGACGTCGCCGCTCTGGCCCGCCAGGCCGTCGCCGAGGGCGCCGACCTGCTCGGAGTCGCCGGTGGTGACGGCACCCAGGCGCTGGTGGCCGCGGTCGCGGCGGAGCACGGGCTGCCGTTCCTGGTCATCAGCGCCGGCACCCGCAACCACTTCGCCATGGACCTCGGCCTGGACCGCGAGGACCCGGCCACCTGCCTGGACGCGCTACGCGACGGCGTCGAACTCGACGTCGACCTCGGCCGGGTCGGGGACCTGCCCTTCGTCAACACGGTCTCCTTCGGAGCCTACGCACAGATCGTGCAGAGTCCGCAGTACCGCGACGCGAAAGCGACCACCGCTCTCGACGCCCTGCCCGATCTCCTGCTCGGCGAAGCCGGGCCGCATCTGACCGCGGTTGTCGGTGACCGCCTGGACGCGCCGCAGGCACTGCTGGTCAGCAACAATCCCTACGCCGACCCCGATCCGGCCTCGCTGGGCCGCCGGCCCCGCCTGGACCGCGGCATCCTGGGTGTTCTCAGCATCCGCGTCGACGGCGCCACCCAGGCCGCCGAGGTGGCACTGCGCGGATCGCGCGCCACGGGACTGACCGTGCTCACGGCAACCCAGGTCACCGTGCACGCGGACGCCGACCGGATCCCGGTCGCCGTCGACGGCGAAGCACTCATCCTGCCCACACCCGTTGCCTGCTCCCTCGCCGTCGGTGCGCTGCGTGTCCGCGTCCCGCGCCACCGCCCGGGCGCCGACCCGAGGGAACAGGAGCGCACCCGCCCGCTGGACTGGCACACCCTGTGGCATGTGGTCCGACCCGGCAGGAGGACCCCCGCATGAACGACACCGTTCTGCACGACCTTGCCGCCCTGGACGGGGCGCTGTACGCCGCAGTCGCATCGACGGACACCCCCACCTTGGACGCCGGGCTGCGACGGCTGTCCGAGGCGGCCGACCACTCCAAGATCAACCTGTCGATCGCGGCGGCGCTGACACTCCTCCCAGGCCGCAGCCGCCGTGCAGGCCTGGCCGGCGCAGCGGCGGTCGCGCTGGCCTCGGCCAGTGCGAACCTCCTCGGCAAACAGCTGGTACGCCGCCCGCGCCCGGACCGCGAAGCCGCACGGGTGGTCACCGGCCGCCAGGTCCCCATGCCGACGTCGGCCTCGTTTCCCTCGGGCCACACCGCCGCTGCGTTCGCCCTGGCCACCGCGGTCGGATCGTCCCTGCCCGCCGCAGCCGCACCGCTGGGGCTCCTGGCCTGCGCCGTGGGCTACTCCCGCGTCCACACCGGCGTCCACTACCCAGCGGACGTCGTGGCCGGGGCCCTGCTGGGCACCGCCTGCGCCACGCTGACCCTCGCCCTGCAGAACAGAGTCGTAGCAGCGCACGGCCGTGGTCATCGAATGGGACACAGTAGTCTTGGCCCGTGAGCGCGCTGGCCCGTGACCGGGTCGAGGGGGGTATGTGGATCTCATCGGTCGGCAGGGGCAGCTGGATCTGCTGGCCCGGCTGCTGGCCGAGTCGCCGCGCCGCGGCAGCGCCGTGCTGGTCCACGGGCCGGCCGGAATCGGGAAGACGGCTCTGCTCGCGCACGCCGCCGGCCTTGCCCGGGCGTCGGGGTACCGCGTCCTGCGGACCAGCGGCGTGGAGGCCGAGAGCGACATCCCCTACGCCGGTCTGCAACTGCTCCTGCAGCCGCTGGCGGCCGGAGCGGCGGATCTGACGGCGACGCACCGGCGGGCGTGGGATGCGGCCATGGGGCACGCCGAGGCCGAGGTCGCCGACGTCTTCCTGGTCGGCCTGGCGGCCCTCAACCTCATCTCGGACGCGGCGGCGAGCGCCCCGGTGCTGCTACTGGCGGACGATCTGCAGTGGCTCGACGATGCCACCGTCAGCATCCTGGCGTTCCTGGCGCGGCGGGTGCGCACCGAGGCGATGGTCATGGTGGGGGCCGCGCGCGAGGGCTACCGGTCACGGCTGAACCCCGACGAGTTGACCAGTGTGCCGCTCACCCCGCTGTCCGAGGCCCAGTCCACGGTCCTGCTCGCGGGCTGGGCCCCGGATCTGCCTGCCGCCGTGCGCGGGCGGCTGTTGGCCGCGGCGGCCGGCAACCCGTTGGCGTTGACCGAACTGCCGCGCACGCTCGGCGCCTCGGCCGATCCGCACCTCGCCGGGATCCCGCTCACCGAGCGGCTGGAGCGGGCCTTCACCGATCGCCTCGGCACCCTGCCCGAGGTCACCCGCAACCTGCTGCAGATCGCAGCCCTGGACGACAGCTCGTCGCTGCCCGAACTCTACGGTGCGACCCGCGCGTTCACGGGATCCGCCGTCGGGGTGGCGCAGCTGGACCCGGCCGTGGAGGCCCGGCTGGTCGAGGTCGACGGAACGGAACTGCGCTTCGGCCACCCGCTGATGCGCTCGGCGATCCAGCAGGAGATGGCTCCGCTCGCGCGACGTGCCGCCCACGCCGCGCTCGCCGGCGTGCTGGAGGACCAGCCGGACCGGCAGGTGCGACACCGCGCCGCCGCGACGGGGGAGCCCGACGAGTCGGTCGCCGCCGCCCTTCAGGACGCCGCGCGGCGGGCGGCCCGGCGGGGCGGCATCGCCGAGGCGGTCACCGCGCTGGAGCACGCCGCAGCGCTCAGCGAGGACGCCGGTTCGCGTGCCGAGCGGCTGCTGCTGGCTGCGGACTTCGCGGCTGAACTCGGCCGTCCGGAAACCGTGACCAGGCTGCTGGACCGGGCTCAGAGCGAGCGGCTGTCCAGACAGCAGCAGGCCAGGGCCACCTGGCTGCGCGGCGGCTTCGACGAGGGGCTGCACAGCCACCCCTCCGCCGCCCTGTCGCTGACCGCCCTGGCCGAGGAGATCGCGGTCGAGGACCGGGCGCTGGCGATCCGCATCCTGTGGAGCGCGGCCCAGCTGTGTTTCTGGTCCGAGCCGGGCCCCGAGGCCCGTGGCAGGGTCCTGGAGGCCGTCGAGCGCATGGTGGCGGAGGAACTCGACCCGTGGCGGCTGGCCATCTGCGCCTACGCCGCGCCGATCGAACGCGGAGCGTACGTCCTGGAGCGGGCGCGGGACGTGGTGCTGCCGGAAGGAGACGACGGCCGCGCCTACCGGATGCTCAGCACGGCGGCACTGCTGGCCGGTGGGTTCCCTCTCGCCCGGGCCTTCTCGGCCGCCGGCGGCGCGGGGCTGCGCGCCCAGGGACGCCTGGGGCTGCTGGCCCGCACGGTCGGGGCGGACGCCTGGAGCGCACTGGTCGTCGGGGACCTCGGCGCCGCGATCGCGGCGACCGAGGAGTCCCGGCGGCTCGCGCGCGAGACCAGCCAGACCATGATGTACGCCCTGATGACCGCGACCGCCGCCGAACTCGCCGCACTGCGTGGTGAGGAGGACGATGTCCGGGCGCTGGCCGAGGCCGCCGAGGAGATCGGGTTGCCGGTCGGCGCACGTCCGGTCCTGGCGACGGCGGCCATGGCGCGAGGCCTGGCCGCCCTGGGCCAGGGCCGGTTCGACGAGGCCTACGGCCACTTCCGGCGGCTGCACGATCCGGCCGATCCGGCGTTCCAGGTCGCCCTGCGGCTGACCGCCCTGGGCTACCTCGTCGATGCCGCGACGCACTGCGGGCGCAGGGAGGCGGTGATACCCGTCATCGCGGAACTCGAGGAGGTGGCCCAACGGACACCGGCGCCGGTACTGCACGCCGATCTGCGCCTGGCCCGGGCCATGGTGGCGCAGGACGCGGACGCCGAGCCGCTGTTCGCGGCGGCGCTCAACGCCGACCTGAGCGCTCTGCCGCTGGTCAGGGCGCGTACGCAGCTGGCGTTCGGGGAGTGGCTGCGGCGTCGGCGGCGCAGCGTGGAGTCCCGGGACCATCTGCGCGCCGCCCGTGACATGTTCGACGCGCTCGGCGCGATTCCCTGGGGCGAGCGGGCCCGCCGGGAACTGCGGGCGGCCGGCGAGACCAGCCGAAGCCGGGATCCCGACGCCCGCGACCGGTTGACGGCACATGAACTGCAGATCGTCCAGCTGGCCGCCGAAGGGCTGACCAACCGTGAGATCGGCCAGCGGCTGTACCTGTCCCATCGCACCGTCAGCTCGCACCTGCACCGGATCTTCCCCAAGCTGGGCGTCGTCTCCCGGGCCGAGCTGGGCAGGGTGGTCGGTGCTTTGCGTGCCTCCACCGTCATGTGACGCTCGATCGTGTCATCGGCGCTGACTAGCGTCTGTCTCCTCAGGCAGGAGTTCCGATGACAGGGGGTTCCCATGGCCGTGCGCGGGGCTCGTGCCGGAACGGTGCGGCCGCTGCTGGGCCGTTCCGCCGAGCGCGAGGCGATCGGACAGCTGCTGGAGGCGGTGCGGGACGGACGCAGCGGCGTCCTGGTGCTGGTGGGAGAGGCCGGCATCGGCAAGACGCGGCTCCTCGATCATGCGGCGGCCCAGGCGGTCGGGGTGCAGCTGACCAGGATCGCGGGTGTGGAGATCGAGCAGCCCCTGGGCTACAGCGCACTGCACCGGATCCTGCGGCCGCACCTGGCCCGCGTCCACCAGCTGCCCGCCGGACAGCGGGCCGCGTTGAACGCCGCGTTCGGCCTGGCGGACGCAGCCCCGGTGGACCGGCATCTGGTCGGTCTCGCCGCCTTGACCCTGCTGGCCGCCGTGGCATCGGAACTGCCGCTGCTGTGCCTGATCGACGACGTGCACTGGCTGGACCGGGAGTCGGCCGAGACGCTGGCCTTCGTCGCCCGGCGGCTCTACGCCGACTCGCTGGGCCTGATCTTCGCGGTCAGGGACGACTTCCAGGGCGATGGCCTGTTCGGTGCCGTACCCTCCCTGCGGGTCGAGGGGCTGCCCGCCGGCGACGCCAGGCAGTTGCTGTCCCTGGTTGCTCCCGGTCATCTGGACGCGGTGGTCGCCGACCGGGTCGTGGCCGGCACCGGGGGCAATCCGCTGGCGCTGATCGAACTGGGCGCGCACCTGGGCGTCGAACAGCTGGCCGGGGTAGTGCCGATGCCCGAACCGCTGCCGGTGGGCGCACTGCTGGTGGAGCACTTCCGACAGTCGGTGGCCGCGCTGGCCTCCGACACCCGGACCCTGCTGCTCCTCATAGCCGCAGCGCCGACCGACGACAGGGCGGTGATCTGGCGTGCGGCCGGTGTGCTGGGCCTGTCGGCCGCAGCCGCCGCCGCGGCCGTCCAGGCCGGGATCCTGCGGCAGGGGACCACGGTCGACTTCCGCCACCCCCTCATCCGGTCGTCGGTCTACGCGGCGGCCTCCGCGGAGGACCGTCGGCGGATCCACGCCGCGCTGGCCGCGGCCAGTGATCCCGACCGCGTTCCCGACCGGCGCGCCTGGCATCGTGCCGAGGCGGCCGCCGGCCCCGACGAGGAGGTGGCCGCGGACCTGGAGGCCGCCTCGGAACTGGCCCGGGCCAGGGGCGGGTACTCCGCCCAGGCACTGTTCCTGTCCAAGTCCGCTGCCCTGACCACCGAGCCGGCCAGGCGCGCCGAGCGGTACCTGGCCGCCGCCGAGGCCCATCTGACCTCGGGGGACCATGCGCCGGTTCTGCCCCTCCTCGACCTGGCCGCACCCGCGCTCCACCATCCCGCCACCCGGGCACGCGCGCTGCGGATCCGGGCGTCGGCAGAACTCTTCAACACCCGCAACGACCGTGTCCCCGCCATGATGCTCGGCGCCGTTGCCGAACTCGCGGACACGGACGGCCGAATGACCAGGGACCTTCTCTACGAGGCCATGCACGCCGCCGTCATCGCCCGGGACCCGATGTACCGCACCACCATGGCGGAGGTCGCCGGCGCCGTGCTCGCCGCCCCGCACGACCCGGATCCGCAGGAGTGGAGCCCGGACCAGCTGGTCCAGGGTCTGGCCCTGCGCGCGGCCCGCGGGTACGGGAGCAGCGTGACGACCATGCAGGCGGCCCTGGCGGGACTGCGCACTGCGGCCGAACTGCGCGACATGGCCACGCCCTTCAGCATCCTGGTGAGCATCGCCGCGATCGACGTGTGGGACATCGAGGCGTACGTCGAGGTCGTCGGCCGGCTGGCAGCCGTGGATCGCAGCCAGGGAGCGCTGTACGGTCTCAGCCTGGCCGTGTCGAACCTGGCGTCCACCGAGATCTGGAACGGACGGCTGGCCGCGGCCGACGCCCTGTACAGCGAGGCGGACGACTACGCCGAAGCCATCGGGCTGAAGACGCAGAAGGATCTCAACCGGGCCCTGCTGTACGCCTGGATGGGCCGGGACGAGGACGTGCGCACCACCGTGGCGATGATGGACGCCGTCGCCGACACCTACGGGTTGGGCCTGCTGCGACAGTTGGCGCTGCACGCACTGTGCATCCTCGACCTGGGCGCCAGGCGCTACCACCAGGCGCTGCGCCATGCGCTGCTCAGCTACCACGAGGACGCCCCGTCGCTGGGCAATCTGATGCTGCCGCTCCTGGTCGAGGCCGCGGTGCGCGCGGGGGACCGGCACTCGGCGACCCTCGCGCTGCAGCGACTCGAAGACCGTGCGCAGCTTGCCGGAACACCGTGGGCGCTGGGTCTGCTGGCCCGTTCCCGGGCGCTGATGGGCGAGGACGCCGATGCAGAGGAGCAGTACCAGGAGTCGATCGCGCTGTTGGGGAAGGTTCCCCTGGCCGCCGAACAGGCCCGCTCCCGCCTTCTGTTCGGCGAGTGGCTCCGGCGGCGCAAACGCCGGGCCGAGGCCAGGACGCAGCTGCGGGCCGCCTACGAGTCCTTCGACGCCTGGGGCGCGGCGCTGTTCGCCGAGCGCGCCCGCAGCGAACTGCTCGCCACGGGGGCCACGGGGGCCACGGCGCGCAGGAGCCGCACCGGAAGCGGGTTCGAACTGACCGCCCAGGAACGGCAGGTGGCGCTGCTGGCCGCCTCGGGGCTGACCAACGCCGAGGTCGCCTCCAGACTGTTCATCACCACCTCGACCGTGGAGTTCCACCTGAACAAGGTCTTCCGCAAGCTCGGCATCACCTCCCGCAGGAGGATCGCAGAGGCACTGGGCCGAACGGGGACCGCCGGTGATGCGGAACCGTCGTAGCGTCCTCCGGGATCACAGCACGTCCGTCATCCCGCCGTCGATCAGGAAGTCGGCGCCGGTGATGTTGCCCGAACGCCGGCCGGCCAGGAACACGACCAGGTCGGCGACTTCGGAGGGCAGGGTGAAACGTCCGGTGGCCGCCTGGGCCGCCGCGGTCTCGGCGACGGTGCCGGGATCCAGGCCGAGGCCGGCGCCGACAGTGGCGGCCACGCCGCCGGCGCCCTTCCACAGGGGCGTCTCCACCGGTCCGGGGCTGACGCAGTTGACGCGCACGCCCTGCGGCCCGACCTGCTTGGACAGCGCCTTGCAGAAGTTGGACAGGGCCGCCTTGGCTGCGCCGTAGTCGATGACCAGCGGGTCGGGAAGTCGGGCGTTGACCGAGGCGACGGTGACGATCCGGCCGTCTCCGGTGGCGATCAGGTGCGGCAGTGCGCTGCGGGTGGCGCGGACGGCCGCCATCAGGTTGATCGTGAAGGTCCAGTCCCAGTCCGCGTCGGTCGTGGCGAGCAGCCCTCCGACCCGTGGCTTTACCGCGCCGACGTTGTTCACCAGGACGTCGAGTCCGCCGTGCAGTTCGGCCGCGGCGGCGACGAGGGCTCCCGGGCCGTCGGGGGTGGCCAGGTCGACTTCCACGACGGTCAGTTCGGCGCCCTGCTTGACCAGGTCGTCGAGTTCCTGGGTGCGGTTCTTGGTCCCGGCGACGACGCGGGCCCCGGCCGCGAGCAGACCCTGGGTGATCGCCAGGCCGATGCCCCGGCCGGCGCCGGTGACCACGGCACGCTGACCGGCCAGACCCGTGCCCGCGGCGGAGGCGCTCATCGGGCGGTGTCCAGGTCCTGCCGCCGCAGCCAGGCCAGCGCCTGGTCGGCGACCTCGCGCCAACCGCCGTCGACGGTCAGCGAGTGCCCGCGGTCGGGGAAGGTCATGAACTCGGTGACGGCCTCGGAGCGCCGGTACTGCTTGAGGGTGGCGCGGGTGACCGTCTCCGGGACGGTGTGGTCCTTGCCGCCGGACATCAGCAGCAGCGGGCCGCGCCCCGAGTTCTCGGTCTCGACCTTCGCCGGCGAGTGCGGGTTGAAGTTCGCGGCGGCGGCCTCGAACAGCGGCTTGCCGGGCGCGGGGATGGTCCACTGCTCGAACAGCGCGTCGGACTCCTCCTGGGAGATCGCGTTGCCGAACGCGAAGCGGAACTGCTCGGCGGTCAGCGACACGGCGCGGTGCTTGTTCGCCGGGTTCTTGAACACCGGCAGCGTCGAGCGCAGCGCGGACAGGGGCAGCGGCAGGACCCCCTTGATCTGGGCCGCGTCGACGGCCACGGCGGCGAGGGCCAGGTCCTGTCCCAGGAGCTTCTGGGCGATCATGCCGCCGAAGGAGTGACCGACCAGGATCGGCAGGCTCTCCATCCCGCGGACGATGGCGGCGTAGTGCTCCACGACGTCGTCGATGCCGTGGTCGGCGATGCTCTCCGGGTTCTGCCGTGCCTCTTCGACGGTGTCGGGGTCCCCGGGCCAGCCCGGGGCGGACGGGGCGTAGCCCTCCTGCTGGAACAGGTCGATCCACGGCTGCCAGGAACTGCTGTGCAGCCACAGGCCGTGGATGAAGAGGACGGGGATCGGATCGGTCATGGTTCTTGGCCCTTCTCTGTTTCGCGAACGGTCGATGCACGGTGGGTGTGCCACCAGGACATCACCCGGCCCCGTTGTTCGAACCGGGGAAACACCCCAGTCCTGACCCGTGGTGACCCCATGTCATGGCTGGGGCCGACCTGCGGTCCCCTCGGGCGGCTCCGCCGGTGGAGTGACCTCGGGCAGCGTCGACCGAGTCACCCGCGCGCTTGCACAGGCATGACCTGAGTGTCCTGGTATGAACGCAAAACGCGAGCGCATCTGCGTCTACCCCCAGCGACACCAAACGACGGTCACAATCTCTAGGAGTGCATATGTCCGTAGGTGTCCTGCAGCGGCTGGGACAGTGGTGCGCGCGTCACTTCGTGGTGGTCATCGTCGTGTGGCTGATCGCCCTGGTCGGTGTGCACGCGCTGCAGAGCGCCTTCGGGGGGACCTACTCCGACGACTTCTCCCTGCCCGGAACCCAGTCCTACCAGGGGCTGGCCGTGCTCAGCGCGCACGCTCCCGGCTCGGGCGGCACCGGGGCGCAGATCGTGATGCACGACTCTAAAGGGCCGCTGACCGACGTCCAGAGCCAGGTGGACCAGGCGGTCACCTCGCTGCAGCACCTGCCCCATGTGCTGTCCGTGCAGAATCCGCTGCCGCCGGCACCCCCGGGAGCCGTGTCCAGCGACGGCCGGACCGGCTACATCACGGTACGGTTCGACGCCAACCCCACCTCCCTGGGCCAGGGCTACCTCTCCGGCGTCGACGCCGCCGTGGCGCCGATCCGGGCCGCCGGGGTCCAGGTCGAGTACGGCGGCCCGCTGGGCGAGCTCGCCAGGCCCAAGGCCGCCGACCTGACCAGCGAGGCCATCGGCTTCGCGGTCGCGGTGGTGGTGCTGCTGATCGGCTTCGGCAGCGTCATCGCCGCCGGACTGCCGCTGCTGACCGCGCTCATCAGCGTCGTGGTCGGGCTCGGCTGCCTCGGTCTGCTGGCTGCCGCCTTCACCTTCGCCAGCGTGTCGCCGACCCTGGCGACCATGATCGGCCTGGGGGTCGGCATCGACTACGCGCTGTTCCTGACCACCCGTCACCGCCAGCGTCTGATCGACGGGCAGGACCCGGTCGAGGCGGCCGGCCGGGCCGTGGCCACCAGCGGACGCGCGGTACTGGTCTCCGGCTGCACCGTCATCGTCGCCCTGGCCGGACTGTACGTCTCCCGGGTCGGCTTCATCGGGAAGCTGGGGGCGGCGGCCGGCGTCACCGTGATCACGGCGGTACTCGGAGCGGTCACCCTGGTGCCGGCCCTGCTGGGGCTGGTCGGGCGCCGTATCGACCGGCTCAGCGTGCGCACCCCGGTGGCCGAGGGGACCAACGGCGCCGGCACCGAGGCCCAGGGCGGCTGGCACCGCTACGCGCACCGGGTGCAGCGGCGTCCGTGGTGGTTCCTGCTGGCCGGCCTGGTGGTGGTGGGCGTGCTGGCGATCCCGCTGTTCTCCATCCGGTTGGGCCACATCGGCGACGGCGCCGACCCCACCAGCTTCACCGACCGCCGCGCCTACGACCTCATCAGCTCCGGCTTCGGGCCGGGCGCCAACGGTCCGCTGACCATCGTGGTGGACCAGAGCCAGGTCCCCGCCGCGGACCGGTCCACGCTGTCCGCCAACCTGACCAAGTCGCTCACCGGTGTCCCCGGCGCCGCGAGCATCAGCCCGCTGCAACCCACCAGCGACGGCCAGGCGCTCATCGCCACGGCACTGTCGAGCGCGGCCCCGCAGGACGCCGCCACCACCCGGCTCTACCGGCACCTCACCGACGTCTCCCTGCCGCAGGGCGTGGCCGGCACCGCGGCCAAGGCCTACCTGACCGGCACGACCGCGGCCCAACTGGACTTCCTGGAGATCATCGCGAGCAGACTGCCGCTCATCATCGCGGTCGTGGTCGCCCTGGCGTTCCTGATCATCCTGGCGGTCTTCCGGGGCCTGCTGGTCGCCGTCAAGGCCGCGGTGCTGAACCTGCTGTCGATCGCCGCCTCCTACGGAGTGGTGGTCGCGGTGTTCCAGTGGGGCTGGGGTGGTCCCGCGCTGGGAGTGTCCGGCACCGTACCGATCGAGAGCTATGTGCCGATGATGATGTTCGCCATCGTCTTCGGCCTGAGCATGGACTACGAGGTCTTCCTGCTCTCCCGGGTCCACGAGGCCTGGACGCGCACCAGCGACGCCCGGGCGAGCGTCGCCCACGGCCTGGAGATCACCGCACGCGTGATCACCTGCGCGGCGCTGATCATGGTGAGCGTCTTCGCCGCCTTCATCCTCAGCGACAACATCACCGTCAAGATGCTGGGCCTGGGCCTGGCCGTCAGCGTGCTGGTGGACGCCACCGTGGTGCGCCTGCTGCTCGTGCCCGCAGTCATGACGCTGCTCGGCCGCAGCGCGTGGTGGCTGCCGCGTCGGCTGGACCGGGTACTGCCCCACATCAACGCCGAGGGCGACTGAGTACCCCAGCGCGGTCCCGCCGCTGCTTCAGGCGAACGTCCTCAACGGTCGGTCTCCGGAGCGGAATCGGGTGCCGGCCGCTGTGACGCGTGTCTGCGTTCTGCGTGGCGCCAGTCGGTCGGTGTGCACTGGAAGGTCGCACGGAAGCGGCGGGTGAAGTGCGCGGGGTCGCTGAAGCCCCAGGCGCGGGCGATCGCCGCCACCGAGCGAGTCTCCCCGGGGGCGGCGAGATCCGAACAGGCACCCTTGAGCCGTTCGGCGATGATCCACTGTTCCAGGCTGAAGTTGCCTGCCGCGCAGAGCTTGTAGAGGTAGCGGACCGAGATGCTGTGGGCTGCGGCGATCGATGCGGGGGAGAGGTCGCCGTCCCTCAGATGCCGGCGGACGTAGGCGCGGACGCGGGTCAGCAGGGACTCGGCCAGAGCGGCACGCGCATGCCGGGAATCGCCGGCGGCCGAGGCCAGCAGCGCCCTGGCCAGCTCCAGCG
The DNA here is from genome assembly GCF_000719095.1 of Streptacidiphilus jeojiense. Taxonomy (GTDB): domain Bacteria; phylum Actinomycetota; class Actinomycetes; order Streptomycetales; family Streptomycetaceae; genus Streptacidiphilus; species Streptacidiphilus jeojiensis. The sequence continues at coordinate 39,086 of NZ_JOEH01000025.1, read as the reverse complement.
TGGCAGCGCCCAGTGACGACTGGGCCAGGAGCCCGGTGACCGCCCCGGGGTCGCGGGTGAGGTGCCGGATGTGGTCGGTGAGCAGCGGGTACAACGGGCTGCGCTGCAGTTGTGGGCAGCCCCGGTGGACCATGTCGGCGGGCAGGTCCAGCATGTCGGCGCGGATCTGGACGCATCCGGCGGCGCCGGTGCCGCTCCAGGAGAAGTCGTAGGGCGCCGAGAGGTCGACAGCCAGCATCTCGCCGGGGGTGAAGCTCCTGCGTTGGTCCCACTGCTCCAACAGGCCCTGGCCGGCCCGTTGGACCGAGATGGCGATCACCGGCATGGGTTCGTGGCGGGCTTGCTTGGCGGTGCGCAGCAGCCGCAGACCGGAAGAGCGGTTGGTGAAGATCTCGACGTCGCCCACGGCCCACACTTCGATCCGGAAGTGCAGTGGGGCGTCGGGATTCTCGTGGATCACGTGGCAGGGGGCGGTGGCGGACATCATCGCGTCGTAGACGGCTTCGGCGCGGTCGGATGCCGGCAGGCCGGCGGTGTCGAAGATGACGGCCATGGAGGTTCACCTGGACATGGGGACGGATGCGGCGTGGCGCTGGAGCAGTATACGGGCTTCGCGCGGGTCATGATCATGGTTCAGAAGGTTCCCTCAGGACGTCACGGCCCATGAGATTGCTTGCCCGGTAAGGCTGTTGGAAGGAGCGCCATCCTGCCACCCGCATGCCCTCTTCGTCCGCGAATGCGCAGGTCGGCGCCGCGTCGTGCATGCAGGGGCAAGTCCTGGGCGCTCAGGTCCTGCAATGTGCCGATGGCGGCGGTCGTAGCGTTGCTGCCAGGGGGATCCGGGGCATCGCCGGAGCCGGAGCCGGAGCCGTCCACGGCTGTCGAGCCCGCGGGGAACTCGGACTGCCTGGGTTGGGGGGTGAAGATGGCCGTCCTGGTGGACACCACGGAACTGCCGCCGAGGCAGCGGCCGGACGCGGTGATCGACGCGGTCAGGAACACGGTCGCTCCCTCCGAGATCGCCTTCGCCTCGGGACCCGGGCCGCTGCGGTACCGGATCGAGTACTGGCAGTTGGGCCCGGCGATGCTGGTGCGAGCCGGCGGGGATCCGGTGCGGATGCGGCGCACCAGGGCCCAGGTACGTGACTGCGCACCCGAGCAGGCGACCTTCGGGTTCCACCCGGCCGGCACCGGCTACCAGGAGCAGAACGGCTGCCGGACCGACCAGGCGCAGGGGGATGTGAGCCTGCTGGACATGACCAGGCCGTTTGAGTTCGGCATGGGTGGCAACTGTGTCCACGGCTCGCTGGGGATCGGGTTCGACGCCCTCGCGCTGCCGGTCGACATGATCCGCCGGTCGACCTCAGGGCTGAGGGGCAGTCCGGTCTACGACCTGTTCAAGACCCACCTCCTCGGTCTCGTCCCCGCCGCACAGGCCCTGACCGACACCCGCGAGGCCGGCATGCTGGCCGCGGCCACGGTCGAACTGGCCCGTGCCCTCGTGGCGACATCAGGTGACCACAACCCGCGGCTCAACGCCCCGCTGCACGACGCGTTGCGGACCCGCATCATGGTCTACGCGCAGCAGCACCTGACCGACCGCGACCTGACCGCGGACCGGATCGCCGCCGCGCACAGCATCTCCCTGCGCCATCTCTACAACCTGTGGTCACGCGACAACACCCTCACCATCGCCGAATGGATCATCAGCGCCCGCCTCGAAGGGGCACGCCGGGAACTGCTGCATGCCGATGCCCAGATCGCCATGGTCGCCCGACGCTGGGGTTTCGTCGACGCCACGCACTTCAGCCGCCGGTTCCGGCTCGCCTACGGCATGTCGCCCCGTGAATGGCGCCACCTGAACCGGGAACGGCCGCCGACCGCACTCGCGGGCAGTACTGGGGGGCTCACCCGCCCGTGACCCGGCGTCAGCTGTCTTCGTCAGCGCCCAGTTGAAGGGAAGCGCACACTTCTGTGCTGAGCGTGCACGCCGGTGGCAGCCGATTCCGCGGCGTCCTAGCGTCAGAGCCGCTGCTCCACCTCACACCCCACAGGCCTGACGATTCGACAGCACCAGGAGACCGCGATGACCGATACAACGATCAGCCCGACCAGCCCCACCGTCGTCCTTGTCCACGGCGCCTTCGCCGACGCCGGCAGCTGGGCCTTCGTCACCGAGCGACTGATTTCGGCCGGCGTCCCCGTGGTCGCGGTCGTGAACCCCCTGCGCGGAATCAGCCACGACGCGGCCTACGTCGCGAGCCTGATCAACCAGATCCCCGGCCCGGTCCTTGCAGTCGGGCACTCCTACGGCGGCGCCATCATCACCAACGCCGTCCCGCACACCAGCAACGTCGTCGGCCTGGTCTACGTCGCCGCCTTCGCCCCGGACGAGGGCGAGGTCCTGGGCGACATCGTGGCCCGGTCCACCGACAGCGTGCTCACCACCGCACTCCAGGAGTACCAGTTCCCGACCGACAACGGATCCGACACCGCGACCGAGGTCCGGATCGACCCCGCGAAGTTCCGCGCGGTCTTCACCGCGGACCTGCCCCAGCTGCAGTCCGACGTCTACGCCCTCTCGCAGCGGCCGATCGCGGCCGGCGCGTTCGCCGAGAAGAGCGGCCCGGCTGCCTGGAAGGACCTGCCGGCCTGGGCGGCGGTCGGCACCGCCGACACCGCGGCGGGCAGTGACGTCGTACGCGAGATGGCCCAGCGCGCCGGGGCCGACATCACCGAGATCGAGGGGTCGCACGTCATCATGATCTCGCAGCCCGACGCAGTCACCCAGGTCATCCTGAAGGCCCTCAAGAGCGTCAGCTGACCCCAGCGCCCCGACCAAGGGGTCACCCCTCTCGCCAGCAGAGGACACCGTACTCAGGGCCCGCTCGGCCCTGAGTACGCAGTCGGAGGGCCTGATCGGCAGAAGGGAGATCACATAGCCGGCCACGGCAGACCTCGCAGACGCGAGTGGCGTCAGTGGTTCAGCGAGTCCGCTCCGCGGTATCCCTGCGGCACTCCGTTGACCAGGATGATGTCGCCGTCGATGTTGTCGGTGCGCAGCTTCGCGATCGCCCGGTAAGCCGGGGAGGAGTACCAGCTGCGGGCGTGGTCCCGGTCGGGGAACTCGAGGACGATCACGGCGGGCCCCCAACTGCCCTCGAGGACCTCGAAGTCGTCCCCGTGGGCGCGGAACCGCCCCTGGAACGGGTCGAGGGTCGCGTCGATGCGCTGCAGGTACTCGGCGATCTGCGGGCTGGGACGGACCGAGCGGACGTGCATGATGGCGTAGGCGGTCATGTGAACTCTCCCGACTGGTGGTTGAACTTGCTGACGGGACCAACCTAGGCAGCGTGGCCTGACGGGGAATCCGTCACGCATAGGTAGTTCGCTGCCCGGGTCCGCACACGGATTCAGCAAGGAGCACACGACCCCTCAGAACGCAGGAGCCGAGCCGTGAAGCGGCCCGGCTGTGAGGGCTGCTGCCTTGTCAACAAGTACAGAGCAGGCCGGCCCGGGCCGATCAGACAACGCCCGTCAGGCCCGGGGGCGGTCGGTCATGTTGCTGAGGCTGCCAGGAATCTCAGCACTGCGAGGACGCGGCGGTGGTCCGCGTCGGCGGTGGGGAGGTCGAGTTTGGCGAAGATGTTGTTGATGTGCTTGGCCACCGCGCTCTCGCTGACCACCAGAGCCTGCGCGATGCCGGCGTTGGAGCGGCCCTCGGCCATGGCGCCGAGGACGTCGCGTTCGCGCGGGGTGAGCCGTTCCAGCGGGTCCAGGTCGCGGCGTAGCAGGAGCTGTGAGACAACCTGCGGATCCAGTGCCGTGCCGCCCTCCGCCACCCGCCGCACCGCCGCCACGAACTCCGCGACGTCGGCGACGCGTTGCTTGAGCAGGTAGCCGACGCCGCCGGCGTCGGTGGAGAGCAGCTCGGCCGCGTACCGCTCCTCCACGTACTGCGACAGCAGCACCACCGCCGTCCCCGGCCAACGCCGACGGATCTCCACGGCGGCGCGCACCCCCTCGTCGGTGAAGCCCGGCGGCATCCGGACGTCGACCAAGGCGAGTTCGGGCCGATGCTCCGCCACCGCCGCCAACAGCGCCTCGCCGTCCCCGACCTCGGTGGTGACTTGGAACCCGCCCATCTCCAGCACCTTGACCAGGCCGACCCGCAGCAGCACCGAGTCCTCGGCGATCACCGCTCGCACGGCAACTCCGCCGCCACTGTGGTCGGTCCGCCGACGGGACTGCTGACCTTCAGGGTGCCGTCGATGGAGCCGACCCGCTTCGCCAGCCCGCTCAGTCCCGTGCCGGCGCGGGCGTCGGCCCCGCCCAGCCCGTCGTCGGTGATGTTCACCCGCAGCACCTTACCGACCCGCCGAACGGTCACCTCGGCACGCGTCGCGCGGGCGTGCTTGGTCACGTTGGTCAGCGCCTCGGAGACCACGAAGTACGCGACCGACTCCACCACGGGCGCCGCCCGCTGCCCCAGGTCGACCCGCAGGCGTACCGGTAGGGGCGCCCGGGCGGCCAGGCCGGACAGCGCCGCGTCCAGGCCGCGGTCCTCGAGCACGGCCGGATGCAGGCCCCTTACCAGGTCGTTGAGTTCCTCGATCGCCTGCTTGGCCTCCCGGTGCGCCCCGGCGAGCGCCTCGCGGGCTCCGGCCGGCAGATCGGGCTGGGTGGCCATCGCCAGGCCCAGGTTGACCGCCAGCGAGACCAACCGCTGCTGGGTGCCGTCGTGCAGATCGCGCTCAATGCGGCGGCGCTCGGCGTCGACCGCTTCGATCAGACCGGTCCGGCTCTGGTCCAACTCGTCGACCCGCTCGCGGAGTTGCTGGGTCGGGCTGGGCCCGAGCAGAGCCGTCGCCACACGCGACTCGGCGCGGGCCACCACCCCCGCCGCCCACGGCACGGCACAGAGCAGGACGAGTCCGCCCAGCGTGTAGCACGGCAGTTGCGTGGCGCCGAACCACCCCTCGCGCACGTCCACCGGCAGCCCCCACGCCCAGGCGGAGCAGGTGGCGCCCGCCAGGCCCACCGGCAGCGCCATGAGCACCAGCAGTTCCGGCACTGCCAGGACCGGGCCCAGCAGGAGGTGGTAGCCGAGCTGCCCCCAGGTGCGCGGCGCGCGTAGCCAACGGGCGGCCGCCGCCCACGACCACCGCTGCTCCGGCGCGGGCGTCGGCCGGGGCAGGAACACGCCGAGCAGCGCCCGGTGCCGGGCCCGCTGAACCGCCGTCAGCACCGGCACACCGAGCAGGATCAGGGCGACCGAGACGGGCAGCGTGAGCGGCCAGTTCCCGGTCTCAGCAGTGATCGTCAGGCCCCAGCTCCACACCGGTACCAGGCCCAGGTGCGGCAGCACACCGGCAGCCAGGAAGCCGGCGTCCCGCCGCGCCCGCAGGACCGAGCGCCGCAGCCCGGGAGGAATCATCACAGCTCGAACCTAGAACACCACACCCCGTGCGTGCCATGCGCCCAGGACCCGGTCCGATGGTGAAACCAGTACCACCAAGGAGCTGACTCACCGAGCGACAGCCGGGCCGCCCGCCAGAGCCGTCGCCGCCCGACAGGTCGCTATGCACGTCGTGCAGACCGCCGAGCGCACAAAATGAGTGGGGGACTTCTGAGGTATGTGGGACCGTGTGGCCGGGATCGGGGCGCGCATCGGCACCTGTCGTGTGAGAGCGGGGAGGCACAGTGACCAAGCTCATCAGCCTGGCCGACGACGATCCCAGCTGTGACTGGTTCGCAACGTCCGGTCTCTTCGATTGGACCGTGGGCTTCCTGCGTTCGAGGGTGACCGATCCTGCTGTCAGTGAGCAGATGCGCCGCGACGCGGCCTCCGGATACCTGTTCGTGGCAAGCCTTCCCCCCTCGTCGAGGGCGGAAGTGATGAGGGCGCTCCGGAACGAGCTGACCTTGGCCGTCGACACCAATCTCTATCCCATGCCGCACCGTCGTAACGACGGCCAATTCGCCGATCGGGTCAAGCAACTGGCCACAATAGCCATCCGGCTCGCCGAGCAGGAGTCCGCAGGAGTCCGAGCGGCGGAGCCTGCCCCCAAGCGGTAGCAGGACTCCCTCAGCGGCTTGGCTGGCCAGTTCCGGCCTGACATTACTCAGGTACACCACCATGACCGATCCGCACGACGCCTTCGACCTCGACGCCTTCGACGAGGACTTCGGCCTGTCCGGGCTCACCAAGGAGGGCGTTGAAGGCGTACTTCATGCCCATCAGCGAGGTCCGGTACCAGCGCTTCCTGACGCTCGGCGAACGGTTCGGCTACCACGAGCTGGTTGTCGACGACGGGAACCTGAACACCTGGTCGGACCTGGTGGACTGAGCCGGGCATGGGGTCCCCTCAGGGCTGCAGACCGCCGTCGACGGCCAGGATGTGGCCGGTGATGAAGGAGGCGTCGTCGCCGGCCAGGAAGGCCACGGCCCCGGCGACGTCCTCGGCGGTGCCCAGCCTTCCCAGCGGGGTGCGGGCCGCGGTCTGGTCCAGGACGGCGCGGGGATACGGGGCCAGCATGTCGGTCTCGATCGTTCCGGGCGCGACGGCGTTGACCCTGATGCCCTGCGGGCCCAGTTCCTGGGCGGCGCTGAGGGTCAATGCCGCGATGGCTCCCTTGGCGGCGGCGTAGGAAGCCATGCCCGGTACGCCCAGGGCGGCCACCAGCGACGTGAGCAGCACGATCGAGCCGCGTCCGCGCGGAGCCATGATCCGCGCCGCGCCCTGGAGCACCGCGAAGGTCCCGAGCACGTTGACCTCGACGACGCTCCGCACCTCGGGGGCCGGAATGGAGCCGAGAGCGCCGACGCCCATCACTCCGGCGTTGGCGACCAGGATGTCCAGTTCGGGGTGCTCCTCGGCGATCCGTGCCATCAGCGCCTCGATGCCGGCCGGGTCGGTCATCTCCAGCGACAGCCCGATGGCCGTGGTGCCGTGCCGCGCCTGTACCTCCTCCGCGGCGGCCTTGGCGTGCTGCTCCGAGCGTCCGGTCAACAGCACCGTCGCACCTGCCTGCGCGAGCCGGTGCGCGGTGGCCCGGCCGATGCCCCGGGTTCCGCCGGTGACCAGAGCGGTACGCCCCTGAAGGTGGAGTGAGGTCATGGAGGCACTGCCTTCCGGAGACGGTCGCGATGGTGCCTCAGATGGTCGCGTGGCGCCCGCGTTCCGTCCAGGCGCATGAGCCCGCGCTCGGGGTACCGGCGGTTCAGCGGTCATGCGCCCCGGCCACTCGCTGCCGGATCAAGCCCACCGCAAGCCACACTCGTTCGGAACCGTGCCGCGTCGTCGGCGTGATGTGGGCCGTCGAGACTTGGCTCATGTCACGGGGGACAGGACGGCGTGGTGCGGCCGCTGTGCTGGTCGCACTGATGGTGCTGACCGCGCTCACGGGGTGCGGCTACTGGCGACCCTTCAACGACGCGGCGGTGGGCAGGACACAGGACGGCGTGGTGGTCGTCCAGTTCGGTGGCGCCGGAACCGGCTACCTGGGACGGATGTTCACCACCACGGACGGTGTGACCTGGCGCATGCTGCCAGCCGCACCGGTCGCTTCCCCGGCCGCGGTGCCGGGGCTGCACCTGCAGACCGAGGCGTGCGTGCCGGGGAAGCCGGATCACTGCTACCGGGTGGCCGTGGGGCATGCCCGGGTCCAGGAGAGCACCGACGGCGGCCTGCACTGGTCGACGGTCTGGGAACTGACGGCCGGTCGCAGCTTGTACCTGCGCCGCAGCGGCGGCTACGCCGCGGACAGCACCGGGGCTGCGTTGCGACTGGAGTCGACCTCGGTCGTGGTCCTGCCGCTCACCGCGGGCTACACGGTGATCGTCGCGGACCAGAACGACGGCCTGGTCGTACGCCGCCCGGACGGGCGCTGGGCACGGGTCGGCCTGGCCGCCGAACCGGGCGACCCCACGGTCGCGGTACCTGACACCGGACTGGGCCAAGGCATCGTCAAGGAGTACCTGCTGGCTCTGAGTATCGCCGGGCTGGCCCTCCTGCTGGCCATCGGCGCGGTCCGGCTGGCCCATCAGGTCGGCTGTGCCCGACGTGCGGTGCTGCGTGAGGAGGGCATCCGGATTCTGCTCGGCCTTGGGTGGACGGTCGGCCTCGACTTCGTCGGCGGCTTCTACGGGGAGCCAGGAACGGGAACCGTGGCCGTCCTGTCGCTGGTGACGTGCTGCGTTCTGGCGGCCCTCGTTCTGGTGCGCAGGACATGGCCGGCCAACCGGCGAGAGACGGCGGCACTGTTGGGCGCCGCATCGGGCACCGGCCTGCTGACCCTGCTCCCGTTCCTCGGGTGGACCGTGGGCTACCCCGACAGCTACCTACGGGCCTGCGCGCTGGCCCTGACGCTGGCCGGGTGCGGTCTGGCCGGAAGCTGGCTGCTGGGGTTTCGCAGGCACGCGAGTGCGGAACCGCATCGAAGCAGACTGGTACCCGCGGACGAACGAGCCGGCTGACTGCGCGTGGACGTTCACACGGGGCCCTCGCCACGCCCTGCGGGTTAGGGTCCGGCTGTAGTCCGCGTCCTCCAGACGCGCGCCGGCGGTGAACAGGACAGTCCCCGGCCCGGGGCTCCTGACACCCCACGGCCGAAGGACCGCTCTGCTGGTCCACAGGGAAGCCTCCAGGGAGAGAGCGGGGGAGCGGCTACAGCGAAACCGTGGATCAGCCCGTGCTGCGGGAACAGGAGCACAGCGACGGCCAATGCGGCACACGAATTCGCGCGACAGGACGGCGGGTTTCCTGGACCATGACGGTCGAGCCGGAGGGGGACTGCACGACATGGTGGACAGGACGGGGTTCCGGTGACGGGAAGGCCGTTGGACGGGCTGGATTCTGTGGCGTGGCACGAACTGGAGACGGCACATCCGCGCGAAACGGCCGACGCGGTGCCGCGGGCGCTTCGGCTGCTCGCACTGGCGGGTACGGCGGCAACGGAGGAGCACTGCTATCCGCTTCATTCCTCCCTGGTCCCGAGGAACGAGGAGCGGCCGCCGTCCGCGGCGGCAGCTGCCCTGCCGTTCGTGGTCGCCCTCGCTGCCGACCCGGCCATGGGCGCCCGGGTCGCCCTGGTCGAGTTGCTGGTGGCGATGCGGGCACCGGCTTTGGCTGACGAGGACTGGACGCGAGCGTGGGCGCTGCTGGCGGATCCGGACCCAGCGGTGCGGCGCGCGGCGCTACCTCTGGGCGCCGGGATCGTCCGGCTGCTGGAGCGGTGGCGGGTGGAGACCGACCCGACGGTCCGTCTCCCGCTGCTGCTTGCCCTTGGCGGGACGGAATGGGGTGGCGGCGTCGCCGTCCACCAGGCGAGGGCGGCGCTGGCACAGGTGCTGGGCGGGGACGATCCGGTGTGGTGGGTCGCGGGCGTGCACGCCTCCGCGGCCGTCGACCGGGATCTGCCGGTCCGTCAGCTGGACCGGCTGATCGAGGTGTTCACCGATCGCGCGCTGCGACCGCGCTTCGAAGAGGTCTGGTACACCCCTGCCGTCGAGGGTCCCTGGACCCGCGAGGACCTGGTCTGGTGCACCGCCCGACTGCTCGCTCACGATCCCGACGCTGAACTGTCCTTCGCTGTCCGGTTGTTGGAGACGGGGGGCCGGCTGGGGGACGTCGAGCTGTGCCAGGCGGCACTGGATCTCGGATGGCGGCTGTTGACCGAGCGGCGTTCGGCGGAGGCTGCCCTGCTGCCGCTGGCCGGCGGCCTGCTGAACTGTGCGGACGGCGCGGTCCGGCTGCGGGCCGCGAACATTCTGGCGGTACTGGGCCCGGCGGCCACCCCGTACGCCGACCGGCTCGCCGAACTGCTCGACGACGACGGGGCCGACGAGTACCTCGACGGAACGGTTAGCGAATTCGCCCGCTGGGCCCTGACCCGGATAGGTGACCCGCGCGCCCTGCCTGGTCTGATGGAGCAACTCCGTGCGCAAGGGGAGGAGCAATTCCGCAGCTACGCCACTGGTGAACCGAGACGGCCGGAGATCGCCGACGTACTGATCCCACTCCGCGAGCACGTGGACGTTCTGCTGCCTGCGCTGCGGGAAATGATGCGGCAGGACTGGCCTCGAGGCGGCCTGCCCTCCTGCTCCCTCGCAGCCCTGGAGGCGTGGGGCCAGGCGGCGTTGCCGGCCTTGCCCGAACTGCTGCCCTTGCTGGCCGACACCCGGACCTCGCTCAGAGTGGCCGGGATCTTGGGAGCGATGGGCCCGGCGGCTGCCTCAGCTGCACCGGCCCTGCGCACCCTGCAGGGTCCTGGACCATCCGGCCAATCACAGGTCGATTGCCACGGCTGCCGCGCGCATCAGCGGGGATCGTGCGGCGGCACTACGGTTTTTCGGAGACGCGGTTTTGGCGGCCGAGGAGCCCGAGTACGGGCCGATCGGCGCTCTGGCCGACTTCGGCCGCGACGCGGCACCTTACGCGGACAGGGTCCGGCTCGCCATGGAGCACGGTCCGCGATGGCTCCGGCTCACTGCCGCGATCACCCTGTGGTCGATCACGGGCCGGACCGAACCGAGCCTGCAGGTTCTGGAAGAGTTCGTGCTGCCGATTGCGGACGGTGGTGGCGCCTTCGGGTTCATCCGCGACGCGCTCCGGGCCCTGATCCGCATGGGCGAGCTCAGCCCGGCGATCCGGGCCGCGCTGATGACGGCTCAGCAGACCGACCGTCGTCTGACCATCAATCGGGTATCCCCCTTGGACGGTGGATACCCGATGGTTCTCCAGGATCAGGAACTGCGCGGCCTGGTCGAACAGGCCCTTGCGTGCACAACCCCGCGCTCGGGCGAGACAGGCTGAAGCCTCCGGAAAGTCCGGAGAGCGGGCCGGTGGCGCCGCCGCCACGGTCATTCCTCTTGTCGCCAGGCCGCCATGAGGCGCTTCCAGGCGCGAAGCAATTCCCCGGCCTGGTCAATGAGCAGTTTCCCGGCGGTCAGCGCTGCGGCCAGAATCCCGGCGATGCCGAGCACCCACAACGTCACCTGATCAAGCATCTACGCGCTCCCTGCCCATGCGGCAGGCTGAGGGCGGGCAGGCCTCAGCCTGGCACCGTGGTAACGGACCACGCTGCCTGCTGAGGTCCTGCTCGACGCTCAGGACACTCTGAATTGCGATTCCACAAGCGAACTCTGGAGGAGGAACCGCCGGTTACGAACCGGCTGGCCGGGGGGATACTTCGCGCGTCGTCCGAAACACCATCCTGGCCACGGATACCCGCCACGGGCACCCGTCGTACTCCTTGAACCCAGAATAGAAGAACACAGGAGCCAGCCGCAGAGGTTCATGGAACCTGGCCTTGACCACGCCTCGACCACCTGCACGGGTACTCGAGCGAATGAGGTCCGGCCCTATCCCGACCGAACAGTGCACTGCGACGGGTTGCTAAGCGGTGAGGACGATCTTTTTGTGCGCTGTGCCCGCTTCGAGGAGGGCGTGCGCCTGCGCGGCGCCCCGCAGGGGAAGCAGTCGCTGGGCATGCAGGCGCAGTTGCCCGGAAGCGAGAAGCGACGGCTTGCCGCGCGAGCTGGTCGGGCCGCTCAGCCAGGCCCTGGAGAGCGTCTACGCGAACACAATCGCCCAGGGCACGCTGCCGCCGCCGGTGGACTGGCGCCCGCCCGGGGGCGAGTGACCGGTGGCGGGCGCCGGGCGCGAGTCGGCGACTGCCCCCGCTGCGCGCGGAGCGGGGGCGCGCATCGGCCCGGTTGGGTTCAGCCGCGGCCGGTTTGGCCGTAGGCACGGTCTACATGGAGCTTGAGGACCAGGCGGCGGTCGGCGACCATGGCGCGGCGGTAGTCCTCCCAGTCGGGGTGGTCCTCGCCGCGTACGGAGCGGTAGAGGTCGATCAGTTCCTCGACGGTGGCGTCATCGGGGTCGGCGGCGACCGGGGTCAACTCGGCGGTGCCCTCGGCGACGGTCCAGGACCAGCGGTCAGAGCTGGTGACGTGGTAGCTGGCGCGCGGGTCGCGGCGCAGGTTGCGGGTCTTGGCGCGGTCGTCGGTCAGCGAGACCCGGATCAGGCGCTGTTGCGGGTCGTAGTGGTGGGTGACGTTCGAAAGCTGGGGCCGCCCGTCGCGCTTGAGGGTCACCAGTACGCCGCCGTCGGTGTCGGCGAGGAGTTGGAGCAGGGCGTTCTCGGTCTTGTCTGCGTCATCGGTCATGGTGGGAGCAACCGCCGCCGGTTCGGAGGGATTCCTCATCCGGCGGCGGAAGGACATCAGCTCCAGTCGTTCCTGACCACGACTCAGCCGGCCTCGGGCACCGGTTGCGAGGCAGGCGTCGGTGCGATGGCGCCGGTGCGGCGGCGGGAGAGGTTGCCGGAGACGCGGTAGCCGCCGACCATCAGGGCGATCACGGCGAGGGTCTCGGTGGTGCCCCAGGCCCAGGTGGAGGCGGTTGCCTGCTTGGCGGCCAGCTTGGGCAGTGGCCGGGTGTCGCCGGCTGCGGCGCCAGCGCCGCCAGTGGTGGCGTGCTTGGCCAGGTCGGCCTGGTAGGCCTGGTTGCGGGCGGAACCGTGCAGGAAGGGGGCGACGAACAGGACCGCCAGTGCCAGCAGCACCTCGACGCCGACCACCACGGGGAAGGTGCGCAGCAGCACGGTGGTGAGCGGGCGCTGGTCGCCGGCGGCGCGCAGGGCCTCGATCCGGGGGTGCAGCCAGAACTGGTTGAACATGCCGAGCAGCAGCAGCCCGCCGAAGATCAGGATCTTCACGCCGAGCACCCGGCCGTACATGGTGGTGAGCAGCTGGGTGGGGCCGTCCACGTGCTCCCAGTACAGGAACAGGCCGGACAGGGCGATGGCGGCGACGCAGCCCATGGCCCAGGCGGAGAAGCGCCGCAGGGTCGCGGACCAGAAGGCGGTGCGCTGCGCGGCTGCGAGCGGGCCGGGGAGTGCGCCGGGCAGTGCGACCAGCAGCAGGCCTGCCAGTCCGCCGAGCCAGACGCCGCCGCCGATCAGGTGCAGCATCCACATCAGCGTCTCGAAGGCGGTGCGGCCCCAGTCGTCGGGCGTCTTGTCGGGGAACTTGGTGGTGCCGAGCGCGACCGTACCCGCCGTCAGGCCGGCGCCGAGCAGCCATCGGCGTCCGCGGCCTGCGGCGATCCGGCGGACCGTCAGCGGAGCCAGCAGCACGGCTCCCAGCAGGGAGAAGGTGACCTCCAGGCCGGACAGCCGGCCGTCGTTGCTGCCGTCGTAGAGGGAGTTCCAGGCGGCCGCGTAGTCGTAGCCCCCGCTCTCGGCCGCGCCGTGGGCGAGGTCGGTGAGCACGGCCGGGACGGCGAGCAGGCCGATGACCACCGCGGCCCGGGCGAGCCGTACGGTCAGGTTCGGAACCGCGTCGGGCGCGGTTCGGGCGGCTGCGGGGCCGACGGCCAGCAGGGCCAGGGCGGTCAGCCCGACGAAGCCCATCAGGGTGACCCAGGTGGTCCATGCGACAGCGCTGTCCGCGAACGGGCCGAGCGGTGTCGAGGGCGCAGCTGCCGCGAACTGCGGCAGGGCAGGGGGAACCAGGGACAGGGGCATGGGTGGCCGACCTCGCTAGTGCAGGGGAGCAAGTGAGCTTAGGTTAGCCATACCTAAGTACGCGGCGCCAGTGCACCCCCTGTCCGGTGTCTGTCCGATTGGTGTGGATGGTCGGCGCCGTCCAGGCGCGCCCGGATGCAGGCGCGCCGGCGGCGCGCTACTCGGGAGTGCTCGTCAGTTTCTGGTAGGCCCTGATCGGCTCCTCGTCCTGCCTGTCGCAGATCGCGCCGATGTAGCCGTCGGGGCGGACCATGATGCGGCCCGACGTCAGGCCGAAGCGCGATGCCGCACGGCGGTCCGGGTCGGCGACTACGGTGTCGAAGCCGGCGACCGCGGCATCGTTGTCCGCCAGCAGGACCTGCCGGACGCCGGGGAGTTCTGTGGCGGCCGCGAGCGGGCCGAGGGTGACCAGGACGTGTCCGGTCTCGGCGGACAGCACTCTGCGCAGGTCTGTGCCGGACACGTCGGGCAGGTGGTCCCCGCTGCGGACCCTCGCGTGCGCCACTGACCCCACGACGGCCGGGCTGCCGTGGTAGGTCAGCGTGGTCTCCTCGGCCTCGTCGGCGAGGGCCTGGCGGGCCGGGCCGATGCCCGTGGCCGTGTGCAGCACGGCATTGCGCAGCTTCTGGGCGACGGGGTTCGCCAGCGTGCTCAGGTGCGTGAGCCTGGTGCTGAACTCGATGACGCGTGCCGCGACCGGGTGGCGTTCGGCGTGGTAGCTGTCGAGCAGGGTCTCGGATGCGGTGCCCCGGTGGGCGGCTGCGAGTTTCCAGCCGAGGTTGAAGGCGTCCTGGACACCGGTGTTCATGCCCTGTCCGCCGGCGGGGCTGTGGATGTGGGCCGCGTCGCCGGCCAGGAAGACCCGCCCGTACCGGTACTGAGGGACCTGGGCATGGTGGACCTCGAAGCAGGTCAGCCACAGCGAGTCGTGGATCCGGAGCCGTCCGGGGGCCCGTTCGTCGGCGATGCGCTGCAGCCACGCCTGGCTGGCCTCGTCCGTGGAGGCGGTGGGGATCTGGGCGATCAGCCGCATCCGGTCGCCCTTCATCGGAAAGACCATCAGCGGGCCGTCGTGCGCGGAGAAGAAGGTGTACATCGAGCGCGGATCGAAGTCGTGATCGGCGTGCACGTCGCCCATCAGGAACCGCTCGCCGTGGAACGAGCCCTCCAGCGCGGATCCGACCTGGTGGCGCACCGCGCTGCGGGCGCCGTCGGCGCCGACCAGCCAGGAGGCCCCGACGCTCTGCTCGCCGCCGTCCGGGCCGCGCAGGGTCGCACGTACCGTGTCGGCGTCCTGCTCCAGGCCGACCAGGGCGAGGTCCCGTTCCACCTGGACCCCGTGCCTGGCCAGGTTCTCGGTCAGGATGCGCTCCGTCTCGGTCTGCGCGGTCAGGACCGAGTAGGGGTGGGGGCTGTCGACGATGTCCAGGTCGACATGGGTCAGGACGCGTCCCGACGCATGGATCTCGATTCCGGTGGCCTTGATCCCGGACGCGACGACGTCGTCGAGCAGGCCGATGCGTTCGAGCATTTCCAGGCTGCGGGCGTGGACAACGATGGCACGCGACTCGGTGGTGGGCGCCGGGAGCGCATCGACGACGCGGACCGGTACGTCGCGCCGCGCCAGCTCGCCCGCCACCGCGAGACCGACAGGGCCTGCGCCGACGACGAGAATTGGGTCACTCATACCTGGGTCCCCCCGACTGGGGCAGCGGGCGCTGCCGGTGGGCCCGGACAAGGGATGTGATCACCTCGACCGGGGCGTGGGAGAGGCTAGTGGGAATCACCCCCGATCTGCCACACGGCGGGTCCAGGACCAGGCCCAGCACGACAAGGCACGTCCCGCGCCCGCGCCCGGGGGCGGGCGACCGGGACGCTGCTGAGCCAATGGCATATGCCGAGAAGGCGTTGATCCTTCGGGCGAACCGGTAGCGGGGCGGGCCGGGGCAGGTCAGACTGAACGCGGGGGTGCATACCGGGCAATCCGGTACCAGTGGCGTGCCCCCGAAGAGGGGGATCACCGTGGCAGCACCCGTACCACCCACCGAGTTGACGATCCGGGCCTTCGAACTCGCCGGCGACGACGTCCGGGACTGCAGCTGGGCCTGGGAAGACCGCAACAGCGCGACGAAGAAGTCGCTCAGAGCAGAGTTCAGGGACGGGACGGTCCTGATCATCAACGTCCACCCAGCGGTCAACCGCCACCCCTGGACGTTCGGCGGTGCGTACATCCGCGATGTCCAAGGCAGCGAGGTGAACATCGACGCGAATACGTCGGTCGACGCCCGCACGGAGATCGGGGCATACATCAACAAGGAGTTCGGCGACGAGATCAACGAAGCCGTAGCCAACGTCAACGCGAACAGCCGGGCGTCGCAGTCGGCCAACTGGCGTGAGAAGCCCGGCAGCACCGGACAGAAGCCGAAGAGCTGATGCCACGGTCGCGCATCCCGGGAGGGCGCCCATGGGGATGCGCGACCGTCGCGCTCGTGTACGGGCCCGATGCGTGGAGGTGGCTGCGAGACCCGCAGCGGGGGGTCGCAGGTGCCCGGGATAGGGTGCCGTTGCCCCACGTACCTGCAGGAGCCCTCCATGCCAGTCATCCGCACACTCGGCCTCAGCCTCGCCGTCGGTGCCCTTGTAGCCGTGCTCTGCGAGCTCCTGTTCACCTTCGTGCAGGGCGTGCCCGCACACCGGGCGTGGGGTGTGAGCCTGGGCCTGGGAGGATGCGCTGCCGTGGTCTACGGGGCGACCCGGGCCTCGGTTGCGTGGAGGTCGCGGTAATCGCGGCCTGACCAGGATGGTTCGTACGCGGGGCCTCCGCCCGTCCTGGGGACACCCGCCTGAAGCCTGGCCATCACCGTCAGCGCGGTGTCTGGGAACGGAAGCTGTGGCCGAGCTCGGGGCCGAGTCCGTAGTAGTGGCGGAAGTTGTAGATCAGCGGACTCCACAGGGCGGGGTCGACGTGCTGAGAGCCGGGCACGACAATGCGCGGATCTGCGTGGACCTCGAGCACCTGGGCTTCGATGATGAGGAAGCTGCCGGAGACGTCGGGCTGGACCCGGGCGGCACGGGCCTCCAGTTGCAGGGGGCAGTCGGCGACCCGAGGTGGCCGGACCAACGTGGAGGGCACCGGTCGCAGGCCCGCGGCCGCGAACTTGTCGCGCTCGGATCGGAAGGTGCCCTGCTTGTTCACGGGCACCGGAGTGCGCCCGGTCAGCGGCGCCAGCCGTTCCACCGCCGACCACTGGGTCGGCGCGGGCAGGTTGATCACGAGCTCGGGCCGGCTGCGGAGATTGTGCGCGGTCTGCCCCTCGACCCCCACGCCCAGGACGATCACCTGGCCCAGTGCCCAGGCCGAGGACATCGGCGCAAGGTTGAACGAGCCGTCCTCGTTCTCCGTGGAGAGCAGCACGACCGGTGTTCCGAAGTACAGGATGCTCGGTGCGATGGTCACGTGATCCGCCGGAGTCCCGACGGGCGCGCCGCCCGGCGTCAAAGTGTTCATGGGACTCGACCGTAGGACGGGGACGCTTCGGCGCGCGCCGAAGGATCCCAGGTGGATGATGGGCGATGTGAGCATCCGTGACGCGCATGTCGAGGGCCCGGACCTGGCCGCCCTGGCCGGTCTGCTCGCTGACGGTACCCGCGCGGGGTTCTGCCTGGCGCTGCTGGACGGCCGGGCATGGACCGCGATCGAGTTGGCCCGCCATGTCGGCGTGGCCGCCTCGACGACGACCGAGCATCTGAACCTCCTCGTCGCCGGGGGCTTGCTGGCCCAGGAGCGTCAGGGCCGTCATCGCTACGTTCGCCTGGCCGACCCCGCTACGGCGGAACTGATCGAGAAGCTTGCCTCGGTGGCACCTCGACGCTCCTCCCCGCCCCACTCGCTCCCGGCCGTCAACCGGGCGCGGGCGCTGGCCCGCGCCCGCACCTGCTACGACCATCTCGCCGGCGCCCTCGGCGTCGCGGTCACCACGGCCATGACCGATCGGGGACTGCTGGATTGGGAGCAAGGGCTGACGCTCACCGGCAAGGGGACCGCCTGGCTGGAGGAGCTCGGCATCACGCATCCGTCCGACACACGGCGTCCGCCTGTCCGTTCCTGCCTGGACTGGACGGAACGCCGCCCCCACCTGGCCGGAGCCGTCGGCGCCGCCGTATGCCGTCACGCCTTCGACTCCCGCTGGATCACCCGGATCGGCACCAGTCGCGCCGTCGCTCTCACCGACACCGGCCGGCACGCGCTCCGGGAACACCTCGGCCTGTCCGACGACTGGTCCCGTGCCGACCCGAGTTCCTAGCAGCGGTGACTAGGTAATCGCTGGGTTTCCGCCGGTCAGTCGACGCAGGGGATGCCGCCGGCCTGCACGGCCGCTCCCTGCATCGGCACGGCGACCGGCGCGGTGGTGCTGGTGCTGCTCGCGGCAGCAGGATCCGAACCGCTTCCGCTTCCGGTGCCGGTTGTCGTGGGCGGGTTGAATCCGGCGCCGAGGATGACCTCGACGTGCCCGGTCCGCACCGCGGAACTCGCGGTCGCGGAGGCGACGCCGAGCTTCCCGGCGATCTGCTGAGCCGCGGTGTCGGCCCCGGTTCCGTACAGCACGGTGGTGTGCGAGCGGGCGCTGTGCGAGGCCACCTGCCCGGCGGTGTAGCCCAGGGCGACCAGCGCCTTGGACTCGGCGGCGGCGCCGCCGGTGACCCCGGAGCCGTTCAGTACGTCCACCACCGCCGGGGCGGCTCGGACCGTTGCCGGGGCGGAGCTGCCGGGCGAGGAGGCGGAGGGTGCCGGGGCCGGGGCGTGGCCGATCAGCTGCTGCATGATGCGTTTGATCTGACTGGGGCTGACGGTATTGACGTCCTCCCCGTTCTCGCGGGCGAACCCGGTGATGGGCAGGGTGTTGAACACCACCTTGCCGCCGGTCAGATTGGGGGCCTGCTGGGCGAAGTCCAGAATGTTCCACTGGTTGTCCAGCACGATGTCCTTCTTGACCACGTCCAGCAGAGCCTGCATCTTGCCCAGGTCGCTGAACAGCCCTTCCTGCTTGAGCTTGTACTCCACCGAGGAGATGAACGCCTGCTGGCGGTGGGTGCGGGCGAAGTCCGATCCGCCGCCGTTGGCGGCGGTGGCCGCGATGTTGTGCCGCTGGCGCACGAACGACAGCGCCTGGGCCGCGTTCAGGGTGTTCAGTCCCTTGTGGAAGCTGGCCCCCGAGCCCTGGCCGCTGATCGCCGGATCCGAGGTGTCCTCGTTGAGGCACACCGTGATCGGCTGCACCGCCTGCGCGATGTCGTAGAAGCCCATCAGGTTGACCTCGGCGAAGTGGTCGATCCGCACCCCCAGGAAGGCCTGCAGGGTGGTCAGCGTCGCCTCACGCCCGGCCTCCCGGCTCTGCTGCTCCAGCGCCGCCCCGGTGACGCCCTGCGCTTGCAGCCTGGTCTCGGCCGCGGACTTCGCCAGGCCGTAGGCCTCCTTTATCTTGTGCATCCCCTGCGATGATCCGTCGCCGTTCAGCGTCTGGACGTAGTCGTCGCGCGGAATGGAGAAGGCCTGCACCTTGCCGCCGCCGGCCGGGATGTGCAGCAGAATCAGACTGTTGGTGTTGTACCCGCCGACATCGCTGGAGCCGCCGGCGTGCAGCTCGTCCTGGACGATCCAGTCGGGCAGGTTGTTGCCGTTCATGTCCTTGCGGCTGTCCAGTCCGATCAGCAGCAGGTTCACCGAGTTGTCCAGCGCCTTCGGCGGGGCGTTCCTCTGACTGACCGAAAGGGCGTCCGAGGTCTTCATCCCCGTGGTCAGCGAGTGGTAGGTGTACCACGACACCCCCGCGGTCAGCAGCACCCCGGCCGACGCCGCCCCTGCCACAGCTCGGCCCACCAGCAGCAGCTTGGAGCGCCCGCTCGCCCTGCGGGGTGCCGCCCTGCGGGTGCGTTCCGTGCGTCGGTCAACCATGTCCCTGCTCCTTCGCACGCCTGTCCCGCACCGCTCGGACCACCGTCACCGCAACCGCCGCACCCGTGGCGATCGCCATCACCGGGAACGCGTGCGCGGTCCATCCCAACAGGTCCGTCGCCAGCTTGGCGGTGGTCGTGGACCCGGCCGGGGCCCCAACGGCCCTGGCAGCGAGCGCGACCAGCAGCACCACGACCGGAGTCGCCGTCACGATCCACCACAGCGCGCGTCGCGCCACCAGCAGCGCCGAGGCCACCGACGCCAGCACGGCGCTGATGGTGAACAGCAGACCCAGCCCGCTGCCGGTCACCACCGACCCCAGCAGCGGGACCAGGATCAGCACCAGAAACCCGATCGCCGTCGGCGCACCCGGCTCAGGGCCGGCCTCCGCCGCTGCGCGCCGCGCCTGTGCGCGCCCCGGCCGGCGCGGCTCGGGCTCCAGCCCTGAACGCCCCTCGGGGCTCTGGCCGAAGTCGACCGCGCCTGGGTGCGCGGAGTCGTCCGGATACTCGTCGGCGAAGAGCGGACCGCTCATCTGCGCCACCTGCTGACCGATCCGGCCTACCGGCCGGGGCGGAGCGCCCGCTCCGCCCGGTCCGGCACCGCCGGGCCAACCCCATGAGTCCGCCATAGCCCCCATCCTTCACACGATGCTCGCGCCATCACCCGCGTTCACAGCGGTATGACGCCGTGCACGCCAGAATAGTTGCATGGTCGCGCAAGTTCGCAATCAAGGCGGCGGCATGTCGTCTCCGAGGCATTGTCGGTGCGTCGTGAGACTTTCGGGGTGACGACTGGGAGGGGACGTCATGACGGATTTCACGATCAAGCCGCTGGGCCCGGAGACCTGGGACCTGTTCGCTGGGCTGGCCGAACGGCACAACGGCGTGTGGGGAGGCTGTTGGTGCACCTGGTTCCACCGCGGAGTGGGCAAGGACTTCAAGGAGGATCCCGCGGGCCCCGAGGGCAACCGGGAGTGGAAGCAGGCACTGGTTCAGCAGGGGCGTGCGCACGCGGCGCTGGTGTGCGCCGACGCGGTCGCGGTCGCCTGGTGCCAGTACGGCTCTCCGGACGAACTGCCGCACATCTACTTCCGCAAGGAGTACGAGGCTGAACTCGCCGAGTTGCCTCGCTACCGTCTCACTTGCATCTTCGTCGACAAGAAGTATCGCCGCAAAGGCGTCGCCACTCTCGCCGTCCAAGGAGCCCTCGACCTGATCGCCCAGGCCGGCGGTGGTCTGGTGGAGGCCTATCCGCACGATCTGCAAGGTACGAGGACGTCGGCCTCGTACCTCTACAACGGAACGCGCACCCTCTACGAGGGCCTCGGTTTCGCGTACGAGCGGCCCGTGGGGAAGAAGAACTGCGTGATGCGGCGCGTTGTCGAGCCTCTCGACCCCTTGCCGGAAACCTGATCGGGTGAGGCGCGTGGGAGAGGTCGCCTTGTCGGGCGGTGGGCTATGCGTCAAACGCGACGGGGAGGCTGCCGCCCGCTGGACTGGCCCTCACAAGGCAGCCAGGCTCCCCTGGACTTCTTGAGGACGAGCACTGGGAAGCGGTGCCGATCGCGCCGCATGCTCCAGCATGCTGCTGAGACGTCGGATGACAGCCAGCGTCAAGCAGGCGGCGATGGCGAACAGGGCGTCACAGACCATGACCTGCTGCATCTGGTCGATTGCCTGGGCTGCGTGGGCTCCGTTCTGAACCCGCAGCATCGTCCCGGAGGACCCGAAGGCCACCAGGATCGAGACCCACCAGAGCATCAGCAGCGGGTGGCCGCGGCGGTGCCCAGGGCGTCCAGCGGCCCACAGGTCATTGACGAACATCTTGGGGACGAACAGGTTCGCGACCGGGAGCCCCCACCCGAAGATCAGCCAGGCTCGGCTGCGTCGTTGTCCTTCAGGCCAGATGCCGTCGGCGAGTCCGCGCATGCGGTCCAGCCACGCGACCAGCAGCAGGATGGATGCGACGAGCATCGCGTTTCGCCAGCCCATGACATTGTCGAACCACATCTCGGCCCTCATCAGCTCGTCGGTGCTGTAGGTCGTGGATTGCGGAGGCGCCGCCAGCAGTAGCTGGTACCGATGCCACGCCGCCGCAGCTGCCGCCGCATTCGCCAGCACGCACGCGACCAGCGCAGCGCACAGGATTCGCTGCACCCACGAGTGAGCCCCCACGGGCTTCGCCATCTCCCACCTCCGAAGTGCCCGACCACATCTCCGCAGGTAGGCAGGCTGGTCATCCAACCACATGGAAGATCACGGGCATAGCTCCGGAGACACCGACAGCCTCAATCGAGAGGCATAGTCCTGCGAACAGGTAGCGGCCTACGCGCGGCGTCCCGACACCCCGTTCTCAACTTCCCGGCGAACCAGCAAGATAGACGGAAGTAGACACCAGGGAACACAACCGAGGCTCAACCGCGCCCGGAGCGCGCACGCCTCGCCGCCGAGGAACGAGGCGCGCCGGGGCCCGGGGCACTCGGCGCGCAGCGCGAGGCCCCGGGCCCGACTCGACGAAGACCGGAGCTTTGACGGTCCTGGACTGCTCACAGAGGGGAACTGCATGACTGGAGTGCGCGGTCCACGTACCTCGACCATCCTGCTGGAGGCTGTGGTCGCCGACTGCTTCCAGCATGGCATCGCCCTCAACCGTGCGGAGATCGCCGAACGGACCGGACTGTCCAGGACGGTCGTCACGTCACTGGTGAGGACCCTGGTCGCCCGGGGGACGCTGTCGGTAGCGCGCAGTGCCCACCTGGCCGGTCCCGGTCGGCCCGCGGTGGCCTACCGGTTGAGCACTGCGGTGGCGCCCGTTGCGCTGCTGCGCCTGGACGACAAGGGCACCTCGGTGACCCTGGCCTCCGATTCCGGCCCCATGTCCACCTTGCGGACCCAGGTACTCCCAGGAGACGCGTCCTGGTCGCGGCAGGTGTTCGACCTGCTGACGCTCCCGCAGTCCACGCCGGTGCGCCGGGTCGTGATCGCCGCGCCGTTCCCGGTGGCTCCGCGCAACTGGGGCAATGGCGAGACCCGATGGCCCGAGCAGGTCGCCCACACCCTCCTGACCAAGGTCCTCGGCGACGTGGAAGTGGTCCTGGTCAACGACGCGCACCTGGCGGCGTTGGGGGAAGCGGTCCATGGCGCCGGCGAGGGCACCCAGGCCGGCATCCACCTGAGCGTGCGTCACGGCATCGGCGCGGGGCTCGTGTTCGGCGGGAACCTGTACACCGGCGCTGACGGCACGGCCGGTGAGATCGCCCATGTACAGGTGGTGCCCGATGCGCCGGGTTGCGGCTGCGGCAACACCGGCTGCCTGGCATCCCAAGTGCGGTACAAGGAGGCCGACCTGGCTCTTTCCGCGTTGTGCGGACGGCCTCTGGACGCGGACGAGGCCGACGCGCTGGTCGCTGCCGGCGACGAGGGCGCGGTCGGCTACTACCAGGACCTGGCGGAACTGGTCGCCCGGGCGTTGGCCGGGCCCGTGACGGTGCTGGCCCCCGAAGTCCTGATCATCGACGCCGCACTCGGCCCCGCGTACGTGCCCTTCAGCGCGGCGCTTGCCCGCGGCCTGGCCGAGCACTGCCCGCCGGGCCAGCTCGACAGCCTGCGGCTGCTGCGCGGCAGGCTCTCCGACGCCCAGGCGTTCGGCGCTGCAGCCTTCGAACCCGGGACCTGAGCCGCACGTCGAACGCGCCGGGCGTGGCGCAGGCTATACGCGCGCCAGGTCCGCAGCCATCCTCGCGGCGCCGACCAGCTCGGCGTCGGATCCCAGCTGGGCACAGACGATCTCCAGAGAGGCGGCGATCGCGGGCTGGGCGTTGCGCTGCACGCTGGTCGCCACACCCTCCAGCAGCGAGCCGCCGGAGGTCCCCAGTTCCCCGCCGATGATCAGGGCCGCCGGGTTGAGCAGGTTGCACAGCACCGACAGCACCTCGCCCAACTTGCGGCCGCCCTCGTCCAGAATCCGCCGGGTGATCGGGTCGTCAGCCTGGTCCAGGCGCAGGGCGGAGGCGTCGGTGTGCGGATGGGTGTGGGCCAACTGGGCCCGAATGGAGGCCACCGACACCACGGCTTCCAGACAGCCGCGGTTGCCACAGCGACACAGCTCGGTATAGCCCGGCAGGGGCGTGTGCCCGATCTCCCCGGCGAACCCCTGCGACCCGCGGTAGGGCGCGCCGCCCAGCACGATGCCGGCGCCGATGCCGTGCGAGGCCTTCACGTACAGAAAGTCCTGGTAGTCGCGACCCGCACCGCTGCGCAACTCGCCGTAGGCGCCCAGGACCGCGTCGTTCTCCACGTGCACCGGGACGCCGACGCGGCGGCGCAGCTCCTCACGGGGGTCCAGGCCGACCCAGCTGGAGAGGATGGTGGGGGAGCGCACCAGCCCGGAGGCCGCGTCGAGGGGGCCGGGGATCCCGGCCACGACGGCGGCCAGATCCAGGAACCCCGTCTCCTGGCGCAGTTGCGCGAGCATCTCAGCGGCCAGGTCCAGGGCCGGTTCGGCGTGCAGGTCGACGTCGAGGTCGGCGCGCCGCTGCGCGGTGATCTTGCCTGTGGGGTCGATGACGGCGGCCTTGATGTGGGCGTGGCCGAAGTCCAGTGCGGCGGCGGGCATGCCGTGTGCCACGGTCCGCAGTGTTCCGGCAGGCCTGCCGCTGCCGGTTCCCGGGCCCTTGCCGCCGGGGCCTTCCTCGATCATGCGGCCTTCGGCGATCAGGCGGGAGACGGCGTGGTTGACGGTGCTGCGAGGCAGCCCGGTCGCTTCGACCAGATGTGTGCGGGTCAGGCATCGGCCGCTCTCGACGGCACGGTAGATGTCCTCCCGGGTCCGGTTGCGGGGGGAGTGTCGGTCGGATGCCACGTCCATGTGCAGAGCTTAGGACCTGCACCGGGATCGGCCAATGACGAGCCGAACAATAAGACAGCAAGTAACCCAAAACCCTGAGTCGCACTTTCTTTTAGCTTATTGACGGTCAAAAAGGTGGTTCATAGCCTCCTTCTTGCCTGACCACCCCAGGCAGGACTGAGAGAGGACGTCAATGAACTCCGCTCCCTCGCGTCGACGTATGAAGCCCACGTTCGTGGCCGCGGCCGCCTCGGTCGTCGCCGCCTCGCTGATGTTCGCCGGAGTCGCCCCCGCGTCTGCGGCCAGCACCGACCCCACCCCCAACGCACTGGAGCAGGCCAACGCCACCTTGTCCCGCACGGCGGCGGAGCAGGGCATGGTGCTGCTGGAGAACCACGACCAGGCCCTGCCGATCGCCCGCTCGGGCAACGTCGCGCTGTTCGGCGTCGGCGCCTACCAGACCGTCAAGGGCGGCACCGGGTCGGGCAACGTCAACAACCGCTACACGATCTCGGCCCGCCAGGGACTGGTGAACGCCGGCTACCAGGTCACCACCGGCAGCGCCTACTGGTCCGCGATGACCAGTGCCTACGACACCAAGTACGGCAGCACGGCCAGCAGCAGCCCGTTCGGCGTCACCATCGACTACTCGTCGGTCGAGCAGCCGCTGACCGCGGACACCGTCAAGCCGACCGCGCCGACGGACACCGCCGTGTACGTGATCGCGCGCAACTCCGGCGAGGGCGCGGACCGTTCCTCGGGCAAGGGCGACTACCTGCTCGGTGACACCGAGCGCGCGAACCTGGAACTGCTGGGCCGCACCTACAAGCACGTGGTGGTGGTCATCAACTCCGGCGGCATCATCGACACCACCTTCTACAAGCAGATCAACGCCGCGGAGAAGGACCCCTCGGGCGGGCTCGCGCTGGACTCGATGCTGCTGATGAGCCAGGCCGGCCAGGAGAGCGGCAACGCCCTGGTCGACGTCCTGAACGGCACCACCGACCCCTCGGGCAAGCTCACCGACACCTGGGCCGCCGCCTACGCCGACTACCCCGCCTCGGCCACCTTCGGCAACAACGACGGCAACACCACCACCGAGCAGTACAGCGAAGGCATCTACGTCGGGTACCGCTACTTCGACTCCTTCTACAGGACCATCAACGCCGCCAATCCGGCCGCGAGTGTCAACTACCCGTTCGGCTACGGCCAGTCCTACACCGACTTCCGGATCCAGGCCGAGCACGTCTCCGCCGGCGCCAAGCAGGTCACGGTGAAGGCGAAGGTCACCAACACCGGGCGCCGCTACAGCGGCGCGCAGGTCGTGCAGGTCTACGTCTCGGCACCGCAGAACGGCCTGGACAAGCCCTACCAGCAGCTGGCCGGCTACGCGAAGACCGACAACCTGGCCCCGGGCGCCTCGCAGACGGTCACCGTCAGCTTCGACACCTCCTCGCTGGCCTCGTACGACACCGCCCGCGCCGCCTGGGTCCTGGACGCCGGCGACTACGTGGTGCGCGTGGGCGACTCCTCACGCAACACCCACGTCGCCGCGACCCTGCACCTGGGCAAGCAGGTCACCACCGAGCAGGACAACAACGAACTCGACGGTGAGAGCACCACCGGCGACCTGACCAGCGACCCGGCCAACTTCTACACCTACCCGGCGGAGAAGAAGGAGATCGCCGACGCGCCGCGGATCAGCCTGGACCCGCGATCCTTCCGCACCGCCGACGACTCCTCGGCCTACGAGCAGAACGTCGGCGTCGACTCCACCTCCCCCTACTACGCCATCGACGGCTCCAAGGTCTCCTCCACCACCGTCTACCTGGACAAGAACCAGAAGAACTGGGAAGGCACCGGCGCCCCCTACCAGCCCAAGACCGGGGAGAAGGTCAGCTACGTCAGGACCAGCCCCACCGCCACCCTGTTCGACGTCGCCAAGGGCAAGGTGACGATCCAGCAGTTCGTCGCCGGGCTTTCGCTCACCCAGCTGGCCAACCTCGTCGAGGGCGCCAGCAAGGCCGGCACCACCCCGTCGGCGGTCGGCGCCGCCGGCTACACCACCGGAACCCTGGAGAACCTCGGCGTCCCCGCGCTCACCCTGTCCGACGGACCCGCCGGACTGCGACTGACCCAGCAGATCGCCGCCACCAGCACCACCCCGGCCGAGTACCAGTACGCCACCGCCTGGCCGATCGGCACCCTCCTGGCGCAGACCTGGGACCGTGACCTGGTCAAGAAGGTCGGCACCGCCGTGGGCCAGGAGATGAACGAGTTCGGGGTCTCCACCTGGCTGGCGCCGGGCATGAACATCCACCGCGACCCGCTGAACGGCCGCAACTTCGAGTACTACTCCGAGGACCCGCTGATCGCCGGCCTGACCGCGGCGGCCACCACCGAGGGCGTTCAGAGCAACCCGGGCGTCGGGGTGACCGTCAAGCACTTCGCCGGGAACAACCAGGAGGCCAACCGCAACGCCGTCAACGACGTCGTCAGCGAGCGGGCGCTGCGCGAGATCGAACTCAAGGGCTTCGAGATCGCCGTCAAGGCCGCCCAGCCGATGGCCGTCATGAGCTCCTACAACAAGGTCAACGGCAGCTACAGCTCGGCCAACTACGACCTGCTCACCGATGTCCTGCGCGGCGAATGGGGCTACCGGGGAACCGTCATGACCGACTGGGGCGGCAGCCACAACCCCGTCGCGACCATGTACGCGGGCAACGACCTCATCGAGCCCGGCGGCAACCCCGGCGAGATCGTCAACGCCAGCAAGAAGGTGGCTCCCACCGTCGACATCGACGGGCTGCCCGTCTACAACAAGACCACCCAGACCTTCGGAACCTTCAGCTTCACCAACTGGAACCTGCAGCTGGGCGGCTTCACCCTGGCGGCAGGCGGCGCCACGACGATCTCCACCACCGTCGACACGCACACCGACCTGTCCAAGACCCCGCTGTCCGGTGTGACCACCACGGACGCGATCAACAACCAGGTCTTCACCCCGAACCCGAAGTTCACCTCGGTCGACGACGCCTACCAGGCCGTGCAGGCCCTGCTCGCACCGACCTCCACCGCGCTGACCGCCGCCCAGAAGGCCGGCATCAGCCTCACCGACGTGGTGCACGCCACCGCGGGCGACGCCACCACCCCGGTCACCGCCTACACGGTGACCCTGACCGGCAACTACCCCGCCGTCGGCTACCCGATGCGCCTGGGCGACCTGCAGCGCAGCGCCATCCGCGTCCTCACCACCGCGTCCCGCACCGAGTCCTTCCAGCAACTCGCCCAGGAACAGGGCGTCAAGGGCATCAAGGTCGGCCCCTACGGCAAGCTGTTCACCAATCTCGACCCGACCGTCACCTCCTCCAGGGGCGAGGTGAGGAACCCCCGCCACTGACCTGGCCCCACCCGGCAAAGGCCCCGACGGCCGTCCGGGCCGCGGGCAACCGGCGGGCGGATCGCCCCCGCAACGATGCGGGGGCGATCCGCCCGCCGGCGCGCCTCAGGGACGGAATTGCAGGCCGTCCAGCAACAGGTCCAGGAGGCGGTTCGCCCTGGCGTCGTGCTCGGGCGGACGGGCCACGGTGAAGATGCCGATGAGGCCGGCGGCGATGTCCTCGGCAGTGACGTCGCTGCGGAACTCGCCCCTCGTGCGACCGGCCTCGAGGAGGCTGTCGATCGCCGCGAGCAGCTCGATCTGCGTCTGGCCATGGGAGATGCCCCCGGACTCGATCAACGCGAGCAGCGTGTCGAGCATGCCGTTCTTGGCCGCGATCCAGGTGCCGAACAGGTCCATCCAGCGTCGCAGCGCCACGGGCGCGGGGTACTGGGCGAGCAGCTCGCGGGCACCGGCGGTCAACCCGGAGACCTGGTCGCGGTAGATCGCCTCGACCAGGTCCTCGCGGGTGGGGAAGTGGCGGTAGAGCGTGGCGATGCCGACACCGGCCTCGCGGGCGATCGCGCGCATCGACGGCTCTGTGTCGGAGGCGATGAACGCGCGGCCGGCCGCCGCCAGGAGCTGGTCGCGGTTGCGGGTTGCGTCCGCTCGTCGTGCGCGACTCTCCGGCTCATTCAAAACGGATCACGCTCCGGTTATGGTACGGTTCCCTTAGAAACGGAGCATAGTCCGTTTCTGCTCCCCTCGTTCCGACACCCAGGGAGACAGAGCAGCATGCAGGAACCGAGCGACAACACGTCCGCGGCCACGAGCAGGGCCGTCCTGTTCGACTCATTCGGCGGCCCCGAGGCCCTGAACCTGCGCGAGGTGCCCGCGCCACAGGCCGGGCCCGGTCAGATCCGCGTTCGGGTCACCGCGGCCGGTCTGAATCCGATGGACTGGTTCATGACCTCCGACGCGGACACCGCCGCCCGCTTCGGCCTGAGCCTGCCCTGCGGCTTCGGGACCGACTACGCCGGCGTCGTCGACCAGGTCGGCGACGGAGTGACCGGATTCGCGGCCGGGGACCGGGTGTTCGGCGGTGCCATGTCCCGTGCGGTCGCAGACCACGTGGTGATCGACGTGGCAGGGACCATCGCCGCGGGCGGCTCCGTGAACCGCACCCCCGACGGTGTCGAGGACCGCACCGCCGCCACCCTGACCATTGCCGGCTGCACGGCCGCCGCGGCCCTGGCCGTCGTCGCCCCCGGGCCGGGCGACACCGTGCTCATCGGCGGCGCGGGAGGGGGTGTCGGCGTGTTCGCGGTGCAGCTCGCCCGGCTCGCGGGCGCACGGGTGATCGGCACCGGGTCGGCGACGTCGGCCGATGCGCTGCGCGCGCTGGGAGCCGAGCCGGTCGCCTACGGCGATGGCCTGGCGGACCGGGTCCGGGCCCTGGCCCCCGGCGGCGTCACTGCGGCGATGGATCTGCACGGGACCGAGACCGCGCAGACGGCACGAGAACTCGGCGTGCCCGACGACCGCATCACCACCATCGCAGCCCAGATCGACGGGATCACTCCCGCGAACGGTGCCAACGCCGCTCCCGGCGCCATCGAGGAGATCGCACGCCTGGTCGCGGAGGCCCAGCTGCGCGTACCTATCGCTGCCGCCTTCCCGGTGGAGCAGATCCGCGCCGCAGTCGAGCTCCAGGCCGCCCGGCACGTGCCCGGGAAGGTCGTCATCGACATCTAGGCAGTCCGGCCGAGCCTGTCGTCGCCAGGCGCTGCCTGACGTCATCGACCGCCGCATGGATCTGCGGGGCAGCCCGCAGAATGGACCTCGACCTGAACCGCCGTACGAGAGGACCAGCACCACCATGCTGCAGCAGGCCCCGGTGATCGTGTCGAGTCAGTCGCCCTTCGCCGCAGCGGTTTTCACCACCCGGCACCCGGCACTGATCGACCGGCTGACCGATGCCTGGCCCTACACACCGCAGCAGCACCAGGCGCTGGCTGAGCTGGCACAGGAGAACGTCGACGGCGTCATGCAGCCGCTGCCAGAGGGTGCCGTCGGGGCGGACCGGTGGAAGCGGTGGGGCGAGGGCTACTACGGCCGGCCCTGGGTGGAGGCCCCGTTCCTGTGGGCCGAGGCCTTCTTCTACCGGCGGCTGCTGGAAGCGGTCGACTACTACACGCCGGGCCCGTGGCGAGGCGTCGACCTGTTCGCCCCGTTCAAGCAGGCCGAACTGGCGGGTGAGGTGGTGGGGGCAGAGATCGCCGCCCTCGCTGCCCTCGCCGGCCGCGCGGAGCAGGAACGCGGCCAGGCGCTGCTGCTCGGCAGCCTGTGGGGCAACCGCGCCGACCTGGCGTTGCAGATCACCGCCGGCCGAGGCGGCCAGGCGAGCGGCCTGGTGGCCGACGACTCCACAGTGCTGTGGGACCTGCTGCACGCGAGGCCCGGGGGAGCGGTGGCGCTGGTCGCGGACAACGCGGGCAGCGAGACGGTCGCGGACCTGGCCCTCGTGGACCATCTGCTCACCACCGGCCTGGCGGGAGAGGTGGCCCTGCACGTGAAGCCGACCCCGTACTACGTCTCCGACGCCACGCTCACGGACGTCGCGGACTGCCTGCGCACTCTCCTGGCAAGCAAGGGCGAAGGCAGAGCTGTCGGCGAGCGGCTGCGGACGGCGGCCAAGTCGGGCCGGTGGCTGGTACGGACCGACGACTTCTGGTGCTCCCCGTTCGACTTCACCGCGATGCCGGCGGAACTGCGCAACGAGCTGGCAGCCGCCACGGTGGTGGTGTTCAAGGGCGACCTGAACTACCGGCGTCTCGTAGGGGACCGGCGGTGGGAGCCGACGACCTCGTTCGCCGCGGCGACCGCGTACCTCCCCGGCCGGGTGGCGTCCTTGCGCGCGTTGAAGTCCGACGTGATCGTTGGAATGGAGCCGGGCGAGGTACGGGCGCTGGAGGCAACGGACGAGGCGTGGCGGACGTCCGGGTCGCACGGCCTGGTACAGGTGCGCTGAGCGCCGTCCGGCGCCGTAGGCCGAAGCCAGGCCGAACACCTTCGGGCACCCGCTGACCCTGGGTTCGCAGACCGGGGCGCGGCTGCGCCGCTGCGAGGACGCCAGCTTCCACCTGACGGGCCTGCGGATGCACCTGACCTGTCGTCATCTGTGAGGAGCCGCTTCGTCGGCGGTCAAGGTCGGGGGTGTGACAGGGGATGCGCTCGCGCTGCGCGGTCAGTCGGCGGCGCGTGGCAGGATGATGCGCACCAGAGCGCCGCCGCCCGGCGCGTCTGTGATCGTGATGGTCCCGCCGTGTGCGGTTGCGATCTCCTTCGCGAGGGCGAGGCCGAGGCCGCTGGTGCCGCTCCCGCGCTCGCGGCTCGTATCGAGGCGGATGAAGCGGTCGAAGACGCGATCGCGCTCCTGGGCGGGGATCCCCGGGCCGTCGTCGGCGATCTCGATCGCCAGGGTGTCCGGCGCGACCGTGTCGATGCCGAGCGTCACCCGGCTGCGGGCATGGCGGATCGCGTTGTCGAGGATGTTGCGTACCAGCCGCTCCAGTTGCTCGGAGTCGCCGAGGACGTGTGCCTGTGCGGCGGCCGGCCGGAGCTCGACGGGTACCCGGGTGGGGGCGGTGCTCGCGCAGACCTCCCGGAGCAGCGGCTCGACCGCGACCCGGCGGCGTGCCTGGACCAGGTGCCCGTCGTCGCTGCGGGCCAACAGCAGCAGTTGCTCGACGAGGGACTCGAGCCTGGAGGACTGGCGCATAACGCGTTCGGCGATCTCACGCCACGGTGCGCGTTGCGGGTGGGCGAGACCGACTTCGAGGGTGGTACGGATGGCTGCGAGCGGGGTGCGCAGTTCGTGTGAGGCGTCGGCGACGAATCTGCGCTGGCGTACGGCCGAGTCCTCGATCCGGGCGAGCATGCCGTTCATGGTGCGGGCCAGTTCGCCGATCTCGTCGTGGGCGGTGGGTTCGGGCACCCGGCGGGAGAGGTCGGCTGCGCTGATCTCGGTGGTGGTGCGGCGGATCTGCTCCACCGGTCGCAGCGCCCTGCCCACCACCAGCCAGACCGTGCCGCTCGCCAGCAGCAGGATGGTCGGGATGCCGATCAGCAGGAGCCGGGTGAAGGTCTCGTTGATCTGGCCCAGGGATGTCGTCGTCGTCAGGGTGACGATGTCGACGCTGCGCCCGTCCACGGTGGTGTGTGTCGCATAGGCGCGTAGTTCGCCGCCGAGTCCGCGGTCGGCTGTGGACTGGCGCACGGGTGTGTCGCTGCCGGGCGCCAGTGTGTAGACGGCCCCGTACTCGGCCAGGCCGCGGGTGGCGGCCAGGACGGTGGTGCCGTCGGCGGCGAGTACCTGCGCTTCGGCGTTCGCGTCGAGGGGCGAGGCGGGCAGTGGGCTGGGCCACCGGCCGGACTGACCGGACTGCTCGATCTGCGTGGCGTACGTCCTCAGTTGGTTGTCGATGGTGGTGCGCGCGGATCCGAGCTGCACCAGGTACATGATCACCAGGCCGAGCGCGACCGCGGCGGTCAGCGCCGCACCCGCCACCACCGTCACCCGCGTGCGGACGGTCACTGCGGTTCCCCGCGCTGCTCTCCGCGGATGACGTAGCCCTCACCGCGCACGGTCTCGATCAGCGGCGGGCCGCCGCCGGTCTCGATCTTCCGGCGCAGCCGGTGGACGGTGACCTCGACGACGGAGGGCCCGCCGTCGTAGGCCGCGTCCCAGCAGTGCGCGAGCAGTTCGGCCTTGGACACCACGCGCCCGCGGTGGCGCAGCAGGCGTTCGAGGACGGCAGCCTCCTTCGCGGCGACCTCCAGGTCCCGGCCGTGGAGGCTGACGGTGCGGGCGGCCGGGTCCAGCGCCAGGCCGGCGGCCTCGAGGACCACCGGCCTGGCGGCCAGTCCGCGGCGGGTCAGTGCGCGCAGGTGGGCCAGGAGCACCGGGTAGGAGAAGGGCTTGGCCAGGTAGTCGTCGGCCCCGGAGTCGAGCCCTTCGGCGTGGTCGAGGTCCTCGTCCATGGCGGTGAGCATCAGGATCGGGGTCCACAGGCCCTTCTCGCGAAGCCGCCGGCATACCTGGTAGCCGTCCATGCCCGGCAGCATCACATCCAGGATGATCACGTCGGGCGACGTCTCCTGTGCCTTCCAGAGTCCGTCGACGCCGTCGTGCGCCAGGTCCACCACGTAGCCCTCGGCCTCAAGCCCCCAGGCGAGCGACGCGGCCATGTCCGGCTCGTCCTCGACCACCAGTACGCGCATCTACCCAGCATCCCCGATCGGCTGCGGCCGCGGCGCCCGCTCCTCGTGCGGCTGCGGCGTGTCGGGCGGGATCCGCAGCAGACGGGCGCCCCACGCCGGCATCCACCAGTTGAGCGGTCCGAAGAGCGAGACCAGCGCCGGCAGCAGCAGCATCCGCACGACCACGGCGTCCAGCAGCACGCCGGCGGCCAGCCCCGCCGCGATCTCGCGCACGGTGATGTCGTTGGCCGTCGAGAGCGAGGCGAGCGCGAAGAACAGGATCAGTGCCGCGCTGGTGACCAGCCGGCCGGTGTGGGAGATGCCCTCGAGGATGCCCTGCCTGGTCGAGCCGGTGCGCTCGTAACCCTCACGGACCCGCGAGAGGATGAACACCTCGTAGTCCATGGAGATGCCGAACAGGAACCCGAAGATCAGCACCGGGGCGAACCTGTCGATCGCGCCGTAGCTGCGCGCACCCCACAGCGCCTGCATGCCCAGGCCGTGCTGGAAGACCAGCACAAGCAACCCGTAGGAGGCCGCGACGGACAGGGCGTTGAGCAGAACCGCCTTCGCCGACAGCACGATCGACTTCAGACCGCGCGCCAGCAGCAGGAACGTCATGAGCGCCACGACCGTGCACAGGAGCGGGAACGCCCCGTAGGAGGAGCGCGTCACAGCCAGGTTGAGCGCTTCCTCCCCGCCGACGAGCACGCCGTGCGGGACGGTGCGCTGGATGTCGGCGAGCGCGGTGCCGCCCTGCGAGGTGCCGACCTCGGAGTCCGGCATCGCGAAGAGCATCGCCGACCCGTCCTGCCGCCAGGTGTCCCCGCTCGGGGCGACCACCCCGTGCAGGGTGGGCAGCGAGGAGAGCGCGGAGGCCACCGACGCCGCGTCGTCGGCATGCGGGACATAGACCGGCACCGTGGTCAGCGTGCCCGCGGGGAACCCGTCGGCCTCCAGCTCGTGCAGGCCGTCGGTGTAGGTGCCGCTGGTCGCCAGGCTGCTCGTCGTCGGCAGGCTGATGTTGATGGTCGCGGCGACGCCCGCCAGGGTGCCGAGGATGCCCAGGCCCACGACGGCCGCCAGTACCCGGTACCGGATGACCAGCTTGGCCCACCCGGTCCAGAACCGGCTCGCCCCGCTGGACGCGCGTCGGCGCGGCCAGTCGAGTCGCGGGCCGATCTTCGACAGGACCGCCGGCAGCAGCGTGAGGGCGACCAGGGTGGCGCTGGAGGGGATGAACAGCCCGGCGACGCCGATGCCGCGTACCAGCGAGTTCGGCACCAGGATCAGTGCGAACAGGCCGAGCGAGGCCACCATGCCGCTGAACCACACCGAGTGCCCGGCGCGCTTGAGCGCCTCGTGCACCGCCTGTGCGTTGTCCCGTCCGGCCGCGCGCTCCTCGCGCCAGCGGGTCACCACCAGCAGCGAGTAGTCGATCGACAGGCCCAGGCCCAGCAGCGCGACGATGAACTGCACGGACGGGTTGATCGGCGAGGACGACGGCATGACGTAGGTCAGCGCGTAGATCAGCAGCTGCATCGTCAGCACCGAGATCAGCGCCATGAGCAGCGGTAGTGCTGCCAGCAGCGACCCGAACACCCAAGCCAGCACGACCAGGGCGCCGAGCGCGCCGATGATCAGCTCACCCGTGACCGTCGAGTTGCCGCCGCCGGTGGTGTTCCCGGCGTCCAGGGCCCGCAGGCTCGTGCCGTCCACGCGAAGCGCGGGCGCGGCGGCCTTGGCGGCCCTGGTGATGGCGTCGATCTGATCCGTCGACATGTCGTCGTTGGCGTTGGGTGGGTACGCGATCACTACGGTGCTGGTGCCGCCGTGCCCGACCAGGGCTTGCGCACCGGTTGCGGCGTACGACACCAGCCGCATCCCCGGCTCGGCCTTCGCGATCGCCGCGTCGACGGCATGCAACTGAGCGGCAGCAGCCGGACCGGAGACCGTCTCGCCCGCGGGAAGGCCGAGGACGAGCACCCCCGGGTCCGAGGTCGCGCCGCCGTAGCGCGCAGCGATCTGCGCATCGGCCGTGTACGCCGCGCCGTTCACATGAACGCCGCTCACCAGACGGCTCGACACGGTCGGCGCGACGACGATCCCGATGACGGTGATCACCAGCCAGGCCACCATCACCTTCCACCTGTTCCGGACCACCCAGGCACTGAGTCTTTCCACCGCTTACTCCTCAGGTCGGTTCGTGCGACCTGGAGCCTAGGAATCGGCACCTTACATCCCGCTTACGTGCAGGTCCGGGGGCCGTCGTGACGCTCACTCCCAGCTGCTCGCGGAGGCCCGGAAGACGGGCCAGCCGATCTCGGTGGCCCCCTGGGCGGAACCGGGACCGGAACACCTCGGACACCCCTCGCCGGCGGCCAGGGAGCCAACCGCTTGCCGAGACTGGTGACGGGCGCAGGGCTCGGCCGTGACGGCGGCTGAGTCCTGCGTCCGTATGACGGGCTGTCCGGTGCCGGGTCGGCTCTGGCTCCGGGTCAGTTCCAGGTGGGGACGTGGCCTTCGGCGTAGCGGGCGCCGTATCCGCCGGTGGGCAGGATCTGGCTGATCGCGGTGAGGTCGTCCTGGGTGAGGGGGAGTTGGGCGGCTTGGGCGTTCTCCTCGATGCGGGCGGCGCTGCGGGTGCCGGGGATGGGGACGATGTGCTCGCCCCGGGCGAGGAGCCAGGCCAGGGCGAGCTGGGCGACGGTGGCGCCCTTGGTGGCGGCCAGGGCGGCGAGCCGGTCGACGGCGTCGAGGTTCTTCTCGTAGTTGCCGGGCTGCCAGCGGGGGTCGTTGTTGCGCATGTCGGTGGCGTCGTACTGGCCGGCGGGCTTGGCGGTGCCGGTGATGAAGCCGCGGCCGAGCGGGGAGTAGGCGACGAAGCCGATGCCCAGTTCAGTCAGGGTGGGGAAGAGCTGTTCGGCGTCGCGCTCGAAGAGCGAGTACTCGGTCTGCAGCACGGAGACCGGCTGCACGGCGTGGGCGCGGCGGATGGTCTGCGGGCCGGCCTCGCTGAGGCCGAAGTACTTCACCTTGCCCGCGTCGATGAGCTCCTTGACGGTGCCGGCGACGTCCTCGATGGGGACGTCGGGGTCCACCCGGTGCTGGTAGAGGACGTCGATCTGGTCGACGCCCAGGTGGCGCAGGCTGTTGTCGGCGACCTTGCGGATGTTCTCGGGGCGGCTGTCCAGGCCCAGGCCCTGCTGGGTGCGGGCGAAGCCGAACTTGGTGGCCAGCACCACCTGGTCGCGGAAGCCCTGGACGGCCTTGCCGACCAGGGCCTCGTTGTTGCCGGTGCCCCAGCCGTAGAGCTCGGCCGTGTCGAAGAAGGTCACGCCCAGTTCGAACGCGCGGTGGAGGGCGGCGATGCCGGCCTGTTCGTCGCCGGGGCCGTAGGCCATGGTCAGGCCCATGGCTCCGTAGCCGAGGGCCGAGACGGTCAGGCCCTGGGTGCCCAGTGTGCGCTGCTGCATGGAATCTCCCGAAGTCAAACCAAACTGTTCGGTTTGACCCTACGCCGCTAGCTGCCCAGAAACCAAACCAAACGGTTCGGTCGGGTAGCGTGGAGTGCATGACCCCTACCAGGAGCAGCGCTGACTCCGCCCGCGAGCGCATCCTCGCGGCGGCCCTGGCCGAGTTCTCCCGGCACGGGATCGCCGGAGCGCGGGTGGACCGCATCGCCAAGGCCGCCAGGACCAGCAAGGAACGCTTCTACGCCTACTTCGACTCCAAGGAGGAGTTGTACCGGCACGTCTCGGCCAAGGAACTGGCCGCCGTGGCAGAAGCGACCCGACTGGACCCCGCGGACCTGCCCGCCTACGCCGGCCGCATCCACGACTACTTCCTGGACCACCCCGAGCACTTCCGTCTCATGCGCTGGGGCCAGCTGGAGCTGGACGCCAACGGACACGGAGCCGAC
The DNA here is from genome assembly GCF_000719095.1 of Streptacidiphilus jeojiense. Classification (GTDB taxonomy): domain Bacteria; phylum Actinomycetota; class Actinomycetes; order Streptomycetales; family Streptomycetaceae; genus Streptacidiphilus; species Streptacidiphilus jeojiensis. The sequence continues at coordinate 2,186 of NZ_JOEH01000025.1, read as the reverse complement.
GACGCCATCCGGCAGTCCGTCGCCGGCAAGGTCGAGCAACTCCGCAGAGCCCAGGAGACGGGCCGACTGGACACCGCCTGGGAGCCGATCGACATCCTCGTCTTCGTCAACCAGATCGCCATGGCCTGGGCGTCCCAGCCCGACCTGCTGCCACCTGACCCCGACGAGCGCGCCGAGTTCCTGGCCGCCCGTCGAGCAGCGGTCGTCTCCGCCGTCGCCTGTCTCTTCCCGGCGCACACCGGCTGACCGCAGTCGATCTGCCGTCCGGGCGGCCTCGCGAGAACAGTCGACTGCGTGCCGCCGCACTCCTGCCCCTACCGGGGCAGACCTGCGAAGTGTCTACTGTCGGCGTCCGTCCCGGGTGGGGGCGGGCGTGTCTTGGTGTTCAGCGGTGGTCGACGACGTGGTGGAGGAGGTGGTTGAGGTATTGTCCGCGGTTTTCCAGCAGGGTGATCCCGACCATGATCAGGTTTTCGGTGCGGGGGATGAAGACGGGCCCGGCGACGGGGACGGCGGCGACACGGATGTGGAAGGGGGGAACGACTGTCGCATGGGTGTGCTCGTAGTCCCGTATGACGTGGCGCAGTCGCAGGCGGGAGCGGGAGGAGCTGCAGGCGTGGGCGACCTCCCGTTTGCGGGCCGAGCTCCACTGGTGGATGTGTTCGGCATTCTCGGTGAGGATCCGGCCCAGCGTTCCTGGGGGAGTGGGGTCGGTGTTGCTCTCCTTGTTGGCGAAGGCGTGCAGGAGTTGGTTCCACCATTCCTGCCAGTGCGCGGGCACTGTGGCGGGGTCCTGCACCTGGTCGTCGATCGGGTGGCGGACAGGTAGGTGCGGGACCGGGTTGACGGGTGGGATGTCGCTTTCGGCCTCGATGTTCAGGCAGTCGCGCAGTAGCAGTGCGCAGGCCATGGGCTGGGAGTAGTCGACTTCCACGGACCAGGGCGCTCCGGGTGAGGACAGCGCGGCCATGCCGGGCTCCTAGTCGATGTATGTCCAGATGGCTGAGTTCGCCGTACGCCGCCGCCGACAATACCGTGGTGCAGGGCCTTGGCTGCAGGCCCTGCACCCGGTGCGCTGCGGATCGGGTGTTGCTACTGAACTTGAATGGGTGATGTCGGGCTGTTTGCCGGACAGCGTGTGGGCGGCTTCAGTAGTCCTGGTGGGGTGAGATATCCGCAGGGCGGCGGCTTGACCGACGCCGAGAGGGCTGGGCGAGAGCGGGTCCGACTCCAGGCCGTGACTGGCTTTGAGGCCGGCGAGAAGAACCGGGAGATCGCTGCCGCGTTGCGGGTCTCTGAGAGGTCAGTGGAACGGTGGCGGCGCCAGTGGCGCGAGGAGGGCCTGGTCGGGGTGGCGTCGAAGGGATCGCCTGGCCGGCCTCGACTGTCGGACAAGCAGATAGCCAGGCTGGAGCAGGAGTTGGGCCGAGGTCCGCTGGCCCATGGGTGGGCCGACCAGCAGTGGACGCTGGCCCGGGGGAAGACGATGATCGGCCGCCTGTTCCACGTCTCGTACACCGTGGAGGGGACATGGCGGCTGCTGCGTCGGCACGGCTGGTCCTGGCAGCAGCCCGCCCGGCGCGCGATCGAGCGCGATGACGACGCGGTGGAGCTGTGGCGGCGGGAGGTCTGGCCCCGGGTAAAAGCACCGCGGCGGTGAACGGAGCCTGGGTGGTCTTCGAGGACGAAGCCGGCCAGTCGATGACGCCGCCGCGTGCCAGAACCTGGGGGCGCCAGGGCATCACCCCGGTCGTCCGTGTGCGCGGACGAGGCTCGGGCCGCGTCTCCATGGCGGGCATGGCCTGCTACAAGCCCGGTGAGCGGTCCCGCCTGATCTACGCGATCCGCGAGTACCGGGGCCGCAAGGATGAACCGAAGGGCTTCGGCTGGAAGGACTACCGTGACCTGATCGTCCGTGCCCACACCCAGCTCGGCGGTCCGATTGTGCTGGTGTGGGACAACTTGCGCATGCACCTGGTTGCACCGCTGCGGGAGTTCTTCGAGGCCAGTACTGACTGGCTCACCGTCTTCCAGCTACCGACCTACGCTCCGGACCTCAACCCGCAGGAGGGCGTCTGGTCGCTGGTGATCGTGTCCCTTGGTGTGGTGTAGCCGATCATTCATCGGTGGTGTTGGGTAGCGCGGGGGCGCTGTTGGGGAGTTCGGCGGGGTAGAGCTCTTCCATG
>NZ_JOEH01000024.1 GCF_000719095.1 Streptacidiphilus jeojiense | reverse complement strand
CCCGTCGCCGCCGACGGCACCATCGCCCTCACCGCCAGCCCCGGCGCAGCCGTCCACCTCATCGCCGACCTCCAGGGCTACTACACCACCAACACCAACACCGCCGGGTCCGCCTACACCGCCACCGGCCAGTACCGCGTCCTGGACACGCGCATCAGCAATCGCTTCCACAACGGGCCCATCGCCGCCGGACAGACCATCAATGTCCCGGTGGCAACCACCAACGTGCCCTCCGCCACCAGCTACGCCGTGCTGCGGGTCACCGCGACCGCACCCACCACCGGCGGCTACTTGACCGCCTACACCGGCGGCACCGCTCGCCCGGCCGTGTCCAGCCTCAACTTCGCCGCCGGACAGACCGTATCCAACCTGGTCACCGTGCCCGTCGGCGCCGACGGCACCGTCAACCTCTACAACAGCACCGGCAAGACCCAGGCCGTGATCGACCTGATCGGTACCTTCACCACCGCCACCGACTCCCTGACCGGAAACCCCTTCATCCCCACCAACCCCACCCGGATCCTGGACACCCGCAACGGCACCGGCACCCCCAAGGGCACCCTGGGCTCAGGCAAGCACCTCACCCTCAAGGTCGCCGGCACCACCAACGTCCCCGCCGGCGCCACCGCCGTCCTGGTCAACCTCACGACCACCGGTTCCAGTGCAGGCGGCTACCTCACCGCCTACGCTGCCGGCGGCCCCAACCCCGGAACCTCCACCCTCAACTTCACCACCGGACAAACGACCTCCACCCTCACCCTGATCCCCGTCAGCTCCAACGGCACCATCAGCATCTACAACTACACCGGTACCACCAACGTCATCGCCGACCTCGAGGGCTACTACACCCCCTGACGCAGAGCAAGGTCAGTTGGGGAGCTGTCTTGATCTTGGGTCTTACAAGATTTTCGCAGCGGTGATCGTCCTTCGATGGGAGCTGCGGCGCCATCAGCGGCAGACGGTCGACGCGATCACCGCTGCACTGGCCGGTGGCGGCCAGGTGCTGGTGCCCTCGCTGGCGCTGCTGGCGCAGACGGTCCGGGCCTGACGCGAGGTCCGGGCCTGACGCGATGATGTCGGGTCACGCTGAGCGCGCTGACCGTGTCCTCCGAGGGCGCCGACGAGCCCGCCACGAACCCTGACCCGGACGTCATGCAGGAGCGTGAGCTGGGCCTGGAGGCCACCACCGCAGCGGAGCGGATCCCCGCGTCGGTCGACTGCCCAGCCGACCGAATGCGAAGCCAATCGGCACAGGCACCAAGCTGGACGGCCGCAATGGGAACGAGGCGAAGCCGTCCTTGGGGCCCTGCTCAAGGACGAGCGTTCAACCGAAAAGCGTCATCCTGCACGGAGTGCGGACGAAGGCACCAGTTGCCCCACAAGCAGGTGTCGGAACTTCTGGGTGCCGGGGTAGGGCACACACCTGCGACGGGCGTCTGCCTCCCCCACCCCTTTGACCTGGACTTATACACTCCACCTCAGGCGCGCCACACTGCCGCCGAATCGCGGGATACCCGCGATCATGGCATTGACCTGCGACTTTACGTCGCAAGATGTGTGCCCTAGGCAGGATTCGAACCTGCGACACCGGCTTTAGGAGAGCCGTGCTCTATCCCCTGAGCTACTAAGGCTGGACACCGACACTCTAGCGGATCAGGAGAGCGCCCCGGTGGCGCTCCTGCGTCGGTGGGGGTCCGGTGGGGGTGGTCACTGCGGGGCGGCTCGGACCAAGCCGCACTGGTAGGCGATGACGACCAGTTGGGCGCGGTCGCGGGCGTCGAGTTTGGCCATGGCGCGGTGCAGGTGGGTGCGGACGGTCAGTGGGCTGAGGAACAGCTGGGCGGCGATGGCGTTGTTGTCGAGGCCCTCGGCGGCCAGGGCCATCACCTCGCGTTCGCGTCCGGTGAGCGGGTCGAGCCGCTTCAGGGCGTCGGGGGCCGGGCCGAGTTCGGGGCCGGTCAGGAAGCGGGTGATCAGGGTTCGGGTGGCCTGCGGGGAGAGCAGGGCGTCGCCCGCGGCCACGGTCCGGATGGCGTCCAGGAGTTCGCCCGGGCCGACGTCCTTGCCGAGGAAGCCGCTGGCGCCGGCCCGCAGCGCCTGGGCGACGTACTCGTCGAGCTCGAAGGTGGTCAGGATCAGCACATGGGTGTCGTTCAGCTGCGGGTCGGCGCAGATGGTGGCGGTGGCGCTGAGGCCGTCGGTGCCGGGCATGCGGATGTCCATCAGGACCACGTCGGGACGGTGCGCGCGGGCGAGTTCCACGGCCTGGGCACCGTCGGCGGCCTCGCCCACCACCTCCAGGTCCGGGCGGGAGTCGATCAGCAGCCGGAAGGTGGCCCGCAGCAGGGCCTGGTCGTCGGCGAGCAGGACACGGATGGTCATGGAGTTGTCTCCTCGTCGGGGACACGCGGATGCAGGGGCAGCGCGGCGGCGACCTCGAAACCGCCGCCGGGGCGAGGCTCGGCCCGCAGCCGGCCGCCGACCGACTGGGCGCGCTCGCGCATGCCCAGCAAACCGTAACCGGAGTCGGCACCTGATTCCGCCGACCGGGGTCCGCGGTGCGGCGCCCCCTCCTCGTTGCGGACGGTGATGTTCAGCAGGCCGGTGGAGTAGGTCAGCTCCACCTCGGCCACTGCCGTCCCCGCATGCTTGGAGACATTGGTCAGCGCCTCCTGGATGATCCGGTAGGCGGTGAGGTCCACGCCGGGGGACAGCTGCTGCGGGGTGCCTTCGGTGCTGAGGGTGACGGTCAGTCCGGTGGTCCGCATCGCTTCGGCCAGGTCGGGCAGCCGCTCCAGACCGGGGGACGGTTCCAGCGGCTGCCCCGCGTCGTCGCCCTGGCGTAGCAGCCCGACGGTGGCCTTGAGTTCGCGCAGCGCCGAGGAGGTGGTCCCGGCCAGTTCGACCAGCAGCTTCTCGGCCTCGACCGGATGGGAGTGCATCAGATAGGCGATGGTCCCGGTCTGGGCGTTGGCCAGCGCCAGATGGTGGGCCACGACGTCGTGCAGTTCCCTGGCGATGCGCATCCGCTCCTCGGCGACCCGGTGCCTGACCTCCTCCTCCCGAGCGTGTTCGGCCTGCGCCACCCGGGCGGCGACCGCGTCCTGGTAGGCGCGCCGGTTCTGGACCGCGTAGCCGAGCAGGGCCGGGATCACGATCATGGCGGCGGGGTTCACCGTGTTGAGGATGAAGGCGTAGCCGGTCGGCCGGACCACCATGGTCGTGAAGGCGAGCAGCAGGGCCACGGCCGAGGCGTAGCCGAACGCGACCTTGCGGGTGCCGTCCACGGCCAGCCGGTAGAGCGCCACCATGAGCGGCCCCAGCAGCAGCGGGGTGAGCAGGTAGCCCAGGGCGCAGGCGACGACGGCGCAGACCGTGGTCACCGCGACGACGGTGCGGGTGTGGCTGCGCTGCCACAGCAGCGCCGCGGAGCTGACGGCCAGGAGCACCGCGGCGTTCCACCATGCTGGGTGGCCCGGGCGATCCTGCGTGATGAACACGGTGGCCGGGACGCAGCCGACGAAGAGCAGTACGGCTACGGCCCCGTCGGCGAGGCGGGGGTGCTCGCGGAGGTACCGCTTCCAGCCGGTAATCATCGAGTCCTCCTGCTCGGGGGTGAGTCCATCGTGGCCGAGTCCGTCGGGAACGGCCCGGGTACGGCCCCAGGGCCGCCCGGGTCTGCCCCGGACGGCCCCGCGAACGCTGCTGTCTGCTCCTATCGGAGCGGTACCGGCTCCAGAGCCTCAGCCTCAGCCATAGCAGCGGCATCGGCATCGACATCAGCCGCCGCAGCGGCCCTCCGCTCCAGGGCCTTGCCCTCGATGTCGACCCGGGGCAGCACCCGGTCCAGCCAGCGCGGGATCCACCAGGCCCGGTCACCGAGCAGGGCCAGCACGGCCGGCACGATCGCCATCCGTACCACGAAGGCGTCGAACAGCACCGCGATGCCCAGGCCGAAGCCGATGGTCTTGATCATGGAGTCGCCGGCGCCCAGGAAACCGGAGAACACCGCGGCCATGATCAGTGCGGCGGCCGTGACCACCCGGGCGCTGTGGTTGAAGCCCGAGACGATCGCCTGCTCGGCGGACTCCCCGTGGGTGTGGGCCTCGCGCATCCGGGAGACCAGGAAGACCTCGTAGTCCATGGCCAGACCGAAGACGATGCCCACCAGGAAGATCGGCATCATGCTCATGATCGGCCCGGTCGTGGTCACGCCCAGCAGGCTCGCCAGCCAGCCCCACTGGAAGACCGCCACCACGGCGCCCAGCGACGCCAGCACCGAGAGCACGAACCCGAGCGCCGCCTTGACCGGGACCAGCACCGAACGGAAGACCATCATCAGCAGCAGGAACGCCAGGCCGACCACGACCACCAGGTAGCGCGGCAGCGCGTCCTGGACCTTCTGCGCGGTGTCGATGTTGATCGCGGTGCTGCCGCTGACCTTGAAGTCCGCCCCGGTGGCGGCCTTCACCGCGTCCTGCTCGGCGCGCAGGGTGTGGATCAGGTCGGCGGTCCGCTGGTCGTTGGGATCGGTGGTCGGGACGACCGAGAACACCGCCGTGTCGCCCGCGGCGTCGAACTGCGCCTTGGAGACGGAGGCGACGCCCGAGGTGGCCGCGATCGTCTTCTCCACCCCGGCCACGGCCGCCTTCGGGTCCTTGGCGCCGTCGGCCTGGACCACGATGGTCAGCGGACCGTTGATCCCGGCGCCGAAGCCGTGGGCCAGGTCGTCGTAGGCACGCCGCTCGGTGCTGGTGGTCGGCAGCGCCCCGTCGGTCGAGGTGCCCAGCTGAAGCTGCGTCACCGGGACGGCGACCACGCCCAGACCGACCGCACCCAGCAGCAGCACCGGCAGCGGCCGGCGCAGCACGAACCGGGCCCAGCGGCTGCCGCCGTTCGGCTTGGTGCGCTTCGGCAGGCTCACGCCCCTGCGGGCGGCCCGGCGCTCCTTGCGCGAGCGCACCGCCTCCGGCCAGAAGCCGAGCAGGGCCGGGACCAGGGTCAGCGACATCAGTCCGGCCACCAGTACGGCAGCCGCAGCGGCCAGACCCATGGTGGTCAGCGCCGGGATGCCGACCACCCACAGGCCGGCCAGGCCGATCACCACGGTCAGGGCGGCGAAGACCACGGCGGAGCCTGCGGTGCCCACCGCGGTGCCCGCGGCGTCGACGGCGCTGGCTCCCCTGGCCCGCTCCTCGCGGTAGCGGGAGACGATGAACAGGGCGTAGTCGATGCCGACCGCCAGGCCGAGCATGCTGGCCAGACCGCTGGTCGAGCTGGACAGGCCGAGCGTGCTGCCCAGGGCGGTGATCCCGGCGGTGCTGATGCCCACGCCCAGGACCGCGGTCAACAGCGGCAGCCCGGCGGCGGCCATCGACCCGAAGGTGACCAGCAGCACCACGGCCGCCGCGAGGATGCCGACCACCTCGGTCGACCCGCCCGGCGACGGAGTGGCCGTCAGGGCGCTGCCGTCCAGTTCCACGGTCAGGCCCGCGTCCCGGCCCTGCTGGACCGCGTCGTCGAGCGCCGTCCTGCTGGCGGTGCTGAGGTCGTCGGCGGTGGTGCTGTAGCTGACGGTGGCGTAGGCGGTGGTCCCGTCCGAGCTGACGGTGCCCGCCTGGAACGGGGTGACCGAACCGGACACCTGCGGGCTGTCCGCGGCCTCCTTCACCACCGCGTCGATGGCGGCCTTGTTCGCGGTGGCGGTGACCTGCTGCCCGTCCGGGGCGACGAACACGATCCGCGCGGACACTCCGGTGTCGGCCGCCGCCGGGAAGTCCTGCTTGATCAGGTCCATCGCCTGCTGGGACTCGGTGCCCGGAACGGAGAAGCTGGTGTTGGAGTTGGCCGGCGCCAGCACCGCTCCGGCGCCGGCGCCGACCAGCACGGCCACCCACACCACCACGGCGTACCAGCGCCGTCGGAAGGCCAGCCGGCCCAGACGGGAGAGAAAGACGGCCATGACAGGGGACTCCAAACCTCGGGACTCGGGATCCCTCCCAGACTCTCCGAGCAGGCCCTGCCGGGGCGTCGTCCGGCTACCGACAGTCCACTGCTGCATCTGCAACAGTCCGCTACTGCGCACGCAGTAGTCCGGCGCGGTTCCGGTACTGCCGGACCGCCCGATGCACCGACAGATCCACCGACCGATGCACCGCCCGATCCACCGACCGATCGACAGCGGGCGGCGGCCGCCGATAGCCTCAGCCGATGATCACTGGGAGCTTTCCGCTCGGGGCGGCCGTGACACTGCCGGAGCTCGCCGAGGACCCGCATCCGCTACTGGCCCGGCTGCGGGCCGAGGAGCCGGTGTCCTGGCTCCCGGCCCTCGGCGGCTGGCTGGTGACCCGCCGCGACCTGGCGACGGCCGTGATGCGCGACGCGCAGACGTACACCGTGGACGACCCGCGCTTCTCCACCGCCCAGGTGGTCGGCCCGAGCATGCTCTCGCTGGACGGTCCCGAGCACGCCGTCCACCGCGAGCCCTTCACCGCACCCTTCCGCCTGCGCGAGCTGCACACCGGGTTCGCCGAGCGGATCCAGCAGCAGGCTGACCTGCTGCTGGACGGGTTGAGCCGGGACGGCGCCGCCGAACTGCGCCGCTCCTTCGCCGGGCCGCTGGCCGCCGTGGTGATGACCGACATCCTCGGTCTCGTCGGTGCCGACACCACAACCGTGCTGACCTGGTACGACGGCATCGTGCAAGCGGTCAACGAGATCACCGAGGGCCGCCCGGCCGGTCCGGAGGGGGCCACCGCCTACGCCGAGCTGCGCGCGGCGGTCGCGGCCACGGTGCACGCCGACGGCGACCGCCCCGGCGACGAGCGTTCCGGCGGCGACCGCTCCGGTGACGACCGCCCCGGCGGCGACCGCCCCGGTGACGACCGCTCCGGCGGCGACCGCTCGCTCCTGGTCAGCGCGGCCGAACGGCTCGGCCTGCCGGAGCTGGCCTCCAACGCGGCGGTGCTGCTGTTCGGCGGCATCGAGACCACCGAGGCGATGATCGCCAACGCGCTGCTGCACCTGCTGGAGGACCCCCGCCGGGTCGCCCTGGTGCGCGCCGACGACGCCCTGCTGGACAACGCCGTCGAGGAGTCGCTGCGGCTGGAGCCGGGTGCCGCGGTGGTCGACCGCTACGCCACCCGCGACGTCCGGCTCGGCACCGCCGAGATCCGCCGCGGCGACCTGGTCACGGTCTCCCTGGCCGGCGCCAACCGCGACCCCGCGGTCTTCGCCGAACCGGACGCCTTCGACGTGCACCGGGCCAACTCCCGCCTCCAGCTGGCCTTCGCGCACGGCCCGCACTACTGCCTGGGCGCGCACCTGGCCCGGCTGGAGACCCGGATCGCGCTGCGCACCCTGCTGGACCGCCTGCCCGGTCTGCGCCTGGATCCCCAGCGCCCCAGCGCCCCGCGCGGCCTGGTCTTCCGCAAGCCGCCGACGCTGCACGCGCTCTGGACCGTCTGAGACGCCCCCTCCCGGTCGGCAAAACGGCAAAACGTAAGACCCAGCTGTGAGTTCGGCGCCCGGGGTGCGGTCCGCTGATCGGTCCGGGTCCGAACTCCGGTACGGCAACTAGGCTCTCGGCATCACGCCACCGTTGCCGTGGCAGGAGCGGTTGGGGTGGCGGCCAGAGAAGGAAGGCACGCACCCATGACCCTCCACCGTGACCTGCTGATCAACGGCCGGAACGTCCCCGCGCTGTCCGGCCGCACCACCGAGGACCTCAGCCCCTACACCGGCGAGGTCTACGCCACCGTCGCGGCCGCCGGCACCGAGGACGTCGCGCTGGCCGTCGAGGCGGCCCATGCCGCGTTCCCCGCCTGGGCCGCGACCGGTCCCTTCGCCCGCCGCGCCGTACTGCTGGCCGCCGCCGACCTGCTGGAAGGCCGGGCCAAGGAGGCGGTCGAGCTGATGGCCGGCGAGACCGGCGGGACCGCCGGCTGGGCGTACTTCAACGTCGGCCTGGCCGCCAACATCCTGCGCGAGGCCGCCGCCGGGACCACCGCGCCGCGCGGCGAGGTCCTCAGCGCCCAGCAGGACGGCGTGCTGGGCCTGGCGATACGCAGGCCGCTGGGCGTGGTGGCCGCCTTCGCCCCCTGGAACGCCCCGTTGATCCTGGGCATCCGCGCCGTCGCCGCACCGATCGCGGCCGGCAACACCGTCGTGGTCAAGGCCAGCGAGGACGCGCCGATCGCCTGCGCGCTGTTCCTGGCCGACCTGCTGCGCGAGGCCGGCCTGCCCGACGGCGTGCTGAACGTGATCACCAACGCCCGCCAGGACGCCGCGCAGATCGCCGAGGCGCTGATCGCCGACCCGAGGGTACGGGCCGTCAACTTCACCGGCTCCACCGGCGTCGGACGCGTCATCGGCGCCCACGCCGCCCGCCACGTCAAGCCGGCCGTGCTGGAACTGGGCGGCAAGAACGCGATCATCGTGCTGGACGACGCCGACGTGGACTACGCGGTGGACGCCGCGGTGTTCGGGGTTTTCCTGCACTCCGGCCAGATCTGCATGTCCGGGGACCGGGTGCTGGTCCACCGGAGCCTCGCCGAGGAGTTCACCGCCAAGTTCACCGCGAAGGTCGCGGCGCTGCCCTCGGGCGACCCCGCCGACCCCGGCACCGTCATCGGCCCGCTGGTCAGCGTCGGCGCCGCCCGCCGGGTCGCCGCCCTGGTCACCGATGCCGTCGCCAGGGGCGCCACGGTGCTGACCGGCGGGGGCGAGCCGCAGGGCGCGGTGCACCCGGCCACCGTCCTCACCGGCGTCACCGAGGACGCCGACCTGCACACCCGCGAGGCCTTCGGCCCGGTCTGCGTCCTCAGCACCTTCGCCGACGACGACCGGGCGGTCGCCCTGGCCAACGCCACCGAACACGGGCTGACCTGCGGCATCATCACCGAGAATGGCACCCACGGACTCAGGGTGGCCGAACGCATCGACACCGGGATCGTGCACATCAACGACCAGTCGGTCGCCGACGAGCCCCAGTCCCCCTTCGGCGGCACCAAGGCCAGCGGCTACGGCCGATTCGGCGGCCGCTGGGGCCTGGACGCCTTCAGCAACACCCGCTGGGTCACCCTGGCCACCCGGCACGCGCAGTTCCCGTTCTGATCCGAGGACCGCCTCGGTCGTTCTCCCCGGGTAATGCAGCAATGGACTAGTCGGCTTAGGGTCCTATGTACACCTTTGTACATTTTTGTTGTGGATTCCCTTGGGAGCGACGCCATGACCCGTCCGACCACGACCACAAGCCAGGGTGCAACCGGCCTGACCCGTTCCACCGGCGACAACCACCGCTGGTGGGTCCTCGCCGTCATCGGCCTGGCCCAGCTGATGGTGGTCCTCGACGCGACCATCGTGAACATCGCGCTGCCCTCCGCGCAGAAGGACCTGGGCTTCACCGACGGCAACCGGCAGTGGGTGGTCACCGCCTACGCGCTGGCCTTCGGCAGCCTGCTGCTGCTCGGAGGGCGCATCGCCGACCTGGTCGGCCGGAAGCGGATCTTCCTGATCGGCCTGGTCGGCTTCTCGGTGGCCTCGGCCCTCGGCGGCGCCGCCCCCAGCTTCGAGGTCCTGGTCATCGCCCGGGCCCTGCAGGGCGCCTTCGGGGCGCTGCTGGCGCCCGCCGCGCTGTCGCTGCTGACCACGACCTTCTCCGACCCCAGCGAGCGCGGCAAGGCGTTCGGCATCTACGGCGCCATCGCCGGCACCGGCGGCGCCTTCGGGCTGCTGCTCGGCGGCCTGCTGACCGAGTACCTGAACTGGCGCTGGTGCCTGTTCGTCAACCTGATCCTGGCCGCCATCGCCTTCGTCGGCGCGGTCCGGCTGCTGCACGCGGGGGCGCCGGAGGACCCGCCGAAGCTGGACATCCCCGGCACCGTCCTGGTGTCACTGGGCCTGTTCGGGCTGGTCTACGGCTTCTCCAACGCCGAGTCGCACTCCTGGAGCTCGGTCGGCACCTGGGGCTTCCTGGTGGCCGGCGTGGTGCTGCTGATCGCCTTCGTCTGGTGGCAGAGCCGCACCGAGCACCCGGTGCTGCCGCTGCGGGTGGTGCTGGACCGCAACCGCGGCGCCTCGTTCCTGGCGATGTTCATCGCCGGCGCCGGGATGTTCGGCGTCTTCCTGTTCCTGACCTACTACCTGCAGCAGTCTCTGTCGTACTCGCCGGTGATGACCGGTGTGGCCTTCCTGCCGATGATCGCCATGGTCATCTTCGCCTCGGTCACCGCCACCAACGCGCTGGTGCCCCGGCTCGGTGCCAAGCCGATCGTGCCGGTCGGCATGCTCCTCGGCGCCCTCGGCATGGCCTGGCTGACCCGGCTGGACCTGCACAGCACCTACGGCGCCAACATCCTGCCGCCGTTGCTGGTGATGGGGATCGGGATGGGCCTGATCTTCGCCCCGGCCATGTCCCTGGGCACCGCCGGGGTCGCCTCCCACGACGCCGGCGTCGCCTCCGCCACCGTCAACACCAGCCAGCAGGTCGGCGGCTCGATCGGGACCGCGCTGCTCAACACCCTGGCCACCAGCGCCGCCACCGCCTACCTGGTGGGCAAGCAGGCGTCCCCGGCCAACCAGGCGCAGGCGCAGCTGCACAGCTACTCCACCGCCTACTGGTGGTCGGCCGCGTTCTTCGTCTTCGGCATGGTGGTCTGCGGGCTGATCTACCCGGCCGGCAAGCCGGTGATCCACCCGACCGAGGAGGGTGGCGGTACCGCGCCGTCGGTCCACATGTGAACCGGTGGCGCGGCACCGCCGGGCTTCACCCCAGCCGGGTGAGCTTGGAGGCCGCGGTGGGCTGCTTCAGCTTGGACTCCAGCACCACCGGGACGGTCTGGGCGGTGGCCCCGGTGCCGACGACCAGGCTGCCGACGGTGGTCCCGGCCGCGGCCTGGTGCGGCAGGCCGCCGCTGGTCGGCGTCAGCGAGATGTCCACGGACAGGCCGCCCCAGCCGGCCACGGTGACGTCCTTGGAGACCACCACCGGGGTCTTCCCGCCGAGCCCGTCGTCGACGTAGCCGACCACGTCGCCCTTCCTGGCGACGGTGTGCGACTTCAGCGCCTGCTCGGCGCTGACGATCACCTTGGAGCTGTTCTTCAGCACGTTGGGCAGCCAGCCGCCGCCGTCACCCCCGGTAGCCGGCTGGCTCAGCACCACCCCGACGATGGTCTGGGTGGTGCCGCCGACCTTGGTCTGCGCGGCCCACATCAGGCAGCCCAGGGCGGCGCTGCTGGTGCCGGTCTTGATGCCGATCACGCCGTTCTTGCCGAGCAGGCTGTTGTTGTTGTAGGTGACCGTGCCCCCGGGCGGGGTGAACGAGGGGGTGCTGACGATCTCCCGGAACACCGCGTCCTGCATGACCACCTCGGCCAGCTTGAGCTGGTCGTTCGCAGTGCTCTTGGTGGTCCCCTCCAGCCCGCTGGGGTCGGTGTAGGTGCTCTTGGACATGGACAGCGCGGTGGCCTCGGCCTGCATCTTGGTGACGAAGGCGGCGTCCGTGCCGGCGTCCCAGCGGCCGAGCAGCCTGGCGATGTTGTTCGCCGAAGGGATCAGCAGCATCTGCAGCGCCTGGTACTCGCTGATCTGCTCACCCACGGTGACCTTGACCACCGACTCCTGGTCCTTGATGCCGTTGTTGTAGTCGTCCACCGCCTGCTGGTCGACGGTGATCGTCGGACCCTGCTCGTCCTTCTTCAGCGGGTGGTCCTTGAGGATCAGGTGCGCGGTCATCACCTTGGTCACGCTGGCGATCGCCACCGGGTCGTCCGAGCCCGAGTGGCCCAGGTTGCCCAGCCCGGAGACCTCGGCCGTCGCCTGCCCGCTGGCCGGCCAGTCCAGGGTGGGCACGGAGCCGCCGAAGGCGTAGGCGGAGTCCGTGGTCATCTTGAGCGTCGGGGCCGGCAGCGGCCGCAGCACCTGGACGATGGCCAGGATCACCAGCAGGAAGACCAGCAGGCCGCCCCAGAGCGTGATCCGCTTCAGCGCGCGGCGCAGCGGGCCGCGCGGCTTGCGGCTGAGCGCCGCCAGCACGTCCATCGCCTCGGAGGTGCTCTCCGGGCTGGGGCTGATCGGGGCGGACCCGGCGCCGGGGCGGCCGCCGTACGGCTGCGCCGGGGACTGCGGGGAGCGGGCCCCGGCCTGGGCGGACGGCTCGTCGCGGTAACCCCAGCCGAACTGGCCGAGGCCGGACGGCTCGGGGGCCCGGTACTCGGCGGTCTGCTGCTCGGACGGGTGCTGCTCGGGGGCCCAGGGTTCCGGGACGTCGACCGGAGGGATCTCGGTGTGCTCCCGGGGACCCTGCGGGATCGACACCTGGCGCAGGGCCCGGGTGGGCTCGTCCAGCTTCGGTGCGCGCAGCGCGGTGGTCGGCGAGTCGAGGCGCAGCGCCGCACCACGGCCGTCCTCGGCCGCCGCGGCGGAGGCCCCGGCGGCGGAGGCCCCGACGGGGACCTCGGCCCCCGTGTCGGACCCCGCACCGGACTCCGGGTCGGCACCCGCACCGGTGGACGACTCGACGGCGACCCCGGCGCCGGCACCGGCGCGGGTGCCCGCGTCCGAGCCCGCACCGCTGCCCGGTCCGGCGCCCGTGCCGGGCCCTGCATCGGCGCCTGCGCCTGCTCCGGAATCAGCCTCGGGACGCGCGTCGGTGCCCGCGCCGGGGCCGGCATCGGGTTCCGCACCGGCGTCGGCCTCAGCACCTGCGGCGGTGCCCGCTGCGGCGGTGCCTTCCTCGGCGGCGGTCCCGTCGGCGTCCCGGTCGGCGGTGTCGGCATCGGTCGCGTCAGCCCCGGACCCGGCATCGGTCCGCGCCTCGGTCCCGGCCTCGCTCGCGGGGGCTGCCGCGTCCGCGGCCGCGCTCGCGGGGGTCTCCGCCCGCGGATCAGCCGGGCGGTCCGCAGGACGTTCCGCAGGGCGGTCCTGGTCCGGTTCCGGTTCCGTCGGCGCCGGGCCCGCGGTGGGCTGGGACGGCTCGGCCGTACCGGTGCGGCTGAACCATGACTCGGGCTTCGCCGCCCGGTCCTCGCCCGCCCCGCCGTTCCGCTCCACCCTGTCGGGGGACTCGCCCACGTAACCCAACCTCCTCGCACGCCCGGACAGACGCCCATACCCGGACGTCTCTCCCCAAGTTTCTTTCACAACCACGACATCGCTGGTCCGCCGCACCTTCGACCGGCGATTCCTTTGTGATACCAGCCGCTCCTGTGGCAGACGTGGGGCATATCCAAGCGGTTCCCGAGATCACGGTGTCGTGTCACTCTCGAGGCACTCTCGACAGCAGGGTGTGAGAGGCGTCACTCTGTCTTCATCCACGCGGGGAGGCTTGGATGGGCAAGAGCCGCAGAACAATTCCCGAGGAACTGTTGTTGCTCGCACTGGACCCGACGACCGGGACCACCGCGCAACCGCAGACCCTTGACCTCGGTCTGGCCGGAGCACAGCTCGTCGAGCTGGCGATGGCCGGAAGAATAGTCCCGGACGGGGACCGGATCGCCGTGGTGAACCCACGGCCGACCGGTGACCCGACCCTGGACCACGCGCTCGAACTGCTGCGCCGTCGCGGCAGTGCGGTGCGTGCCGTGCACTGGATCGGCGGGCCCCGGCTGGGGCTGCGCCAGACGTACCTGGCACACCTGGAGCGGTGCGACATGGTGCGGGCAGTGCCGGGCCAGGTGTGCGGGGTGCTGCCGACGACGCGCTATCAGGCGTCCGACGACTGCACGAACAGCGCGATCAAGGAACGCCTGGACACGGCCATCCGGACCGGGGTACCCCCGGACCCCCGGACAGCCGCCCTGGCAGCCCTGGCCCACGCCGTGGGTCTGGGGAAGCATCTCTACCCGGGTAACGAGGGCCGCTCCTCGAGGTCACGCCTGCGTGACCTGATCCGGTACGACCCGCTGGGCGGGATGGTCGCGCACGCCGTGATGGACGTGCAGAACGGCCTTCCGGCCGCACAGGGCAGGGGTGCAGCGCAGACCGCTGCCGCCCCCGGCCGTACGGCAGCCCGACCGTCCGTACTGCCGGGAATGGCGCGCGCAGCCGTACGCTGACGCCGGCCTTGGCAGCACTCGCGCAGTAACCAGGCAGTAGCCGTGCGATGCCTGTGCAGGACCCGTGCAGTACCCGTGCAGTGACGCCGACCGCCGCTGCCGACCGCGACCACCCTCGCGGCCGGCAGCGGCGGTCGGCGTTTGCGCGAGCGTGCGCACGGCAGCACGAGGCGGCGTACGAGTGTACTCGCGCGCCCCTGATCCGCGCCGATTGCCCCACGCGGCAACCCCTTGCGGTGGCATGCTGCTGGAACGGAATGCATTCCAACGAATCCCGAGCGAAAGCCGGAGGACCCGTGTCGTCCGCCAGCATCAACCCCACCGTCCGCCGCCGTCGTCTAGGCGCCGAACTGCGCAGGCTCCGTGAGCAGAAGGGCCTGACCGCCGAGGAGGTGGCCCAGCAGCTGCTGGTCTCCCAGTCGAAGATCAGCCGGCTGGAGAACGGCCGACGGAGCATCAGCCAGCGCGATGTGCGCGACCTCTGCGAGGTGTACGGGGTCGGTGACGAGTCGTTGATAGACGGCCTGATGACGATGGCCCGGGAGTCGCGGCAGCGCGGCTGGTGGCACGCCTTCGGCGACGTCCCCTACAGCGTCTACATCGGTCTGGAGGCCGAGGCGATCTCGGTGCGCAACTACGAGTCGCTCTTCGTGCCCGGCCTGCTGCAGACCCGGGAGTACGCGCACGCCGTGGTGACCGGGATCCAGCCGGAGGCGACCCCGGAGCAGAACGACAAGCGCACCGACATCAGGATGCTGCGCCAGGACCTGATCAAGGACCGGGAGGATCCGATGCGGCTGTGGGCCGTCGTCGACGAGGCGGCGCTGCACCGCGAGGTGGGCAGCCCCGAGGTGATGCGGCGTCAGCTCGCGCACCTGATCGAGATCAGCCAGCAGCCGCACATCAACGTGCAGGTGCTCCCCTACAGCGTCGGCGCCCACCCCGGGATGAGCGGCACCTTCTCCATCCTGGACTTCCAGGACGCCCTCGACGCCAGCGTGGTCTACCTGGAGGGCGTCACCAGCGACCTGTACCTGGAGAAGCCGACGGACGTACGCCTCTACTCGATGATGTACGAACACCTGCGCGCCCAGGCGCTGAACCCGGACCAGACCCGGGAACTGGTCGAGCAGGTGGCCCGGGGCTTCGAGCGCTGACCGCCGCGTTCCGGCTTCGGGCCGGGCCAGGTCGGGCATGCTACAGCACGAGGACTTACCTGATCCTTGCCTCCTGGGCAATTACATCCAGGTAGGCGAACATCGGGGGCCGCCTTTGCTCCCCGGAGGGCCGGAGGAGCAGAGTGAGCCTCAGCACCACCGCAACAGGAACCCACACAGCATCAGAGCACCCATCCAGTACCGATTACTGATGGACCGGATCGAGTGCGGAGTCTGGAGCAGGAAAGCCATGACCCAGAACAACCTCAGCGACAACGACAACGGCCTCAACTGGAAGAAGTCGAGCTACTCGGGCAACGGCAACTGCGTCGAGGTGGCCAAGCCGCCCGCCGCGGTCGCGGTCCGCGACTCGAAGGACCCGGGCGGCCCGGCGCTCAGCTTCACGCCGGACGCCTGGACCGCCTTCATCGCCGGCGTCAACGACGGCGCGTTCGAGCAGCACCGGTAAGGCCCTGCTCCCGGACCCACGGGAGCCCAGGGGATCAGGGCAGATCACATCGGCGGGACCTCGCAGCAGCGACTGCGTGGTCCCGCTTCCTCGCTGTGCACCGTCAGCGCAACTGGTCCACGTAGAGGTCGGTGCCCGGCAGGGTCGGCACGAACGGGGCCACCAGCTCCACCCGCGCCCCCGGTACCGCTGCGGCCACGTCCGCGTCCAGGCCGGTGAAGGCGGACCAGCAGCTGCGCGGGTCCTCCTGCAGGAACCAGAGCAGGGTGAGCCGGGTGTCGGTGCCGTCCACCGGCTTGACGTAGGACATCTTGTCGACCGGCAGCGGCAGCGGGCGGAAGACCACGCACATCGCCGCCGGGCCGCCGGCCCGCAGCCGGCCGGGCAGGCCGCGCTCCAGCAGCCAGTCCAGCAGCTGGTCCCGCTGCTCGCCGCTCTCGCAGTCGACGACCTCCAGCACCAGCCCCTGGTACGGCTGGTCCAGCGCGTGGACGTCGCGCGGGCCGGCCGCGCCGTCCCGGTAGGCGACGCCGGCGTGCTGCTGGAACGAGGTGAAGACATGGGTGCGGTCCCGGTAGACCCGGCCGTCCCGGTTGAGCCGCTTGTTGATGCCGATGGTCCAGCGCATGTGCGCGTCGTGCCGGCCCTCGGTGATCCAGTACACCGAGAGGTAGCACCCCGCGGTCACCGGCTCGGCCACGGCGGACTTCTCGGGGTAGCGCAGCAGTTGCAGGTCCCGGGTGGCCACCCAGCGCCGTCCGGCGAACATCCACGGCATGGCCATCGCGCCGGCGTAGAAGTGGTCGTCCTCGTACCAGCGGTTGTAGCCGTACTCGTGCCCCGGATGCGGCTCCACCATGGTGATCAGCGCGGAGCCGATCGCCACCCCGTACGGACCGCGCGAGGCCAGCTCGGCGTACTGCGAAAGGTCGTCAGTCATAGCGCCTGACGGTACGTCAGTTACCGTGGACTTCCCAGATCCGTGCGCGAAGTCGGACCCGCCGCTGCTGCCGCTCTGGCCTTCGCCGGGCGTCCGCCCTAAGCTGACGCACCGTCAGTTTCTCTTGGAGGGCCGGACCATGTCGCTGCTCGAAGGTCGTACCGTCGTCGTCTCCGGGGTCGGCCCCGGCCTGGGCCAGCAGGTGGCCGTCCGCGCCGCGCGGGAGGGCGCCAACGTGGTGCTCGGGGCCCGGACCGAGGAGAACCTCGCCAAGGTCGCGGCCGAGGTCGAGGCCGCGCACCCGGGCGCGGGCCGGGTCGCCTGGCGCTCCACCGACATCGCCGAGGACGACGCCTGCACCGCACTGGCCGCCCTCGCCGTCGAGCGCTACGGCCGGATCGACGCGGTGGTCCACGTCGCCGCCCTGGACAGCTACTTCGGCGGCCTCGCCGACGCCGACTTCGCCTCCTGGCGGCGGGTGCTGGACGTCAACCTGATCGGCACGCTCCAGCTCACCCGGGCCTGCCTGCCCGCACTGAAGGAGCGCGGCGGCTCGGTCGTGATCATCGGGACGCAGTCCGCGGTCGCCGCCCCCAGCCAGGTCCGCCAGGCCGCCTACGCCGCCTCCAAGGGCGCGCTCACCTCGGCGATGTACTCGATGGCGCGGGAGCTGGGCCCGGACCGGATCAGGGTCAACACGGTGCTGCCCGGCTGGATGTGGGGCCCGGCGGTGGAGATGTACGTGCAGTGGACGGCGGGCACCGAGCAGATCCCGGAGGAGCAGGTCAGGGGTCGGCTGGCGGAGCGGATGGCGCTGCCGGAGCTGGCCACCGACGGCGACGTCGCCGAGGCGGCGCTGTTCTTCGCCTCCGACCGGGCCAGGTCGATCACCGGGCAGTCGCTGCTGGTCAACGCCGGGGAGATCATGCGCTGAGCACCCGCCGTGGAATTCCCGGCAGGGCGGAGTCGGCTGACCGTAGGGTCGGTGCCATGACGACTACTGCCGGTACCCACACCTTCGAGGCCCTGGTGGCCGACGCCATCACCGACCCGGACGCGCTGCGCGAGCTCTACGCCCAGCCCAACGATTCGGCCGTGCGCAAGCAGATGGACGTGCTGACCCCGCAGACGGCGGCACTGATCGGGTGCTCCTCGCTGGTCCTGGTCGCCAGCGCGGACCCGGAGGGCCACTGCGACGTCTCCCCGCGCGGCGGTCCGGCCGGATTCGTCTCGGTGCTGGACCACCGGACGCTGGCGATCCCGGACGCGACCGGCAACAAGCGCCTGGACACCCTGCACAACGTGGTCACCACCGGCCGCATCGGACTGCTGTTCCTGATCCCGGGCCGCCCCACCACGCTGCGGGTCAACGGCCGGGCCTGCGTCTCGGCCCGTCCGGAGCTGCTGTCGCAGCTGACCGCGGTGGGGAAGCCGCCGGTGAGCGCGCTGGTGGTGGGGATCGAGGAGGTCTACCCGCACTGCCCCAAGTCGTTGATGCGGTCCTCGGCCTGGCGGCCGGAGCAGTGGCTGCCCAAGGACGCCCAGCCCTCCTCCGCGGAGGTGACCCTGGCCCAACTCCGGCTGCCCGGGCTGACGATCGCGGACATCGAGCAGACCGAGGCCGATTCCCTGAAGTACCGCTACGAGTGACTCCTCCTCTGGTGACGATCCGGCCGGTCCTGACGAAGCGTGGGTTCATCGTGAGGAGCGGCCGGCGTTTCAAGCAATCACCATGACAGTCAAGGGGAGGTAAAATCGTTCCACCCGCAGATCGAAGTTCAGGAATATGAACTCGTTAATCGGGGCAAGGTCGCCCAAGCCTGACATCCTGTCGGGATCAACGATCTCGGATGTGAACGCAGACTCTTGACCACTTGTCAGGAGCGCGCTTCAATCCGAAGGCGGAACCAAGCAAGGCAAGCTCCTTTACCACCCGGTCGGTCCTGCGAAGCGCGCTGACGACCATCCAGGTGAGTAAACGAGACAAGGCGACCTGCCATGACCCAGACCGCAACAGCACCGCCGTCCGCGCTGCGCAGGATCAATCCGGCGACGCTCTACTTCTTCGGTGCCCTCGGCGGCATCCTCTTCGGCTACGACCTCGGGATCATCTCCGGCATCCTGGTCGTGATCAACAAGGTGTGGAGCCTGACCGGCTTCGAGAAGGGCGTGGTCACCGCCAGCCTCTCGGTCGGTGCCATGATCGGCGCCGGGCTGGCCGGCCGGCTGTGCAACCGGGTCGGCCGCCGCCGGACCATCATGGCCGCCGGAGGGGTCGTCATCCTCGGGACCGTCGCCTGCTCGCTGGCGCCCAACTTCGACTCCCTGGTCGGCTTCCGCACCGTGCTCGGCGTCGGCATCGGCCTCTCCTCGGCGACCGTGCCGACCTACATCTCCGAGCTGGCCCCGGCCCGGATCCGCGGGGCCATGGGCGCGCTCAACCAGATCTTCATCGTCAGCGGGATCCTGATCGCCTTCCTGGTCAGCTACTGGCTGCAGCCGCACCACCTGTGGCGCTGGATGTTCGCCGGGGCGATCGTCCCCGCGGCGATCCTGATCATCGGCCTCACCCTGCTGCCGGAGACCCCGCGCTGGCTGCTCAACACCGGCAAGGAGGACGAGGCCCGCGCGGTGCTGGCCAGCACCCACGGCCGCGAGGGCGACGACATCGACGCTGAGGTCGCGTCGATCCGCGAGGTCATCGCGCTCGACAGCCAGCAGAGCGGACGGATCCGCGACCTGGGCGCCGCCTGGGTCCGGCCGATGCTCTTCGTCGCGCTGCTGCTGGCCGTGGGCCAGCAGTTCAGCGGGGTGAACGCGATCAACGCCTACTTCCCGACCATGCTGATCTCGCTGGGCTTCACCGCCAACACCGCGCTGCTGTCGGCGATCATCCTGGGGATCACCAAGCTGGCGTTCACCGCGTGGGTGGTGTTCGTGGTGGACCGCTGGGGGCGGAAGCCGCTGCTGCTCATCGGCAACGTGGTGATGGTGGTCACGCTGGGGCTGACCGGCTGGGTCATCCTCAACGTCCACGACAAGAACACCCTGGGCACGCTGGCGGTGATCCTGCTGGTGCTGTACCTGGCCGGGTACGAACTGGGCTGGGGCGCGGTGGTCTGGGTGATGATGGCCGAGGTGTTCCCGCTCAAGGTGCGGAGCATCGGCATGGGCGTCGGCGCGGTGGTGCTGTGGGCGGCGACCGGGATCATCACAGCGGTCTTCCCGATCATGTCCGACCACAACCATCTGGGGCTGGGCAAGTCGATGTACGTCTTCGCCGGGATCAACGCACTGCTCTTCGTGCTGACCTGGCTCCTGGTCAAGGAGACCAAGCAGCAGAGCCTGGAACAGATAGAAATGAGCCTCCGCGACGCCGCCTGATCTCGCTTCTGTCTTTTAGGGGCGCGGGGAACTGCGCTGCCAACCATGCACCTCCGTAGAGGGCTGGTCGCGCGTGCAGTTGATCAAGCAGAGCCCCGCGCCCCTGTTGTTAATCCGCTAGTGGGAGCAGCTGTGGAAGGTGCCCGTCGGAGGCCAGGGCGGCGGCCCTCCGCTCCGCGGGGACCTCGCCGTAGGTGGTGGTGCGCTGGGCCGCAGGCCGTCCCGCTGCGGCGGCGATGGCCTCCAGCCCGCGGATGGACTCGTAGCTGCCGTAGGCGGATCCGGCCATCCGGGAGATGGTCTCCTCCATCAGCGTCCCGCCGAGGTCGTTCGCGCCGGAGCGCAGCATCTCCGCCGCTCCCTCCGCCCCCAGCTTCACCCAGCTGGTCTGGATGTTGGGGATCCGCTCGTGCAGCAGCAGCCGCGCCATCGCCGTGACCGCGCGGTTGTCCCGCAGGGTGGGTCCGGGGCGGGCGATCCCGGCCAGGTAGACCGGTGCGTTGGTGTGGATGAACGGCAGCGTCACGAACTCGGTGAAGCCGCCTGTCCTCTCCTGGATCTGCGCCAGCAGCCGCAGGTGGCCGAGCCAGTGCCGGGGCTGGTCCACATGCCCGTACATCATCGTGGACGAGCTGCGCAGCCCCAGCTCGTGGGCGGTGGAGACGACCTCCACCCAGGTCGCCGCCGGCAGCTTCCCCTTGGTGAGGATCCAGCGGACCTCGTCGTCCAGGATCTCCGCCGCCGTCCCCGGGATGGAGTCCAGGCCGGCCTCCTTGGCCTGCTGCAGCCACTCCCTGACGGACAGACCGGTCCGGGTCGCGCCGTTGACCACCTCCATCGGCGAGAAGGCGTGCACATGGATGCCGGGGACCCGCTCCTTCACCGCCCGCGCGATGTCGAAGTAGGCGGTGCCGGGCAGGTCCGGGTGGATGCCGCCCTGCATGCAGACCTCGGTGGCGCCGACCTCCCAGGCCTGCGCCGCCCGGTCGGCGACCTGCTCCAGCGAGAGGGTGTAGGCGTCGGCGTCGGTGCGGCGCTGCGCGAAGGCGCAGAAGCGGCAGCCGGTGTAGCAGACATTGGTGAAGTTGATGTTCCTGGTGACGCAGTAGGTCACGGTGTCGCCGACGGCCGCGCGCCGGACGTCGTCGGCGATGCCGCAGAGCGCGTCCAGGGCCGGACCGTCGGCGTGGAACAGCGCCAGCGCCTGATCGTCCGTCAGCCGGGTCGGGTCGTCCGCCGCGGTCCGCAGCGCCTCGCGCACGTCCCCGTCGATCCGGGACGGCACCGAGTGCTCGGCGGCCTGCTCGCGCAGGGCCTCCCAGTCGCCGTAGACCTCGTCGAAGTCCGCGCGGCGGTCGCCGCTGCGGCCCTCGGTGTCGATGCTCGCGTGGAGGTCGGTCCGGCCGGAGGGCGTGAAGGCCTCGTCCGGCTCCTGCCAGGGCAGGCCGACCGGAAGTGCCTCCGGGCGCGCCAGGCCCGTCTCCGGGTCCGCCAGGGCCCGTACATGGGGCAGTACGCGTGGATCCAGCCAGGGCTCGCCGTGCTTCACGTACTCCGGGTAGACGGTGAGCCGCTCGCGCAGCTGGAAGCCGGACTCGGCGGTGCGGGCCGCCAGGTCCTCGATGTGCGGCCAGGGGCGCTCCGGGTTGACGTGATCCGGCGTCAGCGGCGAGACGCCGCCCCAGTCGTCGATGCCGGCGCCGATGATCAGCGCGTACTCTGCGTCCACCAGGTTGGGCGGGGCCTGGATCCGGGCGGAGGGGCCGAGGATGAC
This sequence comes from Streptacidiphilus jeojiense, assembly GCF_000719095.1. Taxonomy (GTDB): domain Bacteria; phylum Actinomycetota; class Actinomycetes; order Streptomycetales; family Streptomycetaceae; genus Streptacidiphilus; species Streptacidiphilus jeojiensis. Next base: position 126,436 of record NZ_JOEH01000024.1, on the reverse strand, counting down.
CCGGGCCACGGCGATGGTCGCGGCCAGCTCCTCCAGCTCGGCGTCGGGCATGGCCCGCATCGCGGTGTCGGGCTTGGCCCGGAAGTTCTGCACGATCACCTCCTGCAGCCCGTGGTACTGCCGGGAGATCCGCCGCAGCGCGAACAGCGCGTCGGCCCGCTCCTCGTGGGTCTCGCCGATGCCGATCAGCACACCGCTGGTGAAGGGGACGTTGGAGCGGCCGGCGTCCTCCAGGACCCGCAGCCGCACCGCGGGCTCCTTGTCGGGCGAGCCGAAGTGCGGGCCGCCGGGCTCGGACCAGAGCCGGGTGGCGGTGGTCTCCAGCATCATCCCCATGGACGGCGCCACCGGCTTCAGCCGCTGGAAGTCGGTCCAGCTCAGCACCCCCGGGTTGAGGTGCGGCAGCAGTCCGGTCTCCTCCAGCACCCGGATCGACATGGCCCGGACGTAGGCCAGGGTGTCGTCGTAGCCGTGCGCGTCGAGCCATTCGCGGGCCTCGGGCCAGCGGTCCTCGGGGCGGTCGCCGAGGGTGAACAGCGCCTCCTTGCAGCCCAGCGCGGCGCCCTTGCGGGCGATGTCGAGGACCTCGTCCGGCGAGAGGTAGGGGCCGTGGCCCTCGGCGCGGAGCTTGCCGGGGACGGTGACGAAGGTGCAGTAGTGGCAGCGGTCCCGGCAGAGCCGGGTGAGCGGGACGAACACCTTCTTGGAGTAGGTGACCACTCCGGGCCGCCCCGCCGCCGCCAGGCCCGCGTCGCGGATCCGGGCAGCCGTGCCGCACAGGTCGCGCAGGTCGTCGCCGCGCGCCTGGAGCAGCACCGCGGCCTCCCCCGGGTCCAGCGCCACGCCCTCGCGGGCGCGGTGCAGCGCGCGGCGCATGGCGTTGGCGGTCGGCGTTCCCGGCAGGGCTCCCTGATCCTTCATGCCCTGAACCTTAACGGGGAAAGCCGTCGGCGAACCCTGAGACCGTCTCAGGGTCGGCTGGTTCGCCAGGCTGACCCGACTTCCCCCGCTGGAGCGATCCGCCGGGAACCGGGTAGGCGTCTAATGGAGGGTAAGGGCACGGGCCGTCGAGGGGAGCGGTGCGGCCGGCCGCGCAGACGGAGGGAAACGGCACCATGGCGAACGACGAGAACGAGAACGGGATCGGCCCCGTGCGCATCCCGGCGCCCGGAGCGGGACAGGACCTGCCGGGCGCGGCGACGGCCGCCGGTTCGGCTCCGCGCGGCAGGGGCCGGCGCCGGGTGCTGCTCCCGGCCGCGATCGCGGTGGTCGCGGTGGCGGGGGTGGCCGCGGTACCGGCGCTGGCGGCGAGCTCCTCGGACCTGCCGTCGGTCACCGCGCAGCAGCTGCTGGCCAAGGTGCTGGCGAGCAAGGCGCAGACCTTCTCCGGCACCGTGCAGGCCAAGGTCGACCTGGGCATCCCCTCGGAGATCGCCGCGGCGATCCCGTCCGCGGTGTCCGGCGCCGGCGGCAGCTCGGCCCAGGCCTCGCAGGCCCAGCTGGCGGAGCAGCAGCTGGTGGCGCTGGCCTCGGGCGGAACGCACACCTTCCAGGTGGCCGCGGACGGCCAGGACCGGCAGCGGGTCTCCTCCACCGACTCCGGCTCGGCCTTCACGCTGGTCCACAACGGCAGCTCGGCCTGGGCCTACGACGCGCAGGGGAAGACCGCGACGCACGTCACCGGACTGCGGTCGGGCACCGCCACCGGCCAGGACAAGGGCCTGACCGACCCGCAGCAGGCCGCCACCCAGGCGCTGGCCGCGCTCGGCTCCTCCACCACGGTGTCGGTGGCCGGCACCTCCAAGGTCGCGGGCCACTCGGTCTACGAGCTCAGCGTGAAGCCCAAGGGCTCGGGCTCGACCATCAGCGAGGTCCGGATCGCGGTGGACGCCGACAACGGGCTGCCGCTCCAGGTGCGGGTGAATCCGTCCGACGGCAGCGACTCGATCCTCAACATCGGGTTCAGCACCGTCTCCTTCACCGCCCCGGCGGCCTCCACCTTCGACTTCACCCCGCCCAGCGGGACCAAGGTGGTCCAGCAGTCGAGCAGCGGTGGTACCGCCGCCGGGCACGGCGCCCTGACCGAAAAGGGCGCGGCCGGAGCCAAGGGTTCGAAGGTCATCCCGGGGAACGGCAGCGCGGACGATCACAACGTCAATACGATCGGCACCGGTTGGAGCACGATCTACCGGTTCGACGCGACGGCGGCCGGCAGCGGTTCGGGCGGCAAGTCCGGTGCGGCCGACGAGCTGGGCGCGATCAAGTCCTTCGGCAAGCAGGTGCCGGGCGGCACGCTGATCTCCACCAAGCTGGTCAATGTCCTGGTCACACCCAAGGGCACGGTCTACGCCGGTGCGGTCACCCCCGCACTGCTGGAGCAGGCTGCGAAGTAGCAGCAGTTCCGTAGCTCAGCGGAACACCCCTGCTACGCAGGGGAATCAGGAGGGGCGTCCGAAGTCGGGCGCCCCTCGCTGCACATTCGCACCACCCGCAGTGGTGTCATTTTCGCGGTCGAATGTATCCGAAATGTGCCCGGAATCCGTCTCAGTGAGCGATTCCTGACTTGACGCACAGGCTTGCCGGACTGTCAGATGATGCCTATTCATCTGAACGTGTGAAGGTAATCTGTGCCGGGTCGTGTGGATCCCCCTCCCTCAGTTCCTGACCGAGCGGCGGCACAGGCAACCTGTGGCGCCCGTGTGCGACGGCGGCACCGCACGATCACTGGCACGACAGGAGTCATCCACACATGGCCATGAGCCGCCGAACCTTCCTTGCCGCTTCCGGAGTCGCAGGAGCGGCCGCAGGCACCGGGCTGCTCTCCGCATGCAGTTCGGGCACCAAGACCACCGCGGGCGCCAACGGCGCACCCACTGAGCTCGAAGTGTTCTCGTGGTGGACCGCCGGCGGTGAGAAGGATGCGCTCAATGCCCTGGTCGCGGTGTTCTCCCAGAGCAATCCGCACGTCGAGTTCATCAACCGGGCGGTCACCGGCGGCGCCGGCGCCAACGCCCAGGCGTTGCTGGCCAAGCGGCTGGCCGCCAAGAACCCCCCGGACACCTTCCAGGCCCAGGCCGGCGCGATGGTCGGCGACTACATCACCGCCGGGCAGGTGGAGGACCTCACCTTCCTCTACCAGCAGCAGGGTTGGGACAAGCAGTTCAACCCGCAGGTGCTGAAGCTGATCCAGCGCGACGGCAAGTACTACTCGGTGCCGGTGGACATCCACCACATCAACGTGCTCTGGTCCAACATCGCGCTGTGCAGGAGCCTCGGCATCAGCACCGCCCCCAAGACCATGACCGAGTTCATCGGCAACCTGAAGAAGGTCAAGGCCGCCGGCAAGATCCCACTGGCCGTCTCCCGTGACCCCGCCCAGGACTGGCAGGTCAAGCACATCATGGAGACGGTGCTGGTCAGCACCCTCAAGGCGGACGACTGGGCGGCCCTGTGGAAGAAGGGCGGCAACTGGAACTCGGCCAAGGTCAGCACCGCGCTCAGCACCTTCCACGAGATCATGGGCTACGCCCCCGGCACCGGCGCCCAGTACACCAGTTGGGACCAGGTCAGCTCGCTGGTCGGCAACGGCGCGGCCGCCTACCAGATCATGGGCGACTGGACCGAGGCTAACTTCGCGGTGACGCTCAAGCTCACCGGCAACATCGACTACACCTGGGCCCCGGTCCCCGGCACCCAGGGGACCTTCCTCTTCGCCGCGGACTGCTTCACCCTGCCGGTGGGCGCCAAGGACCGGGAGGCCTCCGTCGCCTGGCTGACCACCTGCGGCAGCCAGACCGGGCAGGACGACTTCACCTCCGTCAAGGGCGCGATCCCGCCGCGGTCGAACATCAGCGCAGATGAGCGCGACCTGTTCGACCCCTACCTGCAGTGGTCGCTGGACCAGTGGCACAGCGACATCATCGCGGGCTCGCTCACCCACGGCGTGGTCGCCTCCGGGGCCTGGAACACCGCGATCGACCAGGCCGTGATCGGGTACCTCAAGGACAACAGCATCCAGACGCTGCAGAACGCGCTGGTCGCGGCGGCGGCCAAGTACCAGGTCTGAACCGGACCCCACGGTCCTCCCGGTCCGGGGGCCAAGGGCGCTCCCCCGCCTCAGCGAGCGGCGGAGGAGCGCCCGTCGGCAGCGGCCGCCTCGACGGCCGGTACGCCGTCGACCGGCGTGCTGTCGGCACCCCTGCCGCCGGCGCCCCTGCGGTCGCGCAGCGCGTCCGCGGTGAGCAGTGCCAGGGCGACCCAGACCAGGGCGAAGCCGGCCCAGCGGGCCGGCGGCATCTGCTCGTGGAAGACGGTGATGCCCAGCCCGAACTGGAACACCGGGGCCAGGTACTGCAGCAGCCCCAGCGTGGTCAGCGGGACCCGTACCGCCGCCGCGCCGAACGCCAGCAGCGGCAGCGCGGTGACCAGTCCGCAGAGGACCAGCAGCACGCTGTGGCCCCAGCCGTAGGAGCCGGGCGCGGTCCGGCCCAGGGTGCCGCTGCCGCTGACCGCGAGGTAGACCAGGAAGCCGAACGCGGGGAAGAACTGGAACGCGGTCTCACCGGCCAGGCTCTCCAGGCCGCTCAGCCCGACCTTCTTCTTGATCAGGCCGTAGCCGCCGAAGCTGAAGGCCAGCACCAGCGCGATCCAGGGCAGCCGTCCGTAACCGACCGTCAGCACCAGCACCGCCAGTGCGCCGGTGCCGACCGCCACCCACTGCGCCCGGCGCAGCCGCTCCTTCAGCAGCAGCACCCCGAAGGCGATGGTGACCAGCGGGTTGATGAAGTAGCCGAGCGAGGTCTCGACGACGTGGTCGCTGTTGACCGCCCAGATGTAGACGCCCCAGTTCACCGACACCAGCGCCGCCGCCGAGCCGATCATCAGCAGCCGCCGCGGCTGCCGCAGCAGCGGTCCGATCCAGCTCCAGTGCCGCTGGAACAGCAGGATCCCCGCCACCGCCACCAGTGACCACACCATCCGGTTGGCCAGGATCTCCAGTGCCCCGCTGGGCTTCAACAGCGGCCAGTACAGCGGGAACAGCCCCCAGAGCCCGTAGGCCACCACCCCGAACCAGAATCCGCGCCGCTGCTCGCCCATGCCGCCCGCCCCTTCCGACCGCTCGTCCCTTCTGAGGAAGGTAGAGGGCGGAGGGGTGGGATGTCATGTCCGTTAAACGGTGACGGTGCTGTCAGCCTCGGCCTCGGCGCGGCTCGGGTGGTCCGGCAGGATGACGTCGAACGGGACGATCGTGGCCACCACGTTGGGCAGCTTGCCGACCGCGCGGGCGATGTGGTCGGCGGTGCGGCGGTGCAGCAGCCGGCCGAGGACCGGCGAGTAGTTGCGCTCCGGGATCAGCAGGGTGATCTGGCTCTTCCGGTCCGCGGTGTTGCGGGTGATCAGCTCCAGCAGCGCCCGGGTGATCCGGCGGTCCGGGCACTGGACGATCTCCAGCGGCAGGTCGCCGACCTCGGCCTCGGCCCACTGCGCCGCCAGCTTCTCCGCCTCCCGGCTGTCGATCATGAAGTGGATGGCCCTGATCTCCTGCGGCCGCAGCGAGCGGGCGTAGGCGATGGCCTTGAGCGCGGCCAGGTCGACCCGGTCCACCAGGATGTACATCAGCTGCCGGCGGTGGCGCGGGGCGGTGGTGTCGGCCGGCGCGGCGGCCAGCGCCTCGGCCTCCTCGCGGTAGCGGCGGTTCACCCGGATCAGCGAGAACACGCCGATCGGGAAGAGCACGACCACCATCCAGGCGCCCTCGGTGAACTTGGTGATCGCGAAGATCGCGACGATGGTGATGGAGGCCGCCGCGGCCAGCGCGTTGATGATCAGCTTGGCGGTGCGGCCGCGCTCGCGGCGGGTCCAGTGGTGCTTCACCAGGCCGGTGCCGGCCATGAAGAAGCCGGTGAAGACGCCGATCGCATAGAGGCCGAGCAGCTTGTCCAGCTTGGCGTCGGTGCCGATCAGCAGCGCCAGCGAGACGCCGGTGAGGGTGAGGATGCCGGAGGAGAACGCCAGCCGGTGGCCGCGACGGGTGAGCTGGCGCGGCAGGAAGGAGTCCTCGGCGACGAAGCTGGCCAGGAAGGGGAAGCCGTTGAAGGAGGTGTTGGCGCCGGTGTAGAGGATCAGCGCGGTCGCCAGCTGCAGGAAGACCAGTGCGGCCTGGCCGATCCAGGTGCTGCCGAAGACCAGGTCGGCCTCCTGGGACAGCACGCTGGGGTTGCCGCTGCTGAACGGGATGGAGTGGGTCAGGTAGGCCAGCCCGGAGACCCCGAGGACCAGGATCCCCAGCGTGAGCGACATCGCCACCAGGGTCTTCCGGGCGTTGGGGCCCTGCGGGTTGCGGAACGCGCTGACGCCGTTGGAGATGGCCTCCAGACCGGTCAGCGAGGTGCCTCCGTTGGCGAAGGCCTTGAGCACCAGGAAGACCGAGGCGCCCATCAGCAGGCTGCTGTGGTTGCCGTCCAGGCCCAGCCCCAGCGCGCCGTGGGCGTGCACGTCGGCCTTGGGCAGGTCGCCGGAGAGCAGCCGGATGCCGGCCACCACGAACAGCAGCCCCATCCCGGCCATGAACAGGTAGGCCGGCAGCGCGAAGGCCTTGCCCGCCTCGCGGATGCCGCGCAGATTGCCCCAGCAGAGCAGCAGCACGATGCAGACCGAGATCAGCAACTGGTAGTTGTCGACCCAGTTGTAGGCGTCACCGCCGAGCAGGTGCACCAGCGACAGCAGCGCGGTGGTGCCGGCCGCGGTCTGCACCGCGACCGTGACGATGTAGTCGATCAGCAGCGCCACCGCGGCGACCTGGGCGACGTTGGGGCCGAAGTTCTCCCGGGCCACCACGTAGGAGCCGCCGGCCCGGGTGTAGGCCATGACCACGTCCCGGTAGGAGAGCGTGAGCAGGGTCAGCACGCAGAGGATCGCCAGGGTCACCGGCAGCAGCAGGGTGAAGGCGGCGACGCCGATCACCGGGATCAGGATGGTGAGCATCGCCTCGGAGCCGTACGCCGAGGACGATATGCAGTCCGAGGCCAGGACGCCGAGGGCGACCGGGTTGGACAGCTTCTCGTGGGAGAGCTGCTCGGTGACCAGGGGCTTGCCGAGCAAACCTTTCTTCACCCGGTAGCCCAGGCTCTCCGGCAGCACCGGGAGCGCCGACGGTGCCGCCGGCGGGGCCACGGACGGCGGCGGCGACGGCGGCCCGTCCGCGGGAGCGGGTGCGGGGCTGCTCACACTGGTGCGGCTGTCCATGGCGGGGTTCCGATCGGAGAGTGCTGCTGTTGTCCGCTGCCATGCATACCCCTAGGCAAACGGACAAACAGGACATAAATACCCACCGTTAAGGATTCGTTGCGGATCTTAGCGACTCTCTAACGCGTGATCCCCCCGAGAGGCTCGGGGGGATCACGGTGGCGCTGCTCTTCGGGACCTCAGTCGACCGTCCAGGTGTCGGATCCGGTCAGCAGGGCGCCGAGGTCGCCGCGGCCGCGCTGGGCCACCGCCTGGTCCAGCTGGGTCAGCATCTGGGTGTCGTAGACCGGGCGCTGGACGCTGCGCAGCACCCCGATCGGGGTGTTGTGCAGGGTGTCCTGGGCGGCCAGCCGGGTGAGCGCGAAGGCGGTGGTGGGGCTGTCCGCGTGGGCGTCGTGGACCAGCACCCGGTCGGCGTTGTCCGCGGTGACGGCGGCGGTGGTGAGGTCACCGGTGGCCGGGTCCCGGAAGACGCCCATGCCGTTGTCGGAGCCGAAGCGGATCGGCTGCCCGTGCTCCAGCCGGATCAGCGCCTGGTCCCGGGTGGCCGGCTCCTTGAGGGCGTCGAAGGCGCCGTCGTTGAAGATGTTGCAGTTCTGGTAGATCTCCACCAGGGCGGTGCCCTGGTGCTCGGCGGCGGCGCGCAGCACCGACTGCAGGTGCTTGCGGTCCGAGTCGATGGTCCGGGCGACGAAGCTCGCCTCGGCGCCGACGGCCAGCGACAGCGGGTTGAACGGCGCGTCCAGGGAGCCCATCGGGGTTGACTTGGTGATCTTCCCGACCTCGCTGGTGGGGCTGTACTGCCCCTTGGTCAGACCGTAGATCCGGTTGTTGAACAGCAGGATCTTGAGGTTGACGTTGCGGCGCAGGGCGTGGATCAGGTGGTTGCCGCCGATCGACAGCGCGTCGCCGTCGCCGGTCACCACCCAGACCGACAGGTCCGGACGGGAGGCCGCCAGCCCGGTGGCGATGGCCGGCGCGCGGCCGTGGATGGAGTGCATCCCGTAGGTGTTGAGGTAGTACGGGAAGCGCGAGGAGCAGCCGATGCCGGAGACGAAGACGATGTTCTCCCGGGCCAGCCCGAGCTCCGGCAGGAACGACTGGACCGCGGCCAGGATCGCGTAGTCCCCGCAGCCGGGGCACCAGCGCACCTCCTGGTCGGACTTGAAGTCCTTCATGCTCTGCGGGGCGGCGGCCTTGGGGACCAGGCCCAGCGAGGGGAAGGCGTGCGTTTCCGTGCTCACGACTGGACCTCCAGCTGGGCGGTGAGTGCGTCGGCGAGCTGCTCGGCCTTGAACGGCAGCCCGGTGACCTGGGTGAACGACTGGGCGTCGACCAGGTACCTGGCGCGCAGCAGATGCGCGAGCTGCCCCAGGTTCATCTCCGGGACCAGGACCCGGTCGTAGCCGGCCAGCACCTCGCCGAGGTTGGCCGGGAAGGGGTTGAGGTGGCGCAGGTGCGCCTGGGCGACCTCGCCGCCGGCCGCCCTGACCCGGCGCACCGCGGCGGCGATCGGGCCGTAGGTCGAGCCCCAGCCCAGCACCAGCAGCCCGGCCTTGCCTGAAGGGTCGTCAACGACGAGGTCCGGGACGGTGATCCCGTCGATCTTGGCCTGCCGGATCCGGACCATGTGGTCGTGGTTGGCCGGGTCGTAGGAGATGTTCCCGGTGCCGTCCTGCTTCTCGATGCCGCCGACCCGGTGCTCCAGGCCGGGGGTGCCGGGGACGGCCCAGGGGCGGGCCAGCGTCTCCGGGTCGCGCAGGTAGGGCCAGAAGCTGCCGTCCGGGCGGTTGGGCTCGGTGGCGAACGGGACCCGCAGGTCCGGGAGCTCGTCGGGCTCGGGGATGCGCCAGGGCTCGGAGCCGTTAGCCAGGTAGCCGTCGGAGAGCAGGAACACCGGGGTGCGGTAGGTCAGCGCGATCCGCGCGGCCTCCAGCGCGGCGGTGAAGCAGTCGGCGGCGGTGGCCGGGGCCACGATCGGCACCGGGGCCTCGCCGTTGCGCCCGTACATGGCCTGCAGCAGGTCGGCCTGCTCGGTCTTGGTCGGCAGGCCGGTGGACGGGCCGCCGCGCTGGATGTCGATCACCAGCAGCGGCAGTTCCAGCGACACCGCCAGGCCGATGGTCTCCGACTTCAGCGCCACGCCGGGGCCCGAGGTGGTGGTCACCCCCAGCGAGCCGCCGAAGGCCGCCCCCAGGGCGGCGCCGATGCCGGCGATCTCGTCCTCGGCCTGGAAGGTGCGCACACCGAAGTTCTTGTGCTTGCTGAGCTCGTGCAGGATGTCGCTGGCCGGGGTGATCGGGTAGGAGCCCAGGAACAGCGGCAGCCCGGACTGCTCGGACGCGGCCACCAGCCCGTAGGCGAGGGCCAGGTTGCCGGAGATGTTGCGGTACCGGCCGGCCGGGAAGGCGGCGGTGGCCGGGGCCACCTCGTAGGAGACGGCGAAGTCCTCGGTGGTCTCGCCGTAGTTCCAACCGGCCCGGAACGCCGTGACGTTGGCCTCGGCGATGTCGGGCTTGTTGGCGAACTTCACCCGCAGGAAGCGCTCGGTTCCCTCGGTCGGCCGGTGGTACATCCAGCTCAGCAGGCCCAGCGCGAACATGTTCTTGGCCCGCTCGGCGTCCTTGCGGGCCAGGCCGCTGTCCTTGAGCGCCTCGACGGTGAGCGTGGTCAACGGGACCGGGTGCACCGAGTAGGCGTCCAGCGCGCCGTCGCCGAGCGGGTCGGCCGCGTAGCCGACCTTGGCCAGCGCCCGCTTTGTGAACTCGTCGGTGTTGACGATGATCTCCGCACCGCGCGGCACGTCGCCGAGGTTGGCCTTGAGCGCCGCCGGGTTCATCGCCACCAGCACGTGCGGGGCGTCGCCGGGGGTCAGGATGTCGTGGTCGGCGAAGTGCAGCTGGAAGCTGGAGACGCCGGGCAGGGTCCCTGCGGGGGCCCGGATCTCGGCGGGGAAGTTCGGCAGCGTGGAGAGGTCGTTGCCGAAGCCGGCGGTCTCCGTGGTGAAACGGTCGCCGGTGAGCTGCATGCCGTCGCCGGAGTCCCCGGCGAAGCGGATCACCACCCGGTCGAGCTTGGTCACCCGCTTGCCGTCGCCGTTCTGCGCGGGCATGCCCGCGACCGGCGCTACCGGCAGTGGCTCGTCTTCCGTGGACTCCGAAACCTCGACCTGACTGGTCACCGGACTGGCCTCCCTAGACGCCCCGGCACCGTGTTGACCGGTGCCCTGCCTGGCATCCTATGCCGGTGGCCGACCGCCGTGCGGCAAGCCCGCGACATCCCTCTGACCTTGCCCGACAGCTTATCTGACTATCCATCAGATGTGGTGCAGGAGACAGGTTCCCGAGGTTTAGGAGTTGTTCAGGAGTTGAGGTGCGTGAGCACCGCCAGCACCCTGCGGTGGTCGTCCGAGCTCTGGGTCAGCCCCAGCTTCATGAAGATGTTGCTGACGTGCTTCTCCACCGCGCCGTCGGACACCACCAGTTGCTTGGCGATGGCGCTGTTGGTCCGCCCCTCCGCCATCAGCCCCAGCACCTCGCGCTCACGGGGCGTCAGCGCGTCCAGCACGTCGTGCCTGCGGCTGCGGCCGAGCAGCTGCGCCACCACCTCCGGGTCCAGCGCGGTGCCGCCCTCGGCGACCCGCACCACCGCCTCGGTGAACTCGCGGACGTCGGCGACCCGGTCCTTGAGCAGGTAGCCCACCCCGCGGGTGGAGCCGGCCAGCAGCTCGGAGGCGTAGCGCTCCTCGACGTACTGTGAGAGCACCAGCGTCCCCACCCCGGGATGCCGCCTGCGCAGCTCCACGCAGGCCCTGACGCCCTCGTCGGTGTGGGTGGGGGGCATCCGCACGTCGGCGACCACCACGTCCGGCAGGGTGTTCGCTGCCGCGAGGGTGTCGATCAGGGCGAGCAGTTCCTCCCCGTCGCCGACCCCGCCGACGACCTCAAGCCCTCTGTCGGCGAGGAGTCTGGTCAGACCCTCCCGCAGCAGAACCGAATCCTCGGCGATCACCACTTGCAGCACAGTGCGCTCCCCCGTTCTGGGCTCTGGTCTGTCGCGCGGGTGCGGGAGGTGCCGGCTTGCTGTTCGCGCAGTTCCCCGCGCCCCTGACGTGTGCAACTGGCCCGCACCCGACCGGTCACATCGTACGCAGCGCGACGACGTCGCAGAGCCCCTCCAGGGCCGACTTGGCCGGGCAGTCGGGCAGGGGTGCCAGCAGTCCGCGGGCCTCCTCGGAGTACCGCAGCGTGTCCTCGCGGGCCCGCGCCAGCGCCGGGTGGCTCCGGAAGAGCGTGAGCGCCTCCGCGTGGCGCTCGTCCGCGGCCGGGTCGTCGGCGGGGAAGCCGGCGTCAAGCAGTTCGCGCAGCCGCAGGTCACCGGGGACCGAGGGGTCCGGCGCCGCCGCGCGCAGCAGCAGTTCGGGGAGGGTCGGCACGCCCTCGCGCAGGTCCGTGCCGGGGGTCTTGCCGGACTCGTGGCTGTCGCTGGTGATGTCCAGCAGGTCGTCGGCGATCTGGAACGCGGTACCGATGCGTTCGCCGTACTGGGTGACGATGTTCACCACGGCCTCGTCCGCGCCCGCCATCAGCGCGCCCAGGTGGCCGGAGACCGCGATCAGCGAGCCGGTCTTGCCGGAGATCACGTCCAGGTAGTGCTGGACCGGGTCGTCCTCGGGGCGGGGTCCTGCGGTCTCCAGGATCTGGCCGGTGACCAGCCGCTCGAACGCGTCGGCCTGGACCCGGACCGCCTCCGGGCCGAGGTCGGCGAGGATCTTGGAGGCGCGGGAGAACAGGAAGTCGCCGGTGAGGATGGCGACCGAGTTGTCCCAGCGGGCGTTGGCACTGGGCGTGCCGCGCCGCATCACCGCCTCGTCCATGACGTCGTCGTGGTAGAGGGTGGCCAGGTGGGTCAGCTCCACCACCACGGCGGAGGGGACCACGCCGGGCGCGTTGGGATCGCCGAACTGCGCGGCGAGCAGCACCAGCAGGGGACGGAGGCGCTTGCCGCCGGCCTCCTTGAGGTGCTGCGCGGTGACTGTGATGAACGGCACGTCGCTCTTGGTGGCCTCCGCGAGCGCCTGCTCGACGGCGGCGAGTCCGATCTGGACGTCTGCTTCCAGTGCCTGGTTCTGCACGCTCAGCCCGAAGGGCCCCACGACGGTCACCGGGAACTCTCCTGTCGCTGGTCGGTCCATATGTCGATTCTCATCACACGACGTCTCCATCGAGCCCGCCGCGCCCATGGTGTGCAGCGTATCCGGTCCGAAGAGGATCTCTGTGCCTGGCTTGCGCTCCGATCAACGAGCGGCCGCCGGGACACGTGCCCCGGCCGGGCCCTCCGCGGGGAGCGGAGGGCCCGGCCGGACGGCGCGTTGCGGATGTCAGCGGACGAAGACGGAGGCCTGGTCGGCCAGGTGCAGGAAGTACTGCGGCAGGATCCCCAGCCCCAGGGTGACCAGGACGCCCAGGGCGATCGCGGTCGCCGTGAAGGCGCTGGGGACGGCGACCGTGGGCCCGTCCGGGCGGGGGTCGGAGAAGAACATCAGCACGATCACCCGGATGTAGAAGAACGCCGCCACCGCCGAGGACAGCACACCGACGATCACCAACGGGGTCGCCCCGCTGCTCGCCGCCGCCTGGAAGACGGCGAACTTCCCGGCGAAACCACTGGTCAGCGGGATACCGGCGAAGGCGAGCAGGAAGAGCGCGAAGGTGGCCGCCACCAGCGGCGAGCGCCGCCCCAGACCGGCCCAGCGGGAGAGGTGGGTGGCCTCGCCGCCGGCGTCGCGGACCAGGGTGACCACCGCGAAGGCGCCGAGGGTCACGAAGGAGTAGGCGCCGAGGTAGAACAGCACCGCCGACACGCCCGCCTTGTTCATCGCGATCACGCCGGTGAGGATGAATCCGGCGTGGGCGATCGAGGAGTAGGCGAGCAGCCGCTTCACATCGGTCTGGGTGACCGCGATGATCGCGCCGACCACCATGGTGAGGATCGCCACACCCCAGAGCACCGGGCGCCAGTCCCAGGTGACCCCGGGGAAGGCCGCGTAGAGCAGTCGCAGCAGTGCGCCGAAGGCGGCGACCTTGGTGGCGGCGGCCATGAAGCCGGTGACCGGGGTGGGGGCGCCCTGGTAGACGTCCGGGGTCCAGGCGTGGAAGGGGACCGCGCCGACCTTGAACAGCAGGCCGACGCCCAGCATGGCCAGGCCGATCAGCAGCAGCGCGTCATTGGCGGTGGTGTTGGCCAGCGCCGGGGTCGGCGTGGCCGTACCGGAGACCACGTCGGCGATGCCGCCGAGCGAGACGGTGCCCGCGTATCCGTAGATCAGCGCCAGGCCGAACAGGAAGAAGGCCGAGGAGAAGGCGCCGAGCAGGAAGTACTTGACCGCCGCCTCCTGCGAGAGCAGCCGCCGGCGCCGGGCCAGGGCGCAGAGCAGGTAGAGCGGGAGCGAGAAGACCTCCAGCGCCACGAACATGGTCAGCAGGTCGCTGGCGGCCGGGAAGAGCAGCATCCCGCCGACGGCGAACATGGTGAGCGGGAACACCTCGGTGGTGGCGAAGCCGGAGCGGGCGGCGGACTTCTCCGCGTCGCTGCCGGGGACGGTCGCCGCCTGCGGTGCGAAGGCGTCCACCGGGGCGCCGGTGGAGCTGCGGGGCTCCAGATGGCGTTCGGCGAAACCCAGCACCGCGACGATGGCGACCAGGGCGATGGTGCCCTGCAGGAACAGTGACGGTCCGTCGACAGCGACCGCGCCCATCGCGGCCAAGTGCGCGTTGGCGCCGGCGTAGCCCTTGGCGGCCAGCACCACGATGGCGACGAAGGCGCCGATCAGCCCGGCCATGGCGATGCCGACCTGGGCCCAGTAGCGGTTGCGGCGGGGCAGGAACGCCTCGGCGAGGATGCCGAGCGCCGCCGCGCCGAAGACCACCAGCATCGGCGAGAGCTGGGCGTACTCGATGTGCGGCGTCGGGATGGTCTGCGTCGTGGACGACGCGGCCACTGTCCACAGGCTGTGGACGGCGATGGGCGCGCTCACTGGCCACCTCCCTGGCTGTTGGCGGCTGCCACCTGGGCAGCCGTGATCGGGTGCGCGGGCGCGGGGTCGGTGCGGTGCACGTCCGACATGGTGTCCCGCACCGCCGGGTTGACGATGTCGGCGATCGGCCGGGGGTACACGCCGAGGAACAGCAGCAGCGCGATCAGCGGGGTGACCACCACCAGCTCGCGGGCGTGCAGATCGCGGAAGCCGGCCACCTCGGGCTTGACCGGCCCGGTCATGGTGCGCTGGTAGAGCACCAGCACGTAGAGCGCGGCCAGGACGATGCCGATGGTGGCGATGATCCCGATGGCCGGGTACCGGGTGAAGGTGCCGACCAGGACCAGGAACTCGCTGACGAAGGGCGCCAGCCCGGGCAGCGAGAGGGTGGCCAGTCCGCCGATCATGAACGTCCCGGCCAGCACCGGGGCGACCTTCTGCACGCCGCCGTAGTCGGCGATCAGCCTGCTGCCCCGACGGGACATCAGGAAGCCCGCCACCAGCAGCAGGGCGGCGGTGGAGATGCCGTGGTTGACCATGTAGAGGGTCGCCCCGGCCTGGCCCTGGCTGGTCATCGCGAAGATGCCCATGATGATGAAGCCGAAGTGCGAGATCGAGGCGTAGGCGATCAGCCGCTTGATGTCCTTCTGACCCACCGCCAGCAGCGCCCCGTAGATGATCCCGATCAGCGAGAGCACCAGGATCGCCGGCCCGAAGGTCTTGGAGGCGTCCGGGAAGAGCTGCAGGCAGAAGCGCAGCATCGCGTAGGTGCCGACCTTGTCGACCACCGCGGTGATCAGCACGGCGACGCCGGGGGTGGCCTCGCCCATGGCGTTGGGCAGCCAGGTGTGCAGCGGCCACAGCGGGGCCTTCACCGCGAAGGCGAACATGAAGCCCAGGAACAGCGCCTTCTCGGCGACCGGGGAGAAGTGCAGCTTCCCGGAGGCCAGCGCCTGGGTGATGGTGCCGAGGTCGAAGGTGCCGTGGCCGTCGGTGCCGATGCCCTGCTTGGCGGTGATGACGTAGAGGCCGATCACCGCGGCCAGCATGATCAGGCCGCCGAGCAAGTTGTAGAGCAGGAACTTGACCGCCGCGTAGGAGCGCTGGCGAGCGTCCTCGCCCACGGTGCGGTCGCCGAAGCCGCCGATGAGGAAGTACATCGGGATCAGCATGGCTTCAAAGAAGACGTAGAACAGGAAGACGTCGGTGGCCTCGAAGGAGAGCACCACCATCGCCTCCACCGCCAGGATCAGCGCGAAGAAGCCCTGGGTGCGGCGGTTGCGCTCGAAGGTGCCGGCGTCGTTGGCGACCGGGTCGGCGTCGTGCCAGGAGGCCAGCATCACCACCGGGACCAGGACGGCGGTCAGCAGGATCAGGACGACCGCGATGCCGTCCACGCCGAGGCTGTAGCCGATGCCGAAGTCCGAGATCCAGGAATGGTACTCGGTCATCTGGTAGCGCGCGCCGCCCGGCTTGAAGCGGATCGCGACGATGGCCGCCAGCACCAGTGTGAGGACCGAGACCCCCAGCGGCAGAACCTTGTTGACGTCCCGTCGCTTGGCCGAGGTCGCGGCGGGCAGCGCGGCGGTGAGGACCGCGCCGACCGCCGGGAGCGCGGCGGCGACCGTGAGGAGAGGAAAGGAACTCATACGGCCCTCATCAGGAGAGTGGTGGCGACCAGCACCAGCGCACCGCCGAACATCGACAGCGCGTAGGAGCGGACGTAGCCGTTCTGCAGCTTGCGCATCCGGCCCGAGGTCCCGCCGACGGCGGCGGCGATGCCGTTGACCACGCCGTCGAAGCCCTTGGCGTCCAGATAGACCAGGAAGCGGGTGAGGTGCGTGCCGCCGCCGACCAGCACGACGTGGTTGAAGTCGTCCTGCAGCAGATCGCGGCGGGCCGCCCGGGTGAGCAGCGAGCCGACCGGCGGGGTGGCCGGGACCGGCTGCCGTCCGTACATCAGCCAGGAGACCAGCACGCCGAGGGCGATCACCGCGAAGGTGACGCCGGAGACGGTCCAGCTGCTCAGCGGGGAGTGGCCCTCCTCGTGGCCGGTGACCGGGGTCAGCCAGTTGACGAAGGAGCTGTTCCAGGCGAACAGGGCGCCGGCGCCGACCGAGCCGATGGACAGCACCACCATCGGGATGCCCATGGTCTTCGGCGACTCGTGCGGGTGCGGCTCGTGCCCCTCGGCGTCGGGCTGCCAGCGCTTCTCGCCGAAGAAGGTCATCAGCATCACCCGGGTCATGTAGAACGCGGTGACCGCGGCGCCGACCAGGGCGGCGCAGCCGAGGATCCAGCCCTCGGTGCCGCCGTGGGCGAAGGCCGCCTCGATGATCTTGTCCTTGGAGAAGAAGCCCGACAGGCCCGGGAAGCCGATGATGGCGAGGTAGCCGAGGCCGAAGGTGACGAAGGTCAGCGGCATGTAGCTGCGCAGACCGCCGTACTTGCGCATGTCGACCTCGTCGTTCATGCCGTGCATCACCGAGCCGGCACCGAGGAACAGCCCGGCCTTGAAGAAGCCGTGGGTGACCAGGTGCATGATCGCGAAGACATAGCCGATCGGGCCGAGGCCGGCCGCCATCACCATGTAGCCGATCTGCGACATCGTCGATCCGGCCAGGGCCTTCTTGATGTCGTCCTTGGCGCAACCGACGATGGCACCGAAGAGCAGCGTCACCGCGCCCACGCACACCGTCGCCAGCTGGGCGGTCGGGGCGAGGTTGAAGATGGCGCTGGAGCGGGTGATCAGGTAGACGCCGGCGGTGACCATGGTGGCGGCGTGGATCAGGGCCGAGACCGGGGTCGGGCCCTCCATCGCGTCACCGAGCCAGGACTGCAGCGGCACCTGGGCCGACTTGCCGCAGGCGGCCAGCAGCAGCATCAGGCCGATGCCGGTCAGCGTCCCCTGCGAGGCGGTGTGGGCCGCGCCGAAGACCGGACCGAAGGCGAAGGTCCCGAAGGTGCTGAACATCAGCATGATCGCGATCGAGAGGCCGATGTCGCCGACCCGGTTGACCAGGAACGCCTTCTTGGCGGCGGTGGCCGCGCTGGGCTTGTGCTGCCAGAAGCCGATCAGCAGGTACGAGGCCAGGCCCACGCCCTCCCAGCCGACGTACAGCAGCAGGTAGTTGTCGGCGAGGACCAGCAGCAGCATGGCCGCCAGGAAGAGGTTGAGGTAGCCGAAGAAGCGGCGGCGGCGCTCGTCGTGCGCCATGTAGCCGACCGAGTAGAGATGGATCAGCGAGCCGACGCCGGTGATCAGCAGCACGAACACGACCGAGAGCTGGTCGAGTTGGAAGCCGATCTGGGCCTGGAAGCCCTCGACCGGCACCCAGGTGAACAGGTGGTCGAAGGCCGGGCGCTGCGCGGTCGAGCGGCTCAGCATGTCGAAGAACAGGGCGAGCCCCACGCCGAAGGAGGCGGTGGAGGCGAGGACGCCCAGCCAGTGGCCGAAGCGGTCCAGGCGGCGACCGCCCAGCAGGAGCACGGCGGCTCCGGCCAGGGGTAGCCCAACCAGTACGGGGATGAGATTGTCCACGGTGTGTCAGCCTCCGCCGCTACAGCTTCATGAGGTTGGTGTCGTCGACCGAGGCCGAGTGACGGGTGCGGAAGACACTCACGATGATCGCGAGACCGACGACGACCTCGGCCGCGGCGACCACCATGGTGAAGAAGGCGATGATCTGCCCGTCCAGGTTGCCGTGCAGCCGGGAGAAGGTGACCAGGGCCAGGTTGGAGGCGTTCAGCATCAGCTCGACGCACATGAAGAGCACGATCGCGTTCCGCCGGACCAGCACGCCGGTGGCGCCGATGGTGAACAGCAGCGCCGCCAGGTAGAGGTAGTTGACGGGGTTCATTCCTGCGGCTCCTCTGCGGTCGGTGCGGGCGCCGAGGCAGCGGCCGGCGCCTTCGCCAGCTCGGTGCTGTGCCGGGGCTTGGGCGTCCTGCGGCCGAGCCACCCTGCGGTGCTCGCCTCCAGCTCGCCCATCCGGTCCACCAGCTCGCCGCTGACGTCGCGCATCTGGCCACGGGCCCGCAGCGTCGGGTTGACGGTGAGTTCGGACGGCGTGCCGTCCGGCAGCAGACCCGGGACGTCCACCGCGTTGTGCCGGGCGTAGACGCCGGGGGCCGGCAGCGGGGTGACCTGGGTGCCCAGCCGGACCCGGCGCTCGGCCAGGTCGCGCTGCGACTGCTTCTCCTCGGTGAGCTCACGGTGCGTCAGCACCATGGCGCCGATGGCGGCGGTGATCAGCAGTGCGCCGGTGACCTCGAAGGCCCAGACGTACTTGGTGAAGATCAGCGCGGCCAGGCCCTGGACGTTGCCGCCGGCCTTGGCGTCGGCGGCGCCGGTCCCGGTGAAGGTCCGCAGCTTGGCGTTGGCGATCCCGGCGATCAGCAGCACGCCGAAGCCGAGTCCGGCCACGACCGCCGCGATCCGCTGGCCCTTCAGCGCGTCCTTCACGGTGTCCTCGGCGCTGACGCCGACCAGCATCACCACGAAGAGGAACAGCATCATGATCGCGCCGGTGTAGACGACGATCTGGACGACGCCCAGGAAGACCGCGCCCTCGGCCATGTAGCAGATGGCCAGCGCGATCATCGTCCCGGCGAGGCAGAGCGCCGAGTGCACCGCCTTGCGGCAGAGCACCATGCCCAGCGCCCCGGCGACCGCGATCACCGCGAGGATCCAGAACTGGACGGCCTCCCCGGTGGAGGCGGCCCCGGTGAGGGGGGTGGCGATCTCGATCACGCCGACGCACCTTCCTCCGTGGGCTTCTCGCCCTTGCTGACGGCGACCTGACGGACCGTCCCCGGGGCGGCCTCGGTGACCAGCCCGCGGTAGTAGTCGCCCTCGTCGGTGCCCGGGAAGATCGAGTGCGGCGAGTCGACCATGCCCTCGGTGAGGCCGGCCAGCAGCTGCTCCTTGGTGAAGATCAGCGACTCCCGGCTGCTGTCCGCCAGCTCGTACTCGTTGGTCATGGTCAGCGCCCGGGTCGGGCAGGCCTCGATGCAGAGTCCGCAGAGGATGCAGCGGGCGTAGTTGATCTGGTAGACCCGCCCGTAGCGCTCGCCCGGGGAGTAGCGCTCCTCCTCGGTGTTGTCGGCGCCCTCGACGTAGATCGCGTCGGCCGGGCAGGCCCAGGCGCACAGCTCGCAGCCGACGCACTTCTCCAGCCCGTCCGGGTGCCGGTTGAGCTGGTGCCGACCGTGGAAGCGCGGCGCGGTGGGCTTCTTGTACTCCGGGTACTGCTCGGTGAGCCGCTTCTTGAACATGGCCGAGAAGGTCACGCCGAAGCCGGCTGCGGGGCCCAAGATGTTGTCAGGCATCCTCGTCCGCTCCCTTCAGTGCTGCTGCAGACACCGCTGCAACGGATTCGGGCGTCCGCGACCTGCGGCGCGGTACGGGGGGAAGCTGCTGACCCGGCAGCGGCGGTACCGGGAAGCCGCCGGCCATGGGGTCGAACGCGGGCTGCTCCGCTGCTGCCGCCGCAGGCTCCTCCCGCTTGCGGAGCATGTCCCAGACGATGGAGAGCAGCAGCAGGACCACCACGGCCCCGCCCACGTACAGCACGTCGGTGCCGAAGCTGTAGCCCTTGTTCCGCAGCGCGCGGAAGGTGGCGACCATGACCAGCCACACCAGCGACACCGGGATGAGGACCTTCCACCCCAGCTTCATGAACTGGTCGTAGCGCAGCCGGGGCAGGGTGCCGCGGAGCCAGATGAAGAAGAACAGCAGCAGCTGGATCTTGACGATCATCCACAGCAGCGGCCACCAGCCGTGGTTGGCCCCGGCCCAGAAGGCGCTGATCGGCCAGGGGGCCCGCCAGCCGCCCAGGAAGAGGATGGAGGCGACCGCGGAGACGGTGACCATGTTGATGTACTCGGCCAGCATGAACATCGCGAACTTCAGCGAGGAGTACTCGGTGTTGAAGCCGCCCACCAGCTCGCCCTCGGCCTCGGGGAGGTCGAAGGGGGCCCGGTTGGTCTCGCCGACCATCGAGATGACGTAGATGACGAAGCTCACCGGCAGCAGGCAGACGAACCAGGTGTGGGTCTGCGCGTCCACGATGGCCGAGGTGGACATCGAGCCCGAGTAGATGAACACCGCCGCGAAGGACAGGCCCATCGCGATCTCGTAGGACACCATCTGCGCCGCCGAGCGCACCCCGCCGAGCAGCGGGTAGGTCGAGCCGGAGGCCCAGCCGGCCAGCACGATGCCGTAGATGCCGACGGAGGCGGCGGCCAGGATGTATAGCATCGCCACCGGGAGGTCGGTGAGCTGCATCGTGGTCCTGGTGCCGAAGATGCTGATCTCGTGGTCGGCCGGGCCGAACGGGATCACCGCCACGGCCAGGAAGGCCGGGATCGCGGAGATCACCGGGGCCAGGATGAACACCACCTTGTCCGAGGCGGTGACGACCAGGTCCTCCTTGAGGGCCAGCTTCACCCCGTCGGCGAGGCTCTGCAGCATGCCCCAGGGACCGTGCCGGTTGGGGCCGATCCGCAGCTGCATCCAGGCGACGACCTTGCGCTCCCACACGATGGCGATGAGCACGGTGACGACCAGGAAGGCGAAGCAGAAGACGGCCTTGATGACCACCAGCCACCAGGGGTCGACCCCGAAGACGGTGAGGTCCTCGGCGGCCAGCTGACTGACGGTGAGGTGATCGGCCGCGAGTTGGAGTGCGGGCGTGCTCATCGGTTCGCCTCCGTGACGGCAGGGGCCTGCGCGAGCCCGACCACCCGGCCGGGGGTCGCTCCGAGGGTCCGGAAGGAGCCACCGGGGGTGGAGTTGAGCGGGATCCAGACCACCCGGTCCGGGAGTTCCGGGGTGATCAGCAGCGGCAGCGTGAGGCTGCCGGCCGGTCCGGTGACGCTGAGCGGGGCACCGTCGGCGATGCCGACCTCGGCCGCGGTGGCGGGCGAGAGCCGGGCGACGGCCGGGTGCCGGGTTCCGGCGAGGGCGGTGTCGCCCTCCTGGAGCACACCGTTGTCCAGCAGCAGCCGCCAGCCGCCGAGCACGGCCTCGCCGGCGCTGGGACGGGGCAGCGGACGGGCCTGCTCGGTCGGTGCGTCGACCCGGTCGCCGTGCCAGGCGCCGAGCCCGTCCAGTTCGCGGCGGGCCGCGGTGATGTCCGGGAGCCGCAGGCTGTCGCCCATGGCGTCGGCGATCATGTGCAGCACCCGCAGGTCCGAGCCCAGATGACGGGTGGTCATCTGATCGGCCTTCAGGGCCGGTTCGAAGAACCTGATCCGGCCCTCCCAGTCCATGAAGGCACCGGCCTTCTCGGCCACCGCCGCGACCGGGAACACCACGTCGGCGCGGTCGGTGACGGCGGAGGGCCGCAGCTCCAGGCTGACCACGAAGCCCGCCCTGGCCAGGGCCGCCTCGGCGGCGGCCGGGTCGGGCAGGTCCGCGGTCTCGACCCCGCCGACGACCAGGGCGTCCAGGTCACCGTTGGCGGCGGCGGTGAGGATGCCGGCGGTGTCGCGGCCGAAGCGCTCGGGCAGACCGTCCAGGCCCCAGGCCGCGGCCAGCTGCCGGCGGGCGTCGGGGTCGGTACCGGGACGTCCGCCGGGCAGCAGGCCCGGCAGCGCTCCGGCCTCGACCGCGCCCCGCTCCCCCGCACGGCGCGGGATCCAGGCCAGCCGTGCGCCCGAGGCCCGGGCCAGCCGGATCGCCGCGCTCAGCGCGCCCGGCGTCCCGGCCAGCCGCTCGCCGACCAGCACCACCGCGCCGGGCTGCCGCAGCAGCTCGGCGGCGCGGCCGGCGTCGCCGTCCAGCGGGTCGCCCTCGGCCAGCGCCTCCAGCCACTCGGCCTCGGTGCCGGGCGCGGCCGGCAGCAGCGCCCCGCCCAGCTTGGAGAGCCCGCGGGTGGCGTAGGCGGCCACCGTGAAGACCTTGAGCCCCTTGGTCCTGGCGGCCTTGCGCAGCCGCAGGAAGACGATCGGGGACTCCTCCTCCGGCTCGAAGCCGACCAGCAGCGCCGCCGGAGCGGCCTCCAGCTGCTGGTAGGTCACCCCGCGCCCGTCCGCGTCGATGCCGCGGCCGGCCACCGCGGCGGCCAGGAAGTCGGCCTCCTCGGCGCTGTGGATCCGGGACCGGAAGTCGACGTCGTTGGTGCCCAGCACCGCCCTGGCGAACTTGGCGTAGGCGTAGGCGTCCTCGACGGTGGACCGGCCGCCGACCAGCACCCCGGTACGGCCCCGCACCAGCCCGGCCGCGGCCGCCCGCAGCGCCTCCGGCCAGCTGGCCGGGGCCAGCTCGCCGTCGGCCCCGCGCACCAGCGGAGTGGTCAGCCGCTCGCGCGACTGGCCGTAGCGGAAGCCGAAGCGGCCCTTGTCGCAGGACCACTCCTCGTTCACCGCCGGGTCGTCCCCGGCCAGCCGGCGCATCACCTTGCCGCGCCGGTGGTCGGTGCGGATCGCGCAGCCGGACGAGCAGTGCTCGCACACGCTGGGCGAGGAGACCAGGTCGAACGGGCGGGAGCGGAACCGGTAGGCGGCCGAGGTCAGCGCGCCCACCGGGCAGATCTGGATGGTGTTGCCGGAGAAGTAGGAGCGGAAGTCGTCGCCCTCCCCGATCCCGACCTGCTCATTGGCCCCGCGTTCCAGCAGGTCGATGAAGGGGTCGCCGGCGATCTGCTCGCTGAACCGGGTGCAGCGGGCGCACAGCACGCAGCGCTCGCGGTCCAGCAGCACCTGGGTGCTGATCGGCATCGGCTTCTCGTAGGTCCGCTTGACGCCCTCGAAGCGGCTGTCGGACTGGCCGTGCGACAGCGCCTGGTTCTGCAGCGGGCACTCGCCGCCCTTGTCGCAGACCGGGCAGTCCAGCGGGTGGTTGATCAGCAGCAGCTCCATCACGCCGTGCTGCGCCTTCTCCGCGACCGGCGAGGTCACCTGGGTGTTGACGACCATGCCGTCGGTCACCGTCATGGTGCAGGAGGCGACCGGCTTGCGCTGGCCCTCGACCTCGACGATGCACTGCCGGCAGGCCCCGACCGGGTCCAGCAGCGGGTGGTCGCAGAAGCGCGGGACCTGCACGCCGATCATCTCGGCGGCGCGGATGATGAGGGTGCCCTTGGGCACGTGCACCTGGACGCCGTCGATGGTGACGGCCAGAAGCTCCTCGGGTGGTGGAGCCGCCGGAGTCGCAGGGGTGTTGGCCACTGTCGTCATGCGAGCACCCCCTTCTCCTGGGCGGACTGATGGGTGGGTACGTAGCCGCGCCGGCCGCGGGCGTCGTCGGCCCAGACCGTGGAGGCGGCCGGGTCGAACGGGCAGCGGCCCTCGCGCAGGTGCTGCTCGTACTCCTCGCGGAAGTACTGCAGCGAGGAGAAGATCGGGCTGGCGGCGCCGTCGCCGAGGGCGCAGAAGGACTTGCCGTTGATGTTGTCGGCGATGTCGTTCAGCTTCTCCAGGTCGCCCTCGACGCCCTTGCCCGCCTCGATCCGGCGCAGCAGCTGGACCAGCCAGTAGGTGCCCTCGCGGCAGGGGGTGCACTTGCCGCAGGACTCGTGGGCGTAGAACTCGGTCCAGCGGGTGACCGCGCGGACCACGCAGGTGGTCTCGTCGAAGATCTGCAGCGCCTTGGTGCCGAGCATCGAGCCGGCCGCGCCGACGCCCTCGTAGTCCAGGGCGACGTCGAGGTGCTCCTCGGTGAACATCGGGGTGGAGGAGCCGCCCGGGGTCCAGAACTTCAGCCGGTGACCCTCCCTCACTCCCCCGGTGATCTCCAGGAGTTGACGGAGCGTGATGCCGAGCGGGGCCTCGTACTGGCCCGGGTTGGTGACATGCCCGGAGAGGGAGTAGAGCGTGAAGCCGGGCGACTTCTCACTCCCCATCGAGCGGAACCACTCCTTGCCCCGGTGCAGGATGCTGGGCACCGAGGCGATCGACTCGACGTTGTTGACCACGGTCGGGCAGGCGTAGAGCCCGGCGATGGCCGGGAACGGCGGCCGCAGCCGCGGCTGGCCGCGCCGGCCCTCCAGCGAGTCCAGCAGCGCCGTCTCCTCGCCGCAGATGTAGGCGCCGGCCCCGGCGTGCACGGTGATGTCGAGGTCGAAGCCGGAGCCCAGGACGTCCTTGCCCAGGTATCCGGCCGCGT
Source organism: Streptacidiphilus jeojiense (assembly GCF_000719095.1). Taxonomy (GTDB): domain Bacteria; phylum Actinomycetota; class Actinomycetes; order Streptomycetales; family Streptomycetaceae; genus Streptacidiphilus; species Streptacidiphilus jeojiensis. The sequence continues at coordinate 102,044 of NZ_JOEH01000024.1, read as the reverse complement.
AGGCCTCGGCGACCGCGGCGTGCAGCCGCCGCAGCACCGGGACGGTCTCGCCGCGCAGGTAGATGAAGGCGTGGCTGCAGCGGATCGCGTAGCTCGCGATGATCATGCCTTCGATCAGCGAGTGCGGGTTGGCGAACAGCAGCGGGATGTCCTTGCAGGTGCCCGGCTCGGACTCGTCCGCGTTGACCACCAGGTAGTGCGGTTTGCCGTCGCCCTGCGGGATGAACTGCCACTTCATCCCGGTCGGGAACCCGGCGCCGCCCCTCCCTCGCAGTCCGGCGTCCTTGACCAGCGCGATCACCGCGTCGGGGTCCATCCGCAGGGCCTCGTGCAGGCCCTTGTAGCCGTCATGGCGCCGGTAGGTGTCCAGGGTCCAGGGGCGGTCGTCGTCCCAGCTGTCGGACAGGACCGGGGAGAGCAGCTTCTCCGGGTGCTCGGCGGTCACTCTTCGACTCCTTCGTTGTCGCCGGGGGCGGCGTCCGCAACGGTGTCCGCAGCGGCGGCGGCGTCCTGCGGGGGGTCCTCGTGCCGCGGGGCGACGACCCGCCTGGCGGCGGCGGTGCCGGGCAGGGTCTCGCCGCGGGCCAGCCGCAGGCCGGCCAGCGTCGGGGCGCCGCCGGCGCCGGACTCGTCCACCGCGCCCTCGCGGGCGTCCGGGAAGCCGGCCAGGATCCGGGAGGTCTCCTTGAAGCTGCACAGCCGTGCGCCCCGGGTCGGCCGCACCTGCGCGCCGTCGCCGGAGCGCAGCTGGTCGACCAGGTCCTTGGCGCTCTCCGGCGTCTGGTTGTCAAAGAACTCCCAGTTCACCATCACCACCGGGGCGTAGTCGCAGGCGGCGTTGCACTCGATGTGCTCCAGCGAGACCGCGCCGTCGCCGGTGGTCTCGTTGTTGCCGATGCCCAGGTGCTGCTGCAGTTCGGCGAAGATCTCGTCGCCGCCGAGGACCGCGCACAGGGTGTTGGTGCACACGCCCACGTGGTACTCGCCGGCCGGACGCCGCCGGTACATGGTGTAGAAGGTCGCCACCGCGGTGACCTCGGCCGTGGTCAGCCCCAACTGCTCGGCGCAGTACCGGATCCCGGTACGGCTGACGAAGCCCTCGGCGGACTGCACCAGGTGCAGCAGCGGCAGCAGCGCGGAGCGGCTGTCCGGGTAGCGGGCGATCAGCTCGGCCGCGTCCGGATCCAGCCGGGCCCGCACCTCGGCCGGAAAGGCCGGGGCCGGCAGCTCGGGCAGCCCGAGCAGCGTCGGCCCGGACAGCCCTGGCCCGGACCCCGCCTCGTTCTCAGTGGTGGTCACCGGTCCACGCCTCCCATCACGGGGTCGATCCCGGCCACGGCGACGATGACGTCCGCGACCTGCCCGCCCTCGCACATCGCTGCCATCGACTGAAGATTGGTGAAGGAGGGGTCGCGGAAGTGCACCCGGTAGGGCCTGGTCCCGCCGTCGCTGACGACGTGCACGCCCAGCTCGCCCTTGGGCGACTCCACCGCCACGTACGCCTGTCCGGCCGGGACGTGGAAGCCCTCGGTGACCAGCTTGAAGTGGTGGATCAGGGCTTCCATGGACTCGCCCATGATGGTGCGGATGTGGTCCAGCGAGTTGCCCATCCCGTCCGGCCCCAGCGACAACTGCGCGGGCCAGGCGATCTTCTTGTCCTCGACCATCACCCGGCCAGGTCCGCCGCGCAGCCGGTCCAGGCACTGCTCGACGATCCGCAGCGACTGCTCCATCTCCGCGAGCCGGATCAGGAAGCGGCCGTAGGAGTCGCAGGTGTCGGCGGTCGGCACGTCGAACTCGTACTGCTCGTAGCCGCAGTACGGGTTGGACTTGCGCAGGTCGTGCGGCAGCCCGGTGGAGCGCAGGATCGGGCCGGTGGCGCCCAGCGCCATGCAGCCGGCCAGGTCCAGGTAGCCGACGTCCACCAACCGGGCCTTGAACACCGGGTTGTTGGTGGCCAGCTTGTCGTACTCGTGCATCCGGCCGCGCAGCGTCTTCACGCCCTCGCGGATCTGGTCCAGCGCACCGGGCGGCAGGTCCTGCGCCAGACCGCCGGGACGGACGTAGGCGTGGTTCATCCGCAGCCCGGTGACCAGCTCGAAGATGTCGAGGATGATCTCCCGGTCGCGGAAGCCGTAGATCATCAGGGTGGTGGAGCCGATCTCCATCCCGCCGGTGGCCAGGCAGACCAGGTGCGAGGAGATCCGGTTGAGCTCCATCATCAGCACCCGGATCACGGTGGCCCGCTCCGGGATGTCCTCGGTGATCCCGAGCAGCCGCTCCACCGCCAGGCAGTAGGCGGTCTCGTTGAACAGCGGGGTCAGGTAGTCCATCCGGGTCACGAAGGTCGTGCCCTGGGTCCAGTTCCTGAACTCCATGTTCTTCTCGATGCCGGTGTGCAGGTAGCCGATCCCGCACCTGGCCTCGGTGACGGTCTCGCCGTCGATCTCCAGGATCAGCCGCAGCACCCCGTGGGTGGAGGGGTGCTGCGGGCCCATGTTGACGATGATCCGCTCGTCGTCGGCCTTGGCCGCCGCCGTGACGATCTCGTCCCAGTCCCCGCCGGTGACGGTGTAGACGCGCCCCTCGGTGGTCTCCCTGGTGGGGGCCTCCGGCTGCTGTTGGGTCTGACTCTCCATCAGTTGTACGACCTCCGCTGGTCGGGAGCCGGGATCTGCGCGCCCTTGTACTCGACGGGGATGCCGCCGAGCGGATAGTCCTTGCGCTGCGGGTGACCCAGCCAGTCGTCCGGCATCATGATCCGGGTGAGCGCCGGGTGGCCCTCGAAGACGATGCCGAAGAAGTCGTACGTCTCCCGCTCGTGCCAGTCGTTGGTGGGGTAGACCGCGAAGGTGGAGGGGATCACCGGATCGTCGTCCGGCGCCGAGGTCTCCACCCGGATCAGCCGGTTGTGGGTGATCGAGCGCAGGTGGTAGACCGCGTGCAGCTCGCGCCCCCGGTCGCCCGGGTAGTGCACCCCGCTGACGCCGGTGCACAGCTCGAAGCGCAGCGCCGGGTCGTCCCGCAGGGTCTTCATCACCTGCGTCAGGAACTCCCGCTCGACGTGGAAGGTGATCTCGCCGCGGTCCACGACCGTCTTCTCGATCACCGCGCCGACGTCCAGGCCCTGCTCCTCCAGCGCGCCCTCCAGCTCGTCGGCGCACTCGTCGAACCAGCCGTGCCCGTACGGGCGGGGCGAGGCGCCGGGCAGCACGATCGGCCGGACCAACCGGCCGTAGCCGGAGGTGTCGCCGCTGTTGCCGCCGACCCCGGCGTGCTCGCTGGGGTTCGACCCGCCGAACATCCCGTGCCGGACGCCGACGACCTCCAGCTCGGTCGCCCCGGCCCGCGGCGTCGGGACGCCGCTCTCCGCGGTTTCCGCGCCTTCCGCGCCCTCCGCACCTTCTGCGGCAGCGCTCTCTTCGGTGCCGTCACTCACCGCAGCAGCCCCTTCATCTCGATCGTCGGGACCGCCTGCAGCGCCTGCTGCTCCGCCTCGTCGTCCGCCTTGGCGCGCTGGGCGCCGAGCTTCTCGTGGCGGATCTGCTCGTGCAGCTTGAGGATCGCGTCCATCAGCATCTCCGGCCGCGGCGGACAGCCGGGCAGGTAGATGTCCACGGGGATGACGTGGTCGACGCCCTGGACGATCGCGTAGTTGTTGAACATCCCGCCCGAGGAGGCACAGACCCCCATCGAGATCACCCACTTGGGGTTGGCCATCTGGTCGTAGACCTGACGGACCACCGGCGCCATCTTCTGGCTGACCCGGCCCGCCACGATCATCAGATCGGCCTGGCGCGGCGACCCGCGGAAGACCTCCATGCCGAACCGCGCCAGGTCGTAGCGGCCGGCCCCGGTCGTCATCATCTCGATGGCGCAGCAGGCGAGGCCGAAGGTGGCCGGGAAGAGCGAGCTCTTCCGCACCCAGCCGGCGGCCTGCTCGACCGAGGTGAGCAGGAAGCCGCTGGGCAGCTTCTCCTCGATACCCATCTGGTGGTCCTCTCAGCTCGTCCTGTGCCGTGTCGGGCTGTGCCGTGCGATCAGTCCCATTCCAGGCCCCCGCGCCGCCAGACGTACGCGTACGCGACAAAGACCGTGGCGATGAACAGCACCATCTCCACCAGGCCGAAGATCCCCAGCGAGTCGAAGGAGACCGCCCACGGGTAGAGGAAGACGATCTCGATGTCGAAGACGATGAAGAGCATCGCCGTCAGGTAGTACTTGATCGGGAACCGCCCGCCGCCGACCGGCTGCGGCGTCGGCTCGATCCCGCACTCGTAGGCATCCAATTTGGCGCGGTTGTACCGCTTCGGGCCGGTCAGCGCGGCCATCGCCACGGAGCCGATCGCGAAGGCAGCCGCGAGGGCGCCAAGTACCAGAATCGGCGCATATGCGTTCATACCGAACGACCTCCCAGGCGTCAGTCCGAGCCGACGTCCATGTCGGTGACTGCGAGTCCGTACAGCTCGGGAGCTTGATCACCTCATGTGAGGCAGTTCACAAGCCCCCAAGACGGCTGCATCCTATGCCTGTTCATGTGTGATCTGCGACACGGGGGTAAGCACCTTCAATGTGATCTACGCCACCTGACGAATGATCATGAGGTTACAGGCGGGTAAAATCAGCCACCCACCGTGTGCTTCTGTTCACAAAGAGCCAACTGATGGGGCATCACTGCAGGTTGGAGGGTCTATCGCTTATCAGAGCAGATGCTTCCATCGCAACTTTTGCCCGCCGCAGGAGCGCGTGTTATTGGTCGCCACCCCGAGGGGGTGGTCGACTGGACAACGGGTTGACGCCGCGGTCGGCGGGCTCAGCTGGCAGGCCGGGAGGCGGGGCGGGGAGGCGGGACGACAACGCTGCGTTACCCGGCAACTGCGGGTGGCTTACATGGCGCCACCGTTGCCGCCCACCGCCGCCCGTGGCTTGTTGCTGTTGCTCGCTCCGCTCGCGGCGACAGGAGCAGGGGGATGCGGGCGGCCCACCGTTGCCGGGCGGCGGGTGAGTTGGTGGCGGGGCCTGCAGAAACGTTCCTTCCGAGGGGCAGTGACCCCAAAAGCCCGGCCCGAGGGCAAACCCGGGTCACTTTTGGGACAAGATGTCACTTGATCATGCCGTAATGCCCGAATTGCCCCGACCCTGGCGTACCAAGAGTGACCCCGTGTCCCAAAAGTGACCCGGGTTTGCCCGAAGCGCGCTCGCAGAATCGTTTCTGCGCCCCCACCCACCACGCGCACCCGGGAACGGCGCGCGGCCCCGACCAGGCTCCCCCGCTGCAGTTGGCCCGCGAGCGCAGCGAGCAACAGCAACAAGCCACGGGCGGGGGCGGGCGGCAACGGTGGCGCCATGTAAGCCACCTACAGCTGCCGCGACCAGCGAAGACGCCTCGCCTCCCCCGACCCCGACGTCACCCCGACCCCCTACGCCCTCGGGGCCACCTTCGCCAGGCCGTTGATGATCCGGTCCATCGCGTCGCCGCCCTGCGGGTCGGTGAGGTTGGCCAGCAGCTTCAGGACGAACTTCATCAGGACAGGGTGGGTCAGCCCGTGCTGGGCGGCCATCCGCATCACCAGGGGGTTGCCGATGGCCTTCACGAAGCCGCGGCCCAGCGAGTAGTAGCCGCCGTAGATGTCCTTGAGGATGGTCGGGTAGGCCTCCAGCGCCCGCTCCCGGCCCAGGTCGGTCTGCCGGGCCAGGGCCTGGACGATGACGCCGGCCGCGATCTGGCCGGACTCCATCGCATAGGCGATGCCCTCGCCGTTGAACGGGTTGACCATCCCGCCCGCGTCACCGACCAGCAGGAAGCCGCGGGTGTAGTGCGGCTGGCGGTTGAAGGCCATCGGCAGGGCCGCGCCGCGGATCGGCTCGGTCATGTTCTCGGGGGTGTAGCCCCACTCCTCGGGCATGCCCGCGCACCACACCTTGAGCAGCTCGCGGTAGTCGATGTCCTTGAACGACTTGGTGGTGTTCAGCAGCCCCAGCCCGACGTTGCTGGTGCCGTCGCCCATGCCGAAGATCCAGCCGTAGCCGGGGAGCAGCTTCTCCTGCCCGGACCTGCGGTCCCACAGCTCCAGCCAGGACTCCAGGTAGTCGTCCTCGCTGCGCGGGGAGTTGAAGTAGGTGCGGTAGGCGACGCCCATCGGGCGGTCGTCGCGCCGGTGCAGGCCCATGGCCAGGGACAGCCGGGTGGAGTTGCCGTCGGCGGCGACCACCAGCGGCGCCTTGAAGACCACCTCGCGCTTCTCTTCTCCCAGCTTCGCCGTGACCCCGGTGATCCGCCCGGTGCGCGGGTCGACGATCGGGCCGGTGACATTGCACAGCTGGTGCAGCTTGGCCCCGGCCTTCTCCGCCTGGGAGGCCAGCAGTTCGTCGAAGTCGGCGCGCTTGCGGACCAGTCCGTAGTCGGGGAAGCTCGCCAGCTCCGGCCAGTCCAGCTCCAGGCGCACCCCGCCGCCGATGATCCGCAGACCCTTGTTGCGCAGCCAGCCGGCCTCCTCGGAGATGTCGATCCCCATGTCCACCAACTGCTTGACCGCGCGCGGGGTCAGCCCGTCCCCGCAGACCTTCTCGCGCGGGAACTGGGCCTTCTCCAGCAGCAGTACCTCCAGGCCGGCCCGGGCCAGGTGGTACGCCGTGGTCGAGCCCGCGGGACCGGCTCCGACGACGATCACATCGGCCTCGGCCTCGACGGCTGCGCTCTGCGCGGTCTGCTGGGTCTGCTGGGTCGACTGCGACACCGGGGACTCCTGCTTGCTCTCGTCGGAAGTCTTTGCTGCTTCGGACCCGCGTCGGGCCACTCCGCAGTCTATGTCTGATCACCTACGCTGATCCGGATCCACCACCAGACGACCACACGACCACAGCACCAGGGGCGGCAGGAGCAGGCCATGCACATCGGAGTCATCGGGCACAGCGACCTCTCGGAGATCACCGAGATGCTGGTCCGCGGCGAGCTCTGGAAGCTGGTGACCGGGTATCAGACCTACGGCCTGGTCGGCGTCAGCCCGCTGGGCCCGGGCGCGGAGAGCTGGTTCGCCGCCGCGGTGCTGGAGCACGGGGGCACCCTGGAGGTGCTCGGCGCCCCCGCTCCCTCGCCGCTGCTGCGCCAGGCCCGCGCAGTGCACCGGCTGGCCCCGGGGCTCGACCCGATCGACGCGCTGCTCGGCCTGGTCGAGGAACTCGTCGCGGTCTGGGACGGCAGCCAGGACGGCCGGATCTCCGAGGCGGTCGCCCGCGCCGAGGCCCAGGGCATCTATGTGCACCGCGTCTGGCCGGAGGGCTCGGCGCACAGCGGCTGACGGCCCTCGGCTCAGCCCCGGATCCCCCGGTGCAGTGCCACGATCCCGCCGGTCAGGTTGCGCCAGGCCACCTTGGACCAGCCGGCCTGCTGCAGCAGTGCGGCGAGCGCCGGCTGGTCCGGCCAGGCGCGGATCGAGTCGGCGAGGTAGACGTAGGCGTCCGGGTTGCTGCTGACGGCGGTGGCCACCGGCGGCAGCGCGCGCATCAGGTACTCCGAGTAGACGGTGCGGAACGGCGCCCAGACCGGGTGGCTGAACTCGCAGATGACGACCCGGCCGCCGGGCCTGGTGACCCGCAGCAGCTCGCGCAGGGCGGCGTCGGTGTCCTGGACGTTGCGCAGCCCGAAGGAGATGGTGACGGCGTCGAACACGCCGTCCGCGAACGGCAGCCGGGTGGCGTCCCCCGCGGTGAGCGGCAGTTCCGGGTGGCGGCGCTTGCCCTCCCGCAGCATCCCGAGCGAGAAGTCGCAGGGCACGACCGTCGCACCGGCCTCGGCGAAGGGCAGCGAGGAGGTCGCCGTGCCGGCCGCGAGGTCGAGCACCCGCTCACCGGGCCTGGCGTCGACCGCACGGGCCACCGCCTTGCGCCACAGCCGGGTCTGGCCCAGCGAGAGCACGTCGTTGGTGATGTCGTACTTGGCCGCGACGTCGTCGAACATGGAGGCGACTTCGTGCGGCTGCTTGTCCAGGGAGGCTCGGGTCACGGTCCCCATTGTTCACCCACCGGTCCGGTGCTCAGGCACGGCGGTGGACGAGTCGCCCGCCGAGGACGGTGGCCAGGCAGTCACCGGCGGCGCTGAACACCGCCAGGTCGGCCCGGCCGCCCACGGCCAGGGTGGGGGTGCGGCCGTCGGTGGCCAGACCGTTGCGGTGGGCGGCGGCGCGCAGTTCGGGGTCGGCGAAGGCGGCGGGCTCGGCCGCGGTCGCGCCGGCGCGAAGTAGGGCGTACACCCGTTCCCGCGCGCTGGGCGCGTCCGGCAGCGCACCCTGGTGCAGCGCGCCGGGCGTGACGGTTCCGTCCCAGCGCCGCACCCTGGCCTGCGGATAGGCGGCCTCCAGCTCCGCCGCCGGACCGAGGGCGGCGATGCGCTCGCCGTCCACGGCCACGGCGGTGCCGTCGTCACTGCCTACGTGCAGAGTGAGCAAGGCGCGGCGTCAGTTGGCGTTGAGGAGCTTCAGCTCCGGGTGCGCCGTGCCGCCGCTGATCGCGGTGGAGGCGATGTGCGAGTAGGCGTGGTCGTTGACCGGGTCGTTCGCCGGGTCGTCGTGGACCACGATGTGCTCGTAGGTGGTGGCGCGCTGGGCGGGGACGCGTCCGGCCGAGCGGATCAGGTTGATCAGCTCCATCCGGTTGGACCGGTGCTTGGCCCCGGCCGAGGAGACCACGTTCTCCTCCAGCATCACCGAGCCCAGGTCGTCCGCCCCGTAGTGCAGCGTCAGCTGGCCCATCTCCTTGCCGACGGTCAGCCAGGAGCCCTGGATGTGGGCGATGTTGTCGAGGAACAGCCGGGCCACCGCGATCAGCCGCAGGTACTCGAACAGCGTCGCCTGGGTACGGCCCTTGAGGTGGTTGTTCTCTGGCTGGTAGGTGTACGGGATGAACGCGCGGAAGCCGCCGGTGCGGTCCTGCACGTCGCGGATCATGCGCAGGTGCTCGATCCGCTCGGCGTTGGTCTCGCCGGTGCCCATCAGCATGGTGGAGGTGGACTCGACGCCCAGGTTGTGGGCGATCTCCATGATCTCCAGCCAGCGCTCGCCCGACTCCTTGAGCGGCGCGATGGCCTTGCGGGGGCGCTCGGGCAGCAGCTCCGCGCCGGCGCCCGCGAAGGAGTCCAGCCCGGCGGCGTGGATCCGGCGGATCGCCTCCTCGGCGGTGACCCCGGAGATCCGCGACATGTGCTCGACCTCGGAGGCGCCGAGGGAGTGGATCACCAGCTGCGGGAAGTCCTTCTTGATCGCGGAGAAGGCCCGCTCGTAGTACTCCACGCCGTAGTCGGGGTGGTGGCCGCCCTGGAACATGATCTGGGTACCGCCCAGCTCGACGGTCTCCGCGCAGCGGCGCAGGATCTCCTCCAGGTCCCGCGACCAGCCCTTCTCCACGTCCTTGGGCGGGGCGTAGAAGGCGCAGAACTTGCAGGCCGTGACGCACACATTGGTGTAGTTGATGTTGCGTTCGATGATGTACGTCGCGATGTGCTCGGTGCCGGCGTAGCGGCGGCGGCGTGCGGCGTCGGCGGCTGCGCCGAGGGCGTGCAGGGGGGCGCGGCGGTAGATCTCCAGCGCCTCCTCCGGGGTGATACGCCCCCCGGCCGCGGCGCGGTCGAGGACTGCCTGCAGATCCGTCTCCTGGGGCTGGGCGGTCTCGAGCACCTCGGCGTCCTCTCTCGTCACTGCTTGTCTCATCACTGCTGCGGTCCGACACGTCCATACGGTCGCCGCCCAGACTACGCCAGCGCCCCTACCCCGCCTTGTGCAAGTCGCCGCTGGGCGTCCCGCTGCCTGCGCCGTTGTCCTGGTAGTGCAGCGTGCCGTCGGGGTTGAGGGTGAAGACCTGGGTGTCGGAGGCGGCCGAGCAACTGCCCGTACTGCTGCCCGGCAGCAGCCGGTCCTTGAAGGTGATCGAGGACGCGGTGGACGACACCAGCCGGTCGCCGCCCAGGCAGGACAGGCCGGCCAGTCCGGTCACGGTGGTGATGCTGGTGGTGTTCTCGGCCCCGACCGGCCCCGGCCGGATGGCGATCGCATAGGGCTCGCTGAGCAGGCCGTCGGAGGTGACCAGCGTCCCGGTCCAGGTGCCCAGGAAGACGGCCGGAACGGCGTTGGGGCTGCTCGGACCTGGGGACGGGGCGGCCGGCGGGGTCGGGCCGGCGGCGGTGGGGGTCTCGGTGGCGGAGGCCGAGGTGGTGACGGAGGCCGTGCTGGAAGGGGAGGTGGAAGGCGTGGTGGACGCGGTGGTCGTCGTCGTCACCGTGCCGGTCCCGAGGGAGCCTCCGGTGCTCCCGGTACCGCCGTTGTTGCGCAGCAGCAGCGGGACCAGCACCGCGGCGAGCACCACCAGCAGCACCACACCGCCGACCAGCACCGGCGTCCGGCCGCGACCGGACTGCGGGGGTGGCGGCGGTGGCTGCTGCCGAGTGGGTGGTGCCGCCATGGGAGGAGTGTCCGAGACGGACGCCGCCCCCACTCCGGCTCCTGTCCCTGCTCCTGCTCCCGTTCCCGCCCCCGTTCCCGGCACCGGTGTGGCATCCATCACCGGCGCAGGGCCGAATCCCCCGGGCACCGGCGTGACGGCCTCCCCCACCGTCTCCAGGTCCAGCAGCTCGGCCGTCCGCCGCCCCACCGAGGCGACCAGCAGCGGTGGCAGCCAGCCGTCGGACGGGCCGACCCCGCCCAGTACCGTCCGCAGTTCCTCCAGGCTCGGGCGATCCCCCGGCTCCTTCGCCAGGCAACGCTCCACCGCGGCGCGCAGCGGCCCGTCCGGGAACCCCTCCAGCCGCGGCGCCTCGTGCAGCACCCGGTACAGCAGCAGCACCGGCGAGGTCCCGCTGTCGCCGAAGGGTCCGGCGCCCGTCGTCGCGAAGGCCAGCACCCCGCCCAGCGCGAAGACGTCGCTCGCGGGTCCCGCCGCCTCCCCCGCGCCCTGCTCCGGTGACATGTAGCCGGGCGAGCCGACCACGTACCCGGACCGGGTCAGCGCCGTCGCCGCGTCCAGGGCCCGGGCGATCCCGAAGTCGATCAGCCGCGGCCCGTCCAGGGTGAGCAGCACGTTGGACGGCTTCAGGTCGCGGTGCACCAGCCCGGTGGCGTGGACCGCGGCCAGCGAGTCGGCGAGCCCGACCCCCAGCATCCGCACCGAGTCCTCCGGCAGCACCCCGAAGTCCCGTACCGCGACGTCCAGTCCGGGGCCGGGGACGTACCCGGTGGCCACCCAGGGCTGTTCGCTCTCGGTGTCGGCGTCCAGCACCGGCGCGGTCCAGACCCCTCCGACCCGGCGCGCCGCCGCGACCTCCTGGCGGAAGCGGGCCCGGAAGTCGGTGTCGTCGGCCAGGTCGGTCCGCACCAGCTTCACCGCGACGGTGCGGCCCCCCGCCGTCCGGCCCAGGTAGACCCGGCCCATGCCGCCCGCACCGAGCCGCCCCAGCAGCCGGTACGCCCCGATCTGTCGCGGATCTCCCGCCCCCAACGGTTCCATGACTGGCCATCATGTCCGCCGGAGCGACGGCCTGTCAGCCGTCCAGCAGGATCACGTCCTCCGTACTCGCGCCGATCCGGCGGGCGAACTCCCGCATCCCCTCCAACTGCCGGTCCCCGAAGGAGAAGTCCAGCGCCTCGGCGAAGTAGCGGCGCAGCAGCTCCTCGTCGAACAGCTCCCAGCGGGCGGTCTGCTCGGCGACCTTGTCGACCTCCTCCATGGACAGGTCGCGCGAGGCCAGGAACGCGCGCCGCACCTCGCGCACCAGCTCCGGCTCGCGCTCCAGGAAGTCCCTGCGGGCGGCCCAGACCGCGAAGACGAAGGGCAGCCCGGTCCAGTCCTTCCACATCGCGCCCAGGTCGTGGACGTCGAGGCCGAGCCGCGGTCCGTCGAACATGGTGGCGCGCAGCGCGGCGTCGCCGATCAGCACGGCGGCGTCGGCCTCCTGCATCATCAGCGCCAGGTCGGGCGGGCAGCTGTAGTAGTCGGGCTGCACCCCGTACTGCTCGGCCAGCAGCAGCTGCGCCAGCCGCACCGAGGTGCGGCTGGTCGAACCGAGGGCGACCTTGCGACCGTCGAGCTGGTCCAGCGGCACCTGGCTGACGATCACGCAGGACAGCACCGGGCCGTCACTGCCCACCGCGATGTCCGGCATGACGACCAGCTGGTCGGCGTTGCGCAGGTATTCCACGCAGGTGATCGGGGAGATGTCCAGGTCGCCGGCGACCAGGGCGTCGCTGAGCCGCTCGGGGGTGTCCTTGCTGAGGTCCAGGTCGAGCAGGCTGCCGGTACGGGCCAGACCCCAGTAGATGGGGACGCAGTTCAGGAACTGGATGTGCCCGACCCGGGGCCGCACGCGACGGTGGTCGCTGCCGTTCCCGGTGGGTCCGTCCACACGCTCGGAGTTGTCGGGGTCGCCGTCACGCTCGGTGTATGTATCCACACCCAGCACAGTAGTCCGGGAGGTGAGATCGTCCCTGGCCGGGCCCGGAACCGCGTGCTAGGGTTTTCCGCAGTTGCAGTTTGATTTCCCATGCAGTACTCGAGCCTGCGGAGCATGTGACCGCGGGCTTCTGTCGTTTTCAGAAGCTTTGTCACAGAAGTACCTGAAGCGGGGCGATCAGCGCAGCGGACCGGGCGCCACGAGGTGTGGCGTCCTTTACGTCCCTCGCAAGGAGAACGGTATGGCGACCGGAACCGTCAAGTGGTTCAACGCCGAGAAGGGCTTCGGCTTCATCGCCCAGGACGGCGGCGGCCCCGACGTCTTCGTCCACTACTCCGCCATCAACGCGAACGGCTTCCGCTCGCTTGAGGAGAACCAGACCGTGGAGTTCGACGTCACGCAGGGTCCGAAGGGCCCGCAGGCGGAGAACGTCACCGCGATCTGAATCCCATCCACTGATCACCCGCTCCTGATCATCCAAGATCGGGCCGCACGATCGCCCGGTGGCTAGTACAGCACCACCCAAGAGGGCCCGCGCCGCTGCAGCGACGACGGGCCCTCTGCCTGTCCTGTTCTGTTCTGTTCTACCTGCCCGTCACACGGGGGCGAGCTCCCGCGAAGGTCAGCGCGCCTGCAGCCGCCGACCGCGCAGCGCCAGCTCGATCTCGAAGCGGGCGTCCGGATCCGACAGCGCCTCCCCGAACAGCTCGTCGATGCCGCGCATCCGCTGCCGCACCGTCTGCGGGTGCAGGCCCAGCCGCGCGGCGACCTCCGGAGCGCTGCCGCTGGACGTCTCCAACCACGCCAGCAGCGTCTCCTCCAGCCGCTCCCTGCGCTTCCCGGTCAACCCCTCCAGCGGCGCCAGCCGACGCGCCGCCAGCAGCTTGACCAGGTCCTCGTCGCCCAGCAGCAGGACCGACGACAGCTGGTTGTCGCAGTGCACCAGTCCCGGTTCCGCGTCCGCGGGCAGCCGCGCGGCCACGGTACGGGCCCAGCGCAGCGACTGCGCCGCCTGCACGACCGGGACCGCCGGCCCCAGCACCGCCGTACGGTCGGCCAGGACCGCGGCCAACTGCTCGACCCTGCCCGGCAGCTCGGGATCGGCGAGGAACAGGCAGGGCTCCTGGCCCTGCCCCTCCAGGTCGGCGAGCACCGACGGCATGGTCCGCAGCCCGGCGGCCGCGCCGAGCAGCCCGTCCGTGCGCAGCGCCACCGCGGCGATCCGCTCCGGCAGCGGGTACCGGGCCGCCCGCGAGCACTCCGTCAGCACCGGTTCGGCCGCGCCGCCGACCAGCAGCTGCACCAGCCTCCGCCGGGCCCGTCGCAGCGTGCCGGCCGCGTCCGCGCGCGCCTCGGCGTAGCCCTCGACCGAGGCCGCGGCCATCTCGTCGATGTGGGCGAAGATCGCCTCCGCGAGCGCCGTCATCGCCACCGCCGGCACCCCGGCCCGACGCGCCAGCCGGGCGTACCGACGCCACGCCAGCCTGGCCCCCAGCCGGTAGGCCGCCTGCAACGCGTCCAGGCTGCGCCCCTCGCGCCACTCACCGCGTCCCAGCGCCCGGTACACCTGGAGCGATTCCTCCGGGCAGGCACGATCGTCCGCGACCAACTCGGCGAACTGCGCCACGGCCCGCGCCGCGCCCTGCTGGATTCCCACCCCGAACCGGCCGTCCAGCGGCCTCGCGTACTCGGGAATCTGACGGCGTATCTCCTGCACGATCTCCGGCACCAGCCGCACATTCTCGGCCCTGATCAGCGCCGAAAGCCCGGACGGCAACGCCGCCCACGGACGCGCCTGCATGTACGCCCGGGCCTGTGCCTGAGGCTGGCTCAGGCGCCGGACAGGCCCCTGGAGCTGGGTCGAAACGGCCATCAAACCTCCTGCGTCGGTCCGGAATACCTGCCGATGCAGCAATTTCGATAATTGCCAGCAATCGATGGCAGCTTCCGGAGAATCACATCCCCCGACGTGAAGAATCTGCGCACAATTTCATGCAGCAATGCCAAACAATGATGCCTGAGACGCAGTATCTGTCCCTTGTTACCGGAGTGTCAACGTTGAAAAGCGGATGAGGATCACCCGGATAGGACGGGGAGCCGGCCCCCACCGCCGGGGGCGGCACCCGCAGGTGGCTTACATGGCACCACCGCTGCCGCCCGCCCCCGCCCGTGGCTTGTTGCTGCTGCTCGCTGCGCTCGCGGCGACAGGAGCAGGGAGGGTGCGGGCTCTCGCCGTTGCCGGGCGGCGGGGCAGTTGGTGGTGCGACCGAAGAAGCGATTCTCCAGATAGGTGCCCTCTACACTTTGGGTCACTTCTCGTACATGGGGTCACTTGATCTACGCGAATGCCCGGATATATCCGACATCTCCGTACGACGAGTGACCCCTTGTACGAGAAGTGACCCGAGTTCAGACGACTCGACCCGCCGCACGCCCCCCGGCCCGCCCGGCACGCCCCCGCCACGGGCCTACGGCGCCCAACCGGGGCACCCCCTCCCGTAGTTGGCCGCTTTCGGGGCGGAGCCCCGGAGACGGTGGGTGCGATCGCGGCCCGGCGAATGCCGTTGCAGGCCGAGCGCGAAACCCTGGACGGACCGGGCCAGGGCGCGTGCGAGTGCGCGAACCGCGATGGCTATGGTCTCCAGATGCCCCCAACGGACCCGGATCCTCACCGCAAGCGGCACCTCCGGCACATCGGTCGCCCGTTCGGGCTACTCCTTATCGGCGCCACCACCGGGCTCTGCTCGGCATGCTCGGGTTCAGCGGATGTCCGCCCCGCGTTCCCGCCTCCGGTCGGCCGGCAGACCGCTGAATGCGCCGCCCTTCAAGCGGCGCTCCCACAGGACTTCGGCGGCCAGCAGCGCAGATCCGTTTCGCCGAGGAGCACGACCACGGCAGCCTGGGGATCACCCGCGATCACACTGCGCTGCGGCGTGACCATCCCAGCAGTGATCAACCCAGCCAGCGGCAACAAGTACAACGCGCTGGCCGCCTCCTGGGACGTCGGCGGCCTCTGCTGGCTCCCGGAGGCGCTTCCCGGTGGTGGCGAGAAGTACACCACCGTCAAACAGGACGTCTACGTCGAAATCTCGATCCCGGGTTCCTACTTCAACCGGAGAACCGTGATGCCGAACCCGTTGACCTCGATCACCGACCTCGTGAGCCGAGCAGATCCCCGGAACCCCGAGAAGGTGTTCGACTGTGCGGACTAGCCCCGCGGTGGGCGGCAGTCCTGGCCCCAGCTCGACTGCTGAGGCCAGGAGCCAGGGGCCGGACTGAGACTGTCCTTCTCCGGCTCCTCCTGGGACTGGGCATGAACGTCGTACTGGTACGTTCCCCCACCTGGTCGAGGTCCAAGGCGCGCGCAGGTCCAGGGAGACTGCCTCGACCATCATCGACAAGATGGTGGGTCCACCGGCCGAATCCGAATGCGTCCACATGGCCGTCATGCGCCTGGATCCGACTGCGCAGCTCCACTACTAGTATTCGGCCACGACACGCATGACAGCGCATGCGGAAACCCCCGCTGGCGAGTAGACGAATTTTGCCAAACCATTGCCGGACCGATTCACCCCTTTATGCGCGCGATGCAATGCGGCGAACGCGGAGAAAAGCCACGAGCATGCCGAACCCCGGCAAATCAATGATTATGCCAGCTGGATCCCGGCATGGAATGCATTCGGGGTCGGCAAATTTCATGATCCGCAATAGTGCCTTATTGCTCGCCCGATGAGACTGTGATGTACTCCCGATGCCGAACCGCTGCATGATGCACACGCATCTGATCCTTCCGGGAGAAGCGATGAAATTGCGACTGATCGCACTGCTGCCCACCGTGATTGCCGCTACGTTCACTCTGCCCCTGTCCACTGCGGCAGCCCAAACGAGCGACACGATTACCGCCGCATCAGGGACGCCTACCGGCTGGACGCTCATGGACCATGTCTGCACGGTGATCGGCGACGACACCGTCACCCAGGCCGTCGTCTGCTCCGATCTCTACAAGGACCAGTACGGCGAGGCAGTTCCCGCCGTGGAGGCCATGTGTCAGGATATCGGTTCGCCAACATATTTCCCGCAGTGCGCGAACATATCGCTCGCTTCAACGGGACTGAGGCTGTACACGACGGGACCCGTCCTCGAGGAGGAAAATCCGTATGCCATCAGCTGCGGACATGACCTGACAAACATGTGTCCTGCCAATGATCGGGAAATATGGACCTTCACTCCATATGCGGTTGCATCCGACCAATGGACCGTGGTGAAGGCGAGCACGGTGAAAATTCAGCTACCCGGGACAGGGCAAATCAAAACGCTCAACCAGGACCTCGGATCTGGACACTGGGCACCTTAGCGCTGATTGCGCAGACCTGCCGTCGGATCACCAGTCAGAGATAACGCTTGAAACCCCGGCGCCACCACTGGTTCCGGGGGTCGTGTTGGCTCAGGTCAGATCACGAAGTGACGAGCGACGGTTCCTCCGTCAGCGCGTTCCAGGTGGTTAAGAGTCTGACGAAGGCACCGAACTGATCCGACTACTCGCACGATCGCCGGTCGCGGTGCTTTCACGCACAGGCTCACGTGTCCTTGTCGTGTTCCGGTGCCCGGCGCTCCCTGGACGCCCCACGTCGGCGCCGCCACCTGATCGTCTCTCCCACAGTGCAGAGCAGGGCGAGAAAGGCGACCACCAACCATGCGTCGCCATGCGGTAGCCATACAGGCAGCATGCCCACCAGAGCGAACACAGCCGCATAGGCGGAGAACGCCAACAGCGGCCGCTTGAGGAAAAAGGCCAGGAACGGCCTCGTGGCCTCCGGTTCAGTGCCGCTGATCGAGACCTCCGACGTTGTGAGTTGCACTCGGGTGACACGACGGGATCGTAGGGCACCCTGATCACGCCTGACAGCCCACCGTCTTCACCGAAGCGACCCTGCACAGTCGTGGCCCCCGGCCCCGCTGCTGGGGTCGGGGGCCACGCCGGCTCGGGTCAGATCACACAGCTACGAGCGACGGCTCCTCCGCCGGCGCGTCCTCCTCGTCGAAGAGGGACTCCGCCTTGGCGCTGCTGAACTTCTCGCGGTCGAGGATGCCCTCGCGCGCGGCGACCAGGATCGGGACCACGGCCTGCCCGGCGACGTTGGTGGCCGTCCTCATCATGTCCAGGATCGGGTCGATGGCGATCAGCAGGCCGACTCCCTCCAGCGGGAGGCCGAGGGTGGAGAGGGTCAGGGTCAGCATGACGATGGCGCCGGTGAGGCCGGCCGTCGCGGCGGAGCCGATGACCGAGACGAAGGCGATCAGCAGGTAGTCGCCGATGCCGAGGTGGATGCCGTAGACCTGGGCCACGAAGATCGCCGCCAGCGACGGGTAGATCGCGGCGCAGCCGTCCATCTTGGTGGTGGCGCCGAACGGCACGGCGAACGAGGCGTACTCGCGCGGGACGCCGAGGTCGATGGTGACGCGACGGGTGACCGGCATGGTGCCGACGGAGGAGCGGGACACGAAGGCGAGCTGGATCGCGGGCCAGGCGCCCTTGAAGAAGTCCAGCGGGTTGACCTTGGCGACGAAGCGCAGCAGCAGCGAGTAGACGCCGAACAGCACGATGGCGCAGCCGACGTAGACGTCCGCGGTGAAGGTCGCCAGCGGCGAGAGCAGGCTCCAGCCGTAGACGGCGACGGACTTGCCGATCAGGCCGAGGGTGCCCAGCGGGGAGAGCCGGATGATCCACCACAGTGCGGTCTGCACCAGGTCGAGCACGGACTGGGTGAGCTTGAGGAAGGGCTCGCCCTTCTTCTCGCCGACCTTCAGCAGCGCGGCGCCGAAGACGATGCCCAGGAACACGATCTGAAGGACGTTCACCTGGACGAACGAGTCGACGATGTTGGTCGGGATCAGCCCGGTGAGGAAGTCGGTCCAGGAGGCGGTGACGTCGGTCAGCTTGGAGCCGTCGTGCGCGGTGAGCCCGGTGCCGTGGCCGGGGTTGGTGATGACGCCGATGAGCAGGCCGATGCTGACCGCGATCAGCGAGGTGATGGCGAACCACATCAGGGTCCGGGCGGCCAGCCTGGCTGCGTTGTTGACGGTCCGGAGGTTGGCGACCGAGATCACGATCGCGCTGAAGACCAGCGGCGGGACGGCCAGCTTCAGCAGCTGGACGAAGATGGTGCCGATCTGGGTGAGCGTGGTGGTGAGCCAGCTCACCTCGGCCTCACGGGCGACGAAGCCGAGGGCGACGCCCAGGCCCAGGCCGAGCAGGATCTGGGCCCAGAACGGGGTGCGGCGGATCCGACCGAGGAAGGATATGGACTGCGCGGACTCGGAGGTCTCGGGCGATGACATGGGTGGGAGCGCTCCAGTGCGGGGGCGGGGCGGCCGTGCGGCTCGGGACAGACGGTCTCGGGACAGGCGGTCTCGGAACAGGGGTGCCGGGGCGGGCCGTGGGTGGGACGGGAACGGACGGAGGCGGCGGCGCGCGGTCCTATCCGGCGAGCAGCGGACGGGACGGGCGCGACGCCCGCATACAGCCGCAGGCGAACGCGGATGCGGCACGCAGCCCCTGCATGCCGGCCGTGTCCACCGTGGCCCCGGCGCACGCGCGGGCAGCACGCAGCATCGTCGTGAGCCGGAGGCTCAGGACGTGGTGCGGGTGCGCGGCGGGGGCGTTCATGTAAGGGACCTTAGCATCAAAACTTTCTCTTACTCAAAGCCCTGCTTTGAGGTATGGACGGGAAGGACCCCGGATCGACCTGCAAGAGGCTTTTGCCCTGGGCGCAGTTATACGTATAACTTTGAGGAACGGAGCCATCCCCCTGCCCGAGGAGAACACCCGCTGTGGGCTACCTGACCGTCCTGCGCAGCCCCCGGGTCGCCCGGCTGCTACTGGGGACCCTCACCGGCCGGCTTCCCGCTGGGATGACCGTCGTCGCCATCGCGCTGGCCCTGCACGCCGCGGGTGCGCCCTACGCCAGGATCGGGCTGACCACCGCCGCGTACGCGGTCGCTGCCGCCGTCGGCGGTCCGGTGCTGGGTCGGCTGGTGGACCGGGCCGGGCAGCCGCGGGTGCTGCTGGTCTCCGCCTGCTTCGCCGCCTGCGGCTACGCCGCGCTGGCGGTCGCCCCCGGCAACCCCGCCGCCGCCCTGGCCGGCGCCGCGCTGGCCGGGCTCGCCATGCCGCCGCTGGAGCCGTGCCTGCGGTCGCTGTGGCCCGACATCGTCGCCCCGGCCGCGCTGGAGACCGCGTACGCGCTGGACTCCGCCGCCCAGCAGATCCTCTATGTCGCCGGGCCGCTGCTGGTGGCCGGGGTCGCCGCCTTCGGCAGCCCGTCGGTCGCGCTGTGGCTGGCAGCCGGGCTGGGGCTGCTCGGCACCGTGACCGTGGCGACCTCCGCACCGGCCCGCGCCTGGCGGGCACCGGTGCGCGTACCCGGCGCGGGCACCGGCTGGCTGGGGCCGCTGCGCTCCCCCGGGCTGGTACTGCTGCTGGTCGCCTTCGCCGGGACCGGCTGGGCCATCGGCGCGCAGAACATCCTCTTCGTCGCCTACGCCCAGGAGCACCCCGGCATCCCCGGCGGCGCCGGCGCCCTGCTCGCGCTGGCCGCGCTCGCCGGGCTGCTGGGCGCCCTCGGCTACGGCGCGGTCCGCTGGAAGGCGCCGACCTCCACCCGGACCTGGGCGCTGGCCGGCGGCATGGCGCTCTGCTACCTGCCGCTGCTGCTGGTGCCCGCCCCGGGGTGGATGGGGGTGGCGGCCTTCGTCTCCGGGCTGGGCCTCGCCCCGCTGCTCGCCGCCGCCTTCCTGCTGATCGCCGAGCTGGCACCGGCCGGGACCACCACCGAGGCGTTCGCCTGGCTGGTCACCCTGTTCGCGACCGGCAACGCCCTCGGCTCGGCCGTCTCCGGGGCGTTCGTCGGCGGATCGCTGCGCACCGCCGCGGTCATCGCCGTCGGCGGGATCACGGCAGGGGCGGTGCTGCTGCTGACCACCCGTCGGCTGCTGGTCCCGGCGGCGGTACCGGCCCTGCCGCCGGTACCGGCTGCCGACCACAAGGCGCCCGCTGCCGGCTACGACCCGTCGGCGACCGCCCCCGCCGAACCCAGGGCCCACTCGGCCACCGTCTCGTAGTGCGCGGCCCCGGTGCCCAGGTGACTGCGCATCAGCTTCAGCGAGGTGGCCGGCCACTCCGTTCCGGCGAAGTCGGCGAGCGCGCCGGCCAGTGCGGGCAGGCCCCTGCCCGCCGCCGTGGGCGGACCGCTGCGGCCGCCGGCCCGGGCCAGGGTGAGGTGGCCCCGGAACGGGCGCTCGTCAACATCGATGCCGGTGTCCCGGGCCGCCGTCGCGACCTCCTCCGCGAGCCGGCGCAGCGGCAGGGTGTCCCCCTGGACGCCGGCCCACAGCGCGCGTTCGCCGAAGCGGCCGCTGCCGGCCAGCCGTAGCCGGGGCGTCCGGGCGACGGTGGCCGCGGCGGCGTCCAGGCGGGCCCGCAGCGGCCCCAGGTCCTCGGCGTCGACCTGGCCGAGGAAGGCCAGGGTGAGGTGCCAGGTCGGCTCGCCGGTCCAGCGCAGGCCGGCTGCCTGCGGCAGCGCGTGCAGCGGCGCGACGGCGGCGGCCAGCTCGCGGACCGCCGCCGGGGGCGGCACGACAGCGGCGAAGAGTCTCATGCGGGCAGTCTCGGCCACGGCCTTCTCCCGGGAAAGGGCTGACGGGTACAAAGATCGTATGGAGATACGACTTGCTGGATCCGAAGACCTCCACCCCGTACTGAAGATCCTGGACGGGACGGTGGAGTGGCTGGTCGCCCAGGGCCGCACCGGCCAGTGGGGCACCGAGCCGTGGTCCACCCGTCCGGCCCTGGTGGACCGGATGGGCGGACGGATCGCCCGCGGTGAGGCCCGGGTCGCGGTGCTGGACGGGGAGGTCGTCGGCGTGGTCTCGGTGTCCGGCGAGGCCCAGCCCTATGTCCGCCCGGCCGGCGAACCGGAGCTGTACGTCAACCTGCTGGCGACCGAGCGCCGCTTCAAGGGCCGTCGGGTCGGCGGTGCGCTGCTGGACGCCGCGCGGGCGGAGGCCCTGCGCCAGGGCCTGCACCTGCTGCGGGTGGACTGCTACGCCGGGGACGACGGGAAGCTGGTGGCCTACTACCGCAGCCAGGGCTTCACCGAGGTGGAGCCGTTCGACGTCGCCCGGGAGGGGCTGCCCGACTGGCCGGGGATGCTGCTGGCGCAGCGGCTGGACTGAACCCGCGGGGACCGGACAGCCGCACCGGCCGCCGGGGCTGCGGATGGGGAACCTGTCCCGATTCGGTGGACAGATTCCCGATCCGCAGCGACGCCGCGCCGGCCCCATCCGGCCGGGCTCGGCCTCAGGCCGCCACGACGACCTTCGGCGCCTGCCGCGGCACGAAGGTGATCAGCTGGTGCTCCGGGCCGCGGTGCAGGTCCAGCTGGACCCGCAGATTGCCGATCCGGGCCAGCACCAGGCCGATCCCGGCCGCGGCGGCCGCCGAGACCAGACCGCAGGCCAGCAGCCCGATCCTGGGGCCGAACTGCTCGGTGACCCAGCCCACCAGCGGCGCGCCCAGCGGCGTTCCGCCCGCGAAGACCATCATGTAGAGGCTCATCACCCGGCCCCGCATCGCCGGGTCGGTACGCAGCTGGATCAGCGAGTTGGCCGCCGTGTTGGTGGTCATGCCGAACAGGCCGACCAGGGTCAGCAGCGCCGCGAAGATCCAGTACGACGGCGAGACCGCCGACACCGCCTCCAGCAGGCCGAAGACCAGCGCGGCGACCACCAGCAGCCGAAGCCGTGGCCTGCTGCGCCGGGCGGCCACCAGCGCGCCGGCCAGCGAGCCGACGGCCATCGCCGTGTTGAGCAGACCGTACAGCCCGGGTCCGACATGGAAGACCGAGTACGCGAACGCGGACAGGATGGTCGCGAAGTTGAACCCGAAGGTGCCGATGAAGCCGACCAGGACGATCGGCCAGATCAGGTCGGGGCGTCCGGCGACGTAGCGCAGCCCCTCCTTCAACTGCCCCTTCTCACGCGGCAGTCGCGGGGTGCGGTGCAGCTCGGAGGCGCGCATCGCGAGCAGGCCGAGGATGACCGCGCCGAAGGAGAGCGCGTTGACCGCGAAGGCGTAGCCGGCGCCGACCGCGGCCATCAGACCGCCGGCGACGGCCGGGCCGATCAGCCGGGCGGTCTGGAAGTTGGCGGCGTTCAGGCTGACGGCGTTGCCGAGGTCCTTCTTGCCGACCATCTCCACCACGAAGGTCTGCCGGGTCGGGTTGTCGACCACGGTCACCAGGCCGAGCAGGAAGGCGAAGAGGTAGATGTGCCAGACCTGGATGACGCCGGAGAGCGTCAGCGCGGCCAGCCCCACGGCCAGCAGTCCCATCGCGCCCTGGGTGGCGATGAGCAGCTGCCGCTTGGGGAAGCGGTCGGCGAGGACGCCGCCGAAGAGGCCGAACAGCAGCATGGGCAGGAACTGCATGGCGGTGGTGACGCCGACGGCGAAGGCGCTGCCGGTGATGCTGAGGACCAGCCAGTCCTGGGCGATGCGCTGGACCCAGGTGCCCGAGTTGGAGACGACCTGGCCGATGAAGAAGTACCGGTAGTTGCGGTTCTTCAGGGCGGAGAACATCCCGCTCTTCGCGGCCCTGTTCGCGGTGCCGGTACTGCCGGAGCCGGTGCGTTCGTCGGGGTCGTCGTCGACGGGGACGACGAGGGACTGCATCGGGGTCTCCTCGGCGGCGTCCGCCTCGGTGGCGAGGCTGACCGCGTTGGCGGTGGTGGTGCTGGTGCTGCTGATGTCAGTGGTACGGATGTTCGCTGTGGTGGCTCCGGTCTGTGCAGGCAATAGCTTGTCCCCTGGCTGGTAACGAATGATCAGGTTCTGTCGGATGCGGCGTCAGAGCTGTGCGAGGCGCTCCAGTACCGGAGCGGCGGCGCGCAGCACCGCCCACTCCTCCTCGCTGAGCTCCCCGGCGAGGTCGGCGAGCCACGCATCCCGCTTGGCCCGGCTCTGGTCGAGGATGCTCTCGGCCTGCTCGGTGCTGCTGACGACGACCTGTCGACGGTCGTCGGGGTGCGGCTCCCTCCGCACCAGGCCCTTCTCCTCCAGCATCGCGATGATCCGGGTCATCGACGGCGGCTGGACGTGCTCCTTGCGCGCCAGCTCGCCCGGGGACGCGCTGCCGCAGCGGGCGAGAGTCGCCAACACCTGCATCTCGGTGGGCGTCAGCGACTCCTCGACGCGCTGGTTGCGCAGGCGGCGGGAGAGTCGCATCACGGCGGACCGCAGCGTGCTGACCGCTGCGGCGTCGCTCTCGGAGAGCTCGGGCATGATTGTTAGGTTAACTCATTACCGAGCCTAAGTAAAATCTATTGCAGAGGGCACGTATTCAGCCGTGCAGGCCCAGGTTCATCCGTGCGGTCGCCAGGTCGCTGGAGAGGTCGGCCGCGTCCAGGGCCGCTATCGCAGAGGTCCATGCGGACTGGGTGTCCGCCGCGGCCAGCCGGTCGGCCTGCGCCGCCTGCTCCAGATCGTCCTTGGCCAGGGCCGCCGCGACGCCCTTCATGAAACTGCCGGTGAAGACGGTGGAGGAGGTGAGCTCACGGGCCTGGTCGCGATCGGCGTCGCCGAGCCGGGTGGCCAGGACCGTCCCGTCCGCCCACTGTGACGGGAGCGTGGCACGGACCTCGTCGGCCAGCATCAGCGCCGGATCGACCAGCTGCAGAAAGCTCTGCTGGACGGCGGTGTAGTGCGACGCCGACTGACGGAGGTCACCGGTGAGCTGACCGCTGTAGGGCGCCTTCAAGGCGCACCACGCCTGGGTGTCCCCGTCGTCCCAGGAGGACTGCTCCGGGTAGTAGGGAGTGATGGCGGCCACCTCGGTGACCCCGAGGGGGTCGGTGAACGCTGTGTACGCCGCGCGGATGCAGGCGATCCAGGCCCGCTGCCGGACGGCGTCGAGGCCCGGATAGGACGACGACCCACCGAGATCGATCTTTGCGATCAGCTGGCGGTCATGGACCCCGGCGCACGGGACCACGGGAACCAGCAGCGTGGTGGACCCCGCCGGCTGGTTGAAGCAGGTCCACGACGGGAGCTCGGACACCGGTCGGGCTCCGGAGCCGGACACCCCCGAGGCCACGACGTGGCCGGACTGGTAGAAAGCCGCCGCGGCGATCACCCCGCCCATGGCGGTCAGCAGCCACAGCCCGGAGAGCACCAGACCGGCGACGGCCAGGCCCTTGCCCCGCTGCCGGGTCCGGCCAATGCGGACCAGCGCGACTATGCCGAAGACCACGCCGGCGGGCACGACGGCGAAGAGGCCGAGCACGAATGAGGCTATCGCCTGCCCGTTCACCCCGGTGGGCTGCGGACGCGGAGGCACCTGCCAGGCGACGTCGCCCCAGTAGTACGGGGGCGGGGCGAAGCCGGGCGGCGGCTGCCCGGGGGCGTAGGGGTGCGTCGGCGGTAGAGGCTGTACGGGTTGTGCGGGTTGAACGGCCTGCGCGGGTTGCACAGCCGGCGCCGGCAATACCGGCGACGCCGGCGTCACTGCCGCATCCGGGGCCGGAGCGGGAGCGGATGCCGAGGTCGGCTCTTCTGGTTCAGTGGTCAACGAACCCCCCTTAGAGGCGGGCAGGTTATCGGATCACCGCATGCGCAGCGGCCCCCGCTCCCGGTATCGGGAACGGGGGCCGTGCGTACCTCCGGGGGCTACTGCCCCAGGCCGAGGGCCGGCATCAGGTAGTAGAAGGCGAAGACCGCCGCGACCACGTAGAGCGGGACGGGCACCTCGCGGACCCGGCCGGTGGCGATCTTTAGGATGCAGAAGACCAGGAACCCTATGCCGATCCCGTTGGTGATCGAGTAGGTGAACGGCATGATCACCATGGTCAGGAACGCCGGGACGGCGAGGGTGAAGTCGGACCAGTCGATGTCCCTGATCCCGTTGGAGAGGATCAGGAAGCCGACCACGACCAGCACCGGGGTGGCCGCCTGGGTCGGGACCATGGTCGCCAGCGGGGTGAGGAACAGCGCCACCACGAAGAACAGGCCGGTGACGACGGAGGCCAGGCCGGTACGGGCGCCCTCGCCGACGCCGGCGGTGGACTCCACGAAGCAGGTGTTGGCGGAGCTGGAGGTCGCGCCGCCGATGGCGGTGGCGATGCCGTCCACCATCAGCACCTTGTTCATGCCGGGCAGGTTGCCGTTGTCGTCCAGCAGGTGCGCCTCGTCGCTGACGCCGAGGATGGTGCCCATCGCGTCGAAGAAGCAGGACAGCAGCACCGTGAAGACGAAGAGGATCCCGGTGAGGATGCCCACCTGGTGGAAGCCGCCGAACAGGCTGACCTTGCCGATCAGGCCGAAGTCCGGGGTGGAGACGATGTGGTGCGGGATCTCCGGGACGGTCAGGCCCCAGTTGGCGGCCGGGATGTGCGCGGCCTTGTCCAGGATGACGGCCAGCACGGTGGCGGCGACGATGCTGATCAGGATGGCGCCGGGGACCTTGCGGGCCATCAGCACCAGGGTGAGCAGCGCGGCGACCACGAAGACCAGCACCGGCCAGCCGTTGAGGTGGCCGTCGTTGCCGAGCTGCAGCGGCACGGTGGTCTGAGCGGCGTCCGGGATGCGGGTGACGAAGCCGCCGTCGACCAGGCCGATCAGCGCGATGAACAGGCCGATGCCGATGGCGATGGACTTGCGCAGGCCCAGCGGGACGGCGTTCATCACCCGCTCACGCAGCCCGGTGGCGACCAGCAGCATGATCGCCAGACCGGCCAGCACCACCATGCCCATGGCGTCGGGCCAGCTCATCTTGGGGGCGAGCTGCAGCGCGACGATGCTGTTGGTGCCCAGACCGGCGGCCAGCGCCAGCGGGATGTTGCCGATGACACCCATCAGCAGGGTGGTGAACGCCGCGGTGATCACGGTCGCGGTGACCAGCTGACCACCGTTCAGGTGGTGGCCGAACTTGTCCGTGGCCGAGGACAGGATGATCGGGTTCAACACGATGATGTACGCCATCGTGAAGAAGGTCGCGGCACCGCCGCGGATCTCCCGGGCGAAGGACGAGCCTCGCTCGCTGACCTTGAAGAAGCGGTCGACGGCGTTGGCCGGGGGGGCCACGGATGACATGCGCTGTTCCTTTTGCAAGTGCTGAACTCAGCAGCGGAGCGGATGACTCAGCAGGTGCTGATCGATCAAAGTCGGAGTACGAAACGTCAAGAAGACTCGCCGTTCGATCCGGAATGGCCAGTATGAATTGCATAAACCGATGTGGCCATCTGCGCGCGTAGACTGTACTTTCCTCCAAAGATCGGCCGAACGGGGGTGTCATCCGTCCCCCGTGACGGCCCCCCGTACGCTTGTCCCCGTGAAGACGACCAAGCTGCCCTCGGCACCGCCCATGGAGGCCAACGACGTCGCCATCGTGACCGGTGGCACCGTGGTGTGGCTGGTCGGCTTCGTCGTGCTGCTGCCGTTCCACGGCTGGCTCTCGGACCACGGCGACACCAAGTGGCTGTGGACCTGCCTGGCCGGCTTCGGCCTCGGGCTGATCGGCATCTGGTACTGCCGCGCCCGCCGCGACGCGATCCGGCGCTCGCAGGCGGCCGGGGCGGCCGCAGGATCCGACGGCGCCGGCGGCGCCGCGGCGGAGGCTTCCCGGGCGGAGTAGGTCCGGCGGCGTCGGCGCACCCCGGCGTCTAGGGTCGGGACCATGACTGCAGCGGCCGAACGCGCGACAGGGCTCAGCTCCGCCGAGGTCGCCGAGCGGGTCTCCCGCGGCGAGGTCAACGACGTCCCGGTGCGGTCCAGCCGCTCCACCGCCGAGATCGTCCGGGCCAATGTGCTCACCCGGTTCAACGCCATCATCGGCACCCTGTTCGTGGTGATCATGACGGTGGGGCCGGTCCAGGACGCGCTGTTCGGCTTCATCATCGTGGCCAACACCGGCATCGGGATCATCCAGGAGCTGCGCGCCAAGCGCACCCTGGACAACCTCGCCGTGGTCGGCGAGTCGCACCCCAGGGTCCGCCGGGACGGCGCGAGCCGGGAGCTGACCAATGCCGAGATCGTCCTCGGCGACCTGGTCGAGCTGGGATCCGGCGACCGGGTCACCGTGGACGGCCGGATCAGCGAGGCCGACGCGCTGGAAGTGGACGAGTCGCTGCTCACCGGTGAGGCCGACCCGGTGCTGAAGCACCCGGGCGACCCGGTGCTCTCCGGCAGCTTCGTGGTCGCCGGGTCCGGTGCCTTCACCACCACCAAGGTCGGCCGCGAGGCCTACGCGGCCCAGCTCGCCGAGGAGGCCAGCCGGTTCACCCTGGTCTCCTCCGAACTGCGCAGCGGCATCGACACCATCCTGCGCTACATCACCTGGCTGCTGATCCCCACCGCGATCGGACTGATCCTCAGCCAGCTGTACGTCAACAAGCAGGACGTCGCCGAGGCGGTGCGCCGGATGGTCGCCGGGATCGTGCCCATGGTCCCGGAGGGCCTGGTACTGCTGACCTCCATGGCCTTCGCCATCGGGGTGATCCGGCTGGGGCGGCGGCAGTGCCTGGTCCAGGAGCTGCCCGCGATCGAGGGGCTGGCCCGGGTGGACACCGTCTGCCTGGACAAGACCGGCACCCTCACCGAGGGCGGCATGGACGTCGCCGAGCTGCGTCCGCTCGGCGATGCTGACCGGGGCCGGGCCGAGCGGGTGCTCGGCATCCTGGGCACCGCCGACCCCCGGCCCAACGCCAGCCTGCAGGCGATCATCGACAGTTATCCGGTCGGTGAGGGCTGGCGGCTGCTGCAGGCTGCTCCCTTCTCCTCGGCCCGCAAGTGGTCCGGGGCGGTGCTGCAGGAGCCGGCCGGCGAGGAGGCGACCTGGCTGCTGGGCGCCCCCGACGTGCTGCTGCCGGCCGGCCACCCGGCCCTCGCCGAGGTGGACGCGCTGGGCGAGCAGGGCCTGCGGGTGCTGCTGCTGGGACGGTCGGAGACCCCGCTGGACGCGCCCGACCCGGCGGCCGGGCTGGTGCCGGTGGCGCTGCTGGCGCTGCGGCAGCGGGTGCGCCCGGACGCGGCGCAGACCCTGGCCTACTTCCGGCAGCAGAACGTCGCCGCCAAGGTGATCTCCGGCGACAACGCGGTGTCGGTCGGCGCCGTCGCCGCCTCGCTGGGGCTGCCCGGAGCCGAGGACCCGGTGGACGCCAGGACCCTGCCCACCGACCTGGCGCTGCTCGCCGAGGTCGTCGAGAAGCACTCCGTCTTCGGCCGGGTGACACCCCAGCAGAAACGGGACATGGTGGGCGCGCTGCAGTCCCGCGGCCACCACGTGGCGATGACCGGCGACGGCGTCAACGACGTGCTGGCGCTCAAGGACGCCGACATCGGCGTGGCCATGGGCGCGGGCAGCGAGGCGACCCGCGCGGTGGCCCAGATCGTGCTGCTGGACAACCGCTTCTCCACGCTGCCGCAGGTGGTCGGCGAGGGCCGCCGGGTGATCGGCAACATCGAGCGGGTGGCCAACCTGTTCCTGGTGAAGACGGTCTACTCGGTGCTGCTGGCGCTCGCGGTGATCATCTGCCGGGTGCCGTACCCGTTCCTGCCGCGGCACTCCACTGTGCTCAGCGCGCTGACCATCGGGGTGCCCGGCTTCTTCCTGGCGCTGGCGCCCAACAACGAACGGGCCAGGCCGGGCTTCGTCCGGCGGGTGCTGCGGTTCGCGGTGCCGGCCGGGCTGATCGCCGGGACGGCCTCGTTCACCTGCTACCTGCTGGCCCGGGCCGACCATGCGACCGGGCAGGTCGCGGACACCAGCAGCACCACGCTGACGCTGTTCCTGGTGGCGCTGTGGGTGCTGGCGATCATCGCCAGGCCCTACACCTGGTGGCGGGTGCTGCTGGTGCTGGCGATGGGCGGGGGCTTCGCGCTGGTGCTGGTGGTGCCCTGGCTGCAGACCTTCTTCCAGCTGGACCTGATCGGCTGGCGCGACCCCTGGACCGGGGTCGGCATCTCGGTCGGCGCCGGGCTGCTGCTGGAGGTGGTGTGGCGGATGATCCGCCCGGAGCACGACGCCACGTCCGATGCCGGGGCTGATCTCGGGGCTGATGCCCGAACCGACGCCACGCCCGACGCCAACCCCGACGCCGGGGCCGACATCGTCGCAGGCGCCGACAAATAGTCGTTGTTGCGGTCTCCTGGCCGCACATGGATCCCCTGTACCGTTCTGGGCACACACGTTCCACTCCGGTTCGAGTACGTCCGCAGGGGAGATCATGACGACTGACACCGATGCCCCCGAGGCGGACATCGGCGTTCCGGCCGGGACCCCGCGCCGCCGTCCGCGCCTGATGCCGCCGCGCTCGGCGGTGCCGCACCTGGTGCTGGGACTGGTCTTCCTCGCCGGATACTGTGCGATCTCGATAGTCAGGTACACGCACTTCGCCTCGATGTCCTGGGACACCGCGATCTTCGTCCAGGAGGTCAGGGACTACGCCCACCTCCAGGCGCCGATCGTCACCATAAAGGGCGCCGGCTACAACATCCTCGGCGACCACTTCAGCCCGATCCTGGCGCTGCTGGCGCCCTTCTACCGGGTCTTCCCCAGCCCGGTCACCCTGCTGGTCGCCCAGGCCGCGCTGTTCGCCGGCTCGGTCACCATCGTGTCGGACACCGCGGCGAAGCTGACCACGCGGGCCAAGGGCCTGTGCGTCGGCATCGCCTACGGGCTGTCCTGGGGGCTCCAGCGGGCCGTCGACTTCGACTTCCACGAGATCGCCTTCGGCGTGCCGCTGCTGGCCCTGGTGCTGCGCAACATCGTGCTGAAGCGCTGGTACCCGGCCGCGTTCTGGGCGCTGCCGCTGGTGCTGGTCAAGGAGGACATGGGGCTGACCGTCGCGGCGATCGGCATCGTGCTGGTGCTGCTGCGGCAGCGGATGATCGGCGCGCTGCTCACCGTCTACGGCGCGGCGATGCTGGTGATCACCATCTATCTGGTGATCCCGCACTTCAACCCGACCGGACAGTACGACTACATGTCCAAGCTGCCCGGCGACTCCCCCACCCACGAGCTGTTCACCGCGCCGTTCGGGCTGCTGCACAGCCTGTTCTCGCCGGACGTGAAGCTGCACACCCTGGGCTATCTGATCGCGATCACCGGCTTCCTGGCGCTGCGCTCGCCGCTGGTGCTGATCGCGCTGCCGACCCTGCTGTGGCGGTTCACCTCGTCCAACGACGCCTACTGGGGCATGGACTGGCACTACAGCGCGGTGCTGATGCCGATCCTCTTCCTGGCCCTGGTGGACGCGATCCGGCGGTCGGAGGAGTCAGGCCCCTGGGAGTGGCTGCGCGCCTACGCGGGTCGGGCCGTCGTCCCTGCGGTGACCGGGATCGCGGCGGCGCTGTGCATCACCATGAACCTCCCCGCCTCCAATGTGCTGTCCCCGTCCACCTACGCCTCCAGCGACCGGATCGCCATGCTGCAGCAGGCCACGGCGGCCGTCCCGGACGGGGTGACCGTCGAGGCCAATGTGACGCTGATGGCCCATCTGGCCGGGCGCACCCAGCTGTACTGGGTCGGCGGCGACAAGACCTCGCCGCCGCAGTACGTGGCCCTGGACATGTCCTACGGCTGGTCCCCCAGCGCCCCGACCGACGTGCCCGGGTACGTCGAGGGGCTGCACCCGGGCACGGTCTACCAGACGGTCTTCGACCAGCAGCAGTTCTACGTGCTGAAGCTGGTCAGCGGCTGAGCCGCGGCCCGCTGGGCACTCACTCGAAGTCCCGGGCCGCGCTGAGTTCGTAGGCGCGGTCCGGGTCGCCGAGCACGGCCAGCACCTCGAACCGGCGGTGCCACTGGCCGGCCGCCCAGGCCAGTCCGGCGGCCAGGCCCTCCGGGGTGGCCGCGTGCAGGGCGCCGGGCGGCACCGGGGCGGCGAACTCGTCGCGCTCGGCCTCCTCCTCTGCCCCGTCGCCGGCCGCGTCCGCGTCGCCTTCGCCTTCGCCGGTCGGTCGGGGTGCCGGGCTGTCCGGGTCCCAGCGCCAGTCCACCGCCGCGTCCTGCCCGTCCGGGCCCACCACCAGCAGTTCCTCGTGCTCCTCGTAGACCTCGGGGCAGCCCGGGAGCAGTTCCTTGACCTCCTCCGGGACCCGGTGCACGGTGCCCTCGCTGAGCACCCGGCCGCCGGCCACCTCGCTGGCCAGCGAGACGTGCAGCCGTTCGCCGAGGGCGGCGGCCAGCGCCGGGGCGACGGTGATCAGCGGGAAGTCGTCCAGCAGCTGGACCAGGTCCGGGGCGTCGGCGATGACGGCCTCGGTGACGTCCACGATGACGGTGCCCGCGGGACGGCGGAGGGTGTCCGGCTCCAGCGGGGGCAGCGCGCGGACCTCCTCGGGCAGGGCGATCCGGCTCAGCTCGACCGAGGCCAGCGCGGTGTAGAGGCCGTGCAGCTGACGGTGCGACACCTCGCTGTCCGGGTCGGTCATCCGGTACAGCACCTCGTCAGGGCCGTCGGTCTCGGCCAGCAGTGCGGACAGGGTGGTGCGCACCCCGAGGGCGTGCAGGAAGACCTCGTCCAGCCGGGTGCGGGCCTCCTCGTAGAGGCCGCGCAGCAGCGGGTCGGCGCCGGCGGCGCGCAGTCCGGCTGGACGGCGGCCGTCCAGCACCGGATGGTCCCGCAGCCACCAGGCGGCGTACGGCGGAACCTGGGCGGTGCGGCCGTCCGGGAGCAGCAGCCGGACCGGCACCACCACGGCGTCGCGCAGCGGCGGGGCGGCCAGCATGGCCAGCGCCTGCGGCCAGGCGTCGTCGGCGACCAGGTCCAGGTCGCGGACGGCGAGCAGTTCGGCGGCGACCGGCGGCACCTCGGGGCCCTCCGACCGGTCCTTGGTCAGCAGGTCGGCGGCCTCCTCGGCCCAGTCGGCGAAGCCGTCCGGGGCCTCGTCCAGCAGGCCGCCGGGCTCGCCGCCGGCGGCGCGGTCGGCGGGGGCGGTGGGGTCGAGCCGTTCCAGGTCGTCCGGGTCCAGCACCACCTCCTCGGCGCGGACCAGCCCCAGGGTGTGGCCGACGCCCACGGCGCGCAGCACCTCGGGGCCCCAGCGCTCCAGCCACTCGTCGTCGAGGAACACCGCGTCGTCCTCGTGCACGATCGCGGCCAACGGGCTGCCCGGCAGCACCAGTTCCCCGGCGGCCACCAGCTCGCCCTCGTCGTCCGGCAGCGCGAGGTGCGCCAGCCACGGGTACCCGCCCTCGGCCAGGTCCCCGGCCCGGACCGCGGCCCGGACGATCCGCAGCACCGCCTCGGCGACGTCCTCGGCCTCGTCCTGGTCGTCCAGGTCGACCGAGCGGCGGACGGCCGCCTGCAGTTCGGCGCTCTCCAGCAGGCCGACCGGGCTGGCGGTGCCGGCGCCCAGCTTCTCCAGCAGCGGGTGCGCGGCGTCGGGGTGGGCCAGCCGCAGGCCGAGCAGGGCCAGGTCCTCGGCCGGGATCGCCGAGTCCGCGGGGAGGTCGACCGGGACCAGCACCCGGCGCGGCCCGGTGACCATCCGGCCGTCGGCGAGCGGGACCGGCAGCGCGCCCAGGGTCTCCGCAGCGGCGCCGCCGGACCCGCTGCCGGCCAGCGCGCCGTAGAGGTTGCGCCACCAGGCGGGCTCCTTCTCCAGGTTGGCGAGTTGGTCCACGGTCTCGGCCAGGGCGACCCGGCGCACGCCGAGGGTGCGCAGCTCCTGCCGGCGCTCCAGACCGGCCGGCAGCAGCCCCGGCAGGACGTCGGCGAGGGCGCGGACCGTGCCGGCGTCCGCCCCCTCCAGCACCACCGCGTCGCGCGGACGCAGGGCGGGGCCCTCGCCGGCGGCGGGCAAGAAGGGGATCTCCGGGAGCCCGTCCAGCACCGCGCGGCGCAGCTGGGCGTCCAACTCGCCCTGGCCCAGCGGGCCGGGGACCAGGTCCAGCGAGCTCAGGTCGGCGCCGCGCTCGCGCACCAGCGCGGCATAGACCTCGCCGGCCCGGGCCACCAGGAAGTCGGTCAGTGCCCCCGGGGCGATGTGACGGCGCGTCGAGTCCAGCGGGAAGGAGGCGATCAGCAGCGCGGGGACGCCCAGCGGCTCGTCGGTCGGGGTCGGCGCGTGCACCACCGGGGCGGTGCCGGGCCGCTGCGGGCGGCCTTCGGCGTCCACCGGTACGGCCCAGGTCAGCGACCAGTGCGGGCGGTGCCGTTCCTCGACGGTGCGGTCCTGGAGCAGTTCGGCGGCCAGCTCGCCGCCGGCCGAGGCCACCTGCCAGCGGCTCTCCCCCGCGTCGCTCGCCACGACCACCACCAGCGGGCCGCTCTCCTCGTTGGCGGCGGGCAGTTCACGGCGGGTCAGGGTCCTGGTCCCGGCCTCCGTCTCGACCACCACCTCGACCAGCCCGCCGAGCGTCAGCAGCAGGGCGTCGTCGATCTCGTCCAGCAGCCGGCGGGTCAGATCGGTGGCGGCGGAGTCGCGCAGCGGCAGCACCACCACGGTGTCGTAGCCGTCCGGCGGGGTGCCCTGCGCGGGCAGCGGCAGCCGCAGCAGCGGGACGTGCCCGTCCCGGCGGCGCAGCTCCTCGGTCAGCTCGGCGCGCTCCTCGACCAGGGCCCTGGCCTCGCCCAGCGACCAGCGCACCCCGCCGGGCCGGCTCAGCACCGCGGGCTCGTCGGACACCGCGAGGACCGCGGCGAAGCCGACGCCGAACCGGCCCACCTGCGACTCCTGCTCGCGCTTGGAGGAGGCCCTGAGCGTCGACAGCGACTCCACGCCCTGCGGGTCCAGCGGCGCACCGGTGTTGGCGGCGCAGAGCACCCCGTCGCGCAGCGCCAGCTTCAGCCGTCCGGGCACCCCGGCCCGGGCCGCCGCGTCGGCGGCGTTCTGGGCCAGCTCGACGACCAGCCGGTCCCGGTAGCCGCCGAGGGCGAGCTCCTCCTCGGCGTTGGCGTCCTCGCGGAACCGGGCCGGCGACGCCGTCCACGCCTCCAGCACCCGCCGCCGCAGCCCCGCCGTCCCGAAGCCGTCGGCCGCGCCGCCTGCCGTGTCCCCTACGATCCGTGTGTCCATGGCCGTCGTCTCCCCGCTCTCGCCGCCCCCACCCGATGGCGGGGGAACCGTACGGGTCGGTCAACCTGTACGCGGGCATTCTGCCTGGTTCCACCGACAGGACGCCGCCGCCCCGGTTCCCGCCGCACCGTCCGCCGCGACTGTTGCCCCGCTGTAACGGCGGATGGACGATGCAGGGATCTTCCGGTGGCAGGCTTGTCGCTATCACCACCACCGTTCCCAGGGGGAACCAGCCATGTCCGCTCGTGTCCGCCGCATCGTCGTCATCGCCACCGCCGTCCTGCTGACCGCCGCCGTGACCGGCTGCACCATGCTGCTGCCGACAGCCGCGCATGCGGCGGAGCCGACGCGGGTGGCGCACAGCAGCTCGGACACGACCGACACGGGCGTGCTGGCGTGGGGCGCGGCCGCGTTCATCGGCACCGGCCTGGTGCTGATGATCGGCATCAACCGCCACGGCCGCCACCGCCACTGACGCCGGCTCAGGCCCGGGTCTGAGGATCCGGGCCTGAGGACCCGTCCCTACAGACCCGCGTAGGAGTGGACGCCGTTGATACTCCATCCCCCCCGGGGGGGCAACCCCCGGACCCCCGGCCTACAGACCCGCGTAGGAGTGGACTCCATTGATGAAGATGGAGACGCCGTAGGCGTTGATCAGGTAGCAGCTGAAGGCGACCAGGGCCAGCACCGCGGCCTTGCGGCCCTTCCAGCCCGCCGTCGCCCGCGCGTGCAGGTAACAGGCGTAGACGACCCAGGTGATGAAGGCCCAGGTCTCGGTCGGGTCCCACTGCCAGTAGTGGCCCCAGGCCGACTCCGCCCAGATCGCGCCGGCGACGATGGTGAAGGTCCACAGCGGGAAGACGATGGCGTTGATGCGGTAGGACAGCTTGTCCAGGGTGGCCGCCGACGGCATCCGCTCGCAGATGTCCGACCAGCGGCCGCCCTTGGTGCGGCCCTCGGCCCTGGCTGCCTCGTAGAAGTCCTTGCAGACGTACATCCCGGCGGTGATCGCTCCCGCGTAGAGCGCTCCGCCGCAGATCATCGCGCCGGAGACGTGGATCCAGAGCCAGTACGAGTGCAGCGCCGGTACCAGCTGCTCGGAGGCCGCGTAGAGGACGGTGACGGCGACGCCGAGCCCGGTCAGCACGCCCAGCATCAGCGGCAGGCCGAGCCAGCGGACGTCGCGCCCGGAGTACAGCAGCCCCAGGAAGACCATCACCGCGACCAGCGTCATCGCGCAGGTGAACTCGTAGAGGTTGCCCCACGGCGGACGGCCCGCCGACATCCCGCGGGTGACCACGCCGCCGAGCTGCAGCAGCGCGGCGAGGGTGGTGAGGCTGACCGCGATCCGGCCGAGCCGGTCGGCCTGCTCGTCGCCGCCGGACGCGCCCGCGCCCTCGACCGGTGGGGCGGAGTCGCCCTTCGCCACGATGTCGACCTTGCCGGCCTTGGCGGCGACGGTGCGGGTCAGCGTGGTGGTCCCGCCGCCGGCCTTGGCGACGCTGACCGAGACCGTGGGCGCCGCCGTGCTGGCGGCCGCCTCGGCCTCGGCCACCGCGGTGGCGACGGACTCGCCCGGACGGGCGGAGAGCGCCGCCGACTGACGGGCGACCCGGCTGCGGCCACCGAAGGTCCACTCGGCCGTGTAGGCGAGGAAGGCGAAGAGGTACACCGCCATCGACGAGTAGATCAGCACGTTGGAGATATGGGCGAGGTTGCTGTTGACGGACTCTGCCGCTGCAAGATTCATCGCGCTCAGCGTTCCTTGGAGAGGGAGGTGGCGGTCAGTTCGGGATCTTCTGCTGACGGATCGTCGTCTGCGTCTTCGCCGTGATCGGTTCCGTCCCCGTCCCGGTCGGCTGGGGCGGAGTCCTGGAGGACCAGGGCCACTTCGGCCAGCTCGTCGGCGATGCGCGAGGACTCGCTGCGGGCCAGCCCGGCCAGCTCGACGACGGTCACCCCGTCCGCGCCGGTCACCGCCCGCACCCAGATCCGGCGGCGCTGGACGAACAGCGAGCCGATCAGCCCGATGATCGCCAGGGCCGAGCTGACCAGCGCGGAGCCGGTGCCCGGGTTGTGCGCCACGGTGAAGTTGGCCCACTGCTTGAGGCCGGTCATGGTGATCGTCCCGCCGTCCGGGAGCTTCATGCCCTGACCGGGGTGCAGCTGCGCCTTCCAGGGGTTGGTCTTGTCCAGCTTCAGCTGCTTCATCGCCGTGGTGTCGAGCTGGTAGACGCTCTGCGCGATGCCCGTGTCCATGCCCAGGTCGCCCTGGTAGCCGGTGATGAACAGGCCGGGGTTGTTGGCGGCGGGGAAGGTCGACCTCGGGCCGAGCACCGGGTCGACCTCGGCGGTGGGGGCGAAGATGCCGCTGAAGCCGAGCTGGGTCTTCTTGCCGTCCTTGCCGACGTAGCCGTCGGTGACCTTGATGGTGCACAGCGAGGTCACATTGGCGTCCTGCGGCAGGCAGGGCGTCGCACCGTCGTAGATGACCTCGCCCTTGGCGTTGGTCACCTTTATCACCGGCGCGAAGCCGTGCGCGGTCAGGTAGATGTTGTCGCCGTCCACCTGCAGCGGGTGGTTGACGGAGGCCGTGCCGGAGGTCTTCTTGCCGTCCGAGCCCAGCCAGTAGGACAGCCTGGCGTCGAAGTTGACGGCCTCTCCGCGCGCGCTGCCGCTGGTCTGGAAGCTGGCGTCGAACCCGTCCAGGGTGAAGCCGAAGGCCTTGAGGCTGTCCGCGGTGTAGAGGCTGCTGGGCTCGAAGTCGTCGTACTGGGTGACGTTGTTGCTGAAGGTGCCGCCCTCCACCACGATCACCGTGCCCTGGCCGCCGGCCAGCTTGGTGACCGCGAAGGCGATCAGCATCGCCACCAGGGAGATGTGGAACAGCAGGTTGCCGAACTCGCGCAGGTAGCCCTTCTCCGAGCTGATCGCGTCGCCCGCGGCCGAGGTCCGGAACCGGCGCTTGCGCAGCGCCCCGTGCGCCGCGGTGAGGACGGTGTCGGCGTCCGCGCTGCTGCGCCAGGTCGCGTAGACCGGCAGCCGGACCAGGTGCCGCGGCGCCGCCGGCGGCCTGGCCCGCAGCACGCCGACGAACTGCCAGGTGCGCGGGATGATGCAGCCCACCAGGGAGACGAACAGCAGGATGTAGATCGCCGAGAACCAGAACGAGCTGTAGACGTGGAACATCCCCAGCTTGTCGAAGAGCGACACCCAGGCCTTGTGCTTCTCCTGCCAGGCCTCGACCTTGGACGGCGAGGCGGCGGTCTGCGGGATCAGCGATCCCGGCACCGCCGCGAGCGACAGCAGGAACAGCAGTATCAGCGCGACCCGCATGGACGTCAGCTGACGCCAGGTCCAGCGCAGCCAGCCCAGCACGCCTATGCCGACGACCTCGGCCTCGGGCTGGTCCTGCTCGGCGACCGGCGCGCTGCTGAGCCGGCCG
Source organism: Streptacidiphilus jeojiense (assembly GCF_000719095.1). Lineage (GTDB taxonomy): Bacteria > Actinomycetota > Actinomycetes > Streptomycetales > Streptomycetaceae > Streptacidiphilus > Streptacidiphilus jeojiensis. The sequence continues at coordinate 64,094 of NZ_JOEH01000024.1, read as the reverse complement.
GCGGCGGACAGTTCGTCGCGCTCCTCGGCGGCTCGGGCGTCGGCGGCCTGTGCGTCGGCGGCTTCTCGATCGTCGGTCATGAGTCAGATTCCCGTGGTGAAGTCGGAGGTCCAGTAGCGCAGCTGGCCGACCAGCTGGTCCCACGCCCCCGTGACCAACAGGATGCCGACCACGACGAGCATTCCGCCGCCGATCCGCATGACCCACTGGTAGTTCTTCTTGACCCACCCGAACGCGCCCAGCGCCCGCCGGAAGGCGAGTGCGGCGAGGATGAAGGGCAGGCCGAGGCCGATGCAGTAGACGGCCATCAGCAGCGCGCCGCGGCTCGCGCTGGCCTGGTTCATCGACAGGGCGTTCACGGCGGTGAGGGTCGGTCCCAGGCACGGGGTCCAGCCGACCCCGAACACGATGCCCAGCATCGGCGCGCCCAGCAGCCCGACGATCGGCTTGCGGTGGCTGCGCAGCTCGCGCTGGGTGAAGCCGGGCAGGAAGCCCATGAAGGCCAGGCCCATGGCGATGGTGAGCACCCCGGACACCTCGGAGATCACCCGCTGGTGCGCCAGCAGGTGGTTGCCGAAGAAGCCGAACAGCGCGCCGCCGGAGACAAACACCGCCGTGAATCCCAGGATGAACAGCACCGCGCCGAGCACGACCCGGCCGCGGCGCCGGCCCTCGGCACTCGCCAGGTCCACCGCGGAGAAACCGGTCACATAGGAGAGGTAGCCGGGCACCAGCGGCAGCACGCAGGGCGAGAAGAAGGAGACCAGTCCGCCGAGCAGGGCGACCGGGACGGCCAGTATCAGCGCCCCGGAGACCTGGCCGCTGATGTCCGCGAGCAGTACCGGCGCGGCGCCGCTCACGACTTCTCCGCGAGTACCGGGGCCAGCATCTGCGTCAGCTGCGAGCTGCTCAGCGGGAGCAGCGCGCGGGCGGCGACCCGGCCCTGGCGGTCCAGGATGATCGTGGTGGGGATGGTCTGCGGGTTGAGCGTCCCCGCCGGGAACTTCAGCAGCAGGTCACCGGCCGGGTCGTAGAGGCTCGGATAGGTGATGTTGTGGTCCGCGACGAAGGCCTTGGGCTGCGCGGTCTGCAGGTCGCGGGTGTCGATGCCGACGAACTGCACGCCCTTGGACTTGTCAGCGGTGTACACCGACTCCAGTCCGTCCGCCTCGGCCCGGCAGGGCGAGCACCAGGAGCCCCAGACGTTGAGCACCACGACCTTGCCCCGGTAGTCGGCGAGGCTGAGCTGGTTGCCGTCCAGGTCCTTGCCGGAGATGCTGATCGCCGCACCCCGGTCCTTGACCGCCACGGAGCTCGTCTCGCCGGTGCCCTTGACGAAGTTGGTGCCGGAGCTGTCGCTCGACCCTGAGGAGGACGTCGAGCAGGCGGCCAGAGCCAGGGCCGACGCGGCCGCGAGGGCGGCGATCAGCGTACGTGCGGAGCTGCGGCGGAGCGGACGGGAACGCATGTGAAGAGTTTCGCATGGGTGTTTTGAGCGGTTTCACCGACCCCGGCGACGGGTCGCGGCAGCCGTGCTGACCTGCCGCGACACCGTGTTCTGTCAACCAGTCAGATGATCACTCCGGCCCACGTTCGAACCCTAGGCGCCGAAGCTCTTGGCGACCGGGGCGTCACCGCGGCGGCCCTTGCCGGTGAGGTGGGCCGGCAGCAGGTCCCGGGCCGGCTCGCTGTAGCCGATGGAGACGATCTTGTCCCCGTGGTAGGTGAAGCTGGTCAGGCTCGCCAGCGAGCACTGCCGCTTGCGCGGGTCGTGCCACAGCCGGCGGTGCTCGGTGAAGCTGCGGGTGATCCAGATCGGCAGCTGGTGGCTGACGCACACGGCCTCGTGCCCGCGCGCGGCGTCCCTGGCCGCGTTCAACGCGCCCATCATCCGCACCACCTGCTCGATGTACGGCTCGCCCCAGGACGGACGGAACGGGTTGGTCAGGTACTTCCAGTACTGCGGGTTGCGCAGCGAGCCGTCGCCGACGCCGAAGGTCTTGCCCTCGAAGATGTTGGCGGCCTCGATCAGGCGCTCGTCGGCGGCGACGGCCAGCCCGTGGGCCGCGCCGATCGGCGCCGCCGTCTCCTGCGCCCGCTCCAGCGGGGAGGCGACGACATGCGTGACGTCCCGTCCGCTGAGGTGGTCGGCGACCCGGTCGGCCATCTTCCGCCCCAGCTCGGAGAGGTGGTAGTCGGGCAGCCGCCCGTAGAGCACACCCTCCGGGTTGTGCACCTCACCATGCCGCATGAGATGGACGACGGTGGTCTCAGGACTGCTCACCTGTACTGCTCCTCTACATCGAAACCTGGCGCCAGTATCGCCCCCGGGAGCCCCGCAGGGGCTCATAGGGGCGCGGGGAACTGCGCGGCCAACCATCTACGGTCAGCACAACCGCATCCCACCGCGCCCCCACCCACCTACCCGGGAACCGCCGCGGCAGCAGCCCGCGCAGCCGAAGGCAACGCCTCAGCGATCCGCCCGACGGCCCGCTCGTCGTGCGAGGCCGAGACGAACCACGACTCGAACGCCGACGGCGGCAGGTACACCCCGTTCGCCAGCATCGACTGGAAGAACGCCGTGAACCGGAAGGACTCCTGGCGCCGCGCCTCGTCGTAGTTGGTCACCTCGTCGTCCGTGAAGAACACCGAGAACATGTTTCCGGCCCGCTGCACCCGGTGGGCGACCCCCTCCTTGCTCAGCGCCTCCCCGACGAGCCCGGAGACCTCCGCCGACACCCGGTCCACCGTCGCGTACACCTCGTCGGTGCAGCCGCGCAGCTGGGCCAGGCCGGCGGCGGTGGCCACCGGGTTACCGGAGAGCGTGCCCGCCTGGTAGACCGGCCCGGCCGGGGCCAGCTGCGCCATCACCTCGGCGCGCCCGCCGAACGCGGCCGCGGGGAACCCGCCGCCCATCACCTTGCCGAAGGTCATCAGGTCCGGGACGGTCTCCGGTCCCCAGCCCTCCTTCGCCGACTCGTACCCGTACCAGCCGGAGCGGGAGACCCGGAAACCGGTCATCACCTCGTCGGAGATGAACAGCGCGCCGTCCTCGCGGCAGAGCCGCGCCACGCCGGCGTTGAAGCCGGGCAGCGGCGGGACCACGCCCATGTTGCCGGGCGAGGCCTCGGTGATGACGCAGGCGATCTCGCCGGGGTGCGCGGCGAAGGCGGCCCGGACCGCGTCCAGGTCGTTGTAGGGCAGCACGATGGTGTCGGCCGCGGTGGCGCCGGTGACGCCGGGGGTGTCCGGCAGGGCGAAGGTGGCCAGGCCGGAACCGGCCGCCGCCAGCAGGGCGTCCACGTGGCCGTGGTAGCAGCCGGCGAACTTCACGATCTTGGTCCGTCCGGTGAAGCCGCGTGCCAGCCGGATCGCCGACATGGTCGCCTCGGTGCCCGAGGAGACCAGCCGGACCTGCTCGACCGGAGTGACCCTGGTCACAATCTCCTCGGCCAGTTCGACCTCGCCCTGGCCCGGTGTACCGAACGAAGTACCGCGCGAGACGGCCGCCTGTACGGCGTCGATCACATCGGGATGGGCATGCCCGAGGATCATGGGACCCCAGGAGCAGACCAGGTCCACGTACTCCCTGCCGTCCGCGTCGGTGAGGTAGGGGCCTTGCCCGGAGACCATGAACCTGGGCGTGCCGCCGACCGCGCGGAAGGCTCTGACCGGGGAGTTGACGCCGCCGGGGGTCACCGCGGAGGCGCGATCGAACAGCTTCTGGGACTCGGGGGCTTCGTAGGGGTAGCTCACAGAGGACATGCTCTCAAATCCCCATCTTCTCCAAACCGCAGCCTGTCCTTCGGCATGTCCCGGCCGATCATCTGGGACGATGATCGGGCCGCAGTGCACAGCCGCCCGCCGACGGGACTCGGCGGAAGGTGAGCCTTTCGGGGAGGCCGGACTGTCACACGCCCGTTGCCTGTTGGCAAAACGATGACTGCCAGTAAGGATGGTGCCGTGTCGGAGGCGCGCGAGGGGTCCGAGGGTCCGGCGAGGGCTTCGCGCAGGCGTCGCGGGGGCAGTGGTAGCGGTAACAGCGGTGGTAGCAACAGAGGCGGTGGCGGTGTGGGGGTGACCTACAAGTACTTCGGTGCACCCGACCGAGCCACCGCCGCCCGGGTACCGACCGCCCTGGGCCGGGACGGCCTCGGTCTGGACGCCGGCGAGCTCGGCACCCTGGGCCGGCTCGGCGAGCTCTTCGGCGCGGAGGGCCGCGACGGGGACGAGACCTTCAGCGGCGGCCTCTCCACCAAGATCAAGCCGGAGACCATGAGCGCCATGGTGCTCACCGGCATCAAGGGCATCCCGCTGGCCAACGTCCCGCCGCTGGAACTGGTCGTGCTCCACCCCGACTACGCCGTCTTCCAGCTCCCGCACACCGTCGTCGAACCGCTCCGCAAGGCCGACGAGGCCGAGCTCGGCACCGCCGCCTTCATCTGGTCCACCGTCCCGGACCGCCGCGGCCCCCGCGACGCCTTCGTGATCTACCAGATGCTCCACGAGTGGCACGACTTCGCCAACCGCCTCCACGACGCGGGGCACCAGCTGTACTGCCTGATGTGGCCCTGACCTACTGGTTAGCGGGTTTTTTTGAGTCCCTGTGAAGCCTCTCCGAGGAGGGGCTGGCGAGGGCCTGTTCAGGCCGCCAGGGCACTCTCAGGGCACATCGCCGCCGAGGGTACATGCTCAGTGCCCTGGTCCTGGTGCGCTCCGCCGAGGAGGACGTCGTCCGTAGCGGCGCGGCTGCAGCCCTCGCTGCCGGGCATGAGGTGGGTGTAGGTCCGCAGGGTGAAACCGGCGTCCGAGTGCCCGAGGAACAGCAAGAGAGCCTTGATGCTGATTCTGCCTTCGAGCTGAGCCGAGGCGTAGGTGTGCCGCAGCGCGTGCATCCCGTCGTCAGGGGCCGCCGCGAAGTACTTCGAGCCTGACACGCGCGGCGGGATCACTCCGGCGTGCACGAGCGCTCGCTTCCAGTCCCCCGCGTTGAAGACGCTCCGGTTGTACGCCTTGCCCTTCGCGTCCACGAAGAGCAGGCGGAGAGTCCTGGGCTTGCCACCCTCGACCGCCCAGGGCAGCGTGACCTCCGTCGGGGGGAACGACTTCAGGTGGGCCCGCAGAGCCACGGCAGTCCGGGGCGACAGGGACACCGAGCGGACCTTGTCACCCTTCGGTAGAGCGAACACTATCGTCTTGCCGACGAAGCGGATCTGCTGGTTGACGTTCAGCCAACCGCCCTTGAAGTCGATGTCCGCCTCGGACAGGGCGAGGACCTCCCATTGCCGCAGGCCGCAGCCGGCTTCGCCCTCCTCCGCCATCGCATCCTGCTCAGCTGACACCCAAACCGGAACGATCAACGCCTACGAAAATCTTTTAAGACCCAAGACGCTGACAGTCCCGGTCCCGAACGACGAGCCGGAACTGCTGGCCCTGCTCGCCGACGTACTGGCACTGGACGAGGACGTGCTCTGGGCGGTCGACGTCGCCAACGGCATGGCCGCCCTACTGATCAACGTGCTCCTAAACCAGGGCCAGCAGCTGGTCTACATACCGGGCCTGGCGGTCAACCGGGGCACGGGAAAGACTGATGCCAAGGACGCCGTCGTCATGGCCGACCAGGCCCGGATGCGCCGGGACCCGGCCGGGATCCGACCGGACGACGAGCACGTCGTCGAGCTGAGGATCCTCACCGACCGCCGCTCGGACTTGTCGGCTGACCGCACCCGTAGGGTCAACCGGCTGCGCGGCCAACTCACCGGAATATTTCCGGCGTTGGAGCGGGTCCTGGACACGGGCAACGTCGGCCCGCTGGTCCTGCTGACCGGCTATCAGACCCCGGCCGCCCTGTGCAGGACCGGCCGCAGCCGCCTGGAGACCTGGCTGCGCAATCGCGAGGTCCGCGGCGCCGAACCCTGGCCCGGGCCGCCCTGGAAGCGGCCGAGCGCCAGCACACCACCATCCCCGGAGAGAAGATCGCCGCCCCAGGTGATCCACACCCTGGCGAAGGAGGTGATGGGCCTCAACGAGCAGATCGCCGAGATCGACAAGCTCATTGCGGCTCGGTTTCGCGACCACGACCGCGCCGAAGTGATCGCCAGCATGCCCGGTATCGGCCCGCTGCTGGGCGCAGAGTTCTTGGCCGCCACCGCCGGCGACATGAGCCGCTTCGGCAGTGCCGACCGCCTGGCCAGCTTCGCCGGAGTCGCCCCGGTGCCCCGTGACTCCGGCAACATCAGCGGCAACCTGCACCGCCCCCGTCGCCACCACCGCGGCCTGCAACACGTCTTCTATACCTCCGCGCTCATCAGCATCCGCAGCTGCGAGGAGTCCCGCTGCTTCTACGAGCGCAAGCGCGCCGAAGGCAAGCGGCACACCCAGGCCGTCCTCGCCCTGGCCCGCCGACGCGTCAACGTCCTGTGGGCCCTCATTCGTGACGGACAGTGCTTCCTACCTGGGCTCCCGGTCATTGCTGCGGCTTGACAACAGCATTAGGAGGTGAGCTATGCCTACGTAAACACCCTCATAGAGAACGACCGCTGATGGTCCCGGATGACCGAGCCACTGCCCCTCGGCTTCACCGACATCTCTACCGCTGCGCTGAAGGAGATCATGGTCCGGACCCCCTGGCGCGGCACAGGAACCGCCCTCCGCATCCACGACACGCTCCTGTCCAATCGCACCGAGGAGCGCGTCACTCTCTCAGTCAACCCCCTGGCAGGCGACGGCAAGGTCCAAGCCCTCTACGTCACCTGGGGATACGAACCCTTCAACGAGCAGCGTCCGTCACCGGACTCCCCAAGTCTCATTGCCATGATCCGCTCCCTCAAGTGCTCGCCCCTCCTACTGACACGTACGGAAACCGCCTCCTGCAATCAGACAGATCCGCATCAACCTCCCCTGAGCGATCACGATCTGAGTAAGAGTCATTCCTTCGAACGCATCTGTGATTGAGTCGAGACCACATGCATGGCGCGCGCGTCCATGACAAGGAGGCCGGGGGGCTGACGTGGAGATTGACAAGAACGACCGACTCCTGATTGACGGCGAACTGGTGACCGTTGTCGCCGCGTCCCAGGAACGGACAGGATTCAACTGCGTGATCAAGTCGCCTACGCGGGGGCTCGCCGAAGCGTTCGTGCTCTTCGCCGACATACCGGCCTGCAAGGTACCTAGCTCCGATGGGAGTGGAGACAGCGCACGTGCAATCACTGCGGTGTGGGCGCAGTGGATGCGATGGGCCATACCCCGGATTCGGTCAGCGGTACTGGCCACACGGCCGCTGCGTCCGTATGCCCACCAGGACGATGCGGTCTTCAGCGTGATGCTGCCGCAGCCCAGGTTGCGGTTCCTTCTGGCGGATGAGCCGGGTACCGGCAAGACCCTGATGACTGGAATGTATCTGGCAGAGGGTCGCCGACAGGGACTGATCCCCGGGAAGGCGGTGATCGTCGTACCGGCCCACTTGGTGGGCAAGTGGATCGGAGAACTGAAGCGATTCTTCGGCATCGACGCGCAGCGGATCACTGCCGAGATCGGCCGTGAGCCCTTGGACCTGCGTGCGGACGTGGACGTCTGGGTGGTCTCGCTGGACCTGTTCACTTACAACACCGATGTGCGCCGCAAGGTGGTCGGCTCCCGGGCCTCCTGGTCATTAGCCGTCTTCGACGAGGCCCACCGGCTGACCCCAACCTCCCAGCACTTGAGCGCCGCGCGCCAACTCGGCGACGTGTCACATCACTTCCTCCTGCTAACCGCGACCCCGCACCGAGGCAAGGAGAACTTCTTCCGGGCGCTGCTGAACTTGCTCGATCCAGCAATCTATCGGTGGGATCCGTCCGAGAAGACCTATGACCACCCTATGCACCCGGGGCCGAACAACTTCCTGCGGCGGATGAAAGAGGACCTCAGGGGCCTGGACGGTGAACTGCTCTTCCGCCCACGATATGCCCAGACCCACCACGTCTTCCTAACCCCAGCCGAGTCCGATGCCTACGACGCGGTCATGGGCTATGTGGAGACCTGGTACTCCTCCGACTCGGTGCTGGCCCGTTCCATCTACGGCAAACGCGCTGCCTCCTCGGTGACAGCAGCTCTCGAAACTCTACGGCGTCGACGGGCCGCGCTGTCCGGCTCACAGGCCGGCCGGGTGCCTCCAGTCGCTCCCGAAGGCTTTGAGAACAACGACCTGGCTCGTGCCGCCCTCGATTCCGATGATGCTTGGCATGACGCGGAAGAAGCCGTACTCCAGGCCCGCAGTATCGACCGCAGGGCTGAACTGGAGGCAGTCTCCGTGGCCATCGGCCAACTGGAGCGGGCCTTGACATCGCGAGACGAAGCCACCAAGTGGCAGGCGGCGCGCGAAATCATGCAGGAGCACCAAATCAGTCCTGGCAGCGGCCAATTGCTGGTCTTCACCGAGTTCACCGACACTGCCCGATGGTTGGCCGGCGTCTTCCGCGCAGAAGGATTCAGTACCGAGGTGCTGGACGGAAGTGTGGACCAGTCCGGCCGCGAGGAGTTACAGGCCAGGTTCCTCAAGGACCGATTCCAGGTCCTCGTGTCGACCGACGCGGGCGGCGAGGGGATCGACCTGCAGTCCGCGCACGTCATGATCGACTGGGACATCCCCTGGAGCTTGGTACGGCTCGAACAGCGCGCCGGTCGACTGCACCGCATCGGCCAGCAGAACGAGGTTTTCGTCTACCACCTGGTGGCTCCCGAGACCCGCGAGGGGCGGGTCCAACAGGTCATCCTGGACAACCTCACAGCTGCATCGGCATCGCTGCGGGGGCGCCTGTACGACCTGCTCGATGCCACGGTCGACCGGACTGGATTTAACTTCGGCGCGGCTATGGCCGCAGCACACCGGGATCCGGCGGCGGTCGGTGAGGTCCTCGCGACCGTGCCTGACACCGCTACCCTCGTCGCCCGTGCCAAGGACATAGTCGCCGAGGAAGACCGGTTCAAGACCCCCGTTGACCACGGCGAGGCGATGCAAAGGTTCGCCAGCGACCGCCTTCAAGCAATCAACCCGGTCATCGTGTCCGCCTTCGTCGACCAGGCTGCTCACGTCGAGGGCTGGAGTGTGTCGACGGGACCCACACCCGGGATACGGGTCCTGCGTTCCGGCCTCACTCACCTCCCCGCCTCCTTCGGTGGCCTCCAGGAATGTCTGATCGCCGCCGACTCCGCAACGGTCGCCAAGGCCCAGGAGGAGCAGTTCCGTCGGGCCGAGGACGTCATCGTCCTGGGACCCACCGAAGACTCGTTCCAAGAACTGGTCGAACGAGCCGTTCAACACTGCGAAGGGGACCTGCTCGCAGGTGCCGCAGCCGTGGACCTGTCCTCCCTGACCGGCTACACCCTGTTCGTCTACGCAGCCGAACTGGAGCATCACAACGGTATCCGCCGCATCCGCCGCACTGTGCCGTTTCTCATCCGCTATTCCGGTGCGGGCGCATTTGCCACCGCTTGGGAATCGGTCATGAACCTCAGCCCTGTCGCCGACCCCTCGAAGCCACCCGTACCCGCCGCACGGGTCGAGGCCGACTCCGCCGCCCGCAAAGCGGTCCAGGCGGAAAGCTCCGAGATGCAGCGCCTGCAACGAGCCGTGACTGCGAAGAGCCGGGACGAACTCGGCGATGTCGAACGCCGACTCAAACGCCAGGTCAGGACTCTGGACGCGGACGTCAGACGCAGCAGGCTCGAGCAATTCGCCGCTGAGAAGGCGGACAGGCTCTCCCACTTCGCTCTGTTCGACAACATCACTCACACCTCTCCCACTCCGCTGGGATGGGTCCAAGTCAGCGGCGGGGCACGGGTCGACGAGCTGGGACACGACCCGGACTCCGAGAAGGTCGCGATCGCCAAGGTGGTCACCGAACTTGAAGGGCTCGGCTGGGTCGTCGACGACCGGCAGACCGCAGGGCTCGGCTATGACCTGCTCGCTCGCCGACCTGGGACCACCGACCAGCGCTTGATCGAGGTAAAGGGCTTCGTCGCCGGGATCCGGCCGGTCTTCTTCGAGCAACACGAATGGGCCCAAGCGCAACAGCGCGGGCCGGACTACTGGCTGTACGTGGTCTTGCAGTGTGCTTCCCGGCCCACCGTGGTCATCCGCTGCCAGGACCCGGCCGGAACACTGGCAGGCCCTCGGCGCATCGAGCGCTTCAAGATTCCCGTCTCTCAGCTTCGGCGCCTTATGGAGAACCGTTGACCACCGACGCAGGCCGCACTCTCATAGACAGTTGGTTCCCGTGCGCGGCTGTCGATGAGGCGTGCGGCAACCGAACAGGATCCGGCCAGGTGGAAAAATCAATCTTCACCTGGTTCGCCTCACGCCCCATCGCCCAGGCCCGGGCGGCTGTGGCCGCGGCGCTGTTACCGGACAGTGCAAGCGTTCGGCAGCTGGTCGACGGGGCGGTGCGCGGCGATCCTGTTGCCCTAGCTGAGACCGCCGCCAGGATCAGCGAGCGTTACCCCGACGGGCGGCCCGTAGTCCTGGACATTTTCTCCGGGCGCGGCATTATTTCCCTGGAAGCGGCCCGGCTCGGTGCCCAGGCCGTCGGCTTGGATCTGAGTCCCGTAGCCACGCTCGCCGGTCGAGTCTTGGCGGACTACCCGTTGCGGGATTGGTCTGCCGAACCAACCCTGCCGTGGCGAGAGACAGACCTGCCAGAACAGCACAATGCCCTGTTCGAACAGGGCGCTCCTCCCCGGCTAGTCGCGGATCTCGAAGTGTTCCTGGCCGAGATCGGCAGGCGTACACAGATCGCCGTTGCTCCGCACTATCCCCGTAACCCCGACGGGTCGCTGCCTTGGGGCTACCTGTGGTCCATCAGTATTCCCTGCGACGGCTGCACTAACCGCTTCCCGCTCCTGGGTAGCTTCGTCCTGCGTCACCCGTACAACCGAACCAACGACATCGGCCAGTCGCTACGGCTGATTACCCACGACGCCACCTGGCACGTCGAAGTGATCGACGGTCCCCCTGAACAAGCCCCGACCTACTCCTCCACCGATCTGGGCGACGGCAGGAAGCGGAAGGGCAAGAGCGCCCGCTGTCCGTTCTGCCAGCAGGTCCATAGCGCGGAGACTGTTAAGGCGAAGGGCATCGCAGGCGAGTACCGCGACGAGCTGCTGGTAGCCATCGACACTCAGGGGGAGGCCAAACGCATCTTTCGGACTCCTCGCCCAGTCGAACGCAAGGCCGCTATTGCGGTGGACCTCTCTGGTCTCAAGGCTGAGGATGCACTGAGCGCCGTTCCGAACGAGGTGATCGCCGCAGGCAATGTGCACACCGTCATGGCCAGCGGGTATGGCTACCGCAGCTTCGGTGAACTGATGAATGCTCGACAGGCCCTGCAGTTCACCGAATTGGTCCGCTCCATACGTTCCTGCCATCACGACGCGTTGTCGGCCGGAATCTCACCGCAGTACGCCCAAGCCCTCACAGCCTTCGCCGCAGCGACCCTCGCTCGACGACTCCGCTACTCAACCCGCGGCTGCGCTGTCCAGACAGTGGGAAAGAGCGACGGCACCGAGCACAACGGCAGTAAGGTCTCCGATCTGTTCGCCAACGAGGCGAAATTGAAGTTCCAGTTCGACTGGGTGGAGACTGGCCCCGGAAACGGACCGGGAACCTGGACCTCTCTGGTGAAAACGGGCCTGGGGCCATACGAGGCGCACATACGCGGCCTACGCGGCTCACCGGCCCGCTTCCGCCAGGCGAACGCAATGCGCCTGCCCTACCGCGACGCAAGCGTCGACGCAGTGGTCACCGACCCTCCGTACTACGACATGATTGAATACGCGGACGCCTCCGACCTCATGTATGTCTGGCTCAAGCGCGTCCTGTTCGACATCGAACCGGACCTCTTCGGGCCGAAGGTGCTGCGCACCAACGATGGCCTACAGAACAAGGACGACGAGATCATCGTCCGTCGGGTGCACGAGCCTGGGCGCGTACGACATGACCAGGACTTCTACGAGGCGTCGCTGTCTGCCGCCTTCCTAGAAAGCCGCCGGGTACTGCGACCCGACGGGCACTTGGTCGTCGTCTTCGGCCACTCCGATCCCGACGCATGGAAGCGCCTGCTCGCGGCTCTCCATGACGCCGGCTTCGTGGTCACCAGTTCCTGGCCGAGTCGGACCGAGTCAGCCAACACCAAGGTGGCCTCGGTCAAGGTCACCATCACGATCGGTTGCCGCGTGGCCCCCGCTGACCGTGAGGCTGCCACCGCCGCGCAGGTCGACAGGGAGATCGCCGACGCAATCCGGCCCCAGGTCCGCAACTGGACCCAGGACGGCCTTGCGCTGGCAGACCAGATGATGGCCGCCTACGGACCCGCTATGGAGGTCTATGGCCGGTATTCCAGCGTCATTCAGCCAGACGGCGAGTCAGCACCACTGGAGCGTTACTTGACCTTGGCCCGACGCTGCGTCCGCGAAGCGACCGCGCTGCGACTGGACCGAATTCCCATCGAGACCTTCGACGCGATCACCCGCTTCGCTGTGTTCTGGATGAGAGTCCACGGGCGCACCGTCGTTGCCAAGGGGGAGGCCATCTTCCTTGCTCAAGTCGACGGGCTGCGACTGGAGAACGTCCGCGGCAACCTCCTTGCGGAATCAGGCAAGGGTTTCCGCCTGATGTTAGACCCTCCCGCGTCGGTCGGCCCCGGCAGTGCCGAGTTCGACGTCGCCCGAGCTCTCGCCGGCGCGTACATCTCTGGGGGCACCGAGGCCGCATCTCTGGTACTCGCCCAGTGGGAGCGCCCTGTCGATGACGAGCACCTGTGGGCGGTGATCGGAGACATGGCCGCCCAACTACCTGCCAGCGACACCATCGCGAAGGCGCTCGTGGCCCTGCAGCGCAATACCGGCACCATCAAGAACATCGCCCGCGGCCTGGCCGGATCACTCACGCGCCGAGACACCGACCGGCACCCGACCCTGTTCGACGTTGAGGACGCCCGATGACCACTGCGTACCCCCACTGGGCCGACGTGCTCACCCTGCGGCCCGAGATAACGGACGCGGACGGGCAGATCGCTGATCTGCAGATGTCTCTGTACAGCGCTGTCTACACCGATCGAAACGTTCCGTACACCGATCCCGTGTACTACGCGGAGATCACCGAGCCGACTCCCAGACTCGTGCAGTTCATGAGCACCGTCGCCAGGCGGCTCGGTACCCGGACCCGCGGCGGGAAGGCCCTGTTCCACCTCGACCAGGGAATGGGCGGTGGCAAGAGCCACGCACTGGTCGGCCTGTATCACCTGGCCAACAGCTCCCATGCCTTTTTGGCGACCGAACTGGGCCAGCGGGTGCTCCGTGAAGGCGAGCAGAACGGTGCGCCGCTGGATCTGGACGGCGCGCGGGTGGTGGTTCTGTCCGCCGACAATATGACCCCAGGGGCGACCAGCCCGGAATTCGGCCCAGCAACCACCTTGTTCGAGCGGTTCCTATGGTCCCTGTTCAGAGGCGATCGAGACCGTTACGCGCACCACCTCGCCGAGGGTTCAAACAAGGCAGCACTGGCCCGAGCCCTGGAGGCAGTTCACGGACCGGTGCTAATCCTTCTCGACGAATTGATGCAGTACGCCCTGGACCTCGCGGACAAGAAGCACATTGCCACGATGCCCGGCGAGAAGGTCTTCCTGGACAGCCTCATGGATGCCGTCGACGAGGTCCCCCAGGTGGCCTTCGTAATCGTGATGATCCGCTCCGACCGCGACGACCGCGGCTACCCGGCAGAAGCCGAGAGCCTTCGTACCTTCGTGACAAGCGGCATCGAGCGCAACGGGATCGGCGACTCCGTTACCGAGCCCCAGGACTTCTCAGCGATCATCCGACGTCGCCTCTTCCAGCCCGCCGACACAACACCCGTCAGAGCTGTCGCCATGGCTTGGGCCGAGCATGCAGGGCCAGCGTGGACAGAGCAGGTCTTCGAGCGGCTAGGCGCCCGGCGCGGCCTCGGCGGCCTGACGGAGCGTCTCGCTGCCAGCTATCCGTTCTCCCCCGACGTCATGGCTTTGGTCCGCGACGACTGGTCGCGCCATGCGGGCTTCCAGCGAGTCCGCTCCACAGTGGAGATATTCTCCGCCACCGCCTACTACTGGGCCCGCGAACACCAAGCCGGCCGATGGACGCCCGAGCTCATCGGGGTGGGCGACCTCCCCCTGCACGTCGCCATAGAGAACATCCTTTCCTCCGGTCTCCTGCACGGCAATGAGCGCGTCATCCAGGGATTTCGGCAGGTTGCCGCAACAGACATCACGACCAAGGACGGCACACGCGGTCGCGCCCGCGCCCTCGACACCGTCCTGGCGGACCGCGGCATCGACACCGGACAGCCGTCGACGAGCCTGCGGATGGCGACCGCCCTGTTCTGCTACTCGCTGGTGCCGCGAGACCAGGCGAAGCGGGGAGCGACTAAGCCGGAACTCCTTGCCAGCGTCTACAGCCCAGGCATCGAGTTCAACTCCGCCGAAGAGGTGTTCAACCTCCTCATCAGTGATGATGAGGGCCTGGGTGCCCTGGAGGTGACCGATTCCGCCTCCGGCCGCGGCACCGCGCGATTCCATCTGGCCATCGCCCAGACCCTACGGATGTTCTACAAGCAGGCGAAGAGCTCCGTCACCGCATCCGACCGCGACGCCTACCTGTGGGACAGAGCAAAGATGATCGCCCGCAGTAGTCAGGGCCCCTTCGACCAGATCATCCCCGTAGCGAACACCCCCGGCGCTCTCCTGTCTCAAGTCTTCAGCGACGTCGACCAGAACAGCAAGACTCGCTTGGTCGTCCTAGATCCGAGCCGCTGGACCCTGCACAACGGCCGGGATACGCCCACCCGAGCCGAGGTCTCAGCGCTGCTCGGCGTTGGTGACCATTCCCTACCCGTCGACAATGGTGCCTCCTGCGTCGTGGCCTGCGTCAATACCCAGCGGCGCGACACAGTACGCAAACGTGCCATAGAAGTACTCGCCTGGCGCTCGGTCATCTCGCAACTCGACCAGGATGACGACAAGCGCCCAGAAGCCCAAGCCGAACTGCGGGCCGCCACCCAGCGTGTGGACGATGACCTTCAGAAGGCGTTCCAGCACTTCGCCTACCTCACCCGCACCGATCAGACCGAAGTTGAATGGCAGCGATTCGACGACGACGGCAAGACCGCTCTCAAGGGCGGCCACGTCTGGGACACCCTGGTCAACCATAGCCGCGCCGTACACCCCGGCCGTCTCTCCGGCACCTATCTGAAGACCCTGCTGTCCAAGATCGCCCGAGATCTGACACTGAAGGAAATAGGCCAACAGTTCTACAAGAACCCGGCCTTCCCCCTCGTCCCCTCCGTCGACGACATCCGGCGAGCCGTACACCAGACCCTGACCGGAGCCGACTCCTTTCAGGTCATCGACGGCGAGGGCTCGCCCCAACACATCTCCTCCCCAGATGAGTTGTCCATTGGCTCGATGGAACTGCGCTTGCGCCGGGCACCGCAGCCGAAGACTGACGGCTCTCCGAAACCTCCACTGGACGCCGGCACGTCTTCTGGTCCCGCAGGAGAGGCAAGCAACGCCTCAGGCTCTGGCTCTGGCCGCGCCGATAGCCCCACGAATCGCCCTGCGGGACCGCCCTCTGCAACGGAACCAGCTGTCAGCGCACCTCCCGAATACCACCGCTACCGGCTTGAGATCCCGAACCGGAGCATGGCATCCACGGACGCCCGCCGCACCGTGGCCAATCTTCTCCAAGAAGTACTCGACCTGGTCGATCCGGAGATCGGCGGAGACATCCAACTGCTCGACCTCCAGTTGACCCTTACGGCTGCTCCCGCAGCCGTGGAGAAGGTGGAATCAACTGCCGACGCGGCGAACGCCGACTGGGAAGAGGAGGCCCTGGACTTCTGAAGCCCTCCGCGCTCCGGAACCGACACGACATCGGAGGAAGAGAGGGTGATCCACGTGGATGACTAGGCTGAGATTCGCAGGTTGCAGGGGGCTGAGAGGTTGTCGGACCAGGCTGTGGCCCGACAGCTGGGGATCTCCAGGGAAACGGCGTTGCGGGCGCTGGCCTCGGACCGGCTCCTGCAGTACCAGCGTCCGCTGAAGGGCTCGGCAGTCGACGCGGTCGAGCCGGCCGTCCGAGAGCTTCCAGAGGCGACTCCGACGATGCTTGTCACCGCGATCGCGGAGCGGATCGGCTGGGAGCGCGGACCGACGATCCTGCGCGAGCTGCAACCGCCCATCTTCCTGTGAACCCGGTCTCTCGCACGGTCTACCAGCCCGGTGAGCTCGCGCAATGCGACCTGTGGTTCCCGGCCGTCGACTCATTGCCCAGGTAGACGTCAGATCAGCGCAGTCCGAGTGTCTCGCCCTTCTGCAGTCCTAGCGCCAGTAGCCTATGGCGCTCAGATCGGTGGGAGCAGGTTCGCGTCGGGTAACTGCTCAAGCGATCGTGCCGCCGCGCGATCTTGGACCGAACAGGCGACGATCGATTATGGGCATGAAGCACGTAGCGGGCGTCCCCATCGGACTCGTCGTCTGCCGACTCGTATGGAAGAACTGGACGACCTCGTCCGATGACCCGCCCGAGGATCCTCAACCTTCGCGACGGCTACTCGTGGACCTGTCGATGCAAGAGCGCTCTCATCAGGCAACATCCGTCGCTGGCCTAAACGCCTTCGCTGGCGCCCTGCTGGGCTTCGAATCTGTTCTAGGGGTGGTCGGGCTCAATCTGGACTCTTGTCCTAACTGGAAGGGGGCGGCGCTCGCCGCACTGGCTATCGGCATCCTCGTCATCCTCATCTCGCTAGCAGACTTCGTCGCACCGGGCCACACACTCAGAGAGGACGAGCCGAAGAGGCTGAAAAAGTACCGCCTGCCTCTACGTAGCTACTCACTGTCACCGGCCGATTTGACCCATCATCTTGGGAAAGCTTTGCGGGACAGTGAGATGATGGCTTTCACGACTGTAGCCACGATCTACAACTTCAATGCCTGGTACACAATCGGGCCTAAGAAACGCTTCCTAACCATTTCAGTCTTCCTTCTAATCCTCGCTCTCACCCTCGGCGGCATCGGGGTAGGCGTGAAGGCAGCAAGGTGATCCTCTTGACCAGTAAAACCGACAAGCTCACAGGCAAGATCCGATACTCCAAGACGACGGCGAGTGAGGCGAGCCACCGTCGGCACCCGTGGCTGTTCCGGACCAAGGTGACTACTCCCAGCGGGGAGGAACTGCAAGAGGTGAACACCGCCAGAGCCACTGAAGCCGAATCCGCTACGTTCGAAGACCTGAAGAAGCAGTACCTCGATAAGTCGGTCGTCACTCACGGTGATTAGCGCGACCCATTTCTGGGACCGCCTGTTCCACCGAGGTGTGGGATGACGGCTGGCGGGTTCGCAGCGAGGATTCGGCACCCTCCAGCGCGGAGCGGCGATCAGACCCGTCCCACGAAACGGATCGATGCGCGAGCCCAGGCGCCGGGAGGCTGGCCGAGGGTTGCAGTTCGGGTTGCATTCGTCTCCGTTCAGCGGTGTCCACCTCGTCGTCGCCGCCGGAGACAACGCCAGCAGCAAGCTTCACAAGGCCCGGGCCCTGGGGGAGCGAAACCATCACACCCGAGGAACTCGAGCAGCGCCTCGCGGGGCATCTGTGAGCGGCGCAATCTGCCTGCATCCTGCGGTTGAGAATCTCCAGGTGTTCGGGTTCCGGTTGCTTGGGCTGGAGCGGGCCAACGCCTATCTCGGGGTCCCCGCAGCGCTGGCCGCCTTCGCAGGGCTCGCGCTGAGCGTGTTTGCAACCGTCTCGGCAGACCCGCAGGTTCCCGGCGCCACGGGTGCAGGACGACGGGTGATCCAACGGGCGAAGGCGTCGAATCGCCCAGGTGGCGGGTGACAGCGACACCAAGTCCGGCGGCTCAGGGGGCGATGCCGCGCATCGCGAAGCGCTCGAGGCAGATCAGGAGGCGAGCGCCGACGGAATCACGGAGATCACCCAGACCGGCGGCGACCAGCACCACGCGGAAGGATAGCGAGGGTAGTGGGGCGTCTTCCGGGCGACCGTACCGAACGGCAGGCGAAGGCCTCCGGCGACGCCCGTATCGTCCAGATCGCGGAAGACCAACACCAGCCCCTCCACATGTACGGCCGGACCAAGGAGTCGGCGGATGAGGCTTGGTCAGTCCCCACCGCTCCGGCTGATCACGGAGCTCACCGACCCCCCTTGAAGACGTGACCGGGTCAGACGCAGAGGACCGTGATCGCCTGGCTGCCGTGGATCTGATCCAGGTACGCCTGGATGTCGCCCTGGTCCGAGGTCGCGACGATCGCCGCATCGATCTCCACGGCCGTGAGCGCGACCAGGCCGTCCACTGGATCAGGCCTCTTCTTCGGGCTGAGATCCGCCCTGCCGATCAGTTCACCCACCCTGCGCCACTCCGCCTCGGTGTAGCAGCACACCACCGCGCAGTCCTTGAGGGCACGCGCCAGGTAGGCGGTGCGGGCGCCTCCCCGCCACGCCTGGGCGACCACTGGAGCAGGAACTACCGGACGCCCCGTCAGGCAGTACTCGGCGTGGAGTACTCGGGCTCGCCGATCCCGTGGATCAGCGAGCGCGATGAGCATCCCCGCGTCGTACACCACGTCACCGAGTGAATCGGCGTCAGGACACGTCGGGCAGCCCCAATTCATGCCGCGTTCCGACGGGAACGGATGGCTGCCGCCCTGGCTCGGGCTGCCGCAACCTGCTCCCTGATCCGAACGGATTCCTCTGTCGGTGCGTCGCTCGCTGACGTCCAGTCCAAGGACTCCGCCTCGGCTTCAGCAGCGGCGATGGCTGCGTCGATATCCGCGAAGGATGCGGCGATACGCTCCCGGCGCACGGCCTCGGTGAGTGCGGCAGCAACCACGAACGCAGAAACGTCCTGACCACCTTCCTCGGCGGCCAGCCTGATGCGTTCGGCCTGGTCGAGTTCCAGGCTGATGGAGATCCTCGTCTTCGCCATGATGAAATCGTATCACGCCGTAATACGGTGGTTGGGTCGGCAGTATCGTCGCAGGTCAGCGCAGTTCCCGTAAGACAGCTGTACTGCCTGATGTGGCCCTGAGCTCCGGGCCCGTCCGGTTGGCGGACGGGCCCGGGCTACACACGGTCAGGGGAGCTTGACCATGGTGAAGTCGTCGCAGTAGCCGGCGCCGGAGCCGGTGTTCTTGTAGCAGTAGACGCCGGCCGAGGTGGTGGAGCTGCCGGTGGTGAAGAAGACCGGCTGCTGGGTGTAGGTGGTGGTGGAGGACCGCAGGTAGGTCTCGGTGCCGCCGAAGGACTTGACGCCGATCGCGACCTGTTCGCCCGAGGTGGCGACCTTGGCCCAGCCGGCGAGCAGGTAACTGCCGCCGGCGGTGAGGCCGGTGACGGTCTGGATGGCGCCGCTGGCGCTGACGCCGGTCTGCAGGGCGTAGCTGCCGGTGCGGGCGTTGGCGGCGGTGACGGAGGAGGTGGTGCTGGTGCTCTGGACCCAGGGGGTCAGCGCGGCGGTCTCGAATCCGGGATTGGTGACGGCGTTGGTCGCCGAGCTGAGCTGTTCGACGGCGAGGTCGTCGCAGTAGCCCGCGCCGCTGCCGCCGGAGTTCTTCCAGCAGTAGACGGTGGCGGTGGTGCTGGTCGAGCCGGTGGTGAACAGCACCGCTGCCTGGGAGTAGGCGGTGGTGGCGATGGTGGTGTAGGTCTCGGTTCCGCCGAAGCCCTTGACGCCGATGGCGAGGGTCTCGCCCGCCGTGGCGACCTTGGCCCAGCCGGTCAGCAGGTAGGTGGTGGCGGGGGACAGACCGGTGAGCGCCTGGTTGGCGCCGCTGCCGGCGGCCGCGGTGGTCAGCGCGTAGCTGCCGGTGCGGGCATTGGCGGCGGTGGCGCCGGCGGCAGCGGAGCTGGCCTGGGTCCACGGGGTCAGCGCGCCGGTCTCGAATCCGGCGTTGCCGAGCAGGTTGCCGCCGGTGCCGTTGTCGGCGCCGATATTGGGCGCGGCGGTGGCGGAGACGGTGTTGCCGAAGGCGTCGAGGCCGCCGTTGGAGCTGATGACGGCTCCGGCGCGGATCACCGGTGAGGAGGGGTGGACCTGGTAGGCGCTCCTGCCGGTGTAGGCGGAGGCGGTGTTGAGGTTCCCCGCGTTGCGGAACTCGGGGTCGGCGGTGACCTTGGCGGCGTCCGCGGGTTCGCGGGAGGGGTGGTTGCCGTAGAACAGGTTGTTGGAGTAGGTGGAGCTGCCGGTGGTGGTGAAGTAGTTGCCGGAGCCATAGTTGAAGACGGCGTTGTTCTGGAAGGACAGTGCGCCGCTGATGGAGGTGCCGGAGCGGGAGTACAGGACCGGGGTGCTCAGGCCGTCCCTGACGTAGAAGGTGTTGTTGTAGAACTGCGGGACGGCGACGGTGCTGGTGCTCAGGTTGGGGACGCCGCCGACGAAGTGCAGCACGCCCGCACCGTGGGTCTGGGTGCCGGAGGTGGGGCAGCCGGAGTTGCTGCCGTCGTTCTCGCTGATGTTGTAGCGCACTACGGTGCCGTCGCTGGCCACCGTCGAGGTGGGCTCGTTGGCGATGGTGAAGGGAGGCATCACCAGCAGGAAGCCGCCGAGGTTCTGGTGGCTGTAGTTGTACTGGAAGGTGGTGTTGTGATTGCCCCAGTCCACGTCGAACCCGGTCCCGTCGGCGCCGTTGACGTGGCAGTACACCTCGTTGTTCTGCACCACGGTGTTGTTGCTGCCGGACATCCAGATGCCGGCCGAGGCCCCGTTGCAGTAGTTGCCGGACGGCGGGCAGGTGGAGTCGGAGCCGCCGTAGCCCGCCTTGTTGCCGTCGATGAGGGCGCCGTCGTTCTTGACGACCAGGATGTCGTCCGCGCCGTCGTAGGTCATGGTGTTGCCGCGGATGACGGTGTTGGTGGTCTGCCCGGTGCCCTGGCCGTCGGCGTCCGGGGTCACCGCGACCGCGATGCGGTCGACGTGGTCGAAGGTGTTGTTCTCGACGACCACGTCGTCCCAGGTGGAGATGGTGGTGGTGTGGTCGGTCTGCACGCCGACGCCCGCGTTGGTGGAGTACCAGCCGCCGCCGTAGCCGCTGATGTTGTGGATGTACATGTCGTGCACCCGGATGTGGTGCAGGATGCCGCCCGAGCTGTTCTCGGCCAGCACGCCGGAGCGGTAGGCCGGGGTCGAGGCGGAGTTGCTGAGCTCCAGGCCGCCGATGTCCCAGTACTGCTGGTTGAGCAGGTGGATGACGGGGCCGGTGGCCCCGGCGGCGTCGATCACCGGCTTGGCGCCGCTGCCGTAGGAGGTGATGGTGATGTTGCTGCCGGAGGCTCCGGAGCCGCCGGGGGCGAGCTGGCCGGTGCAGGTGGTGCCGGCCTTGAACTGGATGCTGTCGCCGGCGGTGAAGGTGACGGCGTTGACGTCGCTCAGGGCGTTCCACGGACTGGCGGCGGTTCCGGTGCCGTCGGTGGTCGCCGAGCAGTCGACGTAGTAGCCGGTACCGGCCGCCGAGGCGCTGGTGGCGGTGAGGGGGACCAGCAGCGCTCCCGCCAGGGCGGCGAGCAGCGGGAGGATCACGGAGGTCCGGCGGGCCGGACGGGTCGTGCTGCGACGCTTCATCGCGACGCTCCTTGGGTGGTGGGGTGTCCCCGACGGCACGGGATGCGCCGCGGGTCGCACGGTGGGCGCCCCTGACTCCGTCCGTCCGGCCTAGCCCGCGGAGAGCGCGGAGAGCGCGGGCAGATGGGCGGTCTTGAGGACGGAGGCGTGGCGCATGCCGGGGGGGAGGTCCAGGGGGACGCGTTCCCAGGCGAGTCCGTCGCGGCTGCGGGAGGCTCCGTAGCTGCCTTCGAGGTAGTGGTCGAAGATCATCACCATCTCCTCGCCGCGACGGAAGATGGAGGGCCCCTCGACCACGGAGGGGGTGACCGGTCCGGCGGAGGCGGTGTAGGGGCCGCCGGGGATGGTGAAGGTGGTCAGGTGGATGTTCTTGTGGGCGGTGTGCAGGTCGTTGGTGCCGCGTTCGTCCTTGTAGGCCATCAGGAAGCCGCCGCCGTCCAGGGCCCGGACGGTGGCGTCGATGACGGAGTGCCCGGGGTCGAAGAAGAGGCCGGGGGCGGAGAAGGAGGCGAAGTCGCGGGTGGTGCAGTGCCAGATGCGGTGGTTCTGGGTGTTGTGCTCGAAGTCGCGGCCTTCGGCGCTGCCGCCGGCTTCGACGACGGAGGACCAGATGAGGTGGTAGAGGCCGGTCGCCCGGTCCAGGAAGAACTCGGGGGCCCAGGCGTTGAGGGCGCCTTCGACGCCCGCCATCACCGGCAGGAGTTCCTGGGCGGACCAGTCGACCAGGTCGGCCGAGCTGGCGTGGACGATCAGCGGGCTGGTCCAGCCGTCGGTGGCGAGCAGGTGGAACAGGCCGTCCGGGCCGACGCCGATGAAGGGGTCGCGCAGTCGGCCGGTGCCGACGGTGCCCCGGAGCACGGGGCGGCCGCCGTTCACCGTCGCGAACGCCTGGCCGTCGTGGCTGTAGGCCAGATGGAGCGCCTCGTCGGCGTCGGTGAAGTAGGAGACCACGTACATGGGTGCTGGGGCCCTTCGGAGGGGCGTCCGGGCATGGCGGTGCCCTGGGGACGGCGGAGTCGTCGTGCGGTGCGGTGCGTTTCGGTGCGCGGCGGTGCGCGGCGGTGCGCGTTTCGGTGTCAGCGGGGCGTGGCCGGGTGCCTCACTTGACCGCCCCGGCGGACATGCCGGCGACCACCTGGCGCTGGAAGAAGATGAAGATCACCAGCAGCGGCAGGACGCCGAGCAGCGCGGCGGGGAACAGGGTGGTCGGCTGCACGGTGTGCGGATCGATCAGCGAGTAGGCGTTGACCATGACCGTGCGCTTGCCGGGGTCCTGCAGGAACACCAGGGGGACCAGCAGGTCGTTCCAGATCTGCAGGGAGACGAAGGTCAGCAGGGTGCTGGTGACCGGGCGGAGCAGCGGCAGGATGATGGTGAAGAAGGTGCGGAAGGCTCCGCAGCCGTCGATGGCGGCCGCTTCCTCCAGTTCGGGCGGAATGGAACGGATGAAGCTGGTGTAGAAGAAGACCGCGACCGGCAGGTTCAGCGCGGTGTAGATGAGGATGATCCCGGCGTAGCTGTCGAGCAGGTTCATGTCGCGCATCAGCAGGTAGAGCGGTGCGATGACGACGAACACGGGGACGGACGTGCCGAGGATGAACAGCCGGTACACGGCGGTGGACCAGCCCTGGGTGATCCGGGCCAGCGGGTAGGCGGCGAGCGAGCCGACGGCGGTGACGGCGACGCAGGACAGGCTGGTGATCAGCAGGGTGTTGAGGGTGCTGGTGCCGTACTGGATCTGGCTGAAGGCGGCGGAGAAGTTCTTCAGCGTGAAGGTGTGCGGCAGGCCCAGCGGGGAGCGGGCCACGTCGGCGGCGGTGCGCAGCGAGGTGGCGACGGTGAAGAGGAAGGGCAGGACGAACAGCAGCGTGCCGAGGCACAGCAGGACGGTGCCGAGCCCGTGGGCGAGGCGGCGCAGCTGTCGGGGGTATGCAGTCATGGTGGCGGTTCCGTCAGCTTCCCGTGGTCAGATTCGTCGCTCGCGGAGCCGGAGCAGGGAGGAGGTGGCGCTCGACAGGACCACCACGGTCACCAGCAGCAGTACCGACAGGGCGACGCCGTAGGCGAACTTTCCGCCGCCGAAGACATTGCGGTACACCAGCAGCGTCAGCGTCTCGGTGGATCCGGCCGGGCCGCCGTTGGTGAGTACCAGGGGGAACTCGAAGACCTTGAGCGAGCCGATCAGACTGAGCGTCACATTGACGGTGAGGGCCGGCGCGAGCAGCGGCCACTCGATGCTGGTGAAGCGCCGCCAGCCGGTCGCGCCGTCCAGGGCGGCGGCTTCCAGGAGCTCGGCGGGCATGCTCATGTAGCTGGCGAGGAAGATCGCACAGGAGTAGCCGGTGAACATCCAGATGTTGACGGCGGCCACCGAGTAGAGCGCGGTGGAGGTGTCGCCGAGCCAGACGTGGTCGAGGCTGTGCAGGCCCACCGCGTCCAGGAGTCCGTTGATGCCGCCGTCGGGGGCGAACAGGTAGGTCCAGATGAAGGCGGCCATGACCGGGGATATCAACGTCGGGGTGAGCAGCACGACGCTGAGCAGCTTGCGGACCCTGGCGCGGCGGAACAACATGCTCGCGAACAGCAGTCCGAGGGCGTTCTGGGCGACCACGACGACCACGGCGTACAGCACCGTGTGCCACAGCGCGGCGACGACTTCGGAGTCACTGGCCATGGTCTGGTAGTTCTTGGCGCCGACGAAGTCGGCCATCGGGCCGCCAAGACTGTCGGTCATGCTCAGATAGAGACCGCGGGCCAGCGGATAGAGCATGAACAGGCCGTAGACGACGATCGCCGGGAGCAGGAAGGCGGCCATGGTGGCGCGCCGTCGGTGGAACACGGTGGGTCCTCCTTCTGCCTGGAGAGCCGGGCGGGGGCGGAACGGAGGCGGGAAGCCTCGCCCCGCCGCGGCTTGACCAGGGACGGGCCTGGTTACTTCGCGTTGGCCGCGGTCTGGATGTCCTTGAGGGTCTGCTCCTCGGAGGCCGAACCGCCCAGGTACGCCTGGATCTTGGCGCCGGTGGTGTTCTCGCTGGTCGAGGCGTACCAGGAGTCGGAGGGCAGGATGCGGTAGCGGCCCTCCTTGAACGCGGCGGTGAACGCAGCGGTGGAGGTGTTCTCCGGGGTGGTGCCGCCGGTGAAGGGGGACTCGGCGTTCTCGGCCGTCAGGTACTGGGAGAGGTTGGCGCTCTGCGACCAGAACTCGACGTACTTGCGGGCGGCGGCGCTCTGCTTGGAGGCGGCGTTGACGGCCCACATGGTGCCGGAGAACAGCATGTCGTTGGGCTTGGTGCCGGCGGCGCCGGCCGGCCAGGCGGTGAAGGAGATCGGGAAACCGGCCTTCTCGGTGCTGGAGACCTGCCAGGCGCCCTGGTACCAGAAGGCGCTCTTGCCGGCGCTGAAGTCGATGGCGCCCTGGGACCACTCGTCGATGCCGAGCTCGTTCTTCCAGTTGACGTAGCCCTTGTCCTCCAGGGTCTTCAACTGCTCGAGCGAGGCCTTCCAGTCGGGGTCGAAGGAGGCCTTGCCGGCCAGGAAGTCGGCGTCCCAGGTCTTGTTCGCCTGGTAGACCAGGGTCGATCCGGCGGCCTGGAAGACGGAGCTGCCGGTCCAGGCGCTCTTGTCGGGCAGCGAGATGGGGTTGATGCCGGCGGCCTTGAGCTTGGCGAGGTCGGCGAGGAAGGTCGGCCAGTCGCTGGGGGACTCGGTGATGCCGACCTTCTTGAGCAGGCTCATGTTGGCGTACAGGCCGATGCCGATGAGCTCCATCGGCATGGCGAGGGTCTTGCCGCCGGTGGTCGCGAAGGGCTTGGCGTCGGAGGCGATGTTCGCGGCCCAGGACTCGTTGGACAGGTCGGCGAGGTAGCCGGAAGCGCCCCAGGTCTTCATCTTGGTGGTGTCCACCATGATGACGTCGCCCGCCTTGCCGCCGAGCAGCTCGGGGTTGAGCTTCTGCAGGTAGGTGTCGTTGGCGGTGATGTACTCGTAGTCGACCTTGATCTTGGGGTTCGCTGCCTCGAACGCCTTGTTGATCGCCGCGACGTTGGCCGGCTCCGAGCCGCCGCCCTTCCAGCCCTGCACATGGATGGTCACGGTTCCGTCGCTGGACACCGCCGACGTACTGCCGCTGCCGCATGCGGTCAGCGTTATCGCCATGGCGGCAATCGTGGTGGTGATCGCGAGACTTCTCCCAGAGCGCTTCATTGCACACCTCAGCTGTCATGTCGGATGGGTTCTCGCCGACCGTCCACTGCCGTGTGGGCGGGACCGGTGGGCGTGGAACCGGGCCTCGGCCCGGGGCGCGGCGTACTTTCGGCGCCGACGGACGGGACTGTAACGCAAAACTTAGAGGACATCTAGACGAAACCTCATGTGAATGATCAGGCCCCGTCGGACCGGCTGGAGTGGGCATTTCGCCCTACTGAAGGCCGCTGGGCGCCATTGGGGGCCGTTCGGGGCCGTTCATTGACGCTGCCGGTTACTTATCGTTAAAGTTTCCCCAAGAGTGTTGCGGCAGCGATGGAGGGGTCAGCGGGGTGGCAGGGCGGGTAACGATCGCGCAGGTGGCCGAGGAGGCCGGGGTATCGGCGATGACGGTGTCCAATGTGATCAGCGGCAAGCCGGGTGCCTCTGACGAGACCCGGCGGCGCGTCCTGGAAGTCGCGGCCAAGCTCGGCTACCGGCCCAACCAGGCGGCCCGCAATCTCAAGACCGGCCGCAGCGGACTGGTCGGCCTGATCGCCCTGGACCTGACCAACCAGTACGGCCTGGAGATCCTGCGCGGCGTCGCCGACGAACTCGCGGGCGCTGAACAGGAGTTGCTGGTCAACGCCTCCTACCATGACGCAGGACGGGAGAAGGACCGGATCGAGTTCCTGGCCGGCGGCCTGGTGGACGGCCTGCTGCTGATCGCCCCCGTCCTGGAGGACGAGACGATCGAACTGCTGCGGCGGCGCAAGCTGCCCTGCGTGGTCATCGACCCTCGCCGACTGGACGTGCCACTGCCCCGGATCACCGTGGACAACTACCACGGCATGCGTCAGGGCACCCAGCACCTCATCGACCTGGGCCACACCCGCATCGCCTATCTGCGCGGCGGCGAGGACCTGGAGAGCACGTCCATCCGCTTCCGGGGCTTCCAGGACGCCATGCGGCTCGCCGGTCTCGAGGTCGCCGAGGAACTGGTCGCCACCTGCGACTTCACCTACGCCAGCGGCTTCCGCACGGCCAGCCGGCTGATCTCCGAGCACCGCCCCACCGCCCTGGTCGCCGGAGCGGACCTGCTGGCGCTCGGCGCCATAGACGCCGCACGCTCCTGCGGTCTCACCGTGCCGAACGACTTCTCCTTCGTCGGCTTCGACGACCTCCCGCAGGCCGCACAGAGCTTCCCCGGCCTCACCACCGTCCGCCAGCCGCTGCATGACATGGGCCAGAAGGCCGCCCTCGCCCTGCTGTCCCTGATCGAGGGACAGAAGCTGCTCATGGAGCACATGGAACTGGGCACCGAGCTCATCATCCGCAACTCCACCGCCGCGCCGCCCGCCTGACCGGCGGCGGGCTCGGGCTGGCGATCGCCTCCGCCCTGAGCTAGCCGGGTGCCCCGGAGAGGGCGGCCGTCCTCGCTAGGTAGACGGTGTTGGCGGCCTCGCGGCCCTGCAGCGGATTGTCGAAGGTGACGACCTCCGCCCTCGCCTCGGCGAACACCTGGCCCAGCGCCGCCAGGAACTCCTGCTCCGGCGGGTCGTTGGACCAGAGCGCGAACACCCCGCCGGGGTGGAGTCCCTCGGCGAGACGGCGCAGTCCCTCCGGCTGGTAGAGGTCGGCGTTGCCGGGGTGCAGCAGATGGCGCGGTGAGTGGTCGATGTCGACGACGATGGCGTGGAAGCGCCGGTCCGGAGCGTCCGGGTCGAGCCCCGACCGGCCCCGGACCATCGCGAAGAAGTCGCCCTGCACCAGCCGGCAGCGCGGGTCGGAACCGAGCCCGGAGGGGATCAGCTCCCGCCTGTGCCATTCGATCACCTCGGCGAGCGCGTCCACCACCACCAGCGAGCGCACCGCCGGGCTCTCCAGCACGGCCTGGGCGGTGCAGCCGAGCCCGAGGCCGCCGACGACCACGTCCAGGGCGGATTCCTGAGCGGAATCCAGGGCGGTGCCGTACGCCAGTTCGGCGAGCGCCAGCCGTCCGAGCTCCAGCTCGGCGACGGTGAACAGGCTCGACATCAGGTACTCGTCATTGAGCTTGATCTCGTAGACGTCCCGGCTCTCCCCGTCCACATCGGGGTAGCGGCGGCGACGGAGCACGAGCTCGCCCAGGTCCGTCCGGCGCCAGTCGAGCTCCTGGAAACGCACACCCACCGGTTCTCCCTCGATCGTCCTGGCCACAGCTTGGCACTGCGGCGGGCGTTCCGGGCACCACCGGCGCCGATCAGCGCTGCGCCGTGCCGGCCAGCTCCTGGTGCTCCTGCGGGGCGGTCTGCTGCTGCGGGACGGTCTCCGGGGCCGGGACGGCCTTCGCGGCCCGGGCGTGGGACCGGTACTCGTCGAGGGCGCTGGTGATGCCGCGCTTCAGCAGCCGGGCCACCGGGCGCTCCACCAGGCGGTGCACCAGCCAGGCGAAGACCAGCATGGTGACGGCGGTCAGGCCCACCAGGGGCCACGGAGGAATGCGGTGGTGCAGCAGCCGGATCATGGTCCAGCCGATGTTCTCGTGCACCAGGTAGAACGGGTAGGTGAGCGCTCCGGCCCAGGTCAGCCACTTCCACTGGATCCGTGAGAGCAGGCCCAGCGCCACCAGCGCCATCACCACGTAGCAGAGCACGACCAGGAGGGCGTCGGGCCAGACCGGGTAGTGGTGGTGCCCGAGCCACCAGTCGATGGAGCGCTGCCGCCCGACCGCGTAGTTGATCGAGACGATCAGGTTGAACCCGACGATCCCCCACAGCAGCAGGTTCTGGCGGAACCGGTACATCAGGTAATAGGCCAGCCCCGCGATGAAGAAGGACGAGGCCGAGGGCATCACGACCAGATTGAGCAGCGGCTCGTTGACGACCGGGCTGAGCAGCCCGGCGACCGTCCAGACCAGGCAGAAGGCGACGACCCGGTTGTAGGTCACGCCCTTCCAGACCACCAGGGCGAACAGCAGGTAGAACCGCAGCTCGAACCAGAGGGTCCAGTAGACCGCGTCCGAGTTGAGGTTGCCCAGGCCGGTCTGGAACATCGTCAGATTGGCGAGGACCGAGTAGTGGTCCAGCGGTTGGGCCACCATCGGCCAGACCGTGAGCACCGCCGTGGTCGCCAGGACCGCGAACCAGTAGGCCGGGTAGAGGCGGGTGACCCGGGAGGTGAAGAAGGCGCCGAGGCCCTTGCCCCAGCTGCTCATGCAGATGACGAAGCCGCTGATCAGGAAGAACAGGCAGACGCCGGTCCACAGGTAGGCGCCCAGCTGGGCCGCGTGCGGGAACACCTCGCGGATCGGCCGGCCCCAGGCGTTGTGGCTGCCGGTCGCACTGCCGCCGAAGCCGACGTAGTGGTGGAACATCACCGTCAGCGCGGCGAGGATGCGCAGACCGTCCAGGACGACCAGCCGGCTCGGCCTTCTCTGTCCCGGTATGCGTGGTTCTGCGGCGTCCCGCGCGGTTCGGATCATCGGCGGAGCTTATCCTCCGCACAGGTGGCCGAAAGACTCCGGACGGCCCACCCCCAGGGTGATCCGCCTCACAGCCCCTACTCAGGCGTCCTCGCTCAGGCGTCCTCCGAGTCGACCACCGCGAAGCCGACGCCCTTGCAGGTCCCGCAGGGCGCGCCGGCCGACACGCCGTCGCCGTGGCACTCACCGCACAGCCCGTCGTGCCACAGCGTTCCGTCGAGCGCCAGATGCGGCCCGGGGTAGTGCGTGTCCGGCAGCACGCACTCGGCCTGCGTGAGCGCGTGCCGCCGCAGGCACAGGTCCTGTCCGGGACGCCGCCATCCACTGTCCGCTTCAGCCATGTCGCCGCTCCTGCCACCCGCCGCTGGGTCCGTCTCTTCCCCAGCTTGGCAGGGGGGTCTGACAACGGGGGTCCGACCATGGCGCGAACGATCAGGTCAGGTCAGGTCAGGTGCGGTCCGACCCGTCGAGCCCGTCGGCCGTGGCGAGCAGGACCTGGTCCAGCGGCGTGGCGGTGAGGCCGAGGGCGCGCTCGGTCCCGGTCGAGTCCAGGATGTGCGGGTTCTCGGTGGCGTACAGCATCTCGACCAGCTCGCCGAGGATCGGGGAGTCCGCGGCGAGCCCGGCCAGGGCCTCCCGGTCCAGGCGCTCCAGGCGCGGCTCCGGTGCGCCGGTCAGCTCGGCGAACCGCCGCGTGAGCTCGCCGACCGGGATGTTGGCGGTGGCCGGGGCGTGCCAGGCCCGGCCCCAGGAGCGGTCGTCGCGGGCCGCCGCGACCAGCGTGCGGGCCACGTCCTGGACGTCCGACCAGCACTGCGGCACATCGAGGCGGCCCGGGTAGGTGGCGACCTCGCCGGCCAGCACCTGCCGGGCGATGCCCAGCGTGAAGGTGCTCACCGCGCCCCGGCCGAGGAAGGCCGCGGCCCGCACCTCGGTGGCCCGCACCCGCCCTGCCTCGGTCGCGGCCAGGGCGTCCAGCCACATCTGCGCGCGCGCCCGGCCCTTGGCCGAGACCGGCGCCATCGGCAGGTCCTCGGTGATCGGCCCGTCCACATGGCCGTAGCCGTAGAGGTTGCCGAGCATGACGTAGCCGACCCCGGTCCGTTCCACCGCCGCCAGCAGCGAGGCCGCGAACGGCGGCACCTCGGCGACCCAGCGGTCGTAGGCCGGGATGGCGCAGTTGATCAGCGTCTCGGCGCCGGTGGCCAGTTCGGCCAGCAGACCGCTGTCGCCGGCGTCCGCCGCCACCCGCTCGACCAGCGGGTGGTCGGCCCCGCCGCCGCGCCGGGAGACCTGGGTCACGGACACGCCCTCCTCGGCGAGCAGCAGTGCGGTGGCCCGGGCGGTGGCACCGGCTCCGACGACGACATGACGGGACATGAGAGCTCCAGACAAGGGTGGGCGCAGCGGGAATGGGCCCGGCTCCGAGGGGAGTTGCTGCTCGGAGCGGGCCGCGCTTCCAGCCTGCGGCCGCCGCCCGGTCGGCGACCACCGGCGAAAACGACCGAGAACCGGAGGATCCGGCCATGCACCGCGTCGCCGTCCTGGCCGTACCCCCGGCCACCACCTTCGACCTGTCCATCCCCGAACTGGTCTTCGGCTCGGCCCTGGTGAACGGTGCCCCCGCCTACGAGGTACGGGTCGGCGCCCCCGACCCCGGACTGGTCGAGGCCTACGGCGGCCTGCAGGTCTCGGTCCGGCACGGGCTGGAGGTGGTGGACGGCGCCGACACCGTGATCGTCACCGGCACCGGCGCCCGCAGCGAGGCCGACCCCCGGGTGCTGGCGGCCCTGCGCCGGGCCGCGGCCGCCGGCAGCCGGATCGCGTCCATCTGCACCGGGGCCTTCGTCCTCGCCCAGGCCGGGCTGCTCGACGGGCACCGGGCCACCACCTACTGGCCGTTCTCGGCCGAGCTGGCGCAGCGCTTCCCGGCCGTGGACGTGGTCGGCGACGTGCTCTTCGTCGACGACGGCGCGGTGCTCACCTCGGCCGGGCTCGCGGCCGGGATGGACCTGTGCCTGCACCTGGTGCGGTCCGACCACGGCGCGGCGGTGGCGGCCGCAGTGGCCCGGCTCGCGGTGGTCTCGCCGGCCCGGTACGGCGACCAGGCCCAGGTGGCCGCGGAGCCGCCGTCCGCAGCCGGCGCGTTCTCGCTCGCCGGGACCCGGGCCTGGGCGCTCGGCCGGCTCGACCAGCCGCTCGCGCTGGTCGACCTGGCCGCCCATGCCCACACCAGCGTCCGCACCCTCACCCGCAGGTTCCAGGCCGAGACCGGGCTGACGCCGCTCCAGTGGCTGCTGGACCAGCGCGTGGACCGGGCCCGGGAGCTGCTGGAACTCACCGACCTCCCGGTGGAACGGGTCGCCGAGCGCAGCGGCCTGGGCAGTGCGGACTCGCTGCGGCACCATCTGTCGCGCCGGGTCCGGCTCACCCCCACCGCCTACCGCCGCCGCTACTCCGGCCCGACGCCGGGGACGGGAACGGGAACGACGCCGGGGACGGGGCTCAGTGCGTCGAGTGCCCCAGGTAGCTGAGCGGTCCGGGGTCGGCGACCGGGATCTCGTGGAAGCCCAGGCGGTCGTAGAAGGCCCGGGCCGCGGTGTTGGCGGTGACCATGCCCAGGTGCACCGCGGGCACTCCGGCCGAGCGGAGCGCGCCGAAGAGCGCGTCCATCAGCTCGCGGCCGTGGCCCATCCGCTGGTGGCTCGGCAGCAGGTCGATGTGCAGGTGCGCCGGGTACCGCTCCAGCTCCGCCACCAGCATCCGCTCCGGACGGTGCATCAGACCCACCATCACCTCGGTCGGCGTCGACGGCTCCCGGTCCGGCTCCGGCTCCGGGTAGCGCTCCAGCAGGGTCGGCAGCCACTCGGTGCGGTAGCGCTTGACGAAGGTCGCGGTGTCGGCGGTGCCGACGACATAGCCGACGGCCCGCTCGCCGTCGTCCACGACGAAGGCCAACTCCGGCTCCAGGACCGCGTAGGGCGCGGCGAAGATGCTCGGCATCAGCTCCGGATCGGGGTAGATGTGCCGGGAGTCGCCGCCGTCGTGGGCGGTCCGCACGCAGATGTCGTACAGGGCGTCGCGGTCTTCCGGCCGGTACGGACGGACCGTTGCTCGCAGAGTCATAGCCCTGATGGTGGGCCACTGAGAGCGCTCTCACAAGTGCCTGGGACGCGGCGCTCCACCGGTGGCCCCTTCCCACGGCGGCCGAATGCTGTTACCGTGGTCTCAGTACGTGAGATCCGCCGTTCTGGGCGCCCGTACTTCTTCGCACCACCGACTGCCCTCTGACGCAGCCCGTCTTTCTGTGACCGGTTTCCAGACGCAGTCCCCGCTCCACCTTCACTCACTTGCACCGCAGGCCGCGCCGCCGTTCTTCCGGCGATGTCCAGCTGACACCTGCCGACACCTGCTGCCGCCTGCCTCGCCCTGTCCGCGAGAGGACACCCATATCATGACCACCATCCTTGAACCCCCGAAAGAAACCACCGAACCATCGGAAACACCCGTCACCACCCTCACCGCCGGGGTCTTCGACCTCGCCACCGGCCGCAACGCCACCGGCGGGGTGCTGCGCACCAGCGGCTACCTGCCGGGGCCGGACGACGTACGGATCACCGCACAGCAGATCCGCCGCTACGGCCTGCGCCGCGGCGACCTGGTCGAGACGGCCGCCGGGACCATCGTCCGCGTCAACGGCCGGGCGCCCGAACTGGCGCTCAAACGGCCGCACTTCGCGGACCTCACCCCGGTCCATCCGCATCAGCGGCTGCGGCTGGAGACCGGTCCGACCGGCCTCACCGCGCGGATGATCGACCTGCTGGCGCCCATC
Organism: Streptacidiphilus jeojiense; assembly: GCF_000719095.1. Lineage (GTDB taxonomy): Bacteria > Actinomycetota > Actinomycetes > Streptomycetales > Streptomycetaceae > Streptacidiphilus > Streptacidiphilus jeojiensis. Next base: position 30,977 of record NZ_JOEH01000024.1, on the reverse strand, counting down.
GGCAAGGGCCAGCGCGGGTTGATCGTCGCCCCGCCCAAGGCCGGCAAGACCGCCGTGCTGCAGGCCGTCGCCGACTCCGTGGCCCGCAACCACCCCGAGTGCCGGCTCATGGTGCTGCTGCTGGACGAGCGCCCCGAAGAGGTCACCGACATGCGCCGGTCCGTCCGCGGCGAGGTGCTGGCCTCCACCTTCGACCAGCCCGCCAAGGAGCACACGGCCCTGGCCGAGCTCGCCGTCGAACGGGCGAAGCGCCTGGTCGAGGCCGGCGAGGACGTCGTCCTGCTGCTCGACTCGATCACCCGGCTGTGCCGGGCCCACAACACCACCGCCACCGCCGGCAGCGGCCGCACCCTCAGCGGCGGCGTGGACGCGAGCGCCCTGCTGGCCCCCAAGAAGCTCTTCGGCGCGGCCCGCAGCATCGAGGGCGGCGGATCGCTGACCATCATCGCCACCGCCCTGGTGGAGACCGGCTCCCGAGCCGACGACTACTACTTCGAGGAGCTGAAGAGCACCGGCAACATGGAGCTCCGCCTCGACCGCACCCTCGCCTCGCACCGGGTCTTCCCCGCCATCAGCCCCGCCCCCAGCGGCACCCGTCGCGAGGAACTGCTCACCACCCCGGACGAGTTGGACGCGATGCGGCGGCTCCGCCGGGCCCTGCAGACCCAGGGACCGCAGCAGGCCGTCGAGCTGCTGCTGGAGCGGCTGCGGGACTCCTCCGGCAACGCCGAGTTCCTGACCCGGATCCGGAGCACCACCCCCGAGCCCGGCCGCGGCACCACCGCACGCTGATCCCGCGGGCCGTCGCCCGCGCCCAGGCCCGCTCCCAGGCCCACCCCCACGCGTGCTCTCGTCAGGCGGCGGGACAGCCGATAGGATACGCGATATGTCGCGAGATCCGATCACAGATGATCACCGCCCCGATGACCGCCACACCCTCCGCGCCTCGCACGAGGACCGCGACGAGATCGTCGAGCAGCTGCGGGTCGCCGCCGGTGACGGACGGCTGACCGCCGAGGAGCTGGACGAGCGGCTCGGGTCCGCCCTGGAGGCGCGCACCTACGGGGAGTTGGCCGTCCTGGTGCGGGACCTGCCGACCGGCACCGCGCCGCTGCCCGCGGCCCCCGTCCCGGTCCCGGACGCCAAGGACCTGATCCGGCTCCAGGCCCGGCACTCCAACCTGCAGCGGATGGGCCCCTGGATCGTGCCGCGCCGGCTGGAGGTCGAGGTCCGCAGCGGCAATCTGGTGCTGGACTTCACCCAGGCCGCGATCAGCTCACCCGTACTGGACGTGGAGATCTTCGTGCGCCACGGCAACGTCCGGCTGATCGTCCCGCCCGAGGTGGTGGTGCAGCTCGACAGCGTCGAACTGCACGGCGGCAACATGCAGCAGCGCACGGCCACCCCGGAACCCGGCACGCCGGTACGGCTGCTGGTGACCGTCTCCGGCCAGGTGCAGCACGGGAACGTGCTGGTGCAGAGCCCGCACGTGGGCTTCCGCGAGCGGCGCCGGCGCCGCCTGCTGCAGCGGAAGGCACTGGCCGAGTGACCGGTCCGCGAGATCAGGCCGACGGTAGCGCCGACGGTAGCGCCGACGCCGCGTAGAGCACCTCCCGCAGCCCGGGGACGGCCTCGCGGTCGCCACGCCACACCAGCCGCATCGACAGCGCCTGCACCGGCAGGTCCAGCCGGACCAGGCTGCCCGCCTCCAGCGCGGCCCGCACCGCGAACTCCGGTAGCAGCGCGATACCCAGGCCCTGCTCCGCGCAGGCCCGGGTCAGTGCGACTCCCCCGGCGCGCACCCGGTCCACGTCGGCCCCGAGCAGCCGCTCGCCGGCCATCCAGAACGAACAGGCCGGCGTGGTCACATAGAGCCGCTCGCCGGCCAGGTCGGACCTGGTCAGCCCGGCGACCCCGGCCAGCGGATGGGACGGTCCGGCGACCAGCGCCAGCGGCACCGGCTCCAGATCGACGAAGTCCAGCCGGACCGGCGGCAGCCGGAACCCCAGCTCACCCAGCGGACCCTCGGTGTCCAGCAGCAGTGCGGCCTCCAGCATTCCGGAGGCGACCTCGGACAGCAGCTGGTCCCGGGACGCGTCCGAGCGGATCTCCACCCGGAGTTCGGGGCAGCGGTCCGCGAGCCGGGCCAGCATGCCGGGCACATGGGTGGCCGCGATGGTCTCCAGCGCACCGATCCGCAGCGGCGCCCGAGCGGCGACCACGTCGGCACGGGCCAGCTCGGCCTGGTCCAGCAGCCGCCGCGACCAGACCAGCATCCGGTCTCCGGCCGGGGTGAGCGTCATCCCCCGGGGCGCCCGGTCGAACAGCGCCACCCCCAACGACCGTTCCAGCGACCGGATCTGCTCGGAGACGGACGAGGGCGCCAGCCCCAACGCCGCCGCCGCGTCGGTGACCGTACGGTGGTTGACCACCGCCTCGAAGGTACGCAGCTGCCGCAGTTCCATGGGCGGGCCAACCCGGCCGGGCGTTCGGATATTCCGAACGCAGCGTCAGGCGGAGCCGGTGGAGCGGCCCGGGCGCCGACGCGACATTGGCGGCATGACCTCCTCGCTCACCCCGGCCGTCCGGACGCCGGCGGCCGGCACGTCACCGCCGGGCCGCCGCCGGGCCCTGCTCGGCATCTCCACCGCGTACTTCATGGTGCTCATCGACACCACCGTGCTGTCCGTGGCCGAACCCGATCTGGCCCGCTCGCTGGGCAGTTCGACCGCCGGGCTGCAGTGGGCGTTCACCGGCTACACCGTGGTCCTCGCCGCCCTGCTGCTCTCCGGCGGCGCGATCAGCGACCGCTTCGGCGCGCACCGCGCCCTCCGGATCGGCGTCGCGGTGTTCGGCCTCGGCTCGCTGCTCAGCGCCTTCGCCCCGAACCTGTGGACGCTGGTGCTGCTGCGCGGGGTGCTCGGAGCCGCCGCCGCGGCAACCGTGCCGGCCACCCTCTCGATCATCACCAGGCTCTACCCGGTGCCCGCCGAGCGGGCCAGGGCCGTCTCCGTCTGGGCCGCGATCAGCGGCAGCGCGATGGCCTGCGGCCCGCTGCTCGGCGGGCTGCTGGTCGACCTGGACGGCTGGCGGGCGGTCTTCCTGATCAACGTCCCGCTGGCGGCGCTCACCCTGGTGCTCACCGCCGGCCCGCTGGTCCGCGGTCCGCGCGGGCGGACCCCGATCGACTGGCCGGCCCAGCTCGCGGCCTGCGCGACGCTGGGGCTGCTGACGGACGCCCTGATCGCGCTCGGCTCGGGATCGCCGCTGCACGCGGCCTGCTCCGGCGCCGGGGCCGTCGCCCTGGGAACGCTGCTGTTCCGGCTGGAGCGCCGCAGCGCCGCCCCGGTGGTGTCCGCCGCACTGCTCCGGGCGCCGGGGATACCCGGGCTGCTGCTGGCCGGCGCAGCGGTGACCTTCGCGATGACCGGCATGATCTTCGTCCTGCCGCTGCTGCTGCAACAGCAGTGGCGGCTCAGCCCGTTGACCACAGGTCTGGCCTTCCTCCCGATGTCCCTGCCGCCCTCGGTGAACCCGTTGCTCACCGGCAGGATCGTGGCCCGGATCGGCCCAGCCAAACCGGTGCTGGGCGGGCTCCTGCTGCTGGTCACCGGCAGCCTGGCCTTCGGCGCCGCCGTCCTGGCCGGGGCACCGTACGCCGGGCTGACGGTGGGTCTGCTCTGCTGCGGCTTCGGCGTCTCCTTCGCCCTGCCCGCCCTGGTCGCAGCGGTGGTGACGACCGCCCCGGAGGGCACCGCCGGGGCGGCCGGCGGGCTGCTCAGCTCGATCCGCCAGGTCGGGGCGACGATCGGAGTCGCCGCCATGGGCGCCTTCGTGACGGTGGGTCAGAGCGGGGCGCGGTCCTCGGCCCGGCCGCTGGCCTGGGCGGAGCTGATCCCGGCGGCGGCCTGCGCACTGTCGGCCCTGCTGGTGGCCCGCCACCGCAAGGTCACTAGCCTGGGCCGATGACGACGAGACATATCGCGTTCGACCGGCTGTACAACTTCCGCGACCTGGGCGGCTACGCCGCTGCGGACGGCCGTACGGTGCGCTGGGGACGGCTCTACCGCTCCGACTCGCTCGGCAAGCTCACCCCGGGCGGCGCCGACCACCGGCGCTTCCTCGCCCTCGGCGTGCGCACGGTGATCGACCTGCGCTACCCGTGGGAGATCGAGCGGGCCGGCCGGGTCCCCGAGCAGCCCGGCCTGGAGTACCACAACCTCAGCATCGAGCACCGCCCGTACGACCAGGCGGCGATCGACCCGGACGTCGACCCCTGGCGCCACCTCGCCGACCGCTACGCCGAGGTCGCCGAGGACGGGGTGAAGGAGATCCGCCAGGCCCTGGACCTGATCGCGGCCGCGGACCGGCCCGACGGCGGCCCGCTGGTGTTCCACTGCGCCTCCGGCAAGGACCGCACCGGCCTGATCGCCGCCCTGGTGCTCATCCTGCTCGGCGTCGGCGAGGACGACGTCCTCGCCGACTTCGCCCGCACCGAGCTGGCCACCGACCGGCTGCTCGCCGACTACCGCGCCGCCCACCCGGACCGCGACCGGATCTGGCCCGGCTACGGCCGCGCCCCGGCCGCGGTCATGCGCCACGTGCTGGACGACCTCGGCGCGGCCTACGGCTCCGTGTCCGGCTACGCGACGGAACGGCTGGGCGTGGAACCCGAGTTGGTGGACGCGCTGCGGGCCGGACTGCTGGAGTGACCAAATAACTGGAAAGAGTGTTGACAGTTTATTGGTCTAGTCCAAAGATGTCAGTGTCCAGCCAGAGGTCTCCACCAGTCACACCCCCACAGGAGAGCCCGCATGAGACGCACCACATCACCGTCCAGCCCGCTCCGCTCCCTGCTCACCGGCCTGGTCGCGGTCGCCGCCGCGGCGACCGGCGCCCTGGCCGGGGGAGCCGGCACCGCGCACGCGGCAACCGGGACCCCACTCCCGGCGCATGTGTTCGCGCCCTACTTCGAGGCGTACAACGGCGACAGCCTCACCTCGCTGTCCAGCCAGTCCGGCGCCAACTACCTCTCCATGGCCTTCATCCAGACCGCCAGCAAGGGCTCCTGCACCCCGGACTGGAACGGGGTCAGCAGCACGCCCATCGCCGCCGCCAACTTCGGCAGCGACATCAGCGCCATCCAGGCCAAGGGCGGCAATGTGATCCCCTCGTTCGGCGGCTACACCGCCGACGACACCGGGACCGAGATCGCCGACAGCTGCACCGACGTCAACGCCATCGCCGCGGCCTACGAGAGCGTCATCACCACCTACAACGTCACCCGGATCGACCTCGACACCGAGGACAACTCGCTCACCAACACCGCCGGGATCGACCGCCGCAACAAGGCGATCGCCCTGGTCGACGCCTGGGCCGCGAGCAACGGCCGGACCGTGCAGTTCTCCTACACGCTGCCGACCACCACCAGCGGCCTGGCCTCCAGCGGACTCGCCGTGCTCCAGAACGCGGTGCAGAACAACGCCCGCGTGGACGTCGCCAACATCATGACCTTCGACTACTACGACGGCGCCACCCACGAGATGGGCAACGACGCCGAGAGCGCCGCCACCGGGCTGTACAACCAGCTCGCCTCGCTCTACCCGGGCAAGACCTCGGCGCAGCTCTGGGGCATGATCGGGATCACCCTGATGCCCGGCATCGACGACTACGGAGCGGCCGAGACCACCACGGTCGCGGACGCCAAGGCGGTGGAGAGCTGGGCCGCCGGCAAGGGGCTGGCCAGCCTGTCCTTCTGGGCGCTGCAGCGGGACAACGGCGGCTGCGTCGGCACCGGCGGCTCCGACTCCTGCTCCGGGATCTCCCAGGGCACCTGGGACTTCAGCCATGCGCTGGAGCCCTTCACCAGCGGCGGCAGCACCGTCCCGACCAATGACTTCTCGGTCGGCGTCGCCCCCGGCTCCGGCACGGTCGCCGAAGGGGCCTCCACCACGGCGACGGTGAGCACCGCCGTCACCTCCGGCAGCGCGCAGTCGGTCAGCCTCAGCACCAGCGGGGCACCGAGCGGGGTCACCGCCAGCGTCAGCCCGACCTCGGTCACCGCCGGCGGCTCGGCCACGCTCACCCTGACCGCCTCGGCGACCGCGCCAGCCGGCACCTACCCGATCACGGTCACCGGCAGCGCGGCCTCCGGCAGCCACACCGCGACCTACTCGCTCACGGTCACCGGCACCGGCGGGGGCGGCGGGGGCTCCGGCTCCCTGGTGAACGGGAACTTCGAGACCGGCAGCCTCAGCCCGTGGACCTGCCAGGCCGGCGGCGCCGTGGTCGGCTCCCCGGTCCACGCAGGCAGCCACGCGCTGCAGGTCGTGCCGACCTCCTCGCAGACCGGCCAGTGCGGCCAGACGCTGACCCTCGCCGCCAACCACAGCTACACGCTGAGCGGTTGGGTCCAGGGCAGCTACGCCTACCTGGGCGTCAGCGGCGGCGCCACCGCCAGCACCTGGGCCAGCGGCACCGGCTGGACCAAGCTGACGGTGCCGTTCACCACCGGCGCCAGCGGCACCGTCACCGTGTACGTCCACGGCTGGTACGCCCAGGGCAACGTCTACGCGGACGACCTGTCGGTCAGCTGACAGCAGTCAGCCCGTAGCGGTCAGCGCGTAGCGGTCCGCACCGGAACGTCGAGGTTCACCGTGCCGGCGATGCCGAACATCAGCATCACCGGCACGGTGCCCCCGGCCTTCTGCTCCGCCGCCCTGACCGCCGGCACGGCGCTCGACGGCAGCACGATCGAGGGGTCCTTCACATCGGTGGGGGCCCCGAAGGCGGTGCTGCTCCCGGAGTCAAGCCGGATCCCGGCCGTGGACAGCAGCCCCTCGGCGGCGGGCCCCCCGTTCAGCTGCGCCTGGCCGCCCTCCACGGTCACCAGCCCGAGGTGCTCGGTGACCGGCCCCTTGTTGGCCACGGTGAACTGCAGGCTCGCCTTCCCCGACGCCGGGTCCAGCCGGACCGTGGCCCCGGTCAGCGCCAGGTCCACGTTGCGCGCCTCGACGCTGTACGACACCCCGTCCGGACCGCTGCTCAGGGTGGTCTGCGCCGACCCCGGCGCCGCCCGCTGGACCCCGTCCGACCCGTCGGCCGAGCAGCCGGCCAGCAGGCCCGCCGACAGCACGGCGGCCAGCGCGCCGGCGGCGGGCAGAAGGCTGCGGGGGGATCTCCGTGGGTATCGCATCCCGCCAGTATGGTCCCCCGTACCGGACCGCCCTCAGCGGGCCCCGGCGGGCGCGGGGGCGACCAGACCGTGCTCCTCGGCGGCGTTCCACTGGCTCTTGCCGGTCGGGAACCAGCGGCCCCCGCTCTCCCGGACCATTCCGTACTTCAGCAGGCCGTTGACGTGCCTGCCGATGGTCTGCGGCTGGTAGCCGACGGTCGCGCTGATCTCCTCGACGGTGGCACCGCCGCGGTCCGACTCCAGCAGATGCCGCCAGGTGCGGGCCGCCGGCAGCCCGAGGCCGCCGTCCCGGACGGCGGTCTGGAACAGCGGTCCGACGCCTTCCTCCACGACGGGCACCGTCGCCGCCGCGCTGTCGGCCCGCTGCACCCGCACCGGGCCGGAGGCGGCACCGACCGGACGCGGCCTGCGGTTGACCGTGCGGTGCCTGCGCCCCTTCTGGGATTTGCTCATGGTTCTTCCCTGCTCCTGAATTGCTCGGCTGCATTCCGATAATCGGCCGGGCGCGGACCGGGCGGCGTCACCAGCCGACCGGTCCGCGCGGGACGAGGCTCCGGGCATTCCGGTGCCGAACAGCCTTCCTGCCCAGGGCCGGAACTGCCGTACCGGTAGCGAGGAGGAATCGCCGCCGATAGCACAGTCCCAGCGCCATGGAGCACCCACCGTCACCTGTTGTGTTCAACGACCCTGGAAAGAACAGGAAACGGTTGGTGCCGGAACAGGCCATCCGACGCGGCCCGCTTCGGTCATCCGGCCCTGAAAATGGCACGCGTTCGGGTGAAGGGCCGATCTGACCGTTGCGGTCCGGCGGGCTGAGGCGTTGGACCGACTGACGTTCTCTCAAGGACTTCGTGTCAGCCACGCTCATTTCGAGCATTTACCAGAAAGGACTCACGTCCATGAACACCAAGCGCAGCATGTTCGTCGCCGCCGCCGCAGTCAGCATGATCGCCGCTGGTGCCGGTGCCGCCTCGGCCAGCAGCACCGCCGCCGGCGCTGCGACCAACTCCCCCGGCGTGCTCTCGGGCAACAACATCGCCGTGCCGGTGCACGTGCCGGTGAACGTCTGCGGCGACACCGTCGACGTGATCGGCGCGCTGAACCCGGCCTTCGGCAACACCTGCCACAACATCGGCTGATCTGAGCATCGGTCGAACCTGCCGCAGCGCCGGGTGATCTGAGGTCCCTGCCCTCACGGATCCCACCCGGCCGGGCGCGGGCGAGAGACGGGCCCTCCCGGGTGGAGAGCCCGTCTCTCGCCGTTCCCGCGCCATTGGCCCAGACGTGTGAATGCGCCGTGTCGCACCCGCCGGTCGAGCGGACCGCGCCGAAGTATCACCTGTAGGAGAACATCCGGGGTGGGCGCTGAAGAGAATCCACCACGGATGTTCCGTCACTCTGAAGGAGATCCGCATGGGCTCGATTCGCAAGGCCGCACTGCTCGTCGGCGCCACCGGCGCCCTGCTGTTCGGAGCCACCGGTGTGGCCAGTGCCGACAGCAACGCCTACGGTGCCGCCTACAACTCCCCGGGCGTCCTGTCCGGCAATGTCGTCCAGATTCCGGTCGATATTCCGATCAACGTCTGCGGCAACTCGATCAATGTCATCGGCCTGCTCAACCCGGCGTTCGGGAACAGCTGCAGCAACGGCGGCGACGAGGGCAGCACGGCGAACGAGTGGCACGCCACCCACTGGGGCCACCCCGTCATCTGGAAGCACGAGAAGGACGACTGCAACTAGCGGTCCCCGAACGGGCCCGCCGCGTTCTCGCGGCGGGCCCGTTCCTCGTCCACGGAGGTGGAGACAGGATTCGAACCTGTCTGTACGGCGTTGCGTGCCGCAGCCTAACCTCTCGGCCACTCCACCGGAATTCGCTGACACTCTATCGCCCCGGGCCGCTCACGGGCGGCAGCGAATCACCGTTGATTTCGGCGCAATTCCCGGTGACCGGCGGGGTCTTCGTGCGTTAAGCAGAGCATGACCAAGAACAGAATTCTCCTCATCACCGCCGCTGCCGCGTCGATCGTGGCGGCCGCGGCCCCCGCCGCCCAGGCCATGGAGTCGTCCGCGCCGGCCGCAGTGACCGGACTCGCCGGAAAGGCCGCCGGAGCCGCCGTACTGAGGGCCATGCCGCTCGCCTTCGGCGCCGTCGGGCAAGGGCTCGGGCAGAAGATCGACGATGTCCAGGGAACGGTGAACGCCGGCAAGACCGCGGTCGCGGACGTCAACGACCTCGTGGGCTGACCACCAGGACCACCAGGAAGCGGCCGTCCACTCCGGGAGTGGACGGCCGCCCGTGCAAAGAGCTGTGCCGGCGTCAGCCCGCGTTGGTCGCCCCGTTGCCGAAGGCCGGGTTCAGCAGGCCGATCACATTGGCGCTGATGCCCGAGACGTTGACCGGGACGTGGACCGGAACCTGAACGTTGTTGCCGGAGCCGACACCCGGAGAGCAGTCAGCGTCACCGGCCGAGTGCGAGCTGGCGAAAGCGGCACCGGCGCCACCCGTGATGACACCGGCGGCAGCGACGGTGACCAGGGCACCCTTGACAGCATTCTTCATTACTACTCCATTTATCAGTCTGCATCGGCCGGGCCGTACAGAACACGGAACACACGGCGGAACGGCCGGGCGCGCACAACAGTTTCGGCGCGGTCGCGGAATTCACCCGGAAGAAGCAGTCGCCGCCGCGCCGCCACCCGAAGGGCCCTTTCCGCTACAAGAGTGGTTGTCCCGCACTACGCGCATCCACAGGGCTTCCGGACTCGTTCGCCCGTTGTCCGATCCGCAGAGGACGGCAGAACACAAAGGATTCTCGATGCGCAACGTGATGAAGACCGTGGCCCTCTCCGCCGCCGCCGTCGGTCTGGCCCTGTCCGGCGCCGGTGTTGCGGCCGCCGACGCCGGAGCCATGGGAACGGCCTCCAACTCCCCCGGCTTCCTGTCCGGCAACCTGATCCAGGTTCCGGTGCACGTCCCGGTCAACGTCTGCGGCGTCAGCGCCAACCTGATCGGCCTGCTGAACCCGGCGTTCGGCAACACCTGCGTCAACAGCTGACCCGCTTCCGGCTTCCACCTCACTTCAGGAAGAAGAACATGCAGAACATCAAGAAGGCCGCCGTGCTCACGGTCGCCGCTTTCGGCACCGTTCTCGCCGGCGCCTCCGCCGCCTCCGCCGACGCCACCGCCACCGGTGTCGCCAGCCACTCCCCGGGCGTGCTGTCCGGCAACCTGGTCCAGGTCCCGGTGCACATCCCGGTCAACGTCTGCGGCGACACCGTCAACGTGATCGGCCTGCTGAACCCGGCGTTCGGCAACACCTGCGTCAACGCGCCCGACAACTGCTGAGACCTTCTCCCGGCAGCTGACCGTGCCCCCTCGAGCGGAACGCCTCGGGGGGGCACCGCTGCCTGCGCCGCACGGAACCGGACCCACGGAATCGGAGCCTTTCCCATGGCAGTAGCACGGATCCTCGCCCTGGCGACCGGGACCACCCTGGTCCTCGGCGCCATGGCGGTCCAGCCCACGATCTGCTCGGCGGCCGACAGGGGCACCACCGCCCCCACGATGGCCCTCCAGGAACCCCAGGTCGTCCCCGCGCTGGGCGGCCTCACCGGGGCCACCGGCCACGCCGTCACCCCGGTCAAGGACCTGCGCCTGGACCCGATGGCGGCGTCCTCGGCCGACCCGCTGTCCAACGCGGTCGCGCTGGAGCCGGACGGCCCCAAGGACCAGCCGGTCTCCACCACCCTGCTCACCCAGCCGCTCAGCCAGGGCGGCGGCCTCGGCTCGCTGCCCGTGGTGGGAACGGCCGCACACCTGCTCCCGGGCTGACCGGGACGGACGCGCGGACGAACGCGCCGGACCAACGCGAGGGGCCCGAGATCCCTGGGCGGGATCTCGGGCCCCTGTTCGCTGCCGCGCGCCGACTCAGTCGGAGAGTTCCTGCGCGGTCGCCTTCGCGGTGCTGAGGAAGTCGGCGACGGTGCGGTCCAGCGGGCGGTGGGTGGACCGCTGGTCCAGGGTGAGGAATGCCGCCGGGTCGCTCGCCAGCTGAGGGCTGGTCAACTGCGGCTGCAGCCTGGTCAGGTCGATCTGCTCCTGCTCGGGAGCGCCGGCCGGCACCGTCCCGGGCCGCGGCACGTTGCCGGACCAGGTCAGCGGTGCGCCCAGCGAGGCCGCCGAACCGACCGCCTTGACCGGTGCCTTGGGCAGCGACAGATCGATGCCGTTCGGCTTGACGGATCCGTTGCCGGCCGCGGCCGGCGCGGTCAGGTGCAGGTCCGGGCTCTCGTCGGCGGCCTGCAGCGCGGGCACCAGCGGCTGCGGCAGCAGCGAGTGCTCGTCCCGCGGGGTGCCCTGGGCCGGGCCCTGGAGCGGCAGGCCGGGCAGCGAGCCCTGGACCGCGGTGGTCGACGCGGCACCCGTCAGCGGGGTCAGACCCGACCCGAGCGGAACATCGAAGGGGACCCGGGTTCCCGCTGCCGCCGCCTCCGCCGCCCCGGCCTGATCCGGCGTCATGGAGGCTGCCGTGGCGACCTGTGCGCCTCCGGCCACCCCGGCACACGCCAGCAGGGCGACCACCGACACGCGTGGGCTGAATTTCATTCTTTTCTCGCTTCCTTTACTCCCGGACCGTTCCGCACCCTGACCCAACGAGCGAGGAAACAAGACACTGCCGGGTGTCACCTGTATGCCGCAGCGAAACCTCCGCGGAATGAGCGGAACGGGTGAATCCGGCAATCGGTCGACGGAGAAGGTAACCACTCGGCGACAGGGTCGTTACCCCTGGTGAGCCCGTGCTCAGCGGGGCATGCGCAGTGTCGGCCAGTGCCGGTTCAGCGGTCCGAACCCCGGCTCCGGGTTGGATTTCGCTCTTGTTCCTCGCGCACCATCCATGCGACTGAATCACGTTCGCATCAGGTTGACCGCGCTCGCTCCTGTTCGTACTCAGACTCACCGACCGAAGGAATCGCTCATGCTGAAGAAGGCCCTCGCCGCCGCGGGTATCGCCGCCGCCGCCATCGCCGCGACCGCCGGCCCCGCCTCCGCCATCGGCGACGCCGACGGCACCGCCACCGCCATGCAGGGCGCCGGCGGCACCAACGTCACCGGCACCTGGGGCGACCACAGCCCCAACTTCCACTTCCTGGACAACCCGAACATCTGCCTGCCCGAGGTCCACCACGTCCAGGTCGGCCTTATCCCGGTCCAGGTCGACGTCCCGGTCGCCAACCAGCAGTCGCACCAGACCTGCAACGTCGGCCAGGGCACCCAGAGCGTCGGCGACGGTCCCGCGTCGCACCTCATCGGCTGACCGACCTTCAGGCACCACTCTTCGACAGGAGAACCACCATGCTCAAGAAGACCCTCGGCACCGCCGGCTTCGCCGTGGCCGCCCTGGCGATGGCCACCGGCTCCGCCGCCGCCATCGGTGACTCGGACGGCGCCGCCACCGCCATGCAGGGCCCCGGCGGCACCAACGTCACCGGCACCTGGGGCGACCACAGCCCCAACTTCCACTTCCTGGACAACCCGAACATCTGCCTGCCGGAGATCCACCACGTCCAGGTCGGCCTCATCCCGGTCCAGGCCGACGTGCCGGTCCTGAACCAGCAGGGCCACCAGACCTGCAACGTCGGCCAGGCGGCCCAGAGCGACGGCGACGCCCCGCTCTCCCACCTCATCGGCTGACCAGCCCCGCCCCCAACCCTCTCCCACCCGAAGGAGCAACACCGTGCTGAAGAAGACGCTCGCGACCGCAGGTCTCGTTCTCTCCGCAACCGCCATGGCGATGTCCCCGGCCGCGGCTCTGGGCAACAGCGACGGCTCCGCCACCGCCATGCAGGGCGCGGGCGGCACCGACGTCACCGGCACCTGGGGCAGCCACAGCCCGGCGTTCCACACCCTGGACAACCCGAACATCTGCCTGCCCGAGGTCCACCACGTCCAGGCCGGTCTCATCCCGGTCCAGGTCGACGTGCCGGTCCTGAACCAGCAGCAGCACCAGATCTGCAACGTCGGCCAGGCCACGCAGAGCGACGGCGACGCCCCGCTCTCGCACCTGATCGGCTGAGGCCGGCTTCCAGAAGCCAGGCGTAGGGGTCCGAGTCGGCCGGGGCAGGCGAATCCATCGCCGCCCCGGCCGACTGCTGTTCCCCGGCGCTGTTCCCGGGCGCCGGTCACCCGGCGCCGGTTCGCTCAGCCGCGCAGCATCCGGGCCGCCTCGACGGCCCAGTAGGTGAGCACCTGGTTGGCCCCGGCCCGGCGGATCGAGGTCAGCGTCTCCATGATCGCCCGCTCCCGGTCGATCCAGCCGTTGGCGGCCGCGGCCTCGACCATCGAGTACTCGCCGGAGACCTGGTAGGCAGCCACCGGCACCGGGCTGACCTCGGCGACCTGCCGCAGCACGTCCAGGTACGACATGGCCGGCTTGACCATCACCAGGTCGGCGCCCTCGGCCAGGTCCAGCTCCAGTTCGCGCAGCGACTCACGGGCATTGGCCGGGTCCTGCTGGTAGCTCTTGCGGTCCCCCTTCAGTGAGGACCCGACGGCCTCCCGGAACGGACCGTAGAAGGCCGAGGCGTACTTGGCGGTGTAGGCCAGCACGGACACGTCCTGGTGCCCCGCCCCGTCCAACGCCTCACGCACGACCGCGATCTGACCGTCCATCATCCCGGACGGGCCGACCATGTGGACGCCCGCGTCGGCCTGCACCACGGCCATCTCGGCGTAGCGCTCCAGCGTCGCGTCGTTGTCCACCGAACCGTCCGCGGCGAGCACCCCGCAGTGGCCGTGGTCGGTGTACTCGTCCAGGCACAGGTCGGACATGATCACGACCTGGTCGCCGACCTCGGCGACGACGTCCCTGATCGCCTGCTGCAGGATCCCGTCCGGGTTGGTGCCCTCGGACCCGACCGCGTCCTGCACCGCCGGCACACCGAACAGCATCAACCCGCCGACACCGGCCTCGGCCGCCTCCACGGCGGCCTTCCGCAGGGTGTCCCTGGTGTGCTGCACCACACCGGGCATCGCATTGATCGGCACCGGCGCGGTTACGCCCTCCCGGACGAACAACGGCAGGATCAGCTCCGCGGGGTGCAGCCGCGTCTCGGCGACCAGCCGCCGAACGGCGGGGGTCGTCCGCAGTCGCCGCGGCCTGACCACCGGAATCTGAACGCCCATCACACACTCCTAGAAGTAGCTGCAACCACCCAGGGGCGCGGGGAACTGCGCGCGCAACCGTGCACCTCGTAGAGGGCTGGTCGCGCAGTTCCCCGCGCCCCTGAAAAGCAAAAACAACGCTAGCGCGCCTTCCGGCGGGAGCCGGGTCGTCTTTCGGAGGGGCGGTAGACCTGTTCTCCCGCCTGCATCGCCGCGTCGCGGCGGGCCGCGCCGAAGTCCGCCAGGGCTTCGGCGAGTGCGGCGACCGACGGGGCCGGCGCCAGCACGTCCACCCGGAGCCCGTGCTCCTCCGCGGTCTTGGCCGTGGCCGGACCGATGCAGGCGATCACGGTCACGTTGTGCGGCTTGCCCGCGATGCCGACCAGGTTCCGCACCGTCGACGACGAGGTGAAGATCACCGCGTCGAACCCGCCGCCCTTGATCGCCTCCCGGGTCTCGGCCGGCGGCGGCGAGGCCCGCACCGTCCGATAGGCCGTCACGTCGTCGACCTCCCAGCCCAGTTCGACCAGTCCGGCGACCAGCGTCTCGGTGGCGATGTCGGCCCGCGGCAGCAGCACCCGGTCGATCGGGTCGAACACCGGGTCGTAGACCGGCCAGTCCTCCAGCAGTCCGGCCGCGGACTGCTCCCCGCTGGGCACCAGGTCCGGCTTGACGCCGAAGTCCACCAGGGCCTGCGAGGTGGTCTCGCCGACCGCGGCGACCTTGATCCCGGCGAAGGCGCGGGCGTCGAGCCCGTACTCCTCGAACTTCTCCCGGACCGCCTTGACCGCGTTCACCGAGGTGAAGGCGATCCACTCGTAACGTCCGGTCACCAGGCCCTTGATGGCCCGCTCCATCTGCTGCGGGGTGCGCGGCGGCTCGACCGCGATGGTCGGCACCTCCGACGGCACCGCGCCGTACGAGCGCAACTGCTCGGACAGCGCGCCGGCCTGGTCCTTGGTGCGCGGGACCAGCACGTTCCAGCCGAACAGCGGCTTGGTCTCGAACCAGGACAGCGTGGCCCGGCTGTTCACCTGCTCACCGACGACGGCTATGACGCTGCTGACCGGGTCCACCGGCGCCGAGACCGGCGAGGGCAGCACCCGGGCCGCCTTCAACTCGGCGGCCACCGTGGCCAGCGTGGCGATGTAGGTGCGCTGCCGGGTGGTGGTGCCCTCCAGGGTCACCGAGACCGGGGTGTCCGGCTTGCGGCCGGAGGCCACCAGTGCGGTGGCCGAGCCGGGCAGCGCGTTCAGCCGGGTGCGAACGACCAAGGTCGCGTCGCAGCCGCCGAGGTTGGACCAGTCGTAGGCCTCGGGCACGCAGTGCGAGGCGTCCACGAAGCGGACGTCCGCGCCGCCGCCGGCCGCGCCGCCGCGCAGCGGCACACCCGCGTAGGCCGGAACGCCCACCGACTGGGCCACTCCGGGCACCACCTGGAACGGGATGCCCGCCTGCGCGCAGGCCAGCATCTCCTCGGCGGCCCGGCCGTCCAGGCCGGGGTCGCCGTCCACGGTGCGCACCACGTGCCTGCCGGACAGCACCGCCGGGAAGAGCCGCGCCAGCGGGCCCCCCTCGGGGACGTCGAAGCCGTCCGCCGACGGGTGGGCGTCGTGCAGCTCCACCCCGTCCGGGCAGTGGCTCCGTACGGTCGCGGCCGTGAGCGGGTCGGTGACCAGGACGTCGGCCGCCGCCAGCACCTCGACGGCGCGCAGCGTCAGCAGGCCCGGGTCGCCGGGACCCGCGCCGAGGAAGGTGATCTGGCCGGCCGGGCGCCGACCCGCCTGGTCTGCTGCATTCGGAGTGGGGCTCACAGGGCTCGCTCCCCCATCAGGCCGGCCGCGCCCCCGGCGAGCATCCGTGCCGCCAGCTCGCGGCCCAGGGCCGCCGCTGTCTGCTCGGACGCCACCGCGGACCCGAAGGCGCCGGTAACGGACAACTGCACGACGGACGTACCGTCAACTGTGCCGACGAGCGCCCGGAGGAGCAGTTCGTCGGCGGATTCGGCTCCGGCCGCACCGGCGGTGCCACGCTGCACCTCGGCGAGGGCCCCGACCGGGGCGGAGCAGCCCGCTTCCAGCGCGGCCAGCAGCGCGCGCTCGGCCGCGACGGCGGCCCGGGTGGGCGCGTGGTCCAGTACGGCCAGTGCGGCGACCAGGTCGGGACGGTCGGCGCGGCACTCGATCGCCAGCGCCCCCTGTCCGGGCGCCGGCAGCATCAGCGTGCTGTCGAGGATCTGGGTGGCCTCGCCGAGCCGACCGAGCCGGTTCAGCCCGGCGGCGGCGAGGACGACGGCGTCGAGCTCCCCGGCGTGGACGTAGCCGATCCGGGTGTCGACATTGCCGCGGATCGGCACGGTCTCGATCCGCGCGCCGACCTCCGCCGCCCAGGCGTTGAGCTGGGCGGTCCGGCGCGGCGAGCCGGTGCCGATCCTGGCGGGGGCGTCGACGCACTTGGCGGCCAGCTCGTCCAGGCTGAGCCCGTCCCTGGCGACCAGCGCGTCCCTGGGGTCCTCGCGCAGCGGCACGGCGGCCAGCGCCAGGCCCTCCGGGGCGGCGGTGGGCAGGTCCTTCAGCGAGTGGACCGCGAAGTCGATGGTGCCGGCGAGCAGCGCGTCGCGCAGCGCCGAGACGAAGACGCCGGTGCCGCCGATCTGCGCCAGCAGCTCGCGGGAGGTGTCACCGTGGGTGGTGATCTCCACCAGCTCGACCCGGCGCCCGGTGGAGCGGGCGACCGCCTCGGCGACCATGCCCGACTGGGCCGTCGCCAGCGCGCTGCGGCGGGTGCCGAGGCGCAGCGGCGGACCGTCGGCCGCCGGGGCGGCGGTTGCGGTAGTGGGTTGGACAGTCATGGCATGGTCGTCCCGGTCGTGCTCGTTGCGGTTGTTTCCGGCGGTGGTGGCGACGGTGGTGGCGGCACCCCCGCCGAGGGGGCGCTCCGGGGTCACTGCTAGCGTGCTGGGCAGGTCTCCGGACGTACTCTTACCTGCGGCCGACGGGCGTGCGCCGCCCGGCTGCTGACGCTCCGTCATGCCGAGTCACCGCCCACGGCCGCCTGCAGCGGCACCCGGGCGGGTGCGCCCGCGACGGCCTGGACCGCGGCCGGGTCGAGGTCGAACAGCTCGCGCAGCGCCTCGGCGTAGGAGGCTCCGCCGGGTTCCCCGGCGAGCTGCTTGACCCGCACGGTCGGCGAGTGCAGCAGCTTGTCCACGACCCGCCGGACCGTCTGGGCGATCTCGGCCCGGGCCCGGCCGTCGAGTTCGGGCAGCCGGCCGTCCAGCCGCTCCAGCTCGGAGCCGACCACCTCGGAGGCCATCGCCCGGAGCGCCACCACGGTCGGGGTGATCGCCGCCGCGCGCTGGGCCGCGCCGAAGGCGTCGACCTCGGCGCCGACGATGCGGCGGACCGCGTCCACGTCCAGCGCGCCGGCCGCGGTGCTCTGCGCGGCCTCGGCCAGGGTCTCCAGGTCCACCAGGTGGACCCCGTCGATCCGGTGCGCCTCGGCGGAGACGTCCCGCGGCAGCGCCAGGTCCAGCAGCGCCAGTGGTGTCCGCGCCGACCTCTTCGCGGCGGCGGCCGCGATCTCCTCGGCTCCGAGGACGATTCCGGCCGCCCCGGTACAGGAGATCACCAGGTCCGCCTCGGCCATCGCGGCCGGTACGTCACCGAAGGCGACGGTACGGGCACCCAGTGTCGCGGCCAGCCGCTCGGCCCGTTCGGGCGTGCGATTGGCGATGACCAGTTCGGTGACACCGGCGCGGGCCAGCGTCGCCGCCGCCAGCGAGCTCATCGACCCGGCACCGACCACCAGCGCGCGCAGCCCCGCGACCGGTCCGGACACCTCGGCGATCCGCTCCAGGCCGAAGGTGACCAGGGACTGGCCGGCCTTGTCGATGTCGGTCTCGCTGTGTGCCCGCTTGCCCACCCGCAGTGCCTGCTGGAACAGCTCGTTGAGGCCGCGCCCGGCGGTGTGCTGGTCCTGCGCCAGCGACAGCGCGTCGCGCAGCTGGCCGAGGATCTGCCCCTCGCCGACCACCATCGAGTCCAGCCCGCACGCCACCGAGAACAGATGGTGCACGGCGCGGTCCTCGTAGTGGACGTAGAGGTGCGTGGTGAGCTCCTCCAGGTCGACCCCGCTGTGCTCGGCCAGCAGCACGGACAGGTCGGCGACGCCGGCGTGGAACTTGTCCACGTCCGCGTACAGCTCGATCCGGTTGCAGGTGGCGACCAGCGCCGCCTCACCGACCGGCACGGCCGCGGCGGCGGCGTGCAGCAGCCGCTGCGGGGCGTCGCCGGTGAGCGAGGCCCGCTCCAGCAGCCCGACCGGCGCCGTGCGATGGCTGAGGCCCAGTACCAGCAGGCTCATACCACTGCCTCCCCTCGCGAATAGGCACAGCTTGCACCGGCACGACTCGAGTTCACGCTGTTCACGCCGGCATCACCGCCGGCAGCTCGCCGTCCTCGCCGCGGTCCGTCGCCGGGGCGGCGGCGGACGGGGCTGAGGCGGGCGGGGCCGCCTTCCCCCGAGCGCGGCGGGAGACGGCACGGGCGGCGGCGGCCGCAACAGCCTTGGCCCCACCGGACGCACCGGCCCCAGCACGTGACACTACTGCGGGCGGCTCGTCCGTGAGGTGGTCCTCACCGGACTTTCGCTGTTCGTGGAAGGCCAGGATCTGAAGCTCTATCGACAGATCGACCTTGCGCACATCGACCCCGTCCGGCACCGAGAGCACCGTGGGGGCGAAGTTGAGGATGCTGGTGACCCCGGCCGCCACCAGCCGGTCGCAGACCTGCTGGGCCGCGCCGGGCGGGGTGGTGATCACTCCGATGGAGACGTGCTCCGCCCGGATGATCTCCTCCAACTCGTCCATGTGGCGCACCGGCAGCCCGGCGGCGGTCTGCCCGGCCAGCGCCGGATCGGCGTCCAGCAGTGCCGCGACCCGGAAGCCGCGGGAGGCGAACCCGCCGTAGTTGGCCAGCGCGTGGCCCAGGTTCCCGATGCCGACGATGACGACCGGCCAGTCCTGGGTCAGACCCAGCTCGCGGGAGATCTGGTAGACGAGGTACTCGACGTCGTAGCCGACACCACGGGTGCCGTAGGAGCCGAGGTACGAGAAGTCCTTGCGCAGCTTGGCCGAGTTGACCCCGGCGGCGGCGGCGAGCTCCTCGGAGGAGACGGTCGGCACCGAGCGCTCCGAGAGCGCGGTCAGGGCACGCAGGTAGAGCGGCAGCCGCGCGACCGTCGCATCGGGAATGCCCCGTCCGCGAGTGCGCCTGGGGGCGTCTCCCGAGGACGGAGTGGCTGGGGTGGGACGTCCAGTTGCCACGGTGCTCCTGTGGATACTCCAATTCTCCGGTGAACGACCCCCGGTACGCCCGCAGCTGCGACACGGTGGAGTGGCACCTGTGGCGAGCTGTGGACGAGCGGTGGCCGTGCGGAGAAGCTGGGTGCAGCTTGGCTGCGAACGACAGGCTATGCGTTTGTGAACGTGTGCACAAAGATAGTGTCCGTTTTGTCCCCACCGAGTGACGCGCATCACGCACACCATGCGGCCACCTCCTCGGGATCCGGGAACCGCACCCTGCGGTGTCCTCCGCCCCCCGGCGCAAACCGGTAGATGGTAAGCACACCGACCTCGGATCGCCCAAGCCGCCGACCGGCCGGGCCGCGGGCCCCGGGGCGGTTATCCGCCGAGCGCCCGGCGCAGCCGGGTCTCGTCCACCTTCCAGAAGTCGTGCTGGCGGCCGTCGATCAGGGTCACCGGAATCTGCTCCCAGTACTTCCGGTGCAGTTCGGCGTCCTGGTTGATGTCCAGCTCCTCCCAGGTGAAGCCCAGTTCCTCCGCGAGCCCGAGCACCACCGCCCGTGCCTCCTCGCAGAGATGGCAGTCGGGTTTGCCGATCAGCGTGACCAGATGATCGGCGGGACTCTTGCGGGGCTCGCGACGCAGCAGAGGACTCACGCCCACCATTCTGCCTTCCTGTCGATACCGGCCCGCAACGGTTCGCTGGCTATGCTCGCCATATGCCCAGGCTGCGAAGGCTCCCACAGGAGAAGCGTTCCTCCACCGTGCTGGCGGGTACCGCCGCCGCGGAGGCGGCCGACGCCGCGGCCGGACCGACCGCGGCAGCCGGGACGCCCGAGCAGCCGGCACCGGTCCAGGACCCGCACGGCGCCGCCTTCTTCGACTGCGACAACACCATCGTCCAGGGCGCGGCCATCTTCTACCTGGGCCGCGGCCTCTACAAGCGGAAGTTCTTCAGCCACCGCGAGCTGCTGCGCTTCGCCTGGCAGCAGGCCTACTTCCGGCTGCACGGGGCCGAGAACGCCGGGCACATGGCGGACGCCAAGGAGAGCGCGCTGTCGATCGTCCAGGGCCACCGGGTCGACGACCTGGAGCGGATCTGCGAGGAGATCTTCGAGGAGTACATCGCCGAGAAGATCTGGCCCGGCACCCGCGCGCTGGTGCGGATGCACCTGGAGGCGGGCCAGCGGGTCTGGCTGGTCACCGCCGCACCGCAGGAGGCGGCCCGGGTGATCGCGGCCAGGCTCGGGATGACCGGGGCGCTGGGCACCGTCGCCGAGGCGCTGGGCGGGATCTACACCGGGCGGCTGGTCGGCGAGACCCTGCACGGCCCGGCCAAGGCCGAGGCGGTGAAGGCCCTGGCCGCGCGCGAGGGCCTGGACCTGGCGCGCTGCGCGGCCTACAGCGACTCCGCCAACGACATCCCGATGCTGTCGCTGGTCGGGCACCCCTACGTGATCAACCCGGACGCCGAGTTGCGCCGGCACGCCCGCGAACAGGGCTGGCGGGTGCGGGACTTCCGCACCGGGCGGAAGGCCGCCAGGATCGGCATCCCGGCCGCGGTCGGGATCGGCGCGGCCGCCGGCGGCACCGCCGCCGCGGTGGCGCTGCACCGCAACCGGCAGCGCTGACCAGGTCCGTCCGGCTGACCACTTCTGATCGACCGACCCACTCGAAAATTCATGGGTTGGTTGACGCGCTCCCAGGGAAACGGGCGTCTTACGTTCGCCCCCCGCTGACATCCGGTCAAAATCGGACAAAGTCCTAGCGATCCCGCTCGACATCGCCGATCACATTGTGTCATCAAGCTGTAACAGATGTGACTGAAGCGGCAAATTCAGCAACACGGTGTAGCCGTTGTTGCACGAAGCGTTATCCTCGTCAAACGCACGCCGGAGCCCATGTGTCCCACGCTGGGCGAGCGGGCCGCACTGTTCGCCGCACACCACGGCGTGCGCTGCAACAACTAGATCTGCAACAGTTCTGCCTCTGGGAGTCCCGTGTACCCACACGTCCGGAACGACGCGCCTGCATCCTCCCTGGCCCCCGCCGGCGGGGGCCTGGAGCTGCTGCGCACCCTGGTACGCGAGCAGCACTTCGGTCCCTTCACCGCCCTCTCCGTCGCCGGTGTCGGTGGTGCCGACGGTCCGCCCTACCGCCAGGCCACGCCGCAGCGCACCTCGGTCGCCCTGCGCACCCGCACGATCGGCACCTTCACCTGGCAGGGCCGGGACTTCGGCGCCTGGCTGGTCACCATCGCCCGCAACCTGGTCGCCGACCACTTCAAGTCCAGCCGCTTCCGGCTGGAGGTGACCACCGGCGAGATGCTCGACTCCAACGAGTGCGAGCGCAGCCCGGAGGACTCGGTGCTGGAGTCGCTGTCCAACGCCGCGCTGCTGGAGGCCGTGCACCGGCTGAACCCGCAGCAGCGGGAGTGCGTGCGGCTGCGCTTCCTGCAGGGCCTGTCGGTGGCGGAGACCGCACGGATCATGGGCAAGAACGAGGGCGCGATCAAGACCCTCCAGTACCGTGCCGTGCGTACACTGGCCCGGCTGCTGCCCAGCGACGCGAGATAGCCGCTCAGAACAGATGATCCGTCACTTCTTCGCCGCAGGGCATGATCGCGGAAGCGTAACCGAGCGTCCCCTCCGCTCGTTGCGCACGGTGCAAGGACCTTCAGGTCCCCCGGCGGAGCGCTCCGGGACCTCCGGATCCCTGCGTCACCCTTTGGGGTGGTCCCAGGCACGACTGCGCAACCGTCCGGTCGGCCGAGTTGTCGACAACGACGAGAGGAGGTGCTGCCCATGACAGCCAACGTGCTCGAGCACCGCAGGGCGAGAGCCTTCGCCGACGCTGTGGAGGACCGCCCCGGCACCGCGGTTCCCATCGGGGCGCCGCACCAGGAACCGGCCGGCGAGGGTCAGTTCACCGAACTACTGGCGGCCGTGGACGCACTGGGCGCCCTGCCGCCGCCGGCTCTCGACCCCACCGTGAAGTCGACCCAGCGCGCCCTGCTGATGGCCGAGTTCGAGCGGGCCTTCGCCGGTGGCGGCGGTGCCGCCGTCCCCGGCCAGCGCAGGGGCGCGCACCGGGCCACCGAGGCCGCCCGCAGGTTCCGTCCCGGCTCGCGCTGGGGCCGCCGGCTGGCGTACGGCGGACTGGCCGCCGGGGTCGCCGTGGGCGCGCTCGGCGGGGTCGCCGCGGCGAGCTCCTCGGCCCTGCCCGGCGACTCGCTCTACGGGATGAAGCGCGGTCTGGAGAACTGGCAGCTGGACTTCGCCGGCTCCGACGCCGCCCGCGGGCGGCTGCTGCTGGACCAGGCGTCCAACCGGATGTCCGAGGCGCAGCAGCTGATGGCGCACCAGAGCGAGGGCGAGAGCCTCAGCCCGCACCTCGCGGACGAGGTCTCCCGGGCCCTCACCGACATGAACAGCGAGGGCAGCCAGGGCCGCGAGCTGCTCAAGGCCGTCTATCGGCAGGACCACACCATGGCCCCGCTGCAGCAGTTGGCCTCGTTCGCCGACTCGCAGCAGCAGCGCCTGCACGCGATCGAGCCCCGGCTCGGCGGCCAACTCGCCGGGCCCACCGGTCAGGTGCAGAGCCTGCTCGACGGAATAAGCCAGGACATCGCCCCGCTGCAGCAGCTCCTGCCGACGCCGGGTGGCAGCGACGGTACCGCGGCCCTGCCGAGCGGCGGCACCGGTACCGGCGCGACGCCGAGGGCCGGCGACAGCGGCTCCCCGGGCAGCAGCGCCGCGCCGAGCGGTGCCACCGTCTCCGGGACCGGCAGCACCAGCGGCACCGGCAGCAGTGCGACCCCGACCGGCAGCACCACCTCCGGCACCGGCAGCAGCGGCGGTCTGGTGCAGAACCTGACGGGTGGTCTGCTCAACGGCAGCACCCCGTCGGCCACCCCCTCGGCGACGAGTTCGGCCGCGGCCACCGGCAGCGCCTCGGCCAGCCCGGCGGGCAACGGCGTGACCGTGCCCCCGCTGATCCCCGGGCTGCTGCCGAGCATCGGCATCGGCCTCAGCTGAGCGACAGCAGGAGTGCTTCGGGGCCCGCAGCCAGGAAGGCTGCGGGCCCCGAACCAATCCCGTCCTGCTGGTGGAACCCTGCTAGAAGAACACCGAACGCCGCTGCACCAGCAGCTTGTAGAGGGTGTGCTGCACCGTCTCGCGGACCTCGTCGGTGAGGTTGAACAGCAGCATCGGGTCGTCCGCCGCCTCCGGCGGATAGCTGTCGGTCGGGATCGGCTCGCCGAACTGGATGGTCCACTTGGTCGGCAGCGGCACCGCGCCCAGCGGGCCCAGCCAGGGGAAGGTGGGCGTGATCGGCACGTAGGGCAGCCCGAGCAGCCGGGCCAGCGTCCTGGCGTTGCCGATCATCGGATAGATCTCCTCCGCGCCCACGATCGAGCAGGGCACGATCGGGACCCCGGCCCGCAGCGCCGAGGAGACGAAACCGCCGCGTCCGAAGCGCTGCAGCTTGTACCGGTCGGCGAAGGGCTTGCCGATCCCCTTGAAGCCCTCCGGCCAGACGCCCACGATCTCGCCCAGCTCCAGCAGCCGCTGCGCGTCCTCGTTGCAGGCCAGGGTGTGCCCGGCCTTGCGGGCCAGCTCGTTGACGCCGGGCAGCACGAACACCAGGTCGGCGGCGAGCATCCGCAGGTGACGGTGGGTCGGGGTGTGGTCGTGGATGGCGACCTGGGTCATCAGCGCGTCCAGGGGCAGCACCCCGGAGTGGTTGGCGACGACCAGCGCACCGCCCTTCTCGGGCAGGTTCTCGGCGCCGCGCACCTCCAGCCGGAAGTACTTCTCCGCCAGCGGGCGCACCGCACTCAGCAGCACCTTCTCGGTGAGCTCGGGGTCGAAGCCGAACTCGTCGACCTCGTACTCCCCGGTGAGCCTGCGGCGCAGGAAGCCGAGGCCGCCGGCGGCCCGCTCCTCCCAGCCCCGGCCGAGCAGCCGCCCGGCGAGGCCGCCCAGCGGCCCGGCCAGGGCGTGGCCGACCGCGTCGGCCACCGAGTCCGCGACACCGCGCCCGGGCGCCCGCTCCGGCGGCGCTCCGGCGGGCTCCGACACGGGCTCAGGTCCCGTCCCGGCCCCGGCCGGCTCGGTCCCGGGCGCCGGCACAGGCTCCGGCCCGGACTCCAGCCCTGACTCCGTCCCGGGTTCCGCCCCGGCCAGGACCGTCGGGTCCGCCAGTTCCTCGGTACGCCGCTGTGCGGCCCGGCCGCCGCGCGCACCGCGGCCGTCCCGACCGGCCCGTGAGCCGCGCCCGGTGCCGATGGGGATGACCTTGGCCCGCGCCTCGCCGTCGCCCGCGGGCCCGCCCGCCGTGCCGGCCTGCTCCCTTGCCGAGCTCATCGCCTTTTCCCTCCGCCGTCAGGCAGCGCGGTGACCCGCAGCTGCGCGGCCACCTTCGAAGTCCAACCGGCCACCTGCTCCGGGCGCAGCAGCCCCGGCCTGCCGCTGCCGGCCACATCGGCCAGCGCCTGCTCGGTGGTGTAGCCGGGGTGGTAGCCGAACGTCTCCCGGAGCTGGGTGGTGTCGACCACCCGTCCGTGGGTGAGCAGCCGCATCTGTTCCGGCGAGAAGTCCAGCAGCCTGGTCTGCCGGGCCAGTCCGGCCATCCAGCTGACCGCGGGCAGCAGCATCGGCACCGTGGGCCGGCCGAGCCGCCGGGCGGCCTGCGAGAGCACCATCACGCCCTCGCCGGCGACGTTGAAGGTGCCCACGTTGGTGGTTCCGCGCCGGGGGTCCACCGAGGCCAGCCGCAGCACCTCCACCGCGTCGTCCTCGTGGACGAACTGCAGCCTGGGGTCGTAGCCGAGCACGGTCGGCAGCACCGGCAGCGCGAAGTAGTCGGCGAGCGGGGTGTCCGCGTGCGGTCCGATGATGTTGGCGAAGCGCAGCACGCACACCGCGACGTCGGGGCGGCGCCGGGCGAAGCCGCGGACGTAGCCCTCGACCTCGACGGCGTCCTTGGCGAAGCCGCCGCTGGGCAGCACCTTGGGCTGCATCTGCTCGCTGAACACCGCCGGGTCGCGCGGCGCGGAGCCGTACACGCTGGTCGTGGACTTGACCACGAGCCGCTGCACACCGGCCGCCTTCTGCGCCGCGGCGAGCAGCTGCATGGTGCCGATGACGTTGGTCTCCTTGACCGTCGACCGGCTGGTCGAACCCAGGGCGGTGGTGCTGACGTTGAGGTGCACCACGGTGTCCACGCCGTACTGGGCGATCACCCCGGCCACGGTCGGGCGGCGGATGTCGGCCCGGACGAACCGGTACTCGGCCAGGTCCGCGAGCCGGTCCGGATCGGTGGTCCCGTCCAGGTCGTGCGCCGAGGGCTGCAGATCGACGCCGACGACCAGGTCCACGCCCGGCTGCCGGCGGATCGCCTGGACGTAGCGGCTCCCCAGGTGCCGGGCCACTCCGGTGACGAGCACGACCTTACCCAACGGACAGTCCCTTCCCGCCTCAGGCGCGGAGGTCCCCGACTCCCCCTGGGCGACCTCTCCCTGTGGAGACTACCTGTCGCCTGTTACCTGGCAATGTCGACACCTCGCGCAACAACGCCGCTGCCCGCCCCGACGGATGTCGGAACGGGCAGCAGCGGAACCCGGAGGCCGGGCGAGACCCTGTGGGCCTACTTCTTGTTGCGACGCTGGACGCGCGTGCGCTTGAGAAGCTTGCGGTGCTTCTTCTTGGCCATACGCTTGCGACGCTTCTTGATGACGGAGCCCATAGAAACCCTCACTCACTGGACAAAACCCGCAGAAGCGGGCTGGACATGCCCGCGGAGCGGGACCTGGGTCCAAACGACTGACGTAAGCCACCAGCGTACCGAAACCTCGCCCCAGGACGTAATCCGGCTCCCGGGCAGCAGCCCGGCCAGGGGCAGGAGCCCCTGGCCGGGCTGTCGTTGGCGCTGCGCTGTGCTTCTGTATCGCATGCTTCTCTGGCTCGCATGCTCCTGCCTGGCGCTCCGACCGGATGGCCGACTCGCTCCTACGCGGTCTCCCGTCCCACGTAGGACTCGCGAAGGTAGTCGTGGACCGCCTGCTCCGGAACCCGGAAGGAGCGGCCTACGCGGATCGCAGGCAGCTCGCTGCTGTGCACCAGGCGGTACACGGTCATCTTCGACACTCGCATCACCGAGGCGACTTCCGCCACGGTGAGGAAGTTGACCTCGTTCAGAGGCCGCTCTCCAGACGCCATGACAACACCGACCCTTATCCGTGTGACGGGCACCGGCTTCCCCTCCGGTGACTCCAGCCAGCACACGCGTATACCCAGAGTAGGTGCGGGTGGTACCAGTGGGAAGAGGGGGGAGGGGCCCGAGATTACCGAGACATACCAGCCTGTTGCAGTACGTAGGCGCTCAGCAGTTCGTAGCAGTCCGGTCGCACACCGTCGTCGAGCGGAACCGCCGCCGCGACCATCCCCTCCGCCTCGGCGACGAACACCCCCGGGTCGTTGGAGTCCGCCAGGCCGATCGAGGTGACCCCGAGCCGGCCGGCCCCGCAGGCCCAGCCGTGGTCCCCGAGCAGCAGGTCAGGACGGGGCTGACCAGCCTCGGCGAGTGCGGCCAGGGCGATCCTGACCGGCTGCGGCGAGTGGGTGTGGACGGGGTCGGAGAGCTCGCCCCGGGTGGCGGCACCGCCTTCCGCGGGCACTGCTGCGGAGGGCGACACTCCACTCGGGGGTGCTCCTTCATACACCCTCACGACTCCCACCCGCTGCACGTAGTCGAGCGAACAGGAGCGCTCGCCGTGTACCGAGTGCATCAGGAAGTCACGTCCGTGCGCCGGAGTGAGCACAGCGCATCCGGCGGCCTCCAGCGCATCCCCGAGCGCCGAGTGGAACCCGATGAGCTGCCCGGGGTGCCCGGTGCCCATCAGGACCGAGCCGCCGCGCTCGGCGGTGCGGGCCACCACGACGGCGACGGCGTCCAGGGCGTCGATGGTCAACTGCGGGTCGATGGTGTCCTGGCCCTGCCGGTGGTTCCGGTCGGGCGAGACCCCGGCCCGACGCGCCATCAGCGCCAGCACCTCGTCCTGGGTCCACTCGCCCTCGGGGTCCAGGCCCAGCAGCACCCACGGGTCGCGGCGGGCGAAGCGGGCGTACTTGCTGAGGTTGTCCTCCCTGGGGGTGGCGACCTCCCCGGCGATCCGGCTGTCCAGCAGATGGGCGTGGAGCTCCTCGGCTTTGATCACGGCACCAGTGTTCCAGCGGGGAGCGGCCGGTGACAGACCCTCAGGCCGGCCCGGGAGAGTCAGGGCAGCAGCCCGTGGTGCGGGAAGACCGCCCTGCGGGTCGCCAGCACGGCCTGGTCCAGGCGGTCGGCAGGGTCGTAGCCGCCGTCGAAGTCCTTCCAGGTGGCCGCCATGCCGTCGGTCATCCGCTGCGGGGCGTGCTGCCGGGTGCGGCGCATCACTTCGGCACGCCACTCCTCCGGGGTCTCCTGCTCCGGCGCGAGGGGGTGCCCGGCGGCGATGGCCACCAGATGGGTCCAGGAGCGGGGCACGACGTCCGCCACCGCGTAACCGCCGCCGCCCAGCGCCAGCCAGCGCCCGCCGGCGTGCTCGTCGGCCAGCCCGGCCAGAGCTGCCGCCACCACCCGCTGGGCGTCCAGGCTGACGGCCAGATGCGCCAGCGGGTCCTCCACATGGGTGTCCGCGCCGTGCTGGGTGACCAGGGCCTGCGGCCGGAAGGCGGCGAGCAGTCCGGGCACCACGGCGTGGAAGGCCCGCAGCCAGCCGGAGTCACCGGTGCCGGCCGGCAGCGGCAGGTTGACGGCCGTGCCCTCGGCCTCCGGGCCGCCGGTCTCCTCGGCCCAGCCGGTCTGCGGGAACAGGGTCCGCGGATGCTCATGCAGCGAGATGGTCAGCACCCGCGGATCGTTCCAGAAGGCCTGCTGCACGCCGTCGCCGTGGTGCACGTCCACGTCCACGTAGGCGACCCGCTCGGCGCCCAGCTCCAGCAGCCGGGCGACGGCGAGGGCGGCGTCGTTGTAGACGCAGAAGCCGGACGCCTTGCCGGCCATGGCATGGTGCAGCCCGCCGGCGAAGTTGACGGCCCGTCCGCCCTTCTCCCACACCGCCTCGGCGCCGGCCACCGACTGCCCCGCGATCAGCGCGGAGGCCTCGTGCATGGCCGCGAACGCCGGGTTGTCCTCGGTGCCGAGCCCGCGCGACAGGTCCGGCACCCCGCTCCCGGCCACCTCGCGCACCGCGGCGACATAGCCGGGGTCGTGCACCAGCGCCAGCGTGGAGTCCCCGGCGGCCGGGGCCGAGCGCACGGTGACATTGGGCAGCCGGTCCAGCCCGAAGGCCCGCACCAGCGACATCGTCAGCGCCAGCCGGACCGGGTCCATCGGGTGGCCGGGACCGAAGTCGTAGCGGGTGACGTCGTCGTCCCAGAAGAGGTCCAGGGTGCGCTGCGGCGGAGGCTGGTGCAGGGTCATACCGCCACGGTATCGGCCTCCGCGAGCTGCACGGCCGGTGCCCCGAACGACTTGGCGACCAGCAGGATCAGCAGCACCAGCACCATCGGCACCAGCATCGCCCAGCGGTAGTTCAGTCCGACCGCGATACCGCCGACCAGCGGCGAGCCGACCAGGAAGCCCACGTAGTTGAAGATGTTGATCCGTGCCACGGCCGCGTCGGAGGCGCCCGGGAACAGCCGCCCGCCGGCCGCGAAGACCTGCGGCACCACCACGCTGACCCCCAGGCCGACGACGGCGAAGGCCACCACCGCGGTCCACTGCTCGGGGGCGACGGAGACCAGGCCGAAGCCGACGGCGCAGACGATCGCGCCGAGGCTGACCGTGCGGACGCTGCCCCAGCGCTGCACCCGTCCGTCGCCGAAGGTCCGGCCGAGCAGCATCACCACCATGTAGGCGGCGTACGGGATCGCGTACATGTGCTTGGAGGTGTGCAGCAGGTCCTGCATGTACTTGGCGCTCCAGTTGGAGACCGTCGCGTCGGCGATGTACGCCACGCACATGGCCAGGCAGAGCGGCAGCAGCGGCTTCCAGGGGATGGACCGCGCGGCGGCCGCGGCGGCCTCCTCCACGGCGTGGCCGAGCTCGTGCGGCCCCGCGTACCAGACGCTGGCGACCACCACGACCGGGATCGCCAGGGCGGTGGTGGTGCCGAACAGCGACAGTTGGGTGAAGCCGGTCGCGGCCAGCAGGGCGCCGATGATGCCGCCCAGGCTGTAGGAGGCGTAGAAGCCCTGCATGATGCTGCGGCCGTAGCGGTGCTGCAGCGCCACCGCCGACATCGCCTGGCTGGCGTCCAGGCCGCCGACCATCAGCCCGAAGGCGCCCAGCGCGACGGCGGCCTCGGCCATGTTGTCGCCCGCGCCGACGCCCAGCAGGGTCAGGCAGACCAGCGGCTGGACGATCCGCAGCACGGCCCGCGGCGAGGTCCTCTTGACCACCCACTCCATGGAGATGGAGCCGACACCGGCCAGGATCGGCACCGCGGCGAGGAACACCGGCAGCAGGTTGTCGCTGATCCCGTACTGGGTCTGGATCGAGGGGATGCGGGTGACCAGGAGCGCGAACACCGCCCCCTGCGCCAGATAGCTCACCAGCAGGGCGATCCGCGCGCGGCGCAGCCCCGTCGGGACCTCCGTTGTCCCTGCTGACGACATGTGTCGCACCCCTACTACTCACTGGTATCCGGCCGATTGGCGCGAGCGTACGGACTCCCCCTCTGTTCCGGAACCCCTTCCCGTCAAAAGATCGCAAGCCGCAACCAGCGTCGCTCCCGCTCCGTACCCCACTCGTTACCTACGGTGATAGCACGACCGTAGAAAGAGGATCACTTGAGCACCCGCGACCGACTCCTCTCCCCCCTGCTGGCCCAGCTGCGCCGCAACGTTCCGGCCGATCCGGTGCCGCAGGCCCTGGTCACCGCCTTCACGGCGGAACAGCTGGACCCGGAGCTGTTCAGCCCGGAGCTGCTGCGGCGGGTGCCGCTGGAGCGGCTGCAGGCGACGGTCGACGCCCTGCGGGAGCGCCACGGCGCGGTACGGGGCGTGCGGCGACAGCGCGAGCTCTACCTGGTGCAGTTCGCGCAGGGCGCGGAGCCGGTCTGGGCCGAGACCACCCCCGACGGCCGCCTGACCTCCCTGGTCACCGGCCCCGGCGCACTGACCGCCCGCAGGGGCGGCGTCCCCTCCCAGACCCGCATCGTGGTCCCGTCCGCACCCCCCAGGGGCGCGGGGAACTGCGCGCCCAGCCACGCAGCCGCCGCACCCGAACCCCCCGAGCAACCCCCCGCCCCCAGCGTTCAACCC
>NZ_JOEH01000023.1 GCF_000719095.1 Streptacidiphilus jeojiense | reverse complement strand
CGGGGTCAGCCCACCGCCCTGTGCATACTTCATGCTCCGGTCGTACCGCAGGGATCAAGGAACGTCAGCCACCCACGGCCATCACGCTTTCAACCTCAGCAGGAAGCGTAGAGCGGTCGCCCTCGTCTCCAGGAGGCGATTTCAGACGACCAGCCCAAAGCCTGGTCGGACACCAGAACCAGGCGACAGCCAAACCGGGCTAGCGCTTCCTCTGAACATGCGCTGGTGGCTTGCCTGGTCAGGTACACCGGAGCCGCCCTGACCAGGCACTCGAAGCCCCCGGCATTACTCCGACGCGCTCGGCCTCAAGCCGGCGAGGATGCTCTCCCACTTCTCCGCCGTCCACGAAGGCGACTCCGCTACCTGCGCCGCAGCCCAGGCTTCGATCTCTACGTCGAGTTCGTCACTTTCAGTACTCATGATGTCACCTCTTGGCATAGGTCCAGGTCAGGACTACCAGTGTTTACAAATGCACTGGCATCAGTGGCATTCAGCGTAGTTAGGCGACCGTCAGGCTGATACGCCATGGCAGCGGACCGCTCGAACGAGTGAGACCACGCGACCAACAGCTCCGAGTTCCTCCGCAGCCACAGCCACATATTGCGAGGTCAGCAGGCAATCCAGACGTTCCCGATGGCGTTCTAGCGCTGCGCAGACCTCGTTGGCTCCACCAACTGCGCACGTCCTGCAGGTAGTCGTCTAAGCTCATGCGCCATCACGTGGTGCCCTACATCTTGCGGACTCCCACAAAGTTTCGGCATCTCGTCCCACCATCGCATTAGGCCACCAATCTGGTGCTCTAGCCCAAAGATCACCAAGGGGAAAAGTGGCGACAACCCGGACACGCATCTCTATCGAGCGAATCGATCTGCCCGGCGGCCGGAAAGCCAGCGTCTCCGCCTATGACGATGGCTCGGTTCGTTTCGAGCTTGCCGACGGACCATACGTCATCCAGGAAGCATTCCTGGGCGGCAAGGACTCATCCGTGGTCATGCTGTCGCCAGGCGGACAGGGCAGCGCAGCGGCTCGGGGCAAGGTGCAAGCTCCGGCAGCGCCTGACAGCTGACTCGCACGCCCTCGGACGGTGAATATCTCCCGAGGACGTGCCCGTCTGACCACACGATGCATCAGCGGAAGCCAAATCCACTGGACTCAGTGCGCGGCTTGGTACTTGCTAATGACGTCAGCTGGCACTCGGCCGCGCGCTGCCACCTCGATGCCTTGAGAGGAGGCCCAAGCCCGAACGTCCACCGGGCTTGGGTAGTCGCCAGAGCGCACCGGGGCGCGGGTCTTTGCGCGCTTCGCGCCACCCTGCTTGCGTCCGGCCTCCACGAATGGGGCGAGCGCCTTGCGGAACTTGCCAGCGTTCTTCTCCCCCAGATCGATCTCATATGACTGACCGTTTAGGGCAAAGATGATGGTTTCGACGGCCTCAGATCCATCCAGGTCGTCGATAAGCTGAACTGAAACCTTCTGTGCCATGGAGTGCTTCTCTCGCGTCGCCCTCGATGAGAGGGGAGTAGGCAGGTATTCCCTCATCATAGGCTACATTCCTTGACCCGGGAGGTATCAAGGCACTGGCCAAGCGACGCCCCGACGGCGATCCAGAAGAACTACGCATCGAACTACCTACGCGACCGTCACCCAAGTGCCTCGCATACTCTCGGGGCGCCATGGGGAAGGAAGAGCCTCCCTCTCGCCGCGGCGTTCATTTCTCATTACTTCTCAATACTTCTCATCTTTTACCTAGTTCGAGAGACTCGCTTTACTGGCCGACCCTCGTCAGTTATGGTGCAAGGCATACGTGAACTAGGGTACGCCTCGATAGACGACGAGTAGGTGCCACTGGGGCACTATCAGATTCACGGCGGTCCGAGCGTGAAAGGCATGTGAAAACAACACGTACAGATGCTCAGACGTGAACTCAACGGCTGCTACGACCCAGCAGTAGTATCGGCAGAAATATGGTCTCATTGAAAAACTCTGAAACAAAATTCGAGCCACCGCTAGCACGGATTCTGCGGTCCCGACCGACCTATGTGCCGCCTGTCTCCGGCGAGCGCATTGTGGTTGTGGCCGACCTACACACTTCCGATTGTCATTCACGCGCCATAACCAATCTCATCAACTTCTTGGCTGAGTGGCAGCCGGAGCGTCTCGTCGCAGTCGCGAGTACCTGGTGCAGCGCAGAAGCCAACAACTGCGAGGCCTTCGTTGATCGGATCACCCGCCTGCGGACTGCCTACGCAGGAGAGATTGTTCTCCAGGTCAGCGACACGCCGTTCCTCACGCCGGCTTCGCCGTGGGGCACTATTTGTCGAGGCACCGTTACCAGTCTCGGTGTTCAGGTCATACCTGGGATCTACCCCATAGCCCCAGGCTGGTTCAGCCTCACCGCGACCGGTCCCGGCGCTAGCCGGTACCCCGGCTCTCAGGCAATCATGCTAGCTCGGACGTTCCAAAGCTCGATCGTCTGCAATGGCACTAGCGGGCTGGCTGCCATAGGTCAGAGCAATGGTGCCGAAGGGCGTACTCTCTGGGGTTTCGAAACTGGAACTCTCTCTCCCCGCAGCGCAAAGTCCGCGCCCAGCCAGCGAGGTCGACTGGAGCTTGGGTTCGGAATTATCAACGCCGCAGACGGCAGTGGGGAACCGATCGCCGTTCCGGTTCAGCGAAGCGGATCGTTCACCTTCGACGGTCAGACCTTCGGCAAATAGATGAGCTAAAAGCGCTCTGAAGAGGCCTGCGGTATCGACCGGCGAGAAGAGCGCCGTGATCGCCAGGCGATTGCGGAGACCTTCGCTTTCTCTGTGCGGCGCCGCCACACGTTCGGGTCGACATCGCCCGACGGGGCCATCCCCCATGGGCCTGGCCAAGCTGCCGCAGTTCGGAACGGACCTGCTCGTGCGCCGCGCCGACGGCCGGTGGGCTGGGTAATCAACCCACCGGCTCAGGTCAGTGCGGGCTCACTCCCCCGCGCGCCACGGACTGGGCAAGCCTCGCTGCCAAGTCATCAGGCACATGTACCTTCGCCGCCAGGGCCGGCCCTGGCTCGACCACCAGCCGAATGCCCCCGTCCACCAACAACCTGCGTCGGCCATCCGCGTCGCGGGCGTGCCATGCCTCGGTGTAGGTTTCTTCGGAATCCTCGAAGACCCACTGAGCAGGCCGCTGGGGTAGGCTCTCCAAATCGGCCCTACGAGCGATCAGCGCCCTCATACGGTCCTTCCATTCGTCTTCATCCTCACGGCCGACGATCAAACCCTCGTCCTTCTCCTCCCGCAGGCCCTTGATAGCTCGTCGCACTTGCTCAAGGTCGGCGGAATGGTCCTCGCCAGGGATGTATCGCCGGATCGGGACGAACTTGCCGCCGACCTGAGCGATGAACGAGTCTTCGAGTAGGGCTTCCAGCCGCCCCGCTGGCTGGGACGTCCCGCAGTTCTCGCGGCCCTTTCCGCTGCCGCTGGGGCAGTGGTAGTAGCTATAGATCTTCCCGCTGGACTTCTTGGGCGAGTTCTTCTGGTAGAGCGGCCCGTCGCACAGCCCGCAGAACGCGACACCGAGGAGCGCTGAAGCGGAGGACGTGCGGGTCTTCTTGCGTGATCGCGCGACCAGCACGGGTTCGAGCCTGTCCCACAGCTCTCGCTGAAAGACGGGCTCAGCTATCATGATCGGCAGGCCATCGGAGCCGCGGACCTCCTTCCCTCGGTGGAGCTTGTACCCGCGCAGCGACGGGCTCCGGAGAAGACTCGCGATCACAGTGGCCGACCATTCAATCCCGTCGAGGGACTTCCCCTTCGACGTCTCGGTCTTCCCGTGCTCCTTCATGATGCGGACCAGATTGGTCGGCTCGCCTCGCCGGTTGAGCTCCCCCGCGATGTCGTGAAACGAACGGCCTGCGATGTACCACTCGGCCATCTCCACGGCGACACCCGCCGTGTGGGGCTCCAGCCTGAGTGTCTTTCCGCCTTCCGGGTGATCGACCACCTCGTACCCATAGGGCGCGTAGCCGCCAGGCCACCGGACAGTCTTCCGCAGGTACTTGTGCGCACCCAGAACACGGTCCCGCGTGCGCCGTAGCTCCATCTCCGCGAAGAGCGACGCGAGCATCAGGAAGACCTTGCTCATCATCGAAGACATCGAGTCCTTGGCTTCCTCCCGGAAGTTCAAGGTGATCCCGTCGTCGGCAAAGACGAGAATCTTTCGATTCGACTCGGCCCAGTGGGCGATGTCAGCGCAGTCCTTTGCCGACCGGAAGGCCCGGTCGACCTTCGAGAAGATCATCACGTCCCACTGGTCAGCCTTGTCGCCCAGCCACAGCCCAAGGTCTGGCCGGTCGAAGGGACGGACAGTTGCTGACACGTCCAGGTCCTGGAAGTAGCCGACCACCTCCCAGCCCGAACGGTCCGCCTCTCGTTCGCCGGCCTCCTTCTGGACGAGGTGTGACACTTTCTCCGTGCCCTTGACGACGCTGACGCGCGCACCGACAACAGCTCTGAGCATGATTGAATCCTTGCAGGTCAAACCCGGTATCGCATTTTGAGAATCTGGCAGATCCGGCGACCGGGACCTGTTCCAGCTGGTGGACGACGCGCGCGGGGCACGGGTGCTCTACCCGATCAAGGGCGTGGGGACGCTGCAGCTCACCACTGACGCGTTGCTGGTCGAGAAGTACGGCGTGAACGGCTCCCAGTACGTCGACTTCGCCGTCCTACGCGGCGACCCCAGCGACGGCCTGCCGGGCGTGGTCGGCATCGGCGAGAAGACCGCCACCAAACTCATCGCCCAGTACGGCGACCTCGCCGGCATCCAGGCCGCAGCCACCGACCCCGACAGCAAGCTCACCCCCGCCCAACGCAAACGCCTCATCGAAGGCACCGATTACCTCGCCGTCGCCCCCAAGGTCGTCACCGTCGCCACCGCCGCCCCCCTCCCCACCTTCGACCCCACCCTCCCCCACCAACCCCTCGACCCCGTCACCCTCGACGAACTCTCCGAACGCTGGGGTCTCGGCACACCGATCAAGCGTCTCCTCGACGCTCTCGCCGCGAGCCGCTGAGAACGGAACCAGTGACCGTCTCCGCGCGGGCTCCCCGACGCCGCGAAAGGCCCTACAAATTCATTCTCGTGCGGCGTATGGTCCGCTGCCTTCACGACTCCGTGTCGAGTGCGCTCCGTGCTGCTACCTGGAATGCCCGATCACTCGGGCGCTTAGCCTCAGCAGCTGCCTCGAAGCGGGGGTAGAAGTCGGCGGCGTGGGCCGCTTGCCTCCGGACCGCCGTCCTCGTCCACGTCGTGCAGAGCATTTCCCACTCGTACATGGCGTGTCGCAGGGTGTCCGCAGCCTCTGCTACGGCCCGCGGGCCAGCAATGTTCACGGCAGCAGCAGCCGCGCTGAACCTCGTCCAGGAAGCGTGCACTTCGCCATAGCCCGCTTGCCAGTCGGCAACTGTGGCTGCCTGGTCCTGCAACTTGTCGGACGACGCCCATAGGGCATTGGAAAGCTGCTTCGCAGCTGTCAGGAGCTCTTTGTAGGCAGCTTGACGCATCTCCTGCTTCCATTGGCGGCGATCTGCCATGTGCTGCTGCCGCAGTTGGCGTCCTTGGCCGAAGGCGCTGACGAGACCGCCTCCAAGACCGCCGAGCGCGCCAACTGCCGCCCCAATCACTGCCGCGAGGCTCGCATTCATCCCGAGCATTGAAGCGTGTGCGGGCGGGTGCCGATAGAGGGTTCGGCCGCAGACCGGTCTCCGAGCGCCGGGTGGGCTGCACGCCGAGGGCCTACCAAAGCGCCTCCCTGCTTTCGTCCTGGGCGCTTTGCGCACGCCGAGCACGTCGCGCGTTCCACTATGGACTTCGACCGCTGTGCGAAGACCCTGCATCTGGCCAGAGCCCTGACCGACCGCGCGACCATGCGCCTGGCGGCCCGCGAACGCTACGCGGAAGCGCTCGCCGACTTCCGTGAGGCTTGTTCACTCACCAGGTGAATATGCGATCACGAGTCGTGCTTCACTCAGGCTCCTTTGTCCTAAACCCGGCAAAGCACGGATTCGCTTTACAGAAAGTTGCTCTGACGTAGAGTCAGGCGACCGGGAGGCTGCAGATTACCAACCCCGCGTGCAGATCGTGACGGGAGACAGGGACCTGTCCCAACTGGTGGACGACGCCCGGGGCGTGCAGGTGCTGTACCCGATCAAGGGCGTGGGGACCCTGCAGATCACCGACGATGCGCTGCTCATGGAGAAGTACGGCGTGAACGGCTCCCAGTGCGGCGACCTCGCCGGCATCCAAGCCGCAGCCGTCGACCCAGTCGCCCTCCAAGAACTCTCCGAACGCTGGCGCCTCGGTACTCCTGTGAAGCGCCTACTCGACGCCCTCGCTCAGAACGGCAAGAACGCCTGAGACCGCTCCGACGCGGCGACCAGGCCCACGCGTCCTAGGTGCTGAGCAATGACCGTGCCAGCATTCGGAGCTCCTCGTCCGCGTGGCCCTGGCCGGAGACAGGGGTGTCGGTCAGCAGGCGACGCGGGGAGAACGCGAAACCTCGCAGAGTCGGACGGAGATCCTCCGGGAGCACCCCGGTGGCAGCGAGCGCCTTGAGAGCGCGGAGGCCGACGGGGGAAGCTCCGACGAGTTCGGAGAGAACGGGGACGGCCCGGTTTGGGGTGCCCGTGATCCAGTAGTGTGCCTCGGCGGCGGCCATCCTCGTCCAGTCACCGCCTTCGAGCATGGGCTCGATCAGCGGCAGCAAAGGAGTGGCGGCGGCGCCCAACGGCTCCAGGGCTCCGAGGTACCAGTGGACCGGGCCCACGCCCGAGAGCAGCCCCTCGAAGGTGCTCAACGCCAGGTGGGTTTCGCCTGTCAGCTGGTAGTGAGCCACGGCCGCTGTGGAACGCAGCGAGAGGTCAGCGCTCTGTGTCGCCTCGCGCAGCAAATCGATGGTCTCGGGCGTGGCGGAACCGTTTGTCCCAAGCAGCCTGGCGGCGACGATGGCCGCGCGCCTCGTCCGAAGGCAGTCGACCAGTTCCGGCTGGGCCTGGCGAGCTGCGGCCCCGAAGTGGGCCAGAGACTGGACCAGAGCAATACCGTCGTTCCCGGTCGCACCTGCTGCGAGTTCGCGGCGGATGGCCGGTATCAACAGTTCACCGTCCTCGGGGAAGTGTCGGGCAGCGGCCCCGAGCAGCCGTGCCGTGGGACGGCACAGCACCAGCCGCGGTGCGCGGGCGTCGCGGGAGCACACCAGCGCCAGGAGTGCTGACGCAGTGGTCTCCTCGTCCTCGTCGTTCGCGAATCGGTGGAGTGTGTCGCGGATCCCGGTCCCAGGCTCGGGAACGAGCTCGATCCAGTGTCCGATGGCGCGCAGACGGCCGGCGATGGCACGGGCTTCCCGCTGCTGGGGCAGAGCCGCCTGGAGCAGGTCGAGCACGTCGGGTTCCTGGTCGCGCCAGGTTTCGACGATCTTTTCGGCGAGCCAGGAGCCACGTGTGCCGAGGTCTCCCGCGGAGATCCACCGAGCGGCCACCGTGAGGCCGGCGCGTGGGTCCTCTCGGAGCAGGCGCGTGAGCCTGTCGTCCAGCGTCCGAAGCCCAGACCAAGGGAGGTCGTCGTCCCCGGGATCGGGCTCGGCGCCGTCCTGGGCCATCACCTCCACCAACGCAGGAGAGTACGGCGGCTGCGACCGCTCTGCGGCGAGCACGGCGGCTGCCAGCCTGACCTCGGGAAGCAGGTCGGCCAGGCCGTCCGGCCCACGGCCCAATTGCTCCAGGCAGACCACGGCATCCGCGCGAACGGCCGGAACGTGATCGTCGACGTACAGCGCAGCAACCTGCTCCGCGATGACGGCTCGCTGCTCCTCCGAGAGCAAGTCCCCCACGGCGGCGACCACCCGTAGCACGGCTCGACGAACACCCCTCTCCGGGGCGCCGAGACAGACCAGCAGCTCGGGGAGCACCCGGCACAGCTCCGCACAGACGGCACCGACCGAGCTGTCGGGCCAGCGCGGCCCGTCGACGTGCTTCGGCTCATGGTCGGCGAGGACGGCGAGCAGCATCAGCAGCTCGGCGCGCCTGCCGGAGACGTGGATGGCAGCGTGCGCGAGGAAGGGGACGGCTGGCGCTGAGGCCTCATAGACCGTGCCCTGGTGCCAGATGTTCCCGTGGAGCTCGTAGATCGCCTCGTCGATGATCTCCTCGTCTCCCTGGTAGAGCGCTCTGACCAGCGCAGGCAGATCCTCCGCGGGGCCGTAGGCGTGGTTCAGGGCCTGCCACTGGACCTCATCGAGCTCTGCCGGCGGTCTCACGGTCTGCACTCCTCAGCTGCTTGGGTGCGCCGACTTTATCGATCATCACCGAACAGTCTCTGCACGGGGCCGACTGCAGCAGCTACCGCGCGATTCGACATCGTCCGAGAGTAGCTCTGAATCTCACTACCAGGCCGACCTTCGGCGGGCGACTGGCTGCAGGACGACGAGACACCCGACTGCCCGCGCTGCACCCAGCCCATGGAGCTGATCGCCCAGCTCGAAGAGGGACCGGAGCACAGCACGTCGATGAACTTCGGCGGTACCGCGTTCGCATTCGCTTGCGAGCCCTGCACAGAGGCCGCCTTCCTATGGCAATGCTGACCTGCGCGACGTCCGGCGTGGATGGCGGGGACGCCGACGCGATTCGGGCACGGCTGGAGGACAAGTCGGCGTGGCCGTGTTCCAAGCTCCCCTCACCGGCGACCAGCGGATCGTCGTGCACTACAACAGCGGTGAGGAGTACACGACCGCCGACTTCTTCCTTCACACACCCCGACTTGGCGAGGAACCTGGTCCTGGCGAGCGCTGACCAGGGTCGGATCGGGCCGGGGCTGTTTCGGCCCGAACTCGTCGCGATCCTTGACGCCCCGGAGGGTGCGGCCGGGGTGCACGCGCGCCTACTTCCCCGTCCCTCCAAGAAGTGGTTCCCCGAAGTGGAACTGGACCTCGCCGACAGCATCGCTCCCTTCTCCTCCGCCATAGCCACCATCGTCGGCCCCTACCTGCTTTGATACCGATTCGCCATCGAGGGCACCGAGGCCCTAC
The DNA here is from genome assembly GCF_000719095.1 of Streptacidiphilus jeojiense. Lineage (GTDB taxonomy): Bacteria > Actinomycetota > Actinomycetes > Streptomycetales > Streptomycetaceae > Streptacidiphilus > Streptacidiphilus jeojiensis. The sequence continues at coordinate 132,715 of NZ_JOEH01000023.1, read as the reverse complement.
CAGTCGCGGACGGATTCGCAGCCCCCGGTCAAGTCCTTGCCTGCCCAGGCCAGGTCGGCTCCTGACTCGGCTTCAGCCTCGATGATGATGGCGCCGAGCGCATCGTAGAGCTCTTCGCGTTCAACGGTCTCGATGAATCCGGCGCGCTCGTCGAGCTCGTTGAAGGCTTCGCCGAACTGCTCCCCGAGCTCGACAAGCCTCGGCGTCAGTACGTCTGCCGCATCACCGGACGCCAGCACGGCGAGCACCGCGCGCCGCGTCGCTTTGTACTGCGCCGACGCCTTCTTGTAGATCGCGGCGCTGATCTGCTCACGGCCATCCCAGTCCCGGAGCGGATTGTTCAGGTTCTCGGCGAGCCACCCGGGCTTCCGAGGCTTGGCGATCCTGAGATGGACACCCTGGGGCTCCTCGGGCCGCCACAGCCTCCTCATCGCCGTCGCGTACTCCGCGGGGACACTGACCAGGTCCAACCACTCCAGTGCCGGAACAAGCCGCGGCAAGAGGCAGTCCGCCCCGACCATCCCGAAAACGTCGGAGAGCCTGAAGTGCTTCAGCGAAGTCAACTCATTGAGGCTCGATGCCGATGACAAGGTCACCGGTCCGATGAGGGTAAGGCCGGTCAGCGTCGGATACCGCTCGACGAGCCGCGCACAGTCCAGCGATTCCACAGCCCGAACCGTCAGCCGACGCGTCTCCTCGTGAGGACCTGCCTGCCCGGCGAGAGGCTCGTTCAATCCGCTGCCGGTGATGCTTTTCGCCCATGGGTCAGACCACTTCGACTCGTCGCCCCGCCGTCGGCGCCGCTCCAGGGCTAGGTCGAGCCCCATGGCCCACCCGAACGCGTAGCTGTTCGACGGCTGGTCGTGCAGCAGCGGCAGTGTCCCGATGACCTTACAGCTCCGAGGGAGCACCCATTCATAGTGGCAATGCGCCAGCTCCCCCGTGAAAGACCCGCGTGTGCGCGAAATCGGCCCGACGTCGCCGAGCTCCGCCACGGACATCGGCTCAGGGCCGGACCAGTCGAGGTGCAGGACCCCCACGAGCTGGTGGTCCGGGTCCAGACCAGTGATCTGCGCCGCTGTCCACTCGCCGAGATGCTCGGAGAACGCCGCGACGACATCGCCCGGAGCGATAGGTCTTGGGGGTGTTGCTTTGAGAGCAGCCATGCCCCGCAGACTATGGGGCACGACCCACAGCTACTTCCACCCCGACGAACGCGTGTGCCGCGCTCCTCCCTCACCGCCGGTGGACGATTTCTGGTATTCGCCGATCTGTTGCGACTGCGACAGCGGTCATCCGTCCAAAGTGCTGACGAGTGTTCAGACTTTGACGACAGCCACACCAGGACCGCAGAGCATCAGCAGATCTTCAGGGTCTGACGTCAGGACAGTGACCGGAGCAGGAGACGCGAGCGCAGTTGCGGCCACCAGGGCATCCAGGGCGTACTTGTGCCCGTGCAGTCCAACTGCCGAGAGGATCCTGCTCGCATGACGTGCGATCATCTCCGAGGGTGGGACGACGTTCACCCGCGAGACGGCGTGGTCGAACTGGGCCTGGTTGACACGAGGGTCACGCGCTTCAACGAGCGTTACAGAACTCATGACCACGCGGATGTCCTCAGCTTCAGCAGCCGAAAGCCACTCAGTCAGTTCAGGGCTACGACGTACAAGCTTGGACAGCCCCTCACAGTCCAGGACAAGGGTCCCGCTCACGCAGCATCCGCAGCGCCGGCGGCTTCGCCACGCAGGACGGCCCGTTTCGCCTCAATCGCTGCGCGATCGACGGGGCCGTGGTCTGCCTCAGCGGCCTCGATCAGCTCGCGCAGCCGGTCCCGCTCCAGTTGCCGCTGGATGAGGGCCTCGACGTACGCGGACATGCCGCGCTTGCCGATGCGCTCCTTGAGCGCCGCGATAGTGCCCTCGTGGAGCGAGACGGAGACGGGACGGGTTGGCCCCTCGCCGGGGACAGCATGCGTAGCCATGGCTGGATCATAACAAATGGATTGTTATTTGACGAGCGACGGAGGTAGGGCCGGCGCTCACTCCGAGTCGCCGGTGCGCGTGCTGGGCGGCCAGTGGGCGGGCACCCAGTCTCCCCCTGGATCGGTGGTCTGCCCCACCTCGATCAGATGGCCGTCAGGGTCGCGGATGTAGCAGCGGATCTCGTACTCGTGCTGTTTCGGCGGCGTCAGGAACTGGGCACCCCGGGCGCTCCACTCCTTGTACAAGGCGTGGATGTCCTTGACCCGGATGTTGAGGAAACTGCTGACCCGATCGGGATCGCTCGGCGTCTCCAGGGTGACCGACGGCTTGTCGTCGGTCGGGCCGCCGCCGACATTGATGATGATCCAGCTGTTGGCCAGAGTGACATAGGTCAGCCCTCCGGGGCCGGAGTAGGCCAGCCGGCCGCCGAGTACTTCGGTGTAGAAGCGTCGCGAGCGCTCGACATCGTTCGAGACGATGAAGTGGGCCAGCACGATTCCTTCTGGCGGTGGTGGGAGTTCGGCCATCTGGTACCTCCACGCGTCGGTCGGGATTCAGCGTCGGTCTAGCGTGCCCCTCGGAGCAGTCAATGATTCGCGGCATCACCCTCCTGGCAGCATCGCGTGCGGTCGCCGCAAGCCCTGACGCCTGGGGCATTCGGGCGAGGCTCAGGTGTGGGTGGAAGCGCCGACGGGGACATCCAACCCGCAGGCACCCAGGTGCCTGCGAGTAGAACCAGGTCGTGCATACGGCAGAGGCGGTCATCCTGTGCGTTCCGACATCGTCCCCGGTGGAACCTTCCCTGACTACGCGCTGCCCGACCACACCGGCACCGTCCGCTCGCTGAGCGAACTCCAGGGTCAGGACCCGTTGATCCTGACGCTCGCGCGTGGCAACTACTGCCCGAAGGAGCACCGGCAGCATCTGGAACTGGCCGAGAACTACGCGAAGATCGCAGTGGCGTACACGCAGGTGGTCACGATCGCCACCGACGACCACCACACGTTGCAGGAGTTCCGCGCCTCAGTGGGGGCCCAGTGGCCCTTCCTGTCCGACCCTGAGCGAAGCGTCCAACAGGACCTGGAGATCCAGGAGTACACCGACCCCGAGCACGACCCGATGATCCCGCACACGCTCGTGCTCAAGCCGGGACTGGTCATCCACAGCGTCTACAACGGTTACTGGTTCTGGGGACGCCCGTCGTTCCAGGACCTGTGGCACGACCTGCGGACTGCTACTGCCGAGATCCGTCCGGACTGGGATCCGAGCAGCCCGGGTCTGCGCGAGGCCTGGGACGCCGGAGACTACTCGAAGTTTCACGGGTGGGACCGGCGGTCCCCCGGCGCCGCAGCGGCCGGGGCAGACGCGGACGGACGGGCCGTGTAGGTCGCTCGGTCGAAGTCTGCGTGGTGGCCGTGTCCGTTGAGGTCCCAGACCCAGAGGCCCACGAATGCTCCGGTGAAGCCGAGGGAACGGATCCGGTCGTCGTCGAACTCCTCGGCGTGCTCGTCGGACAGTACCGTCGCGTCGAGCGCCGGGCCGTAGGGGTGCCAGCCCGTGGCCGTGCCGAGGCGGAACTGCAGCGACGGTCCGGCGAGGTCCAGTCCGAGGCGGAAGCGGTCGCCTGCTCCGAGTGCCGTCCGAGGGAGGGTCTCCACCGTTGTGCGGCCCCGATCACAGGTGGCCAGGCGGACCTGGGTGCTGCCGTCGTCGTCCGCGGTGACGTACAGGAAGTACCAGTTGCGGGTGTTGTAGTACGCGGTGATGCCGGCCAGGTGCTGGAAGCCCTGCGGTTGGAACTCCATGACGGCCTCGAAGGAGCAGTGCGCGTCCGTGACCCTGCGGGCGATCAGGCTCGGGCCGACCAGGCTCATCGGTGAGCGCCCGCCGTGCACCCGCAGGTGGGAGGGGCGCGCCGTCAGCGAGAGCCAGTCGGACCCGGCGGGGCGGCGCAGCGTCGACCAGTTCGGGCCGAGTTCGCGCTGGTCGAAGTCGTCCTCGTCCGGTGCGAGCCGGTCCGCTGGGGTGGTGGTCCACGGTGCGGGGGTCAGGTCCGCTGCGGGTATCTGCAGTTGGGGCAGCCCGGTTCCGGTCCGTGGCCATCCGTCGGCGGTCCAGCTCACCGGTGCGAGGGCGGTCTCCCTGCCCAGGATGCAGGGGCCGTGCGTGGTGACGGGTCGGGCGGCGAGGTAGCCGAGGTACCACTGTCCCGAGCCCGTCTGCATGAGACTGCCGTGTCCTGCCTTCTGCAGCGGCAGTTCAGGGTGGTCGCGTGCGGTGAGCAGCGGGCCGTGGGGGTCGCGTTCGTAGGGTCCGGCCAGTGAACGGGAGCGGGCCACGGTGACCTGGTGCTGGTAGCCGGTTCCGCCGTCCGCGGTGAGTAGGTAGTACCAGGGGCCGCGGCGGTAGAGGTTGGGGCCCTCGATCCAGCCGGTCGCCGACCCCAGGTCGATCCGTACGGGTTCGCCGACCAGGCGGCGGGCGGTGCGGTCGTAGCGGGTGGCCTCCAGTCCGGCCGAGCCGCCGTGTCCGGGCCGCCAGTCGTGGACCATGTTGACCAGCCAGCTGTCGGCCCCGTCGTGGAACAGGGACGCGTCGAACCCGCGGGCGTGCAGCAGGACCGGGTCGGACCAGGGCCCTTGGATCGAGGCTGCGGTGACCAGGTAGTTGGGGCAGTCGGTGAAGCCGCCCGCGTAGGTGGACACGTTGGAGTACACGAGGTGGAACAGGCCGTCGGCGTGGCTCAGGTTCGGGGCCCACACGCCGCCCGAGTCCGGGCAGCCGGTCAGGTCCAACAGTGTCCGGCTGTCGAGCGCGCCGCCCAGCGGCTGCCAGTGCATCAGGTCGCGGGACGTGTGCAGGCGTACGCCTGGGTACCACTCGAACGTCGAGGTCGCCAGGTAGAAGTCCGCGCCGACGCGCAGCAGCGAGGGGTCCGGGTGCGATCCCGGCAGGATCGGATTGTGGATCACCGGGGTGGTGGGACTCATCGGAGCTGATCCTCTTCATGGCGGGTTCGCGGCGGTTCGGGGCAGTCGCCGGCGGGTTGATGGCGGGTTCGGGGCGGGTTGATGGCGGGTTGATGGCGGGTTCAGGGCGAGCAGGGGTCGCCCGGGGGCCCGGGCACAGTCGGCGACTGTAATGTCGAACATATTCGCGATCAACCGGCCGGACATTCTGCCGTGGACCAGGCCGAATCCGCCAACCTTGACGCAGCGTCCGGTCCGACACCATATTGTTCGTCACCCCGCCCCTCCCGCAGTCGGGGAGCCCAGCGACGGTTGTGAGCGCTAACACGGATCGCCGCATCCCGGGGCCCGGGGTCAGGGGCCGGTATCCGGAATCCGGAAAGGACCCTCCTCCTCGATGCACCGCCGCCTCCTGCCACTGGCCGCCGCCGTGGCTGCGACCGTGACCGTGACCAGTGCCCTGTCCCTGCCGGCCGCGGCGCAGGCCGCCTCGGGCAACATCACCGCCGCGGTCCTCGCCGACCAGGACATCGTCCTGAACGGGGACGCCGTGGTGAACGTCCCCTCCGGGACCCACACCTACACCGGCGTCATCTCCGGCCAGGGAACCCTGCGCGTGTCCGGCACCGGCACCCTCGTCCTGACCAAGGACAGCACCTTCACCCTCCCCACCGCCGAACGCCACCAGACCGTCGCCGTCCTGGGCGGCAACCACCCCTACACCCAGGTCAGCAACCCGGACACGCCCGCCGTCACCGTCGATCCGGGCGCCACCCTGCAGTACGGCGCCGGCGGCACCACCGGCCTGATCGGTGCCTTCCCCTACAACTCCCCCGGCTACCAGCAGAACCAGGACAACATCCGGGTCGACGGCACCCTGCGGCTGTCCCTGACCCGCGCCTTCAATCTGGGCACCATCAGCGGCAGCGGCATGGTCACCCAGCCACGCTCCATGTGGGGCACGCTGCAGATCTGCGGCACCAACCCCTTCAGCGGCGTCATCGACAACGGCACCGGCACCACCTTCGCCAGCACCACCTGCCCCGCGGCCCTCCCCGACGCCCGCAAGGTCCTCAACCAGGGCTCCTGGATCATCGACACCCCCCTGGGCCACACCGTCGTCGAGCGCCAGGACTTCTACAACCGCCAGTACGGCAGCGACATCAACGTGCACTCCCGCCCCGGCAGCACAGTCGTCCTCACCGGCTCCTACAGCTGGGCCGACAGCGGCCCCGACACCGACCCGCAGTTGAGCGACCCGGCCCTGAACTGGCAGCCGGTCGCGCACAACCTCAACGTACGCGGCACCAACATCGAGGGCGCCACCGTCCACTGGGGCGACGGCACCACCCACCAGATCTTCATGCCCGGCACCGCGGAGACCGTGTACATCAACCTCCACGCCGCGTCCGGACGCCGTTCCCAACTGACCTTCGACTACGACGGACCGGTCACCCTCGGCGCCCCCATCGGCGGCGGCAAGTACCACGACACCCTGGCCGCCCCGGGCCAGGGCGACATCGTCCTGGCCGACACCCCCGGCAACGACGTCACCTACACCGCCGTCCAGGACTACGACGGCTCCACCACCATCGAACCGCACGCCACCCTCCGCCTGGGCAGCGGCACCGCGGGCCAGGACAGCGGCCTGTACAACCGGAGCACTCAGGACACAGTGATCGACAACGGCGCGCTCGTCCTGCAGAACCGCAGCACCGCACCGGCGCTGCCGGCGATCACCGGTACCGGTTCGCTGACCCAGAACGGCCAGGCCACCACCACGCTCAGCCACGCCGTCTCCTACACCGGCCCCACCACCGTCGCCAAGGGCACCCTCGCCCTGAACGGCACCACCCTGATCCACAGCAGCGGCGTCAGCCTCACCACCGCCGCGGCCACCCTGGACCTGCGTGAGGCGGCGGCAGCATCCCTCCGCTCCCTGACGGCGGTCCGAGGATCCAGGATCCAGATCAAGGTCGGCGGCACCCTCACCGTTGGCGGAACACCAGTCACACTGACGGGCAGTCAGACAGCGATCGGTCGAACCGCCTTCGCGATCGACCGTTCCTCCGGGGCCGTCACCCTCACCGCGCTCGGGACCACCGCCACGACTCCCTCCGCTACTCCGTCCCCGAGCAGTCAGGCGCTCGCATCGCCGACCACCGCCGCCGGTCGATCGCACGCCGCCCAGGGGACCATCGACGCCGACGCCGCCTCCAGCAGTTCCTTCGGCGCCGCCTGGCCGCTGACCGTGCTCGGCGCCGGTGCCCTGTGCGTGTTCGCTCTCGCCGTCGTGCTCACCACCCGCCGTGGCCGTCGGCGTCCTGGCCGGCACACACGCTGAGACGCGCCAAGGCGCCCCGCACCCGGGACGGGTACGGGGCGCCCACGGCTCAGCGATATGTCAACGCCCCTGGAGGGACTTGACGTTGTCGCCGAAGGTCCAGCCCAGTGAGCCGTCCCAGTTGAGCGACCAGGTCATCAGCCCCTTCAGAGCGCCGCCGAAGGCGTTCCACGACTGGCTGACCAGACTTGGCGTCATATAGCCGCCCCCCGCGCCGGGTTGGGCCGGCAGGCCGGGAACCTGCTTGTCGTACGGCACCTTGACGGTGGTGCCCTGGACCACCAGGCCGTTGTTCAGGCAGGTGGTCTGCGCGGTGAAGCCCTGGACCGTACCGGCCTGGTACGAGTCGCCGGAGCAGCCGTACATGCTGCCGTTGTAGTACTGCATGTTCAGCCACCACAGGCGGCCGTTGTCGGCGTACTTCTTCACGATCGGCAGGTAGGCGCCCCAGATCGACCCGTAGGTGATGCTTCCGCCGGTGACGTACGCGGTCTCGGGGGCCATCGTCAGCCCGAAGCCCGCGGGCATCTGGGCCAGCACGCCGTCGATGATGCGCTCCAGGTTGGCCTGGGACGTGGAGAGGGTGTTGATGTTGCCGCTGCCGGTCAGGCCGGTCTCGATGTCGATGTCGATCCCGTCGAAGTTGTACGCCTTGAGGATCGGGACGACGGTCGCCACGAACCGGTCGGCGACGGCGCTGGAGCTGAGGTCGATGCCGGCCGCGGCGCCGCCGATGGACATCAGGATCGTCTCCCCGGCTGCCTTGGCCTGGCACATCTCGGCGGGGGTGGCGACCTTGACGTTGGTGTCCATGCCGTCCTGCCACTCGACGGTGCCGTCGGAGAGGATCACCGGGAAGGCGGCGTTGATGACGTTGTAGCCGTGCGCGGCGATCCGGCTGTCGGTGATGGGGATCCAGCCCAGGCCGGGGTGGACCCCGTTGAGGGCGCCGTCCCAGTTCTCCCAGTAGCCCTGCAGCACCTTGCCCGACGGCCTGGGCTTGGTGGCGCAGGTCGAGCCCGGCGGGGTGGTGGTCGGCGGCGCGGTGGTCGGGGGCGCCGTGGTCGGGGGCGCCGTCGTGGGCGGGGCCGTGGTCGGTGGAGCTGTGGTGGGCGGAGCGGTGGTGGGCGGCGCCGTGGTCGGCGGCGGGGTGCTGCCGCCGGGGCCGGTGAGCGACACGTCGTCGGCGTAGTACGCGGGCTGCGCGTACCAGCCGTGCAGGTAGACGGTCACCGAGGTGGTGCTCGCCCCGGTGGTGAAGGCGACGCTGAGCTGGCTGTACGACGCGCTGCTCGGCGTCCAGGTGGACGGGTCACTGGCAGCGCCGGTGCCGGTGGCACCCAGGTAGACGTAGCTGCCCTGGACGTAGGCGCTCAGCGTGTACTGGGAGTTGGGCTGCACGCTGACGGTCTGCGTGCACTGGGCGTCGTCCTGGCCGGTCGGTGTGGCCTTGAGCGCGGAAGCGCCAGAGTGGACCGGACTGCTGACCGCCGCGCCGGAGCCGCTGGAGCAGGTCCAGCCGGACAGTCCGCTCTCGAAGCCGGGGTTGGCCACCAGGTTGGTGGTGGCGGCCCCGGCCGAGCCGGAGCCCAGGGCGACGATGCCGGTACCGATGACCACGGCGGCGCTCACCGCGGCGAGGGTGCGCGTCAGGACGGTTGGCCGGTGCTGGGAGCGCCCGGCCCGGTCGCCTTCGAGGCGGCCCGGATCCGGACAGGGGTGACCATCGCCCGAAAGGCGTGGGGTACGCGACCTCCGACGGAACATGCTGTGCTCCCTTCCCGCCGGGCGCCATGGACATGACTGGCACGTGGGGGTGCTGCGCCCGGCAATGGGTGAGGTGGGGACATGTGGGGCTGCCGGACGGAGCGTAGAAGGGGCGGGGAGGCCCGTCAATAGGTCTGGACCAATGGCGGGGGGCGGGTCCTCCCCACCGGGGTGACGCCTGCTCAGCTGCCGCTGCGGTAGCTGCCGTTGCGGAACTCCTCGACCAGCGACGGACGCGACGGGGACCAGCCCAGCTCGGTGCGGGCCCTGGTGGCGACGGAGGCCTGGTCGAGCAGCAGGACTTCGGCGAAGTAGTCGCCCAGGCGCGCCCGCGCCTCCTCGTCGGAGCCGGGGACCGCCCCCGCGGCGCCGACGGCGACGGCGGCCGCCTCGGTCAGTTCGGCCACCGTCTGGGTGCGGCCGTCGGCGATCACGTAGTAGCCGCGCGCCGAGTCGTCCTCCAGAACCCGCCGGAAGACCTCCGCCAGGTCGGCCACGTGCACGGTGGACCAGCGCTGCCGCCCGGTGCCGACCATGACCAGCCTGCCGGCCTCGTCCCGCGGCGAGCCCAGCAACAGCCCGGGGATCCCTCCGCCGCCGTCGCCGTAGGCGACGCTGGAGACGATGACGGCGGTGCGCACGTCCTTCGCGTCGAGCGCCCGCCGCTCGATCGGCTCCTTCCAGGCCACCAGCGCGGGCGCGTCGAAGGCGGACTCCTCGCTGATCGAGGGGTTGTCGCCGTACACCCACAGACCGCTGATCTGCAGGTAGGGCTTGCCCGTCCCGGCATAGGCGTCGATCACCGCGTCGACCACCGCGGAGTCCAGGCCGGCGCTGGTGGCGTCGCCGGGGCTGGCGGTGTGGACGGCGCCGTCCACACCGCCGAGCAGACGCGCCAGCGCCTGCCGGTCGTAGAGGTCGACCACGGCCGGGGTGGCGCCGCGCGCGGCGACCGCGTCCGCCTGGGCGGCGTCGCGGACGAGTGCGGTCACCCGGTGGCCGTGGTCGAGCAGTTCGGCGAGGACATGTGATCCGACGAACCCGGTTGCTCCAGTGAGTGCGATGTTCATGGCCCGCTGGCCTCCTGTCTGGTAACGAGGTTCCAACTTGTGCCTTCGACATCGACCCTAGGCCTGATTCACTTGAACCGTCAAGTCAAACTCCCAGGCATCATCGCCCAGCGCTCCATGCCCACCCTTAGCACCCAGGCTTCCATTTACTTGAACATTCATGTGACCATGCTTTAGTCTTGACCCCCGTGACGGAAGGACTGGTACTCCCGGACTATGACCACCCTCAAAGACCCGCCCCAGGCGGCCGACGACCACGCCGACCTGTGGCTCACCCCCGGTGAGCTGGCCTCCTGGCTGTCTGTGGTCCGACTGATCACCCGGCTGCCCTGGGCGATCGACGCCCAGCTGCAGCGCGACGCCGACCTGAGCATGACCGAGTACATGGCCATGGCCATGCTCGCCGAGGCGCCGGACCGGACCCTGCGGATGAGCCGGCTGGCCGAGATGACCAGCGTGTCCCTGTCGCGCCTGTCCCACCTGGTCAAACGTCTGGAGTCGCGCGGCTACGCACGCCGCGAGCCGGACCCGGTCGACGGGCGCTTCACCAACGCCGGCCTGCTGCCGGCCGGGATGCGCAAGCTGGAGGAGGCGGCGCCGGGCCATGTGGCGCTGGTGCGCCACCTGATGGTCGACAACCTGTCCGCCGAGCGGTTGCGCCGGCTCGGCCAGGACGCCGAGCGGATCGTGCAACGGATCGACTCACCGGCGCGCTGAGCCCCAGGAGGGACCCGGCGCGCGCGGCGAGTCGGTCGTCGGTCGCCCTGGGACCTCGTCAGACCTTGGTCAGGCGGTGCTTGCCGTCGCCGAGCCGGTCGTCGAGGCGCTCGCCCTCGATGTCGGGGTCGGGAACGTAGCGGGAGAACCAGCGCGGGTGGTACCAGGCCTTGGCGCCCAGCAGGGCCATCACGGCGGGGACCAGGGTCAGCCGGACCACGAAGGCGTCCACCAGGACTCCGACGGCGAAGCTGAAGCCGATCTCCTTGATGGTCGGTTCCGGCGAGAAGATGAACGAGACGAAGATCGACGCCATGATCAGTGCGGCCGCGCTGACGACCCGGGCGGACTGCCCGGTGCCCAGCACCACCGCCCGGCGGGCGTCACCGGTCCTGGTGAACTGCTCCTTGATGCGGGAGACGACGAAGACCTCGTAGTCGCTGGACAGCCCGAACATGATCGCCAGCAGGATGACCGGCAGGAAGCTCAAGGTCTGGGTGGGTTCGATGCCCAGCAGGCTCTTGCCCCACCCCCACTGGAAGACGGCGACCTGGGCGCCGAACGCGGCGCCGGCCGACAGCAGGAAGCCGATGACGGACTTGATCGGCACGATGACGGTCCGGAACGCGAAGGTGAGCAGCACCAGCGCCAGGGCCACCACGGTGAACAGGAAGACCGGCAGGGCGTCGGCGAGTTTGCCGGAGACGTCGATGTTGGTGGCGGTGACCCCGCCGACCAGGAGGTGGGCGCCGGTGCCGGACTCCAGGGCGGTGCGTTGGTCCCGGATGTGGTGGACCAGGTCGGTGGTGGCGGGGTCGTTGGGGCCGGTGGTCGGGACCACGTTGATCAGTGCGATGCCGTTGGTGGCGACGGCGACCGAGGACGAGGCGACGCCGGGGACCTCGCTGATCGCGTCGCTGATCCGCTGGGCCTGGCCGGCGGTGGCCACGTCGTCGGCCACGACGGTCAGCGCACCGTTGTAGCCCGGGCCGAAGTGAGCGGTGGTCAGGTCGTAGGCGCGGCGCGAGGTGTCGCTGGTGGACAGGGCGTTGCTGCCGGGGACGCCGAGGTCCATGCTCGCCACCGGGACGGTCAGGACGCCCAGCGCGATGACCCCGACGACCAGCACCGGGATGCGGCGGCGTACCACCCAGCGGGCCCAGCGGGTGCCGGTCAGCTTCTCGGGCTCGGTGGCGGCGGTGCGGCTCGCGGGTTCGGCGCGTCGCAGCAGTGGCAGTCGACTGAAGCGGGCCCCGCGCCTGCCGAGGACCCCGAAGGCGGCCGGGACCAGGGTCAGCGCCACCAGCAGGGCCAGGGCGACGGTGGCTGCGGCGGCCAGGCCCATCGTGGTCAGGAAGGGGATCCCGACCACCGAGAGGCCGCACAGGGCGATGACGACGCTGAGGGCGGCGAAGACCACGGAGCTTCCGGCGGTGCCGGCCGCGCGGCCGGCGGCGTCCTCGGGTTCGTGGCCCTCCAGCAGGTAGGTACGGTAGCGGGCCAGGATGAACACGGCGTAGTCGATGCCGCAGGACAGGCCGAGCATGGTGGCGACCGAGGTCGCCGAGGAGGCGATGTCGGTGACCGAGGCCAGCGCGGTGATGCCCATCATCGTGGTGATCAGGCCGAAGAAGGCGGTGATGATCGGCAGCCCGGCCGCGACCAGCGAGCCGAAGGTCAGGCACAGGATGACCAGCGCGACGGCGATCCCTATGGCCTCGGAGTCGGCGCCGGCTGCGGCCTTGGGGTAGACCGCGCCGCCGAACTCCACCTGGACCCCGGCGTCGCGGGCGGCCGAGACGGCCGGCTCCAGCTGGTCCACCGTGCCGGTCCTGACCTCTGCGGACTGCACGTCGTAGGTGACGCTGCCCAGCGCGACCCGCTTGTCCGGCGAGACCGCCTTGGCCTGGAAGGGGTTGGTGGCGCTGGTGACCTGGCTGACCCCGCCCAGTGCGGTGACGGCCCGGTCGATGGCGGCCTGGTTGGCGGGGCTGGTGATGTCCCCGTCCTTGACGGCGAACACCACCTGGGTGGAGGCCCCGGAGGCGGCGGGCAGCCGGTCCTTCAGCAGGGTCAGCGCCTGCTGCGCCTCGGTGCCGGGGATGGTCAGGGCGTCGTTGGTCTTGCCGCCGCTCGCGCCGGCGATCACGACCGCGGCGACGACCACCGCCACCCAGGCGGCCAGCGTCTTCCAGCGGTTGCGGAAGCACCATCGGGCGAGGCGGTACAGGTACGTGGACAAGGCAGGAGCTCCTCGTTCGTCCGGGAAGGGGGCGCAGCGGTCGCGTCCCCCACCACCGCCTTATTTGCCACCATAGGCAAAAGTATCTCAGGTGGCAAATATGCCGTTCCTGCTAGAGTGCTGCCATGGCTGAAGCGGCGACATCCCTGCGTGAACGGTCCAAGGCCAAGCGCCGGACGGCCATCCAGCACGCCGCGATCCGTCTGTTCACCGAGCGCGGCTACGAGGGCGCCACCATCGCCGACATCGCCGAGGCGGCCGAGGTCGCGCCACGGACCGTGCGGATGTACTTCCCCAACAAGATCGACATCGCCACGTCGGCCGCCGACGACATCACCGTGCGGCTGGCCGCGACCTTCACGGACCACCCGGAGCTGTCGTTCAGCGAGGTCATCGACCGGTGGATGCTCGGCGAGGCCGAGACCACGGATCCGGAGCTGGCACGGCTGGTGGCCGCCATGTACGACGCCAACCCGGCGCTGCAGGCCGTCTCCACCACCCATATGACCGACGTCGGACGCCTCAGCGGACCCGCCCTGGTGGCGGAGCTCGGCCTCGCCCCCGGGGACCCGCTCACCGCCGTCGCCAACGCCGCCGTGAGTGCCGCCGTCGGCGACTACGTGATGATCGCCCTCAAGAACGGCGTACCGCAGGAGGCCCACCGGCAGTTCATGCGCTACCTGCGCGCCATCATCGGCGCCGCCCGCGACTGCTGACCCGCCACCACCCCCACCTCACCGCCTCGCACCGCTCCCCGACCAGGACTTGTCGGTCCGTCAGGGGCGACAGGGACGCACGGGAGCAGGGCGGCGGAGGGGTTCCGGTCCGTCGCACTCCTTGACATGTACTGAGGCGTGCCTTAAACCGTGAGAGAGCGCTCTCCCGCTCAGGCTCGTCAACCGCGCCCGGTTCCACCGGCTGGGCCCGTCCACACCCGTGCCCACCGGTCGAACCAGCCTGCCGTCGACCAACTACCCAACCCAGTACCACAGTTGTAGCACCACCCTGCCTCGGCGAGCCCCTGGGCGTCCCGGTCCCACCCATGACCGATTCGATCCACAGAGGAAGGTACGGACAAGGCATGAGGCTTCTCCCCCACCCGCTGCCGCCGTTGCGCGGCAGAAGGCGAGCGCCCCGCCGCAGGCCCGCGTTCCGCGCGCTGCTGACCGTGGTGGCCCTGCTGGCCCTGTCGCTCGCCGGCGCGCACACCGCGGCCTACGCCGCCACCAGCGCCCCCTTCGGCGGCACCGCGGCCGCCGTGCCGGGCACGGTCCAGGCGGCCAACTACGACACCGGCGGCCAGGGGGTCGCCTACAACGTCAGCTCCACCAACGGCAGCGCCAACAGCTACCGCACCGACGGCGTCGACCTGGAGGCCACCGCCGACACCCTGGACACCACCCCGGCCGGCGGCGCCGACGACATGGGCTGGACCACCGCCGGACAGTGGTTCAAGTACACCGTCAACGTGGCCACCGCCGGGACGTACAGCGTCGCCTTCCGGGTCTCCTCGCCGTACGGGATCACCGACGCGCTGCACGTCGCCAACGCCGCCGGCACCAACCTCAGCGGCGCCGTCGCGGTCCCCAACACCGGCGGCTACGAGACCTGGACCACGGTCACCGCCAGCGTCAGCCTGACGGCGGGTCAGCAGACCCTCACCGTCGACCAGGACTCCAACGGCTGGAACTTCCACTACCTGGCCTTCACCCTCGCCTCCAGCGGCGGTGGCGGCACCGGCGGCGACCAGCCGTTCGGCGGGACGCCCGCACCTGTGCCGGGCACCGTGCAGGCGGCCAACTACGACACCGGCGGCCAGGGAGTCGGCTACAGCGTCAGCGTCGCCAACGGCACCGCCAACAGCTACCGCACCGACGGCGTCGACCTCGAAGCCAGCGCGGACACCCAGGACACCAGCGCCGCCGGGGGCGGCTACAACCTGGGCTGGACCACGTCGGGACAGTGGTTCAAGTACACCGTCCAGGTGGCCACCGCCGGGATCTACACGGTGAGCCTGCGGGTGGCCGCGCCCAGCGCCAACGCCGACGCGCTGCACATCGCCAACGCCGCCGGCACCAACCTCACCGGCGCCGTCGCCGTGCCCAGCACCGGCGGCTACCAGACCTGGGCCACCGTCACCGCCAGCCTCAGCCTGACAGCGGGTCAGCAGACCCTCACCGTGGTCCAGGACTCCAGCGGCTGGAACCTTCACTACCTGGCCTTCACCCAGGGGTCGAGCGGCGGGGGCGGCGGCACCGGTCCGACCGAGTACTGCGGCACCCAGGACCTCGCGCTGGACCAGCCGACCACGGCCTCCTCCACTCAGGACGCCACCGACTACCCGGCGCCCGACGCCACCGACGGCGACCCCGGCACCCGCTGGTCCAGTGCCGCCAGCGACCCGCAGTGGCTGGAGGTCGACCTCGGGGCCCCGCAGCAGATCTGCAGCGTGAACCTGCTCTGGGAGGACGCGTACGCCTCGGCCTTCCAGGTCCAGGTGTCCAACGACAACTCCACCTGGACCTCGGTCTACTCCACCACCACCGGCACCGGCGGCAACCAGTCGATAGCCGTCTCGGCCACCGACCGCTACCTCCGGGTGTACGGCACGGCGCGGGCGACCCAGTTCGGCTACTCCATCTTCGAGCTCGACGTCTACGGCCTGACCACGGTGGCCCCGGTCACCGGCGGCAACGGCAACGGCGGCAACGGGACCTGCTCCTGGGTCGGCTCCACCGCGCCGGTCGCCCAGCGGGTCCAGCAGGTGCTCAACACCATGGACCAGTCCGAGGAGCTCAGCCTGGTCGCCGGCGACGGCACCTCCTCCTACATCGGCCACATCCCCGGCATCCCCAACCTCTGCATCGCGCCCACCAACATGCAGGACGGCCCCAACGGGGTCGGCGACGGGACCGGCGGCGTGACGGCCTTCCCGGACGGCGAGAACGCCGCCGCGACCTGGGACCCGACGCTGATCCAGCAGGAGGGCTCGGCGATCGGCAACGAGTTCGCCGGCAAGGGCGTGAACGTCTCGCTCGGCCCGACCACCAACCTGGTGCGCGACCCTCGCTGGGGCCGGACCTACGAGACCTACGGCGAGGACCCGTACCTGGCCGGCCGGATCACCTCGGCCGAGGTCCAGGGTCTGCAGAGCCAGGGCGTGATGGCCATGGTCAAGCACACCGCGGCCTACGACCAGGAGCAGTACCCCAACGGCAACAGCAATGAGACGGTCAGTCAGAAGGCCCTGGAGGAGCTCTACCTGGCACCGTTCGAGTCCTCCATCGAGAAGTCCGCGCCGGCCGCGATGATGTGCTCCTACGCCGTCGTCAACGGCGCCGCCTCCTGCCAGAACGCCGACATCCAGCAGAAGGGGCTGGACGGGGAGGCCAACTTCGGCGGCTACATCACCTCGGACTGGGGCGCCGACTACTCCAGCGTCCCGTCGACCGAGGCCGGCATGGACGTGGCGATGCCGTTCTCCGACGCCGCAGCGCTGTCCGCGGCGCTCACCGCGGGCACGTTGAGCCAGGCGACGCTCAACGCCAACGTCGCCCGGATCCTCACCCAGATGTTCGCCTTCGGGATGTTCGACAACCCGCAGACCGGCTCGCTCTCCGCCACCGTCACCTCGGCGGCGCACCAGCAGACCGCGCTGCAGCTCAGTGAGGAGGGCAGCGTCCTGCTGAAGAACAACGGCCTGCTGCCGCTCAACCCGAACGGCACCGAGTCGATCGCGGTGATCGGCACCGACGGCGGCGCCGGAGTGGAACTCGCCGGCGGCGGCAGCGGTACGGTCACCAGCTCCAACACCATCTGGCCGATCACCGGCATCCAGAACGCGGTCGGACCTAACGTCAAGGTCACCTACACCCAGGGCAACGACAACGGCACCACCGACATCCCGCAGGCCGTCGCCGCGGCCCAGGCCGCGACCGACGCGATCATCTACGTCAACGCCCCGGAGGGCGAGGAGAGCGACCTGACCACGCTCGACCTCTCCAGCACCGACGAGACGATGATCGCGGACGTGGCGGCGGCGAACCCGCACACCATCGTGGTGGTCAACAGCGGTTCGCCGGTGGTCATGCCCTGGCTCAACTCGGTCGCCGGGGTGTTCGAGAACTGGTACGGCGGACAGGAGACCGGCGCCGCGATGGCCGCGCTGATCTTCGGCACCGCCAACCCGTCGGGCAAGCTGCCGGTCACCTTCCCCGGCAGCGTCAGCCAGGTCCCGGCGCAGACCACCGCGCAGTGGCCGGGCACCTCGGCCGGCGTCAGCTTCAGCGAGGGCGTCGACATCGGCTACCGCTGGTACCAGTCCCAGAACATCACCCCCGCCTTCCCGTTCGGGTTCGGGCTGTCCTACACCACCTTCTCCTTCGCCAACCTCAACGTCGGCGCCTTCAACGCCAACGGCACGGCGACGGCCACCGCGACCGTCACCAACACCGGGTCGGTGGCCGGCACGGACGTGGCCCAGCTGTACGTCGGCGACCCCGCCGCCAGCCAGGACCCGCCGGAGCAGCTCAGCGGCTTCCAGCGGGTCACCCTCAACCCCGGCCAGAGCACCACCGTCACCTTCCCGCTGACCGTCCACGACCTGGCCTCCTGGTCGGCGGCGAACAACCGCTGGGAGGCCCAGGCGGGCACGTACTCGATCAAGGTCGGGGACGCGTCCAACAACCTGCCGCTGACCGGCTCGACCACGCTGGCCCAGACCCTGACCGGCCAGGTCGCGGCCGGCGCCTCGGCCTCGGGGGTCTCCCTGGCCAACACCGCGGTCAGCGCCAACGTCACCCCGAACTCGGGCGTGGCGGGCGCGGAGACGGTCGGGGTGGTCAACCCGTTCGGCTACAGCAGCCCTAAGGGTGCTGCGGTCTCCTTCCCCGTCCAGGCCGTGGACTCCAACGCGTCGGCGGCCCTCACCTTCACCGCGACCGGGCTGCCGCCCGGCATCACCATCGCGTCCAACGGCACCGTCTCCGGCTCCAGCAGCACGCTGGGGACCTACACGGTGACCGTGACCGCGACCGACCAGGCCCAGGTCTCCGGCTCGGCCACCTTCGTGTGGTCGGTGGTCCAGTGACCTGAGTGGTCGTGACGCCCGGTCATGGGTGGGGGTTCCGTGACCGGGCGTCAGGCACCGGGGTCAGCCGGTGAACCAGGGGTTGCCACCGCCCAGGGACCAGACCGAGACCTTGGTGACGCCCAGTGAGGTCAGTACCGCCAGCTTGGCGTTGAGCGCGGTGCTGTCCACGTAGTCGTACAGGGTGCCGCCGGAGACCCAGCGGATCTCGCCGGAGGACGGGTCGCGGCGCGCGGCGATGGTCGAGGCGTTGCTGGAGAAGCCCGGGCTCTTCTTCATGTCGCTGAACTGGATGTTGCCGGTGACGTTGTTGAGGTCGCACGGGTCGGGCGCGCTGATGCCGTACGAGGGCAGGCCGATGACCAGCCGGGACGGGTCCGGGACCTTGCTCTGGGCGTACTGGGTGACCTGCTTGAGCCAGGCGTACGGGGTGATCGGCAGGCAGCGGGAGCCGTCCGGGGTGTCGAACTCCTCGTCGTAGGCCATGATCTCCAGTTCGTCCACGCCCTCGGCGCTGACCGCGGCGTAGTCGTAGAAGGAGGCGTCCTCGGTCATGGCGGGGGCGTCGACCAGCAGCTTCTTGCCGTTGGCGTGCAGCGCGGTGGCGAGCTGGCCGAGGAAGGTCTTGTAGTTGCTGAAGTCGGCGGTGCTCCAGGACCAGTAGTCCTCCAGGTCGACGTCGACGCCGCTGAGGCCGGCGCTGGAGACCAGCGAGCTGAGCTGGGAGACGGCGGCGCTGCGGTTGGCGCTGCTGCTGACCAGGGCGTGGACGTCGGCCGTGGTCATCCCGGAGATGGTGGGGTACTGGTAGGCGGAGTGCGCCTTGAGGTCGGCGACGTTCGCGGCGCTGTAGCCGTTGCAGCTGCCGCTGGTGGCGCTCTCCAGGGTGACCTTGCCCTTGCCGGTGACCGACCAGTACTCGGGCTTGAGCGCCCCGTTCTTCACCCGGTTGTCGGCGTACTCGGAGGCGGCGGTGCACTCGCTGTCGCCGGTCGAGCCGCCGTAGAGCCAGGTCTCCAGCTCGACGCCGGAGGTGGCGGACTTCTGCTGGAGGGCGGCGCCGGCCTGGGCCTTGAGACCGGTTCCGGTGCCGGTCCCGGCGTTGGCGACGGTGAAGCCGGCGCTGACGGCGGCCACCGCGCAGACTGCCGTGGCGGACATGACAAGAGTGCGACGAAGCATGATCCGTTCCCTTCGTGGGGCGTGCGGGATCACCGCGCCGGCCCGGCGGGGCCGGCGCGGTGGGATTCAGTGGGGGTGCTGCTGGTTACTCCTTGTCGGTCCAGTACGGGTCCACCACGAGGGTGTCCGCACCGGGCACCGTCGTGGCCGCCGACCAGGAACCGCCGAGTACGCGGCCGTTGTCGGGCCGTGCGGCCAGGGAGAGCTGGGTGGAGATCCGGTAGCGGTCGCCCCGGTAGACGGAGTGGGTGAACTCCACCACCCGGCCGTCCGCGTCCCTGGTCTCCCGCTCGAAGAGCAGCGCCGGGGCGTGCAGCGGGACGCCCAGCATCTCCGCCTCGGTCTCGTCGACCACCGTGGGTTCGATGATCTGCGAGGCGTCGCTGAGCAGGATGCCGAACCGGCGCCCGAGGAGCTGGTAGAAGGAGTGCTCCTCCAGGTCGAGCGCGGTCAGCCCGGGGACCAGGGACTGCGGGACGTAGAGCGTCTCCACCGACATGGGGACGGCGTCCACGCTCCGCAGCCGGATGATCCGCAGGATCGGCTCGCCCGGGGAGACCCGCAGCCGCCGGCCGATCCTGGGCCCGGCCGTGGTGCTGCGGAAGTCCACCGTGCGACTGGTCCAGTCGCCGTCCACGCCGCCGACGCCGAGGGCCTGGCCGGCGGTCTGGGCGAGGTGCTGGGCGACCTTGGCCTTGGCGACGAACACGCCGCGGCCGTGCTCGCGGACCAGCAGCCCGTCCCGCACCAGGTCGTCGACGACCGAGCGCAGGGTCGGACGGGACACCGCCAACTCCTCGCAGAGCTGCCGTTCGCCCGGGATCATCGCGCCGACCCGGGTCGTCTCGACGAGGTCGAGCAGGTGTTCACGGATGCGTTCCCGCTTCTGCCCACGGCTCTCATTGCTGACCATTCGCTTACCAGTCCTCCGGACATCACCCTTGACGATGACCAAAATGATGGCTCAGGATGTGCCAACTGGTCAATAAGTGGTCAGTATTTACCTCGGAGGTCCCCGTGCCCGGATCCCAGCACAGACGAGGATTCCACACCGCCCGCGCCCGACGGCGCAGTTGTGCCGTGGCCCTGGCGGCGGCCACCGCCCTGGTCGCCTCCGCCTGCAGCACCGGCGGCGGCACCTCCGGTCCCGACACCGGCGCCGGCGACACCTCGCCGGTCACCATCACCTTCTGGCACGGCTTCAGCTCCCCGCACGAGATCGCGTCGGTCGGCGCGGTGCTGGCGCTGTTCCACAAGAAGTACCCGTACATCACCGTCAAGGCGGTGCCCGCGGAGACCGACGACAAGGTCAACCAGGCGATCCGCGGCGGCACCGCACCGGACGTGGACGCCTCCTTCAACGCGGCCAACGTCGGCGGCTGGTGCTCGTCCGGCGCCTTCCTGGACCTCACCGCCGACATCCAGGCCGACCACGTGGACCTGGGTCAGATCCCGAAGGCGGTCCAGTCCTACACCGCCTTCGGCGGCAAGCGCTGCACCATGCCCTGGCTGGCCGACACCTTCGGCCTGTACTACAACAAGAAGCTGTTCGCGGCGGCCGGCATAACCGCCCCGCCGAAGACCATGTCCGAGCTGGCGGCGGACGCCCGGAAGCTCACCGTCCTCAACCCGGACGGCTCCATCAAGGTCGCCGGGTTCATGCCCTACCTGGGCGCCTACGAGATGCTCACCGAGCACCTGGTCACCAGCTGGGGCGGCAGCTGGCTGAAGGCCGACGGCAGCTCGAACGTCGGCACCGACCCGGCCTTCGCCGCGGCCATGACCTGGCAGAAGAGCCTGGTGGACTGGTTCGGCGCGGCCAAGCTGGCCAAGTTCAAGGCCGGTATGCCGGACGAGTTCTCGGCCCAGAACTCCTTCGAGACCGGCAACCTCGCCATGATGGTGGACGGCGAGTGGCGCACCGCCTTCATCAAGAACGACAAGTCGACCGTCGACTACGGCACCGCCCCGATGCCGGTGGCCGACACCATGCCGCAGCTCTACGGCTCCGGCTACGTCGGCGGCAACGTCATCGGCATCCCGCGCGGCTCCAAGCACCCCGACGCCGCCTGGAAGCTGGTCAAGTTCCTCACCACCGACACCGAAGCGGTGACCACGCTGGCCGACGCCATCGGCAACGTACCCACCACCCTCCCGGCGCTGGACTCGCCCTCGCTGACGCTGGCCCAGGACCCGAAGTTCGCCACCTTCCTGGACGTCTTCAAGAACCCGCACACCTCCACCACCCCGGCCAGCGCCGACGGCGGGGCCTACCTCACCAACTACGGCCTGTTCGCCAACAAGTGGCAGTCCGGCCAGATCCCGGACCTGCAGGCCGGGCTGAAGGCCGTGGACCGGCAGAACGACGCCGCGCTGAAACTCGGACAGTGAGACGGCGGCCCCCGTGAGCACCCTCACCGCGACCGGCACCCGCAGCGCGGGCGCCCCGGACGCCGCGCCCGCCCCCGCCCTGCGTGCCAGGCACCGGCGCAACCGGCTCCGCGTCCTGCTCTTCCTCGCCCCCGGACTGGTCGGCTTCGCCGTCTTCCTGGTCTACCCCCTGGTCATGACGGTCTGGCTGTCCTTCACCAACTCCAACATGATCTCCCCGGCCCAGTTCGTCGGCCTGCGCAACTACCGCTTCATGCTCGACTCCGACCCGCAGATCTGGCAGGCCGTCAGGAACACCGGCTGGCTGGTCGTCATCATGGTCCCGGCGCAGGTCCTCTTCGCCCTGGGCGTGGCCATGGTCACCGCGCGGCTCAAGGCCGGAGCCGGCCTCTTCCGCACCCTGTTCTACCTGCCGGCGCTGGCTCCGCCGGTGGCCGCCACGGTCGCCTTCGTCTGCATGTTCAACCCGTCCTCCGGGCCGGTGAACCAACTGCTGGGGCTGGTCGGCATCCACGGGCCGCTCTGGTTCGATTCGCCGTCCTGGTCCAAGCCGGCGCTGACGCTGCTCGCGCTCTGGGGCAGCGGCACGGTGATGGTCATCTTCCTGGCGGCCCTGCTGGACGTCCCGGCCGAGCAGTACGAGGCGGCCGAACTGGACGGGGCCAACCCCTGGCAGCGGTTCCGTTACGTCACCCTGCCGGCCATCTCCCCGGTGGTGCTGTTCGCCACCGTCACCGGCGTCATCGCCGGACTGCAGTACTTCACCCAGGCGATGGTCGCCGCCCAGGTCGCCAACGGCAACATCCAGGCGGCGCCCGGCTACCCCAACGGCTCCACGATGACCTTCCCCGAGGAGCTCTACACCTCCGGCTTCAACCAGTTCCACGCCGGCTACGCCTGCGCCCTGGCCGTGGTGCTGTTCCTGGTCTCGATGGCCTTCACCCTGGTACTGCTGCGCCGGGCGTCCGGATTCAACCCCCAGGAGACCCAGGAGACGCCGCTATGACCAGCTACGCACCGGCCTCCGCCCGGGCGGCGCGCAGCGCCTCGCCGCACCGGGCCGCCCGCAGCCGGGCCCGCCGCCGCAGGGCCCTGGTCTGGGTCGCCGACCACGCCGTCGCGGTCGGCCTGGCCTGCGCCTTCGTCGGCCCGATCGTGTTCGTCATGCTGACCTCGGTGATGACCGACCAGCAGTCGCTCAGCTCAGACCTGTGGCCCCGGCACTGGCAGTGGTCCAACTACACCACGGTGTTCCGCACCGCACCGTTCGGCACCTGGCTGATCAACACGGTGGTCTACGCGGTCGCCGCCACCGGGGCGATGCTGCTCTCCAGCATCCCGATCGCCTACGCGCTGGCCCGCTTCCGGTTCCGCGGCCGGAACGCCGCGTTCCTGGCGGTCATCACCATGATGATGCTGCCGCCACAGGTCCTGGTCATCCCGATGTACCTGATGTGGGCCCGGCTGCACCTGACCGGCACCATCTGGCCGCTGGTGATCCCCTCGCTCTTCGGCGACGCCTTCTCGGTCTTCCTGCTGCGGCAGTTCCTGCTGACCATCCCCGAGGACTACCTGAACGCGGCCCGGGTCGACGGGTGCAGCGAACTGCGGGTGCTCACCCGGGTGGTGCTGCCGATGATGCGCCCCGCCGTGGTCGCGGTCGGGCTGTTCGCCTTCTTCAACGCCTGGAACGACTACTACGGGCCGTTGATCTACACCGGCGAGACGCCGGCCCACTGGACCCTGGCGCTCGGCCTGGCGAGCTTCAAGACCTCGCACGCGGTCCAGTGGAACCTGACCATGGCCGCCACCCTGATCGCGATGGCACCCGTGATCATCGTCTTCTTCTTCGCCCAGAAAGCCTTCATCGAGGGCGTCACCCTGACAGGAGTCAAAGGTTGAAGATCACCGTTATCGGCGGGGGATCCACCTACACACCCGAACTCGTGGACGGATTCGCCCGGTTGGGCTTCCCGGTGGAGGAGATCGCGCTGGTCGACCCGGACCCCGACCGGCTCGCGGTGATCGCCCCGCTGGCCCGCCGCATCCTGGCCCGGCAGGGCCACCCCGCCCTGGTCACCGCCGGCGCGGACCCGGACGCGGGCATCGACGGCGCCGCCGCCGTGCTGTTCCAGCTGCGGATCGGCGGCCAGGACGCCCGGCACGTCGACGAGACGCTGCCGCATGCCTGCGGCTGCATCGGTCAGGAGACCACCGGGGCCGGCGGACTGGCCAAGGCGCTGCGCACCGTCCCGGTCGTGCTGGACCTGGCCGAGCGCGTCGCCAAGCGGGCGCCTCAGGCCTGGATCGTCGACTTCGCCAACCCGGTCGGCATCGTCACCCGGGCCCTGCTGGACGCCGGGCACCGGGCCGTCGGGCTGTGCAACGTCGCCATCGGCTTCCAGCGCACCTTCGCCGACTGGCTCGGTGTCGACCACGACCGGATCACCCTGGACCACGTCGGCCTCAACCACCTGACCTGGGAGCGCGCCGTCCTGCTGGACGGTGTGGACGTGCTGCCGCGACTGCTCGACGAACACGGTCCGGCCCTCGCCGCGCGGCTGCACATGCCCCTGGACGTGGTCCGCAGACTGGGCGTGATCCCCTCCTACTACCTGCGCTACTACTACGCCCACGACGAGGTCCTGGCCGAGCAGCTGGTCACGCCCTCGCGCGCGGAGGAGGTCGCCGCGATGGAGCGCGACCTGCTGAAGCTCTACGCCGACCCTGCGCTGGACGAGAAGCCGGCCCTGCTGGACCAGCGCGGCGGCGCCTACTACTCCGAGGCGGCCGTGCAGCTGGTGCACGCGCTCACCGCGGACACCGGGGAGGTGCGGGTCGCCAACGTCCGCAACAACGGCACCCTGCCGTTCCTGTCCGACGACGCGGTCATCGAGGTGCCGGCCAAGGTCGGCGTGCACGGTGCCGCGGCGCTGCCGGTGGCCCCGGTGGAGCCGCTGTTCGCCGGGCTGATCGCGCATGTGACGGCCTATGAGGAACTGGCGCTGGAGGCGGCCCTGCACGGCGGCGTGGAACGCGTCTCCAACGCCCTGCTGGCCCACCCCCTGATCGGCCAGATCGACACCGCCGAGCAGCTCGCCCGCAAGCTCGTCGCCGCCAACCGGCAGCACCTGCGGTGGGCCTGATGGATCATCAGCATCACGACGGCCTGCTGCTGGCGGTGGACGGCGGCAACAGCAAGACCGACGTCGCCGTGGCCGACACCGCCGGCCGGGTCCTCGGCAGGGCCAGAGGGCTGGGGTTCCGGCCGCAGGTACACGGCGTCGAGGCGGCGATGGCGGTGCTGGCGAGGGTCCGCTCCAAGGCCCTGGCCGACGCCGGACTGGACGACCGGGTCGTCGCCGACGGCATCGCGGCCTTCCTGGCCGGGGCGGACCTGCCGCACGAGGTCGAGGCACTGCACCGGGCCGTCGCCGGCCGCGGCTGGGCGGTCGACCAGGTGGTCGACAACGACACCTTCGCCGTACTGCGCGCCGGGGCCGGCCGGCCCTGGGGGGTCGCCGTGGTCTGCGGCACCGGGATCAACTGCGTCGGCGTCGCCCCGGACGGGCGCAGAACCGGGTTCCCGGCGCTGGGACCGATCTCCGGCGACTGGGGCGGCGGCGCGGACCTGGGCGCCGCCGCGCTCTGGCACGCCGTCAGGGACGAGGACGGACGCGGCCCGCACACCCTGCTGCGCACCGCGGTCACCGGCCACTTCGGCACCGCCACGGTCGCCGAGGTCACCGCGGCCCTGCACAGCGGCGCGCTCCCGGAGATCCGGCTGAGCGAACTCTGCCCGGCGGTGTTCGCCGCCTGCGACCAGGACGACCCGACCGCCCGGGCCCTGGTGGAACGCCTCGCCGACGAGATCGCCGGCATGGCCGTCACGGTGCTGCGGCGCCTCGGCCTGGACCGCGGCCCGGATCACCACCCGGACCCGGAGGTGGTCCTCGGCGGCAGCGTGCTGGCGGCACGGCACCGCCTGCTGCTCGGCCGGATCGAGCGGCGACTCGCCGCGGCGGTGCCCGGCGCCCGGCCCCTGGTCAGCACCGCCGCACCGCTGCTGGGCTCCGCCCTGGCCGCGCTGGACCTGGTGGCGGGGCCGGAGCGAGCCCGCGCCGAGGCCACCGGCCGGCTGCGCGCGTTCTTCAGCGCGTCGGGACCGGGCGGAGGAGGGCCCCCGGCGGCGGGTTGAACTCCGGTGCCGCCGCGGCCGAGACTGGACCATGGGCCCGCGCCGGATCTCCCTCATCGCGATCGCGCTGCTGCTCTGCTCCGGCTGCGCGGCGCAGCCCCGCTCCACCGCTCCGTCCCCCACCGCGACGGCGACGGCGACCGGGGTCGATCCGGTCGAGGAGTGCGCGGATTCGGTCGCCTACTGGGTGCGCTACCTGCTCACACCCGGCAGCGACATGGGTCTGGACTACCAGGAGATGGGCCTCTCCGGAGGCGAGAACAACATCGTCCAGTCCCTGCTCCCGGCGGCCCGCAGCACCGCGCAGCACCAGGGTCTGCCCGCCGCCCAGGCCTATGCGCTGGCGCAGGCCCGCCCGCGCTGCCGCGCCTACCTGGTCGCCCTGGCGGCCTCTCCCGGCTCCGCCCCCGGCTGGCCGAAGTAGCCGGGCCGGGGAGCCGTTCGTGGTGCGGGGAGCCGGGCGGTGCGGCAGGGTGGACGGGCAGACGCCGCAGCAGTTCCCGTCCAGAACGGAGTGCGCCATGACCGACCACACCTACCGGGTCACCGAGATCGTCGGGACCTCCTCCGAGAGCGTCGACGCCGCCGTGCGCAACGCGGTCGGCCGGGCCTCGCAGACCCTGCGCGGCCTGGACTGGTTCGAGGTGACCCAGGTGCGCGGCAGCATCGTCGACGGAGCCGTCAGCCAGTTCCAGGTCGGTCTGAAGGTCGGCTTCCGGCTGGAGGACCCGGACGGCCCGGCGGCCTGACCGCGGACGGATCGAGCGGATCGAGGGGAACGGACGGTATCCATGGCGACCTGGGACGATGTGCGGCGGATCGCGCTGGCGCTGCCGGGGACGAGCGAGGTGGTCTCGCGGGGGAACGCCCAGTGGCGGGTCAAGGACCGGAACTTCGTCTGGGACCGTCCGCTGCGGCGGACGGACGTCGAGGCGCTGGGCGACAGGGCGCCGCAGGGCCCGATCGTCGCCGCGCGGGTGCCGGACCTCGGCGTCCGGCAGGCGCTGATCAGCGGGGATCCGAAGGTCTACTTCACCATCCCGCACTTCGACGGCTTCCCGGCGGTCCTGGTGCTGCTGGACCGGATCGGGACGGCCGAGCTGCGCGAGCTGATCGTCGAGGCCTGGCTGGACCGGGCGCCGAAGCGGCTGGCCGCGGAGTACCGCGACCAGCCGCCGGAGTGACGCCGGGATGACGCCGCAGTGACGCCGGGTCAGACGGACTTCTGGTAGGAGCGGAAGGTCCGCAGCGACAGCCAGACCGCGAAGGCCGCCAGCAGCAGCGTCCAGCCGCCGTGGCTGAGCACCGACCACCAGTGCGGGTGCGCCGACATCGCGGCACGGCCGGTCTCCAGGGCCCAGTTGACCGGATTGAACCTGGCCACCACCTGCATCCAGTGCGGCATCAGCGCCGGGGGCATGAAGGCCGAGGAGAGGAAGGTCAGCGGCAGCAGCAGAAAGGTGTTGATGCCGATGATCGACTCACGCTGGCGCACCAGCATGCCCAGGGCGTTGGAGAAGGCGCCGAAGATCGTGCCCAGCGCCGAGGAGACCAGGACCAGGATCAGCAGGCCGAGCACCCCGCCGGGGTAGTCGGCGCCGCCGATCCAGCCGAGCAGGATGATGATCAGCGACTGGATCGCGGTGGTGACCGACTGCGCCACCACATTGGCGTTCATCAGCGCGCTGCGGTGGACCGGGGTGATCAGGAAGCGGTTCAGGGTGCCCCGCTCGATCTCCTCCAGGGTGCCCATCCCGGCCCACATGTTGGCCGAGACCGCGCTCATCACGATCACCCCGGGGACCAGGTAGTCGAGGTAGCTGCCGCTGCCGAAGCCGGGCAGTTCGACCACCTTCCGGAACAGCGCCCCGAACAGGAACAGCCAGATCACCGGCTGGATCAGGGTGATCACCAGGTAGGCAGGCTGCCGGGCGAAGGCCATGAACTGGCGCTGCGTCATGTACCAGGTCTGCGCGGCGCCTTCGACCAGCCGGGAGCCGCCGGTCGCGGCACAGGCGCCGGCCGGGGCCGGGGCGGGGAGGGTGGTGCTGCTCATCGCGAGCCTCCTTCGGCGTCGGCGAAGCTGCGTCCGGCGTAGCGGAGGTAGACGTCGTCCAGGGACGGGCGCGCCACGGTGACCGCGGCCACCGGACTGCCCGCCTGGTCGAGCGCGGCCAGCACCGCGGGCACGGCCGCGGCGCCGTCGTCGGCACGGGCGCTGACCCGCCGTCCGTCCACGGTGATCTCGCGGATGCCGGGCACCCGGCCGAGCGCCTCGTAGACGGCGAGTGCGTCGTCGGCCGGGGCCGCCACCAGTTCGGCGTGGACGGCGTCGCCGTGGAGTTCGCCCTTGAGGTCGTCGGGGGTGCCCTCGGTGACGATCCGGCCGCGGTCCACGATGGCCAGCCGGGCCGCCAGTCGGTCGGCCTCCTCCAGGTAGTGGGTGGTGAGCAGGATGGTCAGGCCGTCGTCCCCGGCCAGGCGGCCGATCTCCTCCCACATGGCGGTGCGCGCCTCGGGGTCGAGCCCGGTGGTGGGCTCGTCCAGGAACAGCACCTCGGGGCGGTGGACCAGGCCCAGGGCCACGTCCAGGCGCCGCTGCATGCCGCCGGAGTAGGTCTTGACCTGGCGTTTGGCGGCGTCGGTCAGGTCGAATCGGTCCAGCAGCTCGTCGGCGCGGCGGCCCAGCTCGGCACCGCGCATCCCGTAGAGGCGGCCCTGCAGCAGCAGGTTCTCCCGGCCGGTGGCGACCGGGTCGGCCCCGGAGCGCTGGGCGACCACGCCGATGGCGCGGCGCACCAGCGCGGGGTCGGCGGCGATGTCCCGGCCGGCCACCGTGGCGCGTCCGCTGTCGGCGGCCGCGAGGGTGGTGAGGATCTTGACGGTGGTGGACTTGCCGGCGCCGTTCGGGCCGAGCAGGCCGAAGACGATGCCGGGCTCGACGCCGATGCTGAGTCCGTCCAGGGCCCGGACCGGTTCGGAGCCGCCCTTCACCTGGTAGGTCTTGACGAGGTCGACGGCCTCGATGGCGAGCGGTCGCGCCGCTGCCGGACCGGCGCCGGGGTGCGGGACGGTTGCCGCCGTCCGCACCGCGCCGCCGTTGGGGCTGGTCATGGTGGTGGTCCCTTCGGTCGTTTGATCGTTCGGGTACCGATCCACGACGGGGACGCGGGCTACGATGGGGAATGTGTGTTCCTCGTAGCGTCCGAGTCCTGTTCGCAGGCCGGTACCGAGGTTCCCGGCCCCGTCCGGTGTTGCTGCACCGGTCGGGGCCCTTCTGTGCCTGTTGCTGCCTGTTGCTGCCTGTTGCTGGTGTCACTCCCGGGTGTGCTCGGCCTCCAGCTCCAGCCACTCCTGCGGGGCCTCGCCGGTGGCGTGGTACTGGCGCCAGCCGTCCATCCCCTCCAGCGAGCCGTCGGCCATCTCCTTGAGCAGCTGCCTGGTCCACTCGTTCTCGGCGACCCGCATGGCCAGGCTGTACTCGGACTCGACCAGGAAGATCCTGGGCACGCCCGAGGCCCGCACCGCCGCCAACTCCTCGCGCTGGTCCGCGATCCGGGCGTCCTGCTCGGCCACCCGCCGCTGCAGCAGCTCCATCGCCGGGTCCGGCGCGAAGACGCCGATCAGCGACAGCGCCGACTCGAAGCGCGGGTACTCCTTGACCGGGTCGGTGACCAGCTCGGCCAGCCAGTCCAGCAGCTCGGCGCTGCCGGCCTCGGTGATCCGGTACAGGGTGCGCTCGGGCCTGCGGCCGTCGCGCTCGGTGCCGGACGCCTCGATGAAGCCGTGCCGTTCCAGGCTCTGCACCACGGTGTAGAGCGAACCGTAGTTGATCTTGATGCTGTGCTCCTTGCCACGGGAGCGCAGCACCTGCGCGATCTCGTACGGATGGCGCGGCTGCTCGCGGACGGTCGCCAGGACGGCCAGGGCCAGCGGGTTGGTCATCTTCCGCTTCGCCATGGCGCTCTCCCGACCGTCCGCTGCCATTCCTACTCGTTCACGACTACTCGTGACCGAGTATACGTAGCGAGGTATTGCTTTCGTCAACACGTTATATCGCGATAGCGGACAGCACAAGACCCGCCCCGGAGATCCTCCGGAGCGGGCCTCGACACCACGGTCGGCTCAGGTCGCGCCGAGTGCCTCCAGCAGCGCCGCGGAGGAGGCGATGGCTCCGAAGACCCCGCCCTGCATGGTCACCATCCGCAGCGCGGCCTCGTGGTTGGCCGGGTCGGTCGCGCCGGTGCAGTCGGTCAGCAGCAGGCACTCGTAGCCGCGGTCGTTGGCGTCGCGCATGGTGGTGTGCACGCAGACGTCGGTGGTGATGCCGGTGAGGATCAGATGGGTGATCCCCCGGGTGCGCAGCAGCAGGTCCAGGTCGGTGGCGTAGAAGGAGCCCTTGCCGGGCTTGTCGACGATCAGCTCCCCCGGCAGCGGCGCGGCCTCGGGCACGATCTCCCAACCCGGCTCGCCGCGCACCAGGATCCGGCCGCACGGGCCGCTGTCGCCGATCCCGGCGCCGATCCGGCGGGACCGCCACAGCTTGTTCGGCGGGCAGTCGGCGAGGTCGGCCCGGTGGCCCTCGCGGGTGTGCACGACGGTGAAGCCCTCGGCCCGGGCCGCCGCCAGCACCTTGGCGGTGGGGGCGAGCGGGGCGCGGGTGAGCGACAGGTCGTAGCCCATGGCGTCGACGTAGCCGCCGGGGCCGCAGAAGTCGGTCTGCCAGTCGATGCACAGCAGCGCGGTGGTGGCGGGGCGCAGCACCCCGTCGTAGGGCCACGGGTAGGGCTCGGCGGCGACCGTGCCGAAGCTGCGCGTACTGGTGCCGCTGGTGGTGGTGCTCGTGGTGGTGCTGGTGCTGGTCATCCGGGGTGCACCTCTCGGGTAGGTCCTGCCGGCTTCAGTCGAGCCTCGCCATCCGGGCGATGGCCCGCAGCGCCCGTTCCTCGGCGACCTCCTTGGACTTGGCCAGGTGCGCCCGGAAGACCCGCTCCGCGGTGGAGGGGTCGTCGGCCGCGACCGCGCGCAGGATGTCCAGGTGCTCGCTGATGGTCTGTTCGATCCGGTCGTCGCTGAGGAAGTCGTGGATCCGGATCACCCGGATCCGGGCGTTGACCGAGCGCAGCAGGTCCACCATGACCTCGTTGCCGGCCGCAGCGGCCAGCCGGACGTGGAAGTCCTCGTCGACGGCGACGAAGCCGGCGTCCGCCGGGGGCTGCTCACTGCGCAGGTTCTCCCAGTGCTCGCGCAACTCGCCGAGCGCGGCCCGGTCGTGCCGGCGGCCGGCTTCGGTGGGGGCCCAGATCGCGCCGATCTCCAGGGCCCGGCGGGCCTCGTAGAGGCAGGTGATGTCCTCGGGATCGGGGATCGCCGGGCGGTAGCCGCCGTCCTGGTGCCGGCTGACCAGCCCCTCGCCGTGCAGCCGGATCAGCGCGTGCCGCACCGGGGTGCGGGAGACGCCGACCATGGCGGCCAGGCGCTCCTCGCCGAGTCTGCGGGTGAGCGGGAAGCCGCCGGCGAGCAGCCGGTCGCGCAACTGCCGGTAGGCGGCCTCGCTGGGCGTCTCGGGTTCGCTGACGGCAAGGTCCATTCGGCCATCCTCCGGAGTTGCTGTGTCGCGTTCGTTCCCCCGCTGTTACGGCGGCATCGCCGGGCCCCGCCGCACCCGCGGCCCGCTCTAGGCTGACCGGCATGCCGTCCCGACGCATCCTCCTCGTCCATGGTGCCGCCACCACCGCCGGGGTCTGGTCCACTGTCAGGAAACTGCTGGAGAACGGCAGTCCGGCCTTCGAGGTGCAGGCCCCGACCCGGGCCTGCAGCGGGGATCTGCGGACCGAGGTGGACGCCCTCGCCGACGCCGCCGCCGGCGCGGTGGTGGTGGGTGTCAGCGGGGGCGCGACCCTGGGCCTGGCCCTGCTGGCCGCCGGGGTACCGGTGGCGGGGGCACTGCTGCACGAGCCCGCGGTGGGCTCGCTGGTCCCCGGCCTGCTGGCCCGGGTCGCCGAGGAGTACGCGGCGCACGGAGTGGCCGGGTTCGGCTCGGCGCTGTACGGGCCGGCCTGGGACGTGTCGATGGCGCCGGCCGATCCGGACGCGGTCCGCCGCGACTTCGCCATGTTCCGGGCCTTCGAACCACCCGCCGCTCCGCTGCGGTTGTCCGCCCTGGTGACCACCACGGTCGGCGAGCTGTCCCCGCCGCCGCGCCACCGAGCCGCCCAGGCGCTGCGGTCCGCAGCCGGGATCCCGTTCCGGGTGCTGCCCGGCTGCGGCCACGCGGTGCATCTGGAGCAGCCCGGCGAACTGGCCGCCGCGGTCCGGGAACTGACGGGGTGACGGCCGGCGGCGGACCGCCGGCCGTCTCCCCCTCCCCCTGGCCGCACCCTCACACCGCGGGCTCCGGCTCGACCGCCGCGGGCTCGGGTCCGGCCGTCATGGATCCCTCCTCGGCGAGCAGCGCCTCGTCGGGCCCCGGTTCCCTCGGCGGCACCTTGCGGAAGTGGAACAGCAGGCACACCACCGCGGCGAACAGGTACCCCAGGGCGACCTGGCCGTCGACGTTCCAGCCGACCTTCGCCCCGTGGATCAGCCCGACGAAGGACAGCACGGCCCCTGCCGCGCAGTAGATCGCGGCCTTGTCGAACTCCCGGTCGATCAGGAACACCACGATGGCGCCCAGGATCAGCCCGGCCAGCACCGCGCCGTCCCCCAGCACCATCAGGCCCTTGTAGATGACGCCCGAGTTGACCAGCGCGCTCTCCGGGACCGAGCCGGGCGTGGTGGCGGTCGGCGGGACCAGCACCCCGTGGGCCGAGAAGTCGACGCTCTGGTAGCCGACCGCCGACAGCACGTCGGCCATCTGCCCCTGCGCCCAGGAGGCGACATTGGGGATGATCGCGATCATCACCGCCGCCGCGTGCGCCCTGGGCACCGCCTGGAACGCCTGGGCGCCGATCAGCAGGCCGATGTAGAGCAGGATCGGCACGATCGCCGGCAGCGGCAGCACCGCGCCCAGCAGCCCGAACATCCCGGTGAAGCAGAGCACCGCGATCACGATGCCGCTGGCCATCGAGTAGCTGGTACGGCCGCCGGCCGCCTTCCAGCCCGGGTGGCCGATGTAGACGGCCGGCGGGAAGGGCGAGCCCAGCGCCGCGCCGACGATGGCGCCGGTGCCGTCCGCGAGCAGCACCGAGCGGAGGTTGTAGTTGTCCCCGGCGACCGAGGCGCTCTCCACGTTGGTCATGCCCTCGGTGAAGTTGTAGATGCCCAGCGGGATGGCCGTGGACAGCAGCGGCCCGATGTGGCTGATGCCGGTGAACAGCAGGTGGAACTGGAAGGTCGGCAGGCCGACGGCGATGTCCTTGGCCGCCAGCGACACGTCGGCGGTGTGCATGAAGCCGCCGGCCCAGCCGATCGCGGTGCCCACCAGCAGCGCGGCGAGTCCGACCGGCATGTTGCCGGGCAGCCGCAGATTGGTGAAGAACCCGATCAGGATGATCATCAGCACCGGCAGCGCGATCCAGGCCTGCTCCCACATCTGCCCGGCCGGGCGCATGGAGATGAAGGCGACCGAGATGCCCGCCAACGTGCCGAGCAGCGCGGCCCGCGGCGTCCAGCGGCGGATGTAGGGGCCGACGAACGCCCCGATGACGACGATCACGCCGATCACGAACGCCCAGGCCAGCCCGGCCTCCCAGGCCCGGATCGGGTCCTTGGTGGCGAGGTAGGTGGGCAGCATGATCACGAAGGTGACGATGAACATGTGCGGCACCGAGGGGCCGTAGGGCATCGCCGCCACGTCGGTGCGGTTCTCCCGGCGGGCCAGCCGGCGCGCCAGGTAGGTGTAGTAGACGTTGCCGATCAGCAGTTCCACGCCCAGGGCCGGCAGGATGGTGTGGTAGACGCTGTGGCTGGGGATGTTGACGACGCCGATGACCAGGCCGGTCAGGACCAGCACATTGACCAGGACGTTGAAGCCCAGTCCGAAGAAGGCGTTGGTGTCGCCGGGCACCCACCAGCGCAGGGCCGGCGGTGGATCGGCTGCCGACGCGGACGCCGGGGCAGGGGTCAGTGTGGACATGGCAGACTCCGTGGGGTGAGAGGTGCCGTGCAGGACGTGGGGTGACGGACGGTCAGCGGGCGGCTGCGGCCGGGCTGATCGCGACCGGGCTGACCGCGGCGGCGCCGCCGAGCGGGGCCAGCGCGGCCAGGTAGTCCGCGGAGGAGGCGGTCCAGCCGAAGATGCCGCCCTGGGCGGAGATCATGGCCAGCCCGGCCTGCTGGAACTCGGGGAAGTAGGAGCCGACGCAGTCCGAGAGGACCAGGCAGTCGAAGCCCCGGTCGTTGGCCTCGCGCACCGTGGTGTGCACGCAGACCTCGGTGGTCACCCCGGTGACCACGAGCTGGGTGATGCCCGCGGCGGCCAGGACCTCGCCGAAGTCGGTGCCGTAGAAGGCGCCCTTCCCCGGTTTGTCGATCACCGGCTCCCCGTCCACCGGGGCGAGTTCGTCGATGATGTCGTGGCCGTACTCGCCGCGCACCAGGATGCGGCCGTTGGGGCCGGGGTCGCCGATGCGCCGGGTCGGCGCACCGCGGTTGAGCTTGCTCGGCGGGCAGTCGGACAGGTCGGGCAGATGCCCCTCCCTGGTGTGCAGCACCGGGAGCCCGAGGGCCCGGGTCGCGGCGAGCACCGCCCGCAGCGGGTCGATGGTGCGCCGCAGCATGCCGACGTCATTGCCCAGGGACTCGCCGAAGCCCCCCGGTTCGAGGAAGTCGCGCTGCATGTCGATCAGGACCAGGGCCATCGCGGCAGGATCGAGCGGGAACGGCCCCGGCAGTGCGGACACCGGCAGCGCCGGTGCGGAATGTGCAGGCATCTGAGCCCTCCTGACGGAGAATCACGAGCCGTGCTGTTGCGAAGACTGTCGGGGCATCGGTTTTCCGGGCGGAGTCCGGGGCGTGAAGAACTGGTTACCGCCGAATCCAGGCCTGGATACAGGCCTGGATTCGGCGGTACCGGCGTCGGGGGCTCAGCCCACCGAGGAGTAGGCGATGATCCCGCGCCGGATGCCGTCCACCGCCTTGCGCGCGGTGGCGCGCACCGTGCCGCCCTCCGGGGCGGCGTTGGCGATCTGGCCCAGCACGTCGATCAGCTGTCGGGTCCAGCGGACGAAGTCGCCGGCCGGCATGTCCGCCTCGCGCAGCACCGCGTCCAGCGGATGGCCCGAGGCCCAGCGGAACGCCGTCCAGGCGAAGCCCAGGTCGGGTTCGCGCTGGCCCACGTTGTCCTCGGCGGCGAGCTTGTGCTGCTCCTCAAGGGCGTCCAGGTGGCCCCAGAGCCGCACCATCTCGCCCAGTGCCTCCCGGGCCCCGCCGTCCGGGAGCTTGGGGGCGCTGCCCTCGTCGTCGCCGCGCCGCGACTCGTACACCAGCGCCGAGGCGCAGGCCGCCAGTTCGGCCGGGGTCAGCCCCTCCCAGACCTCCTCGCGCAGGCACTCCGAGGCCAGCAGGTCCAGCTCGCCGTAGAGCCGGGCCAGCCGCCGGCCGTCCTCGGTGACCGTGTCGCCGCGCAGGTAGCCGAGGTCGGTCAGCAGCGCGCAGACCCGGTCGAAGGTGCGGGCGATGGTGTGGGTGCGGGACTGCATCCGGCGTTCCAGCTGCATGGTGTCGCGCTTGAGCCGCTCGTAGCGCTCGGCCCAGCGGGCGTGATCCTCGCGCTCGTCGCAGCCGTGGCAGGGGTGCTGCCGCAGCGCGGTCCGCAGCCGGGCGATCTCCGGGTCGTCCGCGGCGGCGGCCCGGCCCCTGCGGACCCGGGCCGGCTCGATGTGGCCGGCCTTGGTGCGCAGCGCCGAGGCCAGGTCGCGCCGGGACTGCGGGCTGCGCGGGTTGAAGCTGCGCGGGATCCTGACCCGCTCGATGGCCTCCACCGGCACCGGAAAGTCGATCATCGCCAGCCGCTTGACCTGGCGCTCGGCGGTGAGCACCACCGGGCGCGGGCCCTCGCTGTGCTCGTGCCGGTGCCCGTGCCTGCTGCTGACCGGCGGGATGCCGGGGTCCAGCACCAGGGCCAGCCCGGCGAAGCGGCCGGTGGGGACGTGGATCACGTCGCCCGGCTTCAGCTTCTCCAGCGAGTCGGCGGCGCTGGCCCGGCGCTGGTTGGCGCCCTCGCGGGCCAGTGCGTTCTCCCGGTCCTTGAGCGCGCGGCGCAGCCCGGAGTACTCCTCGAAGTCCCCCAGGTGGCAGTTGACCGCCTCGCGGTAGCCCTCCAGGCCCTCCTCGTTGCGCTGCACCTGGCGGGCGATGCCGACCACCGAGCGGTCCGCCTGGAACTGCGCGAAGGAGGTCTCCAGCAGCTCGCGGGACTTGTGCCGGCCGAACTGGGAGACCAGGTTGACCGCCATGTTGTAGGACGGCTTGAAGGAGGAGCGCAGCGGATAGGTGCGGGTCCCGGCCAGCCCGGCCAGCGCGGCGGGGTCCAGGTTGGGCTGCCACAGCACCACCGCGTGGCCCTCGATGTCGATGCCGCGCCGCCCGGCGCGCCCGGTGAGCTGGGTGTACTCGCCGGGGGTGACGTCGGCGTGGGTCTCGCCGTTCCACTTGACCAGCTTCTCCATCACCACCGAGCGGGCCGGCATGTTGATGCCCAGCGCCAGCGTCTCGGTCGCGAAGACGGCCTTCACCAGGCCGCGCAGGAACAGCTCCTCGACGACCTCCTTGAAGGTCGGCAGCATGCCGGCGTGGTGCGCGGCGACCCCGCGCTCCAGCGCGTCCACCCACTCGTAGTAGCCGAGGACGTGCAGGTCCTCACTGGGGATGCTGGCGGTCCTGGCCTCGACCAGGGCGCGCACCTCGGCCCGCTCGGCGTCGTTGTTCAGCCGCAGCCCGGAGTGCAGGCACTGCTGCACCGCGGCCTCGCAGCCGGCCCGGCTGAAGATGAAGGTGATCGCGGGCAGCAGGCCCTCGGAGTCCAGCCGGTCGATGACCTCGACCCGGCTGGGCGTCCAGGCCCGGCCCGGACGGCCGTTGGACATGCTGCGGCCCCGGCCGCGCTTGTCGAAGCGGTCCTTGCCGCCGTAGCGGCGGTCCTGCTCGGCCCGGGCCAGCCGGACCAGCTCCGGGTTGACGTCGGCCTCGCCGCCCCGGTTGCCGCCGCCGTCGCGCTTGCGGCCCGAGGCGCGCTCCTCGGCGACCCGGGTGGTGAACAGGTCGTACATCCGGTTGCCGGCCAGCACGTGCTGCCACAGCGGGACCGGGCGGTGCTCGGAGACGATGACCTTGGTGCCGCCGCGGACGGTGTCCAGCCAGTCGCCGAACTCCTCGGCGTTGGAGACCGTCGCCGACAGCGAGACCAGGGTGACCGACTCGGGGAGGTGGATGATCACCTCCTCCCAGACCGCACCGCGGAAGCGGTCGGCCAGGTAGTGCACCTCGTCCATGACCACGTAGCCGAGGCCGTTCAGGGTCTGCGAGCCGGCGTAGAGCATGTTGCGCAGCACCTCGGTGGTCATCACCACCACCGGGGCCTCGCTGTTGACCGTGTTGTCGCCGGTGAGCAGGCCGACCTTGTCCGGGCCGTAGCGCTTGACCAGGTCCGCGTACTTCTGGTTGGACAGCGCCTTGATCGGCGTGGTGTAGAAGCACTTGCGGCCCTCGGCCAGCGCCAGGTGCACCGCGAACTCGCCGACGATGGTCTTCCCGGACCCGGTCGGGGCCGCGACCAGCACCCCGGAGCCGGCCTCCAGCGCCTCGCAGGCCTCGATCTGGAAGCCGTCCAGCGGGAAGTCGTACAGGGCGCGGAACGCGAACAGGGCGGTGGCCTGCTCCTTGGCCAGGCGCCGGGAGGCGGCGTAGCGCTCGGAGGGGCTGAGCTCGTCCGAGGGGCCGAACTCGTCCACTGCGTGGTCATCAGGAGCGGCGGAGGTCATCGCGGCACCTTCCTCCCGGGTCGGGCGCACGGGAGCGCGATGGGCGGTGCCTGCGTCTGCGGCGCCTGAGCGTTGGTCTGTCGAACCGTGGTCATCGATCTGCATCTCCCCCAGAGGCTACCCGGAGGAACTGACACTTGACCCAGCCATTTATTCGAGCCGGATCAGGCCTGCCGGATCAGGTGATGTCGTCCATCCGCTCGCCCCGCGCGGCCGGCACGGAGGCCTCTTCCTCGTCCGGGTGGTAGACCATCGGCTCGGCGTGCGCGAACTCCTCGGCGGAGACCGTTTCGGCGCGGACGTCCGAGGGGGTCAGGTCCAGGGAGGAGGCCACGTTGTCGTCCAGCAGGCTGTCCGGGTCCTCGACCGCCTTGCGGCGCGCCCTGGCCCGGTCGTGCAGCGTGGTGACGGCGAGCGCGAGGACGAACAGCACGCAGATCGGGACGCCCAGCACCATCATGGTCAGCGGGTCACCGG
This sequence comes from Streptacidiphilus jeojiense, assembly GCF_000719095.1. Taxonomy (GTDB): domain Bacteria; phylum Actinomycetota; class Actinomycetes; order Streptomycetales; family Streptomycetaceae; genus Streptacidiphilus; species Streptacidiphilus jeojiensis. The sequence continues at coordinate 94,366 of NZ_JOEH01000023.1, read as the reverse complement.
TCGGCGTGGCCACGGCGGAGAACACGAAGATGCCGAAGACGATGCCGCGCCACCAGCTGCGCAGCTTGGCCGCGCTGAGGATGCCGGCGAAGTTCAGGCCGACCAGCAGCAGCGGGATCTCGAAGGAGAGCCCGAAGACCAGGATCATCCGGATCAGGAAGGTGAGGAACGCTTCGCCCTGGATCATCTGCGACATGCCGCCGGGCACCAGGCTGAGCAGGATCTTCATGGCCTTGGGGAAGACCCACCAGGCGATCCAGGCGCCGGCCAGGAACAGCGGCACGGCGGTCGCGACGAAGCTGAGCCCGTACTTGCGTTCCTTCTTGTACAGGCCGGGGGCGATGAAGGCCCACAGCTGGTAGGACCACACCGGGCTGGAGAGGATCACGCCGAGCATCAGCGAGATGTCGAAGCTGAGCGACAGACCCGCCAGCGGGCCGTCGGCCACCAGCACCCCGTTGGGGCAGCCCTTGGTCGGCTGCCCGACGCCGTGCAGCGTATTGATGTTGCAGATGCCGTGGGTCAGCTGGCTGTAGACCCAGTTGTGCACGACGAATCCCAGCACGACACCCACGAACAGCGCCAGCAGCGCGATCGCGAGGCGGTTGCGCAGCTCACGGAGGTGGTCCGTGAGCGGCATCCGGCCTTCGTCGTCCCTCGGCCGCTTCTGGCGTCCGCCGGTGCGGCGTGTAATCCCCTGGGTGTCGCTCACCGTGCGGCTTCAGTCCCTGCGAGATGGGTGGATGGAGAGGGGTGCGGCCGAGCTCAGGCCTTGGAGGCGGGGGTGGGCTCCGGCGCGGGCACGGTGTCGGCGACCGGACGGGCGGTCGCGGCCTCGCCCGGGGCGGCCTGGATGGTCTTGGGCACGACGACCGACTCGGCGGTGGTGGCCTTGGCCGCCTCGGCGGTCTTGTCGTCCGACTTCATGGCACCCACCTCGGACTTGAGGATGCGCAGCGACTTGCCAAGGGCGCGGGCGGAGTCGGGCAGCCGCTTGGCTCCGAAGAGCAGCAGCACGACGACCGCCAGGATGATGATTTCAAGTCCGCGGTTCTCGAGCATGGGAATCCCTCTTCGTCGTGGTCTCTGCGCCGATAATACGCAGTGGACCTGTGGGGAGGTCCAGAGCCGGAGCATAAGTTGAGGTCTGGCGACCTCGTGCTTATCCTACGCGGCGCGGTCGATCACAGTATGAACGGAAGCGTACGGATCGGGAACTACGCGTGCGGCACCAGGTCCCCGGCCCGGCGGGCGACCGGCTCGGCGGCCCGCTCCAGACCGGCCGCCGCACCCGCGATCCTGCGCGCCCCCGCGTCCAGCTCGCGCGCCAGCAGCTGCACCTGCCGGTGCACCAGCAGCGCGCACCAGCCCAGGACCAGGAGTCCTGCGGTGCACAGGCCGACGGCGGCGACGATCATCCAGGGCATGCTCTGCATCCTAGGGCCTGGGGCGGGGACGGCGGTGCGGCCGGCCGGTCAGCGGACCACGTGGAGTCGCAGGGCCGGCACTCCGGCGCCGGTCAGCGCCTCGACGATGCGCTCACCGGCCCGTTTGCGCACCGGCGCCTCACAGCTCGGACAGGTGAAGGAGTAGTAGGTGCGCTCGCTGGTGCGGCCCAGCGAGAGCCGGAAGGCGTCCGGGCCCAGCTCGACCGTGCTGCGGCACTCCGGGCAGTAGGCCCGGAACCGGCTGACCGCCGCGGTCACCCCGCTGCTCCGGTGTCGGCGTAGCGCGCCAGGGCGTCGGCGGCGGTGGAGCGGGCCCGCTCGGCCAGGTCCGGCGGCTCGGTGATCCTGCCGTCCGCGCCCAGCCGCAGCGCCAACCGCAGCAGGCCGGCGGGGTCCGGGGTGCGCAGGGTGATCCTCAGCCCGCCGTCGGGAAGTTCCATCGCGTTTTCGTATGTGTAGTACTCGGTGACCCAGCGGCCGCCCGGGCCCACCTCCAGGACCACCTGCGGATCGTCCTCGGCCGGACGGACCAGCCCCTCGGAGAGGTCGCGCAGCTCCAGCGGCGGCGGGTCGGAGGGCACGTCCAGGACCTTGATGTCGGCGATCCGGTCCAGCCGGAACATCCGCCGGTCCTCGGACAGCCGGCACCAGCCCTCCAGATAGGTGTGGCCCTCGGTGACCAGGCGGATCGGGTCGACCTCGCGCTCGGTCATCTCGCCGCGGCCCGAGGAGTAGTAGCGCAGCCACAGCCGGCGACGCTCGGTGATGGCCCGGTCGGCGTCGGCGAAGACGCTGCCCTCGGCCTCGAAGGTCACCCCGACCCGGGCGCTGCCCTCGGCCGCGTCCCCCGCCGCGGCCTCCAGCTTGGCCACCGCGCGGGTCAGCGCGGCCCGGTCGCGCTCGCGCAGCCCGGGCAGGCCGGCCACCGCGCGGGCCGCCACCAGCAGCGAGATGGCCTCGTCCGAGGACAGCCGCAGCGGCTGGGCGACGTCGTCGGCGTTGTGCCACCAGATCCGCTCGCCGTCGGTGTCGATGTCCAGCAGGTCGCCGCCGCGGAAGCTGGTCCCGCACATCGGCAGCACATTGAGGTCGCCCACGAGCTCACGCTCGGTGATGCCGAAGGCCCGGGCCACCTCGCCGACCCGGGCACCGGGGCGCTCGCGGAGGTAGGTGACCAGGGACAGCATCCGACGGGTCTGGTCGATGGCGTTGCTCACTGCGCGGACCCTCCAGTGGTGGCGACGGCGACTGCGGCTTCGATGCCCGCGGCGCCGGTGGAGCCGGCCACCGCGCGCAGGCGGGCGATGACGTCGGAGCGCAGTTCGGCCGGGCCGACCACGACCACGTCCGCGCCGAACTCGGTGAGGTCGGCGGCCAGGCCGTGCCCGAACGGGATCTCCAGCTCGTCCCAGTCGGCATCGACCGGCTCGGCGTTCAGGGCCTTGGTGCGCAGCGGGAAGGCCGCGCCGCGGCGCAGCCGGATCCGGGCAGTGGCGGTCGCCCCCTCCCCCGCGAACCTGGCGACGTGCTGGCGGACGTCGACGTGGTCGGGGACCTCGGCCCGGAAGGCGTCATGACGCGCCTTGACCCGCCCGGTGATCCGGCTCAGCCGGAACACCCGGACGTCCTTGCGGTCCCGGTCCCAGCCGGCCAGGTACCAGTGGCCGTGCCAGCACTCCAGCGCCCAGGGCTCGACGCTGCGCTGCTCGGGCTGGGCCGCCCCGGACTTGCGGTAGGCGAAGGAGACCGGACGGCGGTCCCGGGCCGCAGCCAGCAGCGGTTCGAAGGCGGCCTCCCGGGCCGGGATCCGCGGCTCCAGCGCCGAATGCGCCTCTGCGCCGTCGCTCTCGGCCAGCGCGCCCCCGGCGCGCAGCTTGTGCAGCGCGCCGCTGGCCGCCCCCGCCAACCGCGCCTGGGTCCAGACCCCGGCGGCCAGGCTCAGCGCGGCCGCCTCCTCCGCGTCCAGGGCGATCTCCGGCAGCCGGTTGCGGTCGCGCCGGGCGAGATACCCCAGCTCACCGTCGAGGGCGTTCTCGTCCACGTCGATGACCAGGCCCAGCTCGCGCAGGTCGTCCTTGTCCCGCTCGAACATCCGGTTGAAGGAGTCCTCGCTGGCGCTGTCCGCGGCCTCCCGGTACGCCTCGATGGAGTCCCGCAGCTCACGCTTGCTCAGCGGCCGTTTGGTGTTCATCAGGCACAGCGCGAGGTTCATCAGACGCTCGGACTTGGCGATGGGCATCGCACACCCTTCCCTGGGCTCGGACATCAGATATGCCCGGCGCACACGACCGTACCGGTACCGGGCCCGACCACAAAAGCGCGGCCCCGCCCCACCACGACTGTGGTAGAGCGGGGCCGCGCCGAGGGGCTCAGACGCCCAGCAGGTCCACGACGAAGATCAGGGTCTCGCCCGGCTTGATCGCGGGGGTCGGGCTCTGGTTGCCGTAGGCAAGGTGCGCCGGAATGACCAGCTCGCGCCGGCCGCCGACCTTCATGCCCACGACGCCCTGGTCCCAGCCCTTGATGACCCGGCCGCCGCCCAGCGGGAACTTGAACGCGGAGCCGCGGTTCCAGCTGGCGTCGAACTCCTCACCGGTGCTGAAGGACACGCCCACGTAGTGGACGCTGACGTTGTGGCCGGGCTTGGCCTCCTCGCCGTCGCCCACCCAGATGTCCCTGATCTGCAGCTCGGCCGGCGGCTCGCCGCCCGGGAAGTCGATCTCCGGCTTCTCGATGCTCAAGGTTGCTTCTCCTCGTTGCGGTCCGGGGGTCGTCCCCCCGGCTCAGGATGTACGTTACGCGGCGGCGCGCTACGCGGCGGCCAGGATGTCCACGACGAACACCATGTCGGCGTTGGCGGCGATTCCGCTGTTGGCCGGCGGGGAGGCTCCGTAGGCCAGCGTGGACGGGATGGACAGCAGCACCCGACTGCCGACCGTCTGGCCCACCAGACCCTGGTCCCAGCCGCTGATGACCTGCTGCTGGCCGATGATCGTCGCCATGGCGCCGCTGTCCTTCCAGGACGAGTCGAACACCTTGCCGTCCGCCAGCGTCGCCCCGGTGTACTGGACGATGATGGTCTGACCGCTCAGCACCTTGGCGCCGGTGCCCTTGATCAGCACCCCGGTCTCCAGCTTGGACGGCTTCTTGGCCGCGTCCGGGATGGTGAAGGTCGCGGCCTTGCCCGCGGTCGCGTCCACCGTCGGCATCCCGGCCGGGGAGGCCACCTGGGTGCCGGTCACGTCGTCCTTGGCGCCGACCACCTGGTTGATGTCGATCACGAACACCAGGGTGTCCTTGGCGGAGACCCCGGTCGGCTCGGAGGAGGACATCTGCGCGGAGGCCGCACCGGGCGGGGCGACCACCACGACCCGGCTGCCGACCTTGTGGCCCACCACGGCCTTGTCCAGCGCCGGGATCATCGTGTCGGTGGGCTTGCGCACCGCCGGAGCACCGGTCTTGGAGTAGGCCGTGTTCAGGGTCTTGCCGGTGGTCCAGTCCTCGACCGTGAAGTTGAAGATGGCGAAGTTGCTGGTGCTCACCGTGGCACCGGTGCCCTGGGTGACCGTGTGCACCACGAACTTGTCGGTCGGCTTGCCGCTCGGCAGCTTCAGCGTGATGTCCTTGCCGAAGGTCCCGCCGACCGTCGGCAGCCCGGCGGTCGTGTCCACCACTGCCGGCACCGGGACCGCCGAGGCGGAGGCGGAGGCCGCAGCGGAGGCCGTGGCCTTGGGCGTCGTCGCGTCCGCGGACTTCGACTTGGAGCCGCTGCTGCACGCAGTCAGCAGCAACGCGGGCACCAGGAGCAGCGCGGCGGCTGTGGCGGTTCGGCGCACGATCGTCCTTAGGGGTGGTGGGGGGAATGGAGCAGCGGTCCGTCCGCGCCACTCTACGACCTCTCCTTACCCGCACCACAACTACCAGGCCCCCGTGCCGTCACAATACGGACACGGGGGCCATGACAAACGAGCTGACGAGCGAGCCGACGAACGGGCCTCACATACCGGCGATCAGCTTCTCCACCCGTTCGTCCACGGAGCGGAACGGGTCCTTGCACAGGACCGTGCGCTGCGCCTGGTCGTTGAGCTTGAGGTGGACCCAGTCGACGGTGAAGTCGCGGCGCTGCTCCTGGGCCCGGCGGATGAAGTCACCGCGCAGCCGGGCCCGGGTGGTCTGCGGGGGGACGGACTTGGCCTCGAAGATCTTCAGGTCGTCGGTGACCCGCTCGGCCTGGCCCCGGTTCTGCAGCAGGTAGTAGAGGCCCCGGCGGCGGTGGATGTCGTGGTAGGCGAGGTCGATCTGGGCCACCCGCGGGTGCGACATGCTGATGCCGTTCTTGGCCCGGTAGCGCTCGATCAGCTGGTACTTCATCACCCAGTCGATCTCCCGGTCCACCTTGGAGTAGTCCTCGGCCCGGATCGCCTCCAGGGTGCGGCCCCACAGGTCCAGCACCCTGGCCACGGTGCCGGTGCGGATGCCCTTGGCGTCGGCGAAGGCGCTGGCCTTGGAGAAGTACTCCTCCTGGATGTCCAGCGCGCTGGCCTCCCGGCCGTTCGCCAGCCGGACCTGCCGGGAGCCGGTGAGGTCGTGGCTGACCTCGCGAATGGCCCGGATCGGGTTCTCCAGGGTGAGGTCCCGCAGCACCGTGCCGGCCTCGATCATCTTCAGCACCAGGTCGGTCGCGCCCACCTTCAGCAGGGTGGTGGTCTCCGACATGTTGGAGTCGCCGACGATCACGTGCAGCCGGCGGTAGCGCTCGGCATCGGCGTGCGGCTCGTCCCTGGTGTTGATGATCGGACGGGACCGGGTGGTCGCCGAGCTCACGCCCTCCCAGATGTGCTCGGCCCGCTGGCTGACGCAGTAGACCGCGCCGCGCGGGGTCTGCAGCACCTTGCCGGCGCCGCAGATCAGCTGCCGGGTCACCAGGAACGGGATCAGGATGTCGGCCAGCCGGGAGAACTCGCCGTGCCGGCCGACCAGGTAGTTCTCATGGCAGCCGTAGGAGTTCCCGGCCGAGTCGGTGTTGTTCTTGAAGAGGTAGACGTCGCCGGCGATGCCCTCCTCGTGCAGCCGCCGCTCGGCGTCCACCAGCAGGCCCTCGAGGATCCGCTCCCCCGCCTTGTCGTGGGTCACCAGCTCGGCGACGTCGTCGCACTCCGGCGTGGCGTACTCCGGGTGCGAGCCGACGTCCAGGTACAGCCGGGCCCCGTTGCGCAGGAAGACGTTGCTGCTGCGGCCCCAGGACACCACGCGGCGGAACAGGTAGCGGGCCACCTCGTCCGGGGACAGCCTGCGCTGGCCACGGAAGGTGCAGGTCACCCCGTACTCGTTCTCCAGTCCGAAGATTCTGCGGTCCATGGTGTCTCCCCTTTGCCGGGCCGTACCTCACTCAGAATGTGCACGCTCGGACACAGTCCGAAACCGAAAGGAGCCGGAGGGCACGCGGTCGCCCTGCCCTCCGGCGCGAACGAGACGGGATCAGTCCTCGGCCGGGGTCTCCGGCGTCTCCTCGGGCGGTGCCTCGACAGCAGCCTCCGCCGGCGGTTCCGCTGGGGAGTCGTCCTCGTCGCCGACGGCGGTCTCGTCGCCCGCCAGCAGGCGGCCCAGCTGGCCGCCGACCAGGCGCTTGAACTTGCGCTGCTGCCAGCGGCTGCGGTCCAGGACCGCGACCTCCAGCTGATCCTGGGTCAGCGTGCGGGCCTGGCCGCCGTTCGGGTCCCTGGCCAGGCTCTCGACCGCGAGCTTCAGCGCCTCGGGGAGGGTCAGCCCCTCGGCGTGGCGCTGCTGCAGGTAGGTGCTGATGGATTCGGAGTTTCCGCCGACCGCGACGGTGTGCTGCTCGTCGACGACCGAGCCGTCCGGGGTGAGCCGGTAGATCTGGTCGTCGTGCGGGCTCTTGCCGACCTCGGCGACGATCAGCTCCACCTCGTACGGCTTCTCGCCGGTGGAGGAGAAGATGGTGCCCAGGGTCTGCGCGTAGACGTTGGCCAGGCCGCGGGCGTTGACGTCGGCCCGGTCGTAGGAGTACCCGCGGAGGTCGGCGTAGCGGACGCCGCCGATCCGCAGGTTCTCGAACTCGTTGTAGCGGCCGACCGCGGCGAAGGCGATGCGGTCGTAGATCTCGGAGACCTTGTGCAGCGCCCGGGAGGTGTTCTCCGCCACGAAGACGATGCCGTCGGCGTAGGTGAGCACGACCACGCTGCGGCCGCGGGCGATGCCCTTGCGGGCGTACTCGGCGCGGTCGGCCATGGCCTGCTGGGGTGAGACGTAGAACGGCGTCGACACCGGCTGTCGCCCCTATCTGGAGTCGATGTGAGTGGTGTAGGGAGATAGAGGGACTAGAGCAGCCCGGCCTGCGGGCCGTTGGGGAACTCCAGCCGGTGGTCCAGGATGCTCCGCGCCAGCGCGCCGACCTCGTCGTCGGGGAGGCGGCGGAAGCCGTCCTCGGTGATGACGCCGACGATCGGGAAGATGCCCCGGGTCAGGTCGGGGCCACCGGTGGCGGAGTCGTCGTCGGCGGCGTCGTAGAGCGCCTGGACGACCGCGGTGGTGGCCTGTTCGGCCGTCAGGTCGGCGCGGTAGAGCTTCTTCAGCGAGCCCTTGGCGAACAGCGAGCCCGAGCCGGTCGCGGCGAAGCCGACCTCCTCGGAGCGGCCGCCGGTGACGTCGTAGCTGAAGATCCGGCCCCGGCCGAGGTCGAGGTCGTAGCCGGCGAAGAGAGGCACCACGGCCAGGCCCTGCATGGCCATCCCGAGGTTGCCGCGGATCATGGTGGTGAGGCGGTTGGCCTTGCCCTCCAGGGAGAGCTGGGTGCCCTCGATCTTCTCGTAGTGCTCCAGTTCCAGCTGGAACAGGCGCACCATCTCCACGGCGAGGCCGGCCGTGCCGGCGATGCCGACGGCGGAGTACTCGTCCGCGGGGAAGACCTTCTCGATGTCGCGCTGGGCGATCAGGTTCCCCATGGTGGCCCGGCGGTCGCCGGCGAGGATCACCCCGCCGTCGAAGGTGACCGACACGATGGTGGTGCCGTGCGGGGCCTCCAGCGGCTGCAGCCCGGCCGGCAGGGTCCGGCGGCCCGGGAGCAGCTCGGGCTGATGGTCCGCCAGGAATTCGACGAAGGACGACGAACCCGGCGTCAAGAAGGCAGCCGGTAGACGCCCGGTGCCACGAGTGTTGGCTTCCACACGTTCCCTTCCAGATAGTCGGCCCCACGGCGGAGCAGGTCGGGCCGGTCCTTGAACTGCCCCAGTCCGCCATTGCAGTTGAAGCAGAGGATGGCTCGGACCCTACCCGTTTTGTGGTCGTGATCCACATGTTCCGGGCCCGGAGTCAGACAGATCGCACAGAAGCACGGTCGTGATGGGCGTGCGCCCTCTAGACCTTGGATTCCATGGTCCTTGAGGTCACTGCCCGCCTTTTTGCACATACGAGCGTACGAACGACTCGGCGTCGGACTCGAGGATCTCGTCGATGTCGTCGAGTACCGCGTCCACGTCGTCGTCGAGCTTCGCCTTGCGCTCCTTGAGGTCGGAGGCCTCGTTGGCCTCGACCTCGGTCTCTTCGACCTCCTCGGAGGAGCGGTTCGCCCGCTGCTGCCCACCGCCGGTGTCCTTGGTCGCCATGTCCCTCACACCCCGCTCGATCGTGTCCGGTACTGCTGGTCAGACCCTATACACGAGGGGTGACAACCGCCGCGTGTTTTCGATCTGTCACTACAACGACTGGTGCTGTCCCGATGATGCCCATACCGCGGTGCTTCACCCTTCGTAGCCCGCCGTCACCCTCCGGTTACGCCCGAAGCGGACAGATGTTCAATCCGGTCCGCCGCGGTCATCCCCCGGAGAGCACCCGGACCAGCTCCTCGGCCGTGCGGCAGCGGTCCAGCAGGGCCTTGACGTGCTTGCGGGTCCCCCGCAGCGGCTCCAGGGTGGGCACCCGCTGGAGCGAGTCACGGCCCGGGAGGTCGAAGATGACGGAGTCCCAGGAGGCGGCGGCCACATGGTCGGCGTACTGCTCCAGGCAGCGGCCGCGGAAGTAGGCGCGGGTGTCCTCCGGCGGCTTGTGGGCCGCCCGCAGCACGTCCGGCTCGGCCAGCAGCCGCTCCATCCGCCCGCGGTCCACCAGGCGGTTGTAGAGGCCCTTCTCGGCCCGCACGTCGGCGTACTGCAGGTCCACCAGGTGCAGCCGCGGGTTGTCCCAGTCCAGGCCGTCCCGCTGGCGGTAGCCCTCCAGGATCTCCCGCTTGGCGATCCAGTCCAGCTGCCGGGACAGGCTCATCGGGTCCCGCTCCAGCCGGCCCAGCACGTCCTCCCAGCGGTCCAGGATGTCCCGGGTCTGTTCGTCCGCGTCGGCGCCGAAGCGGTCCTCGACGTACTTGCGGGCCAGCTCGCAGTACTCCATCTGGAGCTGTACCGCCGTCAGTTTCCGCCCGCTGCGCAGCGAGAGCAGGTAGCCGAGGTCGGGGTCGTGGGAGACCCGGTGCAGGGTCCGCACCGGCTGGTCGACCACCAGGTCGACCCCGATGAAGCCGTCCTCGATCATCGACAGCACCAGCGCGGTGGTGCCCAGCTTGAGGTAGGTGGAGATCTCGGAGAGGTTGGCGTCGCCGATGATGACGTGCAGCCTGCGGTACTTCTCGGCGTCCGCGTGCGGCTCGTCGCGGGTGTTGATGATGGGCCGTTTGAGCGTGGTCTCCAGGCCGACCTCGACCTCGAAGTAGTCGGCGCGCTGGCTGATCTGGAAGCCGTCGGCCGAGCCGTCCTGGTTGATGCCGACCCGGCCCGCGCCGGTGACCACCTGTCGGGAGACGAAGAAGGGGGTGAGGTGCCTGACGATGTCGGCGAACGGGGTCGACCGCTTCATCAGGTAGTTCTCGTGGGTGCCGTAGGAGGCGCCCTTGTTGTCGGTGTTGTTCTTGTACAGGTGGATCGGGTGGGCGCCGGGGACCGCGAGGGCGCGGTTGGCGGCCTCCTCCATGATCCGCTCGCCGGCCTTGTCCCAGAGCACCGCGTCGCGCGGGTTGGTGACCTCGGGCGAGCTGTACTCGGGGTGCGCATGGTCCACGTAGAAGCGGGCGCCGTTGGTGAGGATGATGTTGGCCAGGCCGATGTCCTCGTCGGTCAGCTGGCTGGCGTCGGCGTTGTCCCGGGCCAGGTCGAACCCGCGCGCGTCGCGCAGCGGGTTCTCCTCCTCGAAGTCCCACCGCGCCCGCCGGGCCCGGTGCATCGCCGCAGCGTAGGCGTTGACCACCTGCGACGAGGTGAGCATGGCATTGGCGTTGGGGTGCCCCGGGACGGAGATCCCGTACTCCGTCTCGATTCCCATTACGCGCCGTACAGTCATGCGGCCCTCCTTCGAACTGCCGCTGACGACTCACCGCCTGCGGTCGGCCCGGTTCGGTAACCCGAGCCTAGAACTGCTCACTGACAACCGGGAGATCACTCACCGAGGTTGTTCAAACAGGGTCCGGACGCGAACCGTCCGGCTACGGGTGGAGATACTCACCCGCAGCCGGACGGAGGCGGCCTTCGTCCTACAGGTACTGCCCGGTGTTGGCGACAGTGTCGATGGAGCGGCCGGAGTCGGCGCCCTGCTTCCCGGTGACCAGGGTGCGGATGAACACGATCCGCTCGCCCTTCTTGCCGGAGATGCGGGCCCAGTCGTCCGGGTTGGTGGTGTTCGGCAGGTCCTCGTTCTCCTTGAACTCGTCCACGCAGGCGGCGAGCAGGTGGGAGACGCGCAGACCGCGCTGTCCGTGGTCGAGGAAGTCCTTGATGGCCATCTTCTTCGACCGGTCGACGATGTTCTGGATCATCGCGCCGGAGTTGAAGTCCTTGAAGTACAGGACCTCCTTGTCACCGTTGGCGTAGGTGACCTCCAGGAAGCGGTTCTCCTCGGTCTCGGTGTACATCCGCTCGACGACGGCCTGGATCATGGCGTCGACGGTGGCGTCCACCGAGGAGCCGTGCTCCTTGACGTCGTCCGGGTGCAGCGGCAGGGAGCTCCTCAGGTACTTGCTGAAGATGTCCTTGGCCGCCTCGGCGTCCGGGCGCTCGATCTTGATCTTGACGTCGAGCCGTCCGGGCCGCAGGATCGCCGGGTCGATCATGTCCTCGCGGTTGGACGCCCCGATGACGATGACGTTCTCCAGCCCCTCCACGCCGTCGATCTCGGCGAGCAGCTGCGGGACGATGGTGTTCTCCACGTCCGAGCTGACACCGGATCCGCGGGTGCGGAACAGCGACTCCATCTCGTCGAAGAAGACGATGACCGGGGTGCCCTCGCTGGCCTTCTCCCGGGCCCGCTGGAAGACCAGGCGGATCTGCCGCTCGGTCTCGCCGACGTACTTGTTGAGCAGCTCGGGGCCCTTGATGTTGAGGAAGTAGCTCTTCCCCTGGGGCTGTCCGGTGACCTCGGCCACCTTCTTGGCCAGGGAGTTGGCCACCGCCTTGGCGATCAGGGTCTTTCCGCAGCCGGGCGGGCCGTAGAGCAGGACGCCCTTGGGCGGGCGCAGCTCGTACTCCTTGAAGAGCTCGGCGTGCAGGTACGGGAGCTCGACGGCGTCGCGGATCATCTCGATCTGCTGGCCGAGGCCGCCGATCTGCTTGTAGTCGATGTCCGGGACCTCTTCGAGGACCAGGTCCTCGACCTCGCTCTTGGGCACGATCTCGTAGACGTAGCCGGAGCGCGGTTCGAGCAGCAGGGCGTCGCCGGGCCTGAGCTTGACGTCGCGCAGCGGTTCGGCGAGCCGGACCACCCGCTCCTCGTCGGTGTGCCCGGTGACCAGGGCGCGCTCGCCGTCCTCGAGGACCTCCTTGAGGGTGACGATGTCGCCGATGCTCTCGAACTCCATCGCGTCGACGATGTTGAGCGCCTCGTTGAGCATCACCTCCTGGCCGCGCGTGAGCTCGTCCAGGGGCAGGCTGGGGCTGACGTTCACCCGCAGCTTGCGGCCGCCGGTGAAGATGTCGGCGGTCCCGTCCTCGTTGGCGGACAGGAAGGTGCCGAAGCCGGCCGGCGGCTGGGCGAGCCGGTCCACCTCCTCCTTGAGGGCCACGATCTGGTCGCGGGCCTCCCTCAGGGTGGAGGCGAGCCGCTCGTTCTGAGCGGTGACTCCGGCCAGGTTGGTCTGCAGTTCGACGACACGCTCTTCGAGGATCCTCGTGTGGCGCGGCGATTCTGCGATCTTGCGGCGCAGGACAGCGATCTCCTGCTCGAGAAAGGAAACCTGACTGAGGGCTTCCTCAGAACCCCGTGCGGGCCTGCCGCCGCGGGTGTAGTCATCGTCGTGGGCTGCCACGGTCCTCACCTCCTCCGGGGGAGCTGAACGTGTCCCGACCCTACCCGGGCCGGGATGCGTTACAACCCCTAGATCAGAAACTCGGAAGGGGTGTGTCTGATCTTCACCCTTGCGCACGTCCCCTCGCTAGTGGGATACCCACTCGGCGACGCCCGGAAGCGACCAGTTGTATTGTCGAGCGGGTCAAGTTCGATCGCGTTGACCGGTCAGGGGTCCAGCTCTGTACCGATGGCGGGAATAACGGGCCGCGGGACCACGGCCCCGCGACCAGGAACGGCGGGCGGTATGTCCTCGCAGGACGAGCCACTTGAGGTGTGGATCGACCAGGATCTCTGCACCGGGGACGGTATCTGTGTGCAGTATGCGCCTGAGGTCTTCGAGCTCGACATCGACGGGCTGGCCTACGTCAAGGGCGAGGACCAGGAGCTGCAGGACGCGCCGGGGGCGACCGTGCCGGTGCCGCTGACGCTGCTTCAGGACGTGGTGGATTCGGCCAAGGAGTGCCCTGGCGACTGCATCCACGTGCGCCGCACCCGGGACCTGGTCGAGGTGTACGGGCCTGACGCCGTGTGAGCTAGATCACGTCTGGGCGAGCGGGGTGCTGGCGGTGAGGACGTAGCCGCCGTCGCGGAGCGTCCAGGTGTCGGTGTCGTGCAGGTCGGCGCAGCAGCGGGGGACGTCCTCGGAGGAGTAGCCGTCGACGGTGGCGTGGATGCTGCCGTCGGCGCGGATGCCGGCGCTGCGGACGGTGAGGTTCTGGGTGGGTCTGATCAGCGTGGCGGTGATCCGGGGGCGGCCGTCCGGCCCGAAGCCGAGGACGTAGAGGCCGTCGGGCGGGGTGCCGTTCGGCGCGGCGCAGCGGGCGGCCACGACGGTGACGACGGTCCCGTGGCCGGTGGTGTCAGCGCTGAAGCGCTGGGTGATGCGGTCTGGCAGACCGTCACAGTCCAGTGGCAGCGCGATCCCTGCGGGGTTCGGCGCCTGCGCGGCGGGGACGCTGTGCGGGCCGTCCGCGGTGACCGTACCGGCATCGGCAGGGGTCACCGCGACGGCGGCAGCGACGACTCCGCCGAGGGCTGCGGCGGTGGCGACCCAGTGGATCGCTGTGGAACGAGTGTGTTCAGCCACGCGCGAATGCTCCCACAACGTGGATCTTCCGATCGCACCGGGTCCATGCACGACCTCAGGGGCGCGGGGCTCTGCTTGATTGACTGCGCGCGCGACCAGCCGTGCAGGAGGTGCATGGTTGGCAGCGCACGCTTTTCAATCAGCAGAGCCCCGCGCCCCTGAGGTCTGCGGTGGTTACTCGTCTGCCTCGTCGGCTGATTCTTCGGCCATTTTGAGGAAGCGGCCCGTCTTGGGGGCCACCGGCGCCTCGACCTCGCCGTAGGCGCCCTTCGCGGGGCGGCGGCGTCGCAGCGGGGGCTCGACGCCGTCGGCGAGACGGCGGGAGGTCAGCAGGAAGCCGGTGTGGCCGATCATGCGGTGGTCCGGCCGGACGGCCAACCCCTCCACGTGCCAGTTGCGGACCATGGACTCCCAGGACTGCGGCTCGGTGAAGTTGCCGTGCTCCCGCAGCGCCTCCACGGTGCGCGACAGCTGCGTGGTGGTGGCCACGTAGCAGCAGATCACGCCGCCCGGCACGAGGGCCTTGGCGGCCACGTCCAGGCACTCCCAGGGGGCGAGCATGTCCAGGACCATGCGGTCCACCTCGGTCTCCACCAGGTTGTCCTGGAGGTCGCCGAGGGTGAGCTTCCAGGCCGGGTGCGGGCCGCCGAAGTAGCGTTCGACGTTGCCCCTGGCGATCTCGGCGAAGTCGTCGCGGCGCTCGTAGGAGGAGAGCGAGCCGCTGTCGCCCACCGCGCGCAGCAGCGAGCAGCTGAGCGCGCCGGAGCCGACGCCGGCCTCCACGACGCGGGCGCCGGGGAAGATGTCGGCCATGGTGACGATCTGCCCCGCGTCCTTGGGGTAGACCACCGCGGCGCCGCGCGGCATGGAGAGGACGTAGTCGGAGAGCAGGGGGCGCAGCGCGAGGTACTGGGTGTTCCCGGTGGTGCGCACCACGGAGCCCTCGGGGGCTCCGATCAGCTCGTCGTGCGGGAAGGCGCCCTTGTGGGTGTGGAACGCCTTGCCGGATTCGAGCGTGATGGTGTGGAGGCGTCCCTTGGGGTCGGTGAGCTGGACCTGGTCCCCGACCTGGAAGGGCCCGCGGCGGCGGGCGGCGCCGGTCGGTTCTGACATGCGGACCAGTCTAGAGGAGCCGACAGGGGCCGCCGACCATCCGAAGGGCTCAGGCGTTCGAGGGTTCGGGGACCGGTGAGCGGCCCGCCATCGCCAGGGCGAACGCCTGCTCGACGTCGACCGCGGCCAGCACGCCCAGCATGGAGCCGTCGGCCTCGACGACCAGGTACTCCGGGGCCGGGTCGGCCCTCAGTCGGTCCAGCAGTTCCTCGCCGACCAGGTCGGCGGGGATCCGCAGGCCCGGTTCCAGCGCGCGGGCCAGGGCACCCGCCGCGGTCCAGGGGCGGCGGTGCTCCGGGATGCCGCGGACGGCGTTCTCCCGGACCAGGGCGACCGGTTCGCCGGCCCCGTCGACGATCACCAGGCCGCGGGCGCCGACCAGCTCCAGCTGCCGCAGCGCCTCGGCGAGCGGGGTGTCCGCGGCGACCGCCACGGCCGGCCTGGCCAGGCTGCGGGCGCGCAGCTCGGGCAGGTGCTCGCGGAGCCGGGCGACCCGGACGCTGCTGCCCGCGCCGTTCCAGATGATGGCGGCCAGGACCGCGCCCAGCACCGCGTCGGTCAGCACCGAGGCGGTGCTCTCGGAGGCGCCGGTGCGGGAGGCCCAGGCTGGCATGCCGACCAGTACCAGCACGGCGAGCGCCCGGCCGGCCCAGGCGGCGGCGACGGTCCCGGTCATCGGGTTGCCGGTGAGCCGCCAGACCGCCGCCCGCAGTATCCGGCCGCCGTCCAGCGGCAGTCCCGGCAGCAGGTTGAAGACGGCCACCACGAAGTTGCTCAGCATCAGCGCGGCCAGCAGCACCCCGGGGACGGTGTCGGTGCGCACCGCCTGCAGGCCCAGCAGGAACACCCCGCCGAGCACCAGGGAGAGCAGGGGGCCGGCGAAAGCCAGCCAGAACTCGCGTCCGGCGGTCTCGGCCTCCTTCTCGATCTCGGACACCCCGCCGAAGAACTGCAGCTGGATCCGGCGCACCGGCAGCCCCAGCCGCAGCGCGACCACGGTGTGGGCGAGCTCGTGGATCAGCACCGAGGCGTAGAAGGCGACCGCGAAGAACAGGGCGACCAGGTAGCGGGCCCGGCCCAGGCCCGGCAGCACCAGGTCGATCTGTCCGCCGAAGATCCAGGTGATCAGGGCGGCGATGAGGAACCAGGTGGGGGTCACGTAGACCGGCACGCCGAAGGGCCGGCCCATCAGCAGGCCGCCCCTGGGGCGGTCGCCCTTGGCGTCACTCACGTCGGCCCCCTCGTGGTCGAGCATCCGTCCGCCCTCGCGGAGGCTTGTGCCACGCTACGCGGTCGACCCGCCGGAACCGCGCGCGGCATGCGGTCCCACCTCTACCTCTACCCAGTGTCACGTCGCTGTCAGTCCCTGCGCATAGGGTTCGGACATGCACCCGCCCGACTCCGAACCCCCCGCCCGCCCCGTCGTGGCACCGGTGGCCCTCTCGCCCTCGCGGGCGGGGGACTTCATGACCTGCCCGCTGCTGTACCGCCTGCGCGTGATCGACAAGGTCCCCGAGCCGCCGAGCGCCGCGGCGACCCGGGGCACGGTGGTGCACGCCGTGCTGGAGCGGCTGTTCGACGCCCCGGCCGCGCAGCGCACCCCGGAGGCCGCCAGGGCGCTGCTGCGGCCCGAGTGGGAGCGGCTGCTGGAGAAGCGCCCGGAGCTCGGCACCCTCTTCCCCGACGACGCGGACGGCAGTGAGCTGGCCGGCTGGCTGGCCGACGCCGAGAAGCTGGTGGACGGCTGGTTCCGGCTGGAGGACCCGACCCGGCTGGAGCCGGCCGAGCGCGAGCTCTACGTGGAGACCCAGCTGGAGTCCGGGCTGCGGCTGCGCGGCTACATCGACCGGGTGGACGTCGCGCCGACCGGCGAGGTCCGGGTGGTGGACTACAAGACCGGCCGGGCCCCCTCCCGCGACTTCGAGGGCAAGGCCATGTTCCAGATGAAGTTCTACGCCCTGGTGCTGTGGCGGCTGCGCGGGGTGGTGCCGCGCCGGCTGCAGCTGGTCTACCTGGGCGGCGGCGGCCAGGTGGTGACCTACGACCCGGACCCGGCCGACCTGCGGGCCGTGGAGCGCAAGCTGCTGGCGCTGTGGCAGGCCATCCAGCGGGCGCTGGAGACCGGCGAGTGGCCCGCCAACCGGAACCGGCTCTGCGACTGGTGCTCCTTCCAGTCGCTGTGCCCGGCGTTCGGCGGCACTCCCCCGCCGTACCCTTTGCCAGTACTGGATGTTGCGAGTACCGAACGCCCGGCCGTGACGACCCCAGTGCCGCATTCCTGACGGCTGGAACCGATGAGTGGAGCGAGTTGTGGCGATCCGAGTGCTGCTGGTCGACGACCAGCCGCTGCTGCGTACCGGGTTCCGGATGATCCTGGAGGCCGAGGCCGACATCGCGGTGGTCGGCGAGGCCGGTGACGGTCAGCAGGCGCTGGACCAGGTGCGGGCGCTGCAGCCGGACGTGGTGCTGATGGACATCCGGATGCCGCGGATGGACGGGGTGGAGGCGACCCGGCGGATCGCCGGCCCCGGCCGCGACGGCCCGGCCAAGGTGCTGGTGCTGACCACCTTCGACCTGGACGAGTACGTGGTGGAGGCGCTGCGCGCGGGGGCCAGCGGCTTCCTGCTCAAGGACGTCCCTGCCGAGGAGCTGGTGCAGGCGATCCGGGTGGTCGCCGACGGCGCCGCGATGCTGGCCCCGAGCGTGACCCGGCGGCTGCTGGACATGTACGCGGGCCGGCTGCCCTCCGGCGACGAGGCGCCGCCGCAGTCGCTGGCGACGCTGACCGAGCGCGAGGTCGAGGTGCTGAAGCTGGTGGCCCGCGGCCTGTCCAACGCCGAGGTGGCCGGGGAGCTGTTCGTCAGCGAGACCACGGTGAAGACCCATGTCGGCCATGTGCTGACCAAGCTGGGGCTGCGGGACCGGGTCCAGGCCGCGGTGTTCGCCTACGAGAGCGGTCTGGTCCGCCCCGGCAACGGCTGACAGCCGTCCTGGCGGAGAACGGCCCCGGGGCCCGGTCGGAGTGGTTCCGACCGGGCCCCGGGGCCGTTGCTGTCGCGGATTCGGTCAGCTCTTGCCGATCATCCAGAAACGCATGATCGAGGCGATGTCCAAGGTGAGCGGCACCCCGGTGATGTTGGCCTGGGTGGCGATGTACTGGTTGTCCTGCCACAGCGGGATGTACGCGGCATCCTCGGCGAACTGCTTCTGGATCTCCTGGAAGGTGTTCGCGGTGGTCTGGTCCGCCCGGTTGGCCTCCTTGAGGCTGAGCGGGTGCAGGTCGTTCATGATCGTCGACGGCGCGTAGTTGTTGCCGAAGGTGTTGTCCTTGCCGACGAACGGCGAGACGAAGTCGTCCGGGTCCGGGTAGTCCGCCTGCCAGCCGGTCAGCGACGCGACCAGCTTGCCGCTCGACCACAGCGGGATCAGGGTGCCCAGGCTGGGCACGGACTTCAGGGTGACCTTGAAGATCCCGCTGGCCTCGAGGTTGCTCTTGATCTGCGCGGCCTCGGCCGGACCGGCCGCGGAGTTGGCGGCGTAGGTCAGGGTGAAGTCGATCGGCAGCTTCACGCCGGACAGCGAGGACTTGACCTGGTCGGCCTTGAGCGGGTCGGTGCCGTACGGGGCCTGCTCGAACGGACGGGTCTGGTCGCCGATGCCCTGCGGGATGACCGAGTACAGCGGGGTGACCGTGCTCTGGTAGACCTTGTCCGCGATGGCCTGGCGGTCGATGAGCTTGCCGACGGCCTGGCGCACGGCCTGGTTGTTGAACGGGGCCATGCCGACGTTGAGCACCATCATCCGGGTGCTGGAGCCGGTGCCCTGGACCACCTGGATGCCCTTGCCGAGCTGCTGCGCGCCCTGCAGCGCGACGATGTCCGCCGGAGCGAGGTCGCTGCCCGCGTTGAGGTCGATGGAGCCGTCCTCGAGGGCGCTCTTCACCTGGGCCGGGCTGTCGTAGAAGTTCAGCGTCGCACCGGCGTTGAGCTTCTTGGTGGCGCTGTAGGCGCCCTTGTAGTTCGGGTTGAGCACCAGCTTGACCGAGGCCGGCACGGGCTTGCCGTCGCTGCCCGTCTTGGTCTGCACCGAGGCGATGGTGTAGATGCCGGAGCCGACTATGCCGGTGCCGTCCAGCAGCTTGGTCCCGGAGTAGACCTTCGGGTCCACGATCTCGCCCACGCCCGAGGCCAGGCGGTCGGGGAAGGTCGCGTCGGCGGTCTTCAGGTGGAAGGTGACGGTGTCGGTGCCGGTGGTGTCCACCGAGCCGAGGGTGTCGAGCAGCACGCTCACCCCGGAGCCGTTGTCGCCCTTCAACTGGCCGATCTTGAGCACCCGGTCGATGGAGAACTTCACCGCGGCCGCGTCCAGCGGGTCCCCGTTGGAGAACTTCAGGTCCGGCAGCAGCGTGCAGGTGTAGGTCGTGTACGAGGAGTCCGAGAACTTGCAGCTCTTCGCGGCGTCGGGGGACGGCGTGTTGGCCCCCGGCAGATAGGTCATCAGGCCCTGGTAGACGTTGTAGAACACCGTCCAGGAACCGGCGTCGTAGGCGCCGGCCGGGTCGAGGCTGGTGTAGGAGCTGACCGTGCCCAGGGTGATGGTGGAGTTGACTCCGCCCTTGCTCGACGAGGAGGTGGAGCCGCAGGCGGCGGTGGCCGTCAGGAGGCCGACACAGCCGATCGCCGCAAATCGTTTCGCTGCTGACATGACTTCCTTCGTGTCCTGGCCGACGCTGTGGACGCCGAGCCGGAGGTCGTACGACCGCGCCACTGCCCCATGACGAGGTCGACCGCAGGCTGCAGCAGCGTGGCGTGAGGGGTCCGCGCGCCAGAGCGGGACACCACCGCTCGGGGTGTCGCACGGGTCTCGCGGTGTTCGATCGTCTGTAGCGTGCCATACGACCGCACCGGCTCGCACGGTGCCCTAACCCTGGGTTCCAGGACACGTCGATTTATTGCCTGGACTTCTCCACAGATGTCCGATTTGGCGTTAGCAGCTAGTTACCTTGACTGCCCGTCAAGTTCCGGGACCAGGCTCCGCAGCAGAGCGACGTCCAGCTCCTCCAGCGAGGCCAGTACGGTCCGCCCCGGAGCCTCCTCGATCGGGGTCACCGAGGGCACCGCGACCACCCGGCAGCCCGCCGCCTCGCCCGCCCGGATCCCGGTGGGGGCGTCCTCGACCACCACGCAGCGCGCCGGGTCGGCGCCCAGCCGCGCGGCGGCCAGCAGATAGGGGTCCGGGAACGGCTTGGTGCGCTCGACCTCGTCCCCGGCCACCGTGAAGGCGAACCGCTCGGGGCCCAGGGTCTTCAGCACCAGGTCGATGATCCGCCGGTGCGACGCGGACACCAGCGCCGCCGGGATGCCCTCGGCGGCCAGCTCGTCCAGCAGTTCCCGCGCGCCGGGCCGCAGCGGCACGCCGCGGCCGACCAGCTCGACGAAACGATCGTTGATCATCTCGCCGAGCCGGTCGGCCGTCAGCGGTGCGCCGCTCACCGCCAGCAGGTAGTCCACCACCCGGCCCATCGGGCCGCCGACGACGACCTCGCGGTCCGCCGCGGTGAGCGTGTGGCCGTACTCGGCCAGCAGCTCCGACTCCGCCTCCCACCAGAAGTCCTCGGTGTCGACCAGGGTCCCGTCCATGTCCAGCAGGACGGCCTGCAGGCCACTGGGACGGCGGGCAAGGACAGCAGAAGCGGCAAAAGTGGTCACCAGCACACAATAGCCACCACTATCGGGCGTTGAAGTACTTCGCCTCCGGGTGGTGGATCACGATGGCGTCGGTCGACTGCTCCGGGTGCAGCTGGAACTCCTCCGAGAGCTCCACCCCGATCCGCTCCGGCCGGAGCAGTTCGGCGATCTTCGCCCGGTCCTCCAGCTCGGGGCAGGCGCCGTAGCCCAGCGAGAAGCGCGCGCCGCGGTACTTCAGCGCGAACATGTCCCGCATCGCCTTGGGGTCCTCCGCGGAGAAGCCCAGCTCGGCGCGGACCCGGGCGTGCCAGTACTCCGCCAGCGCCTCGGCGAGCTGCACCGAGAGGCCGTGCAGTTCCAGGTAGTCCCGGTAGGAGTCGCCGGCGAAGAGCTCGTTGGCGGCCTCGGAGATCCGGTTGCCCATGGTCACCACCTGGAACGCCACCACGTCCTTCTCGCCCGACTCCTCGGGCCGGAAGAAGTCGGCCAGGCAGAGCCGGCGCCCGCGGCGCTGCCGCGGGAAGCCGAACCGGGTCCGCTCCTTGCCGTCCTCGCCCAGCACCACCAGGTCGTTGCCCTGCGAGACCGCCGGGTAGTAGCCGTAGACCACGGCGGCCTCCAGCAGCCCCTCGGTCTGCAGCCGGTCCATCCACATCCGCAGCCGCGGCCGGCCCTCGGTCTCCACCAGCTCCTCGTAGGAGGGACCGCCGGAGCGGGCGGCCTTCAGCCCCCACTGGCCCTTGAACAGCGCGTCCTCGTCCAGCCAGGAGGCGTAGTCGTTGAAGCCGATGCCCTTGACGATCCGGTCGCCCCAGAACGGCGGCACCGGCACCGGGTTGTCCAGCGCCACGTCCGAGCGCTGGGTGGACTCCTCCGGCTCCTCCACCTCGACCTTGGCGTGCCGGCGCTGCTTCAGCTCGGGCAGCACCGCGCCGGGCACCCCGCGCTTGACCCCGATCAGCGCGTCCATCAGCCGCAGGCCCTCGAAGGCGTCCCGGGCGTAGCGCACCTCGCCCTGGTAGATCTCGTGCAGGTCCTGCTCGACGTAGGCCCGGGTCAGGGCTGCGCCGCCGAGGATGACCGGGAAGTCCATGGCCATGCCGCGCTGGTTCAGCTCCTGCAGGTTCTCCTTCATGATCACCGTGGACTTCACCAGCAGCCCGGACATCCCGATCACGTCCGCGCGGTGCTCCTGCGCGGCCTCCAGGATGGTCGAGACCGGCTGCTTGATGCCCAGGTTGACCACGGTGTAGCCGTTGTTGGTCAGGATGATGTCGACCAGGTTCTTGCCGATGTCGTGGACGTCGCCCTTGACGGTGGCCAGCACGATGGTGCCCTTGCCCTCGTCGTCGGACTTCTCCATGTGCGGCTCCAGGTAGGCCACCGCGCCCTTCATCACCTCGGCCGACTGCAGCACGAACGGCAGCTGCATCTGGCCCGAGCCGAACAGCACGCCGACCGTCTTCATGCCCTCCAGCAGCACCTTGTTGACGATCTCCAGGGCCGGCATCACACCCAGCGCCTCGTCCAGGTCGGCTTCCAGGCCCTTGCGCTCGCCGTCCACGATCCGCCGCTGCAGCCGCTCCTCCAGCGGCAGCGCCGCCAGCTCCTCGGCCTTGCCGGCCCGCACCGAGGCCGCGCTGACGCCCTCGAACAGCTCCAGGAAGCGCTGCAGCGGGTCGTAGGCCGGGCTGTCCGCGGTCTCCGGCCGGCGCCGGTCGTAGACCAGGTCCAGGGCGACCTCGCGCTGCTCCTCCGGGATCCGGGCCATCGGCAGGATCTTCGCCGCGTGCACGATCGCCGAGTCCAGGCCGGCCTCGACGCACTCGTTGAGGAAGACCGAGTTGAGCACCATCCGCGCCGCCGGGTTCAGGCCGAAGGAGATGTTGCTCAGCCCCAGCGTGGTCTGCACCGCCGGGTGACGCCGCTTCAGCTCCCGGATGGCCTCGATCGTCTCGATGCCGTCGCGGCGGGACTCCTCCTGCCCGGTGCCCAGGGTGAAGGCCAGACAGTCCACCAGGATCGACGACTCGTCGATGCCGAACCGCCGGCCCAGGTCCTCGATCAGCCGCTCGGCCACGGCGACCTTGGTCTCCGCGGTCCGCGCCTGGCCCTCCTCGTCGATGGTCAGCGCGATCAGCGCGGCGCCGTACTCCTGCGCCAGCGCCGCGGTCCGCCCGTACCGGGAGTCGTCGCCGTCGCCGTCCTCGAAGTTCACCGAGTTCAGCACGGCGCGGCCGCCCAGCATCTGCAGCCCGGCCTCCAGCACCTGCGGCTCGGTGGAGTCCAGCACGATCGGCAGGGTCGAGGCGGTGGCCAGCAGCCCGGCCAGCTTCTTCATGTCCTCGACGCCATCGCGCCCGACGTAGTCGACGCAGAGGTCCAGCAGGTGCGCGCCCTCGCGGATCTGCTCGCGGGCGATCTCCACGCACGCCTGCCAGTCCGCCGCCAGCATCGACTCGCGGAACTTCTTGGAACCGTTGGCGTTGGTGCGCTCACCGATGGCCAGGTAGGAGGTGTCCTGACGGAACGGCACCGGCTGGTAGAGCGAGGCGGCCGAGGGCTCCGGCTGCGGGGTCCGCGGGGTGATCTCGCGGCCGCGGACCCGGTCCACCAGCATCCGCAGGTGCTCCGGCGTGGTCCCGCAGCAGCCGCCGACCAGCGACAGGCCGTACTCGCGGACGAAGACCTCCTGCGCGTCCGCGAAGCCCAGCGGCTCCAGCGGGAAGTGCGCGCCGTCCTTGGTCAGCACCGGCAGGCCGGCGTTGGGCATACAGGACAGCTTGATCTCGGCGTGCCGGGCCAGGTAGCGCAGGTGCTCGCTCATCTCGGCGGGGCCGGTCGAGCAGTTCAGGCCGATGGTGTCGATGCCCAGCGGCTCCAGCGCGGTCAGCGCCGCGCCGATCTCCGAGCCCAGCAGCATGGTGCCGGTGGTCTCCACGGCGACCTGGACGAACAGCGGGACATCGAGCCCGGCCTCGCGCATGGCCTGCTTGCTGCCCAGCACCGCTGCCTTGATCTGCAGCAGGTCCTGGCTGGTCTCCACCAGCAGCGCGTCGGCGCCGCCGGCCAGCAGTCCGGCCGCGTTCTGCTGGAAGCCCTCCTTGAGCGTGGCGTAGGGCATGTGGCCCAGCGTCGGCAGCTTGGTCCCGGGGCCGATGCTGCCGATCACCCAGCGCGGGCGCTCCTCGGTGGCGAAGGCGTCCGCGACCTCGCGGGCCAGCCGTGCGCCGGCCTCCGAGAGTTCGAAGATCCGGTCGGCGATGTCGTACTCCCCCAGCGCCGAGAAGTTCGCCCCGAAGGTGTTGGTCTCCACGCAGTCGACGCCCACCGAGAAGTAGGCCTCGTGCACCGACCGCACGATGTCCGGACGGGTCACGTTGAGGACCTCGTTGCACCCCTCCAGCCCCTGGAAGTCCTCCATCGAGGGGTCCTGCGCCTGGAGCATGGTGCCCATCGCGCCGTCGGCCACCACCACCCGGGAGGCGAGCGCTGCTCGCAGGTCGTCTGCGCGGGACTGCTGGGGAATGGTCATCGTTCTTACTCCCTGGGGTGCGACGGCTGTCGACTGGCGCGGGTGACGCGCGGGGCCAGCATAATCCGTCGCCCCCGGATTGCCTTTCCGTTATCCGCCGACCGGACACACCCGGCATTCGAACGGAACCGTAAGAGGCGGGGATGAGTCCGATCTTGCATGGGAGCAAGGGTGTGGGCCCTCCGACTCGTCACGACCGCGCTGCTCGCGTTGGTCGGGTGCGTCCTCGGGGCCGTCGGCGGACTCTGGGTCAACGACCTGGGGTACCCGAGCGCGAGCGCGCGGACCAGACAGGGGGACGCGGTGTGGCTCGGCCATGCCTGGGTCGACGGGCGCAAGGGGCCGGCCGATGTGAGCGCACTGGTCAAGCAGATGGGCGGCGGCGTCCACGACCTTTTCGTCCATACGGGTCCACTGCGGAACGACGGCACCCTTGACCCGGCGCTCTACCCGCAGGCGTCCTGGCTGGTCGCGGCGATGCACAAGGCGGTGCCCGGGATCAGGGTGCAGGCCTGGCTCGGCGACGTGGTGGACTCCGAGGGCCCCGGCCTGGACCTCACCCGCACCGACCGGATCATCGGCTCCTTCCGGCAGGCGCTGGACGCGGGCTTCGACGGCATCCACATCGACTTCGAGCCGGTGCACTCGGGCGACCAGGACTTCCTCGACCTGCTGGAGCAGGCCCATGTGCTGACGGCCGAACGGGACGCGGTGCTGTCGGTCTCGGTCCCGCAGACCGAGCCGGTCCCCGGGATCCACCTGCTGGGCGCGGTCCTGACCGGCCACCCCAAGTGGTGGACCACCGGCTACCTCTCCGAGGTGGCCGACCGGGTTGACCAGGTCGCGGTGATGGCCTACGACAGCGGCCTGCCGCTGCACAGCCTGTTCTCCGGCTACGTCCAGCAGCAGACCAGGCTGGCGCTGCAGTCGGTGCCCAGTTCGGTGGACCTGCTGATCGGCCTCCCGGCCTACCACGAG
Organism: Streptacidiphilus jeojiense; assembly: GCF_000719095.1. Lineage (GTDB taxonomy): Bacteria > Actinomycetota > Actinomycetes > Streptomycetales > Streptomycetaceae > Streptacidiphilus > Streptacidiphilus jeojiensis. Next base: position 69,178 of record NZ_JOEH01000023.1, on the reverse strand, counting down.
GACAATGCGGTGCACCACGCCTCGGCCGAGACCGTCGGCGCGGCGCTGCGCGGGGTGCGGCTGGCGGACCACGGGAGGCTCAAGTTCGGCGTGGCGATGTACGTGGACTTCGCGGCCACCGACGCGGACTGGGCCGCCTACCACCGCGACTGGCTGGACCCCTAGCGGCACCGCCCGCGGCACCGGTCCGTGACGCGGGCGAACCGCGTCGCAGACCGGACCGGAGGTTACACGCCGTAGGCTGGGGCACCTATCAAGACGTGCAAGAGCCCGCCGTGCAACGGCGTCTGTGGAGGGAGGCCCTGATGATCGAGCTCGAGGACGTGCCCGAGCTGATCGACCCGGTCATGGTGGCCGCGTTCGAGGGCTGGAACGACGCCGGTGACGCCGCGTCGTCGGCGGTGTCGCACCTGGACGAGATCTGGGACGGGAAGGTGTTCGCCGCCCTGGACGCGGAGGACTACTACGACTTCCAGGTGAACCGTCCGACGGTGTGGATGGACGAGGGGGTGCGCCGGATCACCTGGCCCACCACCCGGCTCTCGGTGGTCCGGGTGACCGAGCCCAAGACCCGGGACATCGTGCTGATCCGCGGGATCGAGCCGAGCATGCGGTGGCGGTCGTTCTGCCAGGAACTGCTGGGCTTCGCCCACGAACTGGGCGTGGAGATGGTGGTGATCCTGGGGGCGCTGCTCGGCGACACCCCGCACACCCGTCCGGTGCCGGTCAGCGGGGTGACCTCGGACGCCGAGCTGGCCCAGAGCCTGGACCTGGAGGAGAGCAAGTACGAGGGGCCCACCGGGATCGTCGGGGTGCTGCAGGAGGCCTGCGCGCACGCGGGCATCCCGGCGGTGACCTTCTGGGCCGCGGTGCCGCACTACGTCGCGCAGCCGCCGAACCCCAAGGCCACGCTGGCGCTGCTGAACCGGCTGGAGGACCTGCTGGACCTGCGGATCCCGCTGGGCGAGCTGCCCGACGACTCCCGGGCCTGGCAGCTGGGGGTGGACCAGCTGGCCGCGGAGGACAGCGAAGTCGCGGAGTACGTGCAGCAGTTGGAGGAGGCCAAGGACACCGCCGAGCTGCCCGAGGCGTCCGGCGACGCCATCGCCCGGGAGTTCGAGCGCTATCTCAAGCGACGGGACAACCAGCCGCCGCGGCACCCCGGGGAGTGACGGTCACGCTTCGCGCCCACCGGATCGGGTGAAGAGGGGGCGGATCGGTCGTTCGACGGGCCAAACGGTCGAAGGAACGGGCGTTCGGTTAACGTTCCGTGAAGATATCGCACGAGCTGGCCGCGCAGCGATGGTCCGATCTGACCTTTTTTCATACTTTCGACCGGCTGGGCGCGCTGAAGCGGAGGAAGGCCGTGGAAATCCCTCCCGTGACACTCTCCTCAGCAGGCACATTGTGGGCTTACCGTATGCGTCATGACCTCCCCTCGCGCCTACGACGGAGTCAGCTACTACGCTCCGTCCTTCGCTTCGGACACGCCGATCTACGACAGCCTGGTGGCTGAGCGGGGCGTCCCGCAGATCGCCCCCATCAATGTGCCTGCGGCCCTGCCGCCCGCCTACGACACCGGCTTCCGCTACGAGCCCGCCCAGCCGGCGATGCCGACGCCGCGGCTCGCCCTGGGCCCCGGGCCGAGCAGCCCCAGCTACGGGCAGCAGCAGTACGCGCAGCCCCAGTACGCACCGCAGCCGCCGGCCCCGCAGCCGTTCGCGCCGCAGCCCTTCCCCGGGCAGCGGTTCGCCCCGCAGCAGGGCATGCCGCAGCAGGCCGTGCCGCAGCAGCGCTACCCGGAGCAGTACGGCGCGCAGCCGCAGCGCCCGGTCGCGCCGGTCACCCCGCTGCGCCCGGTGCAGTACCAGGAGTACCCGCAGCAGCGCGGCGGCTTCCAGGGGTTCTGACCGTCCGGGGGGACGTGCAGGTCATGGGGCCGGTCAGCCGTGGGCTGACCGGCCTCCGCTTATGGTTGGACCATGCGTTTGACTGATCTTCGGATCCATCCGGTGAAATCCTTCGCCCCCGTTCCGGTGCGGCAGGTGGAGATCGAGCCCTGGGGGCCGGCCGGGGACCGGCGCTGGATGGTGGTCGACGCGGCGGGGAGGATGGTCTCCCAGCGCGAGGACCCCAGGCTGGGGCAGATCACCGCGACGCTGCCGGAGCCGGGGGTGCTGCAACTGGCCTCGGACGGCCGGGTGCTGCGGCTGTCCGAGCCGGACGGGGCGCTGCTGCCGGTGTCGCTGTTCGGCCTGGGCTTCGAACTGGTGGACGCAGGGGACGAGGCGGCCGCCTGGCTGCGCAAGGTACTGGGCCGGGAGCTGCGGCTGGTGCACCAGGACCGTCCCGAGCGCAGGCCGATGGAGGTCGTCACCAGCCTGGCGGACGGCTATCCGCTGCTGGTCACCAGCACCGCGTCGCTGGACGCGCTGAACCGGCTGATCGCGCAGGACCACCCGGAGGACCCGGTCAAGGGCGCCCCGGTGCCGATGGGCCGGTTCCGCAGCAACTTCGTGGTCGAGGGCGCGGAGGCCTGGGCGGAGACCGGCTGGCACCGGATCCGGGTCGGCGCGGTGGAGTTCGAGGTGGTGCAGCAGTGCGGGCGCTGCGTGATGACCACGCTGGACCCGGCCACCGGCGAGCGGCGCGGCCCGGAGCCGCTGCGGGCCCTGGGCAGGCACCGCAAGTTCGGCCGCACGCTGGGCTTCGGCATGCAGCTGGCCCCGGTGGGCACCGGGGTGGTCCGGGTGGGGGACGAGGTGGTGGTGCTCGCCGAGGGGCCGGTGCCCGAGCCCGAGCGACCGTTTGCTGTCTGAGTCGTTGAGAGGGGAGAGGGGCGCAGCGGGGTGCCGGAGCAAGTAGCGTGGTCGGGGCGAGGGGGGCGGCGAATCTCCATGGGAGCAGGCGTGGTCAGGGTGACGCTGGACGGGGCTTCCCGGTGGCGCAGGCGCTCCGGGGAGTACTCCACGATGTCCGAGGCCCTGGCGGCCGCCGAGGCCGGTGACACGGTCACCATAGGGCCGGGGGTGTTCCGGGAGAACGTCGTGGTCGACAAGGTGCTGACGGTGCGCGCCGCCGAGGGCCCGGGGACGGTGCGGTTCGAACCGCCGACCGGGACCGCGCTGACCCTGCTGGCCGCGGCGTCGGTGCAGGGGGTGGTGCTGGAGGGCCAGGACGGCTCGGCCCCGGCCGTACTGGTCGGCGGGGACGCGGAACTGACGGACTGCCGGGTGGTGACCAGGTCCTCGGTGGGGATCGAGGTCTACGGCGGGTCGCGCCCCACCGTGCGGCGCTGCACCGTGGACAATCCGGGCGGTCTCGGGGTCCGGGTCGCCGACGAGTCGGTGGCGCTGTTCGAGGAGTGCGAGGTGGTCGCCGCCGGCCAGACCGGTGTGGTGGTCCGGTCCGGCGCCACCGTGCGGCTGGAGCGGTGCCGGGTGCACCACACGGCCGGGGCCGGGCTGGTGCTCACCGGCGACGGCAGCGTGGTGGACGCGGTGGGCTGCGAGTTCTACGAGATCAACGGCAACGGGGTGCAGGCCGAGGACAGGGCGCTGGGGCGGCTGGCGGACTGCTCGGTGCAGCGGGTCACCGACAACGCGCTGGTGCTGGACAGCGAGGCCCGGCTGGAGCTGGCGGACTGCCGGATCCAGGAGGTCCCGGAGAACGGCGCCGATCTGCGCGGCCGCGCCCAGCTGCTGCTGGAGCGCACCACGCTGCGGTCCTTCGGCCGCAACGGCCTGTCGGTGTGGGATCCGGGCACCTCGGTGCGGGCGGTGGGCTGCGAGGTCCGCGACTCCACCGGCGACTACCCGGCGGTCTGGGTCAGCGACGGCGCCCAGGTGTCGCTGACCGACTGCCGGGTGCACGACGTCCCCGACGCCCTGTTCGTGCTGGACCGGGGATCGGCCGCGGAGGTGGTGGAGTGCTCCTTCACCCAGGTGCGGAACACCGCGGTCTCGGTGCGCGACGGCGCCACGGTGCGGCTGGACCAGGTCCGGGTGCAGGACGCCAACACCGGGCTGTGGTTCCGCGACCACGGCAGCGGCGGCCTGCTGACGGGCTGTGAGATCGCGGACGTGACCACCGGGGTGATCGCCACCCGCGGCGCGGACCCGGTGCTGCGGCAGTGCTCGGTGCGCGGCAGCGCCGAGGCGGCAGTCTATGTGTCGGCCGGCGGCCGGGGCACCTTCGAGGACTGCACCGCCACCCACGGCAAGGGCTTCGGCTTCCATGTCATCGACGGCTGCGCCACGGTGCTGACCCGCTGCCGGGCCGAGCAGAACGCCCGGGGCGGCTTCGAGTTCCCCGAGCCGGGCCCGGTCGCCGAGGGCTGCGTCTCCGACGACGCCAAGGCGCCGCCGACCGAGCCGGTGCGGGCCGTCTCCACCGTCTCGGCCTGGGAGGCCGCGGCGCCGGCGGTGCCGGCCGCGCGCAGCGAGGCCCTGGTGGACGCCGCCCCGACGATCGCACCGCTGCCGGAGTGCCGCCCCGCCGACGTGGCGCTGGCCGAGCTGGACTCGCTGATCGGCCTGGACACCGTCAAGCAGGAGGTGCGCACCCTGATCGACCTGATCTCGGTGGGGCGGCGCCGCCAGCAGGCCGGGCTGAAGGCCCCGTCGCTGCGGCGGCACCTGGTGTTCACCGGCTCCCCCGGCACCGGCAAGACCACGGTGGCCCGGCTCTACGGCGAGATCCTGGCGTCGCTGGGGGTGCTGCAGCGCGGCCACCTGGTCGAGGTGGCCCGGCTGGACCTGGTCGGCGAGCACGTCGGCTCGACCGCGCTGCGGACCTCCGAGGTGTTCCAGCGGTCGCTGGGCGGGGTGCTGTTCATCGACGAGGCCTACGCGCTGGCGCCCGAGGACGGCGGCCGGGACTTCGGCCGGGAGGCCATCGACACCCTGGTCAAGCTGATGGAGGACCACCGCGACGAGGTGGTGGTCATCGTGGCCGGCTACACCGCCGAGATGGAGCGCTTCCTGGCGTCCAACCCCGGCGTGGCGTCCCGCTTCTCACGCACCGTCACCTTCGCCGACTACTCGGCGGCGGAGCTGCTGGAGATCACCCGCAGGCAGGCCACCGAGCACGAGTACGAGCTGGCCGAGGACACCGCGCAGGCCCTGCTGGAGCACTACGCGGTCATCCCCAAGGGGCCCTCCTTCGGCAACGGGCGCACCGCCCGCCAGGTCTTTGAGACCATGGTCGAGCGGCACGCGGTCCGGCTGGCCCAGGTCGCCGAGCTGACCACGGAGCAGCTGCAGCTGCTGCTGCCGGAGGACCTGCCGGTCACAGCTGGGTCAGCAGTGCGTCGCGTTCCTGGATGAAGCGCGGGTCGGCGCGGTAGTCCGAGTGGGCGTTGATCGGGACCGGCAGCGGGTGCTGCTGGTCCCGGTCGAAGACCAGCGGGTCCACGAACGGCGGCGCGTCCACCGGCTGCGCCCCCTCGGGGACGGCCACCCGGACCGGTCCGCCGATGGGGTCGGTGATCCGGAACAGGTTGCGCCAGTAGGGGGCGTCCGCGTGCAGCCGGGACAGGTCCTCCGGGCCGGTGAAGCCGGGGAAGAAGCGGCTGTAGAGCCGGTGCAGCGGGCAGCCGTAGGTGAGCAGGGCGACCCGGGCCCGGGTCTCCGGGTCGAGCTGCCAGACCGCGGCGGCGGCCAGCACCGTGCCCTGGGAGTGGCCGGAGACCACCAGTCGGCGGGTCGGGTCGTCGTCCAGCCAGGTGCGGATGCGCCAGTCCAGGTCGGGGACGGCGCGCTCGGCGTAGCAGGGCGGCGCGAAGGGGTGCGCGGCCCGCGGCCAGAAGGTGCCGATGTCCCAGAACACCCCGACCGTGCGCCGGGTGGTGATCTGCTTGTAGGCGGCGCGGCCGACGGCCACCAGCATCAGCACGAACGCGCCGACCAGCCAGCCGCCCACGGACTGCAGCGTGGTGGCGGCGTAGGAGATCACGGTGGGGTCGCCGTGGGCGGCCAGCGAGGGCGTCCGCCCGGTCGCCAGCGCCCCCGCCACCGAGCCCGCGGCCAGGGCGAAGGCCAGTGCCGCCAGGGTTCCGATCAGCACCGGTCCGGCGTCGGTGAGCCGGGCCTTGGCGAGCGCCCCGGCGATCTGCGTGGTGCGGGTGGCGGCGGCGTCGCCCTCGACGTCGTAGGCGGCGTTCACCTGCGCCTTCAGGGCCGCCTTCTGACGCACCATCCGGACCCCCAGGGTGGCCAGCAGCGGCAGCAGCAGCACCGCCAGCAGCGGCACCCCGCTGCTGTGCCAGACCAGCAGCAGCGGCGGCCCGGGGACGGTGACGCCCAGGGTGCCCTTGCCCATCAGCCACTGGGCGGCCCAGACGGTGGCGCCGGCGGTGAGCAGATTGCCCAGCCCGGCGCCCAGCATCGCGGTGGCCGGGCCGGCGAAGCCGCGCAGCGCCGGACCGTCCGGCCCGCCGAACCGGACGTCGCCGTCGGGCACCGGGCGGAACGGGCCGGGAACGGTGATGTCCTGCCGCTGCTCCGGCAGCGGCTGCTGCTTCCCCTTCAGCAGCCGCACGGCGAGGACCAGCACCAGCACCAGCGCCAGCTGGACCAGGCAGAGCACCGCGAAGAGCCCGGCGGCGCCGGGCAGCCGTCCGGCCGAGTGCCAGCCGTGCCGGGCCCAGGCGGCGTAGAGCACGGTGAGCCCGAGCAGGGCCAGCGAGGCCCAGTGCAGCGCGCGCATGGCGAGGTCGTCCGGCCGGTCGTCCTGCTCGGACTCGCTGCGGCTGCTGGTCACCAGCGCGGTGACCACCCCGCCGGCCAGCAGCGCCAGCAGGGCCAGCAGGATCCAGCCGGGGACGGCCAGCGGTCCGCCGGTGGAGCGGTCGTAGTCCAGCACCGGCAGCAGCAGCGCCAGGTCGGCGGTCAGCAGGCCGGCGGCGACATGGGTCATCCGCAGCCGGCGGACCAGCCGCATGCCGTACCAGAAGCCTGGCATCTCCATCGGCGCGAGGTCCTCGCGCTTCCCGGCCGCGGCCGGGCGCTGGGACTCGTAGCTGGTCCAGGTCAGGTGGGAGAGCCACCACAGCACCGCGACCAGGCCCCCGGGGACGGCGCTGGCCAGGGCGAGCCGCCGTCCGGGCTGGCTCCACCAGCCGCCGTGGGCGGCGGAGAGGAAACCCAGCCAGCTGTGGTGCGCCGCGCAGCCGGCGGTGCCGGCGCACTGCCAGGCGGTCAGGTCCAGCGCGGTCTCGCAGGCGGCGGCGGTGAGCAGCACGGTCAGGCTGACCGCGGAGAGGCGCACCGCCATGTCGTAGAGGCCCTGGGCCCGGGCGGTGCGCGGGGCCGGCGGCCGCATCCAGTGGGCCAGGTTGGCGAACATGAACGGGAGCAGCAGCAGCCACAGGGCGCGCATGGAGCTGCCCGAGGTCAGGCCGGCCCAGGAGTAGGCCTCCTCGACGGCCCCGCCGCGGTAGCGGTCCGGCTCCTCCTCGGCGTGCCGGTCGCTCCAGCGGCGGTAGGTTCCGGCCACGGTGTCGCCGGTGAGCTGGACCAGGTGCGGGTCGGTCAGCATGGCCTCGGGCGTGGTCCCGCCGACGCCGTGGACCAGCAGTTCCAGGGCGATCGCCGGCTCCCCCGGGGCGGCCTGCCGCCGCTGTGCGGGCAGCGCCTGCGCCTGCTGTGCCTGGTCTGTCATGGTCGCCCCCGGGTCGTCCGATTTCCGCTGCCGAGCAGCATCCCGCCAAGTGTGCTGCCCGCGCAGCCGGATGCGCATGCCTGCGGCGCCGACGGCGTGCGAGGATAGCGGGAAAATCACTGGATCGGTGAGGGGCACGGGTGGCCGAGAACAGCAATCTCCTGGCGGAGCAGCGGCGCGCTCTCATCCTGGACGAGGTCAGGCGGCGCGGCGGGGTCCGGGTCAACGAGCTGACCCGGCGGCTGAACGTCTCGGACATGACGGTGCGTCGGGACCTGGACGCGCTGGCCCGCCAGGGCGTGGTGGAGAAGGTGCACGGCGGCGCGGTGCCGGTGCTGGAGGCCAGCACCCACGAGCCGGGCTTCGAGGCCAAGTCGGCGCTGGAGCTCACCGCCAAGGAGGACATCGCCAGGGAGGCCGCCCGGCTGGTGGTCCCGGGCAGTGCCATCGCCCTGTCCGGCGGGACCACCACCTTCGCACTGGCCCACCACCTGCTCCAGGTCGAGGGGCTGACCGTGGTGACCAACTCGGTCCGGGTCGCCGACGTGTTCGAGAACGCGCTGCGGCACGGTGCCGCGCCGGCCACCGCGGCGACGGTGGTGCTGACCGGCGGGGTGCGCACCCCCTCCGACTCGCTGGTGGGCCCGATCGCCGACCGGGCGATCCGCTCGCTCCACTTCGACCTGCTGTTCCTGGGCAGCCACGGCATCTCGCTGGAGGCCGGCCTGTCCACGCCCAACCTGGCCGAGGCCGAGACCAACCGCAGCTTCGTCGCCTCGGCGCGCCGGGTGGTCGCGGTCGCGGACCACACCAAGTGGGGCACCGTGGGCCTGTCCACCTTCGCCTCGCTGGCCGAGGTGGACACCCTGGTCACCGATGTCGGGCTGCCGCTGGAGATCCGCTCGGCGGTGTCCGAGCAGGTCCGCGAGGTGATCATCGCCGGCGATCTGGTGGCCGAGTCCCAGCCCGAGTGACTTTTTTGACGGCGCGTCAACTAGACTGCTCCCCTTATCTCCTGGGCGATGGGGGGACCATGGCGAAGCGCCTGCGTCCGGTCACGGCGGAGTTCCTGGCGGAGGCACCGAACCGGCTGGTGTCCACCGCGCGGCTGCGGGCCGAGCCCGGCGCGGTGTTCGCGGAGCTGACCGACGACGCCTCGACCTGGCCGCTGTGGTTCCGCGAGGTCCGCTCCGCCGGCTACACCGGCCCGCCCCCGTACGGCGTCGGCGCGGGACGGGCGGTGACGCTGCGCGGCGGTGCCCGCTTCGTGGAGAGCGTGGTCGCCTGGGAGGAGCCGTCGGACGGCGGGCCCGCCCGTTTCGTCTACCGGGTCGAGGAGACCAATGTCCCCGGCGTCCGGGCCTGGGCCGAGGAGTGGCTGCTGACCCCCGCCGCCGGGGGCGGCACCGAGCTGCGCTTCACCATCGCCGTCGACGCCGCCCCGGCGGTCCGCGCCGTCCTGCTGCCGGCCCGGCCGGGCGTCGCCCGCTCGCTGCGCCGCGCCGCCGCCCGGCTCGACGCCCGCTGCGGCGTCCGGGCGGACTGAGCGCCCGGACCGAGCATCCGGACCGACTACGCGGACCGGCTACTCCTTCCAGACACCGCTCTCCAGGAACCCGTCGAGCGCCGCCTGGTAGGGGCGGATGTCGATGGCCTGCTCGGCCAGCCAGTCGTCCGAGTAGTACTTGTCCAGGTAGCGGTCGCCGGGGTCACAGATCAGGCCGACCACGCTGCCGCGCTCCCCCGCGGCCAGCATCTCGGAGATGATCTTGAAGGCGCTCCACAGCCCGGTCCCGGTGGACCCGCCCGGCTTGCGGCCCATCGCGCCGTCCAGCACCCGGATCGAGGCGATCGAGGCGGCGTCCGGGACCTTCATCATCCGGTCGATCGCCCCGGGGATGAAGCTGGGCTCCATCCTGGGCCGTCCGATGCCCTCGATCCTGGAGCCCTTCTCGCAGGAGACCGAGGAGTCACCGCTCACCCAGCCGTCGAAGAAACAGGAGTTCTCCGGATCGGCCACGCAGATCCTGGTGTCGGCCTGGGTGTAGTGGACGTAGCGGGCCAGGGTGGCCGAGGTGCCGCCGGTGCCGGCGGTGGCCACGATCCAGGTCGGGACCGGATACCGCTCCAGGCGCAGCTGGGCGTAGATCGACTCGGCGATGTTGTTGTTGCCGCGCCAGTCGGTGGCCCGCTCGGCATAGGTGAACTGGTCCATGTAGTGGCCGCCGGACTCCTCGGCGAGCCGGGCCGACACCTCGTAGATGGTCCGGGTGTCCTCGACCAGGTGGCAGCTGCCGCCCTGGGCCTCGATCAGGCTGATCTTCTCGCAGCTGGTGGTACGCGGCATCACCGCCACGAAGGGGACGCCGATCAGCTTGGCGAAGTACGCCTCGGAGACCGCGGTGGAGCCGCTGGACGCCTCCACCACCGGCCGCCCGGGCCTGATCCAGCCGTTGCAGAGCGCATAGAGGAACAGCGAGCGGGCCAGCCGGTGCTTGAGGCTGCCGGTGGGGTGGGTCGACTCGTCCTTGAGGTACAGGTCGATGCCCCACTCCTCGGGGAGCGGGAACCGCAGCAGATGGGTGTCGGCCGATCGGTTGGCGTCCGCCTGGACCTTGCGTACGGCCTCCTTCAGCCAGGCCCGGTATTCGGCGTCGCTCCGGTCCACATCCACGGTCTTCATTCGGCTGCTTTCTTTTCCGGAATTCCCGGTCCACCGGGCGCTCCCGCGCATCGTAGCCGTGGGGCCATTCCCGATTTTTCTTGGAATATGCCATACGGCGGCGCATGTTCCGCAACTCACCGTGCCCGGGCAGTTACGCTGCGACCCACAAGCGTGCAGCATGGACCCGAGGTCGCCCGCGCGTTGCGAATGCCATCGAACGGGGTGATTCTGGACATGTCTCGGAATGTAGCCACGTGGTGACTCTGCGCGGTTGTCTCATCGGGCGTGGAGTCGGTCTCCAGCGAAGCAGGAGGAATCGACGCGTGATGGAGTCTGACAAGCAGTACGAACTGAGGCTCACAGCGGAACCCCAGCGCCTCGCGGTTGTCCGCAGGATCGTCATGGCGCATCTGCGCCACTGGAAGATGGCCGAAGCCGTCGACCTCTGCCTGCTGGGTGTCACCGAACTGCTCGCGAACGTCCACCGGCACGTCGGCCCCGACGCGGAGTGCCTGCTGCGGCTGAGCTGCGGCGCGGACGGTCTGCTGCGCTGCGAGGTCCACGACACGAGCACGGCCCTGCCCCGGGTGCTGGCGCCCGACGAGGAGGAGATCAACGGCCGGGGCCTGGCCCTGGTCGCCGCGCTCAGCGCGGACTGGGGCGCCCAGGTCGAGGAGGCCGGCAAGGTCGTCTGGTTCGCCCTGGAGACCGCTCCGCAGCCCGCGGAGGTTCCGGCCGAGGCGCCGGCACCGACACCGCTGCGGATCGCCCCGCTGCAGGTGGCCTGGACCGGCCCGACCCCGCCGTCCCGCTCGCTGGCGGCCTGTGCACCGGGCGCCGGCACGTCGATGCCCGAGGGCGGGAAGCAGCGGGGCCGGGAACCGGTCCGGTTGCGGGCCTGAGCCCGCGAGGGTGAGGCTGCGGGTCCGGCGGATCCCCCAGGGGGCCGCCGACGGCCCGCAGCACCTCCGGCGGTGCGCCGGTCACACTCCGTCCCTGGGGGCCGCCTTCTCGAAGGGCGACTCGGGCAGGGCGGTGAGCAGGTCGTAGCGCTCCCGGTACTCGAACTCGTCGATCTGGCCCTCCGCGTAGCGGCGGTTCAGGGTGTCGATCGGCGAGGGCGCCGGGGCCTGCCGCGGCGCGAAGGCGGCGCCGAATTCGGCGCGCGGGCCGCGGAACCGGCGGCCGCCGAAGACGACCTTGCGGACGAAGACGATGGCGGTGATCCAGAACAGCGGGACCAGCAGGATCCACGGCCCGGGGCCGCCGTTCCAGCCGTCCGCCAGCAGGGTGGTGTGCATGTCGGGCTCCTCGGTTGCGATCCGTCGGCCGCCGCGGTGCGGCGACCCACTACCGAGAATCGCGCCGAAGGGGGGTCCGCGGCGTCGTGCCGGGGCGGGCACTCGCCCTGCTCCCCCGGGAGTACGCGGGCGGGTTCAGCCCTGCTCCCCGAGCACCGCCAGCGGGTCGTCCAGCAGCGGCGTCCAGGCGAGTTCGGCGGCCCCGGCCAGCTCGGAGCGGTCCAGCGCGGCCGCGGTGATCGGGATGCGCCCGCAGCGCCCCCAGTAGGAACGCTCGGCCACCACCCGGGCCAGCCGCTCCGGGACGGCCGCCAGCAGCGCGTTGTGGAAGGCGCCGAGGACCACCCGGTCCGGGTTCAGGATGTTGATCACACCGGCGATGCCCAGGCCGAGCCGGTCGACGACATGCTCCACCGCGGCGCGGGCCCGCGGGCGCCCGGCGGCGGCCTCGGCCAGGATCTCGTCCGTCTGCTCGAACAGCGGGCGCGACGGGTCGGCCTCGCGGCCCGCGGCGGCGAGCAGGGCGCTGGGGTCGGCCTCGACGTCCAGGCAGCCCCGGCTGCCGCAGGGGCAGCGGCGCCCGCCCGGGTCCACCAGCACCTGGCCGACCTCCAGGGCCAGCCCGGCGCTGCCGGTGTGCAGCCGGCCCTCCACCACCAGCGCGCCGCCCACGCCCCGGTGGCCCGAGGTGACATAGAGCAGGTGCCGGGAGCCGCGTCCGGCGCCGTGCCGGTGCTCGGCCAGGGCGGCCAGGTTGGCGTCGTTGGCCACGTCCACCGGCAGGTCCAGCCCGGCGGCGGCGGTCTCCTGCTGGAGCAGGTCGGCCACCGGGGTCCCGGACGGCCAGTCCAGGTACATCGCCGCGACCGCGACCCGCTCCGGCAGCGCGACCGGGGTGGGGACGGCCAGGCCCAGGCCGACGCAGCGGCGCGGGTCGGCGGCGATCCGCCGGGACGCCTCGGCGACCACGGCGTGCAGCACCCGCTCCGGGGTCGCCGGCTGCGGAAGCGGGAAGTCCTCGGGCGTGTCGAGCACTCCGCCGAGGGTGGCCAGGGCGATCGAGAAGCCGTCGGCGTGGATCTGGGCCGCCAGCACCACCGGTCCTGACGGATCGACAGCGAGCCGGTGCGAGGGCCGGCCACGGGTGCCGCCGGCCGGGCGGGCGTCCACCGTGATCAACCCCAGCGCCTGCAGTTCGGCGGTGACGGCGCCTGCTGTGGCCCGGGTGACACCGAGCTCGCCGGTCAGCACGGAGCGGGTCGGCGCCGCCCCGGTGTGGACGAGGGCGAGCGCCGGACCCAGGGCCGCACGGCCCCGCTCGGGACTTGTGTGAGTTGGCTGCACGCTTCTATTCTGACTTTGTGCCGCAAATATACAAAACACCTGCCAGCACCTCCGGCACCACCGACACCCCACGGACCACCGGGAACACCGGTGGCGGACGGCTCAGCGCCTGGCCGCCGGTCCGGATCGCGCTCACCGCCTTCTTCGCCCTCGACGGCTTCCTGTTCGCGGGCTGGGTGGTCCGCATCCCCGCCATCAAGTCCGCCGTGCACGCCTCCGCCGGGGAGTTGGGGCTGGCCCTGCTCTGCGTCTCGGTCGGCGCGGTGCTGGTGATGACCTGGGTCGGCCGGCTCTGCCTGCGCTTCGGCAACCACCCGGTGACCGTCGCCTCCGCCGTGGTGCTCTGCGCCTCCGTCGCGCTGCCCCCTCAGGCGCACTCGGTGTGGTCGCTCGGCGGTGTGCTGCTGCTCTTCGGCGCGGGCTACGGAGCGGTGAACGTCGGCATCAACAGCGCCGCCGTCGACCTGGTCGCGGCGGCCCGACGCCCCGTCATGCCCGCCTTCCACGCCGCCTACAGCCTCGGCGGCCTGATCGGCGCGAGCCTGGGCGGGCTGCTCGCGACCCACCTGTCGCCGGCCCGGCACCTCGGCCTGATGGCCGTCTTCGGACTCGCCGTCACCGTCGCGGCGGGGGTGCCGCTGGTCCGGCACCGGGTCACCGTCCCGGAGGGTCCGACCGCGGCCGAGCCTTCGGCCGAGTCCGCGCCCACGTCCGCCGCGGTCCGCGGTCCGATGCTGCTGGTGCTGCTGCTGGGCGTGGTCGCGCTCTGCGACGCCTACGGGGAGGGCGCGCTCGCCGACTGGGGCACCCTGCACCTCAGCGCGGACCTGCACGCCACCGCCTCGGTCGCGGCCGGCGGGTTCGCCGCGTACTCACTGGCGATGACCGCCGGACGGCTCAGCGGCACCCGGCTGGTGGAGCGCTTCGGCCCGACCCGGGTGCTGGTCACCGGCGCCGCGGTGGCCAGCGGCGGGATGCTGGTCGCGGCGCTCAGCCCGTGGCTGCCGCTGGTCCTGGCCGGATTCCTGCTGGTCGGACTGGGTCTGGCCAACATCTTCCCGCTGGCGATCGACCGCGCGGGGGCCCTGAACGGGCCCAAGGGCGTGGCCACGGCGTCGATGCTCGGCTACGGCGGGATGGTGCTGGGGCCGCCGATCATCGGCTTCCTGGCCCAGGGCGTTGGTCTGCCGACGGCGCTGGTCTCGGTGGCGGTGCTGGCCGGGTTGGCCGGGGTGGCGGCACTGGTGGTGCGGCGGGCTGCGGGAGTGTCCGAGGGATAGCAAGGTGCGGCGGGGTGCATGGCTGGTCGCGCAGTTCCCCGCGCCCCTAGGTAGGTGCAACTGCCCCACCGTGGTCCAGTTGCAGCCCCCCTAGGGGCGCGGGGAACTGCGCGACCAGCCATGCACCCAGCCGCACCCGGCTACCCCACCGGATCCGCCGCACCCGGCTCCTTGGGCAGTCGCAGGTCCCAGCCGATCAGCGCCACCAGTTCCTCATGGGTGATCCCCGCCGGAATCGGCTTGGGGGCCACCGTCCGGATCGGCGGCTGCCAGCCCTCCGCAGGAGTGAAGCGTCGGACGACGCGGGCCGGGGCGCCCGCGACCACGCTGTGGTCCGGCACCTCCCCCCGCACCACCGCGTTGGCAGCGACCACGACGTTGCGACCGATCACCGCCCCCGGCAGGATCACCGCGCCGGTGCCGATCCAGCTGCCGGAACCGATGGACACCGCCTCGTTCCGCGGCCACTGCTTGCCGATCGGCAGCTCGGGGTCGTCGTAGGAGTGGTTCTCGTCGGTGACGTAGACCCCGGGCCCGGTCCAGACGTCGTCGCCGAAGATGATCGAGTGGTGGCCGACGATATGGCTGTCCCGGCCGATCACACAGCCGTTGCCGATCCGCACGATCGGCTCCGGGCCCAGGTCCAGGCCGGGCAGGAAGCCGGCCGACATCGAGACGCCCTCACCGATGATGCAGTGGGTGCCCAGATGGATCCACTGCTCGTTGAAGACCGAACCCAGCGGGAAGGTCAGCCGGGTGCACTCCCCGATGGCGCCGAAGCGCAGCCGCCCGGGGCGGTCGGCGCTCACCGAGCCCGCCTCCTGGATCCACTGCCAGCCCAGGTGCACCAGCGAGGTGGCCGCCCGCCGGGCGCGGGTTCGCGCGGCAGCGACGGTCTTCTCGGCGAAGGACGGCATCAGCATCGGCATGCGGACACGGTAACCGGAGCGGCCGCGCTTGATCCTCCCGGGGTTACCCGCGGGTTCGGTCAGCCGTAGAGCGACTCGTGCAGCGGGAGCCAGGCCGCCCCCGCGCAGCGCCGGGCCACCTCGTCCCGTTCCACCCACTCCGCCGCGGCGCACTCCGACCCGGGGTCGGGGCTGACCGGCGTGCCCCGGTGGTCCAGCCGGACCACGTGGAAGGCCATGAACCCCAGCGCCGGGTACGCGTAGTCGGCCGGCGGGGTCCCGAATATGGTGATCTGCTGCCCGCCGAAGAACTCCACCTGCTCGGGCAGCACCACCAGCCCCGCCTCCTCCGCCAGTTCCCGGACCGCCGCCTGCAACGGCGACTCCCCCGGGTCCAGGTGCCCGCCGGGTACCTCCCAGCCGCGCCCGGGCCGGTCCACCAGGGTCAGCAGGGTCCGTCCGTCGGCGTCCAGGGCCAGCACGAACGCCGTGGAGGCCTGGTACCCCTCCGGCACGGCGGGCGTCCGGACCACGTCCATCCGGTGCGGCAGCGGGATCCAGGGCACGGTCAGCGTCGAGAGCACGGTCGTCGTCATGACCGGCATCCTCGCAGCAGCGGCTGTGCCGACCTCCCGTCGGGTCAACGCCGGGCTCACTCCGCCCAGTTGGGAGGCCGCCGCTCCAGGAAGGCGCGCATGCCCTCGCGCGCCTCGTCGGAGCCGAAGAGCAGCGCGGACTGGGCGACCATGGACTCGCCGTCGCGTGCGAAGGTGCGCAGGACGTCGGCGGTGACCAGGCGCTTGGTCTCGGCCAGGCCCTGCGGGGAGGCCAGCCGCAGCGCCTCCAGCAGCGGCTCCAGCGCCGCCGCGGTGTCGTCGGCGGCCTCGGTGAGCAGCCCGATGCGCTGGGCCTCGGCCGAGTCGAAGACCGATCCGGTGAGGTACCAGCGGGCCGCGCCGCGCGGGTCGAGGCGGGGCAGCAGCGCCAGCGAGATCGCGGCGGGGGCCAGTCCGAGGCGCACCTCGGTGAAGGCGAAGGTGCCCTTGGGCCCGGCGACGGCCAGGTCGCAGGCGCCGACCAGGCCCAGGCCGCCGGCCCGGACATGGCCGTCCACCTGGGCCAGGACCGGCTTGGGCAGCTCCACCACAGCCCGCATCGCGGCCACCAGGCGACGCGGGTTGGCGGTGGGGTCGCCGTTGGTGGCCTCGGAGAGGTCGGCCCCGGCGCAGAAGGTGCCGCCGGTGTGGGTGAGCACCACGGCCCGGACGGACGGGTCCTTGGCCGCGTCGGCGAGCCCCTGTTCGAGCTCGGCGACCAGGGCGCCGGAGAGGGCGTTGCGGTTGTGCGGCGAGTCCAGGGTGAGGGTCGCGACGGCGCGGTCCACGCGGTAGCGGACCAGCGGCTCGGTGGCGGTCATCGGCTTCTCCTCGGAGGGTGGCGGGAGGGCTGTACTGCCTGGTGACGTTACCGCGCACCTGTCGGAAGCCGCCGCCCACCTGCCGCTACCAGATGTAGATGTACTTCCCGTAGCTGTTCTTGGCCGGGTTGACCGTCATGCACTGGCTGCTGTCCGCCGCGTTCTGGGAGACCGTGGTGCTGGGGACCGTGCCGGACTTGGGCAGGGTCTTGGCGTAGTCGGTTCCGGTGCTCCAGTCAGTGCCGATGACCAACGTGAGCTTGGTCGCGGTGCTGGACCCCTTGAGCTCCGCCGACTGGAGTCCCAGCGCCGACGCGACGGCCTGGGCCTCGGCCTTCTGACCCGAGGGGTAGGTCAGGGTGGTCGCCGTCGCCGTGACGTCGGTGGTGTCCACCGTGGCCTTGCTGAAGCCCTTGCCGTTCAGGTACTTGGTGATCGCCGTGCCGCGGCCGTCAACGGTGCCGCCGTTCCGCACCGCGAGGTCCACCTTCGACTTGTCCACCGCGGCCGCGGCGGCACTCGCACTGGCGGAGGCGCTCGCCGCGGCCTCCTTCGCGGCGGAGGCGCTGGCGGCGGCACTCGCACTCGCCGTCTTGGAGGTGCTGGTCGAGGTGAGCGAGGTGTCGTTGCGGATCATCGAGAAGAGCTTGTACGCCTCGCTGGTGGGCTGGACGTGCGCCGGGTCGGAGGCGATGTAGGAGAACGGCATGGTGGTCATGGTGATGTTCTTGGTGGGCACCTTGTTGATGTCCACCGCGAGCGCCGCCAGCTTGGAGATGCTGGCGATCTCGTTGCTCACCGTGAGCGCCTTGGTGGCGGCCTCGGCGAGCGCGTCCACCTTCAGCGGGTTGGCTATGGTGTTGGCTGACTTCAGCTTGCGTATCAGCGAGTTGAGGTAGAGGTGCTGCGCGTGGGTGCGGCCGATGTCGGTGCCGTCCTCGAAGGCGTGCCGGGTGCGCAGCCACTCCAGGGCCTGCACCCCCTTGATGGTGGTGGTGCCGGCCTTCAGCTTGAGGTGCGACCCGTCGGTGTCCTGGACGTTCTCCTTGGTACACACCGGGACCCCGCCGACCGCGTCGGCCATCTGCACCACGCCGGAGAAGTCCACGGTGATGTAGTGGTCGATGCTGATGCCGGTCAGCTTCTCCCAGGTGCCGACGGTGCAGCCGGCCCCGCCGTGCTCCATGCTGTCGGTGATGATGTCGTAGCTCGCGGCGTACGACTTGGTCCCGGTGGAGTCCTTGCAGGCGGGTATGGAGACCTTGGTGTCCCTGGGGATGCTCAGCACCGTGGCGTTGCTGCGGTCGGCGGAGACGTGCAGCAGCATCTCGACGTCGGCGTGGCCGTACCCGGTGTCGCCGCAGGCGCCGCCGAGCTTGCAGTCCGCCGCGCTGGAGCGCGAGTCGGTGCCCAGGATCAGGATGTTGATCGGCTTCTGTCCCGCGGCGTTGGCCTTGGGCTTGGCCACCGTCACCGTGCTGGTGTTCAGCGCACCGTGCTGGATGTTCTTGTTCAGGTGCTGGTAGTAGGCGTAGCCCCCGGCCGCACCGACCACCAGCGAGACTCCCAGCACCCCGGAGGTCCAGCGCAGCACCCGGACCGAACGGCGGGCGCGCTTGCGGCGGTTGCCCCGGCGCCCGCGACCGCGGCCGGAGGGCGCGTCCTGGTCGTGCGGGTGCGTTCCTTCGTCGGGGTCAGCCTGGTCGTGCGGGTGCGCTTCGTCGTCGGCGGGGAGGTGAATCGGCATCGGCATGGGAGTCTTTTCGCCGTCGGTGTTCCGGTCCTGGATTTTGTCGGTGAGCAGCGCGACATGGGCACCGCTCCGGAAACCATAGGCGATGAATTGACCCGGGGAAGCTTAGAGTTTCCCGTGATTTCGCTCCCTTTGCCTTTCGAGTGAGATGGCATTGAAATGTAATTCAGCTGGAACTCACAGCTGAATGCCACAGCATCCTGCCGTGACCACCACTGCAACCGTCGCCGCACCGGCCCTCCCGGAACCCCGGGTCCGCCCGCGGTACGCCCGCCCCGCGCTCCTGCTGATCGCCGCCCTCGCGGCGCTGCTGTACAGCTGGGACATCGGCGACTCCGGGTACCACGCGTTCTACGCCGATGCCGTCCGCAGCATGTCGCTGAGCTGGAAGGCGTTCTTCTACGGCTCCTTCGACCCGAGCAGCTCGGTCACCCTGGACAAGCTGCCCGGCTACCTGTGGCCACAGGCCCTGACGGTGCGTCTGCTGGGGTTCCACACCTGGACCCTGCTGCTGCCCCAGGCGGTCGAGGGCGTGCTCTCGGTGCTGGTGCTGCACCGTGCGGTACGGCGCTGGACCGGTGAGGGCGCCGCCCTGGTGGCGGCCGCCGCCTTCGTGGTGACCCCGACGGTGGCCGGGCTCTTCCGTACCGTGACCGAGGACGCCCTGTTCACCCTTCTTCTGCTGCTGGCCGTGGACGCGGTGCAGCGGGCGGCCAGCACCGCTCGGCTGCGCCCGCTGCTGGCAGCAGGGGCCTGGATCGGTCTCGGCTTCCAGGCGAAGATGATCGAGGCCTGGGTGGCGCTGCCGGTGTTCGGCCTGGTCTACCTGGTGTGCGCGCCGACCCGGCTGCGCCGGCGACTGCTGCACACCGCGGCGGCCGGGGTACTGGCACTCGCGGTGTCGCTGTCCTGGATGACCGCGGTCAGCCTGACCCCGGCCGCGGACCGGCCGTACGTGGACGGGACCACCGACAACTCGGTGTTCAGCATGGTCGTGGGCTACAACTTCCTCAGCCGGTTCGGCGGCCTGGGCGTGAACGCGGCCAGCACCGGCAGCGTCACCGCCGGCGTCGGCCACGACGCGGGCTCGACCGCGACCGGCACATCGGCCGGCACCGCGAACCGAGCCAGAGCCGGCGCCGCGGACCGGACCGACCGGGTCGCGGCCGAGTCCCAGGACCGGTCCGGCTGGTCCAAACTGTTCGTCAAACCCCTCGGCTCACAGGTCGGTTGGCTCTACCCGTCGGCGCTGACGGGTCTCGTCCTGGGCCTGTGGCGGCGGCGCGGCCGGCCGCGCACCGACCGGCAGCGCTCCGGCCACCTGCTCTGGGGCGGCCTGGCCGGCGTCTTCCTGCTGGTGTTCAGCGCCGGCGCGGTCGACGGCCACACCTACTACCTGGGGGTGGTCGCCGCGCCGCTCGCCGCGCTCACTGGCGCCGGGTCCACGCTGCTGCGGCGCGCCCACCGGGCCGGCGGACGGGCCGCGCTGGCGCTGCCCGTGACCGTGGCGGCCGGCCTCGCCTGGGCCTTCGCGGTCTCCCGGGAGTACCCCGGCTTTCTGCCCTGGGCCTGGCCGTCCGCGCTGGCCCTGGGCCTGCTGTCGGCCGTGCTGCTGCTGTGGCAGCGGCTGCGTCCGACGACGCTGCGGCCGGCGGCGGCCCGCCGGATCGCCGCCCTGGGCCTGGCCGCGGCGCTCGCGGCCACCCTGGTCAGCCCCGCCGCCTGGTCGGCCAGCGTGCTCTCGCACCGCTACGGGCACTCCTGGCTGGGCACCGTCGGAGCGCCCGCGCTGAAGTCCACCGGAGCGCGGGCCACCAGCGGCAGCGGCGTCTCCTCCACGCTGACCAGGAGGCAGCGCGAGCTCTACGCCTATCTGACCGCGCACCGGGACGGCGCCGAGTACCTGATGGCCGTGGAGAGCTGGCAGCAGGCCACCCCCTACATCCTCGCCGAGGGCGCCTCCGTGCTGGCCGTCGGCGGGTACACCGGCCTGGCCCCCACGCCCACCGCCGCGCAGTTGGCCTCGCTGGTGGCCGAGGGCAAGGTCCGCTACGTCCTGCTGCGGCACAGCGGCCACCGGACCGCTCCGCGAGCCTCCGTCAGCACCTGGGTGCATACGAACTGCACCCTGGTCCCGGCCGCCGGTTACGGCGGGAGGTCCACAGGGGGCTCAACGGATCTGTACAGCTGTTCAAACCATTTCTAGGCGGATCCACAGAATCGGAAATGCCCCTGCCAGCCGTTCTTAATAGTTTATAAAGAATGGATCCATACCTTCAGGGACATGCCGATGATCAATCCGCCGCGGCGCGTCTCCGTACTGGCCGACTCGGACAGCCGCTGGAAGTGGGGGGCCGCCCTGGCCCGAAGAATCGCCCCCGAGGCGACGCTGGACGCCTACTTCCTGAACGGTCGGGCCACGCCCACCGAACGGCAGCTGGCCGAAGTCGGCGTCGTCCCCGACTCCTCCTGCGAGGTGACCGTCGCCGAGTTCCTCGCCGACCCCAGGGTCGCCGAGGCGGACGTGCTGATCCTCGCCCTGGTCGGCGGGGGCGCACAGGCACTGCTGCACGGAACGGCGCGGGCCTGGTCCGCCCTGCCCAGCCGACCCGTCGTCATCACCGGCTATGTCGGCGTCGTCTACGAGAAGCTCACCGACGGACTGCTGCTGCGGGCCGGCTCCGACATCGTGCTCGCCAACACCACCGCGGACGCCGAGCGCTTCCGCGAGGTGCTGGCGGGGGTCGGCGCCGACCCGGGAAGCGTGGTGGAGACCGCCCTGCCGTTCCTCGGCGGCGAGCAGTACGTGCCTGCCCCGGATTCACGCCGTTTCACCGTGTGCTTCGCCGCGCAGCCGTCGGCTCCGCGCAGCAGATCGGCCCGGAGGGCACTGCTGGAGCGCGCCGCCCAGCACGCCCGGCGCTACCCGGACCGCGACGTCCTGGTGAAACTGCGCAGCCTACCCGGCGAGCAGACCACCCATGTCGAAGACTTTCCTTACCAACGGCTGCTGCACGAGCTCACCATCCCGGCCCCGTTCAACCTCGACCTGGTGTACGGGCACATGAGCGACGTACTGGACCGCACCGACCTGCTGGTCACGGTCAGCTCCACGGCCGCGCTGGAGTCGCTGCACCGCTCCATACCCACCGCCGTGCTCACCGACTTCGGCGTCCGCGAGCCGCTGGGCAACCACTACTTCATCGGCTCCGGCTGCCTCACCTCCTGGGACGAGCTGGACGCCGGGATCGTCCCGGTCCCCGACCAGCAGTGGCTGCGGCGGCACGGGGTGATCGCCGACCAGCCCTACCTGGCCCTGCAGCAGCGGATCAGCGAGCTCCGCAGCCTCCCCGAGATGCCCTCGCTGGTGCCCTACTACTCCGAGTCGCGCGCCAGCGGCTACCAGCCGGCGCTGCTGCGCCGCTACGGCCTGGATCCCAAGGGCGCGCCGCTGGTCGAGGCGCCGCCACCGGACGCCCGCTCCGGAGCGCTCACCCGAATCGTCCGCCGCACCGTCCGCCGTTCCGCCCGCCGCTGCTACCGGCTGGGTGCCCAGCGGGTGGCGCCCGTCATCCGCCGCTGGGGGCAGCTGTGACCCTTGACCAGCCCGAGAACCATCCTGCCGAGAACCGTCCCACCGAGAACCGTCCCGCCGACGTGCCCGACGGCCGTCCCGACGTCCTGGTCGTCATCCCCGCCCGCGGCGGCTCCAAGGGCGTCCCGGGGAAGAACCTGGCGCCGGTCGGCGGGGAGCCGCTGGTGGCCCGTGCGGTCCAGGCCTCGCTGCGGGCCCGCCGCACCACCCGGGTGGTGGTCTCCACCGACGACGCCGGGATCATGCGGGCGGCCGGCGCCGCCGGGGCCGAGGTGGTCCGGCGTCCGGCCGACATCGCCGGCGACACCTCCAGCAGCGAGAGCGCGGTGCTGCACGTCCTGGACGAGCTCGCCCGCAGGGAGGGCCTGGACCCGGAGGTGGTGGTGCTGGTCCAGTGCACCAGCCCGTTCCTGACGCCGGAGGAGATCGACGGCGTGGTCGCGGCCGTGCTGGACGACGGCGCCGACTCGGCGCTGACCGCCGCGCCGTTCCACGGCTTCCTCTGGCGCACCGATGGCCGGGGCGCTCCCTCCAGCCACGGCGTCAACCACGACCACGCCCACCGGCCCAGACGGCAGGACCGCCCCGAGGACCTGCTGGAGACCGGCGCCGCCTACGCGATGCGGGCCAGGGGCTTCCGGGCCGCCGGGCACCGCTTCTTCGGCAACGTCGCGCTGGTGCGCACCGATCCGGCCCGGGTGCTGGAGATCGACGAACCGGACGACCTGGTCCGGGCGCAGGCACTGGCCCCGCTGTTCGTCGACCCGGCCGCCCTCGAACCGGCGCTCCCCGAGCCGCTCGCCCCGGTGCGGCTGCCCGGCCGCGAGGACATCGACGCCGTGGTGCTGGACTTCGACGGCACCCAGACCGACGACCGGGTCTGGATCGACGCGGACGGCCGGGAGACCGTGGCCGTGCACCGCGGCGACGGCCTGGGCGTGGCCCGGCTGGTCCGCGCCGGGCTGACCGTGCTGATCCTCTCCACCGAGGCCAACCCGGTGGTGTCGACCCGGGCCCGCAAGCTCAATGTCCCGGTCCTGCAGGGCATCGCCCGCAAGGACCACGCCCTCGCCCTGTGGGCCGAGACCCATTCGATCGACCTCAGGAGGGTCCTCTACCTGGGCAACGACGTGAACGACCTGTCCTGCTTCAGCCTTGTCGGCTGGCCCACCGCCGTCGCCGACGCCCAACCAGAAGTGCTGGACCGCGCCCGCACCGTGACGGAACGTCGCGGCGGCCACGGCGCAGTCCGCGAAATAGCCTCCTGGCTCCTTGGAAAGGAACTCCTCCACCCATGATCACCAACCGCACCGACGCCAAGCCCGTCGAGACCAAGCTCGCGGACACCACCCGGCTGCGCCCCCTCGGCGACAAGCTGGCCGGCCCCGGACAGCCCGTCTACGTCGTCGGCGAGATCGGCATCAACCACAACGGCGAGCTGGACAACGCCTTCGCGCTGATCGACGCCGCCGCCGACGCCGGCTGCGACGCGGTCAAGTTCCAGAAGCGCACCCCGGAGATCTGCACCCCGCGCGACCAGTGGGACATCGAGCGGGACACCCCCTGGGGCCGGATGACCTACATCGACTACCGGCACCGGGTGGAGTTCGGCGAGGACGAGTACCGCGCCATCGACGCCCACTGCAAGAAGCGCGGTATCGCCTGGTTCGCCTCCCCCTGGGACGTCCCCAGCGTGGACTTCCTGGAGCAGTTCGACCAGCCCGCGTTCAAGGTCGCCTCGGCCAGCCTCACCGACGACGAGCTGCTGCGCCGGCTGCGCGAGACCGGCCGGACGATCATCATCTCCACCGGGATGTCGACGCCCCGTCAGATCCGGCACGCGGTCGAGGTGCTGGGCAGCGAGCGCATCCTGATGTGCCACACCACCAGCACCTACCCGGCCCCCACCGACCAGCTCAACCTGCGGATGCTGGAGACCCTGCGCCGCGAGTACCCCAACGTGCCGATCGGCTACTCCGGCCACGAGATCGGCCTGCAGACCACCCTCGCCGCGGTGGCGCTGGGCGCCGTCTTCGTCGAGCGGCACATCACCCTGGACCGCGCCATGTGGGGCTCGGACCAGAGCGCCTCGGTGGAGCCCGGCGGCCTGGAGCGCCTGGTGCGCGACATCCGCGTGGTCGAGGCGGCCCTGGGCGACGGCGTCAAGAAGGTCTACGACGCCGAGCGCGCCGCCATGGCCAAGCTGCGCCGGGTGCCGGGCAACCTCAGTGCCCTGCCCCAGCAGCGCGGCAACGAGGACAGCACCGGCCCGCAGACCGCAGAGTCGGCAGTCGCGTCGTGACCCCACCCGCGCTCGCGCTGGTGGAGAGCCCGGCCCAGCTGCTGAACGTGCTGGAGTGGGCTCTCGGTGACCGCCGCGGGGCGGACGAGGGGCCGGTGGCCGTCGCCGTGCTGCTGCCCCAGGACGAGCCGACCCGGCGTCAGCTCGCCGCCGTGTCCGGTCTGGCCCGCTCCGCCGGGCTCCGGGTGAGTGCGTACGAGGTGCGCGGCAGTGCCGCCGCCCTGGCCGGCTGCTGCGCCCTGCTGGCGCCGCGGCTGGCCGGGGCCCGCCGGCTGATCCTGGGCGACCCCTTCTCCCGGCTGGTGCAGCTGCTGCTGCCGCTGTCGCCGGCCAGGGAGCTGGTCCTGGTCGACGACGGCACGGCGACCCTGGAGCTGTCCGAACTGCTGCTGGCCGGGCGCCCGCTGGTCCGCTGGCACCGCAGCGGGGCGGCCCGGGCGTCCGGCGCCGCCGACCGGACCACCCGCCGGCTGCTGCCGCGCCGGGGGCACCGGTTGGAGCTCTTCACCGCCATGAGCGGCCCGCTGGAGCTCCCCCCGGGCACGGCGACGAGCTCCAACCAGTACAGCTGGGCGCGCGGACGGTTCGGCCCGCCCACCGTGCTCCCGCTGGTGGACCTGGCCGGCTGCTCGCTGGTGGAGACCGGTCTGATCACCGCCGCGCGCTATGTCGAGGGGGTGGCCCAGCTGGCCCGCCGGCTCGGCGTCTCCCGCTACCTGGCGCACCGCCGGGAGGAGCCGGAGAAGCTGCGGCAGCTGGAGCTGGCGGCTGAGCTGGAGATCGTCCAGCCCCGGCTGCCACTGGAACTGGCGGTACTGACCGAGCCGGTGGGCGGCACGGTGCTCAGCTTCCCGTCCACGATCCTGCACACCCTCCCCAGGATCCTGCGGGGCCACCCGGTCGAGATCACCGCCTGCGAGGAGATCCGCGGCTGGCTGCGCCCCGACGCCCCGGCGCACGCCTCGGCCTTCCTGCACCGGGTCACCGGACTCACCGGACTCACCGCAGTAGACACCGCAGCGGTCAGGAGGCCGCACTGATATGAGCAGCCAGACTCTCGACGCGGGCCCGGCCCGTCCCGAGCGGCTCGTCGAGCCGAGCTCCGCCGAGGTCGCCGCCCGGTACGGGCTGACCGTCCCCGGGCAGCGGCCCCCGTTCTGGTCCTATGTGCGCTCGCTGGTGGCCTACCGGCACTTCACCTTCGCCTACGCCCGGGCCCGGGTCGCCAGCGTCTACTCCTCGGCCCGGCTGGGACCGCTGTGGAACGTGCTGACGCCGCTGCTCCACATCGGGGTCTACTACCTGGTGTTCGGCTGGATGCTGGACCGCAAGGCCGGTTCCGGCGAGAGCTACATCGGCTTCCTCTCCATCGGCGTGTTCGTCTTCAGCTACACCCGCGAGGCCTTCGCGGTCGGCACCAAGTCGGTGGCCGACCGGATGACGCTGATCCGCGCGCTGTCCTTCCCCCGGGCGCTGCTGCCGCTGGCCACCGTGGTGCAGCAGCTCATCATCCTGGGCTTCTCGCTGGGCATCGTGGCCTGGATCCTGGTCGCCGTGGGCCAGATCCCGTCGACCCGGTGGCTGCAGATCCTGCCCGCCCTGGTCCTGCAGACCCTGTTCAACGTCGGTGCGGCCCTGGTCATGGCCAGGATCGGCGCGGTCCTGCGGGACATGCGCGAGCTGGTCCCCTGGGTGCTCCGGGTGTGGATGTACACCTGCGGCGTGATGTACAGCCTCAACAAGCTGACGGCGCACGCCCCGCACTGGGTCCGACTGATGCTGGAGTTCAACCCCGGCGCCATCTACATCGAACTGTCCCGCCACGCACTCCTCGACGGCTACGGCCAGACCACCCCGCACGCCTGGTCCGCAGGCCTGTTCTGGTCCCTGCTGTCCCTGGGCACAGGCCTGGTCTTCTTCTGGCGCGCCGAACACCGCTACGGCCGCGGCTAGCGGAACTCTGCTGCGTCGTCTACGTGCCTTGTCGCGGTCTGCACCTGGGTCATCCGCCCAGCCAGCCCGGGCGGACCAGGCCTGACTCGTAGGCGAGGACGACCAGTTGGGCGCGGTCGCGGGCGCCGAGTTTCACCATGGCGCGGCTGACGTGGGTTTTGGCGGTGAGTGGGCTGACGACCAGTCGGCCGGCGATCTCCTCGTTGGAGAGGCCCAGGCCGACCAGGGCGACCACCTCGCGCTCGCGTTCCGTCAGCCGGGCCAGGGCGGTGGAGCGTTCCGGCTCCTTGGAGCGGGCGGCGAACTCCGAGATCAGCCGGCGGGTCACCCCCGGTGACAGCAGACCGTCGCCGCCGTGCACCGCCCGTACCGCGCGGACCAGTTCGGCCGGCTCGGTGTCCTTGACCAGGAACCCGGCCGCGCCGGCCCGCAGCGCCTCGAACACGTACTCGTCCAGTTCGAAGGTGGTCAGTACGACCACCTTGATCCGGGCCAGCGCCGGATCGCCGGTGATCGTCCGGGTCGCGGCCAGGCCGTCCTGCCCGGGCATCCGGATGTCCATCAGCACCACGTCCGGCCGCAGTTCACCGGCCAGCCGAACGGCGGCGAGGCCGTCGTCGGCCTCGGCGACCACCTCGATGTCGGGCTGTGCGTCCAGCAGCGAGCGGAAGCCGGCCCGGACCAGCACCTGGTCGTCGGCGAGCAGTACGCGGATCATGGCAGCTCCTGGGCGGTGGAGGGCCGGTCGGCCCGGTGCAGCGGCAGTTCGGCGTGGACGCGGAAGCCGGTTCCGGACGGGGCGGCGCTGACGCTGCCGCCCAGCGCGGCGACCCGTTCCCGCATCCCGGTGAGCCCGCTGCCGGACCCTCCGGCGCGGGGCCCGCCGGTGGCCGAGAGCGGTCCGGGGTCCTGGACGTCCAGGGTCAGCGCCTCGTCCGCGAAGACGAGACCGACCTGCGCGGTACGGGCCGAGGAGTGCCGGATGACATTGGTCAGCGCCTCCTGGACGATGCGGAAGGCAGCCAGTTCGACGCCCTGCGGCAGCGCCCTGCGGGTGCCGGTGGTGTGCAGCGCGACGTCGAGGCCCGCGGAACGGGCCTGGGCGACCAGCTCGTCCAGGCGGTCCAGGCCGGGCGCCGGGGTGCGCGGGGCGGCGTCGTCCCGGCCCGGGGTGCGCAGCGTGCCGAGCACCTGGCGGACCTCGCCCAGCGCCTCCTTGCTGGTCTGCTTGATCGTGGTGAGCGCGGTCCTGGCCTGCTCCGGATCGCCGTCCAGCAGTTCCAGCGCCACCCCCGCCTGGATGTTGATCAGCGAGATGCTGTGCGCCAGCACGTCGTGCAGCTCGCGGGCGATGGCGAGGCGCTGCTCGTCGGCGACCCGCTGCTCGCGCTCGGCCCGGACCTGGCGCCGCTGCTCGCGCTGCTCGACCCGGCTGCGGACCACCTCCGCGGCCAGCACCACCAGCAGCAGCCAGGCGATCGTGCCCAGTTCCCTGGCCCAGTCGCGGGCGTCGTTCCAGTGCAGGTCCCCGGTGGCCAGAGTCAGCGTCAGATGGGCGAGGTAGAGTCCGGCGACCGAGATCCAGGCGGCCCTGCGGTGGCCGGTGAGGATCGCGTTGACGAAGCCGACCACCACGCTGAGGAAGATCGGCCCGTACGGGTAGCCGACCAGCAGGTAGACCACCACCACGGCGGCGGTCCCGACGCAGGCGGCGACCGGCAGCCGGTTGCGCAGCAGCAGGATCGCCGGGCCGAGCAGCAGCAGCACGAAGCCGAAGGGGTCAAGCTGGTGCGCCTGCGGCTGGCCGTGCTGGGCCGCGCGGGTGCCGACCACCTGGATCAGGGCCAGCCCGATGCTGCTGAACACCAGCGCGCGGGAGGGCAGCGGGCGCCCGCCGGCGCCGCGCCGCAAGGGCTCCCTGCCCTCCCGGCGCTCCCTGCGGGCTCGGGGATGGTCCATGCCGTCACGGTAGGTCATCATCGGGCCCGGCGGCGTCACCCCGGGGCGGACAGCCGTGCTACTCCCCGGGGAGTACGCGGACGGCGCTCAGGACCGGGTGAGCAGGTCGATGGTCGAGCGGCCGAGGCCCTGCGAGCGGGCCAGCCCGGCGAAGGTGGTGTGGCCCTGGGTGACCCGGGCGAAGGCCCGCCAGGCCGGGCGCAGCCCCAGCGCGGCGAAGTGGAACGCCCGCGGGCGGCTCTCGAAGGCGGTCATCAGCTTGCGGCCGATGCGCATCTCCTCGCCCAGGTCCGCCTTGATGGCGAAGGCGTAGTTGAGCGCCTGCCGGCGCACCTCCACCGGGTCCGGGGCGGCGGCGAGCCTCGCGGCCCACTGCCCGGCCAGCCGTCCGGAGCGCAGCGCGTAGGAGATGCCCTCGCGGGTCCACGGCTCCAGCAGTCCGGCCGCGTCGCCGGCGACCAGGACCCGGCCCTTGGCCAGCGGGGAGTCCTCGGAGCGGCAGCGGGTCAGGTGGCCGGACTCGATCGAGGGGGTGAAGCCGGCCAGGCCCAGCCGGGCGATGAACTCCTTAAGGTAGGCGCGGGTCTCGGCACCCTGGCCCCGGGCGGCGATGACGCCCACGGTGAGGCTGTCCCCCTTGGGGAAGACCCAGCCGTACGAGCCGGGGACGGCGCCGCCCCAGTCCAGCAGCACTCGGCCGCGCCAGGCCGCGGCGACCGAGTCCGGGACCGGGATCTCGGCCTCCAGGCCCAGGTCGACCTGGTCGAAGCTGACGCCCACGTGCGCGCCGATGCGTCCGGCGCTGCCGTCGGCGCCGACCACGGCCAGGGCCCGCACGGTACGGCCGTCCTGGAGGGTGAGCACCACGCCCTCGTCGCCGTTCTCCTGCACGCCGCTGACGGCCACTCCGGTGGCCAGCACCGCACCGGCCTTCTCCGCGCACTGCACCAGCCGCTGGTCGAACTCGTCCCGGTTGACCAGCCCGAACAGCATCTTCTTGGAGCGGCGGGTGCGCTGGAAGCGGCCGTCAAGGGCGAAGGTGATGGCGTGGACGCGGTCCTTCAGCGGCAGCACGAAGCCGGGCGGCAGCGCGTCCCTGGAGGGGCCGATGATGCCGCCGCCGCAGGTCTTGTAGCGGGGCGGGGCGGCCTTGTCGATCAGCAGCACCCGCGGCGAACCGCCGTTCGCACCGGTGGACGACGCGGCCTCGTAGGCGGCGGAGGCGCCGGCCGGACCCGCGCCGACGACCACGACGTCCCACACCCCGCCGAGCTCGCCGCTGCCCTGGTCGCCGTGGCCCTGCTCATCGGTGTCGAGCTGGGAGCCGCTCGGAACGCCGGGAGCCGACGTGTCGGTGCTGGGGGCCTGGTCGCCGCTGGGGCGCTGCGTCTGCGTCACACTTCCTCATATTAGAGGGCGTCGCCGTGAGCACCCGCACCCGCCGGTCGCGCCTGGTCCGGACGGGTCGTCAGCCGGACGGCCAGTGCCACCGCCGCGGCTCCGACGGCCGCTCCGGCGCCGCCGCCGAAGGACGCGGCGGCGACCAGCTCCGCCGGGGCGAGCCGGCCGCCGGACCTCGGCAGCTCCCGCGCGGTCCGGTGCACCGCGCCGAGGACGGTGCTCGCCGCGACGGCGGCGACCGCAGCCCTTCTGACGCCGGGTCGCAGGGTGATCCGGCGCGGCTGCGGCAGCTCCCGGCGCCGCAGCGCCGCGCTCCCGGAGACGGCGATCAGGCCCAGGCCGACGGCGGAGGTGCCCCACTGCAGCGCGTGGTAGACCGGCATCCCGCCGACCGTCCGGCGCAGCGCAGGGAACCGCCGGACCCCGGCCCGGCCGTGGTGGGTGAAGGCGTCCCAGCCGACGTGGCTGAACGCGCCCAGCGCCGCCGAGGCGGCGAACCACGCGGCGTCAGCGGGTTGGCAGGAGCCGAAGCGCCCGGGCCCGGGCTTGCGGCTGGGGGCGGTGAGCGCGTCGGCGCGGTCGGCCCAGGGGTCGGGCAGCAGCGCGACCAGCGGTTCGCGCAGCAGCCCGTGCCAGCCGACGACCAGCCCGGCGGCGATGGCCACGTCCAGGGTGGGCACCGCCCACGCGCGGTGGGCGGTGCCGCCGAGGCCGTAACTGCCGGGCAGCAGGCTCTCCAGGAAGAAGGGCACGTCCGGTGCCAGCGATCCGGCGACCATGGCCGAGGCGATCAGCGGCCCGCGGCCGCGGCCGTCGGCGATGAGGGGGAGGACGGCTGCGGGGTGGCTGAGGGTGAAGGGCACGGGGCCATCCTGCCGGGCCCGGCCCCCTTCGGCACAACGGCACGCGGTCCGGCCAGGGCGCCCAGCAGGGTCCCGGCGAGGGCCAGCGCCATGCCGGTGAGCTGGACCGGTGTCAGCCGCTGGTCCAGCAGGGCCCAGCCGATGACGGCCGCGGCGAGCGGGCTGAGCAGGCCGAGGAAGGCGACCGAGGGGGCGTCCAGCCTGGCGATGCCGCGGAACCAGAGCCAGTAGGCCAGCGCGGTGTTGGCGGTGGCCAGGTAGGCGTAGCCGAGCAGTGCCGTGCCGCCCAGCGCCGGGACCGGGCCCTCGACCGCGAGGGCCACCGGGAGCAGCAGCAGGCCGCCGGCGGTGAGCTGCCAGCCGGTGAAGGGGAGCGCGCCGACGCCCTCGGGACGGCCCCAGCGCTTGGCCAGGACGGTGCCGGTGGCCATGCAGGCGGCTCCGCCGAGGCCGGCCAGCACCCCGACCGCGTCCAGTCTGGCGGTGGCCTGGAGCACCACCAGCGCCACCCCGAACAGGCCGGTGACACCGCCCAGCAGGGCGCGGCGGCTGGGCAGCTGCCCGAGCAGCGGGATCGCCAGCGCCGCGGTGAGCAGCGGCTGCACCGCGCCGAGGACGGCGGCGATGCCGCCGGGCAGGCGGTAGGCGGCCAGGAACAGCAGGGCGAAGAAGACCCCGATGTTGAGCGCACCGAGGACCCCGGCGCGCCACCACCAGGAGCCGTGCGGCAGCCGGCGGGTGGCCAGGAGCAGCAGCAGTCCGGCCGGGAGCGCGCGCAGGGTGGCGGCCAGCAGCGGACGGTCCGGCGGGAGCAGCTGGGTGGTGACCGCGTAGGTGGAGCCCCAGGCCAGCGGGGCCAGCGCGGTGACGGCGAGGGTGCCGACGGCGGTGGTTCGGGGCATGACTGCGACTCCTCGGGTCGGTGCGGCTCGGTGCAGCTCGGTGACGGGTGGTCAATCCGACGGATGGTCGGACCGACGGATGGTCAGGCCGCGGTGGTGGCGACGGCCTGCCCGCGTGCGGCGACGGTCCGTCCGGGGTGGAAGCCGACGGCGTCGGCCGGGAGGGTGCGCTCCAGTCGCAGCAGCAGGGCGCCGCCCAGCAGCGCCGCCGCGGCGACCACCAGCCAGGGCAGCCGCCCGTCGACGGTGACCAGCAGGGTGAACAGGGTGGGCGCCAGCACATTGGCCAGCGACCAGGAGAGCTGGTAGGCGGCCAGGTAGCGGCCGCGCAGCGGCGCCGGCGCGGCGGCCTGGGACAGCGCGCCGGCGGCCGGGCTGTGCACCAGCTCGCCGGCGGTCGCCACCACCACGGCCGCCAGCAGACCCGCCATCAGCAGCGGGACGCTGTGCGGACGGAGGGTGCCCAGCACAGCCTGTCCCAGGAAGGCGACCGCGAACAGTACCGCCCCGGTGGCGGCGGCCCGGTTGCGGGTGGCGAAGCGGCGGCGGGCGAAGGCGGCGACCGGGACGCCGAGGGTGGCGCAGAGCGCGGTGTTCACCGCGAAGGTGATCCCGGTGAGGCCCTGCGGCAGGTGCAGCCAGCCGGTGGCGAAGACCGGCAGCAGCACGCTGAGCGAGGCATAGCCGAGAGCCAGCAGCAGATTGGCGAGGGTGAGCCCGAGGAACGGGCGGTCCCCGGCGACCAGCCGGTAGCCGCCGCTGCGGTCGCCCCGACCGCCGGCGCCCGGCGCGCGGACCGGGGTGCACACCGGCGTACGCGCGGCCAGCAGCGCGGCGACGACGAAACTGGCGGCGTTCAGCCAGGCGGCGGCGAGGTAGCCGGAACCGCCGGCAGTGGCGATCAGCAGCGAGGCGACCAGGGTGCCGGCGCCGAGGCCGGCGTTGCTGAGGCTGCGGGTCAGCGCCTGCATCCGCTCCCGGTCGGCGCCGTCCACCAGCTCGGCGAGCCTGGCCTGCTGGGCGGCTGGGAAGGCCCGGGTGCCGACCGCGGTGACCAGCGCCACCGCGGCGAAGGCGACCAGCCCGTGGGCCAGCGGGTAGCAGGCGAAGCCGGCTCCGCGCAGGACGTACAGCGAGAGCTGCATCCGACGGGCGCCGAACCGGTCGACGGCGGCGCCGGCCAGCGGCAGCGCGACCATGCCGACCAGCCCGGTGCCGGTGAGCACCAGGCCGATCAGCGGCAGCGGCAGCCCGGTGACATGGCGGAAGAAGACCAGGCTGAACGGGACGTACATACCGGAGCCGAGCGCGTCGACGGCGATCCCGGCGACGAGGGCGCGTTCACCGGGGAAGCGGGGGCGCAGCGAGGGCATCGGATCTCCTTGGTTAGCTCGACGGTGATTAGCTTAGCACTAAGCTACTTAGATGTAAGCCACTTCCGACCAAGCGATCCTCTGGCACAATCGGTGCATGGACAGCGAGGCAGCCGACCGCGACCGGGTGGACGCGATCATCGACCAGTGGGCCGCCGTCCGGCCCGACCTGCGGACCGACGCCATGGCGGTCTTCGGCCGGATCAACCGGATCGCGGCCGGCATGGGCCGCCGGATGGACACCGCCTACGCCCGGTACGGCATCAGCCGGGGCGAGTTCGACGTACTGGCGACGCTGCGCCGCGCCGGCGAGCCCTACACCCTCTCCCCGCGCGAGCTCACCGCCACGCTGATGCTCACCACCGGGGGCATGACCGGGCGGCTGGACAAGCTGGAGCAGGCGGGCCTGGTCCGCCGCAACCCGGACCCCAGCGACCGCAGGGGCCTCCGGGTCTCGCTGACCCTCCCCGGGCTGCGGGTGATCGACGAAGCGGTCGGCACCGGCCTGGAGGTGCAGACCGCCGCGCTGGCCGCGCTGGATCCGGCCGACGCCGCCGAACTCGACCGGCTGCTGCGGCTGCTGCTGCCCGCCAGCGAGGACTAGGGACCGTACGTCGGGGCAGACACCCGACGCGGTCCGTCCGCGACACCCCGTCAGGATGCGGAGGCCTTCGCCCGATGAGCGACTTCACCTACCCCGAGGTGGGAGCGACCCTGGAGGGCCCGCCCCTGCCCACCGGCTACGCCCTGCTGGCGCACCGCACCCCGCTGGGCGCCGGACCCGAGGCCTTCGCCGCCGCCGGCGAGGCCGTGCTGAGCTGGCGGCTGCACCGCGCCGCGGGCGTCGGCATCGACGCCACCGCCGAGCGGGCCGCGCCCGGTGTCCGGGTCAGGGTGGTGCTCGGAGTCGGCCGGGTCGGGCTGACCGCCCCCTGCGAGGTGGTGTGGACCCTGGAGGAGCCCACCAGGGCCGGCTTCGGCTACGGCACCCTGGACGGCCATCCGGAGCGCGGCGAGGAGTGCTTCCTGGTGGAACTCGCCGACGACGGAGCGGTCTGGTTCACCGTCACCGCCTTCAGCCGCCCGGCCGCCTGGTACGCCCGCGCGGCCGGACCGCTGGTACCGCTCTTCCAGCACCTCTACGCCCGGCGCCTGGGCGCGGTGCTGCGCCGGATCGCCGAACGCGCGGAGCGGAAGTAGCGCCGGGCTGAAGTAACGCAGTCGGCCCGCGGAGCCAAGTAGGGGTGTAGACAGTCCGTCAGCTCCTATACCGTTCCGAGGAGATGCTTGTGCCCCCGGATCCGTCCCCGGCACCACCCGTGCACGACCCCGACGGTTTCTCCGCCTTCTACGCCGCGCACTTCGACGCGGTGCTGGGCTTCGTCACCAGGCGCACCGACGACCCGCACCTGGCCGCCGACCTCACCTCGGACATCTTCCTGACCGCGCTCGAACACGCCGCCGACTACGACCCGCGCCGCGGCGCACCGATCGCCTGGCTCTACGGCATCGCCCGCAACGTCCTGGCCGCGCACTTCCGCGGCACCGCCCGCGAGTCCCGCGCGGTGGCCAGGATCAACGGCCGCCGACTGCTGGACGACGAGGACATCGCCGCGCTGGAGGAACGGATCGACGCCTCCCGGGCGGCCCGGCAACTGCTCGCGGCCCACGCCGCACTGTCCGAACCGCTGCGCGCCGTCCTCGACCTGGTCGCGGTGGACGGCCTCACCCCGGTCGAGGCCGCGCAGGTCCTCGACATCACCCCCACCGCCGTCCGGGTCCGGCTGCACCGGGCCCGGAGGCTGCTGCGGCACGAGGCCGCGACCCTGCCCCTGCTCTGCCCCGAGCCCTCCCCCGACCACGCTCTGGAGGCCGCACCGTGAACACCCCGACGCACTTCCGGCAGCGCCTCGACGCCGAACTCCGGGAACGGGCCGCCCAGCTCTCCGCCAAGTCGGCGCCGACCCCGGCCCGGCGGTTCCGCCCGCCGCGCCGGATGCTGATGGTCGCGGCCACCGCGGCAGCGGCGGTGGCCGTGGCGCTGGCCGTCCCGCTCTCCACCGGCGACGGCACAAACGGTGCTTTCGCGGTGACGCCACATCCCGACGGCACAGTGAGCGTCCAGTTGTTCGACCCCAAGGCCATCGGCGACTTCCAGGCGGCCCTGCGCAAGCTGGGCATCCCGGCCACGGCGATGGTGACCACGCCGGGATGCACCACAAAACTGTCGGGGACCGCCGGACCTCTGGACAACGTGCTGCTCGGCCCGGAGCACACCTACCCCGAGCGCATGCTGATCCGCCCGAGCGCCATCCCGCACGGAGAGACCCTCCTGTTCGCAGTGAGCGAGGTCCCCATCTACGCGATTGCCGGCCACGGATATGTTCCCTCGGGCCAGAGCGGCGTCGCCTTCGAGTTCCGCCTCGTGTCCAAGGTGCCCTTGTGCGTCGCGCCGATCCAGGCGTACAGCGTTCCTCAGGACCGCTCCGGTCCCCGGGCGGGTTCCACCGCATCCAAGTAGCCGACGACGCGCTCCGCGCGGCAGCGCAGGGCCGCGTCCAGGCGGTCGCGCTTGTTGGCCGGGAGCAGCGCCGCCCACTCCTCGCGGGCCATGAAGCGCCAGCCGCGCAGCTCGTCCTCGGGCAGCGCGAGCCGCCCGCGCTGCTCGGCGTCGAGCGTCCCGCCGTCGAAGACCAGCCGCAGGCCGCCCGAGCGCGGCCCCCGGTGCGGCTCCCAGTCGGTGAGCAGCAGCCGCAGCCGCGCGGCCGGGACGGCGAGCCCCAGCTCCTCGGCGATCTCGCGCACCGCCGCGGTCCGGGGCGACTCGCCGTCCTCGACCACCCCGCCGGGGAACTCCCACCCGGGTTTGTAGACCGGGTCGACCAGCAGCACCCGCTCGTCCTGGTCGAAGAACAGCACCGCCGCGGCCACCGTGTCGCGGCTGCCGCCGACCTGCTCGACGATCCGGCAGCGGGCGGCGCCCGACCGCACCAGCCCGGCGATCCGCTCGGCCGCCTGACGCGGCGTCAGCACCGTGGTGTCCACGGTCACCGCGTCCTGCTCCAGCCAGGGTCTCCCGCGCCGGTAGTCCTCCAGGTGGTCCAGCCGCCACTGCAGGGCCTGGCGCTCGGCCCGGTCACCCTCGATCCGCTTCCGCAGGATCGTTTCCTCGGCGTGCAGCAGCAGATGGTGCACCGGGATGCGCCGCGCGGCCAGCGCACCGAAGATCTCGTCGCGGTAGTCCTGCCGCAGCAGGGTCATCGGCACGATCAGCGTCCCCGGATGCTGCGCCAGCAGCGCGGCCGCGACATCCGGGACCAGACTGCGCCAGGCCGGCAGGTCCTGGAAGTCGGAGACCGCCGCGAAGTCCTCCTCGGGCAGCAGGTGGCGCAGGTAGACGGCCACCGTCTCCGGGTCGAACACCGTGCTGTCGGGGAGGAGTTCCTGCAGCTCCCGTGCCGTACTGGTCTTCCCCGCCCCGAATGTGCCGTTGACCCAGACGATCACTCTGCCCCCGTTCGTCGACTGCTCGGTGCATGGTACGCAGAGGCCACGGGCGGCCGTCGAGGGTGCCGGTGGTCAGAGCCAGCCGTCCAGCCCCAGTTCCTGGGCGGCCGCCGCGGCCGCGCCGACCAGGCCCGCGTCGGTGCCCAACTCGGCTGGGCGCAGCTCCAGGTGCCGGACGAAGGGCAGCGTCGCGTAGTCGTGCAGGGCCTCCCGCAGCGGCGCGAACAGGGTCTCGCCGGACTTGGCGACCCCGCCCCCGATGACCACCACGTCCAGCTCGACCAGGGTGGCGGTGGCCGCGATCCCGGCCGCCAGGGCCTGGGCGGCCCGCGCGAAGGCGGCCAGCGCGATCGGGTCGCCCTCGGCCGCCGAGGCGGCGACGGCCCCGGCCGACGCGTCGTCACCGCGCGGCTGCCAGCCGTCCCGCAGCGCGCGCCGGGCGATGGAGGTCCCCGAGGCGATGATCTCCACGCAGCCGCGCGAACCGCAGGGGCACGGGTCGCCGTCCAGGTCGACGCTGATGTGGCCGATGTGCCCGGCGTTGCCGCTGGGGCCGGGGTAGAGCGCGCCGTCGAGGACCAGTCCGCCGCCGACGCCGGTGGACACCACCATGCACAGGGCGTTGCGGAACCCCCGGGCCGCGCCCTGCCAGTGCTCGGCCGCGGTCATCGCCGGGCCGTCGCCGGTGAGCACCACCGGAAGGTCGTCGGCCAGGTGCTCGCGCACCGCGTCCACCAGCGGAAAGCCGCGCCAGGCCGGGATGTTGACCGGGCTGACCGCGCCCTTGGGGGCGTCCACCGGTCCGGCGCTGCCGATGCCGACGCAGCGCACCGCGGACCACTGGGGGGCGGCGGCCAGTTCGTCGAGCACCTCGGTGACCGCGGCCAGCACCCGCGCCGCGTCCTCCTTAGCGGGGGTCGGCCGCTGGCACTGGGCGAGCATCCGCCCGCCGCGGTCCACCAGAGCGCCTGCGATCTTCGTTCCGCCGATGTCGACGGCTGCCACCATCTCGTCCATGCCGGGAAGTCTCTGCGGACGCGACGGCGTTTGTCCAGTTCAGCCCAGCCGGGTCAGCCCAGCTTCGCCTTGAGGACCTTGCCCATGGCGTTCCGCGGCAGGTCCTCCACCAGCACCACCCGGCGCGGCCGCTTGTGCACCGAGAGCCGCTCGGCGACGAAGGCCGTCAACTGCTCCCCGGTCACCGGCCCGTCCGGAATCACATAG
This sequence comes from Streptacidiphilus jeojiense, assembly GCF_000719095.1. Lineage (GTDB taxonomy): Bacteria > Actinomycetota > Actinomycetes > Streptomycetales > Streptomycetaceae > Streptacidiphilus > Streptacidiphilus jeojiensis. The sequence goes on along the minus strand of NZ_JOEH01000023.1, from coordinate 31,769 downwards.
GCGACGACGACCTGCCCCAGGTCGGGGTCGGGCGCGCCGACCACCGCGGCGTCGGCGACGGCCGGGTGGTCCCGCAGCGCCGCCTCCACCTCGCCGGCGCCGATCCGGAAGCCGCCGCTCTTGATCAGGTCCACCGAGGCGCGGCCGACGATCCGGTGGAAGCCGTCCGGACCGATCACGGCCACGTCGCCGGTGCGGAACCAGCCGTCGGCGGTGCGCGACTCCGCGTCGGCGTCGGGTCGGCCGAGATAGCCGTCGCTCAGCATCGGTCCGCGGACCTGCAGCTCGCCCAGCGTCTCGCCGTCGTACGGCACCGGTCCGCCGTCCTCAGCGACCAGCCGGGTGCGCACCCCGGCCAGCGGCAGCCCCACACTGCCGGGACGGCGCTCGCCGTCGGCCCGGGTGCTCAGGGTGATCAGCGTCTCGGTCATGCCGTAGCGCTCGACCGGGGCGTGCCCGCTGAGCGCCCGCAACCGCTCGAAGACGGTCACCGGCAGCGGCGCGCTGCCGGACACCAGCAGCCGCGCCCCGGCCAGCGCCTTGGCGCTCGGCTCGTCGCCGGCCACCCGCGACCACACCGTGGGCACCCCGAAGTACAGCGAGCCGCCGGCCTCCGCGTACGCCTGCGGGGTGGGACGGCCGGTGTGCACCAGCCGTCCCCCGGTGCGCAGCGGGCCGAGCACGCCCAGGATCAGGCCGTGCACATGGAACAGCGGCAGCCCGTGGACCAGGGTGTCCTCGGGCGTCCAGGCCCAGGCCTCGGCCAGGGCGTCCAGCCCGGCGGCGACGGCGCTGCGGCCGAGGACCACGCCCTTGGGCGCGCCGGTGGTGCCGGAGGTGTAGAGCACGAACGCCGCACCGTCGGCGGGCTCCGCGGGCGCGTCGCCGCGCTCGGCCGGATCCACCGTCAGCACCCGCGCCCCGTACGCCTCCACATCACGGTCGGCGGCGGCCACGGCGAGCAGCGGCGCGCCGGAGTCCCGCAGGATGTGCTCCCGCTCCTTGGGCCCCGCATCGGGCGGCACCGGCACAACCGGCACTCCGGCCAGGAGACCCCCAACGGTGGCGATCACGGTCTCCACGGACGGCCGCGCCAGCACGGCCAGCGCGGGCGCTCCCACGATCCGTGCCGCGACAACACCTGCCGCACCGAGGAGTTGCTCCCGCGAAAGGGTCACCCCGTCGACGGCAATGGCATCGGGACCGTCCCCGTAACAACCGTCAAGCGCCTTGAGCAGCACCATGCCCACCCTCCTCAGACACCACAGGGGCGCGGGGAACTGCGCTGCCAACCATGCACCTCCGTAGAGGGCCGGTCGCGCAGTTCCCCGCGCCCCTGAACAACTCAGCCCTTGCGGGCCTTGACCTCCGCGGTCAGCTGCGGCACCACGTTGAACAGGTCACCGACCACGCCGTAGTCGGCCAACTCGAAGATCGGCGCCTCGGCGTCCTTGTTGACGGCGACGATGGTCTTGGAGGTCTGCATCCCGGCGCGGTGCTGGATCGCGCCGGAGATCCCGTTGGCGATGTACAGCTGCGGCGACACCTGCTTGCCGGTCTGGCCGACCTGGTTGCTGTGCGGGTACCACCCGGCGTCGACGGCCGCGCGGCTCGCGCCCACCGCCGCGCCCAGCGAGTCGGCCAGCTCCTCGACCACGCCGAAGCCCTCGGCCGCACCGACGCCGCGACCGCCGGAGACCACGATCGCGGCCTCGGTCAGCTCGGGACGGCCGGTGGACACCCGCGGGGTGCGCGAGGTGACCTTGGTGCCGGTCGCGGTCGCGCCGAAGACGACCTCGACGCCCTCGACCGCGCCCGCGGCCACCGAGGCTTCGGGGCTGGTCGCGTTGGGCTTGACGGTGATCACCGGCACCCCGCGGGAGACCCGCGAGAGGGTGGTGAACGAGGCGGCGAACGCCGACTGGGTGGCGACCGGGCCGCTGTCGCCGGCGTTGAGGTCGACGGCGTCGGTGATCACACCGGAGCCCAGCCGCAGCGCCAGCCGGGCCGCGATCTCCTTGCCCTCGCCGGAGGAGGTCACCAGCACGGCGGCGGGCTCGCCGGCCGCCTTGGCGATCTGCTCCAGCGCGTCCACCTTGGGCACGACCAGGTAGTCGGCGAACTCGGCGGCGTCGGCGGCGTACACCTTCGCGGCGCCGTACTCGCCCAGCTTGGCGGCGATGTCCGCGGCGGCGGAACCCGCGCCGAGGAGCACGGCCGAGGGCTCGCCGATCCGGCGGGCCAGCGTCAGCAGTTCGAGGGTCGGCTTGCGGACGGCACCGTCCACATGGTCGACCAGGACGAGGACTTCACCCATTGCTCAGCTCTCCAGAAGAAATGTCGGACGTGAAGGATGTGGTGAGCGCCGGGCTCAGATGAACTTCTGCGAGGCCAGGAACTCGGCGAGCTGCTTGCCGCCCTCGCCCTCGTCCTTGACGATCGTGCCGGCGGTGCGGGCCGGGCGCGCGGTGGCGCTGTCGACCGCGGTCCACGCGCCGGCCAGGCCGACCTCGTCCGCCTCGATGCCCAGGTCGTCCAGGTCCAGGGACTCCACCGGCTTCTTCTTGGCGGCCATGATGCCCTTGAAGGACGGGTAGCGCGCCTCGCCGGACTGGTCGGTGACCGACACCACGGCCGGCAGCGAGGCCTCCAGCAGCTCGGTGGCCGCGTCGCCGTCGCGGCGGCCCTTGACGGTGCCGCCGTCCACCGAGACCTCGGAGAGCAGGGTGACCTGCGGGACGCCCAGGCGCTCGGCCAGCAGCGCGGGGATGATGCCCATGGTTCCGTCGGTCGAGGCCATGCCGCAGACCACCAGGTCGTAGCCGGTCTTCTCGATCGCCTTGGCCAGGATCGCCGAGGTGCCGATGACGTCGGTGCCGTGGATGTCGTCGTCGTTGACGTGCACGGCCTTGTCGGCGCCCATGGACAGCGCCTTGCGCAGCGCGTCCTTGGCGTCGTCCGGGCCGACGGTGAGCACGGTGACCTCGGCGTCGCCGGAGGCCTCCGCGATCTTCAACGCCTGCTCGACGCCGTACTCGTCCAGCTCCGAAAGGAGCCCGTCCACCGAATCCCGGTCGGTCGTGTTGTCATCCGCGAAGCGACGGTCACCGGTCGCATCGGGCACGTACTTCACACAGACAACGATCCTCAAGCTCACGGCCTGTCTCCTGTACTGGTACTGGTCACGTCGTTTTCGCAGGGTAAAAGATGTGGAGCACGGGCAGCCGTGTTCTTGCTACCCGCCAGTAGCTTACGCCCTGGCTCAGGTCCCTTTGCCGCTCCGGCATGCTCCCAAACCAGTGGTGCACCGCCGTCGCCCCATACTCCCCCACGCAAGAGCATCAGGAGCCGCACCGCAACGCGGAGTCACTGTGACGTTGCACCTATTGACCACGCAGGGAACCCGACCGGAGAGTCAGGCGACGGCCTCGCCCAGCGCCGCGATCACGTCCGCCCGGCGCGGCTGGCCGACCGCACGCCGCACCAGCGCGCCGTCCGCGTCCAGCACCAGCACCGTCGGAGTGCTCAGGATGCCCAGCTGCCGCACCAGCTCCAGCCGGGACTCGGCGTCGATCTCGATGTGGGCCACGCCCTCGACCATCCCGGCGACCTCGCCCAGGATCCGCTTGGTCGCCCGGCACGGCTGGCAGAAGGCCGAGGAGAACTGCACCAGGGTGGCCCGCTCGCCGAGCTCCGCACCCAGCTCGCCCGCCTCCAGCCGCACCCCGCCGTCACGCCCGCGCATCTTCAGCCTTCCCCGCCCACGCATGCGCAGCAGGCCGAAGGCGCCCGAGAGCGCCAGTACCGCCAGGCACACCACCAGTCCAGTCATGCCCCCAAGGATGCCTGCTCACGGCGCCGAAGTGCGCGTAGCATCTCGATCCATGGACCCCAACGGACGGAACGAGGCCGCAGGCCTCACCCGGCGCCTGGTCATCGACCTGTGCCGGGCCGCCGCGTCGCGCTGTCGCTGACCCCTCGCGACCGCCCGCCACCTCCCGTTCCGCTCCCCCGCGACACCCCCGTGACACCCCGGAGTCCACCATGTCCAACCCCACGCCCGCCCCCGCCCGCATCGATCCACGCGGCCCCCGCTTCGCCGCCTCGCTCACCACCGTGGTCCTCGCCGTCGTGCTGATCACCGGCAGCGGCTGGCTGCTGGCGGCGCAGGCGGTGGTGTTCGCCCTCGGCGCCCTGGCCGGGCTCGGCCGTTCGCCCTACGGATGGCTTTACCGCACCTTCGTCCGCCCCAGGCTCGGCCCCCCGACCGAGCTGGAGGACGCCGCCCCGCCGCGCTTCGCCCAGGGCGTCGGACTGGTGTTCGCGCTGATCGGGACGGTCGGCTACCTCTCCGGTGCGACCTGGCTGGGCCTGGCTGCCACCGGCTGCGCGCTGGCCGCGGCCTTCCTCAACGCCGCCTTCGGCTACTGCCTCGGCTGCGAGGGCTATCTGCTGCTGCGCCGCGGCCAGGACCGGCTGCGCACCGTCGGCGCAGGTGGGAGCGGTACCGGACAATAACGGTCCAGAACGTAGGGTGGGAGGCGGTGATGTGACCGCCGTCTCCCCAAGTGCTGGTGCTCCCCGGAGTGACACGGTGCTGTCGGGCAGGGGACGATACATCGACATACCGTCGGACCGGGCGCCAGCCCTTGGGAAGTAGGACAAACCGTGGCTGATCTCGTGTACCCGCCGATCATCGGGGCCGCGCTCACGCTCTTCCGGGCGCTGGACCTCAAGATCGACATCATCGGGGCGGAGAACGTGCCGCGGACCGGCGGGGCCGTCCTGGTCAGCAACCACGTCAGCTACCTCGACTTCATCTTCGCCGGCTGGGGCGCGCTGAAGGCCGGCAAGCGCAAGACCCGGTTCATGGCCAAGGACGACGTCTTCCGGCACAAGGTGTCCGGGCCGCTGATGCGCGGTATGAAGCACATCCCGGTGGACCGCTTCGACGGCCAGCCCGCCTACGACGCCGCGGTCAAGGCGCTGAAGGCCGGCGAGGTCGTCGGCGTCTTCCCGGAGGCGACGATCAGCCGCTCCTTCGTGCTGAAGAAGTTCAAGACCGGGGCGGCCCGGATGGCCGCCGACGCGGGGGTGCCGCTGCTGCCCGTCGCGCTCTGGGGCACCCAGCGGCTGTGGACCAAGGGCCGGCCCAAGACGCTGACCCGCCGTCACACCCCGATCACCATCATCATCGGCGAGCCGATCGTGCTCACCCCCGAGGACAAGCCGGTGATGGTCACCAGGCGGCTGCGCGCCGCCATGACCGAGCTGCTGGACCGCGCCCAGACCACCTACCCGGACGCCCCGGCCGGCCCCGAGGACACCTGGTGGCTGCCGGCCCACCTCGGCGGCAGCGCGCCGACGCTCGAGGTCGCCGAGGCCGAGGACGAGAAGGAGACGGCCGAGAAGGCCGCCCGCCGCGCCGCCCGCGACCAGGCGGCGCGGGACGAGGCCGACGGCGCCTGAGTAGCCGCTGCGGAACGGCAGTGCGGGCGGAGGTTGCGGACCTGCCTCGGACGGGTAGCTGGTAGACGCGTCGAGGCACGGGGGAGCCGTCCGCATGCCGGAAGCAGTGCAGCAGCAGGACCCGCCGGAATCCGCCGAACCGCGCCGGCCGCAGCGGCGACGGCTCCGGGCGCTGCTCGCGCTCTTCGGCGGGGCCGCAGCCGGCTATCTGCTGGTGCTGCAGCTCACCAGCCCCAACAACAACCCGCTGGCCCCGCTGGCCCGGGCCCGCCCGGAGTGGGTCGCCCTGGCACTGCTCTGCGCCCTGGGCGGTCTGGTGGCGGCCACCATGAGCTACGCCGGCTTCGTCCCGGAACGGCTCGATCCCTGGCGGACCTTCCTGCTCCAGGTCGCCGGCGGGTTCGCCAATGTGGTCACCCCCGTCGGCCTGGGCGGACTGGCCATCAGCACCCGTTTCCTGCAACGGATCGGGATCAGCCCCGGGCAGGCGGTGTCCAGCATCGGCGTCGCCCAGGCGGTCGGACTGGTGCTGCACCTGCTGCTCACCGGGGTGTTCGGCTATCTGACCACGGTGCACTACCGGGCCTCGACGACACACGTGTCACCGCTGCTGGTCGATCTCGTCCTCGCCGTGCTGGCCGCCGCCGTCCTGCTCACTCTGGTCGCAGTCGCGGTACCGCGGCTCCGGCGGTGGCTGGCCGGCCGGGTCGCTCCCCTGCTCAACGGGGTGCTGCCGCGGCTGCGCGACCTGCTGCACCAGCCGGGGAAGCTGGCCGTCGGCGTCAGCGGCCAGCTGCTGGTGTCGCTGGCCGCGTCCTCCTGCCTCTACTGCTGCGTCCTGGCGCTGGGGCGGCACCCCGGCTTCGCCGCGGTCGCGCTGGCCACCCTGGTCGGCGGTGCGCTGGGATCTGCGGTGCCCACGCCGGGCGGCATCGGCGGGGTGGAGGTGGTGCTGGCCGGGGCACTGGCGCAGACCGCCGCGCTGTCCTACGACACCGCCCTGGTGGCCGTACTGCTCTACCGGCTGCTGACGCTCTGGCTGCCGGTGCTCCCCGGCTGGCTGGCCTTCGTCTGGCTGCAGCGGCACGAACGGCTCTGATCAGGGCTTATCGATATCAGGGCTTATCGATATCAGGGCTTATCGATATCAGGGCGTGTCGATGATCAGGGCGTGTCGATCCGGAACGGGTCGTGCTCGGCGAGCAGCTTGTCCAGCCGGGCCTGGTCGACCCGGGAGACGACCAGGTCCTCGTCCTGCCGGTCCCTGATCACCTTGGCCAGGGTGAAGGCGGAGGTGACCACGTAGAGCAGGCCGAGGGCCAGGAACGCGCGGATCCAGGCACTGGCCGACAGGTAGGCGATCCCGATCCCCATCGCAAGGACCGAGACGGCGAAGGAGATGATCGCCTGCGCGTAGTAGGCGGCGGTGGTGCTGCGTCTCACGGGAGCAGTCATAGCCGTATGGTCCCCGCCGGGCACCCGCCCGGCATGAGTACGGATACTCAGATCTGATACTCGCTCAGATCAGCTGCCCTACAGATCCGGCTGCCCGGTCAGGCCAGCAGCCTGGCCGTGTGCAGCCGGCTGGCGTGCTCCACCAGCTCGACCAGCACCCGCTTGCCGGACTCCCGCTCCCTGGCGTCGCACAGCAGCACCGGGGTCCCCGGTTCCAGGTCCAGCGCCCTGGCCACCTTCTCCTGGGCGTGCTGCCGCGACCCCTGGAAGCAGTTGACGGCGACCACGAACGGGATGGCCCGGCGCTCGAAGTAGTCCACCGAGGGGAAGCAGTCCTCCAGCCTGCGGGTGTCGGCGAGCACCACGGCACCGAGCGCGCCGAGCGCCAGCTCGTCCCAGAGGAACCAGAACCGGTCCTGCCCGGGGGTGCCGAAGAGGTAGAGCGACAGGCCCTCGCGGATGGTGATCCGGCCGAAGTCCATGGCCACCGTGGTGGTGGTCTTCTGCTCCACTCCCCCGGTGTCGTCCACGCCGCGGCCCGCCTCGGTGAGGCGCTCCTCGGTGCGCAGCGGCCGGATCTCGCTGACCGAGCCGACCAGCGTGGTCTTGCCCACCCCGAAGCCGCCCGCCACCAGTATCTTGAGGGCGAGCGGCGGCTCGCCGCCGGCCACGGTTCCCGGGGCGCGCCGCACCGGTACCGCGGAACCGCGGCCGGGCGCCGTGTCGTCGGCTGTCGGGTCAGAGTGCTCGGAGGCCATTGATCACTTCTCGCAGGATGCGCTCGTCGGGGAGCTGGGCGGGGGAAACCGGACGGCTGACGCGGATCAGTCCCGCGTCCAGCAGGTCGCCGAGGAAGACCCGGACGACACCAACGGGCAGGTCGAACTCGGCGGCGATCTCGGCGACGGACTGGGTCCGGCTGCGGCACAGCTCCAGGGCGGCCGCGGGCTCGGGGGTCAGCCCGGGCACCGGGGCGTAGGGGCCGGCGCCGGCGTGGGCGGGGTGGTCGGGGTCCACGGTGATCAGCGCGATCAGGTCGAACGGCTCCCCGGCGGTCCTGGTCCGCCCCCGGGTCAGCGCGTAGGGGCGGACCACGGGTCCGGCGTCGTCGTCGTACCAGCGGCTGTCGTCGCCGTGCTCGACCGGTTCCTGCTGGTCCCAGCCGTGCGGCGGGTCCCAGCCCGAGGTCTGGTCCCAGCCCGGGGCCGGGTCCCAGCCCTGCGGCGGGAACGGATAGTCGTCCATGTCCAGGTACCGTTCCCGGTCAGCCCGCTGCGGGGTCGTCGGCCGCGTCGGGGCCCGAGCGCGGCGGGGTGTGCAGGTGCTCGCCGACCCGGCGCACCATCCGGGCCATCTCATAGGCGACCAGGCCGATGTCGGCGTCGGCGCCGCTGAAGACGGCCAGGCAGGTGCCGGAGCCGGCGGCGACCACGAAGAGGAAGCCGCCGTCGAACTCGATCATCGTCTGGTGCACGTCGCCGGCCTCGAAGTGCCGGCCCGCGCCCTTGGCCAGGCTGTGGAAGCCCGAGGCGACGGCCGCCAGGTGCTCGCCGTCCTCGCGGGTCATCCCGGCCGAGACGCCGAGCGCCAGGCCGTCCCCGGAGAGCACCACCGCGTGCCGGATCTGGCCGACCCGGGACACCAGCTCGTCCAGGAGCCAGTTGAGCTCACCGGAGTAGTTCATCGTCACGGGCATCGGTCGTCTCGCTCTCCTGCTGGATTCTCAGATGGCGCCGGGGCGGCGCGGGTTGTTGCGGCATCGGCGAGGTCCGGCCCCTGGCCCAGCCCTCGGCGAGGGCGGTCATGGTGGCCCGGGCGCCCTCGGGGCTGCGGGCCGTCCCGGTCGCGCCGGCGTTGCGGGCCGGGCGGTCCTTGGGGGCCTCCCGCAGCTGGCTCGCCAGGCTGGCCTGGCGGACCCGGTGCGGCAGTTCGTCGTCCCCGACCGGGGCGGCGGCCGCCGCGGGACGGGAGGCCGGCGGCGGGGCCGCGCCGGGGCCGCGCACCTGCGCGGGCCGGGGGTCCGGCCCGTTCGCCGGATCCGGCACCGCCCGCGGCACCGGTCCCCCGGGGGCCGCACGGTCGGAGCCGCGGCCGCCGGACCCGGGACCGACCGGTCCCGAAGCGACCGGCTCGGGGCTTCGCGCCCCTGGGACGCCTGGCGCGGGGCCGCGCGGCACCGAGGCCGCCGCCGCGGTGCGAACCGGTCCGGAGCCGCCCGGCACGGCGGCACCCGGCCCGGCGTCCCCGGCCCCGGGGCCGTCCGACGCGAAGGCGCCCGCCAACGGGCCCGGTCCGGCGTGCTCGCGCACCGCCCGCTGCGGCGGCCGCTGCTCCGGTCGCCCGCGCCGGCTCTGCCCCGGCTCCTCCAGCAGGGCGTTCGGCAGCAGCACCACCGCCGTGGTGCCGCCGTAGGCGGAGGTCCGCAGCGAGACCTGGATGTCATGGCGCTTCGCCAGCCGGCTCACCACGAAGAGGCCGAACTGGTCGGTGTCGAACAGGTCGGCCTGCCGAGCGTCGGCGATCCTGCGGTTCGCCTCGGCCACCGCGTCCCGGCTCATGCCCAGGCCGCGGTCCTCGATCTCCAGCACGTAGCCGGTGCCCACCTGCTCGCCGCCGAGGACCACCTTGGTGTGCGGGGGCGAGAAGCTGGTCGCGTTCTCGACCAGCTCGGCGACCAGGTGGGTCAGGTCGGCCACCGCCTTGCCGACCACCGACGCCCCGGGCAGGTCGCGCACCTCCACCCGGGCGAAGTCCTCGACCTCGGCGACCGCCGAGCGGACCACGTCCAGCAGCGGGACGGCGCGCCGCCAGGCCCGTCCGGGGACGGCGCCGGACAGGATGATCACGCCCTCGGCGTGCCGGCGCATCTGGGTGGTGAGGTGGTCCAGCCGGAACAGCCCCTCCAGCTCGGCCGGGTCGTCGGTGGCGCGTTCCATCCCGTCCAGCAGCGAGAGCTGACGGTGCACCAGCACCTGGCTGCGCCGGGCCAGATTGACCAGCACCCGGGCCACCCCGGCGCGTTCGACGGCGGCCCGCAGCGCGGCCCGGTGGACCGTGCCGAGCGCCTCGCCGACCTGCCCCAGCTCGTCGCTGCCGGCCTTGACCTGCGGTGCCTCGGCCTCGACGTCCACCTCGCCGCCGGCCCGCAGCCGGCCCAGCGCGTCCGGCAGCCGGCGCAGCGCCAGGTCGAGCGCGGAGTTGCGCAGCCCGACCAGTTCCTGCACCAGGTCGCGTCCGATCCGCACCGACACCACCAGCGAGACGACCACCGCCAGCAGCCCGAACAGCATGGCCGCGCCGTTGGTGCTGAGGAAGCCGATGCTGTAGGGGTTGGCGCTCGCGGTGGCGCTGGCGCCCGCCGCCGTCTCCACGGCCGCGTACTGCTGCCGGACGTCGTGGACGGTGGCGGACCAGCTGTCCGCGGGGATCTGCCGCACCGGTCCGGTGCCGGCGCCCTCCGTCCTGACCGTGGCCTCCAACTGCGCCAGCGCCTTGGCCTGACCACCGTTCAGCACCGCTGCGAGGCGGTCCCGGTCGGCCGGGCGCAGATCGGCGACGGCGCCGCCGAGCAGGGCCTGCCGGGCGTAGAGCGCACCAGTGAACTCCTGGTACTGGGCCGGGCTCATCCGCCCCGCGGCCTGGGCCGCCTGCTCGGCGGTGTCCTCGCGGGCCAGCAGTTCGTCGGCCCTGGCGAGCTCCAGCAGCACCCTGGGGTCCGAGGCGACCGCGGTGTTCTGCACCGTCCCCTGCTGGACCTCCGCCAGCGCGCCGTCGACCCCGAAGGCGGCCTCGATCACCGATCCGTACCCGCCGGCGATGTCCTGCCAGCCCGCGACCCGGCCGGTGACCTGGCGCCGCAGCGCGGCCAGCCCGTCGGTCGCCGTGCCCAGCGCGTCCAGCCGGGACGGCAGTGTGGGGCTGAGGCCAGCGCTGGCCGCGGCGCCGACCCGGATGTCGGTGTCCAGCACGGCCATGGTCCGGTCGGTGACGGCGGAGGCCGCCGCCAGCGCCGAGGCACGCGCCGGGACGGGGTCGGCGGCGTAGGCGGCGGCCGCGGTGCGCTCGCCCTGGAGCGCGCCGACGGTGGCGCCGACCGGTGTCAGCAGGGTCGCGTCCACCTGCTTCAGCCGTACCAGTGCGTCGACGTCCTGCGCGGTGGTGACGGTGGCGAAGCCCCACAGCGCGATCAGCGAGACCACCGGGACCATCAGCAGGCAGATCACCCGGGCCCGCACCGACCTGGGCGCAAGCGACCGGCGGGGGGCGTCGGCGGCGGGCGGCACCGGGGCGGGCGGCGGCAGCGGCGGCGGCTCGTCGGCGGCGGGCGGGCCGGCGTGGGCGGGGCGGGGACGGCCTCCACGGTCCGGGCCCGTGTCGGTGACCGGGGCAGCCCCCCGTGGTCGGCGCATTCGATCCTCATCTCGCTTCATCGGCTGGTCGGTTGGTGAACCCGGAGGGTGTCGCCCGGACGGCGTGGCTCGGAGGGCGTGGTTCGGAGGGCATGGTTCGGAGGGCGCCGGCTCAGAGCGATGGCGAGGCCGAGGCGGTCGCGGGCGCGGCCTGCGCCCGCAGCTGCTCGGCGCCGGCCGCGGCGGCCCGCTCCCGCGCGGTGGGCGACAGTGCGACGAACGCCGCGGTCAGGAAGAGGAACGAGCCCAGTCCCACCGTCAGCGGGAAGACGAACTGCATCACCGTCGCCCCCGGCAGCGTCCCCTGCTCGGGGCGCAGCGCGACGGTGACCGCGGCCATCCCGGTGTAGTGCATGGAGCTGACGGCGACACCCATGACCAGCGCCGCGGCGCCGGCCGCCACCGGGCCGTGGATGTTCAGCCCGGCCCACAACGCCGCCGTCGCGGCCACCACCGCGATCAGCACCGAGACGGCGACCACCGTCGGCCGGTAGCCGACGGTGCCGTGCAGATGCAGCGCGTACATGCCGAGGTAGTGCATGGCGGCAACGCCGAGCCCGGTGGTGAGACCGCCCAGCAGCAGCGCCCGGCCCCGGTGCCGGCCGTAGCCGACGGCGAAGACGCCCAGGGCCACGAAGCCCACCGCCACCAGCAGGCTGAGCACGGTGAGCGGGACGTCGTAGCGGATCTCCGAGCCGGTGACGGAGAAGCCGAGCATGGCCACGAAGTGCATGGTCCAGATCCCCGACCCGATCGCCGCCGCGGCGGTGAGCAGCCAGTTGCGCTTGGAACGGCCCTCGGCCGCCAGCGCGCGGACCGTGCAGCGCAGGCCGAGCGCGGAGCCCAGGACGGCCATCGCGTAGGACAGGATCGGGGTGAGCCAGCCGTAGCCGAGCTCGGTCATGCTTCCCATTCCGGCCATCACGGCTCCCTGCGTCTCGGGCGTACGCCGGTACGGCGGACTGCTGCACCGGGCGCCGGGGACGCTACTCGCCGTGTTCGCCCGATTACCTGAATTCCGGCGAAAGTTCGGCGCGACCGCTCCGCTTGTGCTGCACTGGTGTGCTTCCGCCGGTGCCGGTGTGCCCGGCGGCCCCGCCCACAAGCACTAGGCTCGTCCGGGTGAGCGACACACCGGCGCACCACCAGCACGAGTTCCGCACCGAGGACCTGGCCAAGGAGGCCGGGATCCCGGTCCGCACCCTGCGCTTCTACCGCGAGAAGCGGCTGCTGCCCCCGCCGCGGCGCGAGGGCCGGATCGCCTGGTACTCCGAGGACCACCTGGCCCGGCTGCGGATCATCGCCGACCTGCTGGAGCGCGGCCACACCCTGGGCGGCATCGCCGAGCTGCTCGCGGCCTGGGAGAACGGCCGCGACGTGGCCGAACTGCTGGGCCTGGAAGCGGCGATAGCCGCCCCGTGGTCCGAGGAGACGCCGGTCCCGCTGACGCTTCAGGAACTGGACCGGACCTACTCGGGCCAGGCCGACGCCGAGGCCCTGGCCGAGGCCGTCGCGCTCGGCTACCTGACCGTGGACGGCGACCGGGTCAGCCACATCAGCCGCCGGCTGCTGGACGCCTCGGCCGAACTGGTCGCCGAGGGCATCCCGCTGAGCGCGGTGCTGGAGGCCGCCCACGGCGTCCGGGCCAGCGCGGACGCCCTCGCCGACCTCTTCGTCGAGCTGGTGGACAAGCAACTGCTGGACAAGCTGGGCACCCGGCTGACGGCGGGTGAGACGGCACGCCTCGCCGACACCCTGGCCCGGCTGCGCCCGGTGGCCAGGACCGTGGTCGACGTGGAGTTCGCGCTGGCGATGGACCGCCGGGTGCACGGCGAGCTGGGCGCGGTGCTCAGCCGCGCGGCACGCGAGGACCCGGCGCCGCGCTGACCCCGGCGCACCCGGCCGGTCCGCCCAACCGATCTGCCCGGCCGATCCGCCCGGCCGGTCTGCCCCGTCAGGCCTCGGGGAAGTCTCCGACCGGCATCCGCAGTCCCATCGACTCGGCCACCCGCGCGCTCAACGGCGCGGCCAGTGCGTGCAGCCGGCGGCAGCGCTCCGGGCCCAGGGCCCGCCAGGGCGCGGCGGCCAGACGGTCCGTCATGGACTCGACCTGCTCCCGCAGTTCGGCGCCGGCCGGGGTCAGCCCGCCCTCCGCGGTGAGCAGCCCGCGCCCGACCAGCCGGTCGATCCCAGCCTGCCAGGCGGCGTCGTCCCAGCCGCGCCGCGGCTGCAGGCTCCGGCGGCGCTCGGATCCGGTGGCGACGATGCTGGTCAGCGCCTCGACGCCGTCCAGCTCCGCGGCGAGCAGCGCGGTGTTGTGGCCGTCCCCGCGCCATTCGCGCAGGGTGGTCGCCGCCTGCCACAGCGCCAGGTGCGGCTGGTCCGGCACCGGCAGCGCCGCGTTGGCCGCGCCCAGCGGGCGTCCGTAGGGCGCGGCGGCGCAGGCAGCCGCGGCCTCGACGGCGAGCTCGGCCGCCTCGGCCAGCTGCGGCGAGGCGAGCAGGTCCGGCTCGAAGGCCGCGCGCAGCCCGGCGTCCACGGCCTCCAAACGCAGGGCGAGCAGCTTCTCCGCGTCGGCCGCACGGATGTGTCCCAGCTCCAGCCCGGTCAGCGCGGGGTCGAAGTGGTAGAAGACCGCGTCGACCACCGAGGTGCTGACCTCGCCGAGCGGTGCGACGCGTCCGGCGAAGTAGGGGCTCCAGGGGCGGTCCAGGCCGGCCTCCTTGAAGACGGCCAGCGCGGCCGGCGCGAAGACCACGGCCAGGTGGTAGGGCTCCAGCAGGTCGCGCATGGCGCGGGCGATGCGCAGGTCCAGGGGTCGCATGGGGGTCAGCGTAGGACAGGTGCTTCGGCATGTGAACACTTTCCGCACTGAACCTTTTAACTTGACTACCTAAAGCATCGGGCCTAAGGTCCTCTTTATTGCTTGATGAACTAAAGCATCCAGTACCTGAACCTTCCGAAGGACCGCTGCCCACCATGAGCCATGCCGTCTCCCCCTCAACCGCCTCCGCGCCGGCGTCCGCGCGGCGCGGCAGCACCCCGCTGATCGCCGCCCTGGGGCTGGCGGCCGTGGTCGTCGCCATGGCGCAGACCCAGGTCATCCCGATCCTGACGCTGCTCGGCACCGACCTGCACGCCGGTGCCGCCGGCATCAGCTGGGTCACCACCGCCACGCTGCTCTCGGCAGCCGTGTTCACCCCGCTGCTGGGCCGGGTCGGCGACCAGTACGGCAAGAAGCGCACCCTGCTGGCCGTGCTGGTGGTCATGGTGGCCGGCTCGGTGCTGGCCGCGGCCACCACCTCGCTGGCCCTGCTGATCGTCGCCCGGGTGCTCCAGGGCTCGGCCACCGCGATCTTCCCGCTGGCGCTGTCGATCATCCGTGACGAGGTCCCCCGGGAGAAGCTGCACGGCGCGATGGCGCTGGTCAGCAGCACCCTCGCCTTCGGCAGCGGCCTCTCCCTGGTGGTCACCGGACTGCTCACCCAGGGCGCCCACCCCGACTACCACTCGGTGTTCTGGTTCTCCACCGGCGTCTCGGCGCTGGCCCTGGTCGCCGTCGCCCTCCTGGTCCCCGACGGCGGTGTCCGCACCGGCGGCCGCATCGACTTCCTGGGCGCGAGCACGCTGGCCGTCTTCCTGGTCCTGCTGCTGCTGGGCATCTCCCAGGGCCACACCTGGGGCTGGTCCTCGGGTCGGATCATCGGCTGCTTCGTCGGCGCCGTGGTGATGGCGGCGGTCTGGGTCCTGGTCGAGCGCAAGGTCGCCAACCCGCTGGTGGACATGCGGATGTTCGCGCACCGCCAGGTCGCCTTCACCAACGTCGCCGGACTGTTCGTCGGCTTCGCCTCCTTCGCCATGTTCATCGGCGTCTCCTACCTGGTGCAGATGCCGGCCCAGCTCACCGGCTACGGCTTCACCGCGTCGGTGCTGCGCGCCTCCACCGAGTACCTGCTGCCCAGCACCCTGGTCTCGCTGGTCGCCGCGCCGGTCGGCGGCATCCTGGTCCGCCGCATCGGCGCCCGCTACACCCTGGCCGCCGGCTCCCTGGTCGGCGTCGCCGGCTTCGCCTGGCTGGCCTGGGGCCACGGCTCCACCCCGAACGTGATCGCCGCCGGAATCCTCGCCGGTATCGCCATCGCCTTCGGCTACGCCTCGATGCCGGCCCTGATCGCGGCCAGCGTCCCGGTCGAGCAGACCGGGATCGCCAACGGCATCAACTCCATCTCCCGATCGGTCGGCAGCTCCATCGCCTCCGCCGTGGTGACCTCGCTGCTGGCCTCCAAGCTGATCAGCGGACTCCCGGCCGGCGTCCCCCCGCTGCCCGCCGAGAGCCAGTTCACCACCAGCTTCGTGCTGGCCGCCGGCGCCCTGCTGCTCACCATCGCCGTCGCCCTCTTCGGCCTCACCCGCCACAGCCGCCCGATGGCCACCACCCCGGTCGCCACCGCGGTCCTCACCGAGGCGGCAGCCGAACTCAAGGCCGAGGCCCACGCCGAGGCCCTGGAGGACGCCCCGGTCCAGGCCGACGCCAAGGCCTGACATCGGCCCGGCTCCACACCCGACGCCCGCTGCTCGCTCCCCCTCACACCCGAGGGCCGCGGGAAGCGGGCGTCTTTCTAAGACAAGTGGATCATGGCATCGATCCGAACCTGCCAGCGACCAGAGCGAGCCACAGTCAGCGAGCACGCCAGGCGCCGAGCAAATCTTCTGGGCCGTAGCTCGCCTGCAGCCCCGAGCAGCTGACGCCGTTTCGGGAGACCGCGACGAGTGGGATCGGATCGTCGCTGAGCGCGGCTCGGTGCTTGTGCAGTGCGGCCAGGTCATGGGCATCGAAGCTCGATGCCTCCAGCCACTTGACCGACCCCAGGAACAACAACTGCTTGGCCACCGGCTGACGGTCGGCCCCGACGATATCGATCTCGACGTCGTTGCTACGGGTCCAATAGCCGCCGACGACGGGTGCAGCAGGCAGGTGACCGTCCGGCAGGATCCGAGCCAGCGATTCGCGGATCAGGGGTTCGACGGCGCGGCCCCGCCAGCTCGTCCACTGCTCCCTTATCCGGGTCAGGGTGAGGTCTCCTCGCATTCGTTCGATCTCCGCCATGTGCGGATCGAGGAAGGCCAGCCAGAAGCGCAGATAGGGATCCGCCACCCGGTAGCGGCGCTCCTTGGAAGGGTGCAGCGAGATCGGGAGCTCTGCCGCGACGACGCGTTTGTCGATCAGCAGGTCGGCCGCCCGGGTGAGGGTGCTGTGGGAGATGCCACCGGCGGCCCGGGCGATATTGGTGAAGGTCCGCTCCCCCGAGCCGATCGCCCGCAGCACTTCCCTGCCCATCGCCTGCGGAGGGAACTCCGCTGCCAGCGACCGTTCCGCCGAGACCAGCAGGGCCGAGATCGGGTTCTGCAGGGCCGTGTCGAGGAAGTCCCACATGGACGTCCCGGCCTGCCACTCACGACAGATCAACGGCAGCCCTCCGGTGATCAGCGCGGCGTCGAAGGCGTCGGCGGGACCGAGCTGGAGCATCTCACCGATGTCAGCCGGGTTGAGGGGGCCCACCACCATCTCGCGCCCCCGCTGGTGGAACGGACGGTCGTAGCTGTCGAGTGCTTCCATCATCGACAGGTCCGAGCCGACCAGCAGCAGCAATACGGGTTTGCGACTGAGCAGTCGATCCCAGGCCCGTTGCAGCATTCCCTCGAAGGCCTCGATGCGCTCCATCAGATAGGGCACCTCGTCGATCACCACCACACTCGGGGTGTCGTCAGGGAGGACCTCCGCGAGCAGGCGAAAGGCCGCATTCCACTGGTTCGGCGCCTCCTCGGCGAAGAGGGAGCGATCCGGCAGCGAGGAACTCAGCACGGCGTCGAGCAGTTCTGCCAGCTCGTCCTCCGAGGAGCCGCCGGCAGCGGTGAAGAACAGGTTGGGCACCCCCTCCCGCCGGAGGAACTCCTCAACCAGGGTCGATTTGCCAACACGCCGTCGACCGCGCATCAGCACGCACTGGCCGGGCTTGGCCGAACCGAGGGCTGCACGAACCTCACCCAGCGCATGGCGCAGCGTCTGCAGCTCGCGGTCCCGACCGATGAAGCGTTGCATGAGAGGAAATCCTGTCGCAGCAGTCCGAGAACCCTAGCCCCTTAGATAGTATCGCAAGAGATACTATCTGCAGAGATAGTATTGCCGGGGATCCGGGGGCTTCGCGGTACGGTCCTGGGCATGACTCGATCTTCAGTGGGTCCGGTGACCCCGGACGACCTCGACCTTGCGGTGCGGCTGGCGGTGCAGCTGCTTCGCGGGGCACCGGCGGCTGCCTGGGACGGGGAGGCCGGGTCGTTGGAGTGGAGTTGCTGGGAGACCGTCGAGCATCTGGCTGACGATCTGTTCGCCTATGCGGCGCAGCTCGGGCCGCGTACGCCGCCGTCGGAGCGGGAGGTGCCGTTCGTGTGGCAGCGGCGGCGGCCGGAGGGGCCGGCCAACGTCGTGTTCGCGGACCGGGAGGCCGGGCCGGACGGGCTGCTGCAGGTGCTGGAGGCCTGCGGGGCGCTGCTGGTGGCGATGGTGCGGGTGACACCGGCGAGCGTCCGGTCCCATCACGTCTTCGGGAAGGCGGACCCGGAGGGCTTCGCCGCGATGGGCGTCGTGGAGACCCTGGTGCACACCCACGACCTGGCCGCCGGGCTCGGCCTGGACTGGCGGCCCCCGGCAGATCTCTGTGCCCGCACCCTGGCCAGGCTCTTCCCCGACGCGCCCGCGGACGCCGACCCCTGGACGGCGCTGCTCTGGTGCACCGGGCGCACCGAACTGCCCGGACGGCCCCGGCTCAGCACCTGGCGCTGGCACGGGGAGCCCGGGTACTGAGCGGTACGGAGTCCGTTGTCAGTGGCGGTTGTTACTGTCGTTGACCATGCGACTGCTGCACACCTCCGACTGGCATCTGGGGCGGACCCTCCACCGGGAGGACCTGCTTCCGGCGCAGCGTGCCTTCCTGGACCACCTGGTCGCCACGGTGCGGGCCGAGGCGGTGGACGCCGTGCTGGTCGCGGGCGACGTCTACGACCGGGCCATCCCCGGGCTGGGGGCGGTGGAGCTGTTCGACCGGGTGCTGCGGGAGCTGGCCGGGCTCGGGGTGCCGGTGGTGCTGATCGCCGGGAACCACGACTCGGCCCGGCGGCTCGGGGTGGCCGCCCGGCTGATCGAGCGGGCCGGGGTGCACCTGCGGACCGACCCGGAGCGGTGCGGTGAGCCAGTGCTGCTCGCCGACGAGCACGGTCCGGTGGCGGTCTACGGACTGCCGTACCTGGAACCCGCGCTGGTGGGGGCCGGGCTGGGGGCCGAGAAGGTGAGCCACGCGGCGGTGCTGGCCGCGGCCATGGCGAGGGTCCGTGCGGACCTGGCGGACCGTCCGGAGGAGACCCGCTCGGTGGTGCTCGCGCATGCCTTCGTGGTGGGCGGCGAGGTGAGCGACAGCGAACGGGACATCGCCGTGGGCGGGGTGCCCAGCGTGCCCGCCTCGGTGTTCGACGGGGTCGACTACGCGGCGCTGGGGCATCTGCACGGGTGCCAGACGATCAGCGAAAGGGTGCGCTACAGCGGATCCCCGCTCGCCTACTCCTTCTCCGAGGCGGCGCAGCGGAAGACCATGTGGCTGGTCGATCTCGGCCCCGGGGGCGAGGTGGCGGCCCGCCGGATCGACTGCCCGGTGCCGCGGGCCCTGGCCTGCCTGCGCGGCCGGCTGGACCAGCTGCTGGAGGATCCGGAACTGGCCCGGCACGAGGACTCCTGGGTGCAGGCGGTACTGACCGATCCCGGACGTCCCGACCGGGCCATGGAGCGGTTGCGAGCCCGCTTCCCGCACGCCCTGCAGCTGGCCTTCGAGCCGGAGGGCGAGCTGGGCGACGGGCTCCCCTCCTATGCCGCGCGGACCCGGGGGCGCAGCGACACCGAGATCGCGCTGGGCTTCGTCCGGCACGTCCGGGGCAGCGGTCCGGGGCCCGAGGAGGAGCTGCTGCTGCGCGAGGCCACCGAGGCCGCGGGCGCCGCCGCGCTCGCCGAGGGGGGTGGACGCTGATGCGGCTGCACCGTTTGGAGATCACCGCGTTCGGCCCGTTCGCCGACACCCAGACCGTGGACTTCGACGCCCTGGCCGCCGGCGGCCTGTTCCTGCTGCGCGGGGCGACCGGCGCGGGCAAGAGCAGCGTCCTGGACGCCGTCTGCTACGCCCTGTACGGGACGCTGCCCGGCAGCCGCCCGCGGACCCGGCTGCGCAGCGACCACGCCGCGGCCGACGTCCGCACCGAGGTGGTGCTGGAACTCACCCTGGGCGGCCGCCGGTTGGAGATCACCCGCAGTCCCGAGCAGGTGCGCGCCAAGAAGCGCGGCCAGGGGGTGACCACCGACAAGGCGCAGACGCTGCTGCGGGAGAGGGTGGTCGACAGCGCGAGCGAGGACGGTGTGTCCTGGCGGGCCGGCAGCCGGGCGCACCAGGAGATCGGCGCCGAGATCCAGCAGCTGCTGGGCATGAGCCGGGAGCAGTTCTGCCAGGTGGTGCTGCTCCCCCAGGGCGGCTTCGCCCGCTTCCTGCACGCCAGCGCCCCGGAGCGGGCCGAGCTGCTCGGGCGGCTGTTCGACACCGCCCGCTTCGGCGCGGTGGAGGGCTGGCTGGCCGAGCGCCGCCAGCAGTCGGAGAAGGCCTGCCAGGCGGTGCGCGGGGAGATCGGCTCCCGGCTGGAACGGCTGCGCGAGGCGGCCGGGACGGACGACCCGGCGCCGGTGGACGTGGACGCGGACGGTCTCGGCTGGGCGGCCCGGCTCCGGGTGGAGGCCCGGGAGCAGCTGGCGGTGGCCCGCTGCTGGCACCGGCTCGCGGTCGAAGGGCGCGAGCTGACCGCCGAACGGGCCCGGGCGGTCGAGGTACTGGCGGACCGTCAGCAGCGGCACCGGCGCGCGGTCCGGCAGGCGCACGCTCTGGAGCAGGGCGCCGCCGATCAGTCCGCGGCGGAGGCCCGGCTGGAGCGGGCCCGCCGCGCCGAGGCCGTGGCCCCGCTGCTGACCCTGCATCAGCAGGCGCTGCTGACCCGGCGTCGGCTGGAGGCGGCCGAGCAGCAGGCCCGAGCCGCGCTGCCCAGCGGCGACGGCCGGAGCGACGCCGAGCAGTTGGCCGCCGCCGAGCACGCGACCCGCGAGGAGCTGGGCGGCCTGCGGGCACTGCTGCCGGCCGAGCAGCAGTTCCACGGCAACGAGCGCACCCGCCGCCGGCTGGAGGCCGAGCGCGACGACGCCGAGGGCCGGCAGGCCGAGGCGGTGGAGTGGTTGGAGCAGTGGCCCGCGCTCCGGGAGCAGGCCGCCGCGTCGCTGGACACGGCCAGGCTGGCGGCGGCGCGGGCCGAACAGCTCGACGCCCGGCTCGCCGAGCTGCGGCAGCGCTGCGAGGCCGCCGAGCGGGCCGAGGGGCTGGGCAACCGGCTGTCGGGGTTCGAGCAGCGTGAGCTGGCGCTGCGGGAGAGTGCGGCGCGGGCCCACGAGGACTGGCTGGAGCTGCGCGAACGGCGGCTGCAGGGCATGGCGGCCGAGCTGGCGGCCCGGCTGGCCGAGGGCGAGGCCTGCCCGGTGTGCGGCTCCGCCGAGCACCCGGCACCGGCCAGGAGCGGTCCCGGGCAGGTCACCCGGGAGCAGGAGCAGCAGGCCGAGCGGGCGCACCGGGATGCGGCGGCCCGCGCCGAGACGGCCCGCGAGGACGTCCAGGAGCTGCGCCGGCAGATCGGTTCGCTGGCCGCCGTCGCCGGCGACCGTCCCGCCGCCGAACTGCGCCGGGAAGCAGAGCAGTTGAGCGCCGAACAGGCCGCGGCCCAGCAGCAGGCGGCGGTCGGGCTGCGGGCCCAGGAGGAGCTGGACCGGCTCCAGCACGAGCAGGTCCTGCGCAGCGAGGCCGCGGTGCAGGCCGCCGCGATGCTGGCCGCCCGCACCGCGGGCCTGGACGCCCTGGCCGTGGAACAGGCCCGGCTGGCGGCCGAGTTGCAGCGCGGGCGCTCCGGCGCCGAGTCCGTGGCCGCGCGGGTGGCCGAGCTGGAGCCGCTGGCCGAGCGGCTGAACCGGGCGGTGGCCGCCGTCCGCGAGGCGGCGGCCGGCGCACAGGCGGTCGCCGCCGCCGAGGCCTCGGCCCGGGCCGCCGCCGAACGGGAGGGCTTCGCCGACCCCGGCGAAGCCGAACGGGCGGCGCTCCCCGCCGCCGAGGCCCAGCGGCTGCGCACCCAGGTGGAGCGGCACCGGGCCGAGGTGGCCCGGGTCCGTACCGAGCTGGCCGACGCCGACCTGCTGGCCGCGGTACGGCTGCCGGAGGCGGACCCCGAGGCCGAGCAGGCCGCGGACCGCGCCGCCGAGCAGCGGCTGCGGCAGGCCTACGCCCGGGAGCGGGCCGCCGCCGACCGCTGCGCCGCGCTGGACCGGCTGAGCGACGGGCTGGCCGACGAGCTGCGCCGGCTGGGACCGCTGGCCGCCGAGCACGCCACCGTCGCCGGACTGGCCGGGCTGGCCGCCGGGACCAGCAGCGGCAACCGGTTCCGGATGTCGCTGGAGACCTATGTGCTGGCGGCCCGGCTGGAACAGGTCGCTGCGGCGGCCGGGGCGCGGCTGGCGGTGATGTCCCAGGGCCGCTACTCGCTGGCCCACACCGACCTGCGGGCCAGGGGTGGCGGCCGTTCCGGCCTGGGCCTCAGCGTGCTGGACGCCTGGACCGGCCAGGAGCGGGACACCTCCACCCTCTCCGGCGGCGAGAGCTTCTTCGCCTCGCTGGCCCTTGCCCTGGGCCTGGCCGACGTGGTCACCGACGAGGCCGGCGGGATGCCGCTGGACACCCTGTTCATCGACGAGGGCTTCGGCTCGCTGGACGAGGACACCCTGGAGGACGTCCTGGACGTGCTGGACCGGCTGCGCGAACGGGACCGGGCGGTGGGCATCGTCAGCCACGTCGCCGACCTGCGCGGGCGCATCCCCACCCAGCTGGAGGTCCGCAAGGGGCGCGACGGTTCGACGTTGCGGCAGCATGTCACCGGGTAGGTCACCGGGTAGGTTCCCGGGCGGGCCGGGACGGCTCGGTCCCGACCCTGGGCATGGAGGAGACGACTTTGACGGATCAGGTGGCGGAGCAGGTGACGGAGACTCAGCCGTGGTGGCGCGGGGCGGCCATCTTCCAGGTGTACCCGCGCAGCTTCATGGACGGCAACGGCGACGGCACCGGTGATGTGGCCGGCATCCGCAGCCGGCTGCCGTACCTGGTGGAGCTGGGCGTGGACGCGCTGTGGATCTCGCCCTGGTACGTCTCCCCGCTGGCGGACGGCGGCTACGACATCGCCGACTACCGCGACATCGACCCGGCCTTCGGCACCCTCGCCGAGGCCGAGGCGCTGATAGCCGAGGGCCATGAGCTGGGGCTGCGGACCATCGTCGACCTGGTCCCCAACCACTGCTCGGACCAGCACCCCTGGTTCCGGGCGGCGCTGGCGGCTGCCCCGGGCTCGGCCGAGCGGGCGCTGTTCCACTTCAGCCCCGGGCGCGGGCCGGGCGGCGACCTGCCGCCCAACGACTGGCAGGCCCACTTCGGCGGCTCCGCCTGGCAGCGCACCACCGACGCCGAGGGCCGGCCCGGCGAGTGGTACCTGCACATGTTCGCGCCCGAGCAGCCGGACTGGAACTGGGACAACCCGGCGGTCCGGGCCGAGTTCGAGTCCATCCTGCGGTTCTGGCTGGACCGCGGCGTGGACGGCTTCCGGATCGACGTCACCGACCACCTGGTCAAGGAGCAGGGCCTGCCCCACTCCGCCGGGCACCACGGCCGCCCCGACCCCTGGCGGGACCAGGAGGGGGTGCACGAGATCTACCGCAGCTGGCGCGCCATCACCGACTCCTACCCCGGCGAGCGGATGTTCGTCGCCGAACTCTGGGAGAACAACCCGGCCCGCTTCGCCCGCTACCTGCGCCCCGACGAGTTGCAGACCGCCTTCAACTTCCCGCTGCTGAAGTCCGGCTGGGACGCGGCCGAGCTGCGCGGGGTCATCGACGACACCCTGTCCGCGCACGCGCTGGTGGGCGCCCCGCCGACCTGGGTGCTGTCCAACCACGACACCACCCGCCACGTCACCCGCTACGGCCGCGCCGACACCACCTACGACTTCGACCGGGCCGGGCGCTTCGGCCGCCCGGTCGACCTGGACCTGGGCACCCGCCGCGCCCGCGCCGCCGCGCTGCTGACCTTCGCGCTGCCCGGCGGCGTCTACGTCTACCAGGGCGACGAGCTGGGCCTGTGGGAGGTCGAGGACATCCCCGACGAGCTGCGCCAGGACCCCACCTGGCTGCGCTCCGGCCACGTCGACCGGGGCAGGGACGGCTGCCGGGTCCCGATCCCGTGGAGCGGCACCGGGCGCCCGTTCGGCTTCAGCGCGGGCGACGGGGACGCGCCGCCGTGGCTGGACGTCCAGCCGGCGGCCTGGAAGGAGCACACCGCCGCGGCCGAGTCCGGGGTGGCCGGATCGCATCTGGAGCTTTACCGGGCCGGGCTGCGGCTGCGCCGCGCGGAGCCCGGGCTCGGCGACGGCCCCATGGCCTGGCTGCCGTCCGCACCGGAGGTGCTGGACTTCACCCGGCCCGGCGGCTTCCGCTGCGTGGTTAACCTGGGCCCGACCCCGGTCGCCCTGCCCGGACAGGTCGAGCTGCTGTTGGCCAGCGGCCCGCTGGACGGGGAACTGCTGCCCACGGACACGGCCGTCTGGCTACGTCAGGCCGGGTGACCCGGACCGCCAAAGCAGGAAGTCCCCTTCCGCACGGGGGAGCGGATGGGGACTTCCTTGGATCATCGTACGAGTGCGGCGCCGGACGCCCGGACCATTGGCGCACCAGGATCCACTGTGCCATCAGCCGATGGCAGCAACGCCCCGATCAGGGCCGCAGACCCGCCCTGCGCAGGGCGTCCGCCATCGCGCTGTTGGCCGCCGGCGCCGGCGCGGCGCCGCCCCGGGCGTTCTCCCGCCGGGGCTGCGGCGCCCTGCGGCCCTGGCCCTGCGGCCGCTGACCCTGCGTCGGACCCTGGCCCTGGCCCTGGTCCTGCCCCTGCTGCCGACCACGCGGCCCGCGCTCCTGCTTGGGCCCGGCCTCGTCGTCCAGCCGCAGCGTCAGCGAGATCCGCTTGCGCGGGATGTCCACCTCCAGCACCTTCACCCGGACGATGTCGCCGGACTTCACTACCTCGCGCGGGTCCTTGACGAAGGTCCTGGACAGCGCCGAGACATGGACCAGGCCGTCCTGGTGCACGCCGACGTCGACGAAGGCGCCGAAGGCCGCGACATTGGTGACGGTGCCCTCCAGCAGCATCCCCGGCTCCAGGTCGGAGAGCTTCTCCACGCCCTCCTTGAAGGCCGCGGTACGGAACGCCGGCCGCGGGTCCCGGCCAGGCTTCTCCAGCTCGCGCAGGATGTCGGTGACGGTCGGCACACCGAACTGCTCGTCGGCGAAGTCCGAGGGGCGCAGCCCGCGCAGCACCGAGCCGTTGCCGATCAGCGCCTTGAGGTCGCCGCCGGTGTTCGTCAGGATCCTGCGCACCACCGGGTAGGCCTCGGGGTGCACGCTGGAGCCGTCCAGCGGGTCGTCGCCGCCGGGGATCCGCAGGAAGCCCGCGCACTGCTCGAAGGCCTTGGGGCCGAGCCGGGCCACGTCCTTGATCGCCTTGCGGCTGCGGAACGGGCCGTTGGCGTCGCGGTGCGCCACGATGTTGTCGGCCAGGGTCGCGCCGATGCCCGACACCCGGGTCAGCAGCGGCGCCGAGGCCGTGTTGACGTCCACGCCGACGCCGTTGACGCAGTCCTCGACCACCGCGTCCAGCGAGCGGGACAGCTTGGCCTCGGAGAGGTCGTGCTGGTACTGGCCCACGCCGATCGACTTGGGGTCGATCTTGACCAGCTCGGCCAGCGGGTCCTGCAGCCGGCGGGCGATGGAGACCGCGCCTCGGATGGAGACGTTGAGCTCGGGCAGTTCCTGCGAGGCGAAGGCGGAGGCCGAGTAGACCGAGGCGCCGGCCTCGGAGACCACGGCCTTGGTCAGCTTCAGTTCGGGGTGACGCTTGATCAGGTCCCCGGCCAGCTTGTCCGTCTCCCGCGAGGCCGTGCCGTTGCCGATGGCGATCAGCTCGACCCGGTGCGCCGCGCACAGCCTGGCCAGGGTGTGGATGGACTCGTCCCAGCGGTTGGCCGGGACGTGCGGGTGGATGGTGTCGTGGGCGACGACCTTGCCGGTGGCGTCCACCACGGCGACCTTCACCCCGGTGCGGAAGCCCGGGTCCAGGCCGAGGGTGGCCCGGGTGCCGGCCGGGGCGGCCAGCAGCAGGTCGCGCAGGTTGGCGGCGAAGACCCGGACCGCCTCGTCCTCGGCCTCGGTGCGCAGCCGCAGCCGCAGGTCGATGCCCAGGTGCACCAGCAGCCGGGTGCGCCAGGCCCAGCGGACGGTGTCCAGCAGCCAGCGGTCGGCGGGCCGGCCGCGGTCGCTGATCTCGAACTTCTGCGCGATCCGGGACTCGTAGCCGCCGGGGGCCTCGGCGTCGGCCTCGTCGGCGTAGGGCTCCATCGTAAGGTCCAGGACGTCCTCCTTCTCACCGCGCAGCATCGCCAGCACCCGGTGCGAGGGCAGCTTGACGAAGGGCTCGGCGAAGTCGAAGTAGTCGGAGAACTTCGCCCCGGCCTCCTCCTTGCCGTCGCGGACCTTGGCCGACAGCCGGCCGCGGCCCCACATCCGCTCGCGCAGCTCGCCGAGCAGGTCGGCGTCCTCGCCGAAGCGCTCGACCAGGATCGACCTGGCGCCCTCCAGCGCGGCCGCGGCGTCCGCCACGTTCTCGCCGAGGTAGCCGGCGGCCTCGGCCTGCGGGTCCCGGGTCGGGTCGGCGAGCAGCAGCTCGGCCAGCGGCTCCAGCCCGTTCTCCCGGGCGATCTGGGCCTTGGTCCGGCGCTTGGGCTTGTAGGGGAGGTAGATGTCCTCCAGCCGGGCCTTGGAGTCGGCGGCGCGGATCTGCGCCTCCAGGGCCTCGTCCAGCTTGCCCTGGCTGCTGATCGACTCCAGGATCGCGGTCCGCCGCTCCTCCAGCTCGCGCAGGTAGCGCAGCCGTTCCTCCAGGGTGCGCAGCTGGGCGTCGTCGAGCTCGCCGGTGGCCTCCTTGCGGTAGCGGGCGATGAAGGGCACGGTCGCCCCGCCGTCGAGCAGGTCGACCGCCGCCTGCACCTGACCGGCCCGTACACCGAGCTCCTCGGCGATGGTCTGCTGGATGGACGCTGTCTGAAGGGTCACGCGCGGTTACCACTCTCTCGCAGGGATGCCACCTGCATTCTGCCGCGCGCAATGGGCTGGGGAAAACCACGGGTCCCGGCGGGTTGTCAGTGGTGTGCGGCACGATGGATCGCATGACGACTGCCCCCGCTCGTCGCACCGAGCTCGCCGCCTTCCTGCGCAGCCGCAGGGCCAGGATCACCCCGGAGGAGCTGGGCCTGCCGCCCGGCCCCCGGCGGCGCACGCCCGGGCTGCGCCGGGAGGAGGTCGCCCTGCACGCCGGGGTCGGCGTGACCTGGTACACCTGGCTGGAGCAGGGCCGCCCGATCAACGCCAGCCCGCAGGTGCTGGACGCGATAGCCAGGACGCTCCGGCTGAACCAGCCGGAGCTGAGCCATCTCTACCGCCTCGCCGACATCCGCACCGCACCCGCGCCGCCGCCCTGCGACGACCTGGACCCGACGGTCCAGCGGATCCTGGACGACTTCGGCACCTTCCCGGCCTGTGTGATCAACTCCCGGCTGGACGTACTGGCCTGGAACGCCCCGTACGCGGCGCTGTGGCCCCGGTTCCGGGGGTCGCGCGGGCGGAACCTGCTGTGGCTGAGCTTCACCGTCCCGGCCTGCTGCAGCTCCCTGGTCGAGCGGGAGGTCGACCTGCCGCTGCTGGCCGCGCTGTTCCGCACCCACTACGTCCGGCACCTCGGGGACCCGGACTGGGAGGGCCTGGTGGACGACCTGCTGGCGGTCAGCCCCGAGTTCACCGAGATCTGGTCGCGCCAGGACGTGGCCGGCGTGAGCACCCGGACCAAGCGCCACCAGCATCCGGCCGTGGGTGAACTGCGGGTGGTGGTGAGCAACTTCGAGATCCTCGGGGCCACCGACGTCGAGCTGGTGGTCTACACCCCGGAGGACCCGCAGAGCCGCGAGCGGCTGCAGTGGCTGCTGGACCACCCCGAGGCCCCCGGCTACGCGCACGACCACCCGGACGTCCTCTACGTACACGAATAGAGGGTTTTCCCTTGCTCGCAGGCTGTGAAGGGCCTGTCATCCGCGGGAGAAATCGCCAAGAACGGCGCACATCTGTGACGCGCAGGTAAATCCCACTGAGGCCACCTTGTTGTCGATGGTTCGTCAACCTTAGCTTCGGTGCGATTCAGCACGGCCCCCGGTTCCCCCGAGCACAACTCCTGGAGGCAGCGCCTTGCGCAAGCTACTGACCACCCTGATCGGCGCGGTGGCCCTCACCGTGTCGGCCCTCGCCGTGTCGGCCCCCGCCGACGCCGGCACCATCGCCGCGACCCCCAAGATCGGCGTCACCTGGACCAACGTCTGTGCCGCCACCCCCGCGGCCGGGTACGCGTCCTGCAACGCCAAGCGCGTCACCGGCGGCACCACCGCCTACATGGCCGCGAAGGCCGCCAGCCAGGGCAAGAGCGTCGCCCCGCTGGCCAGCACCTCCAGCCCGTCCGGCTTCGGCCCGACCGACCTGCAGAGCGCCTACGGCCTCGCCTCCGCCGCGGCCAGCAACGGCTCCGGCGAGACGGTGGCCATCGTGGACGCCTACAACGACCCCAACGCCGCGGCCGACCTGGCCGTGTACCGCTCCTACTACGGCCTGTCCGCCTGCACCGTGGCCAGCGGCTGTTTCAAGCAGGTCAGCCAGACCGGCAGCACCACCTCGCTGCCCACCAGCGACTCCGGCTGGGCCGAGGAGATCTCGCTCGACCTGGACATGGTCAGCGCCGCCTGCCCGAACTGCAACATCCTGCTGGTCGAGGCCAGTTCGGCGTCGTACGCCAACCTGGGCACCGCGGTGAACGAGGCGGTCAAGCTCGGCGCCAAGTACGTCTCCAACAGCTACGGCGGCTCCGAGTCCTCCTCGGAGACCAGCTACGACACCTCCTACTACAAGCACGCCGGTGTCGCGATAACCGTCAGCTCCGGTGACTCCGGCTACGGCGTCGAGTACCCGGCCGCCTCCCAGTACGTCACCGCCGTCGGCGGCACCAGCCTGGTCAAGGCCACCTCCACCACCCGCGGCTGGACCGAGAGCGTCTGGAAGACCAGCAGCACCGAGGGTGCGGGCTCCGGCTGCTCCAAGTACGAGACCAAGCCCACCTGGCAGACCGACACCGGCTGCACCAAGCGCACCGTCGCCGACGTCTCGGCCGTGGCCGACCCGGCCACCGGAGTCTCGGTCTACGACACCTACGGCGTCAGCGGCTGGTACACCTTCGGCGGCACCAGCGTCGCCTCGCCGTTCATCGCGGCGGTCTACGCGCTGGCCGGCACCCCGTCCACCAGCTCCTACCCGGCGTCCTTCCCCTACGCCCACACGTCCTCGCTCAACGACGTGACCAGCGGCTCGACCTCCACCTGCTCCCCGGCGTACCTGTGCACCGCGGAGACCGGCTACGACGGCCCGACCGGCCTCGGCACCCCGAGCGGCACCACCGCCTTCGCGGGCTGACGGTCCGTCACTGACAGTCCGTCACACGAACGGGGAGGGCACCGACCGCCGGGTCGGTGCCCTCCCCCACGTCAGATCACGCCGGCCGCGGCACGACCGCCAACTGCCGGGACTGGGCCACCAGCCGGCCGGAGGCGTCCCACACCTCGGCGTCCTCCTCCAGCAGCCCGCCGGCCAGGTTCCGGGTCGAGTGGACCACGCGCAGCCAGCCGGGCACGGGCCGGGCCCGAACGTGGACGGTGAGTTCCAGGGTCGGGGTCCAGCCGAAGAGGCCGAGGTCGAAGGTGACCGGCGGCAGCGCGTCCACGGCGAACAGCAGCATCAGCGGATCGGGCTCGCGGCCGTCCGCCATCCGCAGCCAGCCCTGGATCCGGCCCTCCCCGGAGGGCTTGCCCAGCGCCCAGCCGACACAGGCCGGGTCGAGCCGCAGCTCCAGCCGCTTCAGCAGCGCGGCCTCGGTGAGGAAGTCCGGGGGCGCAAGCTCGGAGCTGATGCACTCCTCCACCGGCGGCAGTTCCGGCGGGGTGGCGCTGGTGCGGACCTCGCCCTTGGCGGCGTCGAGGTCGCCGTAGGAGGCGAGCACCCGCAGCCGCTCCACCATGGCGCCCTGCTCGTCCGGTTGGAGCAGGGTGGCGGCGCCCGTGCTGAAGGTGCGTCCGCGCCGTACCGCCTCGGTACGGATCTCGCCGGGGCCGGGACGGGCGGCGGAGATGTAGTAGGCGCTCATCGAGAACGGGTCGCCGTGGCCGTTCACGGCGCCCAGCTCCTGCCGCAGGGCGTTGCCGACCAGGGCGAGCAGCAGCCCGCCGTTGATGCCGCCGCCGATGCGCCAGCCCGGGTCCAGCGCGGCGTCGTACACCGAGGGCACACCGGGGCGTGCCGTGACGGCGATCCCCCGGTCGAACTCGGACACCTGATCCGCTGCCGTCATACCGGTCGCTCCTCAATAAGTTACTTGCCAGTAGCTAACTGCACTGTCGCTTCCAAAGTCAAGGCGACGCTGGTAGTCATCGGTGGCATGACGGACAGCGAGACAGCGGACCCCTTCGGCCTGACCGACCGGGTCGCCGTGGTCACCGGCGCGGGAAGCGGCATCGGCCGGGCCACCGCACAGGTACTGGCCGCCGCGGGGGCCTATGTGGTGTGCGCCGACGTGAACGGGGCGGCGGCCGGGGCCACCGCCGAGAGCATCGGCAAGTCGGCCGGCGCCGCGACGCTGGACGTCACCGACCGGGCGGCGGTCTTCGCCCTGATCGAGAACACCGCCGCCGAACGCGGCCGGCTGGACATCCTCTGCAACATCGCCGGCATCATCCGCACCGGCCGGGTGCTGGACGTGCCCGAGGCCGACCTCGACGCCGTACTCGCCGTCAACTTCAAGGGCACCTTCCACGCCTGCCAGGCGGCGGCCAGGATCATGTGCGCCAACGGCGGCGGCAGCATCGTCAACACCGCCTCCGGAGCCGTGGACACCGCCCAGCCCGAGATCATGAGCTACTCGGTGTCCAAGGCCGCCGTGGTGCAGCTGACCCGCAACCTCGCCGCCGAGGTGGGCCGCTACGGCGTCCGGGTGAACGCGGTGGCACCCGGCCTGGTGCGCACCGCGATGACCGGACGCCACTACCTGCGGCCCGACGGCAGCATGGACGAGACCGCCCGCGCCGCCGCCGAGAAGCCGCTGCGCCGACTGTCCCCGCTGGGGATGATCGGCGAACCCGAGGACATCGCCTACGCCGTCCGCTACCTGGTCAGCGATGCCGCCCGGTTCGTCACCGGACAGATCCTGCGTCCCAACGGCGGTGTGGCGATGCCCTGGTGAGTGGGCGTCAGTGGGGTCGGTGTCAGCGGGGTGGGTGTCAGCGTCCGCGCAGGGTGCGGTAGCGGGTGGCCAGGGCGGCGGTGGAGGAGTCCAGCGCGTCCAGACCCGCACCCTCGACCAGGACCGGCTCGATCCTCTTGGCCAGCACCTTGCCCAGCTCCACGCCCCACTGGTCGAAGGAGTCGATGTTCCAGATCGCGCCCTGCACGAACACCTTGTGCTCGTACAGCGCGATCAACTGCCCCAGCACCGACGGGGTCAGCTCCTTGGCCAGGCTGGTAGTACGCGTGCTGCCCGTTGGTGCCCGGCGTGCCCCACACCACCGGACCGGTCTGCCACCGCACCGACTGCCCGTCGCGGTCCACCGACTTGCCGTTGGACTCCATGTCCAACTGCTGCAGATAGGCGGTGAACTTGGACAGGTAGTGCGAGTACGGCAGCACCGCATGCCGCGATCATCAGCGACAGGCCGATCGCCGAGTCGTAGGAGTACCGGCCCCCCACCCAGTCCCAGAACTCGAACATGTTCGCCACGTCGATGCCGAAGTCGGAGACCCCGGCGGCGTTGGTGGACAGCGCCACGAAGTGCTTGGCGACCGCGTCCTTGCCCGCGCCCAGCCCGTCCAGCAGCCAGGTGCGCGCCGAGGTGGCGTTGGTGATGGTCTCGATGGTGGTGAAGGTCTTGGAGGCGACGATGAACAGCGTCTCGGCCGGGTCCAGGTCCCGCACCGCCTCGTGCAGGTCCGCGCCGTCCACGTTGGACACGAAACGCACCGTCAGGTCCCGGTCGGTGAACGAGCGCAACGCCTCGTAGGCCATCGCCGGACCCAGGTCCGAGCCGCCG
>NZ_JOEH01000022.1 GCF_000719095.1 Streptacidiphilus jeojiense | reverse complement strand
AAACGCCCGGTAACATCCCGAACCCGGAAGCTAAGCCTCACAGCGCCGATGGTACTGCAGGGGGGACCCTGTGGGAGAGTAGGACGCCGCCGAACAATCTTTAACGGGAAGCCCCCTGACCACCGGTCAGGGGGCTTCTCTGCATTCCCCGCCAGAGTGCAATGGGGGAGGCCGGCCGCCACCGCGGGCCAGCGGCTACTGCAGGTGGCTTACATGGCGCCACCGATGCCGCCCACCCCCGTCCGTGGCTTGTTGCTGTTGCTCGGCTCCGCCTCGCGGGCCAACCACAGCGGAGGAGCGGGGCCGGTGCCGGGCGCCGTTGCCGGGTGCGGGTGTGCAGAAGCGGTTCTGCGGCCGGGTCTCGCGTGAACCGGGGTCGATTCTCGTACGTCGGGTCACTCGTGGTACGCCAGGATCGGGTCAAATAGGGCATTACGGCATGATCAAGTGACACCTTGTCCCGAAAGTGACCCCGGTTCAGTCCAAGACCCGCTCGCACCTCGGCAGGCACGTTTCTGCACCGCCCCGCCCCCACCCGCCGCCCGGCAACGGACCCCCACCCGCCCCCCGGCTCCTCGTAGTTGGCCGCGAGCGGAGCGAGCCACCCCAGCCACCAACACACCAACGCGCCCCACGGAAATGACGAACGAACACCGGGAGCGAACACGCACCGGCAACCCGGCCACAAGACGGGGGCTCGGCAGCCAAACAGACCCCGCACCACCCCCAACCAACGCACTGGGATCGGTGCGTCCGCGGCCGGCTGCCGCCCTTCGTCTCAGTGGCCGTAGTTGGGGATGCCGACGGCTGCGGCGAGTTCGAGGTCGAGGGCTTCGCGGCGGATTCGTTGGTCGATGTAGAGGAGCGCGGAACTGCCGGCACTGATTGGGAGAGTCACCGCGCCGGCGATGAATCCGCCGATGGCGCCGAGCAGCAGGGACGAGACCGCCGTGCCGTCGGATCCGTTGCCGTTGGCGATGAGATCCGCCTCGGTGAACGGTAGGGCGATGAGCCCACTCACGATGCCGGTGAGGATGGCGACGATCAGCGTGACGCCGAAGACGCGCCACCAGGCGCCGCGTACCAGTCGGAAGGACCTGCTCAGTGCCGCTCGGATGCCCTGGCGTTCGAGGACCAGTGCCGGTGCCGCCAGGCCCATGGAGATGGTGAGCCACAGGGCGACGGCCGACCCGGGGAGCAGGAGCAGGGCGCTTGCCGAGACGGTGGCGTCGGAGCTGTGGGCGGCGTTGGCGATCAGGCAGGGCGCGGCGGAGGCAGCCAGGGTGCCGAAGGTGGCGCAGGTGGTGACAAGTGCGAGTCCGATGAGGGACGGTAGCCGGGAGCCCACGGCGCGCCACGCCTCGGCCGCGGAGGCGGGCTTGCCCATGACGGCCTTGCTCGCCACGGTGGCCAGGCCGGCCGTGGCGAGGGTTCCCGCGAACAGGCCGATGGCCCCGGTGGCTGCACCGAGGGGAGCGATGTCGGCGAGGTTCACCAGAGCGCGATGCAGATCGGCTGAAGGGTCGCCGGTGCTCGACAGCGTCAGGTCGATGTTGTCGGAGGGGATCGGGACGAATGCCGTGACCAGGGCGACCATGAGCTGGGACAGTGCGGCCACCGCTGCGGAGACCGTCAGTACGGTTCGCCAGTAGCGCGTGAGCAGTGCGATCGCGCCGCTGAGGATCTCACCGAGGCCGAGCGGGCGCAGCGGCACGATGCCCGGCTTGGGGATCCAGCTTCCCGACCAGACCCAACCGTGCACCGGTGCAGGCGGGACCTGGCCCCAGGCGGATGCCGGAGACCAGGCCGGCCCCGCGTTGGCACCCCCATCGGCGTCGGTACGGGCGTACGCGCGGCGGGGCGGCTGCCCTGTCGCTCCTCCGGTCTGCACCGGAATCGAGGGCCTGGCCGTCGTCCCCGACGCAGACGCAGACGCAGGCTCCGCTGCCGATTCCGCCCCCGCCCCCGCCCTCGTCCCCGTCCCGGCCCCTGCCTTCGTCGCCTCACCAGCCGGAGTGCCGTGGTCGATCGCGTCAACCGCGTCGACCTGGTTGACCTGGTTGACCGGCGTGTCGGCCGACTCGGGAGCCGAGGGTTCCGCGGGGTGTCGGCTCGGGGTGTCGGTCATGCGTCGTTGGTCCGTCTCTGTCGTGATGCCCTGGTGGTGCCGTCCCGGAGCCGTCGGCGCAGCGTGGCAACGAGTAGCGCACATCGTGTCATGTCGGCGCCCCCGGTTTCCAAGGCATCGACCGCTCGGGCTCGGCGCCTCCCGGGGAGAGATCACTTTGAGCCACATCGGCGGTGCCGGGGCTCGCGACACGGCCGTGCGCTGGGGCAGCACGAGTCGGATGTGAGATGACACTCTGTCCGATTTGTACCGAAAATGGCGCAAGTAAGCCCAGGAAAGTCGAACGAGTGGCGGAAGTCTCTGCCGACTGTGCCCCAGGTCACGTTTCCGTAATGAGACCATGGGAACCATGAAGGGACGCGTCTTGATCGTCGATGACGACACTGCTCTGGCTGAGATGCTTGGCATCGTGCTGCGCGGGGAGGGTTTTGAGCCTTCTTTTGTCGCGGACGGCGACAAGGCTCTGGCTGTTTTCCGCGAGGTGAAGCCCGACCTGGTGCTCCTCGACCTGATGTTGCCCGGCCGGGACGGAATCGACGTCTGTCGTCAGATCCGCGCCGAGTCGGGTGTGCCGATCGTCATGCTCACCGCCAAGACCGACACCGTGGATGTGGTGGTCGGGCTCGAGTCCGGTGCGGATGACTACATGACCAAGCCCTTCAAGCCCAAGGAGCTGGTGGCTCGTGTCCGGGCCCGCCTGCGTCGGGCCGAGGAGCCGAGCCCCGAGCAGCTGGCGATCGGCGATCTGACGATCGACGTGGCCGGCCACTCCGTGAAGCGGGACGGGCGGAGCATCCCGCTCACGCCGCTGGAGTTCGACCTCCTGGTGGCGCTGGCCCGCAAGCCGTGGCAGGTGTTCACCCGCGAGGTGCTGCTGGAGCAGGTGTGGGGCTATCGCCACGCTGCCGACACCCGGCTGGTCAACGTCCATGTGCAGCGCCTGCGCTCCAAGATCGAGCGGGACCCGGAGCGTCCGGAGATCGTGGTGACCGTGCGCGGCGTCGGTTACAAGGCGGGACCGAGTTGAGATGAGCGGTCGGACCCCCGTCGCGCCCGGGCCGGACGGCGGGCGGTCGACTCCTCCTGAGCTGCAGGGCGTTCCTGCGCCCAACCCGGACGATGCGCTGTCCTCGCACCCGGCGGCGTCCCCCCGGGCGCACCGGATAGGCACCTTCGCCGGTACCAAGTCGCTGCTGTCGCTGCTCGGGCGGCGGCTGCGGCGTCCGTACCGGCGGATGACCGCGCTCTACCAGCGTTCCATCCAGGTGCGGGTGGTCGCGATCACCCTGGTGCTGTCCCTCGGTGCGGTCCTGATGCTGGGCCTGGTCGTCATGAAGACGGTCCGGAACGGCCTGCTCAATGCCAAGGACCAGGCTGCGGTCACCCAGGCGGAGGCCGGGTTCACGGCCGCCCAGAAGAACCAGACCTCCCTCTACGCCAGCCTGTCGCAGCAGCACACCCAGTCGACCAATGGAGCCGGACAGACCGCGGCCACCGGCGCCGACGGCGGACTGGACATGGGGACCCTGCTGTCGCAGCAGGTCAGCTTTCTCGCCACCAGCGGCGCGGGCCAGTACATGGTGATCGGGATGGTGCCTGACGAGAGCCAGCCCACGCCCCCGCAGGCCGCCAGCTCCCAGACGCCCCGGCAGGCGGGAGGTGTGGACCCGGACCGGACCATCAGCTCGACCTTCCGGGACAGTGTGAGCGGTTCGAGCGCCTACCAGGCCGAGTACACGACGATCTACTACACGGACTCCGCCAACAAGTCCCCCGAGTCCGGCCTGGTGGTCGGGCAGACGCTGGAGACCACCGGAGCGGGCCAGCAGCCCTACCAGCTCTACTACGTCTTCCCCTTCACGCTGGAGAGTTCCACGCTGAACCTGGTGGGCACCACGCTGGCCACGGCCGGGATCTTCGTGGTGGTCCTGCTGGGTGCCATCTCCTGGCTGGTGGTCCGTCAGGTGGTCACCCCGGTGCGGATGGCCGCCGAGATCTCCGAGCGACTCGCCGACGGGCGGCTGGACGAGCGGATGAAGGTCTCCGGAACGGATGACATCGCCCGCCTCGGTGAGTCCTTCAACCGGATGGGCGCTGCGCTGCAGACGCAGATCCGGCAGTTGGAGGAGCTCTCCCGGGTGCAGCGCCGCTTCGTCTCGGACGTCTCCCACGAGCTGCGCACCCCGCTCACCACCGTTCGCATGGCCGCCGACCTGCTGTACGAGTCGCGTGACGACTTCGGTGATCCCGCGGCGGAGCGCTCCGCCGAGCTGCTGCAGAACCAGTTGGACCGGTTCGAGTCGCTGCTCGCGGACCTGCTGGAGATCAGCCGGTTCGACGCGGGCGCGGCGATCCTCGATGCCGAGCCCGCGGACCTGCGCGAGGTGGTCGGTCGGGTGATCGACGCCGCCGAGCCGCTGGCCAGGACCAAGGGCAGCGCCGTGGTGGTGCGTGGCGCCGACGAGCCGGTGGTGGCCGAGGTCGACCCGCGCCGGATCGAGCGGGTGCTGCGCAACCTGGTGGTGAACGCGCTGGAGCACGGTGAGGGCAATGACATCGAGGTGATCCTGGCCGCAGGTGACGGTGCCGTCGCCGTGGCGGTGCGGGACCACGGGATCGGTCTGAAGCCCGGTGAGGCGTCCCGGGTGTTCAACCGGTTCTGGCGGGCCGACCCGGCACGGGCGCGCACCACCGGCGGCACCGGCCTCGGCCTCTCGATCGCCCTGGAGGACGCGGCGCTGCACGGCGGTTGGCTGCACGCCTGGGGCGAGCCGGGCGGCGGTTCGCAGTTCCGGCTGACGGTTCCCCGCAACGCGGGTGCCGAGATCCTGCGGTCCCCGATCCCGCTCGAACCGGCGGACTCCCTGGGCAACCGGGGTCTGGCCGTGCCGGGTATGCCGTACATGCGCGCCTCGCGGGTCGGTACGGCCACGTCCGCGGAGGAGGTGCCCGGCCCGCGCGGCGGGGCGGTGCTGGGCACGGGACTCGGTTCCGGTCTCGGCGGAGTGCTGGGATACGGTTCCGTGATCCCCGAGGTCGCCGGACGGGCGGCGCTGCCGCCGAGCAATCCCGCCGACGTCCGGGCCTCGTCGGGGTACGGCGTCACCGGTGCGCAGATCGTGGTGTCCAAGGAAGGGCGCGATGAGGGAACGGATGACGATGAGGCGTGACGTCCGCTTCCTGGGGGTGCTCGGCTCCGCGCTACTGCTCGCAGGCTGCGCCGCGATGCCGGACAGCGGCACCCCGCCACGGCTGAGCACCAGCCAGAACGACGCCCAGCAGGTGGTGGTCGTGGCCGAGCCGCCGAAGGCGGGGAGCCAGCCGGATCAACTGCTGTCGGGCTTCTTCGACGACCTGGTGTCCGACGAGTCCGGATACGCCACTGCCAAGCAGTTCCTGTCCCAGAGCGCCGACAAGACCTGGAACCCGGAGCAGAGCGCGACCGTTCTGGACGGCCTGAAGATGACGGAGATCAACGACGCTTCCACTTCCAAGAAGGTCGTCATGCGGGTCACCGGCAAACAGGTCGCAACGCTGGACGCACGGCATGCCTTCAAGCCCGTCAACAACGTTCCGTTCGAAGAGGACTACACCTTCACCAAGGGTCCCAGCGGGTGGCGGATCGACAGTCTGCCGAACGGGCTGGTGCTCAAGAAGGAGGACTTCCAACGGATATACGAGTCCGTCAACGTCTACTTCCCGATCGCCGGCCAGTCCCCGAGCGGGACGCAGACGCCGCTGGCGGCCGATCCGGTCTATGTTCGCAGCCATGTCGACCCGTTGACCGAGGCCGCGAACATCCTGCTGAGCGGACCGAGTTCGTGGCTGGCCCCGGCGGTGCAGCCCGGGTTCCCGAGCGGGACCACGCTGGCCGCCTCCGCGCCCGCGGTGCAGGTCTCAGCTGACGGCACCGCGTCCGTGCGGCTCAAGAAGGCGGTGGCGGGCGGGTTGCAGACCTGTGAGCGGATGGCCGCGCAGCTCTACTTCACCCTGGCCCAGGTCTCGACCCAGCAGGCCAAGGAGGCGGGCCAGCAGATCACCAAGGTGAGCCTGTACGAGGGTGACGGTTCCACGCAGTCCTGCGACTCGCTGGGGAGCAGCTCCTACTCGCCTGTCCAGTCGGCGACCGGGGCGCCGACCATGTACTTCGTGGACGCGGCCGGACACCTTGCCAGCCTTGACGCCGCCAGTCGCGGCTCCGGAGGCGGACAGCAGGTGACCGGGCTGCTCGCACCCGCCACCGTCAAGTCGATCGGCGGCTTCGCCGTGGCTCCCGACCTCAGCGGCAGGACCGCGGTGCTGTCGAACGATCAGAAGTCCCTCTATCTCAGTACGCTGACCAGCACGACGGCCCCCACCCATGCCGCGAGCACCGACAGCGTCGGGTTCGGATCGTTGAGCTGGGACAGCCTCGGCACGCTGTGGACGGTCGGCAACGACCCTGCGGGCCAGGGGATCGGCGCCGTCTCCGGCCAGACGGGGAAGGTCGTCCCGGTCGTTGTGGACGGGCTGAAGGGTCGGGTCATCAACGCCAAGGTCGCGCAGGACGGGGCCAGGATCGCTCTGGCCGTGGACGACGCCGGCACCATCTCGGTCCAGGTCGGCCGGGTCCAGCGCGCCACCACCAGCGGTTCGCCGGAACTGACCATCGCCGGGCTGCACCCGATCATGCCGGGGAGCGACCTGACCAGCGTCACATCGCTGTCCTGGAACGACGGCGACAGCATCATCGTGCTCGGACAACAGACCACGACCGGCAAGGCCCCTTCGGTCTGGGAGATCGACGGCTCCTCCGCCGTCATGCCGGGTGTGCAGGCGCCTTCGTCCGCCGACGGGATGAACAGCATCAGCGCGCTCCAGCAGGATCCGAGCACGCTGGGGACCGGCGTGAAGGCGCCGTACCTGCGGGACGCGAGCGGGACCTCCGCGGTCGGCGAGAGGGGCAAGGTCTACCGCTGGGAGAAGGGCGGCTGGGAGTTCCTCACAACAGGGAGCAGTTCGGCGCTCGGCCCCATGCCCAGCTACCCGGGCTGACCGAAGCCGGATTGACCGAACCCGGGCTGACCGAAGGCTGGTTGGCCGGGATCGGGCTGACCGGAGCTGGGTTGTCCGAACCCGGGTGGTCCGGACCCGGACCCGGGCCGGCGCTGACCGGACCTGGACTGGTCACCCCAGCCGCGCACCCCGGTCGCGCACCCCGCCCGCTCCGCCGCCCGCGTCCCTGCGGACCGTCGTGGCGACGACCGCCGCCGCCAGGACGTCCCCGCCTGCCTCGGCCAGGGCGCGGGCGCCCTCGGCCAGGGTCGCGCCGGTGGTGACCAGGTCGTCGACCAGGACGATCCGGCCGTGGCCGAGGAGTCCGCGCCGGTGTCGCGGCACGGCGAGTGCGCCGCTCAGATTGCGCAGCCGTTCCGCCGCGCCCAGTTCGGACTGGTCGGCCACGGCCCGCTGCTGGCGCAGTACGGCCAGCAGTCTGGCGGGGACGCCCGCACGCCGCAGGGCGCGGGTGGCCGCCAGGGTGAGCCTGCGGGTCGGGTCGTGGCCGCGGGCCCGTACGGTCGACGGCGCCGACGGCATCGGGACCAGCAGCAGTGGTGCGCCCCGGGTGCCGCCGGTCGGTACGGCGGCGCGTACCGCGCGGGCGAGTGCGCCGCCCAGGGGTTGGGCGAGCCGGAGCGCTCCGCGCTCCTTGTGCGCCAGCAGGATCTGCCGGGCCGCCCCCTCGTAGGTGGTTGCTGCATACACCTCCGGTAGCCCGGGCGGCGCGGCGTGGGGGCGCGCGGCGCGCGGCTGCGCTCGATCGAGCTCCTCCCGGCAGGCGGTGCAGAGCTGGGCGTGCTGCAGGCCGCAGCCCACGCACTGGGCCGGGACGAGCAGATCCAGGGCGGCATCGAAGAGGCGGACGGACGCACTGGTCACGGGGGTCCTCCGGGCGTCGACGGCGGATCGCGGGACGGTCGCGGGACGGGGGTCGGACTCCGCAGAGCGGGGACAACAGGATGCTGCAGGGACGGAAAGGGCCGCGGAGTTTTACCGTGAGTTCATCCGTACGGGGGTAGGACTGACGCGAGGGCTGTACAAGGCCCCGTACTGCCGCGATTTTGGGTGCTCAGGAGGTTCCGGCCGGTGCCGGTGCCCTCTGGTCGCCCCGATCGCACCGCATCCTGCCGGCAGCGGGCGGGCGGAATCCCCGGAACCGTTGTTCCATGGGGTTTCAACCGTCCCCAGTGGGGAGGAAGGGATGTGAGGGGCGGTTCCGCCCATCCCGAGCGGGCGGTGCTGCGTACTCGATGGGCCGCGCGGACCTTGAGGGTCCGACCGGCGACAGTGCAAGGGATCGGAGTTCTGCGTGGACATCGTCGTCAAGGGTCGGAAGACCGAGGTGCCCGAGCGGTTCCGCAAGCACGTGAGCGAGAAGCTGGAGCACATCCAGAAGCTCGACGGCAAGGTGATCAGCCTGGACGTGGAGCTCTCCAAGGAGCGCAACCCCCGCCAGGCGGAGCGCTCCGAGCGCGTGGAGATCACGCTGCACAGCCGGGGACCGGTGATCCGGGCCGAGGCATGCGCCCCCGACCCGTACGCCGCGCTCGACCTGGCCTCCGCCAAGCTGGACGCCCAACTGCGCAAGGTCGCCGACCGGCGGCGGGTGCACAAGGGACCGCGCTCGCCGATGAGCGTGGCCGAGGCCACGGCGCGGCTCTCGACCGCTCCCGACGTGGCCACCCCGGAGCAGATCGCGGCGCCGGCGGCGAAGACGAAGATCGGTTCGCTGGAGATCGAGGGCGACGGTCCGCTGATCGTCCGGGAGAAGACCCACGCGGCCGTGCCGATGGCGCTCGACCAGGCGTTCTACGAGATGGAGCTGGTCGGCCACGACTTCTTCCTCTTCATGGACACCGACACCATGCAGCCGAGCGTGGTCTACCGCCGGCACGGCTACGACTACGGCGTCATCCATCTCAAGCTGGAGGGGCCGGAGTAGGACTCCGGCAGCGATCCGGCGCCCGAAGCAGGGGCGCGGCAGGGGCGCGGCAATCGTTGCCGCGCCCCTGCGGCGCGCCCGGAGTCACTCGTCCGAGCCAATGCTGGCCTGCGGAATGATCGCACGGCGGCCGGAGCGTGGAATCATGGCGGCAACAGCCACCAGCCGAGGGGGAGTACCGGATGGCGGAGCGATGGGACGAGCGGCGCGGCGACGACCGGGAGCTCGACGAGCCGCGGCGTGCCGCCGAGCCGATCAGGGTCCTGGTCGTGGACGACCACGCACTCTTCCGGCGCGGCCTGGAGATCGTCCTCGCCCAGGAGGAGGACATCCAGGTCGTCGGTGAGGCGGGGGACGGGGCCGAGGCCGTGGAGAAGGCCGCCGACCTGCTGCCGGACATCATCCTGATGGATGTCAGGATGCCGCGGCGCAGCGGCATCGAGGCCTGCACCTCGATCAAGGAGGTGGCCCCCAGCACCAAGATCATCATGTTGACGATCAGCGACGAGGAGGCCGACCTCTACGAGGCGATCAAGGCCGGGGCCACCGGCTACCTGCTCAAGGAGATCTCCACCGACGAGGTCGCGACCGCCATCCGGGCGGTCGCGGACGGGCAGTCGCAGATCAGTCCGTCGATGGCGGCGAAGCTGCTGACCGAGTTCAAGTCGATGATCCAGCAGCGCACCGACGACCGCAGGCTGGTGCCCGCGCCGCGGTTGACCGACCGGGAGTTGGAGGTGCTCAAGCTGGTGGCCACCGGGCTGAACAACCGCGACATCGCCAAGCAGCTCTTCATCAGCGAGAACACCGTGAAGAACCACGTCCGCAACATCCTGGAGAAGCTGCAGCTGCACTCCAGGATGGAGGCGGTGGTCTACGCGATGCGGGAGAAGATCCTGGAGATAGGCTGACCGCGGCCGGCGACGCCTACTGGAGCAGCAGTTTCTCCAGCGGGGTGCGCAGGGCCTCGTCGTCCAGCCGCTCCACCCTGACCGCGTCGCAGCCGACCCACTCGGCGGCCTCGCGCAGCGCCCCGGCCAGCGCCGGGAGTGCCTTCGCCGAGTCCAGTGTGATCTGACGGGCGATCAGAGTCCGTCCCTCGCGCGCCGGATCGACCCGGCCGACGAGCCGGCCGCCGGCCAGCAGCGGCATGGCGAAGTATCCGTACTGCCGCTTCTCCTTGGGGGTGTAGGCCTCCAGGCGGTGGCTGAGGCCGAAGATCCGCTCGGTGCGGGCCCGGTCCCAGACCAGCGAGTCGAAGGGGGACAGCAGCGTGGTGCGGTGCCGGCCGCGCGGTTCGGAGTCCAGCGCGGCCGGATCGGCCCAGGCGGGTGCAGCGGCCCTGCCCCGGCCCCAGCCCTCGACCAGCACCGGGAGCAGACCGCTGTCGGGCAGCGCGGCGGCGACCTGATCGACCTTCAGCCGGTGGTAGTCACTGAGGTCCTTGACGGTGGCGACCCCCAGCGCGGCGCCCGACTGGCGCACCAACTGCCGTACGCAGGAGGCGTCGTCGGGATCCGAGTCGAGCAGCTCAGCGGGGACGGCGCGCTCGGCCAGGTCGTAGACCCGCTTCCAGCTGCGGCGCTCGGTGCAGACCACCCGCCCGGTGTCCAGCAGCCACTCCACCGCGATCTTGGTCTCGGACCAGTCCCACCACTCGCCGCCCTTCCTGGCGCCGCCGAGCTCGGTCGAGGTCAGCGGGCCGTCCGCGGTCAGCCTGGCCAGCACCTCGGCGCAGGAGCGCTCGGCGTCCTCCATCCGGTGCCAGCGGTGGCCCCGGGCCAGGAAGGCCCGGCGGCGGAAGGCGAACAGTGGCCACTCCTCGACCGGCAGTACGCAGGCGGCATGGGACCAGTACTCGAAGGAGGTGCCGCCGCCCCAGTAGGCCGCCTCGACGCCGGCGCGCCCCACGGCGCCCAGGCGGGCGTACGGGACCAGCTCGTGCGAGCGGGCCAGCACCGAGATGGTGTCCAGCTGCACCGCGCCCAGGTGGCGCAGCACGCCGCGAACCCCGCCGCGCCGGTCGGGGGCGCCGAGCAGGCCCTGGGCGCGCAGGGCGATGCGGCGGGCCTGGTCCGCGCTGAGGGTGAGGACGCCGGCGGGTGAGGTGGCTTCGGTCATGGGGTCAGCGTAGGAGCTGCCACTGACAGCACCCCCCTTGCGGGTGAGCGAAACCGAACAGCTGGCTGGAGATGAACCCGCAAGGGTGAGCTTTGGTCCGCACTCGCCGGTAAGGGTCGCAGCCGCCGCGTCCGGGCTTCTAGCATATGAACGCAACGCCACGCACCGCAGTCACGGCAGTACGAGCAGTGACGGCGGACGGGGGCTGGGCGTATGCGGGCGCGGACAGTCGTGGGGGCGACGGGGCGACTTCCTTGAGTGTCGGGGGCCACTTCATTCCATTGAGGCGCGGGGTATCGCGCCACATCCGTACTTCGGCATGCCCACTCGGACGTGGGGTGCCTCTGGAGGGGACATCATGGGTCGTAGGACCCGTTGGGCCGCCGCGTTCACCGCGGCGGGACTGCTGGCAGCCGTGGCACCGGCCGCCGGAGCACATGCGGCGACCGCCGCGCAGCGCATCGACCTCAGAGTGCTGGTCGTGGACGACGGCGGACCGGCCACCGCCGCGATCATGAACGAGATGGACATCTCCGGCACTCCCTACACGGTGGTGAAGCTCGCGGACAGCAACCGGCCGACGATCAACGCCGCCTTCCTCAGCGGTACCGCCAACGGCCAGGCCGAGGGCAAGTTCCAGGCCGTGGTGCTGCCCAACAACTCCCCCTTCGCGGCCGGTTCGGCCGAGATGGCGGCGCTGACCAGCTACGAGCAGACCTTCGGGGTCCGCCAGGTCGACGCGTACACCTACGCCCAGCCGGCCGTCGGGCTCAACTACGCCGCCGATCCCGGCTACATCGGCTCGCTGGACGGCACCACCGGGACGGTCACGGCGGCCGGGCTGGCCGGGCCGTTCAAGTACCTCAAGGGGACGCTGCCGTTCGAGGACAACGACCCCACCGTGACCGAGAGCTACGGCTACCTGGCCACCCCGCTGGCCACCCAGGCGGCCGGGGCGACCTTCACCCCGCTGGCCACCGCACCGATCCCGGGCAGCAGCTCGCAGGGCGTGCTGGCGGGCGAGTACGACCACGGCGGCATCTCCGAACTGGTGCTGACCTTCGCCTACAACCAGTACCAGGAGCAGTACCGGCTGCTCGCCCGCGGCATCGTCGACTGGATGACCCAGGGCATCCACCTCGGCTACGACCGCAACTACTACGAGCAGCACATCGACGACGTGTTCCTGCCGGACGACCGCTGGAGCTCCACCGCCAAGTGCACGCCGGGTGACGCCGCCTCGGCCTGCAGCGGCACCCCGGCCGAGTCCACCATCCGGATGACCCCGGCCGACGTCACCTACGCCCAGCAGTGGGAGCAGGCGCACAACTTCACCTTCGACTTCCTGTTCAACGGCGGGGGCAGCGAC
Source organism: Streptacidiphilus jeojiense (assembly GCF_000719095.1). Classification (GTDB taxonomy): domain Bacteria; phylum Actinomycetota; class Actinomycetes; order Streptomycetales; family Streptomycetaceae; genus Streptacidiphilus; species Streptacidiphilus jeojiensis. The sequence goes on along the minus strand of NZ_JOEH01000022.1, from coordinate 164,108 downwards.
GAGCAGGTCGCCGCGACCGGATCGGACCCGCTGCTGACCGCGCTGACGGCGGCCAAGTCCTCGTTCCGCTGGGTGAACCACACCTACGACCACCCCTTCCTGGGCTGCGTCCAGAACACCACCACGGTGCCGTGGTCCTGCACCACCAACGCCGACGGCAGCACCGCCTGGGTGAGCAAGGCGACCATCCAGACCGCGATCACCCAGAACCAGCAGTGGGCCGCCAGCCACGGCTTCAGCACGGACAACACCGAGCTGGTCACCGGCGAGCACTCCGGCCTGGCGACGCTGCCGCAGCAGCCGGTGGACAACCCGAACCTGGCGCCCGCGCTGGCCGCCGCCGGGGTCAAGTGGACCGGCAGCGACCACTCCCGCGAGGCGAACCAGCGCGCGGTGGGGTCGGCGCTGACGGTGCCGCGCTACCCGATGAACGTGTACTACAACGCCGGTCACACCAATGACGAGGTGGACGAGTACAACTGGCTCTACACCAGCACCGCGCAGGGCGGCAGCGGACTGTGCACCGCCAACCCGGCCACCAGCACCTGCCTGCCCTCGCCGCTGGACGAGTCCACCGGGTACAGCAGCTACATCGCGCCGCTGGAGGCGCGGATCGACCTCGGGCACATCATCGACAACAGCCCGCTGCCGACCTACGCGCACCAGTCCAACCTGGCTGAGGACCGGATCCTCTACCCGGTGCTGAACCAGATCTTCGACAGCTACGCCAACCTCTTCGCCGCCAACGCGCCGATCGTCAACCTGCGCGAGTCCGCCATCGGCGCCGAGCTCAAGCAGCGCACCGCCTGGCAGGCGGCGGTCACCGCCGGGACCGCCAGCGGCTACCGCGTCGGCAGCACGGTCACGGTCACCGCTCCCAGCGGTGTCGCCGCCCAGGTCACCGTGCCCACCGGCACGGTGCAGCAGCAGCTGCTGGGCACCAGCGCCTTCGGCAGCGCCTACGCCGGGGAGCTCTCCGGCTGGGTCAGCCCGGGTCTGCTGCAGGGGAATGTCACGCTCAAGCTGAACGCCGCCGGGACTCCCGCGGCGCCGGCGGCCGGCGCGGCCACGACGCCCAGCAGCAGCCCCAGCAGCAGCCCCAGCAGCAGCCCGAGCGCCGGCTCCAGCACGCCGCCCACCTCCAGCACCACCCCGGTGGTGCCCAACGGGGTGAAGAACCTGGTGCCGCTGACGGTCGCCGGGGTCGCCAAGCTGGTCGGCGCCCTGCTCTGACCGAGGACCGCAGCATCTGACCGGACCGCGTCCGGGGCCCCCGACACCACGGGCCCCGGACGCGCCGCGCCGCGAACATCTGGAGCAGGGGGAACGCAGGGACATGCACGGACCAGTGGAAGTAACCCTCCTCACCGAGGGCACCTATCCCTATGTACACGGCGGGGTGAGCGTCTGGTGCGACCAGCTCGTCCAGGGCATGCCCGATGTGCGCTTCCATGTGCTGGGCATCACCGGGAGCGGTCGCGAGCCCCAGGTCTGGACGCTGCCGCCGCAGGTCGCCTCGGTCAGCTCTGTACCACTGTGGGGGCGCACCCCCGGCGGTTCCGCGCCGCGCGGCCGCGACCTGCGCCGCTTCCTGGCCGGGTACGAACGCTTCCTGCTGTCGCTGCTGGACCAGGACTTCGAGAAGTACTTCGCCGACGAGCTGTACGAGCTGGCCGAGTTCGCCCTCACCGGCGGCTCGCTCACGGCTGCGCTGCGCACCGAGGGCGCGCTGCGCTCGCTGCAGAAGCTCTGGCAGCGGCCCTTCCTGGCGACCCACGCCTCCCAGCCCACGGTCCAGGACGCGCTGGAGGCCACCGACCTGCTGGAGCACGCGCTGCGGCCGCTGACCGTGCAGCCGCCCAGCCGGGGTGTGGCGCACGCGGTCACCGGCGGTCTCGCAGTGCTGCCCGGGCTCACCGCCCGGCGCTTCCACGGGGTTCCGCTGCTGCTCTCGGAACACGGCATCTACCTGCGGGAACGCTATCTCAGCTACCGCTCGGCGCCGTACCGTTGGCCGGTCAAGGCGCTCATCCTGGGCTTCTTCCGGCTGCTGGCCACCGAGGGCTACCGCGGCGCCGATCTGATCACTCCGTGCAACCGCTACAACCGCCGCTGGGAGGAGCGCGGGGGCTGCGATCCGCAGCGGATCCGCACCGTCTACAACGGGGTCGATCCGGAACTCTTCCCCTATGCCGGACCGGAGCCCGAGGCGCCGACGCTCAGTTGGGCCGGCCGGGTCGACCCGATCAAGGACCTGGAGACCCTGATCCAGGCCTTCGCCCTGGTCAGGGTGGAGATTCCGAATGCCGCGCTGCGCCTCTTCGGAGCGCCCCCGGCCGGCGGTGAGGCCTATCTGGAGCGCTGCCGGGCGCTGGCGGCGGAGCTCGGGGTCGCCGCCGCGGTGACCTTCGAGGGGCGGATCGACACGGTCCGGCACGCCTACGCGGCCGGCAGCGTGGTGATGCTGTCGAGCATCTCCGAAGGCTTCCCGTTCAGCCTGATCGAGGCGATGGCCTGCGGCCGGGCCACCGTCTCCACGGATGTCGGCGGGGTGCGCGAGGCCGTCGCCGACACCGGCCTGGTGGTCCCGCCCAGGGATCCCGAGGCCATGGCGCGGGCCGCCGTCGGCCTGCTGCGGGACCAGCGGCGCCGACAGGAACTGGGCGACGCCGCCCGGGCCCGGGTCATCGAACAGTTCACCCTGGGCCGGACGGTGGCGACCTTCCGCACCGTCTACGAGGCACTGCTGGAGGATCCGACCCGGCTCTGGTCACCGGCCGGCGACCCGACGCCGATGCGCTCCCGGATGGCGGCCACCGCATGAGCGCCGTCCTGGAGTTGCGGCCGGGCCTGCGGCTCAGTCCACTGCCGGAGCCGCTGCCGAGGCCGGTCGGACCGCTGGACCCGGCGGCGGAGGCGGCGCTGCGCTTCGGGAGCGTCGCAGCGGCCGCAGTGCACCCCTTCGAGGTGGCCGCCGCCATCGAGGCCGAAGGGGTGACCGACCGTCAGGTCCAGCGCCGCTACGGCAGATCGGACGCCTTCGAGCTCGCCGAGGACCTGTACGCGGAGACCCCGCGCAGCTATCCGGAACCCGAGGCGGCCGTGTCACCGTGGCACGCCCCGCTGTCCACCAGCGTGCTGCGTGGCTGCCTCTACGCCCTGCCCGGCCTGGCCTTTCCGCTGGGCGCCCCGATGCTCAAGGGCCCGCCGGACGCCGGCGGCCTGCCGCATGGAACCTTCGCGCTGGCCCTGTCCGTGCTGTTCAACTGGGCCTGGAACCAGGCGCTGGCGCACCGCACCCATGCCAGGCTGGGCCGCGGCCTGCGCCGCTCCGGCGGACGTTGCCTGCTGCGCGGTGCCCTGGTGGGGACCGGGCTGGGGATGCTCGGCGCCGTGGTCGGCGTGCTGGCGGCCGGTCACCGCAGCGGCGGTGTGCTGCTCTTCTGCGGCGGCCAGGCGGTCTACCTCGGCAGCTCCTGCGTGCTGCTGGTGCTGGGTCGGGAGCTGCTGCTGCTCCGTGCGCTGGCCCCGGCGACGCTGGGCGGGGCCGCGGTCCTGCTGGGGCTGGTCCGTCCGACCCCGCTGACGGCACTGCTGCTGCTCTGCACCGTGCTGCTGACGCTGCGTCTGGCCGGGCGCGAGCTGCGCGACTGCCTGGCGGAGGCGGACGGTGACAGCGCGATCGAGCCGCTGCCGCCGCTGCGGACCTCGGTGCCGCACGGCCTGTTCGGCATGGCGATGTCGCTGCTCACCCTGGGCATCGCCCTGCGCGGCGGCCATCTCGACCTGGGCCCCACGGTGGCGCTCACCATCAGCATGGGCCCGGCCGAGTGGCTGCTGTACGGGTACCGGAACCGGATCCACGGCGCGCTGCGCGCCGCCCACACCGCACGGGGATTCGCGCTGCTGTCGGCCCGGTCGCTGGCCCTGGGCCTGGCCAGCTATCTCGTCCTGCTCGCCGTACTCGGCGGGGCGGTCGGGACGGCCCTGGCCGGCGGCTCGCTCGGGGAGCAGCTGCCGGGACTGCTCGCGCTGGGGGCGACCATCTGGACGGCGCTGTTGCTCCAGGCCTTCGGGCTGGCCTGGGCCGCAGCCGGGATCTGCACCCCGGCGGCGGCCGCGACGGTCGCCGGTGCGACGGAACTGGTGGTGGGATCGACCGCCGCCGCGCTGCTGCTGGCCGTTGCCTGCTGGACGCTGGGCCGGGTCACGGTGCACAGGTGACACCGAAACAACTGGCACCAAACAACTGACATTCTGAACCGAGCGGACGAAGGAGAGCGGAAGTGACGACCGGTGAGCCGGGAGACGGGCCGGTGGAGCGGTGCCTGCTGGTGCCGTTGTACGTCCACCCCGGGGCGGATCCTGCTGCCTGGGAGGCGACGGCGGCGAACGCGGCGTCCGTGGCCTGGGTGGTGTTCAACCCGGCGAGCGGTCCCGGCGGCGCTCCGCAGCCGGAGTTCATCGAGGCGGCCGCACTGCTGAGCACGGCGGGGGTGCCGCTGCTCGGCTATGTGGACACCGACTACGGCAGGCGGAGCCACCACGAGGTGGTCGCCGACATCGAGCGCTACCAGGACTGGTACCGGATCGGGGGTGTGTTCCTGGACCAGGCCGCCGCGGCGACCGAACTGCTGGCCCACTACCGGAGGTTGGCGGTGGCGGCCCGTTCGCTGGAGGCCTGGCAGGTGGTGCTCAACCCGGGGACGCACCCGGACCCGGGCTATGCGGAGTTCGCCGACGTGGTGGTCACCTTCGAGGGCGACGCGGCCTGCCACCGGAGGCTGCTGGTACCGGAGTGGACCATGGACTTCCCGGAGCGGCGCTTCGCGCACCTGGTGCACGGGGCGACCCCGGAGGACTGCGCCGGGATCCGCGAGTCCGCCCGCCGCCACCGGGCCGGTTACTGCTACGCCACCCCGGGGAGCGGCGACAACCCCTGGTCCGTGGTGATGCCGGAGCTGCTGCTGACAGCCGCACCGGCTGCACCGGCCGTACGGTCCGGGCAGGGGACGGCGTGAGGTGGACCCGGACCGGGCCGGCCGTCGCCGCCGCGGCGCTGCTGCTGGCCCTGGCCGGCTGCACCTCGGGTGGGACGGGCGGACAGCCGACCCGCCCTCCTGGTTCCGGTGACACGGCTCCCAGCTCCAGCACCAGCCCCGGTTCCGGCGCCCGCTGGCAGCCGACCCCCGGCACCAGCTGGCAGTGGCAGCTCAGCGGCACCGTGGACACCGGCGTGGACGCGGCGGTGTACGACATCGACGGCTTCGACACCAGCGCGGCCGTGGTGGCCGCGTTGCACGCCAAGGGCCGCAAGGTGATCTGCTACGTCAACGCCGGCGCCTACGAGGACTTCCGCCCGGACCGTTCCGCCTACCCCGCGTCGCTGCTGGGCTCGGGCAACGGCTGGCAGGGCGAGCGCTGGCTGGACATCCGCCGCCTCGACACGCTGCGGCCGATCCTCGGCAGGCGGTTCGACCTCTGCCGCAGCAAGGGCTTCGACGCGGTGGAGCCGGACAACGTCGACGGCTACCAGAACGACAGCGGGTTCCCGCTCACCGCGGCCGACCAGCTCGCCTTCAACCGCATGGTCGCCGGGCTGGCCCATGCCAGGGGGCTGGCGGTCGGCCTCAAGAACGACCTCGACCAGGTGCCGCAACTGGTCGGCGACTTCGATTTCGCGGTGAACGAGCAGTGCGCCGAGTACCGCGAGTGCGATCAGCTGACGCCGTTCGTCGAGCGGGGCAAAGCGGTCTTCGAGGCCGAGTACAACCTGCCCACGACTGCTTTCTGCCCGCAGGCCCGACGGCTCGGGTTCAGCGCCCTGCGCAAGCACCTGGCCCTGGACGCCTGGCGACAGGCCTGCTGATCCCCGGCAGTCGATCCCTCAGCCCAAACCGGGTCAGCCCAAGCCGGGTCAGCCCAGGTCGGACGGCAGCAGCGAGCCGAGCCAGCCGTCGATCTTCGCTCCGCGCAGGTCCATCCGGGAGCGCACGGTGCCCTCCATGATGAAGCCCACCTTCCTGGCCACCGCCCAGGACCCCTCGTTGCCGACCCCGGCCAGCCACTCCAGCCGGTGCGCGCCCAGCGTCCCGAAGGCCCAGCGGCACATGGCGGTGGCCGCCTCTGCGGTGTAGCCGTGGCCGCGCTGCTCCTTGGCGGTCCAGTAGCCGATCTCCACGACGCCGCTGGGGCGGGTCAGCCCCTGGTGCAGCCCTATGGACGAGACCAGCTCCCCGCCGTCGCGGGTGAAGGTGCCCAGGTTGAACAGGGTCTCCTCGCGCCAGCCGGTCGCGCAGACCTCCTCGACGAAGAAGCGGGCGTCCTCGCGGGTGTACGGGACCGGGACCGGGATCCAACGCTGGATGGCCTCGTCCTGGCAGGCCGCGGTGATCGCGTCGAGGTCGGCGCCGGTGAAGGGGCGGAGGATCAGCCGGGGTGTTTCCAAGATCACGGGTTCCATCGGCAGATTATGGCCCAGGCGGCGAACGGACTGCTTCAGGATTTTTTCATGTCCGTTTTGTTCACTGTTGGACGGACTGGCCGACCCCCTCGGGAGAGTGACACTCAGCTGGTCTGCTGACGGACCTCCCGACCCGCTCGTTTCCTCGCATACGATGGCCACGCGGTGGTGCGTCTCCATCGCCGGTGCGCAGAACACAAGTGCACAGACCGCCCAGTGCCAGCCCAGGCAAGGAGCCAGCCCACGTGTCCGTCTTCGACAAGATCCTGCGCGCAGGCGAAGGAAAGATCCTTCGCAAGCTGCACCGCATTGCCGCCCAGGTCAATTCCATCGAAGAGGACTTCGTCAACCTGACGGACGCCGAGCTGCGTGCGCTCACCGACGAGTACCGGGAGCGCCTCGCGGACGGCGAGTCCCTCGACGACATCCTCCCCGAGGCATTCGCCACCGTGCGCGAGGCGGCCCAGCGCACCCTCGGGCAGCGCCACTACGACGTCCAGATCATGGGCGGCGCCGCGCTGCACATGGGATATGTGGCCGAGATGCGCACCGGTGAGGGCAAGACCCTGGTCGGCACGCTCCCCACCTATCTGAACGCGCTGTCCGGCAAGGGCGTGCACCTGATCACCACCAACGACTACCTCGCCGAGCGCGACTCGGAGTGGATGGGCCGGGTGCACCGCTTCCTCGGCCTCGAGGTCGGTGTGATCCTCGCCAACATGAGCCCGGCCGAGCGTCGCAAGCAGTACCTCTGCGACATCACCTACGGCACCAACAACGAGTTCGGCTTCGACTACCTCCGCGACAACATGGCGTGGTCGCAGGAGGAGCTGGTGCAGCGGGGCCACAACTTCGCCGTGGTCGACGAGGTCGACTCGATCCTGATCGACGAGGCCCGTACCCCGCTGATCATCTCCGGCCCGGCCGACCAGGCCACCAAGTGGTACGGCGACTTCGCCAAGCTGGTCACCCGGCTCAAGCTGGACCGCGACTACGAGGTCGACGAGAAGAAGCGCACCGTCGGCGTGCTGGAGGAGGGTGTCACCCGGGTCGAGGACTACCTGGGCATCGACAACCTCTACGAGTCGGTGAACACCCCGCTGGTGGGCTTCCTCAACAACGCCATCAAGGCCAAGGAGCTCTACAAGAAGGACAAGGACTACGTCGTCATGAACGGCGAGGTCCTGATCGTCGACGAGCACACCGGCCGTGTGCTGGCCGGCCGCCGCTACAACGAGGGCATGCACCAGGCGATCGAGGCCAAGGAGGGGGTGGAGATCCAGAACGAGAACCAGACCCTGGCCACCATCACCCTGCAGAACTTCTTCCGCCTGTACGACAAGCTCTCCGGGATGACCGGTACCGCGCAGACCGAGGCGGCCGAGTTCCACCAGATCTACAAGCTGGGCGTCGTCCCGATCCCGACCAACAAGACCCCGCAGCGCACCGACCAGCCGGACCTGATCTACAAGTCCGAGCCGGCCAAGTTCGCCGCCGTGGTCGAGGACATCGTCGAGAAGCACGAGAAGGGCCAGCCGATCCTGGTCGGCACCACCAGCGTCGAGAAGTCCGAGTACCTGTCGCAGGAGCTGCGCAAGCGCGGCGTCCAGCACGAGGTGCTCAACGCCAAGCAGCACGAGCGCGAGGCCCAGGTGGTCGCCCAGGCCGGGCGCCGCGGCGCGGTCACCGTCGCCACCAACATGGCCGGCCGAGGCACCGACATCATGCTCGGCGGCAACCCCGAGCACCTGGCCGCCGCCGAGCTGGCCCAGCGCGGGCTCTCTCCGGTGGACACCCCGGAGGAGTACGAGGCCGCCTGGGGCGAGGCCCTGGACAAGGCCAAGGCCGCGGTCAAGGCCGAGCAGGAGGAGGTCCAGGACCTGGGCGGCCTCTACGTGCTCGGCACCGAGCGGCACGAGTCGCGCCGGATCGACAACCAGCTCCGCGGCCGCTCCGGCCGCCAGGGCGACCCGGGCGAGTCCCGGTTCTACCTGTCCCTGGGCGACGACCTGATGCGTCTGTTCAAGGCCGGCATGGTCGAGCGCGTGCTGTCGATGGCCAACGTCCCCGAGGACGTGCCGATCGAGTCCAAGATGGTCACCCGCGCCATCGCCTCCGCGCAGACCCAGGTCGAGCAGCAGAACTTCGAGATCCGCAAGAACGTGCTGAAGTACGACGAGGTGCTCAGCCGCCAGCGCGAGGTGATCTACGGCGAGCGCCGCCGGGTCCTGGAGGGCGAGGACCTGCGCGAGCAGATCGACCACTTCATGGACGACACGGTCGACGCCTACGTCAAGAACGCCACCGCCGAGGGCTTCGCCGAGGAGTGGGACTTCGACAAGCTCTGGCAGGCGCTGGGGCAGCTCTACCCGATCGGCCTCACCGTGGAGGAGCTGGAGGGCGAGGACGGCGACCGGGCCGGCATCACCTCCGACCTGCTCGCCGACGCGATCAAGGAGGACCTGCACGCCAAGTACGTCGATCGCGAGAGCCAGCTCGGCGAGGCCGTGATGCGCGAGCTGGAGCGCCGGGTGGTGCTCTCGGTGCTGGACCGCCGCTGGCGCGAGCACCTCTACGAGATGGACTACCTCCAGGAGGGCATCGGCATGCGGGCCCTGGCCCAGCGCGACCCGCTGGTCGAGTACCAGCGCGAGGGCTTCGACATGTTCGCCGCCATGATGGAGGGCATCAAGGAGGAGTCCGTCGGCTACCTGTTCAACCTGGAGGTCCAGGTCGAGCAGCAGGTCGAGGAGGTCCCGGTCGCCGACGGCAACACCATCGTGATGGACAAGGCCCCCGAGGACGCGCGTCCCGAGATCCGTGCCAAGGGCCTGGAGGCCCCGCAGCGTCCGGACCGGCTGCACTACACCGCGCCGTCGGTCGACGGCGAGGGCGGCGTGATCGAGGGCGACTTCGCCACCGGCGATGTCGAGGACGAGACGGACGAGGAGAGCGGCACCCGCGCCGAGCGCCGCAAGGCCGCGAAGGGCCGTCGCCGCAAGAAGTAGCACCGCTCGGATTCCGAACAGCCCCATGGCGGTTCACCACCTGGTCTCCAGGGCGGTGAACCGCCATGCCGGTTCCGGGCGCCGTGGCGTGCGGTGCTGCTCCAGCCGGAAGGCCAGGAACTCCAGCCGCTCGTCGACCCCGACCGTGGCGGTCACCTCCAGCACTCCGGGCGCGGGGGAGTCGTCGAAGACCCGCCGCAGCACCGGACGCGCGCCGCCCGGCCCCGGGCCGTGCAGGGAGCGCCGCCGGACCAGTGTCCTGACGTCGTCGTAGACCTCCTCGGTGGCCAGCGCGGCGAGCTGGTCGCAGACCCGGTGCCCGCTGAGCACCTCCAGCAGCCGTACCGCGTAGTGCCGTGCCAGCGTGTTGTGCCCGGTACGGGTGGGCATCGGGCCGCAGTGTCTGGCCCTGACCGCTCCGAGCCCGTGTACCCGCCCGATCCTGACCCCGGTGGTCGCAGTGTCGACCATGCCCGTACCCCCTTGACTCGCGGTGGTGTGCGTGAGGCCAGTGGTATCGGCTGCCACCGACAGCGACAAGGCTCCCGCCGCGGCCCCGGAGGCTCCGGCGAAGTTCACCTATCCGAGTGAGCAAACGGGCCTGATCTGGGAGGACGCCGATTCCGCCGGCCCGCGGCCGGTCACGCAGCGCAGTCAAAGCCCACTCGATCGGTGACTCTCCGCAGGCATTCGTGGGGAAGGCCCGGCTGCGCGGCTCCGGTGGTCCGGCCGCATATGCTGGACGCCGGTCCCACCCCACCGTCGACCGGAGTGCCCCATGCGCGTGTACGTCCCCACCACCCTGCACGCGCTGGCGCAGGCGCACGCCGACGGAAGCCTGGGGCCGCTGCCGCTGCGGGCCTACGCGGTCACCCCGGCGCTGCGCGAGTGGTACCTCAGCGACGACATCGAGGAACTGGAGTACGCCGCCCTGGTGCGCGCCGCCCAGTCCTCGCTGCGCCTGCTCGCCGCGGACGGCGCGGCTCCGCGCCGCCGGGTGGTCGTCGCCCTGGACGTGCCGGACGGCGCCGTGGCGCTGCAGAACGACGCCGAGCACGCGGACGCCGCCGCCCTCGGCGCGGTGTCCCTGTCCGAGGCCCCGCCGTTGGCCAGGGCGGCCGCGGTGCACGCCGACGCCGACGAGGCCGAGGTCCGCGAGGACGTCGCGGCGGCCGCCGCAGCGGTGGCCGCCGCGGACACCGGGGACGAGGACGCCAGGTTCACCGTGGACGGCGCCGAGGACCACGAGCTGCTCTGGTTCGCGACCCAGGAGATCCCCGGCCTGCTGGCCTGACCGCGCTGGGGAACGTCCCGCCTCCCCGGTTGTCGGAGTCGCCGGGTACCGTGCGGCCATGCGCGCACACATCGTCTGGGACTGGAACGGCACGCTCTTCGACGACATCGAGGTGGTGGTGGAGGCGAGCAACGCCGCCTTCGCCGCGATCCAACTCGCCCCACTCACCGTCCAGCAGTACCGCGAGCAGTACCAGGTCCCGGTCATCGGCTTCTACGAGCAGGTGATGGGCCGGACCCCGACCGCGGAGGAGTGGGTGGTCATGGACGCCCGCTTCCACCGCCACTACGAGGCGCTCAGGGACGGCTGCCGGCTGACCGGGGGGGCCGCCGAGGCCCTGGCCGGATGGTCCGGGTCGCAGTCGCTGCTGTCCATGTACACCCACGCCGACCTGGTCCCACTGGTGCGCCGGCTCGGTGTGGAGCGGCACTTCATACGGGTCGACGGCCGGGCCGCCAGCAGCGGCGTCAGCGGCAAGGCCGAGCACCTGGTCCGGCATCTGGCGGCCATTCAGGCCGAGGGAGTGGACCCGTCCCGCACCGTGCTCATCGGCGACGTGGTCGACGACGCGCTCGCGGCGGCCCATGTCGGAGCGCACGCGGTGCTGTTCAGCGGCGGCTCGCACGCGCGGTCGGAGCTGGAGCGGGTCGGCGTGCCGGTCGCCGACACCCTGGCCGAGGCTGTCGGATATGCCCAGGACCTGGTCAAATCATGACAGCATAGGACGTATGGACGCTGTCACCCAGGTACCGCTGCCCGTGAACGAGCCGATCCACGGGTACGCCCCCGGCAGTCCCGAGCGGGCCCGGATCGAGTCCAGACTCGGGCAGCTCGCCGGGGAGTACGCGACGCTGTCGATGACCGTCGGCGGGGTGCAGCGGATGGGCGGCGGCGAACGCATCGAGGTGGTCCAGCCGCACCACCACGCGGCCAGGCTGGGCGTGCTGGGCAACGCCACCCGGGAGGACGTCCAACTCGCGGTCGACGCCGCGCTCGCGGCGGCCCCCGGCTGGCGGGAGCTGTCCTTCGACGACCGGGCGGCGGTCTTCCTGCGCGCCGCCGACCTGCTGGCCGGGCCTTGGCGGGAGACCGTCGCGGCGGCCACCATGCTGGGCCAGTCCAAGACCGTGCAGCAGGCGGAGATCGACGCGCCCTGCGAGCTGGTCGACTTCTGGCGCTTCAACGTCCACTTCGCCCGGCAGATCCTGGCAGAGCAGCCGGTCAGCAGTCCGGGGGTGTGGAACCGCAGCGACCACCGGCCGCTGGAGGGCTTCGTCTGCGCCGTCACCCCCTTCAACTTCACCGCCATCGCCGGGAATCTGCCCACCGCGCCGGCGCTGATGGGCAACACGGTGGTCTGGAAGCCCTCGCCCACGCAGACCCTGTCGGCCTGGTACACCATGCGGCTGCTGGAGGAGGCCGGGCTGCCGCCCGGTGTGATCAACCTGGTGACCGGCGACGGCCAGGCGCTGTCGCAGGTCGCGCTGGTCCACCCGGACCTGGCCGGGATCCACTTCACCGGTTCGACCGGGACGTTCCAGCAGCTGTGGCGGACCGTCGGCGCCAATATCTCCGGCTACCGCAGCTACCCCCGGCTGGTCGGCGAGACCGGGGGCAAGGACTTCGTGGTCGCGCACCCCAGCGCCGACCCCGCGGTGCTGCGCACCGCGCTGGTGCGGGGGGCGTTCGAGTACCAGGGGCAGAAGTGCTCGGCGGCGTCGCGCGCCTACATCCCGCGCAGCCTGTGGCGGCTGATGAAGGACGACTTCCTGGCCGAGGTGCGCGCTCTGACCGTCGGCGACGTCACCGACTTCTCCAGCTTCATGGGCGCGCTGATCGACGCCCGGGCCTACGCGAAGAACAAGGACGCCATCGACCGGGCACGCAACGACCACAGCCTGGACATCGTGGCCGGCGGCCACTGCGACGACGCCATCGGATACTTCGTCAGCCCCACTGTGATCATTTCCACCGACCCCCGCCATGAGATCTTCTCGACCGAGTACTTCGGTCCGGTCCTGGCGGTCCACGTCTACGAGGACGGCCGCTGGGAGCAGACCCTGGACCAGTTGGAGTCGGTCGCCCCCTACGCCCTGACCGGTGCGGTCATCGCCCGGGACCGGGCCGCGATCGCGGTAGCGGCGCAACGGCTGCGCTTCGCCGCGGGCAACTTCTACGTCAACGACAAGCCGACCGGTGCGGTGGTGGGCCAGCAGCCCTTCGGCGGCGCGCGAGCCTCGGGCACCAACGACAAGGCGGGATCGGCGCAGAACCTGCTGCGCTGGACCTCCACCCGGTCCATCAAGGAGACCTTCGTGCCGCCCACCGACTACCGCTACCCGCACATGCTCTAGAGCAGCCGCCGGGCGCCGGCGGGGCGGGTTGGACAACTCGTACAGGAGGGACCAATGTTCCTGACGCAGTGCACCGTTCCGGCCCCTGACAGGGTCTCTTACCCCAGTTAGGCTCGCTGGGAAACCTCGCGAAAGGCGGGATTTCGCCGGGCGGTTCGCATCCTCATCCGGACATGCGGGAGGATACGGACAGACCCGGCGGGATGCCAGACCTACGCACACCACCGAGTCACGCAACGGCGCGCGACAGGAGCCAGATAGCCATGCAGACCCAGCTGGACGCGGCGAAGGCCGAACTGCTCAGCAAGGCGACAGTCCAGGGAGACTCCGGTACGGAGTTCGGCGACGGAGCCGGCGGCTCGCTCGCCTCCTACCTGAAGCACTACTACCTGCACACCGCCCCCGAGGACCTGCTCGACCGGGACCCGGTCGACGTCTACGGCGCCGCGGCCTCGCACCACCGCCTCGCCGCCCGCAGACCGCAGGGCACCGCCGAGGTCCGGGTCTCCACCCCCTCGGTCGAGGAGAACGGCTGGTCCTGCGGCCACACCGTGGTCGAGATCGTCACCGACGACATGCCCTTCCTGGTCGATTCGGTGACCAATGAGCTGACCCGTCAGAATCGCGCCATCCACGTGGTGATCCACCCTCAGCTGCTGGTCCGCCGTGACATCACCGGCAGGCTGCTGGAGATCCTGGACACCGACGCCTGCAACGCCGCCGGCGCCGACCAGCCGCAGGACGCCCAGCTCGAGTCCTGGATGCACGTCGAGATCGACCGGGAGACCGACCGCGAGGACCTGCGCGCCATCGAGGCCGATCTGCGCCGGGTCCTGAACGACGTCCGCGAGGTCGTCGAGGACTGGGGCAAGATGCGCGACGGCGCGCTGCGCCTCGCCGACGAGCTGGGCACCGAGCCGCCCAAGGAACTGCCGGCCCAGGAGGTGGAGGAGGCGCAGGAGCTGCTGCGCTGGCTCTCCGCCGACCACTTCACCTTCCTCGGCTACCGCGAGTACGACCTGGTGCAGGGCCCGGACGGGGAGGACCTGCTGCAGGCCCTGCCCGGCACCGGCCTCGGCGTGCTGCGCTCGGACCCGCGCGCGGACGCCCACGCCGGCGACACGATGGCCTCCGCCTCCTTCGGCCGGCTGACCGCCCCGGCCCGGGCCAAGGCCCGGGAGAAGAAGCTGCTGGTGCTGACCAAGGCCAACAGCCGCTCCACCGTGCACCGCCCGTCCTACCTGGACTACGTCGGCGTCAAGAAGTTCGACGCGCAGGGCAATGTCGTCGGCGAGCGCCGCTTCCTCGGCCTGCTCTCCGCCGCCGCCTACACCGAGTCGGTCAACCGCATCCCGGTGGTGCGCCGCAAGGTCCAGCAGGTGGTCGCCGAGTCCGGCTTCACCGTCGAGAGCCACGACGCCCGCGACCTGGTGCAGATCCTGGAGACCTACCCCCGCGACGAGCTGTTCCAGACCCCGGCCGACGAGCTGCTCTCGGTCGCACTGAGCGTGCTCTACCTGCAGGAGCGCCGCAAGCTGCGGCTGTTCCTGCGCCAGGACGAGTACGGCCGCTACTTCTCCGCGCTGGTCTACCTGCCGCGCGACCGCTACACCACCCGGGTCCGGCTGCGGCTGATGGACCTGCTGATGAAGGAGCTCAGCGGCACCGCCATCGACTACACCGCCTGGAACACCGAGTCGGTGCTGGCCCGGCTGCACTTCGTGGTCCGGGTCGAGCCGGGCAGCGAGCTGCCCAAGCTCTCCGACTCCGACGTCGAGCGGCTGGAGGCCAAGCTCGCCGAGGCGGCCCGCTCCTGGATGGACGGCTTCGGCGAGGTGCTGGTCCGCGAGTGCGGCGAGGAGCGCGCCGCCGAGGCGTCGCGCCGCTACGCCAACGCCTTCCCGGACGGCTACCGCGCCGACTTCACCCCGGCCACCGCCGTCGCCGACCTGCGCCAGCTGGAGCTGCTGACCGGCCCGACCGACTTCCGGCTGAACCTCTACCAGCCGGTGGACGCCGCCGAGGGCGAACGCCGCTTCAAGATCTACTGGGTCGGCGGCTCGGTCTCGCTCAGCGACGTGCTGCCGGTGCTGCAGCGGCTCGGCGTCGAGGTGCTGGACGAGCACCCGTACGAGCTGCGCCGCAGCGACTCCACCGTCGCCTGGGTCTACGACTTCGGCCTGCGGCTGCCGGCCGACGTCGCCAGCACGGTCAACGAGGACGCCAGGGACCGCTTCCAGGAGGCCTTCGCCGCCGCCTGGACCGGCCGGGCCGAGAACGACGGCTTCAACTCGCTGATCCTGCGGGCCGGGCTGAACTGGCGTCAGGCCGTGGTGCTGCGCGCCTACGCCAAGTACCTCAGGCAGGCCGGGTCCACCTTCTCCCAGGACTACGTGGAGGACGCGCTCACCAACAACGTCCACACCACCCGGCTGCTGGTGAACCTGTTCGAGGCCCGGCTCTCGCCGGCCCACCGCTCCGGCGGCGAGGAGCTCACCGACGGGATCATGGAGGAGCTGGACGGCGCCCTGGACCAGGTGGTCAGCCTGGACGAGGACCGCATCCTGCGCTCCTTCCTCACCCTGATCAAGGCCACCCTGCGGACCAACTTCTTCCAGCGCGACGCCGTCACCGGCGAGCCGCACTCCTACGTCTCGATGAAGTTCGACCCGCAGGCCATCCCGGACCTGCCCGCGCCGCGCCCGGCCTACGAGATCTGGGTCTACTCGCCGCAGGTCGAGGGCGTGCACCTGCGCTTCGGCAAGGTCGCCCGCGGCGGGCTGCGCTGGTCGGACCGGCGCGAGGACTTCCGCACCGAGGTGCTGGGCCTGGTCAAGGCGCAGATGGTGAAGAACACCGTGATCGTCCCGGTCGGCTCCAAGGGCGGCTTCGTCGCCAAGCAGTTGCCGGACCCGACCGTGGACCGGGCCGCCTGGCTGGCCGAGGGCATCGCCTCCTACAAGACCTTCATCTGCGGTCTGCTGGACATCACCGACAACCTGGTCCCTGAGGTCGGGGTGATCCCGCCCAAGGACGTGGTGCGGCACGACGGCGACGACACCTACCTGGTGGTCGCCGCGGACAAGGGCACCGCGACCTTCTCCGACATCGCCAACGAGGTGGCCGAGTCCTACGGCTTCTGGCTCGGCGACGCCTTCGCCTCCGGCGGCTCGGCCGGCTACGACCACAAGGGCATGGGCATCACCGCCCGTGGCGCCTGGGAGTCGGTGAAGCGGCACTTCCGCGAGCTGGGCCACGACACCCAGACCGAGGACTTCACCGTGGTCGGCGTCGGCGACATGTCCGGCGACGTCTTCGGCAACGGCATGCTGCTCAGCGAGCACATCCGGCTGGTGGCGGCCTTCGACCACCGCAACATCTTCATCGACCCCACCCCGGCGGCGGCCGCCTCCTTCGCCGAGCGCAAGCGGCTGTTCGACCTGCCGCGCAGCTCCTGGGAGGACTACGACAAGGCACTGATCTCGGCCGGCGGCGGGGTCTTCCCGCGCAGCGCCAAGTCGATCAACATCACCGCGCAGATGCGGGCCGCGCTCGGCATCGCCGACGGCGTCGGCCGGCTCACCCCCGCCGAGCTGATGAAGGCCATCCTGCTGGCCCCGGTCGACCTGCTGTGGAACGGCGGCATCGGCACCTACGTCAAGTCCTCGGCGGAGAACAACGCCGAGGTCGGCGACAAGGCCAATGACGCGATCCGGGTCGACGGCGCGGACCTGCGGGTCAAGGTGCTGGGCGAGGGCGGCAACCTGGGCGCCACCCAGCTGGGCCGGATCGAGTTCGCCACCAGCGGCGGCCCGGTCGGCGAGTACGGCGAGCGCACCGGCGGCGCGGTCAACACCGACGCCATCGACAACTCCGCCGGCGTGGACACCTCCGACCACGAGGTGAACATCAAGATCCTGCTCAACCGGGTGGTCACCGACGGCGATCTGACGGTCAAGCAGCGCAACGCCCTGCTGGCCGAGATGACCGACGAGGTCGGCACGCACGTCCTGGAGAACAACTACGCCCAGAACGTGGCCCTGGCCAACGCCCTGGCGCAGGCGCCGAGCATGCTCGACGTGCACTCCCGGATGATGCGCAGGCTGGTCGTCGACGGGCACCTCAACCGGTCCCTGGAGTTCCTGCCCAACGGTTCGCAGATCCGCGAGCGGGCCTCGGCCGGGCGCGGGCTCACCCAGCCCGAGCTGTCGGTGCTGCTGGCCTACACCAAGATCACCCTGGCCGACGAGATCCTGGCCTCGGACCTGCCGGACGACGCCTACCTCCAGGGCAAGCTGCACCGCTACTTCCCGGCCCAGCTGCAGCAGCGCTTCGGCGACCAGATCGACGCCCATGCGCTGCGCCGGGAGATCATCACCACGGTGCTGGTCAACGAGACCATCAACCGCGGCGGCTGCACCTTCGCCTTCCGGCTGAAGGAGGAGACCGGGGCCACCTACGAGGAGATCGTCCGCTCGCACACGGCGGCCCGGGCGATCTTCGACCTCAAGGGCATGTGGGCGCAGATCGAGGGCCTGGACAACCGGGTCCCCGCCGCGGTGCAGACCCGGATGCGGCTGCACAGCCGCCGCCTGGTGGAGCGGGCCACCCGCTGGCTGCTCAACAACCGGCGCCAGCCGCTGGACATCGCCGGCACCATCGAGATGTTCCGGGAGCGCTGCAACCAGGTCTGGAGCCTGCTGCCGGAGCTGCTGCACGGCTCGGACCGGGAGTGGTTCGACCTGGTCTACGGCGAGCTGGCGGAGGCCGGGGTGCCGGCCGAGCTGGCGGTCCGGGTGGCCGGGCTGTCCTCGGTCTTCCCGACCCTGGACATCGTCGAGACGGCCGACCGCACCGGCCAGGACGTCCGCACCGTCGCCGAGCTGTACTACGACCTGGCCGACCGGCTGCAGATCTCCAACCTGCTGGACCGGATCATCGAACTGCCCCGCGGGGACCGCTGGCAGTCCATGGCCCGGGCCGCGATCAGGGAGGACCTCTTCGCCGCGCACGCCTCGCTCACCGCGGACCTGCTGAACCACGGCGATCCGGGGTCGACCCCCGAGCAGCGGTTCCAGGCCTGGTCGCAGACCAACGCCACGCTGGTGAACCGGGCCCGGGCCACGCTGGACGACATAAGGGGTGCGGAGGCCTACGACCTGGCCAACCTCAGTGTCGCGATGCGGGTGATCCGGACCCTGCTGAAGAGCGGTTCGATGCGCTGACCGGTCGTCACGACGCCGCTGGGCGGGCCCCGTTCGGGGTCCGCCCAGCGGCGTTCTCGGAGCGGCGTCTCAGCCGGCGGCGCCGTGGATGCTGCCGCTGCCGGCCCTGGCGGACTGGTGCAGCAGCAGCTCCTCGACGTGGTCGCCGTCGCCCACGGTGAGGATGCGCTCGGCGTGCGGGGTGAGCCGGGCGACCAACTGGTAGCCGAACAGCGTCGGCCGGGCCTTCACCAGGGCCTTGGAGACGCCCCCGGCGATCCTGGTGACCACGCTGTCCTCGCCGGCGAAGTTGACGAAGGGGGAGCCGGTGAAGCTGAGCCCGAGCAGGTCGTAGCCGGCCGTGCGCATCGCCCGGCGCAGGCTGGCCCGGGAGTAGAAGCGCAGATGGGTCTCGTCGAGGATGCCGCGGCGGTCGTAGTCGAAACCGCCGAGGGCCACCCGGCCGCGGGAGTACCAGTGGCCGATGTTGGGCACCGAGAGCAGCAGCTCCCCGCCGGGCCGCAGCACCGTGCGGATCTCCTCCAGCACCCGCTCCGGGCGGTGCAGGTGCTCGATCACGTCACCGGCCACGACCAGGTCGTAGCCGTCCCCCACGTCGTCCGGGAGGCCGTTGTTGAGGTCGGCCAGCAGGAAGCGGTCGGTCCGCTCGCGGACCCCCTCCACCTCGATGTAGTCCACCCCGGTGACCTCGTGGCCGAGGGCCCGGACGCGTTCCGCGAACAGCCCGCCGGAGCAGCCCAGGTCCAGGATCCTGGACGGCGGGACGCCCTGCAGCATCTCCAGGATGGCGGCGTGCGAGGAGCCGTCGCCCTCCTTGAAGGCGTACTCCTCCGGCTTGGGTATCCAGGGGCAGGTGCCGAAGCCCTTCTGGGCCAGCCGGTACTGCAGCACGTCCTTGACCACGTCCTTGGCGTACCTGACCCCGTTGACGTAGCAGATCTCGTCGCCGTAGTAGGTCGGGATCGGGATCTCGACGATGCGCTTACCGGCGTCGATCAGCTGGACGATGATCTGGGTGTCGAAGTCGAAGGCGTCGGTGTTGTTCTCGATCAGCAGCTCGGCCAGGGCCGACACCCGGTAGGCCCGGTAGCCCGAGTGGAACTCGGTGAGGCTGGTGTTCAGCAGGCCGTTCTCGATCCTGGTGAGGATGCGGTTGCCCAGGTACTTGTAGGCCGGCATGCCGCCGCGGCGGGCGGCTCTGGTTGCCGCCGTAGCCCAGGTTCTTGGTGTGCCGCATGACCACGGTGGGCGGCGCGTCCTCCTGCTGGGACCAGCGCCAGCCGGCCAGGAAGGTGGTGTCGTGGCTGGCGTCGTCCATGATCAGGATCTCGCTGATCCGCGGTCGGAAGTCCACCGGTATCCGGCTGAGGGTCTTCTCCAGCGTCGACTCGGCGTTGTAGGCGACGACGAGGACGCCGATGCGCGGGGACTCGATCGGACTGGGTGACAAGGTTCTCTCCACTGGGGATCAGGATTCCGTTCAGGGTTCCGTGATGTCGGCGGCGTCGGCGGGAGCACGTAGGGCGGAGCGGACCGCGGAGCTGAGCCGGCGTTCTGCCGGCTGCTCCTGGAAGCCCTCTGACGGGGCGTCGGCCGTGGCCGCCGGCTTCGGGGCCGGGCCCGCGGCGGCCGGGGAGCGCAGCACCGCGCGCACCGAGCAGACCAGTGCGGCGGCCAGCGCGGACCAGCTGAGCAGTGCCAGCTGGGTGTTGGCGCCGGACCAGCTGGTGGCCCTGGCGACGTCCCAGGTCCCCCGGCTCCAGGAGTCGTAGAGCCGGTAGAGGAACAGACCGCCCATCAGGCTGTAGACCAGCGCGGTCCATGGTTCGGCGAGGAAGAGGCCGGCCACGGCCCAGGTGAGGTACTGGGTGCCGGTGGCGGTGCTCAGCAGCAGCAGGGTGGCCAGCGAGATGCCCACGGCGGGGGCGAGGGCGTCCCTGCGGCGCAGCACCAGGCCCATGCCCAGCAGCGCGGAGACGAGGACCACCGGCGTGCGCAGATGGTCCAGTACGGAGCGCAGTTCGGCGGACCGGATCCCGAGGTCCTGGAGGACCTGGGCGAGGCCCCACTGCGGTGTGCTCCAGCCGTTGTAGCCGAGGACGTTGTCGCGCAGGGCGGGCCAGTGCGCCACCACGGCCGGCCCCCAGACCACGGCGAGGGTGGCCGCCAGGCCGGCGGCGAACAGCAGCAAGGTGCGGCGGCCGCGCAGCAGCGCCCACAGCAGCAGCACCGGCAGGGCGACCAGCGGGACCACCTTGATGCTGAGGGCCAGCGCGAAGACGCAGCCGGCCGGCAGCGGCAGCCGACGTCGCGTCAGCAGCCATACCGAGAGCAGCACCAGGAGGATGAACACCGGGTCGATGTTCCCGTGGAATCCCGAGATGATGATCAGAACGGGGCTGCAGGCCATTCCCGCCCCGGCCCACATGGCCCGGCGGTCGCTACCGGTCCAGTCGCGTACCAATTCGAATACCAGCAGGCTGGTGAAAACATCCGCCACGATGGCCGGGAGCCTGATCAGCAGCGGAAAGGATACCCCCTCCCGGCTGATTTGCTGGAGGATCCACAGCAGGTCGCCGGTCAAAGGAGGATGGTTGTAAAGGCCACCGGCCGCGTGCGGTACGCCGTAGATTCCTACCGGGCCCACACGGCCGATGATTCGGGCGAACTGCTCGAATGTGCGGACGTCGTCGGTTCCGTGGGTCGTGGCCGCCAGCCAGGACTTCAAGGCCAGGAACACCAGTGATACAGCTAGAACTACCGATCGAGCGCGGGTGGTTGAGCCTATGTGGGTTTGCTGTGCGGGCGGCGACATGGGCGGATACTATACGGCGCGCAATACAACTGAGCATCGGTCAAGAACTTCTTACCGTACTCGATCCATTCAGGCCGATACGTTTACCTATTCAGCCTGGAGTGGACGGCGGGCAACCGCCCGGAACCGCACTTCGAGAGGCCGAAACCGTGCCCGATCCCATTCCCGCCCCCAGGACGGCAGCCGACTCCAGGGCGAGCGCGCTGCGTACGGCGCTGCGCCGGCTTCCGCCGGGCACGATCCCGGTCGGCGGTGGGGTCTGCGCCCTGGCGCTGGCCTCCTACGTGTACCTGGCCATCGCCGGGCGGACCCTCTCGGTCGATGCCATGGCGGGCCTCTCGGTGCTGTGGTCGCTGGCGTTCTCCGTGGGCACCGGTCTCTTCCTGCCGCTGGAGCAGGAGTTGACGCGGGTGGTGGCCGCGCGGCGGGCCCGCGGCGAGGGGGTCGGGCCGCTGGCGCTGCGCGGGGTGCGGATCTCGATGAGCCTGCTGCTGCTCTGCCTGGCCGGTCTCGGCCTGTTCGCCGGACCGCTGGCCCGGCAGCTGTTCCGCGGCGACCGGTCGCTGGTCTGGGCGCTGGGCGCGGCGCTGGCCGGGCTCTCGGTGGTCCACATCAGCCGCGGCCTGCTCGCCGGCTCCGGACACTTCCGGGCGTACGGCGCGCAGTTGGGCATCGACTCGGTCCTGCGGGTGGTCCTGGCGCTGGCCCTGAGCCTGGCCGGGGTCACCGCGCCGCTCCCGTTCGCGCTGCTGCTCAGCCTGGCGCCGCTGATCTCGGTGGCCGCCGGCATCGCCACGACGGCCCGCACCGCGCAGCCGGGGCCGGCGGCCGGGCCGACGGAACTGCGCAAGGGCCTGGCCCCGCTGACCTTCTCCACCCTGCTCGGCCAGGTGCTGCCGAACGCCCCCGTGGTCCTGGCCGAGCTGATGACCAGCGCGTCGATGAAGAGCGCCGGGTCGGCGCTCACCGCCGCGCTGCTCAGCGCCATGATCATCGTCCGGCTGCCGATCTTCGCGGCGGTCTCGGTGCAGCCGTCCGTGCTCAGCGTGCTCAGCCGTGCCTACGCGCTGGGAAACCGTGCGGCCTTCCGGCGGCAGCTGCTGGGGGCTACCGCGGGCGCGCTGCTGCTGGGCGCGGCCGGGCTGCTGCTCAGCGGGGTGCTCGGACCCTGGCTTGCGACGACGCTGTTCCACACCCCCCGGGCGCTCGGGAACGGTGACTTCGCCGTGCTCTCGCTCGCGACCGCCGGACTGCTGCTGGCCCTGATCCTCAGTCAGGGGCAGTTGGCGATGAACCGGCAGCGGGCCCAGGGCACCGCGTGGGCCCTGGGAGCCGCGGTGTTCCTCGGGTTGGCGTTGCTGCCGGGTTCTGTCATGGCACGGCTGGAGGCCAGTTACTCCGGGGGATGCTGGACGGTGGCCCTGGTCCTGGGCCTCGGCATCGCCCGCCACCTGCGGCGACACCCGGCCGGCCCGGTCGCGGAGGCCTCGGCCGCGAAGGCCGGGACGGTCACTGTGTGACACCGATATCGGATCGGTATGCGTTCGGGAGTCGAAGCCTGTGCGATCTATTGGCGTGGCTCTCCCTGCAAGTTATGGTCCAGTTCTTGCTCAGTCGAAGAGTTCTGCCGGCAAAGAGATTCAGCACCTCGGGATATGACAGCGCGGTCGACTTCCCTCTAGGAGGCTTGTCCTATGCACACCCAAGTCGGTCGGGGTGGGGGGTGGCGTCGGCAGCTCATCGCCGTCGGCGCGGTGACCTCCCTGGCACTGCTCGCGGCCTGCTCCAACGGCACGTCCTCGTCCGGCGGCTCCAAGTCCTCGGGCTCGGCGGCGGCCCTCACCGGGGACTGCGCCCAGTACCAGGCGTACGCGGGGCACGCCGGCACCAAGGTCACCATGTTCGCGTCGATCCTCAGCCCCGAGTCGGACTCGCTCCAGACCTCCTGGAAGCAGTTCAGCACCTGCACCGGCATCACCATCTCCTACGAGGGATCCAACGACTTCGAGTCCCAGCTCCCGGTCCGGGTCAACGGCGGCAACGCCCCCGACCTGGCGGTCATCCCGCAGCCCGGCCTGCTGGCGCAGATGGTGAAGACCGGCAAGGTGGTCAAGCCGCCGGCGCAGACCGTCACCAACGAGGACAAGTGGGCGCCGATCTGGAAGACCTACGGGTCGGTCAACGGCACCTTCTACGCGGCGCCGATGAGCGCCAACATGAAGTCGCTGGTCTGGTACTCGCCCAAGGCGTTCTCGGCCGCCGGCTACAAGGTCCCGACGACCTGGGCCGACCTGATGAAGCTCAGCGACACCATCGCCAAGGCCGGTAAGAACAAGCCGTGGTGCGGCGGCCTGGCCTCCGGCACGGCCACCGGCTGGCCGGCCACCGACTGGCTGGAGGAGATCGTCCTCGGCAAGTACGGCGGTGACGTCTACGACCAGTGGGTGAACCACACGGTCAAGTTCAGCGACCCGAAGATCATCGCGGCGATGAACGTGCTGCAGGGCTGGATGCACAACCCGGCCTGGGTCAACGGTGGCTTCGGCGGGGTCAGCACCATCGCCTCCACCACGTTCCAGGACGCGGGCTCGCCGATCCTCACCGGCAAGTGCTCGATGCTGCAGCAGGCGTCGTTCTACGAGGCGCAGTGGCCCAAGGGCACCAAGGTCGGCCCCTCCGGCGACATCTGGGCCTTCAAGCTGCCGGCCGCCGACCCGTCGGTCAGCGACCCGGTCGAGGGCGGCGGCGAGTTCGTGGCCGCGTTCTCGGACCGGCCCGAGGTGCAGGCGGTGCAGAACTACCTCTCCACCGCGGCCTGGGCCACCAGCAGGATCAAGGTCGCGCCCGGATGGGTCTCCGCCAACCAGGGCGTCGACCCGGCGGTCTACACCGACCCGGTCGACCAGCTGTCGGCGAAGTACCTGACGGACCCGGCGGCGACGTTCCGCTTCGACGCCTCCGACCTGATGCCGGCCGCGATCGGCTCCGGCAAGGAGTGGTCCGAGTTCACCGCCTGGTTCTCGAACAACCAGTCGGTCGCCAAGACGGCGTCCAACATCGACGGGGCCTGGCCCCAGTAGCCCGCACGGGCGCGGGGGACCGCGCGACGGAGGCTCGTCCCGCTGTCGCGCGGTTCCCCGCGCCCCTTCGAACGATTTCGAACGAAGGAGCGCCACGACGATGTGGGCTGACGCGCTGACCAAGTTCGGCAATGCGGCCGGTGCCGTAGTGGTCTTTGTCGCCGTTCTGCTGCTGATCTTCTTCGCCGCCGGACGCGCCAGCGGCCGGGTGTCCAAGCCGCTCGCGGTGACCATCTTCCTCGGGCCCGCGCTGCTGCTGCTGGCGGTGGGGCTGGTGGTGCCGGCGATCAGGACGATCACCCTCAGCTTCTACAACGACGACTCCACCAAGTTCCTCGGCGGCAACAACTACACCTGGGCCTTCACCAGCAGCGGTGAGCAGCAGATCCTGCTCAACACGCTGCTGTGGATCATCGTGGCGCCGGTGGTCACCACCGTGCTCGGGCTGGTGCTGGCACTGCTGGTGGACCGGCTGCGGCACCAGGGGCTCTACAAGGCCTTCATCTTCATGCCGATGGCGATCTCCTTCGTCGGCGCCAGCATCATCTGGAAGTTCGTCTACAACTACCGGGACCCCTCGCAGCCGCAGATCGGGCTGCTCAGCCAGATCTGCCTCTGGCTGGGCTGGCACAACCCGCCCAACTGGATCCTCTCGCACCCGCTGAACAACTTCCTGCTGATGGTGATCATGGTCTGGGTGCAGACCGGGTTCGCCATGGTGGTGCTGTCGGCGGCGATCAAGGCCATCCCGGACGAGATCACCGAGGCGGCGGTGCTGGACGGGGCGCGCGGCTGGCGGCTGTTCCAGTACGTGACCATTCCGATGATCCGCAACACCCTGGTCGTGGTGCTGACCACGGTCATGATCACCACGCTGAAGCTGTTCGACATCATCCGCACCATGACCGGCGGGAACTTCGGCACCCAGGTGCTGGCCAACGAGATGTACTCGCAGTCCTTCACCGAGTTCAACACGGGCCGGGGCAGCGCGCTCGCGGTGATCCTCTTCGTCGCGGTGCTGCCCCTGGTGGGCTACAACATCGTCCAGCTGCGCAGGGAGCGTGCGACCCGATGAGCGAAGAGACCGTCGAAGTTGCACCGGGCGCGGAGGCGCCGGTGGTCCCGGCCGGGGGACAGGCCGGAGCCAAGGCCGTGCGCCGGGCGTTCAGCAGCCCGATCGCCTCCTTCCTGGTGATCGCGCTCACCGTGGTGTGGACGATCCCCACCCTCGGCCTGCTGGCCACCTCGCTGCGTCCGGAGAAGGACGTGGCGCAGACCGGCTGGTGGACCTTCTTCGCCCACCCCGGCATCACCCTGGCCAACTACCACGACGTGCTGTTCAACGGCGGGTTCGGGGTGTCCAACGGCCTGATGCCCTATCTGGTCAACTCGCTGGCGATCACCGTGCCGGCGACGATCTTCCCGCTGGCCCTCGCCTCGATGGCGGCCTACGCGCTGGCCTGGGTGCGGTTCAAGGGCAGCGACATCATCTTCTTCGTGATCTTCGCGCTGCAGGTGGTGCCGCTGCAGATGGCGCTGGTGCCGCTGCTCCAGCTGTACTCCGGCGGTGCGCACATCGGCAGCGTCACCATCTTCCCGAGCCTGGGCCTGGGCGGGACCTACGCCCCGGTGTGGATCTCGCACACCATGTTCGCGCTGCCGCTGGCCGTGTTCCTGCTGCACAACTTCATCGCCCAACTGCCCAACGACCTGATCGAGGCGGCCCGGGTGGACGGCGCCAGCCACTTCCGGGTGTTCCGCTCGATCGTGCTGCCGCTGGCCACCCCGGCGCTGGCGTCCTTCGCCATCTTCCAGTTCCTCTGGGTCTGGAACGACCTGCTGGTCGCCCTCACCTTCGCCGGCGGCACCCCCGAGGTGGCCCCGCTGACGGTGCGTCTGGCCCAGCTCTCGGGCTCCTTCGGGGACCACTGGGAGATCCTGACGGCGGGCGCGTTCATCTCCATCATCATTCCGCTGGCCGTGTTCTTCAGCCTGCAGCGGTACTTCGTCCGAGGGCTCCTGGCCGGAAGCGTCAAGGGATAGGGCCGGACTTCGGCTGCGGACCGTACGTGGCTGGGCGCGCAGTTCCCCGCGCCCCTACGGTGCTGCAACTGATCCGCCGTGGTCAGGTTGCAGCCCCCAGGGGCGCGGGGAACTGCGCGCCCAGCCCCCTACGGTCCGCAGTCGGCGATCCCCCCGTCACAGCAGCCCCGCGGCGCCCCCCGCCCCAGCGGTCTCCGCGGCCCGCTGCAGCGCGCTGGCCAGCAGCGCCAGGTCGGTCGGCCCGTTGCCCAGCTCCCGTACCGGCCGGCGGGCCGGCGGATCGCCCATCGCGGCCCAGTCGATCGGCGCCACGGTAGGGCGCAGCGTCGCTGTGCGGGGGATCCGGCCGCTCACCCTGGCGCCCTGAAAGGCCGTCACCCCGCCGTCGGTGTAACGGATCCAGCCGCGTCCGGGACGGTCCTCCGGGACCGCCGCGGCGTCGTCGACATGGATCAGCAGCGACGACAGCCGGGAGTCGTCGGTGCGCAGCGCGATCCGCAGATGCGCGGCCTCGTCCAGCTCGGTGCCGCTGCTGCGGTCGGGACGGCCGGTGGCCACCGCCAGGTGCACGCCCAGCCGCGGCCCGCGGACGGCGACCGTGTCCAGCGCCGCCGCCAACGCCGCCCGCTCCCGCCCCGGCAGCAGCAGTTCGTCGTGGTCGTCCACGACCACCAGCAGATGTGCGGGCGGGGCGGTGTCCACGGCCACCCGGGCGGGGGAGGGCGCCACGGGTGGAGGCGCGTCGTGCGGGTAGTCGTCGGCGGCCCGGCGCGGGGGCGCCAGCCTGGCCAGCGCGCGCTCGGCGTGCCAGGAAGCGAAGGAGCGTCCCTGGAGCAGCAGTTCACGCCGGTCCAGCTCGCCCAGCAGGCCCTGGGCCGCGTGCAGCAGCTGCTGCGGGTCCGAGCCGTCGACGTAGTCGGTGACCTGCGGCAGCTCGGTGCAGGGCAGCAGCCCGTCGGCCGGGTCGCGGGGCGGACGGCCCTCGATGACCATCACGCCGAGGCGGTCCGGCCGTTCGGCGACCGACAGCGAGGCCAGCAGGGTGCGCAGCAGTTCGGTCCGGCCCGAGCCCGGGGCGCCGCCGATCAGCAGATGGCTGGCCAGGTCGAGCCCGCAGGCGCCGTCGCGGTCCGCGCCGACCAGCACTGCCGGCAGCGCGCCGGAGGCGACCTGGAGGTCCTCCCAGCGGCTCGCCAGCTTGGCCGGGGTGACCAGGTCGAGGCCGAGCAGGTCCAGCAGCCGGGGGGCGTCCGGCAGTGCGCCGCGGCCCGGCCTGCGGTTGCCGTCGGGCTCGCGCAGCGGGGCCAGCCCGCGGGCCAGCCGCTCGGCCCAGGCGGCGGAGACCGCGTCCAGGGCGATCCCGTCCACCAGTTCCGGCGCCGGTGCGGCCCGGTGCTGGCCGCCGGCCGCGGGGCCGGTCCGCTCCGCCGGACGCTCCAGCGTGAGCAGGGTGTCGACCTCGCCGCCGATGGCGGCGGTGGCGCCGCAGCCGTGCGGCAGCAGGTCCGGCCGTTCGGCGAGGGCGATCACATGGACGCCCTGGGCCGGGCCGTGCGCCAGCAGGCTGCCCAGCGCGGCGCGGGCCTGGGTGCTGCCCGGATCGCCGTCGACCACCAGCACGGTGAGCGCGCAGGCCCGGGGGGCGGCGCTGCCGCCGGCCGCGCCCAGCTCGGCCAGCCGGGCCAGGGCCTGCTCCGGGTCCAGCGCGGTGAGCAGCCGGCACGCCTGCCCCCGCAGCGGGCGCAGCTGCGGCAACCAGAACGCCCAGGACCAGTCCTGGGCGCGCAGTTCCGCGGGGCGCGCCGGGTCGGCGGAGATCAGCACCAGCTCCAGGGCGGCGGGGCCGTGCAGTACGGCGAGCTGGGCGACCAGGGCGCGGGCCAGCCCGGCCAGCCGGGGCTGGGGGCCGCTCAGGCCCAGGCTGCCGACGCCGCGCAGGTCCAGGGTGACCGGGGCGGCGTGCGGTCCGACGGTGCCGAGCCGCAGCGCCAGGGTGTCCGGGTGCTCAGGGCCGCGCTCCCAGAGCCGGGGTCCGGGGCCGAGCGCGGTGTGCAGCAGTTCGGCGGGATCGGGCCAGCGCCCGGCGTCGGCGCGGCGCAGGCCCGGCGCCGGGGCCAGCCGCAGGCCGTGCGGGGGCGTTGCGCCGGGGCCCGGGACGCTCCGGGGCCCGGCCGGGACCGGGGGCGGCACCGGCGGGCGGAGCGCCGACCTGCCGCCGCGCAGCAGCCGCTCCCCGCCGCGGGCCAGCAGCCCGCGGGTGCGTCCGGCGGACGGCTTCGGCACCGGGGAACTGCCGGTGCCGGTTGCGGTGGGACCGCCCGGAAGCCGGGGTGCCGCCGGTGGCGGCGGGGCGGCCGGACGCTGGGTCAGCTGCAGCTGACCCTGGCCGTCCGCCAGCAGCCCGGAGCCGCCGAGCGGCCCGGGACGGCCCCCGCCGGCGGTGACCACCAGGGCGGACTCGCCGAGGCCGATCACCGAACCGGGCGGCACCGGGACCGGCTCGGGGCCCACCGGCAGGCCGTCCAGCGCGGTGCCGTTGGTGGAGCCCAGGTCGGCGACCGAGACCCGGCCGTCAGCGGCGACGTCCAGGGAGAGGTGGAACCGGGAGACGTCGGGGTCGTCCAGCGGGACGTCGGCCTCGGCCGAACGCCCCACCCTGACCCGGCCCGGCAGCAGCAGATGGATCCCCCCGGCGTCGGGGCCGCCGACCACCCGCAGCTCGGTCGGCGAACCGGCCCTGGTGTCCGGGACGTGGTCCGGGTCGGGCTCGTCCAGGCGCAGCACCGCCCCGTCCACCAGCGGGGGGTGGCCCAGTACGGCCCGCTCGTCCAGCCGCTGGTCGCCGGCGTAGAGGTGCACATGGGTGGCGGAACGGGTGCCGCGCGCCCCCGGGCGCCCGGCCACCGCGCCCGCGAGGGCGACCGCCACCGCGCCGAGGGCCGTCCCCACCGGGGCCGTCACCAGCACGTCGGCATGTGCACGCGACGGCGCGGCGCCGTCACGTGCCGCGAGCACGCTCAGCCGGATCTGCATCGTCCCTCGGCCCCTTCCGCAGGCTCCTGGCAGCGGCACTTGCCAACCCACCCGGTACAGCACCACCCGGTCCCACAAACCCAACGATCAGACCCCGCAAGCGGAGTGGTCGCCACGGTGCTGAATGCATCCTCCCATCCGCCACCGACAACTCGCTCCCCTCACCCGTATCGGCGCCGCGACACTCCGGAGGACGGGCCCCGCAGCGCCGGAACGGGAACTTGAAGCACCCTGGAGCACGTCCTCGGGGTAGGGGCTTACTGTTGCCTCCCACAGGCATGACGAAAGCATGGGCGAGGAGCGCACGGGTGCGGCCGGTCGGCAGTAAGTACCTCCTGGAGGAACCGCTGGGACGCGGGGCCACCGGAACGGTGTGGCGTGCGCAGGTGCGGGACGAGTCCGGCACCGGGGCGGTGCTCCAGCAGGTCGCGATCAAGGTCCTCAAGGAGGAGCTGGCGACCGACCCCGACGTGGTCATGCGGTTCCTGCGGGAGCGCTCGGTGCTGCTGCGCCTGGTGCACCCCAATATCGTCCGGGTCCGCGACCTGGTCGTCGAGGGCGAGCTGCTGGCCCTGGTGATGGACCTGATCGACGGCCCCGACCTGCACCGCTACCTGCGCAGCCAGGGCCCGCTGAGCCCGGTCGCGGGGGCCCTGATGATGGCCCAGATCGCCGACGCGCTGGCGGCCAGCCACGCGGACGGCGTGGTGCACCGCGACCTGAAGCCGGCCAACGTGCTGCTGGCGACGGTGGTCACGGCCGACGGCAGCCAGCAGATGCACCCGCTGCTCACCGACTTCGGCATCGCCCGGCTGGCCGACTCGCCGGGCCTGACCCGCACCCATGAGTTCGTCGGCACCCCGGCCTACGTCGCCCCGGAGTCCGCCGAGGGCCGCGAGCAGACCTCGGCCGTGGATGTCTACGGCGCCGGGATCATGATGTACGAGCTGCTGACCGGGCAGCCCCCGTTCCGCGGGGACGGTCCGCTGCAGATCCTGCAGATGCACCTCTCGCAGGAGCCCGAGCGGCCGCGCAACCTGCCGGAGCCGCTGTGGACCGTGATCGAGCACTGCCTGCGCAAGAACCCGGCGCAGCGTCCGACGGCCGTGGTGCTGGCCACCGCGCTGCGCACGGTGGCGGCCGGGATCGGGGTGCACTCCACCCCGGCCCAGATCGACGCGGCCATCGCCGTCGGCGCACTGCTGGCCCCGGCGCTCGCCCCGGTGGGGCAGGACCCTACGCTGCCCAACGGCATGCGCTACGACCCCGGTGCCCCCACGGTGTTCGGCGGCTCGCCGGCCGCGGGCCCGGGGGCCACCATGGTGAACGCCTTCGGAGCGGCGGACCCGACCCAGGTGCTGCCCCCCGGCGCGGCGGAGCGCACCCAGCGGCTCGACCCGGGCCAGGCCCCCGGCGCGCCGCAGCAGACCCGGGTGATGCCCACGCCCCCGGGGCAGAACCAGAACCAGGGCTACGGCCAGAACCAGAACTACGGCCAGAACTACAACCAGAACCAGCAGTTCGGGTCGGACGCCCCGCAGCAGCCGGCCGGACCGCACCCGTGGGAGAACCAGCTGCGGGCGGCCCGTACCCGGAACGAGCAGACCCAGGTCGGCTACCCGGTCCAGCCGGGTCCCGAGCAGCAGCCGCAGGTGGCCCCGCCGCCCTACCGCGGGCAGCAGCAGCGTCCCCAGCAGCCGCCGCCGTACCGCCAGCCGCCGCCGTACCAGGAGGCCTCGGGGTACTCCGGGAACCCGGACTACCAGGAGCCGCAGCAGGCGCCGCAGCGGCGCTCCGAGCCCCCCGCCGCGCGCCCCGAACCGCAGCGTGCGCCCAAGCGCGAACCGCGACGCGAGCCGGAGCGCGAGCCCGAGCCGCGCCGGGAGCGCGAGCCCAGGCCCCCGCGCCGCCGACGGATGCGCATCCCGGGCGGCGGCTGCCTCCGCGCGCTGCTGATCCTGGTGGTCATCGGGGTGGTGGTCTGGTACTTCACGCCGATGCAGCACTGGATCCACAACATCCAGACCTGGTACCACGACGTGGTGAACTGGGTGCGCAGCATCACCGACACCGCGAACAAGGTGAAGAAGGACGTCAACAGCGTCCCCACGGGTCTTCCGACCAACCTTCCCTAGCCCGCGACCGGCAAGTGTCCGGAGCGGAACCAGGTTTGACGCTTTGTCGACATCTGACCTGCGGCAATGGGTGTCCCGTTCCCCCAACCGGCCCCATTCCGCGTACTTTGGTCGCTGACATCCGCCCTATGCGCACGGAGCAGCCTTGGCACGCAAGATCGGCAGCCGCTACACCGCGCACCAGGTGATCGGCCGTGGCTCGGCGGGGACCGTCTGGCTCGGCGAGGGTCCCGAAGGGCCGGTGGCGATCAAGCTGCTCCGCGAGGACCTCGCCTCCGACCAGGTGCTGGTGGGCCGCTTCGTCCAGGAGCGCACCGCGCTCACCAGCCTGGACCACCCGCGCGTGGTCGGCGTGCACGACCTGGTCGTGGACGGCGACGACCTGGCCCTGGTGATGGAGCTGGTGCACGGCACTGACCTGCGCTCCCGGCTGGACCGCGAGGGTCCGCTCATCCCGCAGGCCGCCGTCTCCATCGCCGCCGACGTCGCCGAGGGGCTGGCCGTCGCCCACGCCGCCGGCATCGTCCACCGCGACGTGAAGCCCGAGAACATCCTGCTCGACCAGGCCTCCTCGCCGGGCCCCGGTGGAGCGCCGCGCGCCAAGCTCTCCGACTTCGGCATCGCCCGCCTGGTCGACGCGCCCCGCCGGACCCGGGCCACCCGGATCATCGGCACCCCCGACTACCTGGCCCCCGAGGTCATCGAAGGCCTGGAACCGCGCGCCGCGGTCGACATCTACGCCCTGGCCACGGTGCTGTACGAACTGCTGGCCGGCTTCACCCCGTTCGGCGGCGGCCACACCGGCGCGGTGCTGCGCCGCCACGTCACCGAGAGCGTGGCCCCACTGCCGGGACTGCCCGAGGACCTGTGGAAGGTCATCGCGCAGTGCCTGGCCAAGGCGCCGGCCTCGCGGCTGCGGGCCACCGAACTGGCCGCGCGGCTGCGGGAGCAGCTGCCCTCGCTGGCCGGCCAGCCGGTGCTCAGGGTGAGCCACCCCGACGCCTCGACCCTGCCGGCCGCCGAGTACGACGACGGCTACGACCCGCACGGGCCGGACGACGGCGAGGACCACGGTGACCCGGGCCGCGGCGGCACCCGGCAGCGGGTCGCCCGCCGGCGCGGCCCCGCGGTCCCGCTGGTGCCCGGCGCCCAGCCGGACTCCAGCCGGGACACCCACACCAGCCTGCGCCGCCCCAACCGCGAGGAGCTGGCCGCCTTCGCCGAGGCCTCCCGCCAGGAGCGCGCCGCCCGGGAGGCGGCCGCGGCCCGCCCCGGGTCCGGCAGCACCCACCGGCGCCCCGGCTCCCGGCGCAGCGGCGCGGGCAGCAGCGTCCGGCGCCGCCGGCTGCTGGTCGGCGTGGTGGCGCTGCTGGTCGCGGCCGGGGCGCTGGGCGCCTACAAGGCCTTCGCCGGCGAGAACGGCAGCGCCGGCGCTCCCGGCGGCGACTCCTCCAACTCCCCGTCCACCGGCCCCACCGACGGTTCCACGGACAGCTCCACCGACAGTCCCTCCGCCGGCACCGACCCCACCAGCACGGCCCAGGCCGCGGGGCCGGAGCGGGCCCCCGGCACCGTCTCCGGCTGGGGCGCGCTCACCGGCATACCGGTCGGCGGACCCCCGGTCGCGGCGGCCCTGTCCGGCAGCCGAATGCCGCCGCCCGCCCGCACCGCCTGAGCTCCGGCACGGGCAGTCGGGACCCGCTCCCGCAAGCCGTTAGGCTTGCACCGTGGCAGCCATCGATCCTTCCGAAGCAATCAAGTCCCTCGAGACGACGATGTCGTCGATCGAGGCCGTGGTCGATCTCGACAAGATCCGTGCCGATATCGCGATCTTCGAGGAGCAGGCCGCCGCTCCGAACCTCTGGGACGACGTGGACGCGGCCCAGCAGGTCACCAGCAAGCTCTCCTTCCTCCAGGGCGAGCTCCGCAAGGTGGAGACGCTGCGCAGCCGCATCGAGGACCTCTCGGTCATGTTCGAGCTGGCCGAGGACGAGAACGACGCCGACGCGCGCGCCGAGGCCGAGTCCGAGCTGGAGAGCGTCCGCAAGGCCGTGGACGAGATGGAGGTCAGGACGCTGCTGTCGGGCGAGTACGACGCCCGCGAGGCCCTGGTCAACATCCGGGCCGAGGCCGGCGGCGTCGACGCGGCGGACTTCGCCGAGCGGCTGATGCGGATGTACCTGCGCTGGGCCGAGCGCCACGGCTACCCCACCGAGGTCTACGACACCTCCTACGCGGAGGAGGCCGGCATCAAGTCGGCGACCTTCGGCGTCAAGGTGCCCTACGCCTACGGCACGCTCTCGGTCGAGCAGGGCACCCACCGGCTGGTCCGGATCTCCCCGTTCGACAACCAGGGCCGCCGGCAGACCTCCTTCGCCGGCGTCGAGGTGCTCCCGGTGGTCGAGAAGAGCGACCACGTGGACATCGACGAGTCCGAGCTGCGGGTGGACGTCTACCGCTCCTCCGGCCCCGGCGGCCAGGGCGTCAACACCACCGACTCCGCGGTCCGGATCACCCACCTCCCGACCGGGATCGTGGTCTCCTGCCAGAACGAGCGCTCGCAGATCCAGAACCGCGCCAGCGCCATGAACGTGCTCCAGGCCAAACTGCTGGAGCGGCGCCGCCAGGAGGAGAAGGCGGAGATGGACGCGCTGAAGGACGGCGGCAACTCCTGGGGCAACCAGATGCGCTCCTACGTCCTGCACCCGTACCAGCAGGTCAAGGACCTCCGTACGCAGTACGAGGTGGGCAACCCGCAGGCGGTCCTGGACGGCGAGC
Organism: Streptacidiphilus jeojiense; assembly: GCF_000719095.1. Classification (GTDB taxonomy): domain Bacteria; phylum Actinomycetota; class Actinomycetes; order Streptomycetales; family Streptomycetaceae; genus Streptacidiphilus; species Streptacidiphilus jeojiensis. Next base: position 129,880 of record NZ_JOEH01000022.1, on the reverse strand, counting down.
TGGACGGCTTCATCGAGGCGGGCATCCGCTGGCGCAAGCAGAACGAGAAGGCCGAATAGGGCCTGCCGCGAGTTCGGCAATATTCATACCAATCACGGCGATCTGCCCCTGAAAAGGGACAGATCGCCGTTGACGTTACCGGGTGTGATTCACCATGCTGGCCCGCAATGCCCGGTGCGGGCGGGACCTGAGGTTGCGAGAGGGGCCGTTGTGGCCATGGCAGGGCGCGGACACCGGAAGAAGTACACCGGCATACGCTCACGCGGGGTGCGTGTCGCTGCGGCAGGACTGGCGCTGGCCGGGACGGGACTGCTGGTCAGCGGGGTCGCCTCGGCCGCCACCACGCCCGATCTGGTGCAGACGAAGGTGGTCGACGGGCCGCAGGACAGCGCGGTCACGCTGAACGCCTCGGCGTCCGACGACGCCGCGACCGACACGGCTACGCCGAGTGACGAAGCCACCACGACGGACCCCACCGGCGACCCCGCGGAGAGCTCGACCGGCACCCCCTCGGCCTCGGCGACCGCGACCGCCACCGGCAGCGCGGCCTCGTCGGCCGCCACGGCCGCCTCCTCGGCGTCCGCCGCGGCCTCCGCCTCCGCGTCGCCCTCGGCGAGCGGCAGTGCCGGCAGCGGCGTGGGCAGCGGCTCCTCGGGCGGCGGCGGAGCGAGCGCCCCGCAGCCCCGGCAGACCCTCGCGGAGACCGGTACCGACGACAGCGCCCCGCTGCTGTTCGCCGGCGGCCTCACGCTGCTGGCCGGCGGCCTGGTGTTCCGCTTCGGCCCCCGTACCGGCACGCCCCGGCACGCGGCCTGAGCGCCGGTACACAGGCTCGACAGCAGAGAGGCCGGGCCCCGGGAGACGTTTCCCGGGGCCCGGCCTGTTTCGCTGTGGGGTCAGGCGAAGGCGTGCCTGGCTATCAGGGCGCAGGCGACCAGCGCCACCAGTAGGGCGATCAGCGCGGCGGGGGAGAGCGAGCCGAACAGGCCCTGCTGCTCCTGCATCCGCTGCCGGCTGGCGCGGCAGGTGGGGCAGCGGCCCTCTGCCACAGGTCCGGCACAGTTGGCGCACACCAGACGGTCGAGCGTCATGTCGATCTCCTCCTTCGACCTGCCCAACGAGACACCATGCCGGGTGGGTTCCCTCCACTGTGCCATGCCGAACGCGATCCGGTCGGGTTCCGGCTCCGCCACCGGGGGCAGGGGCGGCGCACAGCCGTCAGGGAATGATCACGGGGAGTGAACATGATGGCAGGTTCCCATGATTCTTACGCTTGAAAATTCCGATTTGATGTCGTTTGACCGTGAACTCCCCCACCTTTCCGTGAGCGCGACTGCAAGCCGGCGTCGGGTTCGCGTAAGGTCGGCCAACCGGGGGAGCTGTCAGCGCGGGTGCACCATGCCGTCCTGCGGTGCGGCTCCGTCAGACCTGTCCCTGTCCGCGAGGGGGTGGTGAAGGTTCCGGAGTAACCGGAGCCCGCGTCAACCCTTCCACCTAGACTGGCCGACCGTGATGCAGCCGTGATCCGATTCGACAACGTCTCCAAGACCTATCCGAAGCAGAACCGTCCCGCCCTGGACAACGTCTCGCTCGAGATCGAGAAGGGCGAGTTCGTCTTCCTGGTGGGCTCGTCGGGCTCCGGGAAGTCGACCTTCCTGCGGTTGATCCTGCGCGAGGAGCGGCCCTCCATCGGCGAGGTGCACGTCCTCGGCAAGGACCTGGCCAAGCTGTCCAACTGGAAGGTCCCGCAGATGCGGCGCCAACTGGGCACGGTCTTCCAGGACTTCCGGCTGCTCCCGAACAAGACGGTCGGACAGAACGTCGCCTTCGCACTGGAGGTGATCGGCAAGCCGAGGTCCGTCATCGGCAAGGTCGTCCCCGAGGTGCTCGAACTGGTCGGCCTGGCCGGCAAGCAGGACCGGATGCCGGGCGAGCTCTCCGGTGGTGAGCAGCAGCGCGTGGCCATCGCCCGCGCGTTCGTGAACCGGCCGATGCTGCTGATCGCGGACGAGCCGACCGGAAACCTCGACCCGCAGAACTCCGTCGGCATCATGAAGCTGCTGGACCGGATCAACCGGACCGGCACCACGGTGCTGATGGCCACCCACGACCAGGCGATCGTGGACCAGATGCGCAAGCGAGTCATCGAACTGGACACCGGACACCTGGTCCGCGACCAGTCCCGCGGCGTCTACGGCTACCAGCACTGACCGCCGGAAACCGCCGCACGTACCGCACGCCCAGGCGTCCGCACCAGGCCGACGTCCCGACCAGCTAGGAAGTCATGCGAGCACAGTTCGTCATGTCGGAGATCGGAATCGGTCTCCGCCGAAATCTGACGATGACCATCGCGGTCGTCGTGAGCGTGGCGCTCTCGCTTGCCCTGGCGGGGGCGGCGCTCCTCCTGCGCGACCAGGTCAGCACCATGAAGGGCTACTGGGACGGCAAGATCGAGGTCTCGGTCTACTTCTGCAACAAGACCGACGCCAACCAGGGCTCGGTGAACAAGAACTGCTCCACCGGAGCGGCGACGCAGAATCAGATCGACTCGGTGCAGAGCCAGTTGGAGAAGACCGGCCTGATCGAGAAGATCTACACCGAGACCCCGGCGCAGGCGCTGGCCGAGTACACCAAGCAGGACCCCAACAACCCGCTGCTGACCTCGCTGACGCCGGACAGCATGGAGTACTCGCTCCGCATCAAGCTCAAGGACCCGCAGAACTACCAGATCGTGACCGGTCTGGTGGGCGGGCAGCCCGGGGTGATGAAGGTGGAGGACCAGAGCGAGGTCCTGAAACCGCTGTTCAACCTGCTCAACGGGGCCCAGGTGGTGGCCCTGGTGGTGATGGTCATCATGCTGGGGGTCACCCTGTTGCTGATCGTCAACACGGTCCGGGTGTCCGCGTTCAGCCGCAAACGCGAGACCGGGATCATGCGACTGGTCGGCGCCTCCAACTACTACGTGCAGATGCCGTTCATCGCGGAGGCCGCGTTCGCGGCCGTGGTGGGCGCGGTCCTTGCGTCGGGGATGCTGGCGGTGGGCAAGTACCTGCTGATCGACCGGTTCCTCAAGAACCAGATCCAGCTCATCAACTTCATCGGCTGGGGGCCGGTGTTCCAGGTGATGCCGCTGATGCTGGTGCTCGGTGTCGGGATGTCCTCGATCGCCGCCTTCCTGACGCTGCGCAAGTACCTCAAGGTCTGAGCCCTGGACCGATGTCGGCCCTTTCCGGTCCGACATTCCGATGAACGCCCCGGTCGCTGTACTGCGTCCGGGGCGTTCTGCCGGGTACGGACCTTCGCGGCCGTCGTACGCCCCTAGACTCACCTGCCATGTCAGGTAGCTATCCGCAGCTCCGCCTGCATCTGGCCCTCGGGCTGGTCTTCGGGACCCTGCTCGCCACCGGCGCGGCCACCGGCGCCTGGGGCAGCGAGGGCCGCCCCGCGCAACTGCCGCAGCCGCCCGGCGTGCGGCTCAGCGGCGACGCCGCGGCCCGCGACTGGGTGGAGACGGGCGGCGACCGCTGGGCCGCGTTCTACACACCGCAGCAGTACGCGACCATGGCCGAGGCGCTGGACGGGCGCTACACCGGGGTCGGGCTGTGGGTCTCCCGCAGCGCCGCCGGGGTGGTCACGGTCTCCAAGGTGCCCGCCGGCGGCCCGGCCGACCGGGCCGGGGTCCGGGTCGGCGAGCGGCTGCTCGCGGTGGACGGCCGCGCGGTGGGCGGACTCCCGGTGACCGACACGGTCGCCCTGCTCCGCGGCGCCCCCCAGGACGCCGGCAGCACCGTCGTGCTGCGGCTGCAGCGCGGACGGTCGGTGCGCCAGGTCGAGCTGCGCCGTGAACTCCTGGACACCGACGACGTGGTGGTGGACCGGCCGGCGGCCGGGATCACCAGGATCGCGGTCTCGGCCTTCACCGCCGGCACCGGCGACCAGGTCGCGGACGCCGTGCGGCAGCGCGGGACGGGCGCACGCGGCGGCGGCATCCTGCTGGACCTGCGCGGCGACTCCGGCGGCCTGGTGGCCGAGTCGGTCCGGGCCGCCTCGGCCTTCCTGGACGGCGGCCCGGTCGGCTCCTACCAGGCGGACGGCGCCACCCACTGGCTCACCGCGACCCGCGGCGGCGACACCGCCACCCCGGTGGTGGTGCTGGTGGACGGCGGCACCATGAGCGCCGCCGAACTGCTGACCGGCGCGCTGCAGGACCGTGACCGCGCCGTCGTGGTCGGCTCGCGGACCTTCGGCAAGGGCGCGGTGCAGCAGCCCAGCCCGGTCAGCGGCGGCGGCACCCTGGAGCAGACCGTGGGCCACTACCGCACCCCGGCCGGACGCGACCTCGACGGCACCGGCATCACCCCGGACGTCGCGGTCCCGCCCTCCGCCGGGCCGCAGGCGGCGGAGCGCACCGCGATCACCGTGCTGGACGACCTGGCGGCCGCGGGCCCGAGGTAACTCCCGTGCCGAGAGCCGCTCCGGAGTGCGAGAATGGCCCGCATCATGGCCAAGGTAAAAGAACCCGGACGCAAGATCGTCGCGCAGAACAAGAAGGCGCGGCACGACTACAACATCCTGGACGAGATCGAGTGCGGCCTGGTGCTGACCGGCACCGAGGTCAAGTCGCTGCGCGCGGGACGCGCCTCGCTGGTGGACGGCTTCGCCGAGATCACCAACGGCGAGGCCTGGCTGCACAACGTCCACATCATGGAGTACGCGCAGGGGACCTGGACGAACCACGCCGCCCGGCGCAAGCGCAAGCTGCTGATGCACAAGGAGGAGATCAACAAGCTCGACGCCAAGCTGCGCGAGTCGGGGTTCACCCTGGTCCCGCTGTCCCTCTACTTCAAGGACGGCCGGGCGAAGCTGATGCTGGCGCTGGCCCAGGGCAAGAAGCTGCACGACAAGCGGCAGACGCTGCGGGAGAAGCAGGACCGCCGCGAGACCGACCGGGCACTGTCCGCGGTGCGCCGCCGGGCGCAGGGCTGACGTGCAGGTCTGACGCGGTGTCGGTCGGCGGTAATGAGCTGGACCGTCCCCCCAGCGGGGACGTAGGATGACAGAGTTGCGCAGGACCCCCCAGGTCCACGCGGAACGGCACGCGATTCGGACCGGAGATCCGGAGTGCGGGTCTTGAAAAATGAATAGCACCCCATGGGGGTGATCGGTTTCGACTGGGGATGTCGATCCAGGGGAAGCGAGCCGAGGAACGCGGCAATGATCTCGTAAACCATATGTCGCAAACTATAATCGCCAACTCCAAGCGCGATTCCTTCACCCTCGCCGCCTGAGCGAGTAACTGAAGGTGTCAGACCGGGCGTGTTCCCGTCCCGGACCCTGGCATAATCTAGGGAACTCCACCGTCGCGTCCGGTCACGGGATGCGGCGGGAAATCAAACAGTGGCTGGGCCTGTCGGTGGCTTGTCCGTGTGACTGCCGGGGCCGAGAAAAGCACAGCGGACTGCGCTCGGAGAAGCCCTGGTTTTGCACCACAGGACGCGGGTTCGATTCCCGCCACCTCCACCACACTGCTTGAGAGCAGAGCAGCCCCCATGCGTCATGAGCCGCCCGTCGTAGCAGACGAGGCGGCTTTCGGCGTTCCGGCAGGTGATCTAGGGTTCGGCCATGGCCTCCGAGAAGCTGACCGTCCGTTCGCTCAACCGCGCCCTGCTCGCCCGGCAGTTGCTGCTGGCCCGGGAGCAGCGGAGCGCCCTGGAGACCGTTCGGTTCCTGGCCGGCATGCAGTCGCAGGTGCCGGGGGCGCCCTACGTCGGGCTGTGGACCCGGCTGCTGGGCTTCGACCCCGAGGAGGTCTCCGCGCTGATGACCGAGCGGGCCCTGGTCCGGGTCTCCGCGATGCGGGGCACCGTGCACCTGCTCGACGCCGACGACGCGCTCTCTTGGCGCCCGCTCTGCCAGGTCGTCAACGACCGCGGCCCGTACGGGAAGAACATCTACCGCAAGGCGCTGTCCGGGATCGACCCGGCACGGCTCAAGGGGACCGCGGCCGAGCTGCTGGCGGAGCAGCCGATGACCAACGCGGCCCTGGGCGCCGCCCTGGCCGAGGCCTTCCCCGGCCACGACCCGGGGACCCTGGCCTGGGCGATCCGCGACGGCCTGGCCCTGGTGCAGGTGCCGCCGCGCGGACTGTGGGGCAAGAGCGGGCAGACCACCTCCACCACCCTGGAGCACTGGCTCGGCCGACCGCTCGACCCGGACCCCAGCCCGGACGCGATGGTGCTCCGCTACCTCGCCGCCTTCGGCCCGGCCGGCGTGCTGGACGCCCAGGCCTGGTCGGGGCTGACCCGGCTGGTCGAGGTCTTCGAGCGGCTGCGCCCGCAGCTGCGCACCTTCCAGGACGCGGCGACCGGCCGCGAGCTCTTCGACCTCCCCGACGCGCCCCGTCCGGACCCGGACACCCCCGCCCCGACGCGCTTCCTGCCCGAGTACGACAACGTGGTCCTGGGCCTCGCCGACCGCACCCGGATCGCCGCCAAGGAGGCGGAGCTCGGTCTGCGCACCGGGAACGGCTTCAGGGCCGCCTTCCTGGTGGACGGCACGGTGCGCGGGCACTGGTCGCTGAGCTTCACCAAGCAGGGGCCGGAGCTCACCGTCAGCGCCTTCACCAAGCTCACCGAGGTCGAGATGGAGGCGGTGCAGGAGGAGGCCGAGAAGCTGATGCGGTTCCACCGCCCCGCCATGACCGAGTCGATGACGCGTTTCCCCGACCCGGGCTGAGAACCCGCAGCCGGGGGCGGATGACGTAGGATCGTCCGTCTCCCTTTGCGCATCAAGGGGCGAGCGCCGCACACCACGTACACAGGGGGCCTTCTTGACCGCGCCCAGCGACACCGCCGCTGCCGCCAACACCGCCGCCGACCCCGAGAACGCCACCGCAGAGACCCTGCGCGATCGCGAGATCGCGGTCGAGCAGCAGCACCTGGACCGGGTCTACCACCGTCTTGAGGAGAAGCTGGCGGAGGCCGAGTTCATCCTCAGCGACGCCAGCCGCAAGGCCTTCGTCGGCACCCCCGGCGCCCTGGCCGAACGGGACGCCCAGGTCTACCGGGCCGGACGGCACCTCCAGCGGTTGAACAACGAGTTCGAGGACTTCCTCTTCGGGCGCATCGACCTGCAGCAGCCGGACGGTCCCGAGGAGGACGGCTTCCCCTCGCAGACCCCGCTCGACCCGGCCGACCCGGCCGTCGCCGAGACCCTGCACATCGGCCGGCTCGGAGTGCTCGACACCGAGTACGGCCCGCTGGTCATCGACTGGCGCGCGCCCGCCGCCGCACCCTTCTACCGGGCCACCCCGCTGCAGCCCGGACGGGTGGTCCGGCGCCGGGTGATCCGCTCCCGGGGCCGCCGGGTCCTCGGCGTCGAGGACGACCTGCTCCGCCCCGACCTGGAGCCGGTGCTGGACGGCGAGCCGCTGGCCGTGGTCGGCGACGGCGCGCTGATGGCGACGCTGGGCCGGGCCCGCAGCCACACCATGCGGGACATCGTCTCCAGCATCCAGCAGGAGCAGGACATCGTGATCCGGGCCCAGGCGGCCGGGGCCACCCTGGTCACCGGCGGCCCCGGCACCGGCAAGACCGCCGTGGCCCTGCACCGCGCCGCCTTCCTGCTCTACCAGGACCGCCGCCGCTACGCCGGCGGCATCCTGGTGGTCAGCCCCACCCCGCTGCTGGTCTCCTACACCGAGGGCGTGCTGCCGGCGCTGGGCGAGGAGGGCCAGGTCGCGATCCGGGCCGTCGGCAGCCTGGTCGACGGCGTCGAGGCGGACAGCTACGACAGCCCCGAGGCGGCCAGGGTCAAGGGCTCCTCGCGGATGGTCGCGCTGATGCGCCGCGCCTCCCGGGCCGCGCTGGACGCTGCCGGCAGCCCCGCCGAGCTGCGGGTCAGCGCCCTGGGCGAGGTGCTGCGGCTGGACGCCAACGCGCTGCGCAACCTGCGCCGCTCGATCCTGGGCAACGGCGCCACCCCGATCAACCTGCTCCGCCCCCGGGCCCGCCGGCTGCTGCTGGACGCCCTCTGGTCCCTGCTGCTGCGCACCAGGCCCCGGACCGGCGACCGGGTCGACCGCGAGCAGCAGCAGCGCGAGCGGGAGACCTTCGACGACCACGTCGGCGACGACGACCGCTTCCTGGCGTTCCTCGACGCCTGGTGGCCCGCGCTGACCCCGCGCCGGGTGCTGGCCACCCTGCGCGACCCGCGCCAGCTGGCCAGGCAGGCGCGCGGCTCGCTGAGCCAGCAGGAGACCCGGCTGCTGGCCGCCTCCTGGCGGCATCTGGACGACACCGGCCGCGGCAGCCTGACCGCGCACGACGTGGCCCTGCTGGACGAGCTGCAGGTGCTGCTCGGGGAGGCGGCCAGGCCGCGGGCCCGCGAGGTGGACGCCGCCGACCTGCTGACCGGCCTGGACGAGGTCACCACCTTCGCCGACCGGACCCGCCGCGGCGAGCGCGAGCCGGCCGAGCGCAGCGAGTACGCCCACGTCATCGTGGACGAGGCGCAGGACCTGACGCCGATGCAGTGGCGCATGATCGGCCGCCGGGCCCGCCAGGCGACCTGGACCATCGTCGGCGACCCGGCCCAGAGCTCCTGGATCGACCCGGCCGAGGCCCAGGCCGCGATGGACGAGACGCTGGGGGCCAAGCCGCGCCGCCGCTACACCCTCACCACCAACTACCGGAACCCGGCCGAGATCGCCGAGGTCGCCGCCAGGGTGCTGGCGCAGGCGGCGCCGGGGACGGAGTCGCCGCGGGCGGTGCGCTCCACCGGGGTGCACCCGCGCTTCGTCTCGGTGGCCGCCGAGGCCGAGGTGGGCCGGGCGGCCCGGGCCGAGGTGGAGCGGCTGCTGGCCGAGGTGGACGGCACCGTGGGCATCGTGGTGCCGATGGACCGGCGCGGCGAGGCGGCCGGCTGGATCACCGGGCTCGGCGAGCGCGCGGTGGCGCTGGGCAGCCTGGAGGCCAAGGGCCTGGAGTACGACGCCACGGTGGTCGCCGACCCGTCCGGCATCGCCGGCGAGTCCGAGGCCGGCCTGCGGGTCCTCTACGTGGCGCTGACCCGGGCCACCCAGCGGCTCACCGTGCTCTCCGGACCGCTGGACCTGCCGGACGCCGCAGGCGTCCCGGCACTGCTGCACGAGTAGTCAGGAACGCCGAAGGGCTCCGCCAACTTCCGTTGGCGGAGCCCTTCCTGACGTTCTATACGACACCGACCCGCCATGCTCGCCTCGCGGCAAGTGGTCGCTCGAAGCGACTAAGGTTGGGCCCGGGGGCTTGGATCGAGCCGGTGCCGTACACCCAGACTAACAAAGCCTCCCGGGAACGCATTCCCTTCCCGCGAGAAACCTCGTGTGCCTCCACTGTGTGGAACAACATTTCCAGTTACGCGGTAGTAGGTGCGACGATCAGACCACAACGTCGGAAGTCTGATGAGCGCGCGTACGAGAGAAGGAACGTCGATGGCGACGGTGCCCAGTGTGTCGAACTCGATCACGGTCAGGATGGAGGTCCCGGCCCGCGGAAACGCTGTGAGCCAGGTCACCACCCTGGTCGAGTCCTGCGGCGGGACCGTCACCGGCCTCGACGTCACCGCCTCGGGCCTGGAGGCGCTGCGGATCGACGTGACCATCGCCGCGGCCTCGGTCGCGCATGCCGAGGAGATCGTCGACAAGCTCCGCACCATCGACGGCATCAGCATCGGCAAGGTCTCGGACCGTACCTTCCTGATGCACCTCGGCGGCAAGATCGAGATGTCCTCCAAGGTGCCGATCCGCAACCGTGACGACCTGAGCATGATCTACACCCCGGGCGTGGCCCGGGTCTGCATGGCCATCGCCGAGAACCCCGAGGACGCCCGCCGACTGACCATCAAGCGCAACAGCGTCGCCGTGGTCACCGACGGCTCCGCCGTGCTGGGGCTGGGCAACATCGGCCCCAAGGCCGCGCTGCCGGTGATGGAGGGCAAGGCCGCGCTGTTCAAGCGGTTCGCCGGCATCGACGCCTGGCCGCTCTGCCTGGACACCCAGGACAGCGACGAGATCGTCGCCATCGTCAAGGCAATCGCCCCCGGCTTCGCCGGGATCAACCTGGAGGACATCTCGGCGCCGCGCTGCTTCGAGATCGAGGCCCGGCTGCGCGAGGCCCTGGACATCCCGGTCTTCCACGACGACCAGCACGGCACCGCCATCGTGGTGCTCGCCGCGCTCACCAACGCGCTGCAGGTGGTCGGCAAGGAGATCGGCGACGTACGGGTCGTCATGTCCGGTGCCGGCGCGGCCGGTACCGCGATCCTGAAGCTGCTGCTGGACGCGGGTGTGCAGCACGCCACCGTCGCCGACGTGCACGGCGTGGTCCACGGCGGCCGGGAGGACCTCAACGACTCGCTGCGCTGGATCGCCGACAACACCAATCGCAGTGGGCGCACCGGCAGCCTCAAGGAGGCCGTCCGCGGCGCCGACGTCTTCATCGGCGTCTCCGCGCCCAACGTGCTCGACGGCGACGACATCGCCGCCATGGCCGACAACGCCATCGTGTTCGCGCTGGCCAACCCGGACCCCGAGGTCGACCCTGCGGTCGCCCGGCAGACCGCCGCGGTGGTCGCCACCGGCCGTAGCGACTTCCCCAACCAGATCAACAACGTGCTGGTCTTCCCGGGCGTCTTCCGCGGCCTGCTGGACGCCCAGAGCCGCACCGTGAACAGCGAGATGATGATCGCCGCGGCCCGCGCCCTGGCGGCCACCGTCAGCGCCGAGGAGCGCAACGCGAACTACATCGTCCCCAGCGTGTTCCACCCGGACGTCGCCAAGACCGTCGCGGCCGCCGTCCGTGACGCTGCGCACGCGGCCGGGACGGCGCAGGCCGCGTCCAACCCGGTCGGGGAGACCGGGAGCTTCCCCGCCGTACAGCTCTGAGAGGGCCTCCCGCGGGCCGTTTGGGGGCCGTTTGGGGCCATCTGGCCCCAGGGCGTACGGTAGGGCCTGCACCGGCGTGGCGCGCCTGCAGGCTTGGCGCGCCGCCCTAGAGTGTCCCGCGGGAGTCGACGAACCGTCACTGCGCGTGCTGCATGGCGCTGTTCGTGTGACCCCCGCTGGAGCCGGATTCGCTTTCCCGGCGGTGGTGGGGGCAGGATTCGTCCCAAGGCAAGAGATTTGCGCAGCCTGGGGCGTCCAGCGGAACCCCCATCGCCTGTCGGTACGACAGTCGAGGCGGCGGTCCTCCGGGGCAGCCGAGGATCGCAACGCGACAGACCACAATGGAGTACACATGAACCGCAGTGAGCTGGTGGCCGCCCTCTCCGAGCGCGCCGAGGTGACCCGCAAGGACGCCGACGCCGTCCTGGCCGCGCTCGCCGAGGTCGTCGGCGACGTCGTCGCCAAGGGTGACGAGAAGGTCACCATCCCCGGCTTCCTGACCTTCGAGCGCACCCACCGTGCCGCTCGTACCGCGCGCAACCCGCAGACCGGCGACCCGATCCAGATCGCCGCCGGCTACAGCGTGAAGGTCTCCGCGGGCTCCAAGCTCAAGGAAGCCGCCAAGGGCAAGTAAGTCCCCCTGGGCAGCCGCAGCAAGCAGCCGCCGGGTTCACCGTCCCCTCCCGGGGCCGGGGAACCCGGCGCTGTGCGTCCGGCGTCCTGCCCCCCATGGGATCAACGCGCCACGCCGCACGTCACGCCGCCCGCCGACGCCCGGCCGGGGGCCTGGCCAGGACCTCGGCGCTGATGGTGGTGGGGACGGTGGTCTCCCGGGCCACCGGCTTCATCCGGCTGGGACTCCAGGTCGCCGCGCTCGGCACCGGGCTGCTGGCGACCACCTACAACAACGCCAACACCGTTCCGGCCAGCCTCTACACCCTGCTGATCGGCGGAGCGCTCAACTCGGTCCTGGTGCCGCAGTTGGTCCGGGCCAGGGTGCAGCACCGGGACGGCGGACTGGCGCACGAGCAGCGGCTGCTGACGATGGTGCTGTGCGTACTCGCTGCCGGCACTCTGCTCGCTGTGCTGGCCGCCCCCGAGATCGCCTCGATCTACCTCCCGGACACCCCCGACCACCACGCCGCCTTCGAACTGACGGTGGTCTTCGCCCGCTTCCTGCTGCCGCAGATCCTCTTCTACGGGCTCTACGCGATCCTCGGGCAGCTGCTCAACGCCCGGAACAGGTTCGGCGCGATGATGTGGACCCCGGTGCTCAACAATCTGGTGCTGATTACGCTGTTCGGTCTCTACCTGAGCCTGATCGGCAGCTCGTCCGGGTCGACTTCGGTCACCCCGGCCGACGTCCGGCTGCTCGGCATCGGCACCACGGCCGGCATCGCGCTGCAGGCCCTGGCCCTGATCCCGTACCTGCGCGGATGCGGCTTCAGCTTCCGGCCACGCTTCGACTGGCGCGGTACGGGGCTGCGCGCGAGCATCAGCGCCGCCCGCTGGACCCTGCTGTTCGTCGCGGCCAACCTGGCGGCCGTCACCGTCGTCACCCGCTACGCCACCGCCGCGGACTCGGCGCTGCCGCACGGGGGCGTCGGCACCTCCGCCTACACCTACGCGCAGACCATCTGGCAGCTGCCGCAGTCCGTTATCACCGTCTCGCTGGTGACCGCACTGCTGCCGAGGCTCAGCCGGGCCGTCGCCGAGCAGCGTCTCGACGACGTCCGCGACGAGCTCTCCCGAGGCCTCAGGGCAACCGGGATGGTGATCGTCCCGGCCGCCTTCTTCTTCCTCGCCTTCGGCCCCGAGATCACCGCGCTGCTCCCGGGCCACGGCCCGACCCTCCCCATGGGTCGGATGCTGCAGGCCTTCGCCCTGGGGCTGATCCCGTTCTCCGCCCAGTACCTCCTGCTCCGCGGCTTCTACGCGTTCTCCGACACCAGGACCCCGTTCTGGGCCGCCCTGTGGATCTCCGGGCTGGACATCGCCCTCGCCGTCGGCTGTCACCTGCTGCTGCCGGCGCGCTGGGCGGTGACCGGGATGGCGGCCGCGTACTCGCTCTCCTACCTGGCCGGGCTGCTGCTCACCGCGACCCGGCTGCGCCGGAGGCTGGCGGGACGGCTGGACGGAAGACGGCTGTCCCGCACCTACCTGAAGCTGGTCCTCGCCGCCGGACCAGCTGCGGCTGCATCCTGGGCGGTGGTGCGGAGCCTGCACCTGGGCGCACCGGTGTCGGCGCCGGCCGGCGCATTGGCGATGGGCCCGTTGTTCCTGGCCTCGGCCTGGTTGCTGCGGCTGCCGGAGTTGCGCCTGGTACGGCGGTTCGCGCCGGGGGCCCGGGCTACCAGCGGATCCAGACCTTGAGGGGGCCGAGGGTGTCGAAGCCCTGGGTGAGGGCGGAGTCGAGGTCCTCGCCGTGTTCGTAGCCGACGACCGGCAGGCCCGGCCAGTGGCGCCCGGCGACGGCGGACGCGTCCGCCCAGGCTTCGAGCAGGCCGCGCTCGGCGGCCTCGGTGACGAAGACGTTGGAGAGCCCGACCACGCCGGCGACGGTGGCGCTGCGGTTGGCCACAGCCCCGGCCAGCACCCGTCCGTCACGGTCCCGGGCCTGCAGCACGGCAACGTCCTGCTGGTCGAGGAGTTCGGACCGGAAGATCTCGCCGTAGCCCTGCCCGCCGTCCCAGGCCGTCGCCCAGGCGGCCAGACCGTCGGCGTCGCGGACCACGGACCAGCCCGGGACGGGCCGAAATCGCTCCTCCGGTGCCCGGATGATCCACTGGGCCTCGAACAGCGGGGAGAAGCCGACCCCGGCCAGGTCCAGGCAGTCGAAGGAGTCCTTCACGGACGCGGTGGCAGGGGTCAGCTCGATCCGCGCCACCGCCTGCGCCCCGGTGGCGGCCGGGTCCAGCGTCACCACGTCCGGGTAGAGCGGAGGCGGCGTCCCGTCACTGCTCCACAACCCCCGGGCGAACGTCCCGCCCCCGGCCGGGCCCAGATCCTGACGGTGCGTCCGACACACGGCCGCGCACCATTCCGCGTTGTTCCAGGCCGCTGCCCGTATCCAGGTCCGGCGGTCGGTCGCTGTCCTGATCACCTGTTCGAGTCAACCAGCGGGACCGCCGGTTGGCAAAGCATTATGGCTACTCCGCCTCGCCCGGGAGCTCCACATGTGCGCCCAGGGCCCGCAGCTTCTCCATGAAGTTCTCGTAGCCGCGGTTGATCAGGTCGATGCCGTGGACCTTGGAGGTGCCCTGTGCGGCCAGCGCCGCGATCAGGTAGGAGAAGCCGCCGCGGAGGTCGGGGATGACGAGTTCGCCGCCCTGGAGCTTGGAGGGGCCGGAGACCACCGCGGAGTGGAGGAAGTTGCGCTGGCCGAAGCGGCAGGGGGTGCTGCCCAGGCACTCGCGGTAGAGCTGGATGTGGGCGCCCATCTGGTTGAGCGCCGAGGTGAAGCCGAGGCGGGACTCGTACACCGTCTCGTGGACGATGGAGAGGCCGTCGGCCTGGGTGAGCGCCACCACCAGGGGCTGCTGCCAGTCGGTCTGGAAGCCGGGGTGGACGTCGGTCTCCAGGGCGATGGCGTTGAGCTCGCCGCCCGGGTGCCAGAAGCGGATGCCCTCGTCGTCCACCTCGAAGGCGCCGCCGACCTTCCGGAAGGTGTTGAGGAAGGTCATCATCTCCAGCTGGCGCGCGCCGTGGACGTAGATGTTGCCGCCGGTGGCCAGGGCCGCGCAGGCCCAGGAGGCGGACTCCAGGCGGTCCGGCAGAGCGCGGTGGTTGTAGCCGGTGAGCCGGTCCACGCCGGTGACCAGGATGGTGCGGTCGGTCCCCATGGAGATGATCGCGCCCATCTTCTGCAGCACGCAGATGAGGTCGACGATCTCCGGCTCGATCGCCGCGTTGCGCAGCTCGGTGACGCCCTCCGCCAGCACCGCGGTGAGCAGCACCTGCTCGGTCGCGCCGACCGAGGGGTAGGGCAGCTCGATCTTGGTGCCGCGGAGCCGCTGCGGCGCGGTGAGCACGGTGCCCTGCGGGTGCTTCTCGATGACCGCGCCGAACTGCCGCAGCACGTCGAAGTGGAAGTCGACCGGACGGCCGCCGATGTCGCAGCCGCCGAGGCCGGGGATGAAGGCGTGGCCGAGTCGGTGCAGCAGCGGGCCGCAGAACAGGATCGGGATCCGCGAGCTGCCGGCGTGCGCGTCGATGTCGGCGACGTTGGCGCTCTCGACATGGGTGGGGTCCAGGATCAACTCACCGGGCTCGTCCCCCTCGTGCACCAGCACCCCGTGCAGCTGCAGCAGCCCCCGGACGACCTTGACGTCGCGGATGTCGGGGACGTTGCGGAGCCGACTGGGTTCGTGTCCGAGCAGCGCGGCCACCATGGCCTTCGGCACGAGGTTCTTCGCGCCGCGGACACGGATCTCGCCCTCGAGCGGGTTGCCGCCGTGGACAAGCAGGACATCGTCGGTCATGTTCTCGCGATCCAGGGAGGTGAGGAGTGGTTCGGGACGGTGCGGAGAGACCGGGCTGCACAGGTGGGCTTCTTGTACGTGTGCCTGTGAGTTGATGCCGGTCCGTCACCCCAGGAGATGTTAATCCGGATGGCCCTGGTTCCCCAGCGGCGCCTGTCCTTGGTATGGCGGCGTTAAACCGCAGGTCGGTATCAAAGAATGTGTCGAACGCCACATGGACAACGGCTGGAGCCGGTCGGTTCGGCTCGGCCCGCCTCGGCTCGCGGAGCTGACCGCGCATCAGCCCGGGCGTCCGCCGGCGGCGAATTCGTTGCCCGCCCGCCTGGACTGCGGGATCATGTCGACCATGACCGAGGCCGTCTCACTCGCGGGCAGGCTGCTCGTGGCGACGCCCGCGCTCACCGATCCGAACTTCGACCGCGCCGTGGTGCTGCTGCTCGACCACGACGAGGAGGGCACCCTCGGGGTGGTGCTGAACCGGCCGACCCCGGTGGACGTGGAATCCGTGCTGGAGCCCTGGGCCGAGCTGGCGGGCGTCCCCGCGGTGGTCTTCCAGGGCGGCCCGGTCGCGCTGGACTCGGCGCTGGCCCTCGCGGTGGTCCCGGGGGACCAGCCGATCGAGGAGCTGCTGGGCTGGCGCCGGGTGCACGGTGCGATCGGCCTGGTCGACCTGGAGGCCCCGCCGGAACTGCTGGCCTCGGAGCTGGGCTCGCTGCGGGTCTTCGCCGGGTACGCGGGCTGGGGTCCGGGGCAGTTGGAGGACGAACTCCTCGAGGGCGCCTGGTACGTCGTCGAGTCGGAACCCGGGGACGTGTCGGTTCCCGACCCCGGACGGCTGTGGCGGGCGGTGCTGCGACGGCAGCGCGGGGAGCTGGCGATGGTGGCGACCTATCCGGACGACCCTTCGATGAACTAGGGGACGGTTCTAGACTGGTCTGCTATGAGCACCCTTGAACCTGAACCCGAGCGTGTAGGCGGCCTTGGCACCCTCGTCGAGCCGGTACCGCAGACGTCCCACGGGGACGGCGACCACGAGCGCTTCGCGCACTACGTGAAGCGCGACAAGATCATGGACAGCGCGCTGTCCGGGTCCCCGGTGGTCGCGCTGTGCGGCAAGGTCTGGGTACCCGGGCGTGACCCGAAGAAGTACCCCGTCTGTCCGATGTGCAAGGAGATCTTCGAGGGGCTTGACGGGGGCGGGGACAAGGACAAGAAGTAGGGCGCAGCGGGGGCGGGGTCTGGTTCGGTCGGCGCTCTACCTTGGCGCGGGGCCGGCCGCGCAGTTCCCCGCGCCCCTGGCGGGGCCGGCCCGAAGTTTGGTCTGGACCAATGGGCGTGGGCGGGGCAGGATGATTCGTCATGGACCTCATACCTGCCCCGGTCAGCTTTGGCGCCGATGCCGATCAGTTCTTCCCGCTCGACGCCGGTACCGGGCTGGACGGCGGTCCCGGTACCGAGGGCGTGCAGCGCTGGCTGCGGGACACCGTCGGGGCGGCCACCGGACTGCCGCTGTCGTCGGGGCCCGGCGCGGCCGGGATCGCACTGGCCCTGGCGCCGGAGGAGCTCGAACCGGAGGCGTACCGCCTGCGGGTGTCGGCCACCGGGGTCGTGCTCACCGGTGGCGGCCCGGCCGGGCTGTTCTGGGGGGCGCAGACGCTGCGCCAGCTGCTGGGCGCCGAGGCCTTCCGGCGCGCCCCGCTGAAGCGCGAGGGCTGGCGGCTGCCCTGCCTGACCGTCGAGGACGCCCCCCGCTTCGGCTGGCGCGGGGTGCTGCTGGACGTCTCCCGGCACTTCCTGCCCAAGGCGGACGTGCTGCGCTACCTCGACCTGCTCGCGGCGCACAAGCTCAATGTGCTGCATCTGCACCTCACCGACGACCAGGGTTGGCGCGTCGAGATCAAGCGCTACCCGAAGCTGACCGAGGTCGGCGGCTGGCGCGACCGGTCCATGGTCGGCTACCGCTCCGCGGGGAACCGGGACAACCGTCCGCACGGCGGCTTCTACACCCAGGACGACCTGCGCGAGATCGTCGCCTACGCCGCCGAGCGGCAGATCACCGTCGTCCCCGAGATCGACATCCCCGGCCACGCCCAGGCAGCCATCGCCGCCTACCCCGAGCTGGGGAACCACGACGTCGTCGACACCGCCGCCCTGTCCACCTGGACGGACTGGGGGGTCAACGCCAATGTGCTGAACGTCGAGGACGGCACGCTGCGCTTCTACGAGAACGTCCTGGACGAGGTGCTGGAGATCTTCCCGTCCCGCTTCGTCCACCTGGGCGGCGACGAGTGCCCCAAGGAGCAGTGGAAGGCCAGCCCCTCCGCCCAGGCCCGGATCAAGGAGCAGGAGCTGGCCGACGAGGACGAGCTGCAGAGCTGGTTCCTGCGGCACTTCGACAGCTGGCTGGCCGCGCGCGGGCGTCGCCTGATCGGGTGGGACGAGATCCTCGAAGGGGGGCTCGCCCCCGGCGCCGCGGTCTCGTCCTGGCGCGGCTACGCGGGCGGCGTCGCCGCGGCCAAGGCCGGCCACGACGTGGTGATGTGCCCGGAGCAGTACGTCTACCTGGACCACCGGCAGGCCCCCGGCGACGACGAGCCGGCCCCGGTGGGCTGGGTGCGCACCCTGGAGGACGTCTACCGGTTCGAGCCGCTGCCCCCGGCGCTGCGTCAGGACCCGGAGGCCGCCGCCCATGTGATCGGGACTCAGGCCAACCTCTGGACCGAGTTCATGGACGACGTCCGCGAGGTGGACTACCACGCCTTCCCCAGGCTGGCGGCATTCGCCGAGGTCGCCTGGTCACGGCTGCCGCAGGAGCCGGCCGAGCGGGACTGGGCCGGGTTCGACGCCCGGATGGCCGTCCACCGCGCCCGGTTGGACGCGCTCGGGGTGGAGTACCGCCCGGAGGACGGCCCGCGGCCGTGGCAGCGGCGGCCCGGGGTGGCGGGGCGTCCGATCGAGGGCGCGCCGCCGGAGGCGTGACCGGGTCAGGGTGGGGCAGAGCGGTGCAGAGTGTGTCAGTGCGGAGTCGAACACCGAAGGATTGGAGCAATAAAAGGCATCAATTCGGGCAATAAGGGCGACTGGTGGGCTCCTTCGGCTGTCACCACGCGGTCGGGGGAGCGGGAGGGTGCGCCAGCCACCCGTTTGCACGTACCGTACGGGCGCAAGCTCTAAAAAAGCAGCGGCGTGTGCGGAACCCGAGCACGGTGGGACACAGGTGAACCAAACGATCATGCTCCCGGCCTCGCTGGACGAGGCCGTCACGGCGCTGGCGGCCTCCCCGGCGGCCGTCCCCGTGGCCGGCGGGACCGACCTCATGGGGGCGGTCAACGCAGGTCTGCTGCGCCCGATGGCGCTGATCGGCCTGGGGCGGATCAACGAGCTGCGCGGTTGGCAGTACCAGGACGGCACCGCCCAACTGGGTGCCGGTCTGACCCACGCCCGGATGGGCCGGCCCGACTTCGCGGCACTGATGCCCGCACTGGCCGAGGCCGCCCGCAGCGCCGGACCGCCGCAGGTGCGCAACGCCGGCACGCTGGGCGGCAACATCGTCACCGCCGACCCGGCCGGGGACACCCTGCCGGTGCTGGCCGCGCTGGAGGCCACGGTCACCCTGGTCGGCCCGGAGGGCGGCCGCGAGGTTCCGGTCAGCCATCTGCTCACCGGCCTGGACCCGATGCGCGGCGGCGAACTCCTCGGCTACGTCCGGGTACCGCTGCTGCACGCACCCCAGGTGTTCCTCAAGGCGACCGGGCGCACCGGCCCGTCCCGGGCCGTCGCCTCCGTCGCCCTGGTGCTCGACCCCGGTCGGCGCGCGGTGCGCTGCGCGGTCGGCGCGGTCGCCCCGGTGCCGCTGCGGCCGCTGGAGGCCGAGCAGTGGGTCTCGGGCTGCATCGACTGGGACGGCGACCGGGCCATAGACCCCGCGGCGGCAGCGGCCTTCGGCGAGTACGTTGCCGCGGCCTGCGTGCCCGAACCGCAGCCGGCGGGACTGCCGGACAGCCAGCCGGACGGGATGGAAGGGGGCCCGGCCGCGGCGGCGGCACGACTCCGTCGTACCGTTTCCGTACTGGCCCGCCGCGCACTCGGGAGGGCGTTGAAGTGACGGACGCTGTGACGACCAACGCTGTGACATCCAATGCCGTGACGTCCCCCTACGGCACCGACCCGCAGGAGCCGGGCTCCGAGCTGTCCGGCTTCGGCGGCGCGGACGGATCTCCGCGGGTCTCCTACCTGCTGCGGGTCAACGGGGTCGACCGCCCGGTGAACGGCGCCTGGATCGGCGAGAGCCTGCTGTACGTGCTGCGCGAGCGGCTCGGCCTGGCCGGCGCCAAGGGCGGCTGCGACCAGGGCGAGTGCGGAGCCTGCTCGGTGCAGCTGGACGGGCAGCTGACCGCGGCCTGCCTGGTCCCGGCAGCCCTGGCGGCCGACAGCGAGATCCGCACCGTCGAGGGGCTGGCCGCCGACGGCAGCGCCTCCGACGTGCAGCGGGCCTTGGCCGAGAGCGGTGCGGTGCAGTGCGGCTACTGCATCCCCGGCATGGCGATGGCCGTCCACGACCTGCTGGAGCGCAACCACCAGCCGACCGAGCTGCAGGCCCGGGAGGCGCTGTGCGGCAACCTGTGCCGCTGCACCGGGTACCAGGGCGCGCTGGCCGCGATCGAGAAGGTGGCCCAGTCCCGGGCCGAGGCGGCGGAAGCCGCGGAGGCGGCCGCTGAGGCAGCGGCGGAGGCGGCGGACGCGGCCGATGCGGCCGGCCCCGGGGAGCAGGCCGAGACGGCCGACGCAGCCGACCCGGACAGCCTGGCCGACGACAGCCTGGCCGACGACCTCGCGGGCGAGCAGTTCGGCCGGGACGAGTACCCGGGCGACGGGTACCCGGTGGACGAGTACCCGGTCTACTCCGACGTGGAGATCCCCGGCCAGCAGCAGGGCGAGGCCCAGCACATCGACCACCACCACCCCGACCACCACCACCCCGAGCCGCAGGCGGACCCGCTGTTCGGGCCGATGGACGGGCTGAACACCGAGCAGCCGCCCGCCGAGCAGCAGTACGCCTACCCGGTCTACGCCCAGCAGCCGCAGCCCGAGCCCTACCAGGCCGGCTTCCAGCCGCAGGCGTACCCGCAGGCCGAGTACCCGCTGCCGGGCACGCAGCCGCCCGGCGCGCCCGAGGGCGCCGAGCCCGGCGTCTACGTCCTGCCGCATCAGGGCACGCACCAGGGCACGCACCAGAACACCCACGCGCCGGAGGCCGGAGCATGACCCTGCCCTCCAGCTCCGGCGACGACAACAACCTGACCGCACCGGGCCCCGGCGTCCGGCAGGGCGATCCGGGCAGCGCCACCGGCGCGGCCCTGGGCGGGGGCACCGCCACGGCCGCGACCACCACCGCCACCACGGTCGGTGGCGGCACGCTCACCCAGCCGCGGATCCCCGCGCAGGTCGCCGAGCGCGGCGAGGGCGCCGACGGGACCGAGGCCGCCGAGCCGGTCGGACTCGGCACCTCGCCGATCCGCGCCGACGCGCTGGCGAAGGCCATGGGGACGTTCCCCTACGCCGCCGACCTCTGGGCCGAGGGCCTGCTCTGGGGCGCGGTCGCGCGTTCGCCGTACGCCCACGCCCGGATCCTCTCCATCGACTACGGCCCGGCCCTGGCGATCCCCGGGGTGTACGCCGTGGTCACCGCCGCCGACCTGCGGCTCGGCCCGACCGGGCAGCCGGACGGCGCGCCCAGCGGACCGATCGTGCAGGACCGCCCGGTGTTTGCCGCCGACGTGGTGCGGCACTTCGGCGAGCCGGTCGCGGCCGTCGCCGCCGACCACCCCGACACCGCCCGCCTCGCCGCCGCCGCGATCACCGTCGCCTACGAGCCGCTGGAGCCGCTGACCGACCCGGAGGCGGCGTTCACCGCCCCGCCGATCCACCCCGACGGCAACCTCTTCCGGCACCAGCCGGTGCGCTTCGGCGACCCCGAGGTGGTCGGCGACGTCGTCGTCGAGGGCCTCTACAAGGTCGGCCGGCAGGACCCCGCCCCGATCGGCGCCGAGGCCGGCCTCGCCGTGCCGCGCCCGGACGGCGGCGTGGAACTGCATGTCGCCAGCACCGACCCGCACGGCGACCGGGACCGCGCCGCGCACTGCCTCGGCCTGGAGCCCGACCGGGTCCGACTGGTCGTCAGCGGCGTCCCCGGCGCCACCGCGGACCGGGAGGACGTCGGTTTCCAGGTCGCCCTGGGGCTGCTGGCGATCCGCACTGGGCATCCGGTGAAGATGGCGCTGACCAGGGAGGAGTCCTTCCTGACGCACCCTCACCGGCACCCGGCGCTGCTCCGCTACCGGCACCACGCCGACGCCGAGGGCCGGCTGCTCAAGGTCGAGGCCCAGCTGCTGCTGGACGGCGGCGCCTACGCCGAGGTGTCCAGCGAGGCACTGGCGGCGGCCGCGGCGATGGCCGCGGGCCCCTATGTGGTCCCGCACGTCTTCGTGGACGCCTGGGCGGTGCGCACCAACAACCCGCCGGCCGGGCGGATGCGCGGCGAGGGCTCGCTGCAGACCTGCTTCGCCTACGAGTCCCAGCTGGACCGGCTGGCCGCGGCGCTGGACCTGGACCGGTTGGAGATTCGTCGACGCAACGCCATGTCGACCGGCGACCTGCTGCCCACCGGCCAGGCCGTCACCTGCCCGGCCCCGGTCAGCGAGCTGCTGGACGCGCTGGCCGCCGAGCCGCTGCCGCCGCTGCCGGTGGACCAGCCCGACGACGAGTGGCTGCTGCCCGGCGGCCCCGGCGGCGCGGGCGACCCGGCCGCGGTGCGGCGCGGCATCGGCTACGCCGTCGGCATGGTGCACATCCTGGGCGCCGAGGGCGCGGACGAGGTCTCCACGGCCTCGGTACGGGTCAGCGGCTCGCAGGCCTCGGTGATGTGCACGGCCGTGGACACCGGCACCGGCTTCTCCACCCTGGCCCGGCAGATCGTCCAGGACGTGCTGGGCATCACCGACGTCTACATCGCGCCGGTGGACACCGACCAGCCCCCGGCCGGTCCGTCCGCGCGCGGACGGCAGACCTGGGTCTCCGGCGGCGCGGTCGAGCGTGCGGCGCTGATGGTGCGGCACCAGCTGCTGCAGCCGCTGGCGATGCAGTTCGGGATGTCGCCGGAGCTGCTCACCATCAGCGACGGCAAGATCACCTCCTACGACGGGGTGCTGGGCATGCCGGTGCTCCAGGCCCTGGAGGGCAAGGACCTGTGGGCCACGGCGCAGTGCCGCCCGCACCCCACCGAGCCGCTGGACTCGGAGACCGGGCAGGGCGACGCCTTCGTCGGCCTGGCCTTCTGCGCGATGCGCGCCGTGGTGGACGTGGACGTGGAGCTGGGCACGGTCCGGGTGGTGGAACTGGCGGTGGCCCAGGACGTGGGCCGGGCGCTCAACCCCGAGCAGATCGAGGCCAGGATCGAGGCCGGTGCCACCCAGGGTCTCGGCCTGGCGCTGATGGAGGACCTGGTCAGCGAGGGCGGTCGGATCTCCAACGCCTCCTTCACCCGGTACCGGCTGCCCACCTCCCTGGACGCCCCCGCGATCAGGGTGGTGGCCCTGCTGGAGGAGCGCGACGTGGTCGCTCCCTTCGGCGCCAAGGCCGTCGGCGCGGCCCCGGCCACGGTCGCCCCGGCGGCGGTCGCCGCGGCGGTCAGGGCGGCCACCGGGCGGCAGGTCAACCGGCTGCCGATACCGGCGGAGGACGTCGCCCTCTGACAGGTGACTTCGCACCTGAGGGCGTGGGTCTCCGGTCGGCCAGGCCGGTCATTGTGCGATGAGGCCAGTCAGGTGCCGTGCCTCGCGCGTCGCACCTATGCGCTCCAGCGCTGTGATCGCTTCGGGCACGTGCGCATCGCGCGCGAAGGTCCGGGTGACTTCGCGTAGGTCGCAGATCTGTGCAAGTGCCGTCCTGACCAGGTGCATAGCCGGATCGTTTGTCAGTTCGCGCTCGGCCACACGTACGGCCTGCGCGAGAACGACCCACTGCACGCTGTCCCGCGCCGAGGACAGATTGAGTCGGATGGCTTCTGCGAGTGTGCGGGCGCCTTCCTCCCGCTGTTCGGAGGCGAGCAGGAGGCGGGCCTTGCGCTGCAGGGCGGTGAACCGGGCGGCGCCGACGCCTGCGATGTACGTGTCACTCCTGCGCCATCCGGCGACATCCTGCTCGAGTCTTCGATCGATAGTGGCGATCTCCTCGGGTATGTTCAGGTCCCGCAGGGTCGTCGGCGCCCTGCCCACCACCTCCGAGCTGCGGAAGGCGGGGTCCATCGGTTCGACGTCGTAGACAGCCCAGCCGTCGAGCAGGAGGTCGAGCGCGTTGTGCATGACCCAGTTCGGATTCCGGTAGTACTGATTGAGCTGGAACCGTCGGTAGGTCAGGTTCGTCCAGTCCGCCACCAGGAGCAGGATGGCGCTGTTCGCATCGACCTCCACGGTGATCTCGACGTCCACGGCCTCCTGCGTCGCTGGAAACCTGACCGTGCCGATCTCGACATCCTCGTCCGCCGTCTTCGACTTCTCGATGACAGGGATGACGACCTCCTCCCCCGGACCGCCCACGAACCGGAACCAATCGCTGCGTTTCGTCGGAATGGTGGTCAGGCGCTCCAAGACGACATGGGTCCTGGCATGCGAGTCCGGCGCTTTCCTCACCCGCCGTTCAAGGTAGGTAGCCTGGTCCGGTGCCTTGTGCGACGGGGCGGTGGCGTCCGAGCAGACGACCCCGATGCCGCGGTGGCTGAGGTCGAGCAGTAGCGGGACTGCCCCCTCCCGCGCGCTGCGGGCGCCTGCGAGTAGAGAGGAGTAGAGCGCCAGCCCGTATGCCACGGCGAAGTCCTGGTAGGCGGTGACGAACTCGACGCCGTCGAGCATGTCCTCAAGGGCCTCGCGCACGGTGAAGATCTTCCCGCCCTGGCCGCTGAGCAGCACCACGCCGACGGGTCCGCGGTCGCTGTCGTCCATGGCCGTTCTCACGATCTTTGCGAACCTCTCCGTGAGACCACGGCAGACCTCCCGGAACTCGGAGCGGTCGACCGTGAGGCTGAACGTCAGCACCTGCGGTCCGACCTCAATGTTCTGCAGCGAGGCCACGGCCGTCTCGTGGTCGGTAAGTACTTCCTTGGTGCGTTCCGCCTCACGCAGGATCCGGGCCTCCAATTCGGAGTCCAGTGCCACCGCGGGATTCCAGGCGAGCAGCCGCTCCTTGAAGACCTCGGCGAGGGCGATGTCGAAGTCAAGGCCGCCGAGATGGTTGTCGCCGAAGACGGAGATGATCTCGTGGACGTTGTCGCCGACTTCCGCGACCGCCACGTCGAGCGTCCCGCCGCCCAGATCGACCACGAGGGCGACGCCCTCCCACTCCGGGCGGTCGAGGTGCAGTAGCACGCAGGCGATGTTGGGCTCTCCCACCATCCGGTGCACACGCAGCCCGGTGAGTTCGAACGCCCGCAGCAGGCTGTTGGCCTGGCTGATGCTGAAATTCGCCGGATAGGCGATCATCGCCTCTGCCGGAAGCCGGCCGAGCACATCCTCGGCGTTGGTGCGCAGGCTCCTGATCACCAGTGAGGACAGCAGTTCGGCAGAGAGTTCCTTTCCATCAAGTTGGAAGGCGTATCCGGTCCCCAGCCGCCGCTTGACCGACCGGGCCGTGCGGCCCGGGCTGTAGCGATCGAGGTCCACCGCGCGCGAGCCCACCAGGTAGTCCAGGTCCGACACGAAGGTGATCACCGAAGGAACCAGACGGCGTCCGTCACCGGCCGGGATGAAGTGGACTTTCGAGTCGTCGTCCGCCACGGCGATGACCGAGTTGGTGGTCCCGAAGTCGATGGCAAAGAGCGCTCGGTCAGGGATCACGGCGTTGACGGCTCGGCTGACGGAGCGTTGCCGAAGCTCCTGGCCCACGCTCGCCGAGGCCCGCCACTCGTTCCGCTTGCGCGGTGACACGATCTCCAGTTCGGCGAGGGCCAGCGGTTCCACCCGCGAGTAGGGCTGCTGGGTCGGCTTCTCGAACTCCCTGGCCAGCTTGGGGACACAATGCGTGAGATAGGAGTCGAGGTCGGCGACGGTGACGCATCTGCCCTCGTCACTCAGGGCCCGGCAGAGGGCCTCAGAGAAGATACCGGACTGCAGCCGGGCGCTCTCGTAGGAGGTCGACTCCGGGGCACAGGAGCAGAAGGACACCATGCCCGGCGGGCAGAGGCGCTCGACATGAACCTTCGCTGGGGCGCCGAAGGTCTTGCCACCGCCGAGGGGCGTCCTGCAGGCGTCGAGCAGTAGCACGACATGCTTGGCCCCGGTCGCCCTAAGCATGCGCGCCAGGAGCTCGAACTCGAGGCTGGTGTGTTCGAGTTCCGAGGTGATCGAGTCCCTGGTGATCAGGTAGTCACTGCCGTCCGAGCTCGAGTGAAAGCCGTGTCCGCTGAAAAAGAAGAAAAGGCGGTCGATCTGCGCGCCGCTGGACTTGGCCAGGGCGGACAGGGTACGGATCACGTTGTGGCGGGTGGGTAGTTGGCCCGGAGGCAGTCCGTCGGCGAAAGTGAGCACCGCCTCCGGCGCCACATCGACTGAGGCGGTGAAGGCGTCGCCGACGCGCATCGCGTCGAGGTGGGCGAATCTGAGGTTCGCGATGTCCTCATCCTCGTAGTACGAGCAGCCGACGATCACTGCCACGTTCAAGACGAGGGCCCGACCTTCTTCTGGAAGATCAGCTTCATGCCCCCGCTGATCTCTGTGGAAGTGGCCCCGACGAGGCGGACCTCACCCTTGGCTGTGACCTGTACTTGTACCTCCAGCCCGGTCAGCTCAAGGGCGTCCGACGCCGTGGATGCCTGTTCGAACACCTTGCCCACGTACTGGCACAGGTGCGCTACGCTCAGGGCCAGTGTGTCGGAGCTGATGCGGGTTACCTGGGTCACAGCCGCCCGCGTGCGCGAGAATACGGACTTCTCGCCCTCCTCGGCGTCAAACTCGACGGTGATCACGGGCAGCTGTGTCGGGTCGGTCATGGGCTCCCCTGCGCTCATTCCAAGCCACTACGAGCAGCAATGTTCCGCTGTGATGCGAGCCTACGCGTGCGACTGGTCGGCCCGTGGTCGCTTCGCCTGATTACCCGCTCCCGACCCGATGCGGCACCAGTCCGCATCGGCCGCAGCGTATCAAGGAAAATAACGGGCCGATCACGGCGGAACGCTCAGGCGCAGCTCATAGCTCTCTCACAAATCCGCCGCAGGGTGGTGGACGACGGACCGAGGTCCGCACCATTCGAGCGAAGGGAGCAGCGTGATGGCACGGAAGGCAGGTCGTACCCCCGAAGCCGCGCGCAAGGGGGCGAACAGAACCACGGCGGTGAGCGCCGGCGTGGCGGTGGTGAGCGTGGCGGGGACGCTGGCGCTCATGGCGTCGATGCCGGCCAGTTCGACCACGGCGAGCACGAGCACCGCAAGCACCAGCACGACGACGACCACGACGCCGACCCCCACTGCGTCGGCGTCGTCCTCGTCGTCCGCAGCCTCGACGTCGACCTCGTCCGGTACGAGCGCGTTGTCCACGCCCAGCTCCAGCCCGACCGCGAGCAAGACCAGCGCGGCGAGCTCCAGCACCACTTCGAGCTCCAGCAGCAGCTCCCACTCCACCTCGGGCGGCTCCTGATGACCGCCGCCGCCGACTGGCGCGCCCTCGGCTGTGCCGTCCGGCTGGTGGTCACCGACCCGCTCCGGCTGGACGACTGCCGTGACGCGCTGGCGCACTGGCTCGACGAGGTCGACGCCGCCTGCAGCCGCTTCCGCGACGACTCCCACCTGGTCGGCCTGAACACCGCGGCCGGCTACGCCGACGGGCACCCGGTCCCGGTGGTCCCGCTGCTCGCCGAGGCCCTGGCCGCCGCGCTCCGGGCGGCCGAGCTCACCGACGGCGACGTCGACCCCACCGTCGGCTCGGCGATGGCTGCCATCGGCTACGACCGCGACTTCCAGCTGGTCGAACGCGACGGCCGGCCGGTGCGGCTGCTGGTTCGGCCGGTGCCGGGCTGGCGCAAGGTCGTGCTGGACCCGGACGCCTGCACCGTCGCCATGCCCCCGGGCGTGGAGCTCGACCTCGGCGCCACCGCCAAGGCCTGGGCCGCGGACCGGGCCGCCGCCCGGCTCGCCGCCGACGCCGGCTGCGGCGTCCTGGTCAGCCTGGGCGGCGACACCGCCGTGGCCGGGAGCGCCCCCGAGGGCGGCTGGCGAATACGGGTCCAGGACGCCACCGGACCCGTCGACGCGGCCGCCGAGGGCCCGCACGCGCTGGTCACCATCCGCGACGGCGGCCTGGCCAGCTCGGGCATCAGCGCCCGGCGCTGGCGGCGCGGCAGCCGTCCGATGCACCACCTGGTCGACCCGCGCACCGGCCTTCCGGCGGAGACGCCCTGGCGCACCGTCAGCGTCGCGGCCGGCACCTGCCTGGACGCCAACACCGCCAGCACCGCCGCGATGGTGCGCGGCACCTCGGCCCCGCAGTGGCTGGCCGACCACCGCCTCCCGGCCCGGCTGGTCGCCGCCGACGGCACCGTCACCGCGGTGGCCGACTGGCCCGCCGAGGCGGAAGTGCAGCAGGAGGTGGCGGCATGAGTTCGTCCTCCCCCGTGCTCTGGTACGCGGGACAGGCCACCGGCGTGGTCTCGCTGGTGCTGTTCTCCGCGGTCACCGTGCTGGGTGTGACGGTGCAGATGAGGGGTCGGCTCCCGGGCCTGCCCCGGTTCGGCACGGTCACCCTGCACCGCACCCTCTCCATGCTGGCGATGGTGTTCCTGGCGATCCACATCGTCACCGCCGTCGCCGACTCCTACGTCAACATCAGCCTGGTCGACAGCGTGGTGCCGTTCGTCAGCGACTTCCAGCCGCTCTGGCTCGGCCTGGGCACGGTCGGCTTCGACCTGCTGCTCGCCGTGATCGTCACCAGCGTGCTGCGGGCCAGGATCGGGCACCGGGTCTGGCGCGCGGTGCACTGGCTGGCCTACGCGTCCTGGCCGGTGGCCGTGGTGCACGGGCTCACGCTGGGCTCCGGCACCGGTGGGATGGCCTCCGGCGTGGCCCTGTGGCTGACCGTGGTCTGCGTGGCCGCCGTCCTGGCCGCCGTCGCGGTACGGATCCGGGTGGCGCTGCGGCCCTCGGCGCCGGACACCCCGGCCGCGCTGCTGGCGCGCTCCGAATCGGTCGACGCCGCGCACCGCACCGCGGCTGCCGCCCCGGCCCGCGAGTACGCCGACACCCGGAAGGGAGCCTGACGGCCATGACGACCATCCCTCAGCCCGCCGGCGCCGTCCTGCACGACGCCCTGCCCCGGCTGCTGCCGCGGACCCCGCTGGACCTGGCCGCCCACACTGCGCAGTACGGCCCCCGGGCCGGCACGCAGGGGCTGTCGGCGATGCTCGCCGAGGCCGGGCTGACCGGGCGCGGCGGTGCCGCCTTCCCGGTGCACCGCAAGCTGGAGGCCGTCGCCGCGGCGGCCGGACGCAGCGGACGGACCCCCGTCGCCGTGGCCAACGGCTGCGAGGGCGAACCCGCCAGCCACAAGGACGCGACGCTGCTGCGGCTGGCCCCGCACCTGGTCCTGGACGGGCTGCTGACCGCCGCCGAGGCGATCGGCGCCCGGACCGCGCACCTGGCCGTGGAGCAGGGCAGCGGCCTGCTGCCCGGGCTGCGCGCCGCACTGGCCGAGCGCGGCGGCGACCGGGTTGAGCTGACCGAGGTGCCGCGCCGGTTCCTCTCCGGCGAGTCCTCCGCGCTCACCGGCTACCTCTCCGGCGGCAGCGGTCTGCCCCGCTTCCCGCAGCCGCCGACCCGCGAACGCGGCGTCGGCGGGGCGCCCACCCTGGTGCAGAACGTGGAGACGCTGGCCCAGCTGGCACTGGTCTCCCGCTACGGCCCCGGCTGGTTCCGCACCGCGGGCACTGCGGCGGAGCCCGGCTCCATGCTGTGCACCGTCCACACCGCCGGGACGGCCCCCCGGGTTTTCGAGGCCTCCACCGGGACTCCGCTGCGGCGGCTGTTCGGTCCGCTCCCGTCGCCGGTCCAGGCGGTGCTGGTGGGCGGCTACCACGGCAGCTGGCTGCCGGCGGCCGCGCTGGACCGGCGCCTGGCTGCGGCCGACCTGGGCGTGCCGCTGGGCGCGGGCGTGCTGGCGGCGCTGCCGGCCGACCGCTGCGGGCTGGTCGAGACCGCCCGGGTGCTGCGCTACCTGGCGCTGGAGTCGGCCGGACAGTGCGGCCCCTGCCTCAACGGGCTGCCGCGGATCGCCGCGGCCTTCGCCGATCTGGCCTCGCCGCTGCGGGCCGTCGGCTCGCCCCGGCTGCTCGACGACCTGGCCCGCTGGTCCGGCCTGGTCGAGGGCCGCGGCGTGTGCCACCACCCGGACGGAACGGTGCGGCTGGTGCGCAGCGCCCTCACCGTCTTCGCCGCCGAGGCCTCCGCCCACCAGGTCGGCTACTGCACCGGCAGCAACCCGGCGCCGCTGCTGCCGGTCCCGTCCGACCCCGCACCGGAGGGCCTGCGATGAACACCGACCTGCGACTCGCCGTCGACTGGACCGCCTGCACCGCCCACGGCCTGTGCGCGGAACTGCTCCCGGAGCGGATCACCCTGGACGAGTGGGGCTACCCCCTGGTCGAGGGCACCCCGCTCCCACCCGAAGCCGTCCGCCGCGCCAAGCGGGCCGCCGCCGACTGCCCGGTACTGGCCCTGAAACTGCAGTGAGAATCCGTGCGTGAATGCGTCATGAATTCACGCACGGCAATAAAAACGCAATGGGAGGAAATCCCACGGAAGGACTGGAGGCCATGACCGGATTCGAACCGGCGTAAACCGCTTTGCAGGCGGTCCCCTCAACCACTCGGGCACACGGCCGTGACAGGGGTGACGCAGAGATCGGGCAGACAGTACTTCAGCAGACTCTGCTTCAGCTGACGGCGGGACAACAACACGCCGTACAGCGGCTCCGGGTGCGACAGGTGCCGATGCGAACCATGCTGCTGGTGTTCATCGGTCCTCCTTCGGGTCGCTATTCCGGTGCTGCTCGATGCATTTGACTCTACGGTATTCACCCCCGTGTCAGTCAACAGATTCTCGGAAAAGAATGCGGACCTAGGGCGGAAGGACCAGTGGCACTAGGTCGCACGACAGGGGTCAACCCAGCAGATGACCCTTACACTCGCTTCAGTGACCACCCACACCACCCACCCCGCCGCGACCGGAGCCGAGCCCGCCCAGGAGACCGTGCTGAGCGGTCCGTACCGGGCGCTGACCTTCGGCATCGTGTCCACCGTGCTGCTCGTGGCCTTCGAGGCGACGGCCGTGAACACCGCGATGCCGGTCGCCGCCCGGGCCCTGCACGGGCTCGGGCTCTACGCCTTCGCCTTCTCCGGCTTCTTCACCGCCAGCCTGCTCGCCATGGTGGTCTCGGGGGAGTGGTGCGACAAGCGCGGACCGCTGGGACCGCTCAGCGCCGGCATCGCCGCCTTCGGCGCCGGTCTGCTGGTCGCGGGCACCGCGCAGGACATGGGCGTCTTCGTCGCCGGCCGGGCCGTGCAGGGGCTGGGCGGCGGGCTGGTGATCGTGGCCCTGTACGTGGTCGTCGGCCGGGCCTACCCGGAGCGGCTGCGGCCCTCCGTCTTCGCGGCCTTCTCGGCGGCCTGGGTGCTCCCCTCGATCGTCGGCCCGGTGGTCTCCGGGACGGTCACCCAGCACCTGGGCTGGCGCTGGGTGTTCCTGTCCATCCCGGTGCTGGTGCTGCTGCCGGTCTCGCTGATGCTCCCTCAGCTGCGCCGGCTGCAGGCCGGCGACGGCTCAGGGCGCAGCTGGGCGCTGAACCGCGGCCGGCTGCTGTTCGCCCTGGCCCTGGCCGTCGGCGCGGGGCTGCTCCAGTACGCGGGGCAGCTGCTGGACGGCTACGCGCTGATCCCGGCGGCGGCCGGGCTGCTGCTGCTCGTCCCCGCCGTCCGCAGGCTGCTGCCGCACGGGACCTTCCGCGCCGCGCGCGGCCTGCCCACGGTGATCCTGCTGCGCGGCCTCGCGGCCGGCACCTTCTTCGCCGCCGAGTCCTTCATCCCGCTGATGCTGGTCACCCAGCGCGGCCTGTCGCCGACCCTGGCCGGGCTCTCGCTCACCAGCGGCGGGCTGAGCTGGGCGCTCGGCTCCTGGGTCCAGGGCCGCTCCTGGGCCGACCGGCACCGCGGGCTGCTGATCCGCACCGGCTTCCTGATGTCGGCCGCGGCCATCGCCGGCGCCGGGCTCGCCCTGGTCCCGGCCGTCCCGCCGTACGCCGTCGCGTTCGCCTGGGCGGTCGGCGGCATGGGCATGGGACTGACCATCGCCAGC
Organism: Streptacidiphilus jeojiense; assembly: GCF_000719095.1. Taxonomy (GTDB): domain Bacteria; phylum Actinomycetota; class Actinomycetes; order Streptomycetales; family Streptomycetaceae; genus Streptacidiphilus; species Streptacidiphilus jeojiensis. The sequence continues at coordinate 98,094 of NZ_JOEH01000022.1, read as the reverse complement.
GTCGGGGTGCTGATGCTGGGCCTCTCGGACCCCGACGACACCGGTGAGAACTCCGCCTCGCTCCAGGTCAGCGACGCGCTCGGGAACGTGCTCCTGGTCGGCTTCGCCGGCGTGCTCTTCTCGGTGGTGGGCACCGGGACCAAGGGCGGTTTCGCCGCCATCTTCGCCGTGATGGCGGCGATTGCGCTGGTCGGAGCGGTGGTGAGCGGACGCACCGCGAAACGGCACGGCTGAAGACGCGGGTACGACACATCGCCCCGGTAGGGTAGGCGGGTTGTCCGAAGACCCTCGAAGTACGTCCAGCCGAAGCTCGTCCAGCCGAAGTGCATCCTGCCGCCGACCCTGCCGGAGACCGTGAGTACTGCAACCGCCTCCCACCACCTGTCCCCTGCCTTCCCCGGCCGGGCCCCCTGGGGTACCGCGGGGAAGCTGCGCGCCTGGCAGCAGGCCGCCATGGAGCGCTACATCGAGGCGCAGCCGCGTGACTTCCTGGCCGTGGCGACGCCCGGCGCCGGGAAGACCACCTTCGCGCTGACGCTGGCGTCGTACCTGCTGCACAACCACGTGGTGCAGCAGATCACCGTGGTCGCGCCGACCGAGCACCTGAAGAAGCAGTGGGCGGAGGCGGCGGCGCGGATAGGGATCCGGCTGGATCCGACCTACAGCAGCGGCCGGCTGTCGCCCGACTACCAGGGCATCGTCATCACCTACGCCGGCGTGGGCGTCAACCCGATGCTGCACCGCAACCGGGTCGAGCAGCGCAAGACCCTGGTGATCCTGGACGAGATCCACCACGCCGGCGACTCCAAGTCCTGGGGCGAGGCCTGCGCCGAGGCCTTCGAGCCGGCGACCCGGCGGCTCGCGCTGACCGGGACGCCGTTCCGCTCCGACACCAACCCGATCCCCTTCGTCAGCTACGAGGCCGGCAACGACGGGGTCCGCAAGAGCGTCGCCGACTACACCTACGGCTACGGCCACGCGCTGGACGACCATGTGGTCCGGCCGGTGATCTTCCTCTCCTACAGCGGCAACATGCGCTGGCGCACCAAGGCCGGGGACGAGGTCGCGGCGCGGCTCGGCGAGCCGATGACCAAGGACGCCATCGCCCAGGCCTGGCGGACCGCACTGGCGCCGCAGGGCGAGTGGATGCCCAATGTGCTGCGGGCGGCCGACAAGCGGCTGACCGAGGTGCGCAAGGGGATCCCGGACGCCGGCGGGCTGGTGATCGCCACCGACCAGAACGTGGCCCGCGCCTACGCCAAGATGATCAGGGAGATCACCGGGGAGAAGGTCACCCTGGTGCTGTCCGACGAGGCCGAGGCCTCCCAGCGGATCTCCGACTTCTCCGAGGGCACCCAGCGCTGGATGGTCGCGGTGCGGATGGTGTCCGAGGGCGTGGACGTGCCGCGCCTGGCCGTCGGCGTCTACGCCACCTCGATCTCCACACCGCTGTTCTTCGCCCAGGCGGTGGGCCGCTTCGTCCGGGCCAGGAAGCGCGGCGAGACGGCCTCGGTCTTCCTGCCCTCGGTGCCGACCCTGCTGACCTTCGCCAACGAGATGGAACTGCAGCGCGACCACGTCCTGGACCGGAAGAAGAGCAAGGAGGACGGCCTCTTCGACGAGGAGGACGCGCTGCTCGCCGAGGCCGAGAAGACCAAGGACGAGGCCGACGGCGGCATGGACGAGCTGCCCTGGGAGGCGCTGGAGTCCGATGCGGTCTTCGACCGGGTGCTCTACGACGGCCATGAGTTCGGCATGCAGGCGCACGCCGGCTCGGAGGAGGAAGAGGAGTACCTCGGCATCCCCGGCCTGCTGGAACCGGACCAGGTGCAGATACTGCTGCAGAAGCGGCAGACCCGGCAGATCCAGCGCAGCAAGGCCAAGCCGGCCGAGGAGGCCGACCTGATCGAGCTGCCGGCCGAGAAGCGTCCGGTGGTCACCCACAAGCAGCTGCAGGAGCTGCGCAAGGAGCTGAACGGGCTGGTCGGCGCCTGGCACCACCGCACCGGCCAGCCGCACGGCACCATCCACAACGAGCTGCGGCGGGTCTGCGGCGGGCCGCTCACCGCGCAGGCGACGGCGGGTCAGCTGCAGGCGAGGATCAAGAAGATCCAGGAGTGGGCCACGAAGATCACCTGACGGCCGGTCGGCGGCCGGCCGGGGTGTCCGGTCAGGGCGCCGCCGGGCCGGTGATGTAGGTGCCCGAGGCGCTGTAGGGCCAGCCGTTGTCGACGCAGCCCTTCATCCCCTTGAGCTGCTGCATCATCACCGGCGCCGGATCCCCGACGCCGGCGCAGGTGACGTGGTTGTGGCCGAGCGAGTGGCCGACCTCGTGGTTGATCGCCAGTGCGTGGTAGAGGTCGGCCTGCCCCTTGTAGGCAGGGGTCAGGTCGATCCAGCGGGCCACGTTCTCGGCCACCTGGTTGCCGCTGTTGCTGCAGTTCACCCCGCCCTTCAGCACTTCGAAGATGGTGGTGATGCCGAAGGTCTGGCAGCGGCGGTCGGTGGTCTCCGGCGAGGCCAGGTAGATGGTGAAGGCCACCGGGCCGGAGTCCACCCGCTGGAACGACCACAGGCCGCCGGCGCTCCAGCCCTGCTTGGTGTTGTCCAGGACGGCGTCCACCTCGGAGGCGAACAGCGCGGCGCTGATCCCCAGGCCGTTCTCCACGGCGACCTTGTAGCGCTTGAGGGTGCCCGTCCCGTAGCGCTTGGTGGTGCCGGTCGCGTAGGTGTAGGTCCCCGGGCCCGAGGAGGGCCAGCTGGTCGGCAGCAGGGCGGCCGTGGAGGCTGACGCCGAGGTCGAAGCCGGGGTGGACTTCGAGGCCGAGGGCGAGGCCGCCGAGCGGGGGGCGCCGGGGGAGCTGCTGCCCGCCGTCGAAGCGCCGCCGCTGCCCGCGGCCGACGGGGTCGACGGGTTCGACTCGGCGGCGGTGGCCCTGGTGTTGCCCGAGCCGTTCAGCAGGTAGCCGCCGACCCCGAGCACCGCCACCAGTGCCATCGCGCCCAGGGCCTTGGGCGCGGAGCTCCGTCTCGGTCTGCGCCGCCCCCGCCCGGACGCGCGTCTGCGCCCGCCGCTCGGGGGAGCGGAGCGGGCTGACGCGCGACGGGAGCCAGGGGACATGGGTCAGGAACTCTCTGTGCGGGAAGGGAACCGAGGTGCACCAGCGAATACATCTGGGTCACGCGGATGGTTGCACACGTTCCTGAAGTCCCTGACAGCAAAATGGATTCGGTCACGGTTCGGTAAGGCGAGATGTCCGGTTGCCCCGCCTTGCCCCGATCGGTTCCTCGCTCAGCGATGAATCCTGACCGAATTCTGGACAACCCCTTCCGCTGGGCGGTATCGGCTCACTAGCGTCCACCCTCACCACACATCCGGCGGAAGAGGAGCACAGGCGGTGACCGCCGAGACTTCACAGACCCTGGACCGGGGTGTCCAGGTCCTCAAACTCCTCGCCGACTCCGAGCGGGGCCTCACCGTCACCGAGCTCGCCGGGCGCCTCGGGGTCAACCGCACCGTGGTCTACCGGCTGCTGGCGACCCTGGAGCAGCACGGTCTGGTCCGCCGGGACATCGGCGGCCGGGCCCGGGTCGGCCTCGGCGTGCTGCGGCTCGCCCACCGGGTGCACCCGCTGCTGCGCGAGGCCGCGCTGCCGGCGCTGCGGAGCCTGGCCGAGGACCTCGGCGCGACGGCGCACCTGACGCTGGTGGACGGGAACGACGCGCTGGTGGTCGCGGTGGTGGAGCCGAGCTGGACCGACTTCCACGTGGCCTACCGGACCGGGCTGCGGCACCAGCTGGACGAGAACGCCGCGGGCCGGGCGATCCTCGCTGCGCGGGCGCTGCCGTACGGGGCCCGGCCGGAGCCGCCGTTCGTCGCGACCGGGGCCGAGGAGCGGTCCGGGGCCTGCGGGGCGGCGGCGGCGTTGCTGGGGTTGAGCGGGATCGAGGGGTGTGTCGGGGTGGTGATGCTCGGGGGGATGGTGCCGGAGCGGGTCGGTCCCCGGGTGGTGGAGGCGGCGGCGGACGTGGCGGAAGCGCTCCGGTGAGGTGGTTGGGGTCTGTGGACGGCCCTACGTCGGTGGAGGGTTGGCCGCGCAGTTCCCCGCGCCCCTGACGGCTCGCTCCGCGAGCCGATGAGGGGTCGGCGACGGCGGTGTGTTTTGATGCGCGGTGTGCTGTTCACTCTGCCTTCGTCGATGTCCCGTCGTTCCGTCGTCCTGACGGTGTGCGCCGCTGTGGTGGTGGCGCTGCTCGGGGTGGCGGCGTTCGCGCCGTTGCCGTTCACGATCATGTATCCCGGGATCACCGCCAACACGCTGGGGAGCTACCCGGAGAAGGCGTCGGACGGGCAGCAGCCGCAGCAGGTGATCACCATCACCGGTGCGACGGTTCGGCAGACCAGCGGTGCGCTGCGGATGACCACGATCGAGGCGACCGCGCCGCAGGACTCGGTCAGCCTGCTGCAGGCGGTCCGGGCCTGGCCGAACCCGCGCGAGGCGGTCGTGCCGCACGACGCGGTGTATCCGGCCGGCCAGAACGTGCAGCAGGTCAATGCGACCAACCAGCAGGAGATGACCGAGTCGCAGTCGGACGCCACCACGGCCGCGCTGAGCTACCTGCACCTGGACGCGGCCAAGGTGAAGGTGACCATCAACCTCGCCAGCGTGGGCGGTCCCAGCGCCGGGCTGATGTTCACCCTGGGGATCGTCGACCTGCTCGACGGCAACGGCACCGGCAAGGCGGGTGCGGCCGGTGACCTGACCAACGGCGCGAACATCGCCGGTACCGGGGCGATCGACGGCGCGGGCAAGGTCTCCGAGGTCGGCGGGGTGGCGCTGAAGACCAAGGCGGCGGCCAGGGACGGCGCCACGGTGTTCCTGGTGCCCAGCTCCGAGTGCTCGGACGCGCGGGCGAACACCCCGGCCGGTCTGCGGCTGGTCCCGGTGGACACCCTGGGCCAGGCGGTCAACGCGCTGAAGGCGCTGCAGCAGGGGACCGGCACCGTCCCGTCCTGCTGACCGGCCGGACCGAACGGTCAGACGCGGCTCAGGGCTTGCGGTAGAAGGTGCCGGTCAGCGTGCCCTCGCCGATGGCGTGGGCGTGCAGTCCGGTCGGGTCGAAGGCGATGACCTTGCCGATCTTCGTGGGGGAGTAGCCCTTCGGCAGGGCGTAGACCGTGAAGACGTAGTCGTCCTCGGTGCCGCCCTCAGGGCACGGCGGCAGGTACGTGGTGACGATGTGCCCCTGCGGCTGCTGCCCCTCGGTGACCCCGGTGGTGCCCGCGGGTATCTCGACGGTGTACCAGTGCGTCAGGTCGGCGGCGCTGGTGTCCTCCATGTAGAGGGCCAGCCAGGCGGTGTCCTTGGGGACGCCGGTCCAGCTCAGCGGCGGGATGGTGCCGGTGCCCGAGCAGGTGTACTGGGTCGGGATGGTCTGCGAGTCGGCGAAGGCGCTGCTGGTCAGGGTGATCGCCGCCGGGGTGGAGCTCTGGGCCGGGGCGGAACTGCTGCCGCAGCCGGCCAGGGCCAGCAGCGGTGCGACGAGCGCGGCGGTGCGGACGGTGGTGCGGTGCACGGCGGATTCCCCCAGTGATGCGATCCGATGATGCGATCCGACAGGTATGGACCAGTGGCCTTGCTGTGAAGACCATAGGTACGGACCAATGATCGATCAAGGGTTGAGGGAGGATCAGCTCTTGGGCTTCACGAAGCCCTGGTCGATCAGCCACTGCCGGGCCACCGCCCGCGGGTCCTGGCCGTCCACGTCCACCTTGCCGTTGAGGCTCTGGGCGACGGTGTTGTCCAGCTTCGCCGAGAGCGGGTTCAGCAGCGCCGGGATCTGCGGGTACCTCTGCACCGTCCTGGTGGGCAGCACCGGGGCCGCGTTGTAGTTGGGGAAGAAGTGCTTGTCGTCGTCGAGCACCTTCAGCCCCAGCGCCGGGATCCGGCCGTCGGTGCTGTAGACGTCGCCGAGCAGGCAGGCGCTGCCGGCGGACAGGGTGGTGTAGACGATCCCGGCGTCCATCGTCCTGATGTTGGACTTGGGGATGCTCATGCCGTACGCCTTCTCCATGCCGGTGAGGCCGTCGTCGCGGACGGCGAACTCGTTGTCGACGCAGAGCGTCACCGCCGAGGGGTTGGAGTGGGACAGGGCGGCGACGTCGGACAGCGTCTTCAGGTGGTACTTGGCGATGTTGGTCGCGTTGCCGCCCAGTGCGTAGGTGTCGTTGAGCCGGGACTGGGGCAGCCAGGTGACGCCGTTCTTCAGGTCCGCGTCGTGGACCGCCTGCCACTGCTTCTGCGGGTCGGTGATCGGCTCGGTGTTGCCGAGGTAGGTGATCCACCCGGTGCCGGTGTACTCGTACATGGCGTCAGCGGTGCCGGAGACGATGGCCTGCCGGGCTCCGATGGAGCCGGAGATGTTGGTCTTGTCGATCACATGGGCCCCGGCGGCCGTCCAGACCAGCCCGATCATCTCGGCGAGGATGACGTTCTCGGTGAAGTTCTTGGACGCGATGGTCAGGTTGACGCCCTTGAGCGGCTGGCCCTGGCCCAGCGACCCCGGCACCAGGTCCTCGGGGATCTCGGTGCCGCTGTGCAGGCCGCAGCCGGAGAGGGCGAAGGGGAGCAGCAGCGCGAGCGGGAGGGCCAGGGTGCGGGGCCTCACTGGTGCACCTCCAGGCCGCGCGGGCTGAGCTGGAGCTCGGCGAGCGAGGCGAGCCAGTCCACCAGCAGGGCCAGACAGACCGTCAGCACCGCGCCGACGATCAGCACCCGGGTGCGCTGGGTGGTGATCCCGGCGGTGATCAGATTGCCCAGACCGCCGCCGCCGGCGAAGGCGGCCAGGGTGCCGGTGCCGACGTTGAGGATCAGCGCGGTGCGGACCCCGGCCAGGATCAGCGGCACCGCCAGCGGCAGCTCCACCCGGCCGAGCACCCCCACCGGGGACATCCCGATGCCCCGGGCGGCGTCCAGCAGGGTGGGGTCGATGGCCCGCAGTCCGGCCATGGTGTTGCTGAGCACCGGCAGCACCGCGTAGGCGACCATGCCGATCAGGGCGGTGCGCTGGCCGATGCCCAGCCAGAAGGTGAGCAGCGCCAGCAGGCCGATGGCGGGGGTGGCCTGGCCGAGGTTGGCCAGTGCGATGGCCACCGGGGCGGCCGGGCGGGCGAACCCGCGGCTCAGCAGGATGCCCAGCGGCAGCGCGATGACCAGCACGAAGAAGGTGGAGATCGCGGTCAGTTCGATCTGCTGCCAGAGGTAGAGCCGGACCTGGCCGCCGTTGAGCGAGTTCTTCTCGATGGAGTCCAGGCTGACGTTGGTGATCCACAGGTACAGCGCCAGCAGCAGCGCGAGCAGCACCAGCGGGGTGACCAGCAGCTTGCCCTTGGTGATCCGGTCCCACTTCACGGGTGCTCACCCCCCGCTCCGTCGGCCGCACCGCCCCCGGGCCCGCCCTCCAGGGCGGACCGCTGGTGCTGCTGCGACTCCTGGAGCTCGGCCAGCTCCTCGCGGTGCTCCAGGGCGGTGAGCCGGTCCGCCTCCAGCAGCTCGTGGACCGAGTTCAGCAGGGTCTCCATGTCGACCACGCCGACGTACTCGCCGCGCCGTCCGGTGATCGCGACCCGGCCGCCGTTGTCGGTGAGGACCGCCTCCAGCGCGTCGCGCAGCGTGGCGTCCGCGCTGACGGTGTGGCTGACCAGTGCGCCGGCCCGGGCCAGCGAGCCCCGGGCCCGCATCAGGTCGCCGCGGCGCAGCCACTTGTAGGGCCGGGATCTGCGGTCCAGCAGCAGGATCTCGTTGGAGCCGCCGCTGCGGAACCGGTCGAACAGGTCCTGCAGCGGCTCGTCCACGGTCACGGCGGGGAAGTCGACGATGCCGACGTCGCGCACCCGGGTGAGGTTGAGCCGTTTGAGCGCCGCGCCGGCGCCGACGAATCCGGAGACGAAGTCGTCGGCGGGGTTGGTGAGGATCGCCTCGGGGGTGTCGAACTGGGCGATGTGGGACTGCTCGCGCAGCACCGCGATGCGGTCGCCCAGCTTGATGGCCTCGTCGAAGTCATGGGTGACGAAGACGATGGTCTTGTGCAGTTCGTGCTGGAGCCGGATCAGCTCGTCCTGGAGGTGGTCCCTGGTGATCGGGTCCACCGCGCCGAAGGGCTCGTCCATCAGCAGCACCGGCGGGTCGGCGGCCAGGGCGCGGGCCACGCCGACGCGCTGCTGCTGGCCGCCGGAGAGCCGGCGCGGGTAGCGGTCGTGGAACTCCCGGGGGTCCAGACCGACCAGGTCCAGCATCTCCTCGACCCGGTCCTTGATCCGCTGCTTGCCCCAGCCAATCATCCGCGGCACCTGGGCGATGTTCTCGGCGACGGTGAGGTGCGGGAACAGTCCGGAGGACTGGATGGCGTAGCCGATCCGGCGGCGCAGCTTCACCGGGTCGATGTCGGTGACGTCCTCGCCGTTGATCCTGATCCGTCCGGAGCTGGGCTCGATCAGCCGGTTGATCATGCGCAGGGTGGTGCTCTTGCCGCAGCCGGACGGGCCGACCAGGATCACCGTCTCGCCGGCGCCGATCTCCATGCTGACCGAGTCCACCGAGGGGTTGGGGTTGCCCGGGTAGCGCTTGGTCAGGTTCTCCAGCTCGATGGTCGCCCCGGTGATCGGCGCGTCATTGGTGACCACGGGGGCGGCCGCGCGCTCGTTTGTCGAAGGGCGTGACGAGGCGTCAGGCACGGATACCCGCCGATACGGTCAGGCGCCCCAGCAGCACCAGGGCGGCGTCGAAGATGAACGCGAGCAGGACGATGCCCACCGTTCCGGCGACCACCTCGTTGAGTGCGTTGGCGCTGCCGAGGCTGGCGATCCCGCTGAAGATCTCGTTGCCGAGCCCCGGGCCCGAGGCGTAGGCGGCGATGGCCAGGATGCCCATGCTCATCTGGGTGGAGACCCGGATGCCGGTGAGGATGGTGGGCCAGGCGATCGGCAGTTCCACCCGGACCAGCCGGGCCAGCCCGGTCATCCCGATCCCGCGCGCGGCGTCCACCAGCGCCGGGTCCACCCCGCGCAGCCCGACCACCGAGTTGCGCACGATCGGCAGCAGCGCGTAGAGCACCAGGGCGGTGACGGTCGGCGGCACGCCGAGGCCCAGCACCGGGATCAGCAGGCCGAGCAGGGCGTAGGAGGGGATGGTGAGGATGGTGCCGGTGGCCAGTGTGGCGATCCGGCCGGCCCGGTCGCTGCGGTAGGTCAGCGCGCCGATGCCGACCCCGAGGACCACGGCGACGACCATGCACTGGAACACCGCGCTGGCGTGCTGGAAGGTGTCCGAGATCAGCTGGTCCTGGCGGCTGCTGACGTAGTCCCAGAAGTTCACTCGGCCCTCCCTCCCGTCTCTCTGCCGTGTCGTCAGTCCCCGGCGGCCTGTTCCACCAGTGGAAGCACGCGGAACGGAACCGGATTCTCCAGGGCAATCGCGGTGGAAGCCCGGACAATGCCATCAAACCCCACAACCCGGTCGATCACCCGCTGGAGATCGGCGTTGGAGCGGGCCACGATGCGGCAGAGCATGTCGCCCTGGCCGGTGATGGTGTGCAGTTCCAGCACCTCCGGCACGGAGGCCAGATGGGCCCGGACATCGGCGCCCTGACCTTGGGAGATCTCCAGGGTGGCGAAGGCGGTGACCGGGTAGCCGAGGGCGGCCGGGTCCAGCTGCGGGGCCGTGCTGCGGATCACCCCGTTGGCCCGCAGCCGATCGAGTCGGGCCTGGACGGTGCCGCGCGCGACCCCGAGCCGGCGCGAGCACTCCAGCACCCCGGGCCGGGGCTCCTCGGCGAGCAGCGCCAGCAGCGCGGCGTCCAGCGGGTCGATTCCGGGTGCGGTGGGCATGGGTGGCTCCAGGTGGGCAGAATGTACACAGAGAATGGGGTATAGCTGGCCCAGCTGTACAGCGTGTTCAGTGTTTCGCGGGACGGTTGCGCAGTCCCCACCGGGGCGAGACGGTACCGGCATCCGCACCCCACAGCTGGAGGACGCCATGACTGACGAGTTTCCCGTGAAGGGCATGGACGCGATCGTCTTCGCGGTCGGCAACGCCAAGCAGGCCGCGCACTACTACTCCACGGCCTTCGGCATGCGGCTGGTCGCCTACCAGGGGCCGGAGACCGGCGAGCGGGAGACCGCCTCGTACGTGCTGGAGTCGGGCTCGGCCCGTTTCGTCTTCACCTCGGTGGTGAAGGCGGCCACCGAGCGCGGGGTCTTCCTGGCCCAGCACGTCGCCGCGCACGGGGACGGCGTGGTCGACCTGGCCATCGAGGTCCCCGACGTCTACGCGGCCCACGCCTATGCCGTCGGCCACGGCGCGACCAGCCTGGCGGAGCCGTACGAGCTCAAGGACGACCACGGCACGGTGGTGCTGGCCGCCATCGCCACCTACGGCGAGACCCGGCACACCCTGGTCGACCGCAGCGGCTACGACGGCCCCTACCTGCCCGGCTTCTTGGGGCGCGGACCGCTGGTGGAGCCGCCGGCGCGAAGCGGGGGTTCGGGGGTGTCCCCCGAAGGGCGCTGGTTCCAGGCGGTGGACCACTGCGTGGGCAATGTGGAGCTGGGGCGGATGGACGAGTGGGTGTCCTTCTACAACCGGGTCATGGGCTTCACCAATATGAAGGAGTTCGTCGGCGACGACATCGCCACCGAGTACTCCGCGCTGATGTCCAAGGTGGTCGCGGACGGCAGCCGCAAGGTGAAGTTCCCGCTGAACGAGCCGGCCGCGGCCAAGAAGAAGTCGCAGATCGACGAGTACCTGGAGTTCTACGGCGGCCCCGGCGTCCAGCACCTGGCCCTGGCGACCAACGACATCGTGGCGACGGTACGGGCCATGCGCCTGGCCGGGGTGGAGTTCCTGGACACCCCGGACTCCTACTACGACACCCTGGGCGAGTGGGTCGGCGAGACCCGGGTGCCGCTGGCGCAGCTGCGCGAGCTGAAGATCCTGGCCGACCGGGACGAGGACGGCTACCTGCTGCAGATCTTCACCAAGCCGGTGCAGGACCGGCCGACGGTCTTCTTCGAGCTGATCGAGCGCCATGGCTCGATGGGCTTCGGCAAGGGCAACTTCAAGGCGCTGTTCGAGGCGATCGAGCGGGAGCAGGAGCGCCGCGGCAATCTGTGACGTCCCTTCAGGCGCGGCCGTTCAGAGGGTCATTCAGGTGAACCTGCGGGCGATGACAGATCATCAGTTCTAGGCTGCACAGATGATCGCTCGCCGCCTCCTCGCCCTCGCCGCGACTCCCGTGCTCGCCGCCCTCCTGGCAGGTGCCTCCCAGGGGGGCGGCGCCACGCCCGGCGCCCCCACCGCCGGGGATCCCTACTTCCCGCAGTCCGGGGACGGCGGCTACCACGTCGTCCACTACCGGATCGGCCTCGGATACACACCGGCGTCCCGGCACCTGGACGCGACGGCGGTGCTCACCTCCAGGGCCACCCAGAACCTGAGCTCCTTCGACCTGGACCTCTCCGGACTGACCGTCAGCAGCGTCCGGATCGACGGGCGGTCGGTGGCCTTCAGCCGCAGCGGAGTGAAGCTCAAGGTCACGCCGGCGCACGCGCTGCCCAAGGGCCGCACCTTCACGACCACGATCACGTATGCGGGGGTGCCGAAGGACGTCACCGACCCGGACGGCTCGGCCGACGGCTGGATCGTGCAGAAGGACGGCTCCGTGTTCGTCGCGAGCGAGCCGCAGGGCGCCATGACCTGGTTCCCCAGCAACAGCCACCCCCTCGACAAATCGACCTACCAGGTCTCGGTCACCGTCCCGGACGGCTGGACCGCCGTCTCCAACGGCCGCCTGCAGAACCGGCGCAGCAGCCACGGCCGCACCACCTTCGACTGGCGCGAGACCAGCCCGATGGCCGCTTACCTGGCCACCGCCAGCATCGGGAGGTTCCAGGTGCAGAGCTACCGGACCGCCTCCGGCCTCCCCGTCTACAACGCCGTCGACCCCGCCGAGGCCAAGGCGGCGGCCCCGGTGCTGGCCCAAATCCCGGCCGTCATCGCCTGGGAGAGCAAGCTGTTCGGGCCGTACCCCTTCGACGCGGCCGGCGCCATCGTCGAGCACGCCCACGGCGTGGGCTACGCCCTGGAGACCCAGACCAGGCCGGTCTACGACCGGGCGCCCGACATCGACACCCTGGTCCACGAGACCGCGCACCAGTGGTTCGGCGACTCGGTCAGCCTGGACCGCTGGAAGGACATCTGGCTGAACGAGGGCTTCGCCACCTACGCCGAATGGCTCTGGGACGCCCAGCACGGCGGCCCGAGCACCGCCCAGCGGCTCGCCACCGACTACGCCCTGCCGGCCGGCAACGACCTCTGGGCCTTCCCGGCCGGCGACCCGGGCGAGGCCGCCAACATCTTCGGCACGCCGCCCTACGAGCGCGGCGCGATGGTGCTGGAGAAGCTCCGCGAGCGCGTCGGCGACAGGGCCTTCTTCACCATCCTGCGGAGCTGGGCCGGCGACCGCCGCTACGGCCACGGCGACACCGCGCAGTTCATTGAGCTCAGCGAGAAGATCTCCGGCAGGAAGCTGGACTCGCTGTTCGCGACCTGGCTGTATGGGCAGGGCAAGCCCGCGACGCTGTAATCGGTAATCGTGCACCCAGCTGGGAGAACACAGCCATGAGTGACCTGGTCGACCTGCTCAGGGAGGGACTGCCGGAAGCGGCGGTCGTCACCGACCCCGAGGTGACCGCCGCCTACCGCCAGGACATGGCGGGGTTCTGCGCCAGCGGGAACCCGGCGGTGCTGGTGTTCCCGGACACGGTCGACCAGGTCAGGCATGTGATGCGGACCGCGACCGCGCTGCGGGTCCCGGTGGTCCCGCAGGGGGCGCGCACCGGGCTCTCCGGCGCGGCCAACGCGGTGGACGGCTGCATCCTGCTGTCCCTGGTGCGGATGAACCGGATCCTGGAGATCGACCCGGTGAACCGGATCGCGGTGGTCGAGCCCGGCGTCGTCAACGCGGCGCTGTCGCAGGCGGTGGGGGTGCACGGGCTGACCTACCCGCCGGACCCGTCCAGCTGGGAGAGCTGCACCATCGGCGGCAACATCGGCACCGCTTCGGGCGGCCTGTGCTGCGTCAAGTACGGCACCACCAGCGAGTACGTGCTGGGCCTGGACGTGGTGCTGGCCGACGGCGAACTGCTGCGGACCGGGCGCCGCACCGCCAAGGGCGTCGCCGGGTACGACCTCACCCGGCTGCTGGTCGGCTCCGAGGGCAGCCTGGGCATCGTCGTCGGCGCCACCCTGGCGCTGCGGCCCAGCCCGCCCCCGCAGCTGGCGCTCGCCGCCGAGTTCCCCAGCACAGCCGCCGCGTGTGCGGCGGTCTGCGCGGTGATGGAGGCCGGCTTCACCCCCTCGCTGATGGAACTGATGGACACGGTCTCGGTACGGGCCGTCAACTCCCTGGCCCAGATGGGCCTGCCGGACTCCACCGCGGCGCTGCTGCTGATCGCCTTCGACACCCTCGACCCGGTCGCCGACCTCGCCGCCGCCGGGGAGATCTGTACGGCGTACGGCGCGACCGAGGTCGTCCCGGCGGCCGACAGCGCGGAGTCGGAGCTGCTGCTCCAGGCCCGCAGGCTGTCGCTGACCGCGATGGACACCCTGGGCACCACCATGGTCGACGACGTGGCGGTACCCAGGTCGGAGCTGGCCGCGATGATCGACGGGGTGGCCGCGATCGCCGAGCAGTTCGACCTCACCATCGGGGTGGTCGCCCACGCGGGCGACGGGAACACGCACCCGGTGGTGGTCTTCGACGCGTCCGACCCGGAGGAGACCGCGCGGGCGCGGGAGTCGTTCGACGCGATCATGGCGCTGGGGCTGGAGCTGGGCGGGACGATCACCGGGGAGCACGGGGTGGGGCTGCTCAAGCGGGAGTGGCTTGCGCGGGAGATCGGGCCGGTGGGAGTTGCTCTGCAGCGGCGGATCAAGGCGGCGTTCGATCCGTTGGGGTTGTTGAACCCGGGGAAGGTTTTCTGAGCGGTGCACGCTGGTGGTGGGCTGGGCGCGCGCGCAGTAAAAGACACAGCCCCGCGCCCCTTTCGGGGCTCAGCTGGAGCCGGTTTGGACCAGTGGGGGGTGGCCGTTCCAGGTGACGTAGAAGATGGAGTCGGTGCCGGCGCCGCCGTCCTGCTGGAAGTCGACGCGGAGCCAGGTGTCGGTGACCCACTGGTGCCAGGACCAGCCGGGGTCGGGGGTGACCGAGACGATGCTGGCCGAGGTGGTGCCCATGTCGATGACGATGCGGCCGCCGGGGCGGGTGAAGGTCTGGATGGTGCCGGCGGCGCTCGCGGAGGGGCTCGGCGAGGGGCTGGCCGAGGGGGATGCGGAGGCCGTCGGGGTGTGCGACCGCGTCGCGGAGCGGCTCGGCCCGGCGGACGGCGTCGCGGACGGGCTCGGGGACGGGATGGTCACCGCCGAGCCGATGGAGGTCGGCAGCGGCGGGGGAGTGGGCGAGGCGCTGGAGGGGTCGGCCACCGCCACCAGTGCGCTGGGCTGCTCGTAGGTGCCGTCGCGCAGCACCCGGTGCACGCCGAACCAGGACACGGACACCGCCGCTGCGGTCGCTCCGGTCCATGCCGCTGCCCGTACCAGTCCTCTGCGCACGGGCATCAGTATGGCGGTTAACCCGAATGGGCTACCTTCACTGTTCATGGCAACTGTCCTGGTGGTCGAGGACGACCCGTTCGTGCGCTCCGCCCTGATCCGGCACCTGACCGGGGCGGGCCATGCCGTGCGCAGCGTCGGCACCGCGCTGGAGGCGCTGCGCGAGGTCGCCCAGGTCGGCTGCGACGTGGTGATCCTCGACCTCGGCCTGCCCGACCTGGACGGCAGCGAGGCGCTGAAGATGATCCGCGGCCTCACCGACGTCCCGGTGATCATCTCCACCGCGCGGGACGACGAGAACGAGATCGTCCGGCTGCTCAACGCCGGGGCCGACGACTACCTGGTCAAACCCTTCTCCGGGGAGCACCTCAGCGCCAGGATGGCCGCGGTGCTGCGCCGCTCCGGCGCGACCGCGGGCGCGGGGCAGCACCTTCAGGTCGGCGGGCTGCGGATCGACCTGCAGCGGCGCGAGGTGCTGCTGGACGGCGCCGCGCTCGACCTGACCCGGCGCGAGTTCGACCTGCTGGCCTTCCTGGCCGCCCGCCCCGGCGTGGTGGTCTCCCGGCGGGAGCTGCTCGCCGAGGTGTGGCGCCAGCCGTACGGGACCGACCAGACCATCGACGTGCACCTGTCCTGGCTGCGCCGCAAACTCGGTGAGACCGCGTCACGGCCGCGCTACCTGCACACCGTGCGTGGGGTGGGCGTCCGGCTGGACGTGCCCACCGGACCGAGACCGGGGTCGGCACCGTGAGGTGGGCGCTGGTGAAGGTCTGCGTCGCGGTCACCACCATGGTCGCGCTGGCCTTCCTGCTGCCGCTGGGCCTGATGGTCCGGGAGACCGCCCGCGACCGCGCCTTCAGCGGGGCCGAGCGGCAGGCGGCCGCCATCGGTCCGGCACTGGCGATCACCGGCGACCCCGGTGAGCTGACCCGGGCGCTGGCCAGCACCCAGGCCGGGGCGGCCGGGATGATGGCCGTGCACGTCCCCGGCCACACCGCGGTGGCCGACGGCAGCGGCACCCGGGTCACCGGGCTCACCACCATCGGCACGCCCCGCGCCACCAGCGACCAGATCCTCGGCGCCGCCGCCGCCGGACACCCGGTCAGCACCGGGGTCCCGGGCGGCTTCGCCTACCTCGAACCGGTCGCGGTCGGCAGCGGCGGCATCGCCGTGGTGGAGGTGTTCATCCCCAACGCGACGCTCAGTCAGGGAGTCGTCGCCGCCTGGCTGGTGCTGACCGGGGTGGCGGTGGTGCTGGTGCTGATCTCGGTGCTGGTCGCCGACCGGCTGGGCACCAGGATCGTCGGCTCGGCCCGCCGGCTGGCCGGCGCCGCGCGGGCGCTGGGCGCCGGCGACCTGGCGGTACGGGTCCCGCAGGCGGACGACTCCCCGCCGGAGCTGCGGGACGCGGCCGCCGCCTTCAACGCCATGGCCGACCGGGTGGTGCGGCTGGTCGCCGCCGAGCGCGAGCTCGCCGCCGACCTGTCGCACCGGCTGCGCACCCCGCTCACGGTGCTGCGGCTGAACGCCGCCGCACTGGGGCAGGGCGATGTCGCCGAGCAGACCCGGCACGCGGTGGACCAGCTGGAACGCGAGGTCGACCAGATCATCCACACCGCCCGCGGACGCAGCCAGGGGCTGATCCCCGGCGACGGAACCGGGGCGGGATCCGGGGCCGATGACGACGCCGCGCCGGCGCCGCTGTCCTGCGACGCCGCCGAGGCGATCAGGGACCGGGTGGCCTTCTGGTCCGCGCTCGCCGAGGACGAGGGCCGGGACTGGCGGCTGTCCGGCGCCGACTCCGACGCGCCGCCGGCCCTGGTGCCGGTGGCCACGGCCGATCTGGGCGCGGCCCTGGACTCGCTGCTGGGCAACATCTTCCGGCACACCCCCGAGGGCACCGCCTTCGCCGTCGACGTGCACCGGGCCGCCGACGCGGTCATCGTGATGGTCTCCGACGCCGGTCCCGGCATCGCCGACACCGAGGCGGCGCTGCGCCGCGGCCACGGCGCGGGCGGGGCCGGCTCCACCGGCCTCGGCCTGGACATCGTGCGCCGGGTCGCCGAGTCGACCGGCGGCGAGGTCGAGGTGGGGCGCTCGGCCATCCTGGGCGGGAGCGAGATCCGGATCCGGCTGCAGACGGCACCGACCGGGACCCGGTCCCCGGGGTCCCGCAGCCGCCGCCGGCCCGCACCCCGGGTGCGCCTGGTGCGGTAGCCGGGATTCCGTTCCGGGGCCTCAGGCCGGGCTCCGCTGCCGGTGATGCGGAGCGACGGGTTCCTTAACAGCGTCCTAAGGGACCTCTACCCCTGTCTGAGCAGCCGTTCTGGCGCGCCTTCGGCCGATAGCGTCGGCTTCGGCCGGGTCCGAGGACCGTCGGTGACGCCGTGTCAGGAAGGCGCCGCCACGCTGCCCTTCCCCCACGGGGCCCGGCCCCCCAGGTACTCCGACGGAGGTAGTTCCCGTATGTCGTCACATGCCAGGTCGTCCAAGCAGGCCAAGCCCGCAGGCTCGCGCCGGCGCCGTTCCCGCCGCTCCACCGTCATCGGCGCCTCCGCCGCGGCGGCGGCCCTCGTCGGCGGCAGCGTGATCGCCCTTGCGGCCAGTGCCAGCGCGGCGACCGTCGGGGCGGTGTACTCGACCACCAGCAACTGGGGCAGCGGCTACACCGGGCAGTACGACGTCGACAACAGCAGCTCCGGCACCATCAGCAACTGGAAGCTGAGCTTCGACCTGCCGGCCGGTGCGAAGATCAGCTCGCTCTGGAACGCCACCTACACGGCCAGCGGCCAGCACATCACGGTGACCCCGGCGAGCTGGGACAGCACCCTGACCGCCGGGCAGCACGCCGTCGTCGGCTTCGTCGTCAACGGGTCGGGCGCCCCGACCGGCTGCGCCATCAACGGCGCCGACTGCTCCACCGGCAGCGCCCCCACCCCCAGCGGGCAGCCGACCACGGCCGCCCCGAGCGCGACCGCCAGCGCCAAGCCCACGGCCAGCGCCAGTGCCAGCGCCACCGCGAAGCCCAGTGCCAGCGCCTCCGCGACGCCGACCAAGACCGCGACCGCGACGCCCACCCCCAGCGCCACCACCACCACCACCGGATCCGGTAGTGGCACGGCCGCCACCAGCGGCTTCTCCCCGTATGTCGACACCTCCCTGTACCCGGCGTTCGACACCGCCGCCGCCTCGGCGGCCGGCGGGGCGAAGAACTACAACCTCGCCTTCGTCCTGGCCGGCAGCGCCTGCACGCCGGAGTGGGGCGGCGTCAGCGCGCTGGACAGCACCGGGGTCCCCGGCCAGATAGCCGCGCTGCGCAAGGCCGGCGGCGACGTCCGGGTCTCCTTCGGCGGCGCCAACGGCACCGAGCTGGCCGAGTCGTGCACCTCGGTGTCCTCGCTGGCGGCCGCGTACCAGAAGGTCATCGACACCTACGGGCTGACGAAGATCGACTTCGACATCGAGGGCGGCGCGACCACCGACACCGCCGGGATCACCCGCCGCAACCAGGCCATCGCCCAACTGCAGGCGACCGCCAAGGCCGCCGGCAAGACCCTGGAGGTCTCCTACACCCTGCCGGTGCTGCCGTCCGGACTGGTCCAGTCCGGTACCGACATCCTGCAGAGCGCCAAGAGCAACGGCGTGGACGTCGCGGCCGTCAACATCATGGCCATGGACTACGGCGACGGTGCCGCCCCCAGCCCCAGCGGCCGGATGGGCACCTACGCCATCGACGCGGCCACGGCCACCCAGGCCCAGGTCAAGAGCATCTTCGGGCTCTCCGACGCGGACGCCTGGAAGCACGTCGCGGTGACCCCGATGATCGGCGTCAACGACACCAGCACCGAGGTCTTCACCGTCGCCGACGCCCAGCAGCTGGCGACCTTCGCCTCGACCAAGCACCTCGCCTGGCTGTCCATGTGGTCCGCCACCCGTGACAAGCAGTGCGCCGGCGGCGCCCAGACCTGGGCCGACGCCAGCTGCAGCAGCATCGTGCAGTCCACGTACGCCTTCGCCAAGGCGTTCGGTGCTTACACCGGCTGACGTCGGGTAGGCGATGCGGGGCCCCCGGGGAACCACCCCGGGGGCCCCGCCCGTCTTTCCTGGGGTGACCCGCCGGGGGTGGGATGGGTTCGTCCACAAACTGGCATGATTACCTGATGGGCCCGTCGGGCGGGAGCGGCGATCCGCTAGGGTCACGCAGGGTTGGTGACAAGGAGAAGCTGCGTGACGAGTCTCGGTTGGGACACGGGAAAGGTGCGCGAGGGCGGCAGGACGTCAGCCCCCCGGGCGGCCGTCGAGGGTGTCCTGAGGGCGCTGCGGGAGGCGCCGCGCCGGGAGACCCGGATCGCCTTCTGCGTCGGCCTGGCCTCACTGGTCGTCTACGCCCTGGTCCGGCACCTGGTCGGGGTGAGCATGGTGGACATGGTCGTCTACCGCGCCGAGGGGTCCGCGGTGGCCCACGGCGGGAACCTCTACGACATCCGGGTCAGCGAGTGGAAGCTCCCGGCCACCTATCCGCCGTTCGCCGCGATGCTGTTCACCCCCACCGCCTGGCTGCCGGTAGGCCCGCTGCGGATCCTGGTCACCGCGGGCAATCTGGTCGTCCTGGGAGCCTTCGGCTACCTCTCCGCGGTGCTGGCCGACTGGCCGCGCAAGGCCATGCGTCCGGCCCTGGTCTTCCTCGTCGTCGGCCTGGGCGTCTGGCTGGAACCGGTGTTCACCACGCTGCGCTACGGCCAGATCAACCTGGTGCTCGGCGTCCTGGTGCTCTACGACCTCACCCGGCCCGACTCCCGGCGCAGCAAGGGCGTCGCCATCGGCCTGGCCGCCGCGATCAAGCTCACCCCCGGGCTGTTCGCCGTGTACCTGCTGCTCAGCGGCAGGATCAGGGCGGCCGTCACAGCCGGGCTGACCTGCCTGGCGACGATGCTGCTGGGCTTCCTGCTGCTGCCCGACGCCTCCAGGTCCTTCTGGACCACCTACGTCTTCGACACCAGCCGGGTCGGCAAGGAGTACATCGTCGACAACCAGTCCCTGCGCGGGCTGGTCGAACGTGCGATGCACACCCCGGACGGCGGGATCGTCGCGCTGCTGCTGACCGCGGTCGTCGGCATCGGCGGGCTCGCCGTCGCTGTCGGGATCCACCGCAACGCGGTCGGCTTCCCCCGCGCCCGGGCCTGGTCGGTGCTGTGCGTCGCCGTCACCGCCGTGCTGGTCTCCCCGATCAGCTGGACCCACCACTGGGTCTGGTGCGTGCCGATGATGGTGCTGCTGGCGGCCGAGGCCTCCGAGGAGCGGTCCAGGGCCAGGGCGCGGGCCCGGGCCGGGACGCCCCGGCGGCGCCGGGTCTGGCGCGGCACCCTGATCGCGACCGGGCTGGCGTTCTGCTCCTTCGCCATGTGGCTGGTCCCGCACAAGGGCCTCAGCAACCTGCACATCTCGTACCTGCTGCAGCCCTTCGCGGCGCTCTACCCGCTGGTCGGCCTGGCCTTCCTGGCGCTGGCGGGGGAGCGGCTGCGCCGCCACCTGCTGCGCGGGAAGCCGGCCGGTCCGCCGTCCGGTCCGCAGCACCCCGGCGGCCGGGTCCCCGGGCAGGCGCGGTCGTCCTCGCAGGACGTGCTGGCCGGCTGACGCGACCGCGCGGCGGGGCAGGACGGGGCGCCGGGGGCGGGCCGGGGGCGCGCGGGCGGGAACACGCATCAATGGCCAGCCAGCAGGGCGGCCAGGGCCCCGTCCATGTCCAGGCCCGCGTCCTCCCGCCCCGGCGGCACCAGTCGCAGCGCGCTCTCCAGCCAGTAGGCCACCGCACCCGCCGGGGCCTCGATCAGCGCGTCGCCGGCCGGTGAGCTGAGCGCCAGGCAGATGACGTTGCGGCCGCCCTGCCGGGTCGGCCAGATCCGCACGTCGCCGTGGCCGCAGGCCCTGAACATCCCCTCCACCAGCAGGTCCCGGGCGAACACCCAGGTCACCGGGGAGTCCTGGCCCAGGTGGAAGGTGATGTGCACGGCGTACGGGTCGTCGGCGAGGTAGCGGAACCGGGCCGGCACCGGAACGCTCCGCTCCGGCGAGAGGATCAGGTTCACCCTGACCTCCTCCCTGACCTCCCTGACGTCCTGGCCCTCCGCGTCCTCGGCATCGCCCGCGGTTCCCGCGCTTCCCGGGTTCTCCCTGTCCATGGCACTTCCCTCTTCTCCGCGGATCCGGCGGCGGCCGTTCCGTCGCCCGGTACTGGAGGAGAGCGGTGCGCGGCCGGACTCTTACACCACTCCGTGCGCCTCTTTCGCGGTTTGTCGGACATCTCGCCCTTACCGGGCCACGGTGGTACTACGCTTTGTCACTGCTCGACGACGTGGCGTGCCTGGTGCCTGCACCGCCGCCGCCCGGCAACCCGGACGAAGACGGAGCAGGTCGCATCCGATGACGGCTGTCCCACCCAGCGCTGACCCCGAGACCGACGGTCCCTCGGCCGGCTACTACCCCGACCCCTCCATCCCGGGTTTCGTCCGCTACTGGGACGGGCTGGGCTGGCTCCCGGGGACCAGCCGCCCGGCGCCCGGGCCGGACGAGGTGCTGCCGCCGCCGAGGGCCGCGGCGCGGCAGAACGGACCCTCGATGCGGTTCGTACCGCCGCCGGTCCGCAGCGGACGCCCGGAGCCGGAGCAGGAAGCGGTGGTGGACGTCCCTGCCGTTGAGCCCGAGCCCGAGCCTGAGCCGTTCGTGCCGCAGCGGGCGCTGCCGCCGCTGCTCCCGTTGGGCGGTGCCGGTGCCGTCGAGCAGTCCGGGCCGATCTTCCTGGACGAGACCGGGGTGTTGCCGGAACCCCGGGCGGCGGCGCCGGCGGCGGTCGTGGCCGAGGAGTCGGCCAGCCGGTGGATCGCGGACGCGGCGCAGCAGCGCGGCCTGATGGAGACCGGGGCGGCTCCGCGCTGGGTCTCCTGGGGCGTCGCCGAGCCGCAGGACGCCCCGCAGGGGGTCGTGGCGGCGGCTGCCGCTGCGGCTCCTGCTGCACCTACGGCCCCTGAAGCGCCGGCTCCAGCCCCCGCCCCCGTCCCCGTGCCGCCGGCCCCCAGCCCCGCCCCCGCGCCCCGGCGGCCCGCCCCCGCTGCGGCGGTGCCGGTCCGGACGCTGGGGCCGGTGCCGAGCGGTTCGAGCGCCGCCACCGGTGGCGGAGCGGGGGCTGGGGCGCGCGCCGGGGCCGCCGCGGCGTCCCGTGCGGGTGTCGGTGCGGGTGTCGGTGCGGGCGCCGGTACGGCTGCGGTTCGGGCCCGTCCGCCGGAGCCGCGACCCGCGCCGCTGGTCCGGCGCCTGGGCGCCCGGCTGCTGGACACCGCCGTGCTCGCGGCGGCCGTCTCGGTGGTCGGGGTGCCGCTGGTGCGGCAGGCGGTGACGCATCTTCAGGACAAGATCGACGCGGCCCGCGAGCTGACCGGGCAGACCCGGATCTGGCTGGTGGATCCCACCGTGCTGCGGGATGCCGGGCTGCTGCTGGTCGCGCTGCTGGTGGTCGGATTCGTCTGCGAGGCGCTGCCCACCGCGGCCTGGGGCCGCACCCTCGGCAAGGCGCTGTTCGGGCTGCGGGTGGTGGACCGGCGTTCCAAGCGGGCGCCGGCGCTGGGCCGGTCGCTGGTGCGCTGGCTCAGCCAGCTGCTCTCGATGCTGCTGCTGGTCGGCGTGTTCGGCCTGCTGGGCGCGCTGACGGACCGTCCGTGGCGGCGCGGCTGGCACGACCGGGCCGGGCGCACGCTGGTGGTCTCCGGGAAGGCCAGGGCCGCCAGGAGGAACTGATGTACCCCATTTGGCGCGACACGCCCGGGTAGGGCACAGTCTGATGAGATATCAGATGATCTACTCGTGCTATGACCACACCCGAGCCGCCCGGCGAGCCGACTCCGCCGTCGTTCGAGAAGCCCGCCGCAGGCGGCTCACCGTCCGACCAGCCGCCGCTGTACAACCCCGACCCCGCGTCGCCGCCACCGCCGCAGTCGCCGTACGACAGCAACCCCTATGAGAACAACCCCTACGGCAACGCCCAGCCCTACTACAACCCCGACGGCGGGGAGCCCGGCGGGGCGGTGCCGGGTGCGATGCCGCCGCTGGGCGGGATCTGGATCCGGCTGGTCGCCAGGATCATCGACGGGGTCCTGCTGGCGATCGTCGCGGTGCCGCTGTCCTTCGTCGCGGCCGCCGCCAGGAACAACGAGCGGACCACGGCCACCTTCGTGGTCGAGACCGGGATCCTGCTGCTCTACTTCGTCTACGAGGGCCTGATGCTGACCCTGGCGGGCGGTCAGACCGTCGGCAAGAAGGTCATGGGCATCCGGGTGGCCATGCTCGCCGACGGCTCGCCCCCGGTCGGCAGCGCCGGGTGGATCAGGGCGGCGGTGTACTCGCTGCCGAACATCATCTGCTGCGTCTGGCAGCTGGTGAACGTCCTGTGGTGCACCTGGGACCGGCCGTATCAGCAGTGCCTGCACGACAAGGCGGCGAAGACCGTGGTGGTCAAGGCCGTGCGGACGGTCTGACCCCGGCGCCCACATGCCTGGAGCGCCCGCCCCGATACCGGGCGGGCGCTCCAGGCATGTGGCGTCGACCGGTCAGTGGCGGGCGCCCTCACGCTCGCGCGCGATCGACTCCACCGGCGGGGCGGAGGCGGGACGGCCGCCGGCCACCAGCCGGCTCCGGGCCGGCTTGGCCCCGCGCCGGGCGGGCGCGGTTATCGCCAGGGCGACGGCGATGGTGCCGAGGGTGAGCCCGAGGATCATCAGCAGGCTGATGGTGAGCAGGCTGTGGGTGCCGGAGGCGGCGAGGAGCGCTACCGTCGCGACGACCACCGCGAGCGTGCCGTAGCAGATCTGGGCCGGTGTCAGACGTGGCATGGCTGTTCCGTCCTTGGGCTTCGGGGCTGCGGGCCGGGGGGTCGACTCCGCTGAAGGGGGCCTGTCGTGCTTCCGGTTGGCCTTCCGGGCTCCATCTCGTCTGACCTCTTCGGCAGGGAGTCGGGACCGGAAAGTTGGAGCCAGGTTCATCAGCTGAAATACCCGGGCCGTTGACCCGTGACGCCCAGCCTAACCTCACCAAGGGAGGCATAGGGGGCGCATCGACTCATCGAAAGGGCGGAAGGTTACCTCTGGCACATGCCGCGGGCGCCCCCGCGCGCCCCACCCGTCGCAGTGCGCCCCTCCCCGCTCAAACGCCGCTCCCGCAGGGTCAGTTGGCGAGCACCACCGGCGTGCCGGTCAGGGTCACCCCGGCGTCCTGGAGCTGCTTGAGCGCCGTCTCGGTGGACTCCTTGCCCACCCCGGCGGTCAGGTCCAGCAGCACCCGGGTGGTGAAGCCCTCCCGGGCCGCGTCCAGGGCCGTGGCGCGGACACAGTGGTCGGTGGCGATGCCGACCACGTCCACCTCGGTCACCCCGCGCTGCCGCAGCCAGTCGCCCAGCGACACCCCGTGCTCGTCGGCCCCCTCGAAGCCGCTGTAGGCGGCGGCGTGCGCGCCCTTGTCGAACACCGCCTCGATGGCGCCGGAGGTGACCGTGGGCGCGAAGTTGGGGTGGAAGCCGACGCCCTCGGTCCCGGCCACGCAGTGCACCGGCCAGCTGGTGGCGAAGTCGGGGGTGGCCGAGAAGTGGCTGCCCGGGTCGATGTGGTGGTCGCGGGTGGCCACCACATGGGCGTACCCGGCGGTGGACTCGGCCACCAGGTCGGTGATCGAGGCGGCGACCTCGGATCCTCCGGCGACCGGGAGGCTGCCGCCCTCGCAGAAGTCGTTCTGCACGTCGACGACGATCAGTGCGCGGTGCATGGCTCTCCTTGGAGCTGTGCCGGGAGGGTGCGGGGTGCCGGACGGTGACCGGGGTGGAGCGCGAGTCCGGTACAGAGAGAGTAGGGAGCGGCGCGCGTTCTCGCGAGAGGGGGGCACCGTCAGGCTCGCCCCGGGTTACAGAGCCGGTTCCGCCGGGATCAGGTAGTCGGTCGGGATGACCGGTTCGCCCTTGGACAACTGGGTCGCGGAGATCGGCAGTTGGGCCCGCGAGCGCAGGTGCCGCTCGCGCGCGGCGAGCAGCGGCTCGCGGCCGACCACGGTGCCGCCGGTGATCAGCGGGAGCTGCAGCAGCCGGTCGGCCAGGTCGGCCGGCACCGGCCCGGTGCCGACGACCTCGGCCTCGGCCACGCCGTCCTGGTCCAGCCGGCGTGCGCCCCACTTGCGCCCCCCGCGGCTGGCCTTGCCCCCGGCGGACCGCTTGGCCACCGGCACCAGCGGCGCGTCCGGGTCGTCCGAGGCGGCCCTGGCGACCAGCTTGTAGACCATCGCGCAGGTCGGCTGCCCGCTGCCGGTGACCAGCGAGGTGCCCACCCCGTAGCCGTCCACCGGTGCGCTGCCGAGCGCCGCGATGGCGTACTCGTCCAGGTCGCTGGTGACGGTGATCCTGGTCTTCTCCGCCCCCAGCTCGTCCAGCTGCCGGCGCACCCGGTGGGCCAGCATCAGCAGGTCGCCGGAGTCGATCCGGACCGCGCCCAGCTCGGGGCCGGCCACCTCGATCGCGGTGCGGACCGCCTCGGCCAGGTCGTAGGTGTCGATGAGCAGGGTGGTGCCGCGTCCCATGCTGGCGATCTGGGCGGTGAAGGCGTCCCGCTCGCTGTCGTGCAGCAGGGTGAAGGCGTGCGCGCTGGTGCCGGTGGTGGGCAGGCCGTACCGGAACCCGGCCTGCAGGTCCGAGGTGGCCGAGAAGCCCGCCACGTAGGCGGCGCGGGCCGCCGACACCGCCGCCTGCTCGTGGGCCCTGCGCGCGCCCATCTCGATCAGCGGGCGGCCGCCGGCGGCCGCGGACATCCGGGAGGCGGCCGCGGCGATGGCCGAGTCGTAGTTGAGGATCGAGAGGATCACCGTCTCCAGGATCACCGCCTCGGCGAAGCTGCCCTCGACCACCATCAGCGGCGACCCCGGGAAGTAGCACTCGCCCTCGCCGTAGCCGCGGACGTCGCCGCCGAAGCGGTAGTCGGCCAGCCAGGCCAGCGTGGTGTCGTCGACGACGCCCTGGTCGGAGAGCCAGTCCAGCTGGGGGGTGTCGAAGCGGAAGGCCTCGATCGCGTCCAGCACCCGGCCGGTGCCGGCCGTCACGCCGTAGCGGCGGCCCTCGGGCAGCCGGCGGGTGAAGACCTCGAACACCGAGCGGCGCCGCGCGGCTCCGCTCTGCAGCGCGGCCTGCAGCATGGTGAGCTCGTACCGGTCGGTGAGCAGCGCGGTGGACTGCGCTGGCG
Source organism: Streptacidiphilus jeojiense (assembly GCF_000719095.1). GTDB lineage: Bacteria > Actinomycetota > Actinomycetes > Streptomycetales > Streptomycetaceae > Streptacidiphilus > Streptacidiphilus jeojiensis. The sequence goes on along the minus strand of NZ_JOEH01000022.1, from coordinate 72,164 downwards.
CAGTCAGTTGGGCGGCGTCCATACGATGATGCTAGCGCCATCTCGTCAGTTTGACGATTTCTCAGCAGCGACCGGCCCCGGATCGCTTGTGATTCCCCCGGATGGCAGCATTGGGGGTGTCCCGAAAAGTCGTAGCAGGACCCGCGTCGCACCCCCACCCCGCTGGACGGCGCGCGGGACCGAAGAGGAGCCACATCGTGAGCGTCGCGCCGGTCGAGATCGAGCGCACCGAGTGGGACACGTCCTCGCAGGAGACGCCGTCCCCGGACACCCCCTGGGTCACCATCGTCCACAACGACCCGGTCAACCTGATGAGTTACGTCGAGTACGTCTTCCAGTCCTACTTCGGCTACCCCAAGGACAAGGCCCGCAGGCTGATGATGGACGTGCACCACAAGGGGCGAGCCTCGGTCTCCAGCGGCAGCCGCGAGGAGATGGAGCGGGACGTCCAGGCGATGCACGGCTACGGCCTCTGGGCCACGCTGCAGCACGACAGGTGACGTACGCTCAGCCCGCTCGGCATTCCTCCCCCCGCTCGAACCTGCTCGAAAGGCGCCACGGACCCCTCATGGCCGGACTGTTCAAACCCGCTCGCCACGGTGGCGCGTCACTCACCCTCGACCCGGTCGAGGTGTCCATCCTGCGCAACCTCTCGGTCCAGATGCTGGAACTCCTCGGTCCGGGGGACGAACCGGCCGCCGACGAGGACCCGCTGGCCAGGCTGTTCGCCGAGGGTCCCAGCAAGGCGCCGGAGGACCCGGCCCTGGCCCGGCTGTTCCCGGACGCCTACGGGGAGGGCGAGGACGCCGCCGAGCTCTCCGCCGAGTTCCGCCGCTTCACCGAGAACGACCTGCGCGACCGCAAGCGCGAGGACGCCCTGGCCGTGGTGCGCAGCCTGGACGCGGCCGGCGCCGACCGCAAGGGCCGCAGCCAGGTCCAGCTCGACAAGGACGGCTGCGCGCACTGGCTCGGCGCGCTGAACGACCTGCGGCTCACCCTCGGCAGCCGGCTGGAGGTCAGCGACGACCCGGACGAGGCCGAAGGGATGTACCGGCTCGCCGACGACGACCCGCGCAAGCCGCTGGTGATGGCCTACCTCTGGCTCGGCGGGCTGCAGGAGACGCTGATCGAAGTGATCACGCGCTGACGCCTGCTTATCCTGGCGCCATGCTGACCATCACCCGAGCCCTGCACGACGCGATCGTCGCCCACGCCCGCGCCGACCACCCCGACGAGGCCTGCGGCGTCGTCGCCGGCCCCGCCGGGACCGACCGGCCCGAGCGCTTCATCCCCATGCTGAACGCCGCCCGCTCGCCCACCTTCTACGAGTTCGACTCGGGTGACCTGCTCAAGCTCTACCGCGAGATGGACGACCGGGACGAGGAGCCGGTCGTCGTCTACCACTCGCACACCGCCACCGAGGCCTACCCCTCGCGCACCGACGTCTCCTACGCCTCCGAGCCCGGGGCCCACTACGTCCTGGTGTCCACGGCGGACAGCGGCAACGACGAGGGCCCGTTCCAGTTCCGCTCGTTCCGCATTGTGGACGGCGAGATCACAGAGGAAGACGTCGAGGTCGTCGAGAGCCATGCCTGAACGGGTCGCCAGCCGCCCCCGGACCGGGCCGGGGGCGCGCCCGCATCGGTCGGGTCCCGGATGATGGGATGCGACCATCCGAGGAGTGGGACGCCCATCCCTTTCCGGGGTCGGGAATCTATACGATGAGCCCATGCGTTCCCTCGATGTGAGCACACCCGCCCCAGGCATCCGCCTCGTGGCGCGGCTGCACGTCGACCTGTGCCGCCTCGCCAGCGCGATCTGTCGCCCCAGCTGAGCCCGCGCAGTACCCCCGACTCCCGCTTTCCCGGGCTGCGTCACCGCGCCCGCAGCCAGCCCCACTCCACTCACTCCCACTCCTCAGGAGCGCAGCAGCCATGGCCATCGAGGTCCGCATCCCCACCATCCTCCGCACCTACACCGACGGCGCCAAGGCGGTCGAGGGCAACGGCGCCACCCTGGACGCGCTCTTCGCCGACCTGGACGCCCGCCACCCCGGCATCCGCGCCCGCCTGGTGGACGCCGGGCAGCTGCGCCGCTTCGTCAACGTCTACCTGAACGACGAGGACGTGCGCTTCCTGGACGGGATCAACACCGCCCTGGGCGAGAACGACGCCGTCACCATCCTCCCCGCCGTGGCCGGCGGTTCCGTCTGATGAAGTACGACACCCCCCTCGAAGCCGTCGGCAACACCCCCCTCGTCGGCCTGCCCCGCCTCTCCGCGAGCATCGACGGCAACGAGGCGGGGGCCGTACGCCTCTGGGCCAAGCTGGAGGACCGCAACCCCACCGGCTCGATCAAGGACCGCCCCGCGCTGCACATGATCGAGCAGGCCGAGGCCGACGGACGGCTCACCCCGGGCTGCACCGTCCTGGAGCCGACCAGCGGCAACACCGGCATCTCGCTCGCCATGGCGGCCAAGCTCAAGGGCTACCGGATGGTCTGCGTGATGCCGGAGAACACCAGCGAGGAGCGGCGCGAGCTGCTGCGGATGTGGGGCGCCGAGGTGATCCCCTCCCCGGCCGCCGGCGGCTCCAACACCGCGGTCCGGGTCGCCAAGGAGCTCGCCGCCGAGCACCCCGACTGGGTGATGCTCTACCAGTACGGCAATCCCGACAACGCCGGCGCGCACTACGCCGGCACCGGCCCGGAGATCCTCGCCGACCTGCCCAGCGTCACCCACTTCGTGGCCGGCCTCGGCACCACCGGCACCCTGATGGGCGTCGGCCGGTTCCTGCGCGAGAAGGTCCCCGGCATCACCATCGTGGCCGCCGAGCCCCGCTACGACGACCTGGTCTACGGGCTGCGCAACCTCGACGAGGGCTTCGTCCCCGAGCTCTACGACGCGTCCGTGCTCTCCACCCGCTTCTCGGTCGGCTCGGCCGACGCCGTCCGGGGCACCCGCGACCTGCTGCAGCAGGAGGGCATCTTCGCCGGGGTCTCCACCGGCGCCATCCTGCACGCCGCCCTCGGGGTGGGCCGCAAGGCCGCGAAGGCGGGCGAGCGCGCCGACATCGTCTTCGTCGTCGCGGACGGCGGCTGGAAGTACCTCTCCACCGGTATCTACACCGCGGCCAGCACCGAGGACGCGGTCGAGGCGCTGCAGGGCCAGCTCTGGGCCTGACCGACCGGCAGGCTGACCGACCGGCGGGCGTACCGGCCCCCACCTGTGTGACACGGGTGGGGGCGTTTTATTTGTCTGTTTCCTGATCCGGAACGGTCACAGAACGTCGACAGGGAACGATCAGTGAGCTTCTGCCTCGTTGGGCCCGGAAAAGGTTGAGAACAGTTCAGCCGACCAGTTGGTGACAACGCATCAGACCTGGTCACGCGTCCAGCCGCAGGAGGTACCGGGATGAGTCCTCGTAACGGAGAGCTCTGGTCCTACACCGAGATCGCCGCCCATATCGGCGTCAAGCCGGAGACAGTGAAGTCGTACCGGCGTCACGGAATGCTGCCCGATCCCGACGTCGTCACCGTCCTCGGCCAGCCGCGCTGGTACGCCGCCACGATCAGGGCCTGGAGCGCCCGACGCCCGCACAGCCGAGACAGATAGGACACCGGAGCAGGACACCGGACCAGGACGCCGGAGGACGGCGTACACGAGTACGGGGGGAGCGCGTAGCTCCCCCCGTACTGGTGATTCCGACCACAACCGGCCCCGCGCACAGCAGCGAAGCCTTTACGCCGCCTTACCCTCGACTCTCAGTGGTGGGGGACGCTGACTTCGCGAGGAGAGGCTGAATGGAACTGACCGTGGTGGGAAGCTCGGGGAGCTTCCCGTCAGCCGACTCTCCCTGCTCCTGCTACCTGGTCGAGGCCGAGGGCTACCGGCTGGTGATCGACCTGGGCAACGGAGCGCTCGGCGCGCTGCAGAAGTACACCGGCCTCTACGACGTGGACGCCATCCTGCTCAGCCATCTGCACGCGGACCACTGCGTGGACATGTGCGCCTACTACGTGGCCAGGAACTACCGGGTCGGCGGCTGCCCCGACCCGCTCCCCGTCTACGGCCCGCACGGCACCCCCGAGCGGCTGGCCCGGGCCTACGACATGGACGAGCACCCGGGGATGAAGGAGGTCTTCGACTTCCGCACGCTGCGGAACGGCAGCTTCACCCTGGGACCCTTCACCGTCACCGCCACCCGGGTCGCGCACCCGGTCGAGGCCTACGCCTTCCGGGTCGAGCAGGGCGGCCGCGCTTTCGTCTACAGCGGCGACACCGGGCCCTGCGAGGAACTGGTCGCGCTGTCCCGGGGAGCGGACCTGCTGCTCAGCGAGGCCGCCTTCACCGACGGCAAGGAGGACATCCCGGACCTCCACCTCAACGGCCGCGAGGCCGGCGAGCACGCCGCTAGGGCCGGGGTCGGCCGGCTGGTGCTCACCCACATCCCGCCGTGGACCGACCCGGAGCGCAACCGCAGCGATGCGGCCGCGGCCTTCGGCCACCCGGTCGAGCTGGCCCTGCCGGGGGACGTGTACTCCGTCTGAAGTCCTCTGAAGTTCCGTGAAGCCCGCACGGCGAAGGGCCGGTCCGCACCTGGGGGTGCGGGCCGGCCCTTCGCCCGGTTCTGCCGGGGTCACGCCTTGGTGATGTCCTCGATCTCCTCCTCGGGCTCGCGGCCCGGGGTGGCCAGGTTGAACCTGGTGATCGCGAAGCGGAACAGGACGTAGTACAGCGCCGCGAAGACCAGCCCGATCGGGATGATCAGCCACGGCTTGGTGGCCAGGTTCCAGTTCAGCAGGAAGTCCAGCAGGCCGGCGGAGAAGGTGAAGCCGGCGTGCACGCCCAGCATCCAGGTCACCGCCATCGAGACACCGGTGAGCAGCGCGTGGATCCCGTAGAGGACCGGGGCGATGAACATGAAGGAGAACTCGATGGGCTCGGTCACCCCGGTGACGAACGCGGTCAGGCCGACCGAGAGCATCATGCCGGCGACGGCCTTGCGGCGCTCCGGGCGGGCGGTGTGCACGATGGCCAGCGCGGCGGCCGGGAGGCCGAACATCATGATCGGGAAGAAGCCCGACATGAACTGGCCGGCGGTCGGGTCGCCCGCGAAGAAGCGGTTCAGGTCGCCGTGGACGCCGTGGTAGGTGCCGACCTGCTGCCAGAAGAAGGTGTTGACGAACTGGTGCATGCCGATCGGCAGCAGCAGGCGGTTGACGACACCGAAGATGCCCGCGCCGAGGCCGCCGAGGCTGATCAGCCAGTTGCTGAAGTGGTCCAGGCCGGTGCCGACCGGACCCCAGGTCAGACCGAAGAAGACGCCGACCAGGGTGCCGATGAAGGCCATCTGGATCGGGACCAGGCGGCGGCCGTTGAAGAAGCCGAGCCAGTCCACCAGCTTGGTGCGGTGGAACTTCTGCCACATGACGGCGCTGAGCAGGCCGATCACGATGCCGCCGAGGACGCCCGGGTCCTGCGGGCTGCCGGCCGGGTTGGCGGCGGTGACCGAGCCGGAGGCGGGGAAGGCCGTCAGCACGTTGTGGTAGACGAGGAAGCCGACGATCGCGGCGAGCGCGGTGGAGCCGTCGGCCTTCTTGGCGAAGCCGATGGCGACGCCGATGCAGAAGAGCAGCGCCATGTTCGAGAACACGCCCTGGCCGGCGGCGGCGAAGACGGCCGCGACCTTGCCCCAGTGCAGGCCCTTGTCGCCGAAGACGTCGGGCTGGCCGAGGCGCAGCAGGATGCCGGCTGCGGGGAGGACGGCGATGGGCAGCTGCAGGCTTCGGCCGACCTTCTGGAGGCCCTGGAAGAAGCCTGAGCCCCGCTTCTTTGCGGGGGCCACCGGGACGGCGGTGGTCGAGCTCATAGGGTGTTCCTTCGCGCTAAGTGGTCTACACCACTGGGTGGTGTAGACCATTTTTAGCACGCGCTTACCGGCATGTGGAGTCTCGTGTTCCAGTTGTGATGTTCGGCATCAGGGCACGTCGAAGGCCCCCGGCGGGTCGCGCCGGGGGCCTTCGGGACGGACGTCCGGGTGCTGGTGCTACTTGGTGACTTCCGCTTCCAGCTCGTCCGCGTCGTCCTCGCGCCCGGGGGTCTTCAGGTTGAACTTGGTGATCACGAATCTGAAGACCGTGTAGTAGATCACCGCGAACACCAGGCCGATCGGGATGATCAGCCAGGGTTTGGTGGCCAGGCTCCAGTTGATGGCGTAGTCGATCAGGCCGGCCGAGAAGCTGAAGCCGTCATGGACGCCCAGGCCCCAGGTCACCGCCATGGACACACCGGTGAGGACGGCGTGGATGCCGTAGAGCACCGGGGCGATGTAGAGGAAGGAGTACTCGATCGGCTCGGTGACGCCGGTGACGAAGGAGGTCAGGCCGACGGAGATCATCAGGCCCATCACCTCCTTGCGGCGGTGCGGCTTGGCGCAGTGCGCGATCGCGATGGCGGCGGCGGGGAGCGCGAACATCATGATCGGGAAGAAGCCGGAGGTGAACTGGCCGGCCGTCGGGTCGCCCGCCAGGAAGCGGTTGATGTCACCGTGGACCACCGTGCCGTCGGGCTTGGTGTAGTCCCCGAACTGGAACCAGAAGAAGACGTTCAGGAACTGGTGCAGGCCGAAGACCAGCAGCACGCGGTTGGCCACACCGAAGATGCCGGAGCCGGTGGCCCCCAGGTCGGTGATGCTGTTGGCGAAGCTGTCCAGCCCGCGTCCGACCGGCGGCCACACCCAGAGGCAGAGCACCGCGAAGATCAGGGCGACACCGGCCATGATGATCGGCACCAGCCGGCGGCCGTTGAAGAAGCCGAGCCAGTCGACCAGCTTCACCCGGTGGAAGCGCTGCCAGAAGTAGGCCGACAGCAGGCCGATGACGATACCGCCGAAGACCCCGGGGTTCTGGTACGTCGGCTCGGTGTAGACACCGTTGGTGACGACGCCCTGGGTGGCCGGGAACTTGTGCAGCACGCCGTAGTAGACCAGGAAGCCCGCCACCGCGGCCAGAGCGGTCGAACCGTCGGCCTTCTTGGCCATGCCGATCGCGACACCGACCGCGAACAGCAGCGGCAGGCCGAGCGAACCGTCGAGGAGCGCCCCGCCCGCGCCGCCGAAGACCTTCACCACGTTCTCCGGGAAGCCCCAGCTGGTGTGGATGTCGTCCTGGCCCAGGCGGTTGAGGATGCCGGCTGCGGGGAGGACCGCGATCGGCAGCTGCAGGCTGCGCCCCATCTTCTGCAGGCCGCTGATCAGGCCCTGCCACCATGGCGCCTTGGGGGCGGCGACGTTCGCCGAGCTCATGCACTCTCCTCGTCGGGCTCGCTGTTCCACTACGGACTGACGCGGGTCCGCCCCCGACGCCCTTTTGGCGGACACCCTCGAAGTGGTGTAGACCAGTTGTGCGCGAGCTCGCCCGTAACGACAGCAGGGACGACCAAAGTCCCGTTGTCGTCATCCTCGGTGAGCAGGGTGATCTTCGCGCGCGAAGTTGGGCCAACCGTGCGTTACCGTGTCAATGCGGACCAAGAGGGCGCTCCGTGCCGGAGCTCGCCCATAGGTCGGGCACACGGCCCACGGCCGAGAACAGGAGAACAACGATGGCCACGAAGGCTGAGAAGATCGTCGCGGGGCTCGGCGGCATCGACAACATCGAAGAGGTCGAAGGCTGCATCACCCGGCTGCGCACCGAGGTCAAGGACGCCTCCCTCATCGACGAGGCCGCCCTCAAGGCCGCCGGCGCACACGGCGTCGTGAAGATGGGCACCGCGATCCAGGTCGTCATCGGCACCGACGCCGACCCGATCGCGGCCGACATCGAGGACATGATGGAGTAACGCTCCGTCATCCGGGCCCTACCGGGCCCACCTGGACTGCCCTCGCGAGGGGCACAGCCGGCGGCCCGCGCCGTCCGTCCGTCCGACCGCACGACCGGTCGGTCCGGAGGGGGCGCGGGCCGTCGGCGTCTGCTTGGTCTTCCGGCCACAGCAGCGGATAGGGTCGGAACCATGACACGCAACGACGGCCGCAGCCTCGACCAGCTCCGCCCCATCACCATCGAGCGGGGCTGGAGCAAGCACGCCGAGGGCTCGGTCCTGGTCTCGTTCGGGGACACCCGGGTGCTCTGCACCGCCAGCGTCACCGAGGGCGTCCCGCGCTGGCGCCGCGGCAGCGGCGAGGGCTGGGTCACCGGCGAGTACGCGATGCTGCCCCGCGCCACCAACACCCGCAACGACCGCGAGTCCGTCCGCGGCAAGATCGGCGGACGCACCCATGAGATCAGCCGCCTGATCGGCCGTTCGCTGCGCGGCGTGGTCGACACCCGTGCTCTGTCCGAGAACACCATCGCCATCGACTGCGACGTCCTCCAGGCCGACGGCGGGACCCGGACGGCCGCCATCACCGGCGCCTACGTGGCCCTGGTCGACGCGGTGCGCTGGGCCCAGGAGAAGAAGATCACCCGGGCCAAGGCCGAGCCGATCGTCGGATCGGTGAGCGCGGTCAGCGTCGGCATCGTGGGCGGGCTGCCGATGCTCGACCTCAACTACGAGGAGGACGTGCGCGCCGAGACGGACATGAACATCGTCTGCACCGGCGACGGCAAGTTCGTCGAGGTCCAGGGCACGGCGGAGGGCGCACCGTTCGACCGCGACCTGCTGAACCAGCTGCTGGACCTGGGACAGCTGGGCTGCGCCGAGCTGGACGAGATCCAGCGCAAGGTCCTGGAGGGGTGACCGGCATGACTGACCGTCTGATCCTCGCCACCCGCAACGCGGGCAAGGTGGTTGAACTCCGGACCATCCTCGGCGACGCCGGGCTGGGCGTCGAGCTGGTGGGCGCCGACGCCTATCCGGAGATCCCCGACGTCGTCGAGACCGGGGTCACCTTCGCCGAGAACGCCCTGCTCAAGGCGCATGCGCTGGCGCAGGCCACCGGGTTCCCGGCAGTGGCTGACGACTCCGGCCTCTGCGTGGACGTCCTCGGCGGCGCCCCCGGCATCTTCTCGGCCCGCTGGGCCGGCCGTCACGGCGACGACAAGGCCAACCTCGATCTGCTGCTCGCGCAGCTCGGCGACATCGCCGCCCCCCACCGCGCCGCCTACTTCGCCTGCGCCGCGGCGCTCGCCCTCCCGGACGGCACCGAACGCGTCGTCATGGGCCGCCTGCGGGGCACCCTCCGGTTCGAGCCGGTGGGGACGAACGGCTTCGGCTACGACCCGATCCTGCAGCCGGACGGGTACGAGGTCACCTGCGCGGAGCTGTCGCCGGAGGAGAAGAACGCGATCAGTCATCGTGGCGAGGCCTTCCGCGGGCTCGTCCCGGTGGTGCGGGAACTGGTGACGGCGGGCTGACGGTCCGGGTCATTCCGCCTGGCCCGGCCCCACCGACGGTGTTGGATGGCCGGATGGATGAGCAGATCGTGAACCGGCTGCACGAGGCGGTGCGGCGGACGGCGGAACTTACCAGCGGACGGGTGGCCAGCGGGCGGGGCCACGACGAGGCCGATGACTCCGTCGGCACCATCGGCACCGACGACGCCTGCGGCTTCGACCCGTTTCCGCTGCTGCGGTCGCTGCACCGGGCCGGAGCCCGGGCGGTGGTGATCGGTCAGGTTGCCGGGATCCTGCACGGCTCGAACGAGCTGACGGGTGATCTGGACCTGCTCTGGAGCGGGGATCCGGCCCAGGCCGGAGGGTTGGTGGCGGCCCTCTCGGCGGTGGGCGGCTCTCTGAGCGACGACGACGGCGCGCCGATCGCCCTGGAGCCGGGCGCCTTCCTGTGCCCCAAGGTCCAGTTCTCCTCGCCGGGCGCCAGCGGCGACTGCTGCACGCCGGCACTGCCCTGGGGCACACTCACCGTCGCCGACTACCTGGACCGCGCCCTGACCGCCACCGACCGCGACGGCTTCGAGATCCACTACCTCCGCCGCGAGGACCTGATCAGCATGCGCAGAGCAGTCGGCCGCCCCAAGGACCTCCGCCGAGCAGCCGAACTCGAAGCCCTCTGAGGGCCGCCTGCTCGTGAAGGCGGGCGGCCCCTTGGACAGTGCGCTCGGTGGGATTCGAACCCACAACCCCGGCCACCTAAAGACCGTCTCTCTTGCCAATTGGAGTACGAGCGCATTGCGTGACTACCGCGTCTCGCCACTGCGGTAGCTGCCTAGATTATGGCATCCGGTCGGTCACTCGATCACCAGGATCCGCCGGTTGCGGCCGCGATAGGTGGGCGTCTGGCTGTGGCAGCAGGGGCACAGGTAGCGCAGATTCTCGGCTCGGCTGTCGAGCCAATTACCGTCGATGTGGTCGATCTCCAGGACCAGAGGCTTCCCGTTCCAGATCTGCCCCACTCCGCAGTCGGTGCAGAGGTACGATCTGCCGATCTCGTCCAAGGCGCGCCGCAGGCGCGTGTTGGAGACGCGAGTGGAGCCGGGTGGGTATTCGACCAGGATCTCTGCTGCTGAGCGGCGCTGGGGAGAGGGCAGATTCTTGAGGTGCCCCTGGCCGGTGAAGTGGGACGTATCCAGGTTGTGCACCTCGATGCTGTGCATGGTCAGGCTGCGGGATGCGCCACCGTAGTTGAGGTCCAACAGGCGGATCACGCCGGTGATGCTCCCGGAGTCCGCAACGGCCGGCTCCAGTACCTGCCGGGGGATGAGTCCCCCGAACTTCCGTACCGGCGAACGACCGGTTGCCGTTGCCGCGGCGAAGTGCGACGTGTCGATGCCGAAGTGGGTCAGTCGGCTGGTCAGATACGAGTAGGCGCTGTTGTAGGGCGCGATGCCCAGATACCGCATGACGTCGCCCACACTCCGGGAATGCACTGCTGCTTCGGCCAGTGCTTCTCTCGTGTACGTACGGCGCGCCTGCGTGGGCCTATTGAGATCGGTGAAGTGTGACGTGTCGATGCCGTAGTGCCTGAGCCGTCTGCTCAGGTAGCTGTGAGTGCCGCCGGCCAAGGGCACATCGAGGCGGCGCATCATCTCGGTGATGCTCTTCGATGCGGCGGCAACCTCGGTGAGCAGGTCCTGGGTGTACTTCAGGGTCGGCATCTGGATCTCCTCCAGGCGGCCGACGAAGCGTCGCGGACCGGAGGGCGTGCACGAGCATCCACCTGGCCGGGTCGCGGGGGCGTCGTCTGCCGAGTGGGCGGTGGTTTGGGTTCGTATGGGTCAACGAGGGGGGAACTGGTGGGTTACGCCGTTCGAGGTGTGAGGTGGATCACATGCCGTGGGAGGTGTGGGTGGCGTGAGCATGGTTGTGGTTGAGACCAATAGGACTAGGCCACTTTGGATGGCTGGGGCTCTGAGCTGGCCATCTGTTGAACCTTAAGGGAACTTAAGTGATGTGTTGCTGAATGGGGTCTTGACGGGCGGGGATGGTCCAGGCCAATTTATCCGTCAACAACGGTGGTTACCCGGGAGTCGTGTGGGGGTCTCGGATCCGACTGCCGCAGCAGGTCCGCAGGTGTCAGTCACGGATGGTTCATGTTGCGGAGGCAGAGATGGTCGGTAGGCCCACACAGACGGGGGCCCGGCGGGTACTGGTGGCGGCGTGTTGCGGCGCGCTGCTGGCGGCCGGCGGCTTGCTCACCGTCGGCGGGAGTGCCCAGGCGAGTACGGCACAGTTGCTGGTCAACCCCGGGTTCGAGAGCGGGAGCCTGAGCGGTTGGACCTGTTCGACGGCGGACAAGGTGGTGACGAGCCCGGTTGCGGCGGGCTCGTACGCGCTGTCCGGTACGCCGGCCGGGTCGGACTTCGCGCAGTGCGCGCAGACGGTCGCGGTCGCGCCCAACTCGACGTACACGCTGAGCGGGCAGGTGGAGGGGAGCTACGTCTACCTCGGGGCCACCGGGACGGGCGTTACCGCGAGCAACTGGACGCCCAGCGCCACGAGTTGGCAGACGCTGTCGACGACGTTCACCACCGGTGCCAGCACCACCTCGGTGCAGGTGTACGTGCACGGGTGGTACGGGCAGGCGGCCTTCGGGGCCGACGAGCTCTCCTTGAGCGGGCCACCGGCCGGCGGGACGACCTCCACGCCCACGGCGACGGCCAGTTCCAGCCCCACGGCGAGCTCCAGCCCGACGGCCAGCGCCAGCCCCACCGCCAGCGCGAGCCCCACCGCGACGGCGACCACGCCGCCCACCGACACCGGGTTCCGGCACCCGGTCTACATGATGCCGCTGGACAACAGCCCGCAGTCGATCTCCGACGTGATCACCAACTCCGGTGAGAACGAGTTCCTGTTCGCCTTCGTGCTGGACTCCGGCGGCTGCACCCCGGCCTGGGACGGCAGCGCCTCCTCCACCGTCGCCTCCGACACCGCCGTGCTGGCGGACGTGAACGCCGCCCGCGCGGCCGGCGGCGATGTCGCGGTGTCCTTCGGCGGCTACAACGGCACCGAGCTGGGCACCAGCTGCGGCAGCTCGTCCGCGCTGGCCGCGGCGTACCAGCAGGTGATCAACAAGTACAAGCTCACCCGGATCGACCTGGACTGGGAGAACGGCAGCCTGGACGCCAACATGGCGGTCCGCTGGGGCGCCATCAAGCAGCTCGAGGCGGCCAACCCCAGCCTGAAGGTGACGCTGACGATCCCGATGACCACCATCGGGCTCCCGGACACCGGCCGGGACGAGATCCAGCAGGCGATCAACGACGGGGCCCGGATCGACCGGGTCAACATCATGGACTTCGACTTCGGACTGAGCGCCGGCACCGAGACCGCCGCCGCCGAGACCGTGGCCAACGACGTGGTCGCGCAGCTGGAGAAGCTCTACGGCTGGGACGCCGCCACCGCGTGGGCGCACCTCAGCGTGCAGCTGATGAACGGTCACACCGACCAGCCCAGCGAGCTGTTCACCCAGTCGACCTTCACCGACCTGCTCGGCTTCGTGCAGGCCAACCACGCCGCGGCGTTCTCCTACTGGGACGTCAACCGGGACCGCGCCTGCGACCCGAGCGTGGTGCACAACTGGGCCGACGGGGCGTGCAGCAGCGTGACCCAGAACGCCTACGACTTCACGAAGATCCTCACCCAGTTCAACGGCTGAGAAGCGGTTCGACGGCTGACTCCACGTCAGCCGTCCGTCCGTCAGCCCCCATGTTCCACCCGCGCCGGGCCGCGTCATGCACCCCCACAACGCTCTGCGCATGTCGTGCTCACAGTCCGGCGCGGGTGTTCCCCCACAACCCATCTCCTCCAGGAGCCCTTTCATGCCAGAACGCGTCCCGTCCACCCCCCGCGCCGGAAGGCGAGGGATGAGGCGCGGCACCGCGCTCGCCACTGCGACGGTGCTGATAGCCGGTTCCGCCGCGCTCGCCACGACCGTCACCGGGGCCAGTGCCGCATCCACCAATCTGCTGACCAACGGCGACTTCGAGACCGGCAGCCTCAGCGGCTGGACCTGTTCGCTGGGCAGCGTGGTGACCTCGCCGGTGCACGCCGGCTCGTACTCGCTGCTCGGTGCGGCGTCCAGCTCGGACGACGCGCAGTGCACGCAGACCGTGACGGTGCTCCCCAACACCACGTACAGCCTGTCCGGCTACGTCGAGGGCGCCTACGTCTACCTCGGTGCCACCGGCACCGGCGTGACCGCGAGCAACTGGACGCCGAGCGCGACCAGTTGGCAGCAGCTGTCGACCTCGTTCACCACCGGTTCGGCGACCACCTCGGTGCAGGTGTACGTGCACGGCTGGTACGGGCAGGGCTCTTACCACGCCGACGACGTGACGCTGACCGGCCCGGGCGGGACCAGCACCAGCAGCCCCTCGGCCAGTGCGTCGGCCAGTGCTTCGGCTTCCGCCTCGGCGTCCGCCAGTGCCTCCTCCTCGCCGTCGGCGAGCGCCAGCCCGAGTGCCAGCGCGAGCGCCTCCGCGTCCGCCTCGGCCAGCGCCTCGGCGTCGCCGAGCAGCACCGCCACCACCGGCACCGGCAGCGGTCCGACCGGCGACGGCCTGGTGAGCACCCCGACCGGGGTCACCGCGAAGGTCACCAACACCGCGGTGACCCTCTCCTGGGCGGCGTCCACGGACAACTCCCAGACCGGGGACACCCCCGGCTACTACGTCTACTCGGGCTCCAACCTGGTGGCGACCTCGATGGGCACCTCGGTGACCGTCAGCTCGCTGCTGCCGAACACCGCCTACTCCTTCACCGTCCAGGGCTACGACAAGGACGGCCACTCCTCGGCGCAGTCCGGTGCGGTCTCGGCGACCACGGCCGGCGCGGCGACGGGTGCGATGAAGTCGGCGTACTTCGACCAGTGGTCGATCTACGGCAACGCCTACTACCCGAAGAACGTGGGGACCTCGGGCGCGGCGGCGAACACCAAGGTGATCACCTACGCGTTCGAGAACATCGACCCCACCGCGCACACCTGCTTCGAGGCGGTCAAGGCCAGCGACTCCACCAACGAGTCCGACGCCAGCGCGGGTGACGGTGCGGGCGACGCCTTCGCCGACTACCAGAAGTCCTACACCAGCGACATCAGCGTCGACGGTTCGTCGGACACCTGGTCGCAGCCGATCAAGGGCAACTTCAACCAGCTGCGGGAACTGAAGGCGAAGTACCCCAACCTGCGGTTCACCCTCTCCATCGGTGGCTGGACCTACTCCAAGTACTTCTCGGACGCGGCGGCCACCGACGCCTCCAGGAAGGCCTTCGTCTCCTCCTGCATCAACATGTTCATCAAGGGCAACCTGCCGACCGGTGTCTCCGGTGACGCCTCCGGCGGCACCGCCGCCATCGCGGGGCTGTTCGACGGCATCGACATCGACTGGGAGTACCCGGCCTCGGCGGGCGGCCACACCGGCAACCACACCTCGGCCGCCGACACCGCCAACTACACGGCGCTGCTGGCCGAGTTCCGCAGCGAGCTGGACGCCTACGGCGCGAGCATCGGCAAGCACTACCTGCTGACCGCGGCGCTGCCCAGCGGCCAGGACAAGATCGCGCTGATCCAGCCCGCGCAGATCGCCCAGTCCCTGGACTACGGCAACATCATGAGCTACGACATGCACGGTGCCTGGGAGTCGACGGGTCCGACCAACTTCCAGGACCCGATCCACGACACCTCCGCCGACCCGAGCGCGGTGATCGCGCCCGGGACCGAGAAGTACAACATCGACAACACCATCAAGGCGTACACCACCGGTTCCTCGGTGTACGGGATCACCGGCGGCTTCCCGGCGAGCAAGCTGGTGCTGGGCGTGCCGTTCTACTTCCGCGGCTGGACCGGGGTGCCGGCCGGCAGCAACTACGGCCTCTACCAGTCGGCGACCGGGGCCAGCCCGGCGCAGACCTACACCCAGCAGGCGGGCATCGCGGACTGGAAGGAGCTGGTGGCCAAGGGTGTGACCACCGGCAGCACCGTCCACTGGGACGCGACCACGCAGAGCTCCTGGATCTACGACGGCACCAACTTCTACACCGGCGACACCCCGCAGGCGATCACCGCGCGCGGCGCCTACGCCACGTCCAAGGGGCTGGGCGGCATCTTCGCCTTCTCCTTCGAGGGTGACGACGCCAGCGGCTCGCTGATCAACACGATGAACAGCTCCATGCAGTAGCCGAGCGGTTCGGCGCAGGGAGGGGCGGTGCACCCGGACGGGTGTGCCGCCCCTCGCCGTGTCCGGGGGCCCGAGTCGACCGGAGTGTCAGCCGATCTTGAGGTCGCGGATCAGCTTGGCGACGTGCCCGGTGGCCTTGACGTTGTAGAAGGCGTGCTCGACCTTGCCGGCCTCGTCCACGACGAAGGTGGAGCGGATCACGCCGGTGACGGTCTTCCCGTACATGGTCTTCTCGCCGAAGGCCCCGTAGGCCTTCAGTACCTCCTTCTCTGGGTCCGCCACCAGGGTGACCTTGAGGTGCTCCTTCTCGCGGAACTTGCCGAGCTTCTCGGGCTTGTCCGGGGAGACGCCGATCACGTCGTAGCCGGCGCTCGCGAGCAGGTCCAGGTTGTCGGTGAAGTCGCAGGCCTGCTTGGTGCAGCCGGGGGTGAGCGCGGCCGGGTAGAAGTAGACGACGACCTTGCGGCCGAGGTGGTCGGCCAGGGAGACCGGCTTGCCGTCGGCGTCCGGGAGGGTGAAGGCCGGGGCGGTGTCGCCGGCCTGCAGCTTGGTCTGCTGGTCCGTCATGGGTGCTCCTGCTGGTGCGTGACTCTTACGGGGGCGGGGAAGGTCGTGCCCAGAAGAACGTACCGCCCGGGTGCGACAGTGCGGCGGGAGACCGGGGTGCCGCTGCGCGCGGCGTGACGGGACCTGCCAAACTGTCCGTCAGGTGCACAGGTGGAGCGGGTAGCGGAGGAAGGTGGACTCGTGGGCGAGGTCGTCGGCACGAGGGGCAAGGACAGCGGCCCGGACGGGCGTTCCGCCGCGCAGATCGAGGCGGACATCATCCGGACCCGGAAGCAGCTGGCGGCGACGCTGGACGAGCTGGCCGTGGCGGTGCACCCGTCCACGATCGTGGGCAAGGCCAAGGCCGACGCCAAGGCGGTCGTGGACCGCACGGTGGGGCAGGCCTTCGTGGCGGCCAACCGGGGCGTCGAGCAGGTGCGGGCCCAGTTCGTGGACGAGAAGGGCAATCCGCGCAAGGAGCGGATCGTGCCGGTGGCGGCCGTCGCCGGGGCGGTCGTGGTGGGGCTGGTCCTGCTGCGCCGCCGCAAGTAGTTCCGGAGTCGACGGCCCCCGCGAGGGGGTGGCGCGGGGGAGTGGCGCGGGGTCGTCCGGTGGGGGTGGCGCCGCCGGTCCGACGGGGTGCGCCCGCGGGTCGGCCGCCGTCGGCGCGGCGGTGTACGGTCCTGGGGTGAGTGAATCGTCTGCCCCCGCGTCCGAATCCTTCGGAGAGAAGCTGCCCATCCGGATGCTGCACGACCGGGTGCTGGTCCGCACGGACGGCCCCGAGGGCGATCGCCGCTCCACCGGCGGCATCCTGATCCCGGCGACCGCCGAGCTGAGCAAGCGCTGCGCCTGGGCGAAGGTCGTCGCCATCGGTCAGAACGTGCGTTCGATCGAGCCCGGTGACCGGGTGCTCTACGACCCCGAGGACCGCTCCGAGGTCGAGGTCCGGGGCGAGCTGTATGTCCTCCTGCGGGAGCGCGACGTGCACGCGGTGGCAGCCGAGCGGGTGGGCGACGCGACCGGCTCCACCGGGCTCTACCTCTGACGGTCCATGACGAGGAGGGGGCCGGATGACTTCGTCGCTGCGTCTGGAAGCGGTCAACTCGGACAACGTCGGCGCTGCTTGCCGGTTGAGGGTGCAGCCTGACCAGGAGCATCTGGTGGACCCGGTCGCGTGGTCCCTCGCGGATGCCTATGTGAACCCTGCGACCACCTGGCCCCGGCTGATCTTCGACGCCGACGAGCTCGTGGGTTTCGTCATGGGCGAGTTCGACCCCCGGAGCCCGGTCGACGAGTTCCGCTGCCGAATCTGGCGCCTGAACATCGCGGCCGGCAAGCAGGGCCGGGGTTACGGACGCTTCGCGGTGGAGGCGGTGATCCAGGAGGCCCGCCGCCGCGGGCAACGTCGGCTGACGGTGTTGTGGGTGCCGGGCGAGAACAGCCCCGAACAGTTCTATCTGCGCCTCGGCTTCCGTGCGACCGGCCGGAGGAACCGCGGCAGGGTCGTGGGCGAGCTGCTACTCCCGGAGAACTGAGCATTCGTAGTGGACCAGGGGCGTCGCGGGGCCAGTTTCGGGTGAGCGTGCCGTGACCGGGTGGGTCTGGGGTGAGCCGGAGTCCAGGCGCAGCCCGCGCGTGGATCGGGGCGGGGGCGGATGATGGACGGACGGGGGAAAACCTCGCGGAGGTGACGCTGTGCGTCACGTACTTCCAGCAGTGCTCGTCGGCCTCGCAGCGGCCGTGGTCGCAGGCTGCTCGTCTTCGAGTCAACCAACTGCCGCGCCTTCTACTGCGGTCACCACCGTTTTCGCGACTCCGACGCAGAGCCTGACGCCGACCACGTCCGCGACGCCTCCCGCCGGTACCACCCCGTCCGGAGCGCCCACTCCCACTCCCACGCCTACCCCCACTCCAACGCCCCCGCCCCCGACCACCCAGGCCCCTGCCCCGGTCAACACGATGAGCGCCGTGGAGGTCGTGAACGCCTACTACGCCGCGATCAATGCGCGCGACTACCGCACCGCCTGGAACCTCGGTGGTGACAATCTCGACTCCAGTTACGGCGCATTCGTCAACGGCTTCGCCGGTACCGCCGGCGACACGCTCACGGTCACCGGGAGCCAGGGCGAGACCGTCTCCGTGCGTCTCGACGCGGTCCAGTCCGACGGATCGGATCAGGTCTACACGGGCACCTACACCGTGAGCGCCGGGCACATCACCGGAGCCCAGCTGGCCGCTTCGGGCGGTGGTGGCGGTGGTGGCGGCGGTGGTGGCGGCCAGCCGTCCTCACCCGCGCCGGCACCGAACGCGCCGATCCTGACGCCGAACGGCGGCTACTACCGTGCGGGGGAGTACTGCCCCGACGCCGACGCCGGGCTGACCACGGTGGACGTCCACGGCAACACGCTCACCTGCGGCCTGGAGTCAGGTCGCTACCACTGGCACTACTGACCCCGACGAGGCTGGGTCGTGCCGTGCCGCTCTGCTTCGGCTGGGCTATATCTGGTGCATGGACAACTTGGACTTCTCGGACAACCATGACTTCGAGGACGCCGACCGCGGGTTTCTGGACGCGCTGAGTCCGGGTGTGGTCAGGGCTGCGGACGGGCGGGTGGTCTGGGACAACGACGCGTACGGCTTCCTCGCCGGGGAGTGTCCGGAGACGGCCAACCCGAGCCTGTGGCGGCAGGGCCGGCTGGCGTCCCGTCAGGGCTTCTACCGGGTCACCGACGGCATCTACCAGGTGCGCGGGCTCGACCTGTCCAACATGACCCTGGTCGAGGGGGAGACCGGGGTCGTCGTCATCGACCCGCTGATCTCCGCCGAGACGGCGGCGGCCGCGCTTGAGCTGTACCGCAGGAACCGCGGCGACCGCCCGGTCACCGGGCTGATCTACACGCACTCCCACGCCGACCACTTCGGCGGTGCCCGCGGCGTCCTGCCGCACGGCCACGCCCCGGTCCCGGTGATCGCCCCGGCCGGGTTCCTGGAGCACTCGGTGGCCGAGAACGTCTACGCGGGCGGGGCGATGACCCGCAGGTCGGTCTACATGTACGGCGCCGAGCTGCCCAAGGCCCCGGACGGCCAGATCGGCGCTGGGCTGGGCCAGACCACATCGGTGGGCACGGTCACGCTGATCCCGCCGACGCTGGACATCACCCGGACGGGTCAGCAGGAGACGGTGGACGGGGTGCGGATCGTCTTCCACCTGACCCCGGGCACCGAGGCGCCCTCGGAGATGAACTTCCACTTCCCCGACCACCGGGCGCTGTGCATGGCCGAGAACGCCACCCACAACATGCACAACATCCTGACCCTGCGCGGCGCGGTGGTGCGCGACGCCCGGATCTGGGCGCACTACCTGGACGAGGCGATCACCCTGTTCGGCTCCGCGACCGACGTGGCCTTCGCCTCGCACCACTGGCCCACCTGGGGCACCGAGCGGATCACCGCGCTGCTGGCCTCGCAGCGCGACCTGTACGCCTATCTGCACGACCAGACCCTGCGGCTGCTCAACCAGGGGCTGACCGGCAGTGAGATCGCCGAGGAGCTGGAGCTGCCGCCGGGGCTGCAGGGCTGGGCCAACCGCGGCTACTACGGCTCCACCAGCCACAACGTCAAGGCGATCTACCAGCGCTACATGGGCTGGTTCGACGGCAACCCGGCGCATCTGTGGGAGCACCCCCCGGTCGAGCAGGCCAAGCGCTACATCGCCGTCGCCGGGGGCATCGAGAGCGCCGTGGCGCAGGGGCTGGCCTACGCCGAGGACGGTGACCTGCGGTTCGCCGCGACGCTGCTCAACCACGCGGTGTTCGCCCGGCCCGACCACACCGCGGCCCGCCAGGCGCTGGCCGCGGTCTACGACAGGCTCGGGTACGGCGCCGAGAACGGGCCCTGGCGGAACTTCTACCTGATGGGCGCCCGCGAGCTGCGCGACGGCGTGCCCCGCACCTCCATCGACCTGACCAACGCGGAGCTGGCCGGCGCCCTGACGGTGGACCAGCTCATCGACTCGCTGGCGGTGCGGGTCGACGGTCCCCGGGCCTGGGACACCGTCGCCGTCATCGACCTGGAGCTCACCGACGAGGGCCACACCTGGCGGCTGGAGCTGTCCAACGGCGCCCTGATCCACCGCAGCCGCCGCACCGGCACCCCGGCCCCGGGCGAGGCCGTCCCGGGGCTGACGCTGGCGCTGACCAAGCCGCAGCTGCTGGGTGTGCTGGCCGGCCGGGGCCTGGACGGCGTCGCGGTCACCGGGGACGTCGCCGTCCTGGGCCGGCTGCTCGCCCTGCTGGACAGCCCGGACCCCGACTTCGCCATCGTCACGCCCTGAGCATCGTCACGCCCTGACCATCGTCACGCCGTGAGCGCGGGAACCAGAGCTACTGGTTCCCGGCCCGGGTGGAGGCCGTGGCGAAGCTGGGCAGGCTGATGCCCGAGGGTGTCGCCCCGCCGGTACTGCTGGAGCTGGTGCCGGTGGAGGCGCTCGGGCTCGACCCGCTGCTGGACGCCGCGGTGCTGGGGGCGGTCGACGGGGAGAGGCTCGCCGCCGGGGTGGTGGACGCCGGGGCGACCGGGGCGGTGCTGCCGGCCGCCGGGGTGGTGGCCGGGGCGGTGGCACTGGCCGAGGCGGCCGGGCTGCTGTTGTCGACGATCGAGGTGTTCAGGTCGAACTGCTGGACCGGCTGGCCCTGCAGCGCCGAGGTCATGTAGTCGGTCCAGATCTGGGCCGGGAAGGACCCGCCGTTGACGCGGGTGACCCCGGCCGCGTCGCCCAGCGAGAGCCTGGCGTGGGTGGTGGAGTCCTCGGCGAACAGGCCGACCGAGGTGACCAGCTGCGGGGTGTAGCCGATGAACCAGGCCGACTTGTTGTCGTCGGTGGTGCCGGTCTTGCCGGCCGCGGGACGGTTCAGGTCGAGGGCCACGTAGCCGGTGCCGGTGGGGCTGACGACGCCCTCCAGGACCGAGGTGACGGCGTCGGCGGTGGTGCGGTCGAAGGCCACCGTGGTCTGGTGCGCGGGCAGCGCCCTGTTGGTGCCGTTGCGGCTGAGCGCCTGGACCGACCAGGGGGTGATCTGCTCCCCGTGGTTGTCGATGGTGGCGTAGGCGCCGGCCATCTCGACGGCGCTGGGGGTGGCCACGCCGAGGGCCAGGGCGGGGTTGCTCGCGCTCATGTCGGGGGTGTCGGCAGGCAGCCCGGCGGCGATGGCGGTCTTCCGGACGTTGTCCAGGCCGGCGTCGACGGCCTCCTGCGCGTACACCGAGTTGACCGACTTCTTCATGGCGTAGGTGAGGGTGATCTCGCCGTAGTCCTGGTCGTCCTCGTTGGGCGGGGCGTAGTGCTGGCCGGACGGCAGGCCCTGGACGCTGCGTCCGCTGGTGCCGTCGTAGTAGGTGTACGGGGTGATCGCCCGGCCGTCCTGGGTCTTGGCGTTGTTCTGCAGCCCGGCGGCCAGGTCGAAGGCCTTGAAGGTGGAGCCGACCTGGATGTCGGTGCGGGTGGCGTCGTTGAACTGCTGGGTGGCGTAGTCGGGTCCGCCGTACGCGGCGACCAGCTTGCCGGTGGTGGGGTCGACGGAGCCGGCGGCGGCGCGGACGTCCTTGGCCTTGGCGGTGTTCGGCAGCTGGTCGGTGAACTCCTTCTTCACGGCGGCGACCAGCAGGTCCTGGTTCTGCTTGACGAAGGTGGTGGTGATCTTCCAGCCGCCGGCGTTGAGCTGGGCCGCGGTGATGATGTCGTTGTCGTTGAGGTACTGGTCGGCGATGTCGATCAGGTAGCCGGCCTGCCCGCTGACGCCGGGGGTGGCGCCGGGCGCCTTGGTCTTGGGGAAGGTCATCGCGTTGCGGTCGCTCTGGCTGACCCAGCCGAGCTTGACCATGCCGTCCAGGACGTAGTTCCAGCGGGCCACGGCGGCGGCCTTGCCGGCCGTGGTGGCGGTGCCGACGTCGTAGGCGCTGGGTGCCTGCAGCAGGGCGGCCAGGTAGGCCGACTGCGGGACGTCCAGCTGGGCCGCGTTGATCCCGTAGTAGGCCTGGGCGGCGGCCTGGATGCCGTAGGCGTTGCGGCCGAAGTAGCTGGTGTTGAGGTAGCCGGCCATGATGTCGTTCTTGCTCTCGGTCTGGTCGACCTTGAGCGAGATGAAGAACTCCTTGACCTTGCGGGTGACCGTCTGGTCCTGGGTCAGGTAGTAGTTCTTGACGTACTGCTGGGTGATGGTGGATCCGCCCTGGAGGCCGTTGCCGGTGACGGTCTGCCAGGCGGCGCGGACGGTGCCCCGGATGCTGACGCCCTGGTTGGTGTAGAAGGTGCGGTCCTCGGCGGAGACCGCGGCGTGCTGCATGTTCAGGGCGATCTGGTCGATCGGCACCGAGATCCGGTTGGTCTCGCCGGTGCGGCCGAGCTCGGTCTTGCCGTCGGCGTAGTAGTAGACGTTGCTCTGCGCGGTGGCGGCGGCGTTGGGGTCGGGCACCTGGACCGTCATGTACATCACGACGAAGGCGCCGACCAGGAGCAGCAGCAGGCCGGCCAGCCCGCCAACGGCCATCCGCCAGGTGGGGATGGCCCGGCGCCACCAGGGCTTGGCCTTGCGGGCGGCCTTGCGGGCCTGCTTCTTGGCGCGGCGGCGGTCGAGGAAGCCGGCTCCCATGCCGCCGCCCTGGGCGCGGTCCTCGGCCTCCAGCGTGTCCGGGTCCATGGGATGGGCGGGACCGTCCGGGTCGTCGCCTCCGGCGGGGCCCCAGCCCTCTCCCTGAGGTCCCTTCGGGTCGCTGCTCATCCGCGTCCTGCTCCTTGTCCCTGGTCACGCGCGCGACGCGTGTCCGACTTTGTGCTCAATATCCTTAAGACGCGCTTTGCGCAGGATCTGGTTCCACACTGCCTTACCGGTCGGCCGGACGGCCGCCGACAGGCATGGATAGGGCCGTTTGTGGCGCGCCGGTACTCCGACTAATCGGAGACACCGGGTCGCGACGGTCGCTACGCTGGCCTGACAACCCCATATCGACGTGAAGCCCCTTGCGCGCACCCCCCGGGTGTCCGCGGAAGGGGCCTGTTTGGCGTTCCCGCACGCCGTGGTGGCAGTGGGCTGCGCCATGTCGACAAATCGACTACTGAAGGAAGGACACGCCTGTGGCCCAGTCACTCGCCCCGGCCCATCCCCCTGATCCGACCCCGTTCCGGACGTTCCGGACCCTCTCGGGCCGCCCCGGCGGCTCGCTGCGGCTGTACGCCGCGGTGGCCCGGGGCAGCTTCCGGCGCTACGCCGGGTACCGCGCCGCCACCTGGGCGGGCGTCTTCACCAACACCGTCTTCGGGTTCTTCATCGCCTACACCTACCAGGCGCTCTGGCAGATCCGTCCGCACCTGGGCGGCTACGACCTCAGCGCCGCGCTCACCTACGTCTGGCTGGGCCAGGCGCTGCTGATGCCGATCGCGGCGATGGGCGGCGGCGTCCAGGACGACATCGAGGCCAGGATCATCAACGGCGACATCGCCGTGGATCTCTACCGCCCGGTGGACCAGCAGCTGTGGTGGCTGTCGGCCGACCTCGGCCGGGCCGGGTACCACCTGCTCAGCCGGGGGATCGTGCCGCTGCTGGTCGGCGGCCTGTTCTTCCACCTGCGGATGCCGGCCGGGAGCCCGGCGGCCCAGGCGCTGACCTGGGCCGGGGCGACGGTCTCGGTCGCCCTCGCGGTGACCGTCAGCTTCCTGCTGCGCTACCTTGCCGCGCTGACCGGCTTCTGGCTGATGGACCCGCGCGGGGTGCGGCAGGTGACGGTGGTGCTGGGGATGTTCTTCTCCGGCTTCCTGCTGCCGCTGTCGCTGCTGCCGTCGACGCTGGCGGCGGTGGCGCAGCAGCTGCCCTGGGCGGCGATGGTGCAGATCCCGCTGGACGTGTTCCTGCAGCGCCGCACCGGTGCGGCGCTCGCGCAGGGGCTGCTGCTGCAGCTGGGCTGGGCCGGGCTGCTGCTGGGGGCCGGGCAGCTGCTCCAGCGCGCGGTGGTGCGGAAGGTGGTGGTGCAGGGTGGCTGAGTCGCTGAGCGTTCCGCCGCCCTGGTACGGGCGGACCCGGGAGGCGCTGCGTGCGTACCGGCTGGTCGCCGGGATGTGGCTGCGGGCCTCGCTGGCCTACCGGACCTCGTTCTGGATCACCACCGTCGGCAACGCGGTCACCTCGCTGCTGGACTTCGTGGTCATCGCGGTGATGTTCCAGCACACCACGACCCTGGGCGGCTGGACCCTGCCGCAGGTCGCCTTCCTGTACGGCACCTCCGGTCTGACGCTGGGTCTGGCCGACCTGCTGGTGGGCAGCCTGGACCAGCTGGGCCAGCGGGTCCGCGACGGCTCGGTGGACACGGTGCTGGTCCGTCCGGCCGCGGCGCTGGCGCAGCTGAGCGCGGACCGCTTCGCGCTGCGCCGGGCCGGTCGGGTGGTGCAGAACCTGCTGGTGCTGGGCTGGTCGCTGTGGGAGCTGCAGCTGGACTGGACCGGTCCCAAGCTGCTGGTGATGGCCGTGCTGGTGGTGTGCGGAACGGTGATCTTCGGGTCGGCCTTCGTCGCCGGCGCCGCCTTCCAGTTCTTCGCCACGGACGCCGCCGAGGTGCAGAACTCGGTGACCTACGGCGGGGCGACCATGCTCCAGTACCCGCCCTCGGTGTTCGCCCGCGACCTGGTGCGCGGCGCGGTCTACGGGATCCCGCTGGCGTTCGTGAACTGGCTGCCGGCGCTCTACCTGCTGGGCCTGCCGGATCCGATCGGGGTGCCCGGCTGGTTCCGCTTCGCCTCGCCGCTGGCCGCGCTGCTGTGCGCGGCGGCGGCCGGTCTGGCCTGGCGGGCCGGGATCCGCTCGTACCGCAGTACCGGAAGTTGACGATCCATCAGCACGTGGGACCACAGGGCTCCCTAGCGAGAGGAACCGACGGCATGGCAATCATCGAGGTCGAGGACGTGGCCAGGACCTTCACGGTACGGCGCAAGGTGGGGCGGCTGAAGCGGGAGCGCAGCGAGGTGCGGGCCGTGGACGGGCTCAGCTTCGAGGTCGCGGCGGGGGAGATGGTCGGTTACATCGGCCCCAACGGCGCGGGGAAGTCCACCACCATCAAGATGCTGACCGGGATCCTGGTCCCCAGCGAGGGGCGGCTGCGGGTGGCCGGCGCCGACCCCTCCCGGGAGCGGGTCCGGCTGGCCCGGCGGATCGGGGTGGTCTTCGGGCAGCGCACCACCCTGTGGTGGGACCTGCCGCTGCGCGACTCCTACGAGCTGGCGCGGCGGATCTACCGGATCGAGGACGCCCGCTACCGGCGCAACCTGGACCGCTGCATCGACCTGCTGGAACTCGGGCCGCTGCTGGACGTGCCGGTGCGTCAGCTGTCGCTGGGCCAGCGGATGCGCGGCGACATCGCGGCGGCGCTGCTGCACGACCCGGAGGTGCTCTACCTGGACGAGCCGACCATTGGCCTGGACGTGGTCAGCAAGAACCGGGTCCGCGAGTTCCTGGCCGAGATCAACGCGGAGTCGGGCACCACCGTGCTGCTCACCACGCACGACCTCACCGACATCGAGCGGCTGTGCTCGCGGGTGATGGTGATCGACCACGGCCGGGTGGTCTACGACGGCGGCCTGGAGGGGCTGCACAACGTCGGCGGCAGCGAGCGGACCCTGGTGGTCGACCTGGCCGCCCCGGAACCGGACCCCATCAGCATCCCCGGCGCCCGCGTGGTCCGGATGGAGGGCCCGCGCCAGTGGCTCGCCTTCCCGGCCACCGACAGCGCGGCCCCGCTGGTGGCGGCCATCGCGGCCCGCTACCCCCTGGTCGACCTGTCGGTGAAGGAACCGGCCATCGAGGACGTCATCGCCCGGATGTACGGCGGCGGCACGACGGAGGGGGAACGCAGCCTGGAGGGTTCGGTCGCCGGGGCGTGATCGGGACCGCAGCCTGTTGAAGCGGCTCCACTCCTTGTATTGGTCTGGACCAAATGGGACCATCGGGAGATGATCAGGGGGAGGGTCGCCGCTGCGGCGGGTGTCGGGGTGGTGCTGTTGCTGGCCGGGTGCTCGTCGGGCGGGGGGACGTCCGGGGCGCCCGACCCGGGTGCCGCGGGCGGGAGTTCGCGGTCGGCGACGGCCGTGGCGACGGGGGCGGCGACGGGGGCGACCGGGGCGGTGTCGGCGCCGGCCGGCTCCGCGCCGGTGGCGCTGGTGCCGCTGCCCTCGCAGGTCAGTGCTGTCAGTGGTCCCGGTTATGTTCTGACGGCGGGGACCGTGGTGCGTGGGGAAGGCGGGTCGGCGGCGCGTGCTGTGGCCGCCGACCTGGCCGCGCTGCTGCGGCCGGTGACCGGGCTCGCGCTGCCCGTGGAGGGGACGGGCAGCGCGAGCGGTCTGGTGCTGCGGCTGGACGCCGGCGCCGGGACCGGGGCCGAGGGCTACCGGCTGGACTCCGGGCCGGGCGGGGTGATGATCACGGCGGCCACCGGGGCCGGGCTGTTCCACGGGGTGCAGACGCTGCGTCAGCTGGTGCCGGCCAAGGGCGCCGGGACGGTGCCGGCGGTACGGATCAGCGACCAGCCCCGCTACGGCTGGCGCAGCGGCAGTCTGGACGTCGCCCGGCACTTCTTCCCGGTCGCGGACGTCGAGGCCTACGTCGACCTGCTGGCGCAGTACAAGTTCAACGTTCTGCACCTGCATCTGACGGACGACCAGGGCTGGCGGATCGCCGTCCCCGGGCTGCCCGCGCTGACCGGGATCGGGGCGTCGACGCAGACCGGCGGGGGTGCGGGCGGCTACTACACGGCCGCCGACTACCGGGCGATCGTGGCCTACGCCGCCGCCCGCTACATCACCGTGGTGCCCGAGGTGGACCTGCCCGGGCACACCAACGCGGCGCTGACGGCCTATCCGGACCTGGCCTGCGCCGGGGACGCCCCGGCCAAGCCGTACACCGGGGTCGACGTCGGGTTCAGCCGGATCTGCACCGGCAAGGAGTCGACCTACACCTTTGTCGACCGGGTGGTCGGCGCACTGGCCGCGCTGACGCCCGGTCCGTACCTCGGCATCGGCGGGGACGAGGCCGACACCCTGTCAGCCGCCGACTACGACACCTTCATGGCCCGGGCCGCGGGCATCGTCCGGGCGCACGGCAAGCAGCCGCTGGCCTGGGACGAGGCGTCCGGCGCGGGGAAGGACGCCCCCGGGCTGCTCGGGGTCTGGCACCCGCTGAGCCAGGAGCCGCCCGGGCTGGCGCAGCAGCTGGTGGCCGCGGCGCAGCGGGGCGCCAAGCTGGTGATGGAGCCCGCGGACCGGGCCTACCTGGACCAGAAGTACGACCAGCGGACCCCGATCGGCAGCTCCTGGGCGGGCTACCTGAGCGTGGAGCGGTCCTACGACTGGAATCCGGACAGCTATCTGACGGGCCTTCCGGCCGGCTCGGTGGCCGGGGTCGAGGCCCCGATCTGGACCGAGACCATCGGCACCGTGCAGAACCTGGAGTACATGCTGCTGCCCAGGCTCCCGGCCCTGGCCGAGGTCGCCTGGACGCCGCAGGCCCGGCGGAGCTGGGGGGACTTCCGGCAGCGGTTGGCGGCCCAGCTGCCGCGCTGGCAGCAGCAGGGGCTGTCGTACCTGGAGGCGGACGGAGTGCCCTGGGGCGGGTGACCGGGGCGGGGGGCTCTGGGGGCGGGCGCTGGGACAGGTCGGGGTCGAGTCAGGGATGAGTCAGGGACGGAGTCATCCGTGGTCACCCGGTGACTTCGATCGTGCGGAGGGCAGACTGGAGACGTGCTCCAGCTTTCCGGGGAGCGACCCCCCGTACCCCACGGGACCCCCAGTTGGCGGGGCAGCGCCGACCGGACCCGGCCAGGAGAAGTTGAATGAAGCCAGTCGAGGAAGCCGACGTCGTCCGCACGGGCGAAGCGACGGGGACGGGTGCGGCGCCGACCGGGGCCACCGCCTCGGCGGTCGCCGTGCCGGTCGGGCCGGCCGGTGGGCCGATGGGGGTGCGCTACACCGCCTCCGACGCCGCCAAGCAGCGCGGTGTGCGACGGATGAAGGCCATCGCCACCGGCTTCCTGGTGGCGGCCACCATCGTCTACATCCTGACCAGCTGGGCGATCCACTCCGGGGCCGGCTCCTGGGCCGGCTACGTCCAGGCGGCGGCCGAGGCCGGGATGGTCGGCGCGCTCGCCGACTGGTTCGCGGTCACCGCGCTGTTCCGCCATCCGCTCGGGCTGCCCATCCCGCACACCGCGATCATCCCCACCAAGAAGGACGTGTTCGGGCGCAGCCTGGGCCAGTTCGTCGGCGAGAACTTCCTCTCGGTGGAGGTGGTCCGCGGCCGACTGCGCGGACTGGGCGTGGGACGCAGGCTCGGCGAGTGGCTGTCGGCGCCCGGCAGCGCCGAGCGGGTCACCAGGGAGGCGTCCGCCGCGCTGCGCGGGGCGCTGGCGGTGCTGCGCGACGAGGACGTGCAGGCGGTGGTGGGCGAGGCGGTGACCCGGCGGGCCGCGGCGCAGCCGATCGCCCAGCCGATAGGCGCGATGCTCGCCCGGATCCTGGCCGAGGGCGGCCACAAGGGCGTGGTGGACCTGTGCGTGGTGCGGGCCCACGACTGGCTGGAGGAGCACAGCGACCAGGTGATCCGGACCATCTCCGAGGAGGCTCCGGGCTGGACGCCCAAGTTCATCGACAACAAGATCGGCGTCCGGGTCTACCGCGAGCTGCTGCGCTTCGCGGTGGACGTGCGCGACGACCCGAACCACGCGGCGCGCGGGGCGGTCGACAGCTTCCTGGAGGACTTCGCCAAGGAACTGCGCACCGACCCGGACACCATCGCCCGGGTCGAGCGGGCCAAGGCCGACCTGCTGGCCCGCTCCGAGGTGCAGGACCTGATCGCCTCGGCCTGGGCCGCGATCCGGGCCATGGTGCTGGAGGCCGCCGAGGACGAGGACAGCCAGCTGCGGATCCGGATCCGCGACGGCATCCGCAGCTTCGGCCGGCGGCTGGCGACGGACCCGAAGATGCAGGCCAAGCTGGACGGCTGGCTGGAGGACGCCGCCGAGTACGTGGTCGACACCTACCGCGGCGAGATCACCTCGATCATCTCCGACACCGTCGCCGGCTGGGACGCCGACGAGGCCTCCCGCAAGATCGAGGCCAATGTCGGCCGCGACCTGCAGTTCATCCGGATCAACGGCACGGTCGTCGGCGCGGCCGCCGGACTGCTAATCCACACCGTGTCCGTGCTGGTCTGAGGCCGGGCTGAGGCCGGGCTGAGGCTGGTCCGAGTGCCGTCGTGAGAAGGTGACGGGGACCGGATCAGGCTGAAGGCGCGAGGCGAAGGAGCACGGCAGTGGCGGGGACAGGGATCGAGGCGTTCGTGGCCGGGCTGCCCAAGGCGGAGCTGCATGTGCACCATGTGGGCTCGGCCTCGCCGGCCGTGGTGGCCGCTCTGGCGGCCCGGTACGAGGGCCGGACGGCGGTGCCGACCGACCCGGAGGCGCTGGCCAAGTACTTCGAGTTCACCGACTTCGCGCACTTCATCCAGGTGTACCTGTCGGTCGTGGACCTGATCAGGGACGCCGAGGACGTGCGTTCGCTGACCTACGGGGTGGCCGAGGAGCTGGCCCGGCGCAACGTCCGCTACGCGGAGCTGACGGTCACTCCGTACAGCTCGGTGCGGCGCGGCATCCCGGGCGAGGCGTTCATGGAGGCCATCGAGGACGCCCGCAAGGCGGCCGAGGCCGAGCTCGGCCTGGTGCTGCGCTGGTGCTTCGACATCCCCGGCGAGGCCGGCGTCGAGTCCGCCGAGATCACCGAGCGGCTGGCGCTGGACCTGCGGCCGGAGGGGCTGGTCAGCTTCGGCCTGGGCGGCCCGGAGATCGGGGTGCCGCGGCCGCAGTTCCAGCCGTACTTCGACCGGGCCCGTGCGGCCGGGCTGCACAGCGTCCCGCACGCCGGCGAGGCCACCGGGCCGGAGACGGTCTGGGACGCGCTGCGCTTCCTCGGCGCCGAGCGGATCGGCCACGGCACCTCGTCGATGCAGGACCCGCGGCTGGTGGACCACCTGGGCGAGCACCAGATCCCGCTGGAGGTCTGCCCGACCTCCAACATCGCCACCCGGGTGGTAGAGCGGATCGAGGACCACCCGATCAAGCAGATGGTCGAGGCGGGCCTGTTCGTCACCGTCAACAGCGACGACCCGCCGATGTTCGGCACCGACATCGACCACGAGTACGCCGTCGCGGCCGGGCTGCTCGGGCTGGACGAGGCCGGGGTGGCCGAGCTGGCCCGGCAGGCCGTCCGGGCCTCGTTCCTGGACGGAGCGGGCAAGCGTGCGCTGATCGGGGAGATCGACGGGTACCTGGCGGGGTGGCCGCAGCGGGGGTAGCCTGCCGTGAGCTGAGCTGACGGGTCGTCAGTTTGCGTGCGGGAGGCAGCGTGCGGGGCGGAGCGGCGCGGGAGGGCGGGGCGCGGGCAGGCGAGGCGCGGGCAGGCGGAGCGCGGGAGAGCTGGACGCGGGAAGAGCGGGCTCGGGAGGACGGAGCCCGGGAAGCCGGGGCTCGGGACGGCGGAGCCCGGGACGGCAGGGCGCGCGGCGGGGCGCTGCGGCGGCTGTTGATCGGGTTCGGCGAGTTGGCGATCACCTTCGGCCTGGTGGTGGTGCTGCTCGCGGCCTACGAGCTGTGGTGGACCAACCAGTCCGCCGACGCCAGCGCCCGCTCCGCCGTCGCCGGTCTGGAACGGCAGTGGCAGGCGGACGCCCGGGCCAGGGCCTCCGCCTCGGCCGCCGCCGGGCCCGCCACCTCGGGGTCCGGGTCCGCGTCCGGCTCCGGGTCCGGATCCAAGGGCGCGGCGGCTCCGGCCAAGCCGGCCCCGCTGCAGGTCGGCGGCGCCAGCGGGAGCGGTATCGACAGCATGAGCCGCGACCTCAGCGCCTTCGCGGTGCTCCGCATCCCCTCGCTGGGCGTCGTCTTCCCGGTCGCCGAGGGCGTCGACAAGTACGCCGTGCTCAACCACGGCTACATCGGCCACTACCCGGGCACGGCGATGCCCGGGCAGCCGGGCAACTTCGCGGTCGCCGGGCACCGCAACACCCACGGCGAGCCGTTCCGCCACCTCGAACGGCTGAGCGTCGGCGACTCGGTGATCGTCGAGACCGAGGGCTGGACCTACTTCTACCGGATCGACTCGATCCTGCCGGAGACCTCGCAGAGCGACGTGGACACCATCGCCGCGGTGCCGCACAGCTCGCTGCACCCCGGCTCGCGCTACGGCTACACCGTCCCGGGCCGCTATCTGACGCTGACCACCTGCACCCCGGCGTTCACCTCGCTGTACCGGATGATCGCCTGGGGCCACCTGGTGGGCCAGCAGGCGCGGACCGGGTAGCCACCGCGGCGGCAGCCGGCCGCTGTACGGTGACGGAATGAACGGCCACCCTGCCCCCCGCCTGCTCAGCGCCCCCGTTCGGGAGGGTGTGCCGGAGCACGGGCGGATGCCCAAGTACTATGCCGCCAAAGCCCAGTTGACCGAGCTGCTGGTGGAGCTCGGCGAGGGCGGGACGCTGCCGACCGAGCGGGAGCTCGCCGAGCGCTACGGCGTGGCCCGGGAGACGCTGCGGCTGGCCCTGCGCGAGCTGCTGCTGGAGGGACGGGTGCGCCGGCAGGGCCGTGGCACGGTGGTGGCCGGGCCGAAGATCGAGCAGCCGCTGTCGCTGTCCAGCTACACCGAGGGCGTCCGCCGCCAGGGCCGGCTGCCGGGGCGCCGGCTGATCGCGCTGGAGCGCTTCGCAGCCGAGGGCGAGGTGGCCGCGGAGCTGGGCGTCGCCGAGGGCGACCAGGTGTGGCACCTGGAGCGGGTGCTGCTGGCGGACGAGGAGCGGGTCGGTCTGGAGAGCACCTACGCCCCGGTGGCGCTGCTGCCCGGGCTCGGTGACGACTTCGACCCGGTGTCGTCGTTCTACCGCTACGCCAAGGAGGCCTGCGGCCTGGTGGCCGGGGGCGGCCGGGAGCGGATCGAGACGGTGCTGGCCACGCCGAGGGAGGCGCTGCTGATCGGCACCCCGCCGGCGCTGCCGATGCTGTTGCTGCACCGCAGCAGCTGGGACGCGTCCGGACACCCCTTCGAGCGGGTGCGGACGCTGTACCGGGGCGACCGGTTCAGCTTCTCGGCCGAGCTGAGCGCGGGGGAGTAGGGGGCGGACGCGGGCGCGATGCGCCCTTCTATAACGAAGTGATAACGGGTCTAGTCCAAACGTGCCGCCTTGTTCATGCTTGGTTCACCGAGGCAATCCCGGCGCATCATCCAGAGGATCGAAGGTCGGACCCGTGAGAGTCATCGTCGTAGGAGCAGGAGCGCTCGGGACCATGCATGCCTGGCATGCCGTCCGGCGCGGACACCAAGTCGTCCACCTGGAGCGGGAGCAGCAGGCGCGCGGCGCCTCGGTCCGTAACTTCGGGCTGGTCTGGGTCGGCGGGCGCGCCGAGGGCCCGGATCTGGACACCGCCCTGAGGGCGCGTCAGCTGTGGGAGGAGATCGGCGCGGAGGTGCCCGGGGTGGGCTTCCGGGCCAGTGGCTCGCTCACGGTGCTGCGCACCGAGGCCGAGCGGGCGGTGGCCGCCGAGGTCGCGGCCCGGCACGACGCCGGCCGGCGCGGCTGGGAGCTGCTGGACGAGGCGGAGACCCGCAAGGCCAACCCGGCCCTGGGCGGGGACTTCCTGGGCGCCCTGTGGAGCCCGCACGACGGGCAGGTCGAGCCCCGGGCCACCCAGCGGGCGCTGCAGGACCGGCTGCGCGAGTCCGGCCGCTACACCTTCCTGGGCGGGCGCGAGGTCCGTGAGGTGGTGGGCGAGCGCTCGGTCCGCGACGACCGGGGCGAGCTGCACAGCGGCGACGCCGTGGTGCTCTGCACCGGTGCCTGGCTGGGCGGCCTGGTCCGCGAGTTGGCACCGGAGCTGCCGGTGCGCCGGGTCCGGCTGCAGATGATGCAGACCGACCCGCTGGACGGGCAGTTGACCACCTCGGTCGCCGACGGCGACAGCTTCCGCTACTACCCGGCCTACGCCGGCGGCGCGCTGGACGCGCTGAACGCCGCCCAGCCGCAGCACCCGACCGCGGCCGAGCACCGGATGCAGCTGCTGATGGTGCAGCGCGCGGACGGCACGCTGACGGTCGGCGACACCCACGAGTACGACCAGCCCTTCGGCTTCGACGTGGTCGAGGACCCCTACGCCTATCTGGCAGAGCTGGCCGGCAGCCTGCTGGGGCGGCCGCTGCCGAGGATCCGGCGCCGCTGGGCCGGGGTGTACGCGCAGTGCCTGGACCCGGCCCTGGTGGTGCACCGGGAACGGGTCCGCGAGGGGGTCTGGCTGGTGACCGGCCCGGGCGGGCGCGGGATGACGGGCTCGCCGGCGATCGGCGAGGCGACGGCGAACGAGATGGGGCTGTGATGGGTGCGACGGGGACGGATGTGGGTGCGACGGGTAAGGACGTGACCGGCGCCGGGGTGCGGACCAGGCTGGTGGTGCTGGACATGGCCGGGACCACGGTCGCCGACGGCGGGCTGGTGGAGCGGGCCTTCGAGGCGGCGGCACTGGACCTCGGGGTGGACCCGGTCAGCGCCGAGCACGACCGGATGCTGGACTACGTCCGCACCACCATGGGCGAGAGCAAGATCTCGGTGTTCCGGCACCTGTTCGCCGAGGAGGAGCGGGCGCAGCAGGCCAACCGGGCCTTCGAGCGGGCCTACGACGGGCTGGTCGACGCGGGGCACTGCGCGCCGCTGCCCGGCGCCGAGGACGCCATCCGGGACCTGCGCAAGGCCGGTCTGACGGTGGTGCTGACCACCGGCTTCTCCGGGCCCACCCAGCAGCGCATCATCGGCGCCCTGGGCTGGCAGGACCTGGTCGACCTGGCGCTGTGCCCGGCCGACGCGGGCGGTCGCGGCCGTCCGTACCCGGACCTGGCGCTGGCCGCGCTGCTGCGCACGCACGCCGCCGACGACGTCAGCGAGCTGGCCGTGGTCGGCGACACCGGCTACGACATGCGCTGCGGTGCGTCCGCCGGGGCGGGCGTGGTGGCCGGGGTGCTCACCGGGGCCCACGACGCCGCCCGGCTGCGGGCGGACGGGGCGACGGCGGTGCTGGGCTCGGTGGCCGAACTGCCGGGGCTGCTGCTGTCCCGTTAGGCCTTTCGGCGTCCCGTCAGTCGGGACGCCCGAGCCTCGCACGACCGTTCCCCACTAGGCTGGAGGCGGAGATCGTCGGGCCGCATCGTCGGGGCAGCCGAGTGCTCCTGGAACTGGACCGGAACGGGA
This sequence comes from Streptacidiphilus jeojiense, assembly GCF_000719095.1. Taxonomy (GTDB): domain Bacteria; phylum Actinomycetota; class Actinomycetes; order Streptomycetales; family Streptomycetaceae; genus Streptacidiphilus; species Streptacidiphilus jeojiensis. Next base: position 37,741 of record NZ_JOEH01000022.1, on the reverse strand, counting down.
ACTGGAGATGACAGACGTGGCGGATTCCAAGCCGGTCGAGTCCTGGCTGACGGACATGGACGGCGTGCTGGTCCACGAGGGGACCATCGTCCCCGGGGCGGACGAGTTCATCAACCGGCTGCGGGCGTCGGGCAAGCCCTTCCTGGTGCTGACCAACAACTCCATCTACACCCCGCGCGACCTGCACGCCCGGCTCGCCGGGATCGGTCTGGACGTGCCGGAGGAGGCGATCTGGACCTCGGCCCTGGCCACCGCCAAGTTCCTGCACGGCCAGCGCCCCGGCGGCACCGCCTACGTCATCGGCGAGGCCGGGCTGACCACCGCGCTGCACCAGGTCGGCTACATCCTGACCGACAGCAGCCCGGACTACGTGGTGCTGGGGGAGACCCGCTCCTACAGCTTCGAGGCGCTGACCAAGGCGATCCGCCTGATCAACGCCGGGGCCAGGTTCATCTGCACCAACCCGGACGAGACCGGCCCCTCCCCGGAGGGGGTGCTCCCGGCGGCGGGTTCGGTGGCCGCGCTGATCACCAAGGCCACCGGGGTGGAGCCGTACTTCGTCGGCAAGCCCAACCCGCTGATGATGCGTGAGGCGCTGAACGCGCTGAACGCCCACTCGGAGTCGACGGTCATGATCGGCGACCGGATGGACACCGACATCAAGTCGGGCATGGAGGCCGGTCTGCGCACCGTGCTGGTGCTGTCCGGCCTGACCCAGCAGTCCGAGGTCGAGCGCTACCCGTACCGTCCGTCCCGGGTGGCGAAGTCGGTCGCGGAGCTGATCGACGAGATCTGAGCTGAGCTGAGCCGCGCCGGGCACGTCCCGGTCCGCCGTTCGAGCAGAGTCCGAGCACGATCCGAGCATGATCCGAGCAGGCCCCCGACCAGTGGTCGGGGGCCTGCTCCGCGTCCGAATGGCCGTCGGGGTCATCCGTTGGGGTACCGACGGTGTGTCAGATGGCGCAGGTCCTCCCACTTCTGGCAATCGTTCGTCATATTTTGCATTGATATGGGTGAATTGCCGGAGCGTCAGTTCGGCTGCCCGGGAGTGAGAGGAAACCTGATGGCGAAGCTCCGCACCGCCTCGGCTGGGGCGGCCGTGGCCGCGTTCGCGCTGCTGCTCGCCGTGCAGGCGGCGGGCCCGGCGGCAGCCGCGACGTTCGGCGACACGGGTACGGGCGGCACCGGTGCGGGAGGGGCTTCGTCCGCCGACAACGCCGCCCGGAGCACGGTACTGACCACCACCGACACCACCGGGGTGAAGGCGGAGCCGCGCGGCGTGCTGCGCGCCCTCGACGTGGTCACCGTCTCCCCGGCGCTCACCCGTCCCGGTGGGTCGGTCGATGTGCGCACCTTCGCGGACTGCGGCGGTACCACCACCGGGACGGTCACTTCGACGGCCTTCGCCGGGCCGGTGAAGCTCGGGCTCGCCGCCGACGGTGGGCTGTTCGCCGAGGCCGAGGTCGCCAAGGACGCCAAGCCCGGACCGCACCCGGTCACCGAGCAGTGCAGCGGCACCTCGGTCGCGGTCGGCACGGTCACCGTGGTCCGGATCGGCGCGCTGGACACCGGCGGCGGCTGGGGCGCGACCCGCGGCCTCGCCGGGAGCGACGCACTGGGCACCGCCACCGGGCGCGGCGCGCTCGCGGTCACCGGTGCGGCGGCGCTGGGCGCGCTGGAACTGCTGCGCCGCAGGGCGCTCGCCGCACGACGGGGCGCGGGCAGCCGTGGCTGAGCTCCGGCGCCTGTCCTCCCTCTCGCGCCCGCGGGTGCTGAGCGCGCTGGCGACCCTGTCCACCGGCCTGGTCGTGGTGTCGGTCGGCGGCGCGGCGCTGGGGATCGGCGCGCCGGCCCGGGCGGTCGCCGGGGGCTCCGGCACCGGGGTCAACGCGGTCCCGGTGAGCGCCCGGGGCACCGCCTCGGACGCCGTCCGGGCCACCCCCCGGCCGTCGGCGCACCCCACGCCGGCCCCGGCCGTGCATCCGGCGCTGACCCGGTCCACCCCGATCCAGCTGGCCATGCCCTCGATCGGGCTGACCGCGCCGCTGCTGGGCCTGGGCATGGACAGCAAGGGCCAGCCCGAGCTGCCGCCCTTCTCGCAACCCAGGACGGCCGGCTGGCTGCGGGACTCGGCGACCCCGGGCGAGGCCGGCACCTCGGTGCTGGTCGGCCACGTCGACACCAGGACCGGCCCGGCCGTGTTCTGGAACCTGTCGGCGGTGAAGCCGGGCGCCCCGGTCGAGGTGTCCAGGCTGGACGGCAGCACCGCGCTGTTCACGGTGGACCGGGTGCAGGCCTACCCCAAGGCCGCCTTCCCCGCCGCGCAGGTCTACGCGCCGGCGAAGGACGCCCAGCTGCGGATCATCACCTGCGGCGGCGCCTTCGATCGCAAGCGGGCCGAGTACACCGGCAATGTGGTGCTGTACGCGCACCTCAGCGGAGTGCGGGACGCCCAGGCCCGGTAGCCCGGCCCCGGTAGCCCCGGCGCCTGCGTACGGCCCTGGTATCTGCATACGGTCCCGGTATCTGCGTACCATGTACGCGACTCCCCTGGACGGTGCGGGAGCGGGACAGCCGAGGAGGCCGCCGGTGGCAGCCCGCGATGTGGGGTCCGCTCAGCGGCCGGAGGGGCTGGAGCCGGAGGGGTCGCGGTCGGAGGGCCCGCGGCCGCCGGTCTGGGCCCGCTCGCGTTCCGGCGGCCGGGGCCCGCAGCCGTCGCTGAGCGTCCCGGCCATCGTCACCGCCGCCGTCGCGCTCGCCGACGCCGAGGGCGTGGACGCCGTCTCGATGCGCCGGATCGCCGCCGAACTCGGCGTCGGGACCATGTCGTTGTACCGCTACGTGGAGACCAAGGACGACCTGCTCGACCTGATGGCCGATCAGGTCATGGGCGAGGAGGGCGCCGTCGGTCCGCGGACCGGCCGGTGGCGGGACGACCTGCGCGGGATCGCCGTCGAGTACCGGCGGTTGATGCTGCGGCACCCCTGGGTGCTGCCCATCGCCGCCAGCAGGCCCCCGCTGGGGCCCAACACCCTGCGCAGGACCGAGTACCTGCTCGGCGTGATGGACGGTCTGGGGCTCGACATCACCGCGATGTCCGGCCTGGCCGGAACGGTGCTCGGCTACGTCCGCGGGGTGGTGCTCACCGAGATCGCCAGGACCGAGGTGGCCGGCCGCACCGGGCTGGACGGGGACCGCTACCGGCGCAGCGTCGGCCCGTACCTGACGGAGGTGCTGGCCACCGGCCAGTACCCGCTGCTGGCCCGGTTCGTGGCCCTGGCGGAGCACGACCCCGACCCCGACCGGACCTTCGAGTGGGGCCTGGAGCGCGTCCTCGACGGCGTCGCCGCGGGGCTGGAGGAGCTCCGCACCGAGGCGTAGCGGGACCGCAGCGGGCCGCGGCAGCCGGGGAGTTCGGGCGTTGTCGGTGCGGCCCGGTACGGTGCAGTTGCACGTCGGTCGTACACCTCGGAGGGAACCGCCATGTCGTCAGTCAATGAGTTCGTGCTGCCCGAGTCCTGGCGCGGGGTGCTCGCGGAGGAGACGGAGAAGCCGTACTTCCAGGAGCTCGCCGGGTTCGTGGCGCAGCAGCGGGCCGAGCACCAGGTGTTCCCGCCGGTCGGCCAGGTCTTCTCGGCGCTGGAGCACACCCCCTACGACCGGGTGAAGGTGCTGCTGCTCGGCCAGGACCCGTACCACGACGACAACCAGGCGCACGGGATGTGCTTCTCGGTGAAGCGCGGGGTGAAGATCCCGCCGTCGCTGCGCAACGTCTACAAGGAGCTGGACGCGGACCTGGGCATCCCGGCGCCCGCCCACGGCAATCTGGAGGCCTGGGCGGACCAGGGGGTGCTGCTGCTGAACGCGGTGCTCACGGTGCGCGCGCACGAGGCCAACTCGCACAAGGGCAAGGGCTGGGAGCAGTTCACCGACGCGGTGATCCGCGCCGTCAACGACCGGGCCGAGCCGGCGGTGTTCGTGCTGTGGGGGAACTACGCCAAGAAGAAGCTGCCGCTGATCGACACCGACCGCCATGTGGTGGTCCAGGGCGCCCACCCCTCGCCGCTGTCGGCCAAGCTGTTCCTGGGCAGCCGTCCGTTCTCGCAGATCGACAAGGGCCTGGCCGACCTGGGCCTGGCCCCGATCGACTGGCGGCTGCCGGCCTGACCGGCAGTGTGAGCTGACGGCAGTGGTCAGCTGACGGCGACGGGGGCCGTCGTCAAGTGATCGTCCGCGTCGGCGGCGGCCGTGGCGGCCTCACGGGCGTTGCGGCGCTGGCGCTGCACCATGCGGGCGATCACGGCGCTGATCGTGGTCGCCGCGACGCAGGAGACCGCGAAGCTGAGCCAACTGGTGTCGAAGGTGTGCTCGTTGAGGTAGCCCAGGCCGACGATGTAGGCCGCCCAGACCGCGGCGGAGACGGCGGACCAGCGCAGGAACCGTCGCGGCGGCGTGGCGGTGGTGCCGACGGCGAGGTCGAGCACGGAGCGGCCGCCGGGGACGAACCGGGCCGCGACGATGGTGCGGGCCCGTCTGGTCTCCAGCGCCTCCAGCAGGTAGGCCGCCGCGCCGGCCGCCCCCGGCTTGCGGTCCAGCCGCCGCTGCGCCCAGGCGGCTCCGCGGCGGGCGATCCGGAGCAGCAGCAGGTCCCCGGTGAAGGAGGCGATGGCCACCCCGACGCCGAGCAGCACCGGCGAGGTGTGCGTCTCGGAGGCCTGCAGCGTCGCGGCGATGACCATCGTGCCGCTGGGCACGATCGGCAGGAAGGCGTCGGACAGCACGGCCAGCAGTGCGGCTATGAAGAACCACGAGGAGCCGAAAAGGTCCAGGACCTCGCTCAAGGTGACTCCTCATGGTGTTGTCCGCAGACAGAAAGTGTCGGTTGCAGTATCGGTTGCTTTTTACTACCGGTCGACAACGCTAGCCGGTCCCATGATCACACCCGAAACCGCCCCATAGTGAGTCATGTAACACGACTCTTACCAGCCCCCCAGCAGACGCTCAGATTTGCTACCAGCTGTGCCTTCCCGTTCACCCTGCGTCCCACTCACGGTCTCCGCGGCGTCGTCCTGGATACCTACGTTCGAAGGGTGACCAAGACCGCCGCCCCGGTGCTGCGACTGCGTCTCCAGGCCGCCGCCGCCCTGCTGCTGACCGCAGCGCTGCTCGTTGCCGCCCTGGTCTCGTTCGCCACCGCGAGGGCGGATCTGCACCGGCTCGCCGCGGTCTCCGAACCACGTGCCACCGCAGCCGCCGATCTCTACCGGACCCTGGCGGACCTGGACGCCCAGCACGCCGACTCGCTGGTGGTCGGCTACGCCTCGACCCCGGCCGCGCCGGGGCAGTCGCCGACGCTGGTCGACGACGGGGTGCTGGCCGCGCTCACCGCCCAGGCGGACCGCAGGCAGGTCGGGCACGACCTGGCGGCCCTGGCTGCCGCCGGCGGTCAGGGGCAGGCGGACGTCCAGGCCCTGCTGGACTCGCTGGGCACCTACGACGGGCTGAGCGGGACCGAGGAGTACTCCGCGACCAGCCAGCAGGACCCGGTGGTGGGCCGTCCGCCGGATCTCGCGCTGGACTTCTACGACCAGGCCGAGGGGCTGCTGCAGCAGTCGCTGCTGCCGCACGTGCGGACCCTGCTCACCTCCGCCGACCAGCAGGTCGGCGCGGACCGGGGCGCGGCGGTCGGCAATGCGCGCCGGGGCGCGCTGCTGCTGGGCGCGGTGGGGGTGCTGGCGTTGCTGCTGCTGGTCTGGTGGCAGCTCGACCTCAGCCGCCGGCACCGGCGGATGCTCAACCCGGCGCTGCTGCTGGCCACGGCGGCGGTGCTGTCCGTGGTGGTCGCGGGCGGTTCGGCGCTGCTGGGCGCGGCCTCGGCGATGGACGGCGCGGTGCGGCAGGGCTATGCGCCGGGCGCGACGGTGGCCCAGGCCCAGGTTGCCGCGGCGGACGCGGAGGCGTCGCAGAGCCGCTGGCTGGTCGACACCGCGTACCGCCCCTCGCTCGCCTCCGGCTTCGGCACCCTGGCCCAGCAGTTGCACACGCTGACCGCCGGCGACGCCGGATCGCCCGGGGTGACCCGGACCGAGGCCGCCTACCTGGCCTCCGACCGGACGCTGCGCTCGCTGGCCGACGCGGGCCGGCTGGACCAGGCCGCGGTCCAGCTGACCGGTGTGACGCGTGGTCAGGTGGCGTTCGCCTACTACGACTTCAGCCTCAACCTGCAGAACCTGGCCGATCTCAGGGCGGCCCGCTTCGACTCCGGTGTGGACGACGCCTCGGGCGACCTCGACGGCTGGACGGCGATCCCCGCGGTGCTGCTGGGTGCCGGGCTGCTGCTGGTGGTGGCCGGGGTACGGCCGCGACTGGCCGAGTTCGCCTGAGCGGACCACCCTGCCGGGTGTCTTCCCGGGGTTCCCAATAGCAGTTACCAGTAAGGAAGTTGGCCGACCGGCAGATGCCGGTCGGCCTTTCTGCTGATGAGTCGAAAGATGCCGAGCCTTTCAGCATCGCACATCTTCGGGATTCATATCGGACCGTCACCCATTGTTTCTGCATTTGTCATTTAGGCGATATCTACGCGCGTTTCACTCTCACACGACAGAGCAAGGCCGATCGTGGGGTGCGGACTCATGGCGCAGGACATCGAACTTCGAAGGGCCGGGCAGGTCCCGGTCCAGGTCCGGCCCGGGCGGGTGAAGCGCGCCCGGGAGAGCCCGATGGGGTGGCTCTACACCGCCCCCGCACTGCTGATCTTCTCGGTCTTCATCATCGGCCCCACCGCCTACACGTTCTATGTGAGCACCTTCCACTGGAACGTGCTGAACACCGCCATGTCCAGGTACGTGGGCCTGGACAACTACTCGGCGCTCTTCGACTCCACGACGCCGAGCTTCCTGTCCAGCGCCTGGCGCTCGCTCTACTTCAGCGGCGCGATGGTCATCGGCGGCACCGCCGTCTCGCTGGCCCTCGCCCTGCTGCTGCAGCGCGGCGGCCGGGTGCTCGGTGCCGCCAGGGTCGCCCTCTTCGCCCCGCACGCCACTCCGATCGTCGCCACCTCGCTGGCCTGGGTCTGGATCTTCAACCCCCAGTTCGGCCTGGCCGACATGCTGCTCAAGGCCTTCCACCTGCCGGTCTCGCAGTGGCTCTTCTCCCCGACCTGGGCGATGCCCTCGGTGATCGTCTACAGCCTCTGGCACGAGGTCGGCTTCACCGTGGTGCTCTTCCTCGGCGGGCTGGCGGTGATCTCCCCGGAGCTGGGCGAGGCCGCGCAGATGGACGGCGCCAACGCCTGGCAGCAGTTCTGGCACGTCACCTGGCCGCAGCTGCGTCCGGTCACCCTCTTCGTGGTCGTCATCACCAGCATCTCCTCGCTCCAGGCCTTCACCCAGTTCTACGAGATGGGCAAGGGCGGCCCGGTCTACGCGACCACCACCCTCAGCTACCTCGTGTACCAGGAGGCCTTCGTGCTGTTCGACACCGGCTACGGAGCCGCCCTCGCGGTGGTCCTGTTCATCGTCACCGCGGCCTTCACCCTGCTCCAGCGGCGCACCGGAGAACGGATCGCCGACGCGGGCTGAGCGCCGGCCCTCACAGCAACCCCCGCACAGCCACCCCCCACAGTCACCCCCCTCACAGCAACCCCGACCGTCACCACACACCCGACACCAGACAGCAAGGGAACCCTCCATGTCCCGCATATCCCGTACCGGCAGGGGAACCGCCCTGCTCGCCGCGGCCACCGCCGTGGCGGCCCTGGCCGGCTGTTCGTCCTCCAGCACCTCCGGCAGCAGCACCGGCGGTGCCGCCGGGGGCGGCAAGACCACCATCAGCTTCATGCAGATCATGGGCACCGGCACGCAGAAGTCCACGCTGGTCAAGCTGACCGACGACTTCGAGAAGGCCAACCCGGACGTCACCGTCAACCTGGAGTACGAGCCCGACTACGGCACCCTGCTGGCCAAGGAGACCGCCGCGGTCGCCGCCCACAACGCCCCCACCATCGGCCAGGCGTACGAGAGCTGGGCCGCCACCTTCGCCAACGCCAAGGCCATCCTGCCGGTCAGCACGTATGCGGGCAGCGACACCCCGGCCGGGCTCTCCGACTTCTACACCGGTGTGCAGAACGACCTGAAGCTGCCCGACGGCAAGCTGTGGATGTGGCCGTTCAACAAGAGCGTCCAGGTGCTCTTCTACAACCAGGACATGCTGAAGGCCAAGGGCCTGACCGCGCCCACCACCTGGACCCAGTTCGCCACCGAGGCCAAGGCCGTCTCCGGCAACGGCGTCACCGCGATCAGCGTGGACCCGGGCTCCACCGCCTCCGGCGTCGGCGGCGGCACCGTGCTGTTCCAGGCGCTCGCCGCGGCCAACGGCACCCCGGACTTCGCCAAGGACGGCACCCCGCAGCTCAACAGCGCCGCCGCGGTCCAGTCGCTGGCCTACCTCGCCGACCTGAAGAAGTCCGGTGCGCTCGCGGTCGGCACCAACTACCCGGGCGAGACCGCGCTGGGCGCCAAGAAGGGCGCCTTCGACATGAGCAGTGCGGCCGGCTACTACTACGAGAACCAGGCGGTGGGCGGCAAGTTCACGCTGGGCACCGAGGTGCTGCCGACCGGCAGCTCCGGTCCGTCGAACATCATGACCGGTACCAACCTGGTGATGTTCGCCAGCGCCAGTGCCGCCCAGCAGAAGGCCGGCTGGGCCTACATGCAGTTCCTGGCCTCCGCCTCCAGCCAGGCGCAGTGGTCCAGCAGCACCGGCTACCTCCCGGTGACCAGCAAGGCGCTGCCGCTGATGAGCAGCTTCCTGGCGAAGAACCCCTACATGAACACCGCGGTCGCCGCGCTGGAGTACGCCGTCGCCGAGCCGCCCTACTCCTGGGTCGCCAAGGCGGAGGACGAGGAGATCGTCGCCGTCCAGGACGTGCTGGAGAAGGGCGCCGACCCCAAGACGGCGCTGGACACCGCCCAGACCGCGGCGCTCGCCGACCAGAAGGCCGCCCAGTGACGACCCTGCTCCAGCCCGAGGTGCGGCACCGGAACTCCTTCCGGCGCCGCGCCTCGGCGCGCACGGCCCTGAGCCGGACCCTGGCGGTGGTCATCGGCCTGCTCTTCCTGGTGCCCTTCTACTACGTCGTGGTCACCTCGCTGAACTCGGCGGGCCGGTCCAGCTCGGTCTCGGACATCCTGCTGCCGCACTGGCAGTGGGGGAACTACGCCCGCGCCTGGGCGGCGGCGCCCTGGCCGCGGCTGTTCCTGAACACCCTGCTGATCGCGGGCGCCACGGTGCTGCTGGCGCTGGCGACCTCGCTGCTGGCCGGCTTCGCCTTCGGAGTGATGCGGTTCCGGGGCCGGGGGTTGCTGTTCGGCCTGGTCCTGGCGGTACTGATGGTTCCCAGCACGGTGCTGATCATTCCCGACTACATGATCGCCAATGACATCCACTGGCTGGACACCTACTGGATCCAGATCGTGCCCTGGGGGGCCAGCGTCTTCGGCATCTTCCTGGTCCGCCAGTTCTTCCTGGGCCTGCCCCAGGAGCTGTTCGACGCGGCCGAGCTGGACGGTGCCGGGCGGCTGCGGATGCTCTGGTCGGTCGGGATGCCGATGGTCCGGCCCGCGCTGCTGATCATCGCCCTCAATGTCTTCATGGCGAGCTGGAACAGCTTCCTGTGGCCGTTCATCATGACCCAGAACCCGGACGTCCAGCCGGTCGAGGTCGGCCTGGCCGCCTTCGCCGGGGTCGACGGCACCGACTACCCGGCGCTCTCCGCCGCGGTGGTCTTCACCACGGTGCCGGTGCTGGGCTTCTTCCTGGTGCTGCAGCGCCACTTCATCACCGGTGCGATGTCCGCCGCCGGGGGTGTCCGTGGCTGAGGTGACATCATCCCTGGTGCCGCCCCCGTTGCCGTCCCCGTTGCCGTCCCCGCTGCCGCCCCCGGTGCTGGTCACCGACTTCGACGGGACGCTGTACCGCGGCGACGACCCGATCCGGCACTACGCCCGGCGCGCAGCACGGGAGTTGGCGCCGGACCGGCGCCGGATCGTGCTCGACGGCGTGGACCAGTACCTGGCCATGGGCGCGGCGGCCTCGGCGGTGCCGGAGGCGATCGACGGCTGGGAGGCCGTGATGCTGCTGGCGCGGCGCCTCGGGGTGGACCCCGACGCCCTGCAGGCCGCCTTCACCGACACCAGGGTGCATATGCTCAGCGAGGCCTGCTCGCTCGAAGTCCCGTCCGGTTATGCGGAGTTGCTCCAGCAGCTGCGGGCCGGGGGAGTGCGGGTGGTGCTGGCCACCAACAGCCCCGCCGAGGGGCTGGACCCGCTGCTGCGCCGGCTGGACCTGCTGCCGCTGGTGGACGAGGTGGTGGCCGGCACCGGGAAGCCCGCGGGGCTGCGCCGGCTGCTGCAACGCGAACTCGGCGGCTCGGGCACGGTGGGAGCCGCGGGGCTCGCTCCCGAGCGGGTCCTCGTCATCGGCGACCACTGGCGCAACGACATTGAGCCCGGCACCGACATCGGGGCCTTCGGCGCCTACATCGACCGCTTCGGCCGCGCGGATGGCCCGGCCGACGCGACGGCCACCACGGTGGAGGGGTTGCTCGAACCGATCAGGAAGTGGGCGGCCACGGCCGTCCCGACCACCGCCCCGGCTGCCCCCACCACCCCTGCACCACTGCTCAAAGCCCTTCCTTCTGAAACGAGTTGACACATGGTCACCATCAAGTTCTGGGGTGGCCTCGGCGTCATCGGCGGAAGCAAGATCATGGTCGAGGACGGCGGCCACCGGGTGCTGCTCGACATCGGCCTGGACATCCCCAGCGGGCGGGACCCGTTCCGGCTGCCGGTCCGGACCAGGCCGGGCCGTGAGCTCGCCGACCGGCTGCGACTGAACACCGCCCCGCACATCCCGGGCCTGTTCGACCCGGCGGCGCTCGACCCGGGATCCCCGCTCGGCGAGCCCACCGGGGAGACCGCGGTGTTCGTCAGCCACCCGCACATCGACCACTGCGGGCTGGCCGGCTTCGTCCGCGACGACATCCCGGTCCACGCCCACACCGACGCCGTGGACCTGCTGAAGGCGCTGGACGCCACCGGCAGCGGCCTGGCCGGCGGCGACCCGGACTGGCGGCGGCTCACCGACGGGCAGCGCACCGAGGTCGGACCGATGCAGGTCGAGTGCGTCGCCGTGGACCACGACGTCCCCGGCGCCTCCGGCTACCTGGTCCGCACCAGCGCCGGGACCTTGGCCTTCACCGGTGACATCCGGTTCCACGGCCACCACCCGGAGCGCGCCTGGGAGTTCGTGGACCGCGCCGCCGACTGCGACGTGCTGGCCACCGAGGGCACCACCCTCGGCTGGGACATGAGCGGCCCGCTGCGGGACGAGTCCGACGTCGAACGCGACTTCGCCGCCGCCCTGGAGCGGACCCCCGGCCTGGTGCTGCTGTCCGCCTACCCGCGCGACCGGGACCGGGTCCGGGCCTTCACCGGCATCGCCGAGGCCGCCGGGCGCTCGATCGTCTGGACCGAGGCGGTCGCCGCGTTCCTGCGGCTGATCGGCGTCGACGGGGTGTACTCGGCCGCCGAGGTCCCGCTCTCCGACATCCGGACCGCCCCCGGCCGGTACGTGGTGGTGCCGGACCCGGACGACCTGCCGTCGCTGCTGGACCTGCCGGTCGGCGAGGGCTGCCCGGCCGCCGTGTTCGTCCACGCCAACGGCGAGCCGCTGGGGCCCTTCGAGCCCCGCTGGGAGCCGTTCACCGACTGGCTGAAGGCCCTGGACGTCCCGCTGCGGCAGATCGGCTGCTCCGGGCACGCCAGCCAGGACCATCTGCACCGGATGCTGGAGCGGATGCGGCCCCGGGTGGTCTTCCCGATCCACACCACCGCGCCGACCCGGCTGCACCCGCCGCTGGGCATCACCCGGGTCGTCGCCGAGTACGCCAGCCGCTACGACTTCGCGGGCGGCGAGGCGAAGGGGTGATGCCTGGCGGCGCGGGCCGCGCCCGGGCGGGGGTCAGTGCTTCTTGGCCGTCCGGAGCTTCTTGACTGTCCGGGGCTTCTTGACCGCTGCGGGCTTCTTCGGTGCCGCCGGCTTCCCGGCCGCGGTGGTCTGCTTGGCGGCCGCCGCAGCCGCGGCCGCCTCGGCGACGGAGTGCTGGAGGAGGTAGTCGACCGTCGGGACGGTGCCGGCCACCCCGTCCGGGACCATGAACGGCGAGGTGCGGTAGCGGCCGCCGACGACCACGCTCGGCATCTCGTGCACGTCGTACTTCTCCCGGAGCGCCGGGGCGGCCTGGGTCTCCTGCTGGACCTCGGGCGAGTTCCAGGCGGCCAGCAGCTGGGTGGAGTCGATGCCCTGCATGTCGGCCCAGTTGCTCAGGGTGTCCGGCTGGGTGAGGTCCCAGTGCTCGTCCCGGACAGCGTGGAAGACCGCCTGCTCCAGCCGGTCCTCCAGCCCCAGCCTGTCCAGGGCGTAGTAGAGCCGCGCGTAGGCCATCTCCTGGGGCTGGTCCGGCCACGCCGCCGGGATGTGCCGGATGGTCACCGGCGGGTCCTGCCGCGCGGCCCAGTCCCGCAGCGGCTGGGCCAGCTGGTAGGAGTGGGCGCAGTTGAACCAGAACACCTCCACCACCTCGCGCGGCGAGGCCGGCACCGGGTGGGCGAGCTGCTGGTACTGGACGCCCGCGACCGGAGCGGTCCCGGCGGCGGCCCCGGCCGGGGCCTGCAGGCCGAGCAGCGCGACGGAGGCGCAGAGCGCCGCCAGGGCGCGCAGCAGCGGCGTACGCCGGCCTGACGGGTGCGGGCGACGTGACGGGTGCGGGCGACGGAGGGACGTGGCGAAGGGCGTGGACGTCGTCATACCCGCACCCTGACAATCCGACGGGCCGGACCGCGGTGGACACGGCGGTGCGCCGGGTGCATTCCCCCGTACGGGCGCGCGCTGCGCCGTCCGCGTCAGCTCGTACGGGTGACCGCACGGCTCGCACGGGTGCCCGCGCCGGACCGTGCCCCGGAGCCCGTCCCGGACGCAGAGGACCCGCCTGCGCGGGGTGGCGCGGGCGGGTCCGGGGGCTCGGGAAGGCCGACGGGCGTCAGCCGGTGGTGCTGGAGCTGGTGGTGGCCGGGACCACGATGTGGTAGGTCCACCAGTCGAAGCGCATGCCGAAGGCGATGAACAGGCCGATGACGCCGAGCACCAGTCCGCCCCAGGCGACGGCCTTGACCCAGTTCGGGAGCGGGCGGACGGTGAGGTAGCGCCCGGAGAACAGCACCAGCCCGGCCACGACCAGGGCGATGGTGGCGACCAGGCCGTTGATCTCGGCGACCTTGTGCCAGGGGCCGGTGTAGCCCTCGGCCAGCTGGGTGGCGGTGCTCTTGCCGGTGGCACCGACCTGGGACTGGAGCTGGGCCTGCGCGAGCAGGATGTTGCCGAACCAGGTGCCGGTGACCGAGGCGAGGCCCAGGGCGGCCGCCGCTATGGACACGGCGCCGGCGGCGATCCCCTTGGAGACGCCGCCGGAGGCGAGGTCCTCGAGCTCGTCGTCGGAGAGGTCCTCCAGGTCCTTGTCCTCGGGGCTGAGGACGGTGTTGGGGCGGGGCGACCAGGTCTTGGACTCGGGCTCGGCGGCCTCCGTCTCCTTTTCCTTGTCGTCCTTGCTCAGGATCAGCGTCGCAGGGGACTCGACCGCAGGTGAGTCGTCCTCACGGGGGTCGGAGGGCTGCGGGATGTCGGTGGGCTTGGGAGTGGGCATGGCGGCACCCTAGTGATGTTTTGTGAAAACCGGATGAACCTTCCAAGGTTTCCTCATAGGCAAGGAACCGCTGGTCGGCACCGTGCGGCCGGGTCGGCGCAGGTCGGTACGGGTGCGCTCCTGTCCGGCTCCGCCAGCTATTCGGGTCATGTGTTGTACGAAATCGACCCCTGGTTGGTGGGGGTCGCCCTCGTAGGGTCGAAGGGTGGGCTGGTCCGCCTCCTCAGCGGCGGGCCGTTCCCGAGAGACTTGGAGTTTCCTGAGATGGTGGTTCTGCGATGACCGAGCAGGGTGTGGCGCGTCCGACCGGCCTGACCGGTGGCGACAGCCGGGGACGGGTCGCCGAGCTGCAGGCCATCCGGGAGCAGGTGCTGGCGGGGCCGAGCGAGCGGGCCACCGAGGCGCAGCACGCCAAGGGCAAGCTGACCGCCCGGGAGCGGATCGCACTGCTGCTGGACGACGGCTCCTTCAACGAGGTCGAGCCGCTGCGCCGGCACCGGGCCACCGGGTTCGGCCTGGAGGCGAAGAAGCCCTACAGCGACGGCGTGATCACCGGCTGGGGTTCGGTGCACGGCCGCCCGGTCTTCGTCTACGCCCATGACTTCCGGATCTTCGGTGGAGCGCTGGGCGAGGCCCATGCGCAGAAGATCCACAAGATCATGGACATGGCCATCGCCGCCGGCGCCCCGCTGGTCTCGCTGAACGACGGGGCCGGGGCGCGGATCCAGGAGGGCGTCACCGCGCTGGCCGGCTACGGCGGGATCTTCCAGCGCAACACCCGGGCCTCGGGAGTGATCCCGCAGATCAGCGTGATGCTCGGCCCGTGCGCCGGCGGCGCGGCCTACAGCCCGGCGCTGACGGACTTCGTGTTCATGGTCCGGGAGACCTCGCAGATGTTCATCACCGGCCCGGACGTGGTCCAGGCGGTGACCGGCGAGAAGATCACCCAGAACGGGCTGGGCGGCGCGGACGTGCACTCCGAGATCTCGGGTGTCTCGCACTTCGCCTACGACGACGAGCGCAGCTGCCTGGAGGAGGTCCGGTTCCTGCTGTCGATGCTGCCGCAGAACAACCGGGAGACCCCGCCGGTGGAGATCACCGAGGACCGGGCCGACCGGCGCTGCGAGGCGCTGCTGGACCTGGTCCCGGCTGACGGCAACCGTCCGTACGACATGCGCAAGGTGATCGAGGAGATCGCCGACGACGGCCAGTACATGGAGATCCACGAGCGCTGGGCCACCAATGTCATCGTGGCGCTGACCCGGATGGACGGCCAGGTGGTCGGGATCGTGGCGAACCAGCCGCAGTCCCTGGCCGGGGTGCTGGACATCCACGCGTCGGAGAAGGCCGCGCGCTTCGTGCAGATGTGCGACGCCTTCAACATCCCGCTGATCACGCTGCTGGACGTGCCGGGCTTCCTGCCCGGCGTCGACCAGGAGCACGGCGGCATCATCCGCCACGGCGCCAAGCTGCTGTACGCGTACTGCAACGCCACGGTGCCGCGGATCCAGCTGATCCTGCGCAAGGCCTACGGCGGCGCCTACATCGTGATGGACTCGCGCTCGGTCGGCGCGGACCTCTCCTACGCCTGGCCGACCAACGAGATCGCGGTCATGGGCGCGGAGGGCGCGGCCAACGTCATCTTCCGCCGCCAGATCGCCGAGGCCGACGACCCCGAGGCGATGCGCGCCCAGATGGTGAAGCAGTACAAGGACGAGCTGATGCACCCCTACTACGCCGCCGAGCGCGGTCTGGTGGACGACGTCATCGACCCGGCCGAGACCCGCCATGTGCTGATCCGCGCGCTGCACATGCTGCGCAGCAAGCACGCCGACCTTCCCGCCCGCAAGCACGGCAACCCGCCCCAGTAACCGGAGGCACCCGCCATGACCACCGTCCTCGAACCCGCCACCCTTCCGGCCACGACGCAGGCCGCCGCGCCGGTCGACCCGCTGGTGCGCGTCGTCAAGGGCACCCTCGCCGACGAGGAGCTCGCCGCGCTGACCGCGGTCCTGCTGGCCCGTGCCGCCGCCACCTCGTCCCGGTCCGCCGGGTCCGCCAAGGGCGCCGCGGGGAGCCGGACGCAGGCGCAGTGGCAGCGCCCCGAACGCCGTCCGAGCTACAACTCGCCGGTCAGCTGGCACCGCTGACGGTATCCCCGTCATCAGGTCACTAGGTGATCAGGTCACTGGGTGATCAGGTCACTGGGTCATCAGGTCGTCAGGTCATGACGGTGGGCGGAACCCCTCGGGGTCCCGCCCACCGTCATCTGCTTGCCGGGTGGTTCATCCGTCAGCAGGCGCCGTTGTCGGTCCAGACGCCGGCCGATCCGCCCGGGATGTCGCCGTAGGTCCACCACTTGGCGGTCCAGGAGTGGCCGTTGTAGGTGACCGTGTTGCCCTGGGTGTAGGTGGCGGTGGCGCTCCAAGCCGCTGCGGTGCAGCTGCCGCCGGTCGGTGCGGCGGTGGTCGGAGCGGCGGTCGTCGGTGCCGCCGTGGTGGGTGCGGCGGTTGTCGGCGTGCTGGTGGGGGGAGTCGCGCCGGCGAACTGCACGCTGTACTTGGTGAAGTCCCAGGCCCCCTGCGTCACGCTGCTGCAGGTGCCGGAGGTCTGGCCGTTGTTGTCGGCCGGGGTGCACTGGCGGTCCCGGTTCACCGACCAGTTGGTGTAGCGGGCCAGGCCGTTGCTGGTGGCGAAGTTCAGCACCGACTGGAAGTCGGACTGGTAGAAGTACTCGCCGCTGTCGCTGCGGCCGTTCATCATCGAGATGCCCTCGTGGGCGTACGCGGTGGCGGAGCTCCAGCCGAAGGTGCTCATCAGCAGGGAGTTGAACGCCTGCAGCGCCGAGATCTGCGAGGCCGCGCCGTTGAAGCCGCCGTCGAACGGCATGATGGAGAAGTTGTTCGGGGTGAAGCCGTCCGTCTTGGCCTGGTTGAGCATCTGGGTGCCGAACCAGCCGGTGCCCGCGGCGGTGCCGGCGGTGGTGATGGAGATGTACAGGCCCGGGTTGTTCTGCTGCAGGATCTGCGCGGCGCCGATCTCGTTGGCCACGGCGGCCGTGTTCTCGTACTCCGGCTCCTCCAGGTCGAAGTCCATGGCGTGCAGCCCGTACTTGGTGATGACCTGCTGGTACGCGGCGGCCGTCGCGGCCGGGGTGCCGCAGGTCTGGCCGAGCTTGGTGCCGCCGTAACCGCCGATGGAGACGGAGACGTCGCCGCCGGCGGCGCGGATGCTGCTGATCGTCGAGGCGACGGCGGTGTCGGAGGAGACCGGGGCGGTGCCGCCCCAGGTCGGGGTGCAGCCGCCGCCGCTGGGGGCGAGGATGAAGGCGAGCTGGAAGGCCTTGAGACCGGTCGCGTTCATCACGTCGACCGGGTTCGGCGGGTTGTTGTCCAGCGGCATCAGATAGGGCGCTGCGGCGTACCAGTTGCTGCTGAGCGCAGTCGTGGCGGCAGGGGTGACGCTCGCCTGGGCACTGCTGCCGCCGATCGCGACCATCGCGGTGGCGGCGAGCCCGGCCGCGGCGACCGCGGCGAGGACTCGGGAAGAGGATGTGCGGAACACCTGGGCTCCTCGTGGGGGAGAGGAAGGGAAGGTCTGTACCAGTGCCCACACTGCTGGAGATGTCCACCAGTCGTCAATAGGGTGGCCTAGACCTAGGACTAGACCAATGTTCCCTTAAGGCAGGGCGCCGACCTCGGCCTGCCGCCTCAACCCGCGAGCACCATGGCGACCGTCGTACCCCTGCGGAACGTCCCGTCGCGCAGGCCCGCGAAGACGCCGTGCAGCGCCTTGGCCTCGTAGCTGAGGTCCAGTGAGATCCCGTGCCTGGCACGGAAGTCATCGGCGAAGGCCCGCAGTTCCGGGGTGCTGCGGCCGTAGCCGCCGAAGGTGTGGCCGGTGTCGATCCGCCAGTTCCCGGTGTGCCGGCCGAAGGCCGCGAGCTGCAGTGCCGCCGTCTCCCCGGTCAGCGGTGCATGCCCCAACGCCGCATAGCCGATCGCCTGTTGATGTGGCGTCAGTCCGGCCGCCAGTCCGGCCAGGGTTCCGCCGGTGCCCACCGAGACGCAGACCAGCTCCGCCTCGGACTCCGCCAGTTCCCGCCCCAGCGGCAGGCAGCCGCGCACCCCGGCGGCGTTGCTGCCGCCCTCGGGGACCACCAGGGCCGGTCCGTGCCGGTCCTGCAGCTCCGCCAGCACCTCGGCGGACATCCGGCGCCGCCAGCGGGCCCGGTCCATGAAGTCCAGCTCCATGCCCCAGGCGGAGGCCTGGGCCAGCGACGGGTTGAGTGGCCGGTCGGCCAGCTCGTCCCCGCGCACCACTCCGATCGTGCGCAGCCCGGCCTCCTGTCCGGCCGCCGCGGTCGCCCGCAGGTGGTTGGAGTAGGCGCCGCCGAAGGTGAGCACGGCGTCCAGACCGGCCGCCCGGGCCTCGGCGAGGTTGGGCATGAGCTTGCGCCATTTGTTGCCGGGGACGGAGGGGTGCAGCAGGTCGTCGCGCTTCAGCAGCAGCCGCACCCCGGCGGCCGACAGCCGCTCGTCCGCGAGGGGCTGCAGCGGGGAGGGCGATCGTCCGGGGCCGGTGGGGTTGGTGGGACCGGTGGGGTTGGCAGGACCAGTGGGGCTGGTGGGACCGGCAGGACCAGTGGGGCTGATGGGGCCGGCAGGGCCGGTGGGGCTCACCCCAGCAGTCCGTAAGCCTGCGCGATCAGCTCGTAGGAGTGGTGCCGCGCCTCATGGCCGTGGATGTTGCTGGTGATCATCAGTTCGTCCGCCCCGGTGCGCTTGCGCAGCTCCAGGAGTCCGTCCCGGACCTGGTCCGGACCGCCCAGGACCACGTTCGACAGCCAGGCGTCGAGGAACTCGCGCTCGGCCGGGGCGTACGGGTGCGCCTCGGCCTCCTCGGGCGTCGGCACCAGCGCCGGCTGCCCGCGGCGCAGCCGCAGCATCGCCAGCGCGCCGGATCCGGCCAGCCGCCGTGCCTGCTCCTCGGTGTCCGCCGCCACGGCGCCCACCCCGATCAGGGTGTACGGCTCGGTCAGCACCTCGGAGGGCCGGAAGGAGTCGCGGTACAGCTCCAGCGCGGGGACGGTGTTCCCGGCGCTGAAGTGGTGCGCGAAGGCGAACGGCAGACCGAGCCGCCCGGCCAGCTGCGCGCTGAAGCCGGACGAGCCGAGGAGCCAGATCGGCGGGCGGCCCCCGCCCGGGGCGCTCGCCTCGCCGGGCACGGCGCGCAGCCGCTGGTACGGGTGGCCGGCCGGGAAGTCGGCGTCCAGGAACCGGGTCAGCTCGCTGAGCTGCAGCGGGAACTCGTCGGCGGTCTCGTCCAGCACCCCGCGCCGCAGCGCCCTGGCCGTCGCCGGGTCGGTGCCCGGCGCCCGGCCGAGGCCGAGGTCGATCCGCCCGGGGTGCAGCGCGTGCAGGGTGCCGAACTGCTCGGCGATCACCAGCGGCGCGTGGTTGGGCAGCATCACGCCACCGGAGCCCAGCCGGATGGTGCTGGTCGCGGCGGCCAGATGAGCCAGGAGCACGGCGGGCGCGGAGCTGGCGACGCCCGGCATGCCGTGGTGCTCGGCGACCCAGAAGCGGTGGAACCCCCAGTCCTCGGCCTTGCGGGCGAGCTCGGTGGTGGCGGCCAGCGCCTGGGTGGGGGTGTAGCCGTCGCCGACGGTGGCCAGGTCCAGAATCGACAGCGGGGTCTCGGCACGCCCGTGCGGTCGCCCGGGGATCTGAGCGGCGAGGGGGGCGACTGACGGCTCCGGCTGCTGACTCACTGCGGTGCTCCTACGGCTGCGGCGACGGCTATGGCTACGGCGGGTGTGGCGGTGTACGGCTGCGTTCCGTGGGCGGTCCGCCTGCTGACCTAGCCGGCGGACTGGCCGTGGACTGCCTCCGTAGGGGGCAACCCGTACCCCGCCGCCTCTGTTCCCGTACTGCTACAGACGCGGATGTTCAGCCGCCGCCCGAGCGGGGGATGCAGCCGCCATGGACGAGTGGCGCACCACCACCAGCCTTCCCGAGGACCTGTTGCTGCTCTGTGCCGACCCCGGCACCGGGCGGATCCGCCAGCCCGGCGAGTTCCGCTACGCCCTGGCCGGCGCGGCCCTCGCGGAGCTGCTGGCGGCGCAGGCGGCGGTGCTGGAGGGCAACGGCCGGCTGGTGCTGCTGCGCGGCGCTCCGCTGGGGCACCCGGGCCTGGACGCGGTGGCCGCAGCCCTGGCGGGCCCGGCCGCGCCCCCGCGCGGGGCACGACTGCGCACCTGCGTTAATCGGGCGGGACGGGTCCGGTCCAAGGTGTACCTGGAGGTCATGGCCAAGGCCGGGCTGGTGGACCGGCGCCGCCGTAAAGTACTCGGCCTGATCCCGTTCGACGAGTACACGGTGATCGACAGCAGCATCGCCGCCGCCCGAAGGGCACTGGTCGCCGACGCGGTCGACAACGGAAACGCCCCGGCCCGCTCGCTCCAGCTCGCGGCCTTGGCCCATGCCGGCGAGCTCACCGGCCGCCTCTACCCGGGCCCGGTCGCCAACCGCACCGCCCGCCGCCGCCTGGCCGACCTGGCCCGCCTCGACCCCGTCGCCTCCGCAGCCCACGCGGCAGTCCGAGCAGCGAAGAGCGCCCAGTCCTCCGGAGGCTGACCGGCCGGTCCCCGACCGTCGGCCACCCGGTGGTCCGAAGCACCCCCGCAGGTCAGGTAGTATTTCTGTCGTGCCCAGGCAAGAGCGCAAGCAACGGCCGCAGGCACTAGGCGCCGCTAGCTCAGTTGGTTAGAGCAGCTGACTCTTAATCAGCGGGTCCGGGGTTCGAGTCCCTGGCGGCGCACAACACACAGGATGCCCAAGCGGCATGCCTGACAAGGCGGTCGACCTCTCACGGGTCGGCCGCCTTTTTGCTTCGCCTGGTCTGTGATGGGTGCGAAGTGCGGCCCACGGTCAGGCCGTCTGAGGCAATCGTGCGCGCCAACCGAACCCGATCCGCGCACCCGTGCCGCCTTCCCCAGCACCTGTCCCCACTGGGATGACGCCCGCCGCCCAACTGCGCCGCTGCGGGCTCGATCCCGAAGCCCTCCGCAGGCGGACGCGCGGCCGAAGGTGCGCGGTCCACCGTGCTGCGGTGCTGGCCGGCAGGTACTCGGCGGCCAAAGCCTCGTAGCCCGGTGCCGTGCGGGAAAACATCAGCTGGCGGCTCATATGCGCCTTCGCGAGACCGCAGTGACGACAGATCAGCCGGCGGGGCACGAAGAACGCGCGGTGCTCTGGCTCGGGGCTGCCGACGACGGGTAGTACTTTCGCGCTTTGCAGGCATCGGGGACATACCACGCTGATGTCAGCCAGGAAGGGGAGCGTGCGGTGCGACCAGGGCTGCTTTCTCTGCCGCTGGGTTGTCGGTCCGGCCGGATAGTCTCCGCAGAGCCGTGCAGGAAGGGACAGGGGGAAGCGTTGTGGGTGCCAAGTCGGCGATGTTGGTCTTTTCCGAGGGGTGTGCTGCTGACCGCCTTCGGGCGGCGCGCGAATCGGACGAGGTTGCCGCTGCCGCGTTGGTCGCGCGGGTCCATCCGGGGTGCGGGGTGGAACCGGTGCCGGGCGTGTCGCTGTGGGAGGGCACGTATCCGCCGGACGGAACCTCGTACGCGGCGAGCTTCGATGGCGTGGAGGTCGTCTGCGACCGACGGCTCATGGGACATCGTCCGAGCCTGATGCCCTCGCATCTGCTCGCGGCGGGGCGCGGAGATCGTGTGTTCTTCCACGCGATGCACAGCGTCTCGGACGCTCTCACCTTCGCGGTCTGGGAGGGCGGTGTGCTGGTGCGTTCGCTCAGCCTGTCCTCGGACGGCGGAATCGCCGAGAACATTGGTGCCCCGTACGAGTTCGAGGCTTCGTTTTGGGCGGGTGAGCGTCCGGTCGGGTCCGTTTCGTGGTGGGGCGAGGACCAGCCGTCGTACCCGCTCGCGTTCCATCCGCTCGAATTGGGCGAGGAAGCACTCCGGGAGTTCGCTGGATTCGTGCTGGAGGGCCGACTCCACCCTGACGATGTCGACGCCGATGCCGTTCCGCTGCAAGGCTTCCACGTGACCGGCCCGAACGGTCCCGATCCCGCCCGGGTCAGAGCTGAGCTCGAACAGCGCGTAGCCACCATGCGCCTGCACCGCCACACGACTGTCCAGTTCGGAGCGAGCCGCGGTGAAAGCGGTGCGTGAAAGCGTGCGGCGGACTTCGAAAGGGGGACCGTTGTGAGCGTCACCGGGTTCTGGGTGGTCGGAGTGGTGCCAGATGCCGAGGTTGTGCGCCTGCAGCGGGAGTGCCCAGGAGCTGATTCCTTCGGGAGCCATGGTGTTGAGCGCGGAGGGGACCTGGCGTGGTGGAGAGATCGGGGCGAGCAGGAACCGTTCTTCGTCCCGGGACCGCACGGGCCTGTGCCCACGGAAAAGGCGCTGCGACTGCAGGAAGCCGTCGACTTGATGCGCCCGCCGGACGAGCGGCACGAAGCGATCGAGGAGCAGCTCCTGCAACTCGTCCCCCAACACGAAAGTACTGACCTCTTCTGCGCCTCCACACGCAAAGGCGACCCGTTCGCTGCGCTCATCTATGCCCTGGGCCCCGAGGCAACGTCTCAGCTCCCCGGCAGGGGCGGTGCCTTTCTGCTCGATGCCGTCGGCGCCCGCGCTGCCCTTCCGGGCACGGAAGCCACGCTCGGCCTTTCTCCGGAACGCCGGGTCCGCGTCGAGGCGCGTGTCCGGGAGTGGCTTGAGGGGATGACCGGCGGAGCCGCTCACGACCTCGATGACCTGGTGGACGGCCCGCTGCGGGTACTGCGCCGTGCCGTCGAGCACGGACGCGGTGTCGCCGGCATGACAATGTGGTGCTGACCGGACCACCACGCGTCGTTGTCAGCGGCCTGGTAGCCGGCTTTGGCTAGTCGGCTGTGCGTCCAGTCCTTGAGGAGGAGCCAGTCGGCGGGGCAGCCCCTGCTGGAAGGAGTTCGGTGACCGCGTGGGCCAGACGGGGGCGAAGGTAGTCGCCGTCTCGCTCGATGCCGAGGATGCCGGACATGAACTGCATCTCGAGTGCTTCCTCGGGGCGGGTCCAGTGGAACGGAACCTTGGCGACGTGGGAGGGGAAGGCGTTCTCCAGGTAGCGCTCGCCACAGCGCCAGCGGAAGGACTCCTTGGGCTGCGGTCCTGCCGGGGTCTGCGTGTGAGCGAAGAGAACCGTGATCCAGCCGGACACGTAGTCACCGCCGGACTGAGAGTCCCACTTGTAGAGGGAGCTCCAGAAGTCCTTGTCGACCGTGCCTCCGGCGGCGGTTGTCGCGATCTCGTCGAGTACCGGGCAGAGCGCGTCGAACCACGGACGCAGTCCGTCGAACCAGGACGCTAGCTCGCGGACCTGCTGGACCAGGAGCTTCCAGTCGTCGGCGGTGCCTTCCAAGCGGATGCGCGGGATCCCGCAAGAGGAGTGCCATGCGAAGCGGTAGTAGGGGCTGACCACGGACATGAGCGCGACGAGCGCGGAGGAGACGTCGTCGGGGGTGGTGGTACTGAAGCGGGGCAGGAACAGGTCGGTGACCTCGGCGCCCAGCTTCTCGCGGAGCGGTTCGAGGACTAGATGGATGGACCGGCTCCAGTCCGGCTCCGGGGCAAGCAGGCTGTCGTCGTGGATCTGGATGGTCTGGCGGCGGCCGGGCGTGTCGGTGAAGACGCCGGCGTAGTGGTCGGCGTTGAGCTGCACGTGCACGGCGACTTCGTGTATCACCGTGAACCACACCACGTCGGGCGAGAGGCTCAGCGGAAGGTGAGCGGCGAAGCTGAGGTGGACGGCGCGAAGCATCAGGCTCCAGGTCGGCTCGCTCGCGGGTGCGAACGGGCCTTGGTCGGGGCCGGACACCAGTGTGGCGATGCTGCGGTGGTGCAATCGCATCCGACGTCCCGAAACCGCTTGCAGGAAGGGTTCGTTGTCCACGGACCTCAAGGATTGGGCAAGCTGTCCGGCGCTCTCGTCATCGGGTACGGGGAGGTTGATGACCGCTGCTACTGGGCGGAGCGCGGTGGCGTTGGTCGGGTCGAGGTTCCACTGCTTCGGCAGCATTCCGCCGCAGACGGCGCAGCTGAAATCCTCGTCCTTGACCACGTTGTCCTGCCCGCATTCCGGGCAGCGGCGAAAGATGAATGCGTGCGTGAAGCTGTCGGGTCGCGCGATCCCGATCCGGTCCAAGGCAATCGCCAGGGCGGGCCAGGAATTGAGGTCCGGACAGTACCCGGTCGACTGGTTGCTGGCCTCACTCACCACCCAGCCGCCACCTGTTCGGCGGGCGAGAGCGATCTCTCCGGCCGCCAGAACGTCCGCACCGCGGGCGCATGCCACATGCTCACTACGGCGCGGCGCCAGTCGCAGCGTGCCCGCCAGGGCCACGACGTAGGTGAACGGCTCGTCCAACTCGGCTGGGCTCAGCGTCGCCGCCCAACGGTCCAGGTCGTCAGGGGTTCGGATGCAACACCCAGTGGCCCCGGCGTTCGCGGCCTCCGCCGCCAGGTCCGGCGGCCCGACGTAGCTGAACGACGGCAGCATTCCAGTCATCCCGACAAGCTAGAGCTCATGCGAGTGGAAAGTCACGGGAGAAACCGGCTGGTCATGCGTGGAAAGGCGCCGTGGGTGCCAGCAGATCAAACAGCACACCGAGTTGTGCCCCCGTGCGTCAGCGACCCGGCACATCCCAGTACGGCCGCCGGAGGCCGTGCTGGCGAAGTTCACCGGGTGGGGCGCGCGACGCTCCATGCGGTTTCGGTTGCTGTGGAGCTTCCCGAGTCTGTGATCCGCAAGGTTGCGGGCCGCGCTGCCAGCGAGCACGGGGATATCCGCTGGCCGTAGGCCCTGCATGCGGATTACGGTGAGCAGCCGACCGACTTGAATGTGTGGGAAGCGCGGAGAGTGCGATGACTGGGACAGTGACCACGACGACGTTGTGGCGTCCGACCGGCCCCGAGGAACTTGCCCTGGTCGAAGCGTCTGGTTGGTGTGCTTGGCCGCCGCGGTTGCCTGAGCAGCCGATCTTCTATCCGGTCATGAACGAGGATTACGCGATCCGGATTGCCCGGGACTGGAACGTGCCTGCCTCCGGCGTCGGCTATGTGACCCGCTTCGAGGTGGACTCCGGGTTCCTCGAGCGCTACCCGGTCCAGCAGGCCGGCGGGCAGACGATCACGGAACTGTGGATTCCGGCCGAGGAATTGGATCAGTTCAACCGGCACATCGTGGGTCTGATCGAGGTCGTCCACGAGTTTCGACCGCAGCTGTGAGCGTGGACGCTACGCCAGCACTACTGCTTGCGCTGCAGCGGAGCAGCACGTCCATGCTGCTGGCACAGGCGGCTGCGCGGCGGTGCTTGGACGTCGTAGTGCTGGACAGCCCTGGGGTCGTCGAGACGATGGCGGGTCGTCATGTGCATTGGTACGGCGGACCGCTCGCAGCAGACCGGATCATCGGCCGTCTCGGCTTGGCGTTGCTGGAGCCGGGCGACGACTGGCTCGTCGGACTGTCCCAGGAGTTCACCGGTCGCCGCATCGAGCTGACCACGCTTTCGCAGGCATGGGCGGTGACTCGTCCGGTCTTCGTGAAGCCGCCCAGCGACAAGCAGTTCCCCGCTGCGGTGTACGCCGATGGGAACCGCCTGCCTCGGGAGGGTGAGCGCATCGGCCCCGACACTGCGGTCCTCGTCTCGGACGTAGTGACCTTCTCTGCCGAGTACCGGCTGTTCGTGCTCGACGGGCAGATCGTCACTGGCAGCCGCTACGCCCGCTACGGGCACCTTGACACCGCCCCACTGGACGGCGACCGGAATGAGAGCGAGGTTCGGGCCTTCGCGCGGGAGTTGATGGAAGCCGGACGCGACTCGCTGCCCAGCGCGGTGGCCGTCGACGTCGGCCTTATCCAAGACCCCGACTCCGGACGCGAGCGGTGGGCGGTCGTCGAGGCCAACATGCCATGGTTCGCCCACAGTTACGCAGGCATTCCTGACGCGGTCCTGGATGTGGTTCTGCGCGCTTCCGGACCGCAGAGCGTGGTCGCTGCCTCCGATCGGCGGTTCGTCAGGGGGTCGTCATCGCCACCGTCTGGGCCTGAGACGGTCGTCTGTCCTGCACGGAAGGCATTCAACGGCACTGGGAGGCGACTCCTGGCCCAATTAGCACCTTCTGCAAACCAGCTCTAAATCAGCGGGTCCGGGGTTCGAGTCCCTGGCGGCGCACCAGTTTCAAGTAGCTTTGTCGGGTCTGGTGCGGGGTTGAGGTGAGGGCTTGGTGGGGTGACCGGCGCTTCTGTTCGGGGGCGAGGTCAAGCGCACCACGGGCAGTCGGGCCGACGCGGGACAATGCGCTCACTGAAGGACATGGGTCCGTAGTTGAGCTCCAGCCATCGGTTGCAGATCGCAGTTCCCATTCCGATCAGGAATCTAATGGCCTCCCAGGAAATCATATTGCCGATGATTCCGGACTGGGCGCCAAGGATTCCCGCGTGTCGGCTTTTCGGGATGAGTGGAACGGCTCGGTCGCGTCCGTGCTCGTGTGCAACCTCTGTGCGCAAGCAGTGCCAGCAGGCGGTGACGCCGGGAATGACCAGGAGGCCCACTATCCCTACGTGGTAGGAATAACCGCCCCCGATGATGTGCGGAGTGCGGGGCCAGCATGCCTCCGTCATGATCTCCGCCATTTCGGTGACGCTCGGCTGGTCTGCACAGCTGATCACGAGATCAGCTGCCGCGACCAGGTCGGTGATGTCGGACGCGAATTCCACCTTGCGCTTCTCGGGCACGACGGAGACGTACGGGTTGATCCGCGACAGGCGGGCCGCCAGGGCATCGGCCTTGCCGCTGCCTATGTCGTCGACCGAGTACATGAGTTGACGGGTGAGGTTGCTCTCCTCGACGACGTCGTCGTCGCAGAGGATGACGGTGCCCACACCCGAGGCGGCGAGTGACGAGGCCACAACGCTGCCCAGACCCCCGATCCCGCACACCAGCACCCTGGCCGAGGTGAGGCGCCGTTGAGCAGCCAAGCCCTCTTCGTAGTCCAGGAGATCCGAGTCGCAGAAGTCTTGGAAGAGCCGGATCTGCCGGTCGTACCGGGAAAGATGATCAGGAGTGACTGTCGCATTCGCGTCGACCGATCCGGCGACCTTGCTCAGAAGCCGCTCTTCGCGCAGGGTGACCAAGGCGCTGCACACATCATGAGCCAGCTCTTCCGAGTCGGCGCACAGGCACGCGAGGAGTTCGGATACGGTGTGCCGCCCGTCCAGAAGCGGGATCATCCGGAAAACAGTCTCGGACGCGGAAAAACGTTGGACACGGCGGTCAGAGGTTGAGATGAAGGAAAGTTCCCCTCCGTCCTGCTCGACCACCAGGCTGTCCCTGAGCCGAGGGCGCCAGGACAGTATGTCGACCTCGTCCATAAGGCGGTGAACTTCCTCTCGAAAGGTGTGCGCGGGAAGTGGGAGCGGCTCCCGGGAGCCGCTCCCACCGAAGTCTCGCTGCAGCGGATTCCGTTGCAGGCAATGTCAGTTGCTGTCACCCTGACTGCAGCTGACCGTACCCACGTCGAGTGCCTGGTCGCTGATCTTCACCAGCGACGCCTTGCCTGCAGCACAGAAGACGTCAGGCTTCGCTGTGCTCGCGAAGGCGGAGCCCGCGCCTCCTGCCAGGATGGCCACGGCGACTGCCGCCACACCCATGCTCTTGACCGAACGCTCCATATCTCTTCCTCTCCATTGTTTCCCGGCGACCTTGACCGGACTGGTCGGCTCAACAATTGGTACGACCGGTCTGAAGACTTCGCCTACATTCGCGGAGCATCCAGGCCGGCGACTCTCCTGGGGAAGTACGTCTCCAGCTTTTCGCCGGACTGGTGCAGCTGCCGGATGAACGCACGGGCTCCCTCGACCGCAGCTGGGGCGGTGAAGAGAGTGGCACCCTCGGGGGTCCCGTCCCGGGTGTAGTGGACGTCGTACGCCGCGTCGCTGCCGAGCACGACCAGATCAGGTTGCAAGCCCGATTCCTCGAAGGCCCGGATCTGATCGCCGGTGACCACGGCCACGTCCTCGCCGCACTGGTCCTTGGCCTGCAGGACGTGAAGTTCCCACTGCACATAGGGGGTGATCGGCTCTTCGACCACGCGTACACGGTGGTGGCCGAAACCGGCCTCGCGGATCCTGGTGAGATGCCGCTCGAACTCGGGGCGCAGCTCGTCGATCAACCTCAGGGCGCCGTCCCAGTCGCCGCTGCGGAACGCCTCCCAGCTCGCGAATCCGGGTTCCTGATAGTTCTGAAGACGTTCCAGTTTCCAGAATCCCTCGTGGTCGATTCGCCAGAACCTCTCGTTGAAGTCGGCGAGGTACGACGGGCCGTCGAGGTGTATGCCCAGGGTTCGTCCGAGGATTTCACGCATGGGAGACGGCCGCCTTTCGCTCCGCTGGACCGGGAGGGTGGCCGGTGGCCCTACTCGGCGCTTGCTCACCCCATTCGTGTAGGGAGATCCCTTCATAGGTAACCCCCTTGAGATTGCCATCACAGCCTGCACCCCTTGGCAGGGTCGAGTCAAGGAGGCTGGGAATTTCGGAACTTGACGTAACGTCAGGTACCGAGATGAGCCGGTTCGTCGATTCTGACGGCTGATGGGTGATTTGCCGAAGTAGATGTCAGAGGCATGCGAACAGACAGTGAGAAGTACACGGACTGAGTTACCGTAGGGCAGGCCGATGTCCTATGGAGCTGGGAAGCGACTCGGCACGGTGACAGCCTCGCGGTGTGAATTTGACTGTCGTGGAATGTTCCGCCGACCTGCCCTCGACCCCGCACCTGACGAGGCGATCGTCGGACCAGGACGTCATGCCTGGGTGGGGTGCGCGGGTTGGTCGGTGTAGGAGTGGCCGGTGGGGGCGGTCCAGGTGACGTTGCCGGTGTCGGGCTGGTAGCCGATGTGCCAGCTGGCGCGGTGAGGTGGTGTCGGCGGCAGAGGGGGATGAGGTTGTCGGGCGTGGTCAGCCCGCCGCTGTGCGGCTTGGTGTGGTTGAAGGGGACTGCGTGGTCCAGGTCGCAGCGTCGGGAGGGGCGGGTGCAGCCGGGGAAGCGGCAGTGGGGGTCGCGGGCGATCACGTGGCGGGTGACCTCGGCGGTGGGGCGGTAGGTGGTGGGGTCGGTTTTGAGGATCTGTCCGGTGGTGGGGTGGGTGAGTAGGCGGCGCCAGATGCTGCCGGGGCGGGTGGCGAGGGTGCGGGCCTGGGTCGGGGTGATGGGGCCGTGGCCCTGGAGGTCGGCGGGTTCTTCGGCGGTGCCGATCAGGGTGTCGTAGGGGATGGTCACGATGATGGTCGGGGCAGGGGCGGTTGAGGTTGTCCCCGTTTTGGAGACAAGTTCGACCAGGGCGTCGGCGCAGCGTTGGGGCAGGGTGCGGCCGTCCGCATCGAGGGTGTGGGCGTGGGCGGTGACGGCGGCGTCGACCAGGGCGGCGTCGCCTGCCGTCAGCAGGGCGCCGTACCAGGCCATGCCCTCGGGGTACGCCTGAAGGGTGGTGCGCCGGTCCTCCTTGGCGCGGGTGTGGCGCTGCTCGGCGCCGGCCGGGTCGGCTTTGATCACCGCGCGGCTGATGGCCTTACGGGCCGCGCCCACCGTCTGGGTCGGGAGCTTGGGCAGGACCAGGGCCTCCACGCGCGTGGCGGTCTCGTCGTCGAGGGCGGCGGTGTGTTCCAGCAGGGCCTTGAGGTGCATGATCTGCACCTGTCCGCCCGCCAGCAGCCCCAGCGCGGCCGGGAAGCGGGCGGTGAGCTGCTGGGCCTCGACCAGCCGCCCCCGGGCGGTGTCCGGGGAGATCCGCAGCGCACAGGCCACCTGCTCCTGCGTCTCCAGGAAATCCCCCAACGCATCCGGATGCCCGGGGATGCAGGTCAGCGGCTGCTCCTGCAGTCCGGCCAGCATGGCGATCTGCACCGCCTCCAGCCAGCACCGCGCCCGCGCCACCGCCACCAGCGCATCGATCCGCCCCGCCGCCGAGAGTGCCGCGCCCTCCAGATCGGCGATCCCGGCCACACTCACCGCCCCCGGCACCGCCCGCGCCAACCCCGCCGCCCGCGCATCCCCGTCCTCCAACCAGCCCACCACAACCACCCCCTCCAGGTACTCCGTACACCCCTGATTCTATCGTGACCCACCGTCAAAACTCTTACTGAAAGAGCCTCTGAGCTGCATGAACAGGTGCGAATCGAACTCCTGCGCGCCCCCAGTTAGGGTGTGTCGGCATGCGGGTGGAGGAAGAAGGGGGAACCGGGAGCCTCTGGCTTCCAGCCCTGGGCGAGGGCTTGGCGGATGTTCCCCGCCACTTGGGCGGGTCTGATGGGAGCGGACGTCAGGTTGAACCAGTTGCCGGGGTGGGCCCGTCCTGTTTCCACGACGAGCGTGGTTCCAGGGTTTGTCTCGTGCTCGACTGCGTAGCTCTGCTGTCCCCAGCCGTTGCTCTGGCTGTAGGTGGGCCTCCTGCGCACCCGCCACCGGTAGGCGACGTCGTCCACGACGATGCGTCGGGATCCCCTTCCGGTCAGTGTCACGGTTGGTCCGCCGTGACGTGGATGTCCTCGATGGCGGGCAGGTGCAGTGGTGGCTCGTCGGTGACCCAGGCGTACTCGAGGCCGGACAGGACGGCGCCGTCATCGACCCACACCAGCAGTTCGCCGATGTACTCCCCGGACGGGTCCAGGACTTGGGCGTCGACGGGTACCAGTCGGGCAGGGAGCGATGCCCGCAATACCGGCTCGCGGACGCGCAGGTCGATGCTGGGTGACCCGGCCACCCAGATGGCCACGACCTCGACGTGGTCGAGTTGGGCACGTAGCGCGGATGCGCCGTCGAAGTCGACGGACAGGATGAGTTCCAGCACGGCACGTTCCGAGACGTTCAGCGGGCGCGGGGTGATCGGGATCGGGGTCATGGCCTCATCATGCACGGCCACGGATCGGCCCCACGGTTCCCAGTTCGCCGGTGGGGGTGGCCCGGCGTGTGCGGGGGCGGGGCGCGCAGTGCGGGACTGCTTCCGTCGATGCTCACAGGTACCGCTAAGATCCGCTGCGGCACCGGTGTCGGACGCCGGAAGAGCGGCTACCGTCCCGCTCCGACATCAGGTGTTCCTGACGCTCTCCCACCTATTTGGAAGTGGATGCGCATGCGCCGAAGGGTGCGTTTCATGCGGGCTCCGTTCATACCGCTCATTGCGGCTGCGGTCGGTCTGGCCTCGTTCGTCGTGGTGCCGGCAGCGCGGGCCGCTTCGCCGGGAACCCCTGGGCTGCTGGCCGGTGCGGTCTCTGCTGCTTCGGATACGCAGACCACTGCCACCGAGAACCCGGACGGAACCGACCTCTACCAGGCGACATCCGCAGGTACCGAGGGAAATCAGGGCGAGGTTCCGGCGTGGTCTCCTGACGGCCAGTGGATCGCCTACCAATTCGCATCCGGGGGGATCGAGGCCAGCCACCCCGACGGCACGGACCGGCACGGCGTCTCCGAGGACATGGCCGCCGGACCTGTTTACTCCCGGGACGGCACCGCGATCATCTTCGGTTGCGGGGTGCCGACACAGGGTCAGTACCTGTGCTCCACACCGGCATCCTGGAATCTGGATGCCGAGCACGGGATTGAGAATGTGACCCCTTGGTTCGGGGCCACCACCGGGGCGGACGACAGCCTGCCCACGGTGTCTGCCACTACGGGAACGGTGTACTTCCAGCACGGCAGTCGGACGGCCAGCGCCATCTGGACCGACCACGGCACCCACACACCCGGTCCGCTCATCGCCGACGCGGGCCAGCCGGACATATCGCCCGACGGATCGACGCTGCTCTTCGTCCGCAAGGTCAGCGGCTACGACCAGGTCTTCTCCCAGTCCGCTACGGGCGGGGGCGTCGCAGTACAGCTGACCTCGGGCGCTGCTGACCACGAGGTCCCGAAGTGGACTCCGGACGGGCTCGGGCTCGACTACAACCTCGGAGCCCAGACAGTGGCTACGGTGCCGATCGGACACCATCTGGTCCTGGCCACCGGGGCGGACTCGGTCGTCCCGAACGGGCTCTTCGACGTGGTCCAGCAGCCTGTCGGAGCGACCGTCCCGGCCCCCTTCCCGCCGTCACCGGCGGACACTCCTGGTGCGGCTTCGACCTTCCACCCGCTCAACCCCACCCGGGTCCTGGACACCCGCGCCGGTATAGGTACCGGCAAGCCGCGGTCCCCGCTGGCTGCCAAGGCCACCTATGGCCTCCTGCCGTCGGCACTGCCGGTGCCCGCGACCGCGACTGCCGTCGTCCTGAACGTCACGGTCACGCAGCCCAAGGCAGCGGGCTTTCTCAGCGTGTATCCGGGCAACATGAGCCGGCCGACGTCATCGAGCCTCAACTGGACCGCCGGTGAGACGATTCCGAACCAGGTGGTCGTGCCGACTGCGCCGAACGGTGGGATCGACTTCTACAACGGAAGCATCGGCACGACCCATGTCGTCGCCGACGTGTCCGGGTATTTCACTGCCGACACGACCGGAGGCACCTACACGGCGACGAACCCGGTGCGGCTCCTCGACACCCGGATCGCCGTCGGCGTGAGCGGCAGGACTGCGGTCGCCCCGCACGGAACGGTCCGGCTGCAGGTCGCGGGTAAGGGCACGGTGCCGTCCAGCGGTGCCACCGCGGTGGTGCTGAACCTCACGGTCACAGCACCGCGGAGCGGGGGCTTCCTTTCCGTCTACCCGGACGGAGGCAAGCTGCCGACGGCATCCGCGCTGAACTGGAGCACCGGCGAGACCATCGCCAATCACGTGACAGTCCCGGTCGGAGCCGACGGCGAGGTCGACCTCTACAACGGCAGCCCCGGCAGCGTCCACATCGTGGCCGACCTTTACGGGTACTACAGCTCCAGCCCAGCCGCCTCGGCGTTCCACGCCATCGGCCCGGTCCGCTTGCTCGACACCCGGCAGACGCAGACCGCGGTCGCGGCGCACGGGAAGGTGGTGCTGGACACGGAGATCGGCTTGGTGCCCAGCGGCGCCACGGCGGTCGTGCTCAACGTGACGGTGACCGACACCCGTAGTGGCGGGTACCTGACTGTCTTCCCCTACGGAGTGGCCCAGCCCAACACGTCGAATCTCGACTGGACCGCAGGCGAGACGATCCCGAACCTGGTGACCGTCCGAGTCGTCGGTGGATACGTGACCTTCACCAACACCGGTAGCGGCACGGTCGATGTGATCGTGGACCTGCTGGGTTACTACCACGCCTGAACGGCCCTTTGAACGGCCCCCGGCGCTACTCCCCGGTGGTGCCGTCCAGGGCTTCGCGGAGGAGGTCTGCGTGGCCGGTGTGGCGGGCGTACTCCTCGATCACGTGCGCCAGGACGAAGCGGACGTCGGTGTCGCCGAACTCCGGGTTGGGCACGATGCGCCCGGGGTCGGCGGTCACGTCCGTGAAGAACTGGCGGGACTCGTCGCAGGCCTTCAGGTAGTCCGCGTAGACCTCGGTGGCCGGGGTGGGGTCGGATTCGTCGTACCACTCCTCGCCCTCGGGGGTGAGGTAGGTGCGGTAGGGGAAGAAGTGCGGCGTCGTGCCGGCCAGGGCCCGCTGGAACCAGGCGCGTTCGACCCCCTGCAGATGGCGCATCAGGCCCAGCAGGGTCAGTGTCGACGTCGGGACGGCACGTTGCCGCAACTGGGCGTCGGAGAGGCCCTGGCACTTCCAGAGGAAGGTCGCCCGGTGGTAGTCGAGGTTCGAGGCGATCACGTCCAACCAGGGGCCTGACAGCACGCGTTCGGGCCGAACGGCCTTCTCCACCACGATGTCGTTCACGGTGTCGTCCATGGCGTCGATCCTCTCTCCGGGTTGCCGGCTTGCATCATATGCAGGAGGTCGGTCATGGCTGCCGACCTGCTGCGGCCGGATTGTCAGTGCCGGGTTCTAGGGTTCTGGCAACAGCAGCGAGGCGGACGGGCGCCGTACCCGGACCGATCCTGTGTCTGCTTCCTGTGCCTGCTCCCCGCGCCTGCCACCGAAGGAGGGTCAGCCATGACCGCTGCCGTTGATTCCACCGAGTCGACCACCTACCTGGAGCTTTCCGAGGATGGGGGAGGAGCGCACAAGTTCTACGAGGTGCGGCAGTCGGGCCTGGACGTGACGATCTCCTTCGGTCGGATCGGCGAGCCGGGGCAGACCCGTTCGGCCTCCTACGCCACGGTCGACAAGGCGACTGCCGCCGCTGCGCGCAAGGTCGGCGAGAAGGTGCGGAAGGGGTACGCGCCTGCCGTGCGCGGGGTTCGGCAGCGGCGGGCGGTGACCCGGCGCGAGATGGTGAGCAGCCGGTCGATGGCCCGTCAGGCCCCGGTGCTGTGGCGGTTCTCGTCGGGCGCTCCGGCCTTCGGCGTCTTCGTGGGGGAGGAGCACGCCTGGGTCGGCAACCAGCGCGGCGACGTCTTCAC
Organism: Streptacidiphilus jeojiense; assembly: GCF_000719095.1. GTDB lineage: Bacteria > Actinomycetota > Actinomycetes > Streptomycetales > Streptomycetaceae > Streptacidiphilus > Streptacidiphilus jeojiensis. Next base: position 3,500 of record NZ_JOEH01000022.1, on the reverse strand, counting down.
GCTGACCCACGACGGGGCGGTGACCGGGCGGTTCGGGCTGCCGGACGGCGTCAAGTGCATCGTCGCCGACGACTTCTGGATCTATGCCGGCTGTGACGACGGTCGGGTCTACGACCTGGGCGGCAAGGTGCCGCATGTGGCCTACGAGATAGCCGAGGACGTCGACATCTACTGGCTGGACATCCACGACGGGGTGCTGGGGGTCTCCGACCGGCAGGGCGGGGTCACCACGGTCGACCACGAGGACGAGTTCCAGTGGCGACGCGGCGGACGCGGCAGCCATGCCTGGATGGTGCGCTGCGACGACTCGGGCGTCTACCACGGGGACTCGCACGGGGTGACCAAGTACGGTGCGCGGGACGGCGTCCAGGCGTGGCAGGTCGCGACCGAGGGCGGGGTGCTCTTCGGCTGGCAGGAGCCGACCGAGGTGTTCGCCGGCACCAGCCGTGGCTGGGTGTACCGGCTGGCCAAGGCGGACGGCAGCGAACGTGCCCGCTACCGCTGCGATGCCGCGGTCTTCTCCTGCGCCACCTCGCCGGACGGGCAGTACGTCTTCGCCGGGGACAACCACTCCTCGGTCTACTGCTTCGCGGCGGACGGCACCCGCCTGTGGAAGCTCGGTACCGGCTGCGGCTCCGCGTACTCGATGCAGTTCCGTGACGGTCGGCTCTACATCGTCACCACGGACGGATCGCTGGCCTGCATCGACGCCAGCGAGAACGCGGTACGGGAGGCGGAGGGCGGCAGGCTCCCGCAGACCACGGACATCAAGGCGACCGGGTGGGAGCGGGTGCTGCCCTCACCCGAGCTGGAGACCACGGTGGCCGGCCCGTCCGGGGTGGCCGACGGGGTGGTCGTGGAGTGCGTCCAGGAGGGTGGCCGGACCCGGATACGCGTCGTCTCGCCCGGCTTCGACCCGACCTGGCGGGTGCAGTTCCCCAAGGACATCCGCGTCCCGGGTGCCAGGTACGTGGTCACCGAGGTACGCGCCTCCGTCCAGGGCTCCTTCTACCGAACCCGGGGGGAGATCAAGCGTCTGCTCTGATCCGGTGGGCTTTGGATCGGGCGGAGTCCGGGGCAACCTTTCCGGGGCTGCGGACCACTGACAGGTCGACAGCGCCGGGCGACCCGAATCCTTCTGTCGGGTGCAGGCGACGCGGCCTCGTTCCACCACGGGACGGGGCCCCGAGGCTTAGGAACTCCGCTTGTCCTCCCGTGAAACCGAAACCGAGACCGCGACCGAAACCCGGAGGTACCGCTCCGGTCGGTCCGTGCACCGCCGTTCCAGGCTCAATCGGCGGGTAGCCCTGGGGGTAGGCGGGCTGATGGTGGCCTCCGGGCTGGCCGCGATCCCGCTCGCGCTGAACGCCAGCGCTGCGACGACCGCGACGGTCACGGTGGCGGCCGGCAGTTCGTTGGGCACTGTCCCGGCCACCGCCTTCGGCCTCAACACCGCCGTGTTCGACCAGTACCTGACCGACAGCAGCGCCACCACCCTGATGAAGGCTGCCGGCGTCACCCAACTGCGCTACCCCGGCGGCAGTTACTCGGACATGTACCACTGGAAGACCAACACCGTCGACGGCAGCGGCTATGTCGCGCCCAACACCGACTTCGACCACTTCATGGCCACCGCGAAGAGCGTAGGCGCCGATCCGATGGTGATCGCGAACTACGGGGACGGCACCGCGGCGGAGGCGGCGGCCTGGGTCAGCTACGCCAATGTCACCAAGGGCTACGGCGTCAAGCACTGGGAGATCGGGAACGAGGTCTACGGCAACGGGCACTACGGCTCCGCCTGGGAGAACGACACCCATGCCGACAAGAGCCCCACCGCCTACGCCAATGCCGTGGTCGCCTATGCCAAGGCCATGAAGGCGGTGGATCCCACCGTCAAGATCGGGGCGGTGCTGACCACTCCGGGCAACTGGCCGGACGGGATCGTCGCCTCCGGTGACAGCGCCGACTGGAACAACACCGTGCTCTCCATCGCCGGCGGTTCCATCGACTTCGTCTCCCTGCACTGGTACCCGACCGCGAGCAGTACCGCCGCGCTGCTGCAGACGCCGACCGCCATCGCCGGTGCCACCAGTACCGTCAAGGCCCTGATCGCCAAGTACACCAGCAGGAGCGTGGCGGTCTCGGTGACCGAGACCGACGGGCTCAACTCGCCGGCGCGCACCAGCCAGGCTGCGGCGCTGTTCGCGCCGGACACCTACATGACCTGGCTGGAGCAGGGGATCAACGCCGTCGACTGGTGGGACCTGCACAACGGCGCCGGTGCGGTGACCACGGTGGACGGTCAGACCGACTACAAGGACGAAGGCGTCCTGTCCAACGGCTCCTGCGGCTCAGGAGGCGTCTGCGAACCCGCGCACGAGACGCCCTTCCCCACCTACTTCGGCCTGAAGTCCCTGACCGCGCTGGCCTCCCCGGGTGACACCATGGTCAAGGCGAGTTCGACCAGCACCCTGGTCGGGGTGCACGCGGTGAAGGCCGCGGACGGCGGGCTGAACGTCATGCTGATCAACAAGTCCCCGGACACCGCGGCCGCCGTCGGACTGGCCTACACCGGCTACACCCCGGCCTCGGGCGGCGTCACCACCGTCACCTACCTGAAGAACGGCACCGCGCTCACGACTGCCGTCCAGGGGACGGCAACGCTGCAGACGCTGCCGGCGTACTCGATCACCACGCTGAAGCTGGCCCCGTCCAGCGGGACCGCGGCCTCAGCCTCTGCCTCAGCCTCTGCCTCGGCCTCCGCCTCGGCGACCCCCACGGCGACGGCCAAGGCTTCCGCAACGGCCACCGCCACTACCGCTGCCACCTGCAAGGTCGCGTACACCACCAACGACTGGGGCAGTGGGTTCACCGCCTCGGTCACCGTCACCAACACCGGTACCAGTGTGCTCAACGGATGGAAGGTCAGTTACACCTACACGGGCAACCAGACCCTGAGCGGCACCGGCTGGAACGGCACCTGGTCGCAGAGCGGCAGGGCCGTCACCATCGCCAACGCCGGCTGGAACGGATCGCTCGCGGTCGGCGGCAGCGCCACCGCCGGTGCCAACTTCGGCTACAGCGGCAGCAATGCTGCACCGACGGCCTTCACGGTGAACGGAACTGCCTGCAGCACTGTGTGAAGGCTGGTCAGGCAGTTTGTTGGAGCGAGCCTGCGGTGATGACGCCGTTCTGCACCGTGTAGGTGCCGGCGTAGTCGGCGGTGGAGCCGTCGTTGTGGACGGCGTGCAGGTGGACGTCGGCAGTGTCGCCGCTCTCGCTGTCGATGGTGATGGTGTCGTTGCTGGTGGTGGCGAAGCCGTTGGCGAAGGAGGAGTAGCTGCCGCCGAGGTTCTTGCCGCCCAGGTTCCACGCCGTGCGGTAGTCGTGGGCGTTGATCGCGGCGTAGTAGGCCCTGACCGTGGCGCCGGGGCCCGGGGTCGGCTTGGCCGAGGACGGCGCCGCGGTGGTCGGCGGGGGCGTGGGCGTGGGGCTGGGGC
>NZ_JOEH01000021.1 GCF_000719095.1 Streptacidiphilus jeojiense | reverse complement strand
ACAACCCACCGACACCACCGACCCGACCGCCCTCACCGCCTAACCTCACAACCAGATCACCGACTGGCCGTCAATACACCACGCCAGCAGACGTGACCGGAAGCGCTGGAGCGCAACGCCGTCTTCGGTCCCGACGCCCACCGGCTGGTCATCCGGGCACAGCGGGCTCTGGGCCTGTGAGAATATCCGCGAATCAAGCCGCGTTCGCCGGCCCCTGCTTCCCTACTGTGCTGCTCAAGGAATCCCACACGGCAGCGGGGAGCAACACCATGACGGCCAGTCAGCAGGACCTGAAGACCGACCCGTATCGACTGGCTATCGTCGCCGCCGAGCGGCTCCGCACAGCCCTGGCAGCCCATGGGATCACCGCGCCCTCTCTGCGCGGCGGGTATCCCGCCCGAGACCTGCCCATGGTCGAGTTAGGCCGGTGCACTGCTGACTCCGCTGACGAACTGTCGGCCGTCCTGGAGAGCGCGGTAGCAGAGGGCGGGCGATGATCGGCCTTCACCCCGCCCCGCGCACCGAGGAGCCCAGACCCGGCAGACGCTCCGGATCCTGCTTCGACGACACCCACCCCCGTCTGCACGCCATCTGCTCCGGGATCTTCAGCTCCCGCGACTGCCCCACCGCGAGCCCGGAGCAGCACACCTGCTCCTGCCCCTGCCACACCCCGCAGGGAGCACACCTGCGACAGGCCGGCCGGACCAGAGCGACGAGAGCGGAGGCGCACTGATGGGTACCTCAACGACCATGCGGTTCCGGAACTATGAGATCAAGCCCGATCCATCCGGCCTGCCGCTGCTCGCCGCCGTCTGCGTGTCCGGCGACGAGTCGGAGTGCGGAGCGGCGTCGGACGAGCGGACAGACCCGGAGCAGGTCGGGCGCTGGATCGCCCAGCATCTCCACGACACCGGCCATGCCCGCTACCAACGCCGCTACGCCGACTACGTGACGGCCGAGCTCGGCGAATGGCTGTAGGTCCGGCGGTCCGTACCGCTCAGAAGGTGATGACCGTGGCGCCTTCCAGGGTGAACCGCAGGAACTCGTCGCGGGCCACTCGGAGGGTGAGGCCGCGTTGCGTGAGCGCGGGTTCGGTGCCCTCGGCGCGGGCTGCGTTGATGCAGGCTCCGACGACGACGCCCGCTGCGATGAGTTCGTCGATCTGCCGGTTGAAGGTGGCGACGGCTGCCGATCCGCCGTCGTCGGAGAGCCTGCGCTGGGCCGGTCCGAAGCAGAGGACCTCGACGCTGCTGCCATGGTCGGCGGCCACTTCCTGGATCCGTTGGGCGACGCGGCTCCCGGTGGCGATGGAGTCGTCGTCGTCATGGAACACATGGACAACCGTCTTGGGCATCGGGGGCATCTCCGCTCGTCACTCGCTTCGTGGAACGGCAAGAATATAGATCCATCCCGACATGAAAGACGGATTGTCTCGTATAGCGGCCATCGCTCAGCGCCTAGACGTCCCGCCGTCTCACGACGACCAGGGCCACGACGGCGCTGATGAGGGCCCAGGCGGCAAGGACCGTCCAGGCTGTGGTGATGGTCGGGGCGTACTTGCCCAGGTCCTGGTGGAGGGCCGGGTCGGGGTCGATCTTCAGGCGTTCCAGGGCGGTGAGGGGCATGCAGTTGCCGATCTGCTTCAGCAGTTTGTAGCGGTCGCCGCCGAAGAACATGGGCAGCAGCAGGAGTACGCCGACCACGGCGATGACGGAGCCCGCCGCGTGGCGGATCAGTGCGGCCAGGGCCATGCCGACGACGGCCGCGACCGGCGCGATCAGCGCGAACGCCGCTACGGCCTGGAGCGCGCCGGGGCTGCCGATCGAGAGGCCGAGATGGCGGGAGGCCAGCATGCCCTGGGTGACGAAGAACGAGATCGCCGAGATCGCCAGCCCGGCGAGGGTCGTGACGGTGACGACGACGAAGAGCTTGGCGGCCACCACCGAACGGCGGTCGGGAACGGCCGCGAAGGTGGTGCGGACCAGCCCGCTGCTGTACTCGCCGAAGACCGTCATGGCGCCCAGGCTGCCGAAGGCGATCATCATCAGGTCACGGGCGATCTTGTTGAGGCTGCTGCCCAGGGGGTCGTACAGGACCCGGGAGGACGTGGTGGCCCCACGCAGGAGCTGCCCCCGTGGCACGAACGGATGGTCGATGTAGGTGAGGTCGTTGTGCACCGCGTTCACGTCGATCGCGATACAGGCGAGCACGGTGACCACGACGATCAGATAGGTCGAGCGCAGGGTCCACAGCTTGACCCACTCGGCGGTCACCAGGTCGCGGAAGCGGGCTGCGGGCTCGGCGGGGGCTGCCGGCGTCGGCCGGTCCGGGGTCGTCAGGGTGCTGCTCATCGGGCCTCTCCTGCCAGGAATTCGACGCTGTCGGCGGTCAGTTCCATGAACGCCTCCTCCAGGGAGGAGGCACGGACGGTGAGTTCGTGCAGCATGAACCGGTGCTCGAAGGCCAGCTCGCCGATGCGCACCGCGGTCAGACCGGTCACCCGGCAGGTACCGTCCTCCCCCGGTACCACGGCCGCGCCCTCGGCGGCCAGCACCGGGGCCAGCTCGGCGATGTCGGGGCTGCGGACGAACACGCTCAGCCGGGAACCGCGGGCCGCGAACTCGGTCAGGCTCTCGGCCGCGATCAGTTCGCCCTGGCCGATGACGACCAGCCGGTCGGCGGTGTGCTCCATCTCGGACATCATGTGGCTGGAGACGAAGACGGTCCGGCCTTCGGCAGCGAGCCGGTGGAACAGGCCGCGCACCCACAGCACGCCTTCCGGGTCCAGGCCGTTGAGCGGTTCGTCGAACAGCAGCACCGGCGGGTCGCCCAGCAGGGCGGTGGCGATGCCCAGGCGCTGCTTCATGCCCAGGGAGAATCCGCCGACCCGGCGACGCGCGACGGCGGCGAGCCCGACCTCATCGAGCACCTCGCCGACACGCCGCTGGGGAATCCGGTTGCTGTGGGCCAGGGCGGACAGATGGGCCCGCGCGCTGCGTCCGCGGTGGACGTCGTCGGCGTCCAGCAGCGCGCCGACGTGCCGCAGCCCGCGCGGGTGGCTCGCGAACGGTCGGCCGTCGATGGTGACGGTTCCGCCGCTGGGCTGGTTCAGGCCGAGGATCATGCGCAGGGTCGTGGTCTTCCCGGCGCCGTTGGGACCGAGGAATCCGGTGACCTGCCCGGACTGCACGGTGAACGACAGGTTGTTGACGGCGGTGGTCGCGCCGAAGCGCTTGGTGAGGTCCTTGGCTTCAATCACCCGGACAACGCTGCCTGCCGCGACGCCGCGGAACATCTGACCGCGGTCCCTGTCCTCGGGCCACGGCCCACCCCTGGTCATACGACCCTGGTCCACTGGGCAGCCGACCCGCCCGTGGATACGCTCGCCCCATGTCCGCCACACCGCCCGCGCCGTTGCTCACGCGGCTCTCGCCCGGCGCGTGCGTGGCGCTGGTCTGGGCCGCCTTGCTGCCGTTCTCGCTGTTCCGGTACTTCACCCTGCCGGACGGGTACCGCATCTACCGGCCCGGCGGAATCACGCAGACGGTCCTCGCCAGGACCGATCTGCTGATCCCGGGCCCCTGGAACTCGGCGTGCCTGCTGGTGTCCGTGCTCATGTCGGTGGCCGGCTGCATCCTGCTCCGGCGCAGACCCATGGCTGCGCAGGCCCTGCTGCTGGCCGGGACGGTCCTGGAGGCGATGGGGCTGACCGAGCTCACCCTGCAGGAGTCGCTGGCCTCCTGCATCGCCCTCGGCTTCATCACCGTCAGCTGCCCGCGCCGCTCCTCACTCGCCGCCCTGGCCCTGACCATCGGGGTCGTCTACGTCTACGCGGCGGTGCGGCTGTTCCACGGGTGGGGCGTGGAGCAGTCGACGGAGCTGACGGTGGCGCTGACCGCCGTGGTCGCCTGGACCATCGGCAATTCGATCCGTCAGAACCGGGACCACGCCGAGACCGTGCGCACTCAGGCCATCGCCCGCGCCGTCACCGAGGAGCGGCTCCGGATCGCGCGGGAGGTGCACGACATGGTCGCCCACAGCACCGGCCTGGTCGCGCTCCAGGCCGGGGCCGCGAGCCGGGTGATCGAGACCCAGCCGCTGGAGGCCCGCAAGGCGCTGACGGCCATCGAGACCACCAGTCGGGAGACGCTGACGGGTCTTCAGCGGGTGCTCGGACTGCTCCGTGAGGCCGGGCCCGGGACGGGGCCCGGGACGGGGACGGGGACCGCACCGACGCCGGGCCCGGCACCAGGCCTCGCCGACGTCGAGCAGCTGGCCGCCACCACCGCCGATGCCGGCGTCCGCGTGGACGTGCAGTGGCGCGGAGCGCAGCGGAACCTGCCGGAACTGATCGAGCTGTCGGCGTTCCGGATCATCCAGGAGGCGGTCACCAACGTGGTGCGGCACGCCCAGACGCCGTCCTGCCGGGTCTCGGTGGACTACCGCGACGAGCACCTGGTCATCGAGGTCGTCGACGGCGGACGCGGCCACGGCGGACACGGTCACGGCGGCCCAGCGTCCGCGAACGGATACGGGATCGTCGGGATGCGCGAGCGGGTCGGTCTGCTGCACGGCGACTTCACCGCCGGGCCGCGCCCGGAGGGCGGCTTCCGGGTGGCCGCCCGACTCCCGGTGCCGGCGGCGGCGTGATGACGAGCGTCCGGGTCCTCCTCGTCGACGACCAGCCCCTGGTCCGGGCCAGCCTGCGGGTGGTCATCGCCGACACCGACGACCTCGAAGTCGTCGGTGAGGCGGGAAGCGGCGCCGAGGCCGTGCGGCTCGCCCGGGAGCTGCGGCCCGACGTGGTCGTGATGGACATCCGCATGCCCGGCATGGACGGCATCGAGGCCACCCGCCACATCCTGACCGGCTCGGGGGCGTCGCGTGTGGTCGTGCTCACCACCTTCGACGACGACGAGTTCGTCTACGGCTCGCTGCGAGCCGGCGCGTCGGGGTTCCTGGTCAAGAACATGTCGCTGGAGGAGATCCTCGGCGGAATCCGCGTGGTGGCCGCCGGGGACGCACTGATCGCCCCGAGCGTGACCCGCCGCCTCATCAAGGAGTTCGCCGGCCGGACCGAACCCGCCCGGCCGCGACGCCAACTCGACGGCGTCACCGACCGCGAGCGCGAGGTGCTGACGCTGATCGCCCGCGGCCTGTCCAACGCCGAGATCGCCGAGAGCCTGATCATCGGGATGGGAACCGTCAAGGGCTATGTGACCCGCCTGCTGGTCAAGCTCGGGGCACGGGACCGGGTCCACCTGGTGATCATCGCCTATGAGACCGGCCTGGTGACGCAGTCCGGGGCGACCGGGCCGACCGGGTGACGCAGGCCCCCGCGCGGCGCGCCATACTGGCCGTCCGCCGCCACCCCGCCATCGCCGAGGCCCTGGCCGAGCACCGCCACCGCCACCGCCAGCTACGAGAGGCCCTGTAGCGGGAAGCCGACCTCCGCGAGACGGTTCAGGTGCCGACGCGGGCGCCGAAGGTGCCGGGCGCCACCGGATTGACCTCGAGACTCGAACAGATGCCGTGACGGCCCATCGTGATGCCGGTGCCCAGGATGATCGTGCTCGTGGTGTTCGGCGCCGTGACCTCGAACGCGCCGGCACCGGTCGGGTAGCAGGCCTGGCCGTCGTACAGTCGCAACTCGACCACCGCGTACGCGCTGCCACCAGGGCGCAGCGTGACCAGCGGAGGGCTGCTCAGGGGCGGTAGGTCGCCCCGGAACCCGTTCAGCACACGGGTCGCGTTGATCACCCTCCCCGCGTCCGCGATGGCCACGCCCGGATAGCCCCGCAGCGTGCAGGCGTGGTCGCCGATGTCGGTGAAGACCACTGCCTCCGCCTGGAGCGGCTCGCTCTGGGTTCCGTAGCCCCAGCTGGTTCCGAGGTCCCCGTTCCCGCACGGCGGGATGGCGCGAGCGGACGTGGTCGCCACGCCGCCCGCGCCGGAGCCGGAGCTGGAGCTGGAGCTGGAGACGGTGGGCCGCGGAGCCGAAGTGGTGGGCGCGGCCGTGGTCGGCCCGGCGCTGGACCGCGACCCGACCGGGGACGGCGACCCCACGGGGGACGGCGACCCCACGGGGGACGGCGGCCCGACGGGAGACGGCGGCGGCGTGGTCACAGTCGTCGACTCGACCGGACTGCGGGTGGCCGAGCCCGCTGCGAGAGCGGCCTTGCCACTGCTCGTACAGGCGGTCAGCGAGACGGAGGCGAGAACGAACAGGACAGCGCTGGAGGCGAACGTACGGGTGGCTGTCACGGCAGGACCTTTCATTGCGTGCGACTGAGCAGGCACCGGAAACAGGTGACAGATGCAACCACGTAGCCCGACAGGCGATGGTTGCGGAGCGACGTCCCTCACTAGTCGTCGTATCAATAAGGGCTGCTTGCCACTGACTTGACGGTCCATCAACCCCTGGTCGGTGATCCCCATTGACTCCGCTTCAGGCAGCCCTCTAGCATCTAGCGAGAATTGCATTATCGAAAATTAGAGATGGGGTTCTCATGGGCGACATGAACTCTGTCCTGACCGTGACGGCCGACGGTGGCGTCCGCATCGTCACGCTGAACAGGCCGGAACGGCTGAACAGTGTTTCCGAGGAGCTGCACCGGCGGCTGTCCGAGGTGTGGCGGGAGATCGCCGAGGATCCGCAGGCACGGGCCGTGGTGCTCACCGGCGCAGGTCGGGCCTTCAGCGCCGGCGGCGACCTGGACCATCTGCGGCGCCACCACACCGATCCGGAGCTGCGGGAGTGGTCGATCAACACCGACCGCAGCATCCAGACCCAGATGATGCACTTCCCGCTGCCCGTCGTCGCGGCCGTCAACGGCCCGGCGGTCGGGCTCGGTTGCAGCATGGCCCTGGGCTGCGATCTGGTGCTGATGGCCGAGGACGCCTATCTGGCGGACCCTCACATATCCGTCGGCCTGGTGGCCGGCGACGGCGGGGTGACCCTCTGGCCGCTGCACACCAGCATGCTGCGGGTGAAGGAGTACCTGTTCACCGGGGACCGGATCCCCGCCGCCACCGCCGTCGAACTGGGCCTGGCCAACCGCACCGTCCCCGCCGCCGAGCTCCGCGACCAGGCGCTGGCGCTGGCGCACCGCCTCGCGGCCCAACCCGTCGAGGCGCTGCGGGCCACCAAGCTGGCCCTCGCCGTGGTGATGGAGCAGCTCTCCCGGGGCGGCATGGAGGCGGCGCTGATGTCCGAGCAGCTGACGATGACCAGCCCCGACCACGTCCGGATCGTCGCCGAACTGCAGCAACGGACGGCCCGGCGGCACGCCGACAGCGCATCGGCCGCGGGCCGGACCACGAACCAGGAGTCGGGCAGTGCAGGCTGAGGAGTTCATGCTGGTACGGGATCTGGTCCGGACCTTCGCCACCCGGTTCCGGGTGGAGTCGGCCGACCCCGATCCGTCGCACCGGGCCGCCGCCCAGAAGGCGCTGGGCGAACTGGGGCTGGCCGAGCTGCGTGGCTCCACTCCGCCGGACGCGACCGTGCAGGAGTGCGCCCTGCTGGCCGAGGAGCACGGCAGCCGGCCGCTGACCACCTCCCTGCTGGGCACCGTCCTGCTGGCGCCCGAGCTGCTGCGGCTGATCGGCGACCAGATGTCACCCGACCAGGTGTCACCGGAGGCCGGCCCGTCGCAGACCATCGCGCTCGCCGCGGACCTGCGGTTCCCGGGGCCGGCGGGCACCGACCTGGTCGCCTGGGACTGCGAGGGTGCCGACCGCGCCCTGCATGTCGCCCCCGACGGCACGGTGACCAGCCTCGCGCTCGGCCCAGCCGTCCCCAGCGCCGACCTGCTGCGCGGCATCCGCTCGGTGCCGCCGGACTCCCCCGCGGTGACCCTGGGCCGACTGGACGCCGATCGGCTGATGCACTGGCAGGCCTACGCACTGACCCTGCTGAGCAGCGAACTCGTGGGCGCGGCACGGTCGTTCGTCGGGCAGAGCGTCGACTACGCCCGCGAGCGGAGGCAGTACGGTCGCGCGATCGGGTCGTTCCAGGCGGTGCAGCACCTGCTCGCCGACGCCACCGTGCTGGTCGAGGCCTGCACCAGCGCCACCCGGTACGCCGCCTGGTGCCTGGACCACGAACCGCCGGCTCAGGCGCTGACCGCGGCCAGGGTCGCCAAGGCCGAGGTGAACGCCTCCGCGCTGGACGCGGTCTCCATCGGCATGCAGGTCTTCGGCGGGATCGCCCAGACCTGGGAGCACGTGGCGCACCTGTACCTGCGCCGGATCCTGCTGGGCTCCACCACCCTGGCGACCACGGCCGACCTGCTGACCACCCTGGCCGAACCGGAGCCCGTCCGATGACCGTGACCGTGACCGCTGCGACCGCGACCGACACCCCGCTGGACTTCGGCGACCCCGCCGATCTGGACCAGCTGCGCCGACGGTTCCGGGCCTGGCTGGCCGAGCACCCGCTGCCCGAACGCGGCGCCGACGAGCCGCTGCCGGTGTTCCTGCACCGCTGGCACCGTCAGCTGCACTCCGGCGGCTGGGTCGGGCTGGACGTTCCGCAGGCGTACGGCGGGCAGGGCCTCAGCACCCTGCACCAGGTGGCCATCAGCGACGAGCTGGGGGCCTGCCAAGCACCCGGCATCCCGCGCATCGGCTACCTCGCGCACGCCCTGCTGGAGTTCGGCTCCGAGGAGCAGTGCCGGCGCTGGCTGCCCCGGATGCTGTCCGGCGAGGACACCTGGTGCCAGGGGTTCAGCGAACCGGGCGCCGGATCGGACCTGGCCGGCATGGCCACCACCGCCACCCGGCAGGACGGCCACTACCTGGTCCGCGGTCAGAAGCTCTGGACCAGCTATGCGCAGTTCTCCGGCCTCTGCCTGCTGCTGGCCAGGACCGAACGTGCCGACCCGGCGACCGACCCCTCGGCCCGGCCGCACGACTCGATCTCCGCCTTCGCCCTGCCACTGGACCGCGCCGGGGTGACGGTGCGTCCGCTGCGGGCCGCCAACGGCGACGACGAGTTCTGCGAGCTGTTCCTGGACGACGTCAGGATCGAGGAGTCGGAGCGCATCGGCGCCGAGGGGACCGGCTGGCCGCTGGCGATGACCACCGTCTCCTACGAGCGCAACGCGCTCGACACCGGCCACATCTCCCGGTACGGGGTGCTGGTCGAACGGCTCCGCCGCTCCGCCCGCGACCGCCGCGGCGAACTGCCGGACGGGCTGCTCTCCGAGATCGGACGCTGCTACGTGGACTACCAGGTGCTGGTGGCCCACACCCGCCGCCGCACCGCCGAACGGCTGGCCGGACGCACCGCGGGGCCGGAGTCGTCCTACGACAAGCTGCTGATGACCCGCACCGAGCAGCGCCTGTACGAGACGGCGCTGAGGGTGTTCCCCGGCGAGTTCTTCGGTGAGGGCGAAAGCAGTGGGGGCGGCCCGCTCTTCGGCGACTACCTCTACTCCCGGGCCGCCTCGGTGTACGGCGGGACCTCGCAGATCCAGCGCAACATCATCGCGAAGCGGGTCCTGGGCCTGCCCTCCGCCGGGTGAGGAACCCTCAGAAAGGAGCCAGCGCATGCGGTACGACCAGACCCATCTGAGCATCCCCAACACCGTCCGGCTCGCCGCCGAGCGCTTCGGGGACGATCCGGCCATCGTCGACGGAGAGCTGCGGTGGAGCTTCCGCGAGCTGGAGCAGCGGATGGTGGAGGCGGTGCAGGCCGCCATGGCGCTGGGCATCGAGCCGGGCGACCGGGTGGGGCTGTGCGCCCCGAACTCGGCGGAGTGGATCGTCGCCGCACTGGGCATCCACGGCGCCGGCGGTGTCATCGTCCCGCTCAACACCAGGTTCAAGGCGCAGGAGCTCTCCTACATCCTGCGCAAGTCCGGAGCCAAGGCCCTGTTCGCCTCGCCGTTCCTGGGCAACGACTACATCGCCGAACTGACCCGGGCCGATCCCGAACTGCCCGCGCTGCGGCGAACGGTGACGATCCACGGTCCGCAGGGCGCGGCCGGGCTGAGCTGGCGCGACTTCCTGCGCGCCGGCGCGGCCGTCCCCGTCTCCCGGGTCCGGGCCTCGATCGACCGGTTGACCCCGGACCACGTCTCCGACGTGATGTTCACCTCCGGGACCACGGGGCACCCCAAGGGGGTGATTCTGACGCATGGTCAGACTCTGCGCGCCTACGGATGGATGGCCGAGGAGTACACCTTCCGCCGGTCCGACACCTTCCTGGTCATCCCGCCCTTCTTCCACTGCTTCGGCTACAAGGCGGGCTGGCTCGCCTCCTTCGTCCACGGGGTGACGGTCATTCCGATGCCCGCCTTCGACGCCGGCCGGGCGCTGGACCTGATCAGCAGGGAACGGGTCAGCGTGCTGCTGGGACCGCCCACCATCTTCCGGGACCTGATCAACCATCCGGAGCGCTCCGACTTCGACCTCTCCTCACTGCGGGTCTCCATGACCGGCGGCACCACCATCCCCGAGTCGCTGATCCGCGCCATGAAGACGGAGCTGTCCTTCGACATCGTGCTCAGCGCCTACGGGCTGACCGAGTCCACGGCGCTGGTCAGCACCACCCGGATCGGGGACACCGAGGACGTGGTCGCCCGCACCACCGGGCGGACGATCCCCGACGTCGAGGTCAGGATCGTCGACGAGCAGGGCGCCGAGGCGCCGGCGGAGCAGCCCGGGGAGATCCTGGTCCGCGGCTACAACGTCACCCGCGGCTACTGGGACGACCCGGAGGCCACCGCCGCGGCCGTCGACCCCGAGGGCTGGCTGCACACCGGTGACATCGGGCAGCTCGACAAGGACGGGAACCTCTCCATCGTCGACCGCAAGAAGGAGATGTACATCGTCGGCGGCTTCAACGCCTATCCGGCCGAGATCGAAAAGCTGCTGCTCGACTACGGGCCGGTCGCCGAGGCCGCCGTCATCGGCGTGCCGGACGAACGCCTCGACGAAGTCGGCTGCGTCTTCCTGGTCCTGAAGCCGGGTCAGCAGGCCACCGAGGCCGAGGTAATCGCCTGGGCGCGCGGCGCCATGGCCAACTTCAAGGCCCCGCGCCATGTCCGCTTCGTCGACCAACTGCCCAAGAACGCCAGCCAGAAGGTCCTCAAGGACGTCCTGCGTGCCCGGTTCGACGGAGGCACGCACAGTGGCGAGTGAAGTGGAACCAGCAGCCGGACCCCTGGCCGGAGTCACCGTGGTGGCGCTGGAGCAGGCGGTGTCGGCTCCGATCTGCACCCGCACGCTGGGCGACCTCGGTGCCAGGGTGATCAAGGTCGAGAACCCCGAGGGCGGCGACTTCACCCGCTCCTTCGACGACGTGGTCAACGGCCTCGCCGCGCACTTCGTCTGGGTCAACCGGGGCAAGGAGTCAGTGACCCTGGACCTGAAGACCCCGGCAGGGACGGCGGTACTGCACCGGCTGTTGGACAGCGCCGACGTCCTGGTCTCCAATCTCACCCCGGGGAGCACCGCCCGCCTCGGCCTCTCCCCCGGCGACCTCGCCGTCAGCCACCCGGACCTGATCGCGGTGGAGATCGACGGCTACGGCCCCGGCGGCCCGCTGTCCCACAAGCGCGCCTACGACCTGCTGGTCCAGGCGGAGTCCGGGGCCTGCGCGACCACCGGCTCGCCCGGCGCGCCGGCCAAACCTGGACCACCGATGGCCGACGTCAGCTCCGGCCTCTACGCCGCGCTGTCGATCGTGGCGCTGCTCTACGGAAGGGAGCGCCACGGCGGCAGCGGACCCGCCTCGGTCGCGGTGAGCCTGTTCGACACCATGACCGAGTTGATGGGGTACTCGCTCAACTACACCCGCCACACCGGGGTGGACCAGCAGCCGCGCGGCATGGGCTCCCCCGCGGTGGCGCCCTACGGCGCCTACGCCACGGCCGACGGCCAGACCGTGGTGCTTGGCACCACCAACGACCGCGAATGGCAACGGCTCGCCCGGGAACTGCTGGACCGCCCCGACCTGGCGGACGACAAACGGTTTGCCCGCAATGCCGACCGGGTCGAGCACCGCGATCTCCTGGACACCGAGATCGCCGCCTGGTGCGCCCGCCACGATCTGACCCACATCCAGGACGGCGCCGACTCCGCCGGGATCGGCAACTCCCGGTTCAACACCCCGAGCGACGTCATCGCCCACCCGCACCTGGTCGCCCGGGACCGCTGGCGCGAGATCGACACACCCAACGGCCCGGTGCCGGCCCTGCTGCCGCCCCCGGTCATCTCCGGCTACGCACCGCCCATGGGCGCGGTCCCCGCGCTCGGGCAGCACACCGACACGGTGCTCGCGGGCCTCGGGATCGACGCCGACGAGATCGCCTCGCTGCGCGCCGCGGGTGTGCTGTGACCCAGCAGCCGGTTCTGCTCTCCGACGACACCGGTGGTGTGCGGACCCTGACGCTGAACCGGCCGCACCGGAAGAACGCGATCGACCAGGAGCTGTGGGACGCCCTGCGGCAGGCCCTGACCACGGCCGGCAACGACCGCTCGGTGCGCGCACTGGTGCTCACCGGAGCCGGTGGCGCCTTCTGCTCGGGCGCCGACATCTCCGGCGGCCTCAGCAGCGCCCACCCGCTGTACCGGATGCGCACCCTCACCGAAGTGGCCCTGCTGCTGCACGAGTTGCCGATCCCCACCATCGCCAGGGTGTCCGGCGCGGCCGTCGGCGCCGGCTGGAATCTGGCCCTGGGCTGCGACTTCGTGGTGGCCACACCGGAGTCGACGTTCTCGCAGATCTTCGCCCGGCGCGGACTCTCCCTGGACCTCGGCGGATCCTGGCTGCTGCCCAAGCTGGTGGGCCTGCAGCAGGCCAAACGGCTCGCCCTGCTGGCCGAGACGATCGACGCCGCGGAGGCCCGATCGCTGCAGCTGGTCACCTGGGTGGTGCCGGCGGCGGAGATCGACGGCTTCGTCGCCGACCTCGGCGCCCGACTGGCCGCCGGAGCGCCGATCGCACTGGCCCAGAACAAGGCCCTGCTGAACGAGGGCGCTGACCGCACCCTGCGCGACGCCCTCGCCGGCGAGGCACGCGCTCAGGCCGTCAACTTCGCCACCGGGGACGTGGCGAGGGCGTACGCCGCGTTCGCCGAGAAGCGCGAGCCGAGCTTCACCGGTCACTGGGCCGTACCCAGTCGGGACGAGAACGGGAGCAGCAACCATGCGTGAGGTCGTCATCGTGGAGGCGGTACGCACCGCCGTGGGCAGGCGCAACGGCGGGCTGGCCGGTATGCACGCGGCCGACCTGTCCGCGGTGGTCCTGGGCGCGCTGGTCGAGCGGACCGGAATCGATCCGGCCGTCGTCGACGACGTGGTCTGGGGCTGCGTGGGCCAGGTCGGGGACCAGTCCAGCAATATCGGCCGCTATGCGGTACTGGCGGCCGGCTGGCCCGAGAGCGTCCCCGGGACCACGGTCAACCGGGCCTGCGGATCCAGTCAGCAGGCGCTGGACTTCGCCGCGCAGGCGGTGATGTCCGGCCAGCAGGACGTGGTGGTGGCCGGCGGCGTCGAGGTCATGAGCCGAGTGCCGCTGGGCGCCGCGAAGGCGGGCGGGACGCCGTACGGGCCACGGGTTCTGGCGCGCTATCAGGACTTCTCCTTCAACCAGGGGATCTCCGCCGAACTGATCGCGCAGAAGTGGGGGTTCGACCGCACCCGGCTGGACGAGTTCTCCGCGCTCTCGCACCAGCGGGCGGCGGCCGCGCAGGACCGCGGCGCCTTCGAGGCCCAGATCGTCCCGGTCCCCGTCTCGGCGGACGGAGCCACGGTCACCGTCGACGAGACCGTGCGGCGCGGGACCACGGTGGAGGGCCTGGCCGGCCTCAGGCCGTCCTTCCTGGAGGACGGCCTGATCCATGCGGGCAGTTCCTCCCCCATCTCCGACGGGGCCGCCGCACTGCTGGTGACCACCCGTGAGAAGGCCCGGGCGCTGGGGCTGACGCCGATCGTGAGCTACCGCTTCGGCACGGTCGTCGGAGCCGATCCGGTGCTGATGCTGACCGGGCCGATCCCAGCGACCGAGCAGGTGCTGCGCAAGGCCGGGGTCGGCCTGGCCGAGGTCGGCGCCTTCGAGGTCAACGAGGCCTTCGCACCGATACCGCTGGCCTGGCTGGCCGAGACCGGCGCCGACCCGGCGCTGCTCAACCCGCTCGGCGGAGCCATCGCGCTCGGCCACCCGCTCGGCGCCTCCGGCGCAGTGCTGATGACCCGGCTGGTGCACCACATGCGCGACCAGGGCATCCGCTACGGCCTGCAGACCATGTGCGAAGGCGGCGGCACCGCCAACGCCACCCTTGTCGAGCTTGCTTCCTGACGGAGGATCACCCGTGCGCCGCGACATCTTCACCGCCGACCACGAGGCGTTCCGGCAGCTGGTGCGGAACTTCGTCGCCAAGGAGGTGGTCCCGCACTACACCGACTGGGAGCACGCGGGGCAGCTGCCCCGTTCCGTCTTCGAGCAGCTGGGCTCGCTCGGGGTGCTGGGCATCCCGATCCCCGAGGAGTACGGCGGGGCGGGACTGGCCGACTACCGCTACAACGTGGTGCTCCAGGAGGAGGCGGCCCGCGCGGTGGTCACCCTGGGCACCGTGCGCACCCAACTCGACGTGGTGCTGCCGTACTTCCTCGCCTACGCCGACGCCCGGCAGCGCGAGCGCTGGTTCCCCGGTCTGGCGGCCGGGAAGCTGCTGACCGCGATCGCGATGACCGAGCCCGGCACCGGATCCGACCTGGCCGGCATCCGCACCAACGCCGTGCGCGACGGGGAGGACTACCTGCTCAACGGCGCGAAGACCTTCATCACCGGCGGGCTGCTGGCCGACCTGGTCGTGGTGGTGGCGCGCACCTCGCACGACCCGGACGACCGGCGGGCCGGGCTCACCCTGCTGGTGGTCGAGGACGGCATGCCCGGGTTCACCCGCGGCCGGGTCCTGGACAAGATGGGCATCAAGGTGCAGGACACCGTGGAGCTCGCGTTCGAGGACGTCCGGGTCCCGGTCGCCAACCGGCTCGGCGAGGAGGGAGCGGCCTTCGGCTATCTGGGCCACAATCTGCCGCAGGAGCGGATGACGGTCGCGGTCGGCTCGGTCGCCCAGGCGCAGGCCGCTCTGGACACCACCGTCGAGTATGTGAAGGAGCGTCAGGTGTTCGGGTCGCCGGTCTCCTCGTTCCAGAACACCAAGTTCGAGCTGGCCGCGGTGGCCGCCGAGGTCGAGGCGGCGCAGGCGGTGCTCGACCGGGCCGTGCTGGAACTGGTCGACGGCAGACTCTCCGGGGCGGACGCGGCCAAGGTCAAGCTGTTCTGCACCGAGGTGCAGGCCCGCGCCGTCGACCGCTGCCTGCAACTGTTCGGCGGCTACGGCTACATGCTGGAGTACCCGATCGCCCGGCTGTACACGGACGCGCGGGTGGCCCGGATCTACGCCGGCACCAGCGAGGTCATGAAGGTCATCATCGCCAAATCCCTGGGACTCTGACTGTGAGGCACAGCGTATGAAGGACTTCTCCGGCCGCCCCGGCGCCGCGTTCGTCGCCGGCGGAAGCGGCGGCATCGGCGCCGCGATCGTCAGGATCCTGGCCCGGCGCGGCAGCGACGTGGCGTTCAGCTACCGCGCCAACCAGGCCGCGGCCGAGGGCGTTGCGGGCGAGGTCAAGGAGCACGGACGCCAGGCCCTGGCGCTCCAGCTCGACCTGGAGGACGAGACGGCCACCGCCGAGGCCGTGGCCCGGGCGGCGGGGGCCTTCGGCGGCCTGCACACCGTGGTCTACGCGGCCGGCCCGCATGTGCCGATGACGCACCTCAGCAAGGTGACGCCGGGTCAGTACCGGGCCCAGCTGGTCGCCGACGCGGCTGCCTTCTTCAATCTGGTGCACCCGGCCCTCCCACTGCTGCGGGAGAGCCGGGGCAGCATCGTCGCGGTCACCACGGTGGCCACCCGCCGGTTCCCGGTCCGTGACGGCCTGTCGTCCGGCACCAAGGGCGCGGTCGAAGCCGTCGCCCGGGCCCTGGCGGCCGAGGAGGGCCGCTTCGGCGTCCGGGTGAACTGCGTGGCCCCGGGCATGCTGACGGACGGCATCGCCGCCCGCCTGATCGACTCCGGCGAGCTGGACGCGGCCGCGCTGGAGATCACCAAGCGCAACATCCCGCTGCGCCGCTTTGGCGATGCGGGGGACATCGCCGAAGCAGTGGCCTTCCTGGCCTCGGACGCGGCGGGGTTCATCACTGGGCAGGCGTTGGGGGTCGACGGCGGCTACAGCGTGTGAGGCCCGGTTCCGTAGGTGGGTGGCTTGTCGCGCAGTTCCCCGCGCCCCTGAGGTGATTGCAACGAACGGTCAGTTGCAATCGCTAGGGGCGCGAGGAACTGCGCGACAAGCCACCCACCGCCTACACGTTCACGCCCCGGTCCACACCGGCGGCCTCCGCTCCGCAAAGGCGCGGGCGCCCTCCGTGGCGTCGGTGCTGCGGAAGACCGAGGTGATCTCGTCGGGTTCGGCCCAACGGCGTTCCCGCATCAGCTTCTTGGTCATGGCGACGCCCAGCGGGCCGTTCTCGGCGATCCGGCTCGCCAGGGCCAGGGCCTCGGTCAGTACCTGGTCGGCGGGTACGACCCGGTTCACCAGGCCGAACTCGCGGGCCTGCGCGGCGGTGACCGGGTCGCCGGTCAGCCCCATCTCCAGGGCCACGGACAGCGGCGCCCGCGACGCCAGCGTGGTTCCGCCGCCCGCCGCGAACAGCCCGCGCTTGACCTCGCTCATCCCGAGCTTCGCCCCCTCGGCCGCGACGACCAGATCGCACGCCAGCATCAGTTCGAAGCCGCCGCCCATCGCCGAGCCGTTGAGCGCGGCGACCACCGGGGTGGCGATGCCCTCGCGGAAGAACCAGACCAGTCCGTCGAACTTGCCACCCTTGGTGAACGCCTTCAGGTCCATACCGGCGCAGAAGACCGTTCCGGCCCCGGTCACCACGACGGCTCGGACCTCCGGGTCGGCGTCGGCCGAGCGCAGCACGTCCGACAGGTCGTCGATCAGCGCGGGGCTGAGGGCGTTCCGCGCCTCCGGCCGGTTCAAGGTCGCGACCAGCACATTGCCGACCCGTTCGGTCAGCACCACGTCGCTCACTTGGCGGCCGCCGAGGCCGCCGCGGTCGCCGCGCGGGCCCGGGAGCGGTAGGCCTCCAGCTTCTCCTCCGGCTCGATCAGCCGGTGGCTGCGGGACTGGATCGACACGTCGTGGCCCTTGGCCAGCGACCGCAGCGCTCCCACCGTGGCCTGCTCGCGCGGGACGTGCGAGAAGGGGGCGAAGGAGTACCAGCGCATGGCGTTCTCGTGGGTCATCTTGTTGATGTCCGAGTCGGGGACGTCGAAGCGGTTCATCACGCCGAGCAGTTCCTCGGGCGCCTCCGGCCACATCGAGTCGCTGTGCGGGTAGTCGCACTCCCAGGCGATGTTGTCGATGCCGATGTCGTGACGGAGCTTCACCCCCACCGGGTCGCTGATGAAGCAGGTGAGGAAGTGCTCGCGGAAGACCTCCGACGGCAGCTTCCCGCCGAAGTCCTGCAGGGTCCAGGCGGAGTGCATCTCGAAGGTGCGGTCCACCCGCTCCAGGAAGTAGGGGATCCAGCCGGTGCCGCCCTCGGACAGGGCGATCTTCAGGTCGGGGTAGTCCTTGACCGGCTGGGACCACAGCAGGTCGGCCGCGGCCGAGACGATGTTCATCGGCTGCAGCGTGATCATGACGTCGGGGGGCGAGTCGACCGCCGGGATCGCCAGCCGGCCCGAGGAGCCGATGTGCACCGACATCACGGTGTCGGTGTCCGACAGCGCCTTCCACAGCGGGTTCCAGTACGGGTCGTGGAAGCTCGGGTAGCCGAGCACGGCCGGGTTCTCGGTGAAGGTCAGCGAGTGGCAGCCCTTGGCGGACACCCGGCGGACCTCCGCCGCGCACAGTTCGGGGTCCCAGATGGCGGGGATGGCCATCGGGATGAACCTGCCGGGGTGGGCCCCGCACCACTCGTCGATGTGCCAGTCGTTGTAGGCGCGCACCAGCGCCAGCGAGAAGTCCGGGTCCTCGGTCGCGAACAGCCGGGCCGCGAAGCCGGGGAAGGACGGGAAGTTCATCTGGGCCAGGATCCCGCCCGCGTTCATGTCGGCGATGCGCTCGTTGACGTCGTAGCAGCCGGGCCGGATCTCGTCCAGGGCCTGCGGTTCCAGGCCGTACTCCTCCTTCGGCCGCCCGGCCACCGCGTTCAGGGCGGCGGTGCGGATCACCGTCTCGCGGAACGTCCAGGTGTCGGTGCCGTCCTCCTGGTGGACCAGCTGCGGCGCGTCGTCCTTGTAGCGCTGCGGCAGGTGGTTCACGAACATGTCGGGCGGTTCGATGATGTGGTCGTCCACGCTGATGAGGATCATGTCGTCGCGGTCCATGACACTGCCTTTCTCTCAGTCGGAGGCAGGCAGCGGCTTCGCTGCCTTGATGGTCATCGGGACGCCGTCGCAGCTCAGCGCGCCGGAACCGGAGACGGTGCAGAGCAGTTCGAGCGTCCCTGCGGCGTCGGTGTAGCGCTTGCCGATCAGCGTGGCGGCGTCGGCCCCGCCGGAGGGCGCGGGCCGGGCGGTCGCGGCGGCCGCGGCGACCATCGGACTGCCGCCGCAGGCGATCACCGGCTGCCCCTCGGCGGCGCGGATGACCACCACCCGGGTGCTGCAGACGGTGCTGGCGAGCTGGTCACCGGGGCGCAGCCTCGTTGCCGGTGAGGTCATGGCGGAGGTCCCTTTCGAGCAGGCGGTCGGCGAGGAGGGAGAGGTCGTAGGACTGGCGGGCCAGCCAGAAGCGGAGGAACCCGATCAGCGAGTACCGCAGGAACAGGGCCGCGCCCACCACGCTCGCGGTGATCCCGGCGAGCGCGACCGTGAGGGCGTCCCCCTGGGTGAGCGAGTCGGTGGTGCCGCGGGACATCAGATAGGCCGTCACCGCGAGCACCGGGCCGACCAGCATCAGGACGACTCCCAGGCGCAGCCAGAGCGTGGCTCTGCCGGCGGCCGGGTCCGGGATCTTCAGCGCCGCCAGGTCGCGGACGAATCGGTCCGCGCGCGTCTCGGCGGAGGTACCGACGGATGTCTCGCCAGTGCCTGTCTGGGCGGTGGATGTCGGACTGGTGGATGTCACAGCGGACTCCCCATGTAGAGGGCGGAAAGTTCGGCGCGCAACCCGCTGTCCGGGTGGCCCTGCCGTTGGACCCGGCCGCGCACCAGCACGGCCGCATGGTCGGCGATCCCTAGGACGGCCGCCGCGAACTGTTCGACCACCAGCACGGCCACGCCCTGCCGGGCGATCTCGGCCACCTGCTCGTACAGCCGGCCGACGACCAGGGGCGCCAGCCCCATGGAGAGTTCGTCCAGCAGCAGCACGGCCGGGTCGGTGGCCAGGCCGCGGGCGAGGGCCAGCATCTGCTGCTCGCCGCCGGACAGGGTGCCGGCCTGCTGCGAGGCGCGTTTGGCGAGGATCGGGAACCGCGTGAAGGCGATCTCCTCGATCTCGGCGCGGCTGCGGCCGGTGAACGTCATCATCAGCAGGTTGTCCCGGACCGTCAGGTTGGGGAAGACTCCGCGTCCCTCCGGGATCAGGCAGACCCCGGCGCGGGCCAGCCGGCGCGGGTCGGCTCCGGTCACGTCCCGCCCGCCGACCAGCAGCCGGCCCGACGCGGCCGGGTGGACCCCGGCGGCCACCCGCAGCACGGTGGTCTTGCCGGCGCCGTTCGGGCCGAGCAGGGCCACCACCTGACCGGCGGCGACCGCGAGGTCCACGCCGTGCAGCACATTGATCCGTTCATGGGCCGCACGGATGCCGCGCAGCTCCAGCAGTGCGCTCACGCGTCCCCCAAGTAGGCTGCCAGGACCGTCTCGTCGTGCCGGACCAGGTCGGGCGGGCCGACGGCGATGACCTTGCCGAGGTCGAGCACGTACACCTGGTCGCACACGCTCATCACCAGGCCCATGTCGTGCTCGACCAGCACCACGGCGGTGCCCTCGTCGGCCAGTGCGCGCAGCAGGGCGGCGAAGCGCTCGGTCTCCTCGCCGTCCTGGCCGGCTGCGGGCTCGTCGAGCAGCAGCACCTTGGGGCGCATCGCCAGCGCCCGGCCCACCTCGACCAGTCGGCCGACCCCGGTGGGCAGCGAGTCGGGTGAGCTGTCGGCGATCGCGGTCAGGCCGAGCCTGGTCAGCAGTGCGTCGACCAGCGCCGCCGCCCTGCGCCGGTCGGGCCCCAACTCGGCGGCGACCAGCAGGTTGTCACGGACGCTCAGCCGGCCGAAGAGCTCCAGCCGTTGGAACGTCCGGGCCAGGCCGTGCCTGGAGCGGCCGGCGGGCCTGGACCGGGTGACGTCCCGGCCGTCCAGGAACACCCGGCCCGAGGAGGGCCTGCGCAGTCCTGACACCACGTCGAACAGGGTGCTCTTGCCGGCCCCGTTGGGCCCGATCAGCCCGGTGACGTGGCCCGACTCGGCGGTCAGGCCGACCCCGTCCAGGGCCCGGTTGCCGCCGAAGGCCACCGTCACCCCGCTAACCTGCAGCGATGCCACGGGCGAGCACCTCCTCGTCCTCCGGGCGCCAGGCGCGCCGTATGCCCAACCACTCGACCGGGACCTCCTCCGGTGCAGCCGCTTCCGCTCCGGCCGAGCCGGCGGCAACAGCGGCGGCCAGGACGGCCCGCTGCCGGGCCGCCGCCCACCCCCGCAGTGCCAGCGCGAGGACCAGCGCGACGCCGCAGAAGACCCATCCGTCGATCACGTCGGCGAGCCGCAGCACCCAGGCCGCCGCGATGCCGAGCACCAGCACCGGCAGCGCGATCCGGTCCCGGGCCACCGGTGCCCACTCGCTGCGCATGCTGGGCACCACCCCGTCGGGGTTGCGGCCCAGCCCCACCCCGGCCAGGCCGGGCAGCAGCGCCACGGCGTTCTGCGACCAGGGCGCGATGGCGATCAGCGCGTTGATCGGCCCGACGTAGGCCGTCCCGGTGAACAGGCCGCTGCCCACCGCGCCGAGGCCGCCGACCACCGCGACCAGGAAGATCGGCAGCCCGGCCACCAGATTGAACTGGGTGGCCGAGACGGACTGCAGTTGCATCCCGTACAGCGCCCCGCCGAGGCCGGCGATGCCCGAGGCCAGGGCGAACACCAGGGCCTTGGCCAGCAGCAGGTTGCCGCCGAGCGTCGCGTAGGCGGCTTCGCTGTCGCGCAGCGCGATCAGCCGCCGTCCGAACCTGCCGCGGCGCAGCGCGGCCACCCCGATGGAGGCGAGGGCCAGGCAGACCGCGGCGAACACCATCAGCTGCGACTCGCTGTCCAGGTGCAGGCCGAACAGGTCCGGCCCGACCGCAGTGACCGAGCCCTGGTCGAACAGTCCGATCTGCACTCCGAACAGCTTGAACGTCGGCAGGGTGAAGATCCACTGATCGAGGACGACCGCGAACGCGGCCGTGCCGAGGGCCAGGTAGACCCCGGAGAGCCGTAGCGCGGGCAGCGCGATCAGCCCCCCGGCCACGGCGGAGACCACGACCGCGACCAGCAGCGCCCAGAGCTCCCCGTGCGCGCCGAGGTGTGCCCACACGACCGCGCCGATCCCGGCCATGCTCAGCTGGCACAGCGAGATCTGTCCCGCGTAGCCGGCCAGTGGCACATAGGACAGCGCCACCACGCCGAGCGAGAAGATCGGGCCGTAGGTGATCAGGTCGGGGGCGCTCAGCACGGTGGCCAGGACCACCCCGAACGCCACCACCACCAGCGCGAACAGCCCCGTACCGGCCATGGTCGGCACCGGGATCTGCCGCAGCCGCCGGTCGCGTCCGCGCAGCCGCCGGTGCGGGAAGGCCAGCAGCGCCGCGAACAGCAGCAGCGCCGGCGCGGCCAGGCGCAGGCCCGGGAGGTAGGCGTTCTGCGGCAGGTAGCCGGCCAGGTAGCTCTCCATGCAGCCGACCACGATCGCGCCGACGAAGGTCATCGGCAGGCTGCGCAGCCGGCCGAAGACGGCCGCGGTGTAGGCGCTGACGATCAGCAGGGAGAGCTGCGAGGCGTCCAGGGTGACTGTCGGGGCGATCAGGATGCCGCCGATGGCGGCCAGTTGGGTGCCCAGGATCCAGGCGACCTGGTTGGCGCGCACCGGCCTGGCCCCGGCGAGTCCCACCAGCGCGCGGTCGTCGACGGTCGCCCGCATCTCCGCGCCGGTCCGGGTCCGGTACATCAGCACCCGCAGCCCGATCGCCACGGCCACCGCGACCGCCATGGTGATGGCCTGATGCCAGGTCACCGTGGCCGGACCGAGGTGGAACGGCTTCCGGTCGGCGAAGAACGTCGGCAGCGGCCGGGCGACGTTGGGGTCCCAGATCCACCGGGCCGCGGCGATCAGACCGCTCAGCATCGCCACCGTCATCACCAGGCGTTCGGCCTCGCCCAACGCCTGGACCGGTCGCAGCACAGCCCGCTCCACGAGCAGCGCGAAGGCCGGCGCGAGCACCAGCAGCACCAGGACCAGGGCGACCGGGACCGGCCAGCCCCAGCCGACGGTGAACTGCCAGTAGCAGAACGCGGCGAGCATGCCCGCCGCACCGTGCGCGAAGTTGAACACGCCGGTCGTGGAGTAGGTGAGCACCAACCCGCTGCCGATCACCGCGTAGATCGCGGCGGTGCTCAGGCCGACGATCCCGAAGGTGATGAACTGGTCCATTACTCGCCGCCAACCGGTCTGGGCAGATCCATGGGATGTCCTCCTCGTTGCAGACTCCAGCAAGTGAGTCTGCTCCTCTCCACAGATGGAAGCTATCTTCTCGCTAATGAAGAATCAATCATTCGGACCAAGGAGGAACCATGGCCAAGCAGCGGTTCGGCACCTCGATCGCGATGACCGACGACGAACGTGACGCGTTCCTGCGCACCCGGTCGGTGTGCCGGGTCGCGACGGTGGGCCCGGACGGGCGCCCGCACGTCAGCGCCCTGTGGTTCGTCTGGGACGGCAGCGCGCTGTGGCTCAACTCACTGACCCGCAGCAAGCGCTGGGCCGACCTCGCGGCGGATCGGCGCTGCAGCGTGATCGTCGACGAGGGCGACACCGACTTCATGGCGCTGTGCGGCGTTGAGCTGCAGGGAAGCGTCGAGGTCGTCGGTGAGGCCCCGCGTCGGGGCGAGCCCGTGGAGCAGCTGCTGACCCCCGAGAAGCTCTTCGCCGACAAGTACATGGGCGGCGGCGACTTCCGCTACGACGGCCGGCACGGCTGGCTCCGGCTGCTGCCGGAGACGGTGGTCAGCTGGGACTTCGCCAAGCTGCGGCAGCGTCCGTTGACGCCGCCGCCGACCTCGTGAGAACCTTCCATCCGTTCAGTGAGAATTAAATTCTCACGCATGCCGGTGCCAGGAAGGGCGGTCGGGTCCTTGTCCACTGACGACCTGATGGAGATCCAGCAGCTGCTGGCCCGCTACGCGGTGCAGATGACCCGCGGGGACATCGACGGCGTGATCGCCGTCTTCACCCCCGACGGCAGCTACAGCGCCTTCGGCGACAGCTACGGACTGGACGAGTTCCCGGCGCTGGTAGCCGCCGCCCCCAAGGGGCTCTTCCTCACCGGTACACCCGTCGTCGAGCTGTCGGGGGACAGCGCGACCGGCACCCAGCCGCTCTGCTTCGTCGACCACGCCAGCCACGACCTGCGGATCGGCTACTACAACGACACCTATCTGCGCACAGCCGAGGGCTGGCGGCTGCGGACCCGGGCGATGACCTTCATCCGCCGCAGCGGAGCGCACGACTCGGGCCGCCCGCACGCCTACCAGCGCCCGGACGCATGAGCAGCACGCACATGAACGTCGCCGACTTCCGCTCGGGCCTGCGGACCTGGCTGGACCGGAACGACCTGTCCCCCGGGCCGGACCACTCCCTCGACGGACAGGTCGCCCAACTGGCCCGGGTGCGCAGGGCGCTCTTCGACGCGGGCTGGATGCGGTACGGCTGGCCCCCCGACGTCCAGGGACTCGGGGGGCCGGCGGTACTGCGCGCCGTACTCGGCGAGGAGGTCGCCGAACGCGGCCTGGCCGAGCCCGGGATCTACTCGATGGTCGAGGTGCTGGTCCCGACGCTGATCTCGTACGCCCCGCCGGCACTGGCGAGGACCATGGTCCCGCGGCTGCTCAGCGGCCGCGAACAGTGGTGCCAGGGCTTCTCCGAGCCCGGCTCCGGCAGCGACCTGGCCTCACTCACCACCCGGGCGGTCCCGCGCGAAGGGGGTACCTCCCACTCGAGCGGAGCCGAGAGTGGGGGAGACTGGGTGATCACCGGTCAGAAAGTCTGGACCAGCCTGGCCCAGTACGCCGCCCGCTGCGTCCTGCTCACCCGCACCGGCCCCGGCCACGGCGGGATCACCGCCTTCTTCGTCGACATGGACACCCCCGGCATCACCGTCAGGCCGCTGCGCACCATGCACGGCGTGGACGAGTTCGCCGAGGTGTTCCTCGACGACGTGGTCGTCCCCGCCGACCGGATGCTCGGCCGCCCGGGCGACGGCTGGCAGCTGGCGATGGACCTGCTCCCGCACGAGCGCTCCACCTGCTTCTGGCACCGCATCGCCCACCTGTTCACCCGGCTGGACCGGTTGCTCGACGAGACCGGGGATCCGGACGACGACGCCCTGGGCGCCGCCTACCTGGCGCTGCACACCGCCCGGGCCCGCTCCCACGCGACCCAGCGGCGACTGGCCGAAGGCGCCGTCCTCGGCCCGGAGACCTCGGTCGACAAGGTGCTGCTGGCCACCGCCGAACAGCGGCTGTTCGACACGGCCCGGGACCTGCTGCCGGGCGTGCTGGAGCTGACGGACTCCCCCTGGCGGGAGGAGTACCTGTACTCCCGGGCGGCGACCATCTACGGCGGCACCGCCGAGATCCAACGCAACATCATCGCCCGCCGACTGCTCGGCCTGGGGAAGGACTGACCGTGGACCAGGCCGAACGGGAGCTGCTCGCGGAGACGCTCCGCAAGACGATGACGGCGGCGTCGGGCCGCGCCCTCGACTCGGCCCTGGCCGACCTCGGCTGGGCCGAGCTGCTCGCCGAACTGCCGGACGTCGCAGTCCCCTTGACCTTCCGCCTGCTCGGCGAGACCGGCGCCCACGCCCCACTGCTGAACGACGTCCTGCTCCGCGCGGCCGGACGACCGCCCGGCGGCACCACGGCACTGCCGTACACCGGCGGCGCATGGGTGCGCTGGGAGCGGGACGACCGGGAGAGCACGGCGCTGGACGGGGACCTGCCGCTGCGCATCCTCCCGACCGGGGATCCGCTCACGGACCCGGCGCTGGCCGCCGGCCGCCGCGCACTCGGCTGGTGGCTGCTGGGCACCGGCCGGGCCATGCTCGCGCTCGCCCGCACCCATGTGCTGGACCGCACCCAGTTCGGCCGCCCGCTCTCCTCGTTCCAGGCGGTACGGCACCGGCTCGCCGAGACCCTGGTCGACCTGGAGGGCGCCGAGGCGACCCTGCTGGCCGCCGAGGACGGGCTCGGCTCGCTGCTCGCCAAGGCGGCCGCCGGACGGGCGGCGCTGACAGCGGCCCGGCACTGCCAGCAGGTGCTCGGCGGGATCGGCTTCACCGCCGAGCACGGTCTGCACCGGCACGTCCGGCGGACCCTGGTGCTGGACGGACTGCTCGGCAGCGCACGGGAGTTGACCCGGGAGGTGGGGGCGCTGCTGCGGGAGAGCGGCACGGCCCCCCGGCTGATCCAGCTCTGACGTCACGTCAAGCCCTCACGTCAGGTCCGGCTCTGCGCACGCCCGCGGGCGGTGACCTCGCGGCGCCGGGCGGCGACCTGGCTGGTCCCGGGCTGCCAGGTCTCGGCCATGACGCCCTCGATGTGGTGCGCCTCGTCGAGGGTGGCGGTGTTGGCCAGCTGACGGTAGTGCCGGAGCAGCCGGCGCACGCCGCGCTGGTCGTTGCTAACGATGTCGGCGGCCAGCTGCCGGGCACAGGGAAGCAACTCCTGGTGCGGCACGACATGGTTGACCAGTCCTAGGTCCAACGCCTCGTCAGCGGTCAGGAAATTGCCGGTGAGTGACATCTCGACAGCCCGGCGCAGCCCGACGGACTGGGCCAGCAGCACGGTGGCGCCGCCGCCCGGCATGATGCCGAGCCGGGCATGGGTGTCGGCGAACCTGGCCCGCTCCGAGGCCACCAGGAAGGTGCACTGCAGGGCCACTTCGAGCCCGCCGGTCACCGCGACGCCGTTGACGGCCCCGATCACCGGCTTGCCGATGACCGGCAGGAACCGGTAGAGGCCGTTGCTGTCACGCTCGGGCCCCTGGCCCGATGCCCGAGGAGCCGCGGTGGCGGGTATCTCCCCCGACACCTCCTTCAGGTCGACGCCGGCGCAGAACGCGGGATCCGCTCCGGTCAGGATCACCGCATCGACGTCGGTGTCCCGCCCGGCCGCGGTGACCGCGTCCCAGAGCGCCTGGGTGAGCTCCCGGCTCAGCGCATTGCGGGCCTCCGGCCGGTTCAGCGTCACCGTCGCGACGCGCTCCTCGATGTCGACCAGAACGACGGGCTCGGGCAAGGGACACCTCTTCGCAGAGAACTAGATTCTCACTGAATGCACATCATACTATCCATAAATGAAAATCGACGGTGGTATCACCGGCCTGGCCGGCGCCGCAGCACGGGCCCGCGTCCTGGAGGGCGACGGCTACGACGCCGCCTGGGCGGGAGAGCTCAACCAGGACCCCTTCCTCCCGCTCGCGGTCGCCGCCGAGGTGACCGACCGGATCGAGCTGGGCACATCCATCGCGGTCGCCCTGGCCCGATCGCCGATGACCCTCGCCTACACCGCCGACGACCTGCAACGGCACTCGGGCGGCCGACTGCTGCTCGGCCTCGGCTCGCAGGTGCGGGCCCACGTGGTGCGCCGCTACTCCATGCCCTGGGGCCGGCCCGCGGCGCAGCTGCGCGAGTTCGTCCTCGCCCTGCGGACCATCTGGTCCTCCTGGCAGGACGGCACACCACTGGACTTCCAGGGCGAGTACTACCGGCACACCCTCATGCCCCCGGACTTCGTCCCCCCGCGCCACGACTTCGGCCCGCCCCGGGTACTGCTGGCCGGTGTCGGCGAGCTGATGACCCGTACCGCCGGCGAGGTGGCCGACGGCTTCCTCTGCCACGGCTACACCACCGCGCGCTGGATCCGCGAACGGACCCTGCCGGCCCTGCGCGAGGGGCGCGAGCGGGCCGGCGCCACCATGGACGGCTTCGAGGTGGCCAACACCCCGTTCATCGTCACCGGCACCGATCAGGAGATGGAGGCCGCCCTGCCGGTGCTGCGGGCCCGGATCGCGTTCTACGCCTCCACCCCCGCCTACCGGGGCGTGTTCGAGCTGCACGGATGGGGCGATCTGAACCAGGAGTTGACCGCGCTGTCGAAGGCTGGGCGCTGGCCGGAGATGGCCGGCCTGGTCACCGACGAGATGGTCGACGCCTTCGCGATCGTCGCCCGCCCCGACGTCCTGCCCGTCCGTGTCGCGGAACGCTTCGGCGGGCTGCTGACCCGCATCACCTTCACACCACCGGCCGGCCTCGCCCGCGACGCCGCAGCGGACCTGGTCGAGCGGCTGCGGGCGTGCTGCTGAGGGTTGCGAAACAGCATTCTCGTAAACGAGAATCAGACTTACCCACCTGGACCCCGACCTGCACCGGGAGCACCCGTGACCGACCTCTGGACCGACCTGCTGGCCTGCGTGGACCTGCGCGAGCAGGAGGGCGGACCGGGCCCGCGCTACACCGGTCCCAACCAGCGGCTGCCCTACCACCGTCTGTTCGGTGGGCAGTTGCTGGCCCAGTTCGCCCGGGCCGCCTCGCTCGCCTGCCCCGGAAAGACCGTCAAGTCCCTGCACGCGCTGTTCCCCCGGGCCGGAAGGACCGACGAACCGGTCGACTACCAGGTGGAGCGCCACCACGAGGGCGGCACCTTCGCCACGGTCACGGTCGTGGCCCGGCAGACGTCGGGCGTCGTGGCCACCGCCGCGGTGTCGCTGCACGCCTTCGAGGAGGGGCTGGACCGGCAGGGCGACCTGAAGGTCCCCGAGGTCCCAGCGGCCGAGCACGCGCTGGCTCTCGACCTGATCCCCTGGGACACCCGCTCGCTCGGCGGCCTGGACACCCCGGACGCCGAGCCGGCCGAGTTCGACCTGTGGATGCGCACCCCGCCGGTCGACCCGCAGCTGGCCCCCGCTTTGACCGCCTACGCGACCGACCTGACCCTGATCGGCACCGCGCTGCGCCCCCTGGAGGGGGTCACCCAGAACGACTCGGGCACCGCGTTCACCTCCGCCGTCACCTCGCACAGCCTGTGGTTCCACCGCCCGTTCCGCACCGACGACTGGCTGCTGCTGCGTCAGCACAGCCCGCTGCTGGCGCACGGCCGGTGCTTCGGCCGGGGCGACGTGATCACCCGCGACGGCTCACTGGTCGCCTCCTTCGCTCAGGAGGCCCTGCTGCGCTTCAGGTCCTGAGATCGGACTTCCGGTCCTGGGATCGGAGAGGGCCAAAAGCCTCGTCCGGGCGGGAAGGCGCGCATAGTGTTGCCCCGGGACACGGCGTGGTGTGCCGGAAGGGTGCCGGATGATAGCGATGACGACCCAGCGCGAGGAGATCCTCCTCACCGCCCTGGAGGTGTACGCCGAACGCGGTTACCGGGGCACCTCCCTCGACCTGGTCGCCGAGCGTGCGGGCCTGACCAGGCAGGGCCTGCTGCACCACTTCCCGAGCAAGAAGAAGCTGCTCATCGCGCTGCTCGAGTTCCGCGAGGAACGCAGCCGGGCCTACCTGGCCGCCGACCACGCGGACAAGGACTGGCCCAACCAGCTCGCCGAGGCGCTGACCTTCGACCACCGGATGCCGGTGCTGGCCGAGGTCCACAGCGTGCTGCTGGCCGAGAGCATCACCGGGAACGACCTGGACCAGCAGTACCTGCACGACCATCAGCACACCCTGGAGGAGCGCACGGTCGCGCTGTTCGCGGAGCGCTACGGACCCCGGCTGCCCAGCGGGCTGACCCCGCGGACCGCCGCGACGGCGGTCCTGGCCATGATCGAGGGGATGCAGCTGCAGTGGCTGCTGGAGCCGGATCAGACGGACTATCCGGCGATCATGCGGGATACGCTGTCCGTGCTTCTGGGGTCAGCGCCCGAGGACTCCATCGCTGAATGAAGCCGGCCATGGCCGTGAGGACCTCCGCGCGCAGGCTCGCCGCGTCCGCCCGCACATGCAGGTCCACCGTGACGCCGGAGCGGGCCGCGCGGTTGGCGAACTCCACCGAGTCGTCGAGCAGCGGATCGGTGCCGGCCACCAGCAGCTGGATCGGCGGCAGTCCGTGCAGATTGGCGAGCAGCGGGCTGAGCAGGGGGTTGGTCGGCGCGGTGCCGGCGGCGTAGCGCTCGGCCCAGCGGCCGAGCTCGGCCACGTCGAAGGTGGGGTCGGCGGTCGCGTTCAGCTGCAGGCTGGGCGCCTGCATGGTGAGGTCGAGCAGGGCCGAGACCAGCACCCCGCAGCGCGGCGCCGGCTCGCCCAGGTCCCGCAACCGCAGCAGCAGGGCGGCGGCCAGGCCCGCTCCCTGACGCTCCCCCACCACGGCCACCGGCCCCTGGCTCCGGCAGTAGTCGTAGGCGGAGTGGACGTCCTCCAGCGCGGCCGGGAAGGCGGTGCGGTGCCGCGGGGCGACGACCACCGCCCCGGTCCGCAGGGCCAGCCGCTCGGCCAGGCCGGGGGCCGACTCCGGCGCGCCGGAGAGCCTCCGGTCACCGGGCAGGTACAGGACGACGCCCCCGGTGGGGTTCGGCGGACGCACGACCACGCCCACCGAGCCCGTCTCGACCCGCGGTTCACTTCGCACGCGACATCACTCCGTCCACTGCCTGCCAGTGCTCGTCGGCCACCCACAGTTGCGCGAAGAGCCGCGCCGCCTGCTCGGCCGAGCCGTCTCCCGTGATCACCTGCTTGATCGCCTGCGCCGGTGCGGTGGCGAGCGACCTGGCCAGCGAGCGCCAGCCCTGCTCGAAGCCGGCCCGCGGCAGCACCCGGTCCACCAGACCGAGGCGTTCGGCCTCGACGGCGCCGACCATGGCCCCCGTGCCCGCGAGCAGCAGCGCCCTCCCCCGGCCGACCAGTGACGCGAGCCGTTCGGCGCCGCCCCAGGCCGGCATGATCGCGAGCGTCACCTGGGTGAAGCCGATCCTGATGTCGTCGGCGGCCACCCGGATGTCGGCGGCCAGGGCGACCTCGGCCCCGCCTCCCAGGGCATGCCCGTTCAGGGCCGCGATCACCGGGCCGGGGAACGCCGCCAGCCGGTCGCAGATCCCCCGCATCCGCAGGGCCATGGCCATCGCCTCCTCCTCGGTCCGGATCGCGGCGAGTTCCTTCAGGTCCCCACCGGACACAAAGGCCCGGTCGCCCGCGCCGGTGACGACCAGGGCCCGGGAGCCCTCCGCCGCATCGAGAGCCTTGTCCAACTCGTCCATGGTGCTCAGCGCGATGGCGTTACGGGCCTGCGGGCGGTTGATGGTGACGACGGCCAGCCCTTGGTCCAGCTCCAGCTCTACCATCAAGCTTCTCCATATGAGAGATGCGTATTCTCATTCTGAGCGAACATCATATTCACCGGCAGCGGCGCAGTCCAGACCGGTTCCACCGGATCAGTCCTCGTAGACGACGGTGACGTGCGGAGTCACCGGCTCCCCCTGGCAGGTGAGGATCCAGCCGTCGGCGATCTCGTCCTCCTCCAGCGCGTTGTTCACCCGCATCCGGGCCTTGCCCTCGGTGATCTGGGCGATGCAGGTGGCGCAGTTCCCCGCCTCGCAGGAGAAGGGCGGCGCCAGACCGGCCCGGCGCGCACTCTCCAGCAGGGTCTCGTTGGCGTGCTGGGCGACGGTGTGCCGCTTGCCGGAGAGGACGATGGAGACGGTGCCGTCCAGTTCGGCGTCGGCGGAGCCGTCGCCGGAGTCGACCACTGCGGCCGGGGCGGCGAAGCGCTCGGCGAAGATCCGTGCCGGATCGGCGCCGTGGGCCAGCAACGCACGCTCGGTCAGGTCCATGAAGGGCGCCGGTCCGCAGAGGTAGAAGTCCGCGCCCCGGTCGCCCAGGACGAACTCGCGCACCTGGTCCTCGGTGACATAGCCCGACCGGTCGTCCAGGTGGTGCCGGATCTCGAAGCGGGTCGGGTGGCGCCGGGCCAGCTCGTCCATCGCGGGTCCGAAGATGACCGAGTCGGCGTCCCGGTCGGCCGCCAGCACCCGGACCCGTCGCGCCGTCGTCGCCAGCGCGGTCTTGACCAGGGACAGGATCGGCGTGACGCCGCTGCCCCCGCAGAACGCCAGCAGCGGCGCCGGGGTCTCCCGCAGGCAGAAGAGCCCGGTGGGACGGGTGGTCTCGATGACGTCGCCGGGCCGCAGATGGTCGTGCATCCAGTTGGAGACCAGGCCGCCGGGGACCCGCTTCACCGTCGTCATCAGCTCGGCGTCGGTGTCCGGGGAGCTCGACATCGAGTAACTGCGCAGGGTGTCGCAGACCTTGACGGTCAGGAACTGTCCGGCCCGGTAGGGATAGGGGACGTCGAGCACATAGGTGCGCGTGTCGGCGGTCTCCTGGATGACTCGGGTGATTCGGGCCGGATACAGGCCCTGGTCTCGTCCCATGTATGGAATTTAGCTTCTCTTGCTGAGAGAGTGCAATTCTCAGCGTCGAGGAAGGAGCACTCGCCATGCGAAAGATCCCCGCCGAACTGGTGCAGCGCTACGAGGCGGAGGGCTGGTGGACCCGGGACACCATCGGCGACCTGCTGGCCCGCGGCCTGGAGGCCGCCCCGGAGACCGTATTCCGGGTGCACTCGGACGTGCGGCCCTGGACGGGGACCTTCGGCGAGCTCGAACGGACCGCGCGCCGGCTGGCCGCAGGGCTGCGCGAGCGCGGCGTCGGCCCCGGTGACGCGGTCGCCTTCCAACTGCCCAACTGGATGGAGGCCGCCGCGGTCTTCTGGGCCTCGGCGCTGCTCGGGGCGGTCGTGGTGCCGATCGTCCACTTCTACGGGCGCAAGGAGGTCGGCTACATCCTGGACTCGGTCACCCCGAAGGTCTTCGTCACGGCCGAGCGCTTCGGGCGGATGGAGCACCAGCCCGACCTGAGCGCCCGGGTACCCGTGGTCGGCGTGGTGGGACGGGACTTCGACGACCTGCTCGGCGCCGAACCCATGCCCGGCGTGGTCCGGACCGACCCGGCCGCCCCCGCCCTGATCGCCTTCACCTCCGGCACCACCCGCGACCCCAAGGGCGTCGTCCACAGCCACCAGACCCTCGGCTACGAGACCCGCCAGCTGGCCGGCTTCTATCCGCCGGACCGGGGCAGCCAGCTCACCTCGGCGCCGGTCGGCCACTTCATCGGGATGGTGAACGCCTTCCTGATCCCGGTGCTGGACGGCTCCCCGGTGAACCTCGCCGACACCTGGGACCCGGGCCGGGCGCTGGAACTGATGACACGTGACGGACTCACCGTGGGCGGCGGCGCGGCCTACTACATGACCAGCCTGCTGGACCACCCCGACTTCACCCCCGGACACCTCGCGCACATGAAGTACGCCGGCCTCGGCGGCGCGTCGGTCC
The DNA here is from genome assembly GCF_000719095.1 of Streptacidiphilus jeojiense. GTDB lineage: Bacteria > Actinomycetota > Actinomycetes > Streptomycetales > Streptomycetaceae > Streptacidiphilus > Streptacidiphilus jeojiensis. Next base: position 271,395 of record NZ_JOEH01000021.1, on the reverse strand, counting down.
CGACCTCGGTCACCACCCGGCTGGAGGCCCTCGGCATCACCGCGTTCCGCTCCTACGGCAGCACCGAACACCCCTCCATCACCGGCTCCCTGCACACCGCGCCCGAGCGCGAGCGGCTGTACACCGACGGGAAGGCGCTGTCCGGCGTGGAGTTCCGGCTGGAGTGCGACGGCGAGATCCTCAGCCGGGGCCCCGACCTGTGCCTCGGCTACACCGATCCGGCCCTGACCGAGAACGCCTTCGACACCGAGGGCTGGTACCGCACCGGGGACATCGGCGTGCTGGACCAGGACGGCTGCCTCACCATCACCGACCGCAAGGCCGACATCATCATCCGCGGCGGGGAGAACATCAGCGCGGTGGAGGTCGAGGAACTGCTGCTCGCCATGGACGGCGTGGCCGAGGCCGCCGTAGTGGCCGCCCCCGACGTCCGGCTCGGCGAGCACGCCGCTGCCGTGGTCCGGCTGCGGCCCGGCCACCCCGCGCCGCCCACCATCGACGCCATGCGGCGCCACCTGGAACAGGCGGGCCTGGCCCGGCAGAAGTGGCCCGAGGAGCTCCACACGGTCGAGGACTTCCCGCGCACCGCGAGCGGCAAGATCCAGAAGTTTCACCTCCGTCGGGACATTGCAGTGCGCCACGACGGAGAATAAGGTTCTCTTATTCAGCAAAGGAGGATCTCATGCCGTCACGCGAGCTGCCGTATCCGCTGTTCGACGCGGACAACCACCTGTACGAGACCGAGGACGCGCTCACCAGGTACCTGCCCGAGCAGTACCGGTCGGCCATCCAGTACCCGGTGGTGAACGGCCGCAAGAAGATCGCGGTGCTGGGACAGATCAGTGACTACATCCCCAACCCCACCTTCGAGGTGGTGGCCCGTCCGGGCGCGTGGGAGCAGTACTTCCGGGAGGGCAACCCGGACGGCAAGTCGCACCGGGAGCTCTTCGGGGCCCCGATGAAGTCGATACCGGCGTTCCGGGAGCCCGCTCCGCGGCTGGAGCTGATGGACGAGATGGGGATCCAGCGGACGCTGATGTTCCCCACCCTGGCCAGCCTGGTCGAGGAACGGATGCGGGACGAGCCGGAGCTGATCCACGCGGTGGTCCACTCGCTCAACCAGTGGCTGTACGAGACCTGGGGCTTCAACCACAAGGACCGGATCTACACCACCCCGGTGATCAGCCTGCCGATCCTGGACAAGGCCATCGCCGAGCTGGAGTGGTGCCTGGAGCGCGGGGCCCGGGTGATCCTGGTCCGGCCGGCCCCGGTGCCCGGCTACGGCGGGTCGCGGTCGTTCGCGCTGCCGGAGTTCGACCCGTTCTGGAAGCGCGTCGAGCAGGCCGGGGTGCTGGTGGCGATGCACTCCTCCGACAGCGGCTACTCCCGCTACTCCAACGACTGGGAGGGCAAGGGCCAGGAGATGCGGCCCTTCGAGGCCCAGGTGTTCCGGATGATGAACGAGTGGCGCCCGGTCACCGACGCGGTGTCCTCCTGGGTCTGCCACGGCGCGCTGTTCCGCTTCCCCGAGCTGAAGGTCTCGGTCATCGAGAACGGCTCGTCCTGGCTGGTGCCGCTGCTCGACCAGCTCGCCAGCGTCTACAAGAAGCAGCCCCGGGGCTTCCTCGGCGACCCGGTCGAGGCGGTCCGGACCCGGATCCACATCAGCCCGTTCTGGGAGGAGGACATGTCCGAGCTGGCCTCCGTGGTGGGCGTCGACCGGGTGCTGTTCGGCTCCGACTGGCCGCACCCCGAGGGGCTTGCCGACCCGGTCACCTACGTCGACACGCTGGCCAAGTTCAACGAGGCCGACCAGGCCAAGATCATGGGCGGCAACCTGGCCCGGCTGATCGCGTAATGCAGACCACGGCAAAGGCCTGGGAGACCATCCCCGACATGGTGCTGAGCGCGGCCGACCGCTTCGGCGACGCCGAGGCCGTGGTGGACGGCCCGCTGCGGCTCAGCTTCACCGAACTGGTCGACCGGGTCCGGGTGGCCGCCGGCGCGTTCGCCTCCGCCGGGATCGAACGCGGCGACCGGGTGGCGCTCTGGGCACCCAACTCGGCCGAATGGATCATCGCGGCATTCGGGCTGCTGACCGCCGGCGGCGTGCTGGTCCCGGTCAACACCCGCTTCAAGGCGGACGAGGCGCACGACATCATCCGCCGCAGCGGGGCCAGGGCCGTCCTGGTCCAGAGCGGCTTCCTGGGCCAGGACTACCCGGCCCAGCCCGGGGTCCCGGTGATCGACCTGAAGTCGGACTTCCTCGCCAGCGGTTCGCCGTTCCAACGCCCGGTGCTGGGGACCGACGTCTGCGACATCATGTTCACCTCGGGCACCAGCGGGCGCCCCAAGGGCGTGATGATGAACCACGCCCAGACCCTGCGGCTGTACGCGGAGTGGTGCGACCTGGCCGATCTGCGGCAGGGCGACCGCTATCTGACGGTCAATCCGTACTTCCACATCTTCGGCTACAAGGCCGGCTGCATCGCCTCGCTGATCCGCGGCGCGACCATCCTGCCGGTGCCGGTCTTCGACGTGGAGCAGGTGCTCGCCCTGGTGGAGCGGGAGAAGGTCACGGTGCTTCCCGGACCGCCCACGCTCTACCACTCGCTGCTGTCCGCACGCGGCGGCCACGACCTGTCCTCGCTGCGGGTGGCGGTGACCGGGTCCGCCGACATCCCGGTCGAACTGATCCGACGGATCGTCAGCGAGCTGCCCTTCCGCTCGGTGATGACCGGCTACGGGCTGACCGAGGCGGGGACGGCCACCGCCTCCCGGCCCGGCGACTCCTTCGAGTCCATCGCGACCACGGTCGGCACCCCCTGCGACGGAGTCGAGATCCGGATCGCGGACGACGGCGAGGTGCTGGTGCGCGGCTACACCGTGATGCAGGGCTACCTCGACGACCCGTCGGCGACCGCCGAGGCCATCGACCCGGACGGCTGGCTGCACACCGGGGACCTGGGCACGCTGGACGACGCGGGCAAGCTGCGGATCGTCGGCCGCAAGAAGGACATGTTCATCGCCGGCGGCTTCAACGCCTACCCGGCCGAGATCGAGGGCTTCCTGATGGAGCATCCGGCGGTGGCCCAGGTCGCCGTGGTCGGCGTCCCGGACGAGCGGCTCGGCCAGGTCGGCAAAGCCTTCGTGGTCCGCCGCGGCCCGGTGACGGAGCAGGAGCTGATCGCCTGGAGCCGCACCCGGATGGCCGGCTTCAAGGCGCCCCGGTACGTGGACTTCCTCGACGAGCTGCCGCTGAACGCCAGCGGCAAGGTGATGAAGACCCTGCTGATGAAAGACGTACTGAAGTGAACGACTCCGCCCAGAACTCCTCAGCGACGCATACCTCCTCGGGCATCCCGCTCAAGTCGGTCTACGGACCGGCGGACCTGGCCGGGGATCCGCCGGACCCCGGCCACTTCCCCTTCACCCGCGGCAACTACCCCTCCGGCTACCGGGGGCGGCTGTGGACCTTCCGGCAGTACTCCGGGTTCGGCACCGCCGAGGAGTCCAACCGCCGCTACCGCTACCTGCTGGAACAGGGCGGCACCGGACTCTCGGTCGCACTGGACCTGCCCACTCAGTGCGGCTACGACTCCGACGACCCCGAGGTCGGCGAGGAGGTCGGCCGGGTCGGCGTCGCCGTGGACACCCTCGCCGATGCCGAGGTGCTGTTCGACGGCATCCCGCTGGACCGGATCAGCACCAGCTTCACCATCAACGGGACCGCGGCGATCCTGCTGGCCTTCTACGTGGCCGCCGCCGAGCGCCGGGGCATCCCCCGGGCGAAGCTCACCGGGACCATCCAGAACGACATCCTCAAGGAGTACGCCTCGCGCGGCACCTGGATCTGGCCGCCCGACCCCTCGCTGCGGCTGATCGCGGACACCATCGAGTTCTGCGCGGCCGAGGTGTCCAGCTTCAACGCGATCTCGGTGGCCGGCGCCCACTTCCGCGACGCCGGTGCCAACGCGGTGCAGGAGATGGCCTTCACCCTGGCCGACGGGGTCACCTACTGCGACACCGTGCTGGCCCGCGGCCGGATGACGATCGAGCAGTTCGCCCCACAGATCTCCTTCTTCTTCTACACCCACGGCGACTTCTTCGAGGAGATCGCCAAGTACCGTGCCGGACGCCGCCGTTGGGCCACCATCGTGCGCGAGCGCTACGGTGCGACCTCCGACAAGGCGTCGATGTTCCGCTTCGGCTGCGTGGCCGGCGGCGCCTCCCTCTACGCCCCGCAGGCCAGGAACAACACGGTCCGGGTCGCCTACGAGGCGCTGGCCTCGGTGCTAGGCGGGGTCCAGTCGATGTTCACCGCCGCCTGGGACGAACCCTTCGCGCTGCCCAGCGAGGAGTCCACCACCCTGGCCCTGCGCACCCAGCAGATCCTGGCCCACGAGACCGGGGTGGCCAGGGTCGCCGACCCGCTCGGCGGCTCCTACTTCGTCGAATCGCTCACCGACGCCACCGAGGCCAGGATCGTGGAGATCATGGCGGACCTGGAGCGGCACGGCGGCATGGTCCGGGCGATCGAGGACGGCTACCTGCAGGGCCTGATCGCCGACGAGGCCTACCGGATCCACCAGGAGGTCGAGTCGGGGACCCGGCCGGTCGTCGGCGTCAACCGGTTCACGGCGGACGAGCCGGCCCCCGAACTGGCCACCTACGAACTGGACGCCGAGGGCCTGGACCGGCAGCTGAAACGGCTCGCCGACGTGAAGGCGACCCGGGACGCCGTCACCGTCCGCACCGCTCTCGCCGAGCTGACCCGCGCCGCGGAAGGGACCGACAATCTGATGCCCCGTCTGATCGACTGCGCCAACGCCTACTGCACGGTCGGCGAGATGGTCGCCGCGCTCAAGGCGGTCTGGGGCGAGTTCCAGCAGCCGGTGGTGTTCTGATGACCACCGCCACAACCGCCGCCACCGCCACCCGCGTCCTGATCGCCAAGCCGGGCCTGGACGGCCACGACCGCGGAGCCAAGATCGTGGCGCGGGCGCTGCGCGACGCCGGCTTCGAGGTGGTCTTCACCGGCATCCGCCAGCGGATCGAGTCCATCGTGGCCACCGCCGTCCAGGAGGACGTGGCCGTGGTCGGACTCAGCATCCTGTCCGGCGCCCACCTCGCCCTGACCGCCCGCGTCGTCGAGGGCCTGCGGGCCGCCGACGCGGCCGACATCGCCGTGGTCGTCGGCGGCACCATCCCCGCGGCCGACGTCCCCCGACTGCACGCGGCCGGCGCCGCAGCGGTGTTCCCGACCGGGACCCCGCTGGACGCGGTGGTGGCGGGGGTCCGTGCACTGACGACCACGGCCGTCGAACCCGCCCTCTGAACCTGCTGTCTGAACCTGCTGTCTGACGACACATCAACTACCGGACAAGAGCTGGAGGCACCGTGCGGGTCGGGGTGATGATCGGACCGGAACGCGGGGACTCCGCGCGCAAGGTCGCGCGGATGATCGCGGATGTGGAGTGGGCCGAGGGCGCGGGGATCGACACGGCCTGGGTGCCGCAGATCCCCACCGACTTCGACGCCCTGACGGCGGTCGCGCTGATGGGGGTGCGCACCTCGCGGATCGAGCTGGGCACCGCGGTGGTGCCGCTGCAGGCGCAGCACCCGATCGCGCTGGCCCGGCAGGCGCTGTCCGCGCAGGCCGCGACGGGCGGGCGGCTGGCCCTGGGCCTCGGCCCCTCGCACCACTGGATCGTCCGGGACATGCTGGGCCTGCCATACGAACGGCCGGCCGGTCTCACCCGCGACTACCTGGACGTCCTGGACGCCGCTTTGCACGGCCCCGGCCCGGTCGACGTGGAGAACGCGTCGTTCACCGTGCACAATCCGCTGGAGCTGGGCCCGGTGGCCCCGATGCCGGTGCTGATCGCCGCACTGGGCCCGGTGATGCTGGCGCTCGCGGGCGAACGGGCCGACGGGACGGTGCTGTGGATGGCCGACGAGCGCGCGGTGGCCGAGCACGTCGTGCCACGGATCACCAAGGCGGCCGAGGGCGCCGGGCGTCCGGCCCCGCGGATCGTCGCCGGGATCCCGGTCTGCCTGTGCCGGCCGGGCGAGGAGGACGCGGCCCGGGAGCGAGCCAACCGGATCCTCGGGGAGGCCGAGATCTCGCCCAACTACCAGCGGCTGCTGGACCAGGGCGACGCCGAGTCCATCGGCGACCTGTGCGCGGTCGGCGACGAGGCCGCCATCGCCACCCGGTTCCGCCGGTTCGCCGACGCGGGCGCCACCGACCTGTCGGTGCGGCTGCTGCCCATCGGCGAGAACCGGGAGGAACTGGTCGCCTCCAAGCAGCGGACCAGGGAGATGCTGGCCGGACTCGCCACGGAGTTCCGGTGAGCGCGGGCCCGGAGGGCGCAGGACCGGAGAGCGCAGGCCCGGAGAGCACGGGCCCGCTGGCCGGCGTCCGGATCCTGGAGGTCGGCCATATGCTGGCCGGCCCCTACGCCACCATGATGCTGGCCGACCTCGGCGCCGAGGTCACCAAGATCGAGCCGCCCGGCGGCGACATCTCACGGCAGGTCAGCGCCTCCTACTTCGCCAGCCTCAACCGTGGCAAGCGCAGCATCCGCCTCGACCTGAACTCCGAACCGGGCCGGACCCGGCTGCACGAACTGGTCGCCGACGCACACGCACTGCTGGTCAACCTCAAGCCCTCGGCGATCCACCGGCTCGGCCTCACCTATGACGCGCTGCGGCCGTGGAACGACCGGATCGTCTGCGTCGCCCTCACCGGCTACGGGCTGCACGGCGGCGACCACCCGGCCTTCGACTACGTGGTCCAGGCCGCCACCGGCGTGGCCGCGCTCACCGGCGAACCCTCGGGACCGCCGGGCCTGCCCGGCTACTCGGCGGCCGACAACTCCTCAGGTCTGACCGCCGCACTGGGCCTGCTCGCCCAGATCGTCTCCGGCCGCGGCGGCCAAGTGGACGTCTGTCTACGGGATGTGATGCTGTCCCAGCTCAACTACCGGGCAGCGGCCTACCTCAACGACGGGGTGGTGCCGAAGCGCCTGCCCCGGGGCGCGCACTCCTACTACGTACCGGCCCAGATCTTCCCGACCCTGGAAGGCCATCTGGCCCTGTTCATCACCCATGACGGCTTCTGGAAGTCCTTCGCGGCCGAAGCCGGCGTCGCCGGCTTCCCGACGATGGCCGACCGAGCGGCCCGCCGCGAGGAGGTGCTGGCCGCCGTCACGGAGGCCCTGGCCACCGACACGGCCGCCGCCTGGGAGTCCCGACTCCGCCCCCTGGGCGTACCGGCGGCCGCCGTCCGCACCCTGCCGGAGGCGCTGGCGGCCACCCCCGAGATGGTGGTGACGGCCGGCGACTACCGCCTGGTCGCCGGCTCCGTCCGGATCGCCGGCTACCACCCCGCCTACCGCCCGCCACCGGGCCTGGGCGAGCACGACTGCCCGGATCCGACCCGGACTGACGAACCGTCATGACGTGCACGCCACACGGAGTTGGGCGGCGGCAGCGTCGATCCTGCTGGAGTCCGGGCTGGTGTCGCCGTTCAGGATGTCCCGGTTGTAGTCGGCGATCGCCTTGTTCAGGTTGTCGACCGCCTTGTTGACCTTGGCGTCGTCGGTCCCGTCGCCGATCTCGGCCAGGTTCCTGTTGATGGTGTCGATCGACTCGTGGGTCCGCGTGGGGTCGTGCGACGAGTCCAGGCCGGCCTCGTGGATCGCGATCAGGCTGTCGGCGATCGTGCCGGCATTGCCGAAGCAGCCGACGGAGCTGTTGAAGCCGTTGACGCCGTTGACGCCGTCACAACCGGCGACGAGTCCCCCGGTCAGCAGAACGGCGCTCACGGCGATGGCGATCGTGGACGCGCGGCGTCCGGGTCGGTGCTGCACGGACATCTGAATGGCCTCTTCTTCCTCGGACTGGCTCAGTTGGCTCAGGGCATGGCTGCGCCGACCTGCTCCCGCAGGAGCCCCCGCAGGAGCAGGTCGGCGCACCGGACGGGGTGTCAGCTACCGCGAACGGCCGCGAGGACCCCGCCGTCGACCAGGATGTCGATGCCGCTGAGGAAGCCGGCCTCGTCCGAAACCAGGAAGGCGGCCACGGCGGCGACGTCGTCGGACTCGCCGGGCCGGCCGAGCGGGGTCCGGTCGATGAGCCGCTGCATCGACGCCTTGTCGGCCGCCTCCTGCTTCCCCTGCGGCGTGAGGATGACGCCGGGCGAGATCGAGCAGGCCCGGGCCCCGGCCGGGCCGAGGCGGACCGCCTCGGCCCGGGCGAAACGGTGCACGCCGTGCTTGGCCCAGGTGTAGGCCAGCCCGGTGTTCTCGATGTCCGACCCGACGGTGTCGTGCAGCCGATCCAGGAATCCCTCGTCGAGGGGGTCGTCCAGGACCGCGGCGATCTCGGGATCGGGGTCGAGGTCGACCCCGGCGATCATCGGCGCCATCGAGGCGAAGAACACCAGCGCCGTACCGGCGGTGGCGAGCGGGCGCAGGCCCTCGGCGAGCAGCGCGGTGCCGACCAGGTCGACCTCGAAGATCCGGCGCCAGTCGGCCATGGTGGGCGAGATCCCGGCGGCGTGGATCACGGCTCTCAGGGTGCCGTGCTCACGCACCCGGTCGGCGAGCCGGGCGATGCCGTCCCGGTCGGTGACGTCCAGGGCGAACGGCTCGACGACCGCGCCCCAGCCGTCCTCCGAGAGCGACTTGGCGGCCGCGGCCACGGCCTCCCCGTCCCGGTCGACCAGCAGCAGCACGTCCACCTGGTGGGCGAGCCGGCGGGCGCAGTCCAGCCCCATCCCGCGTCCGGCGCCGGTGGCGATACCTACGGTCGTCATGAGCTGTTCCTTCCGGTGTCCGTTGCGGGCGTCGCCGACGGCTGTGCCCAGTACTGCTCCAGATGCGGCTGGACGCCCCTGGTGACCAGCTCGACCCTGGGCCCCCTGGCGCTGCGCAGGAACGCGAAGAACAGCCCGCCGTCGGCGCCCGGGCGAGTCGCCTCGATCACGTAGCCGTGGTCCTCCAGCTTCAAGGTGTCCCCTGCGACGTCGTCGGACCAGTAGCCGACGTGGTGCAGGGTGGAGCCGGGCACGGGCTCCCAGAGCGTCCCCGGGATCCGTCGCACCACCTCCAACCGGGGCGACGTGCGCGAGAACGTGCACCTCATGTCGAGGACGGCAGCGCCGGTCGGCAGCTCCAGCGCCACCGGGCCACCGGTCTCGTCGCACCAGTCGTATCCGAACAGCGAGGAGAGCTGCTCCAGGGTCCCCTCGAAGTCCTCGACGACGATGCCGACGTGGAACTGGTCCTCCGGGTTCAACATGTGACCACCATCGTGTCTCCCTTGCTTGCGCCACGGCGCGGGGCGTGGACTCCTTCGCATCAGCGAGAATAATGCTCTCGCTGATGGAAAAACACATTCTCGACGCCCTGCGAACGTTCACCAGACTGTCCGGACCGGGCCCCGGACGTCGTCGTGCGCCTGCCGACAACCCGGCTACCGCAGTCGCAGTACCCCGACCCGCAGCACCCCGCCCGACGCCGAACGACGACACCGCCCCACACACAGCCCCGCGCCGCCGGCTGCTGGACACCACGACGCTCGTCCAGCAGTGGTCCATGGGGCTGAAATCCCGTGCACATGTGCGAGTGCACCGGGGGCCCGGTCCGGGTGGGCTGCAAGGTTCGTATAGATACCGATGATGCCTATCGCGGAGGAGCGCCGCAGAGTGCAGAGGACCTGCAGAACCGAACAGTGGCCGCTGCCAGGCATGTCGGTGGCCCGGGGCGACGTGCTGGTGCCGGCCTGGGTGGACCATCCGGAGCGGGGTCGGGTGGCCTGTCCTGCGGCCCGCCTGCTGGGTGGCAGCCTGCTCCGGAACGGACTGGCGGTGCGCTACCAGGACCTGGCTCCGCCCTCCCCCCCGTCTCCCGCCATGGACGCAGACGGGAGGGCGGTGCTGCAGGTGCTGTCCTACCTCGGCCGGGACGGAGCCGCGACCGGCCTGGCGGCGGTGTCCGCGCCCGGTCCCGCGGCAGCCGCGGTGACGGCGGCGCTGGAGCGGTGGGCGGCGGTGATGCGGACCAGACGGCTGGTGGTCGGCGGGGTGGAGCCGTTGTGCGCGGGCGTCCGCCGGGCACGGGCGGTGGTCGACGCGGTGGCGGAGAGCGGGCGACCCACGGTGGTACTGGCTCCGGACCCGGTCGCGGCCGGCCCGGTGATCGGCCGGGGCAGCGCGGTTCGCGGCACGGAATCGGCAGCGGAGCTGGAGCACATCCTCGACGGCGCAGTCGTGGTGGTCGGCCCGGCCGGTGTGGCACCCGCCCTGCGGGCACGGATCGCCGCCCAGGGTCGGACCCCGGTGGACGCCGTCTGCCCGCTGGCGCTGGCGGCACAGGCGGAGGTGCGCCGGTTCGCGCAGCAGGGCGAGACCGTGGTGCTGGTCGGACGGAATGGACACGGAGCAGTGCCGGCGCTGCTGGGCCAGGCCGCTGCCGGGTCGGTGCGACTGGTGGAGGACCTGGCGCAGGCACGGCAGCTGGAGGTGGCCGATCCGGGCCGGGTAGCGGTGGTGCTGCAGCCGGGACTGCCGCTCGGCGAGGCCGAGTCGGTGGCCGAGGCGGTCCGCAAGCGCTTCGGCCACGTTCTCCCGCAGCACCCGTCGACGTACTGCCATGCGGCGGACGACCGGCTGCGGGCGTTGACGCAGCTGGCCCGCGCCTGCGCGGTGGTGCTGGTGACCGGGCCGGCGGCCTCGGCGCGCGAGACGGTCCGGGTGATCGAGCAGGCGGGTGCCGCCGCGTACGCAGTGCTCGGACCCGAAGGCGTCCGCCCCGGATGGCTCAAGGGACGGGCGTCGGTCGGCGTGACCGCCGCTGCCGGGGCCGAACCGGGCCTGGTGCAGGCACTGGTGCGAACGCTGTCCGGATTGGGGCCCTGTGCGGTGGAGCTCCAGGAGGGCGCTACCGTGGCCTCCACTACCTCTGACGCGATGTCAGCTGTGGCCGGGGGCACGGCTGCGGTCGAGCAGGATCCGGGCCGTGCGCTGGTGCCGGTGCGGACGCAGCCGGGCGCGTAGCCGGGTCAGCGCGTCCTCTATCCGGGCCGAGTGCAGGTGCGGGCGGTCGTCGAGGAAGCCGTGCCAGGTTGCGCACGCCTGCTCCAACCGACCCAGATCCAGCTGCAGTTCGGCGAGCTGAGCGGTAGTCAGGGCCCGGGCCCGGCGTTCGGCGACGGGACGGTGGCGCAGCGAGGCGGTCAGCGCGGCGACGGCCCCGGCCCGGTCGGCACCCGCGGCCAGCACCTCGGCCTCCTGGTGGGCGAGCGCGGCGGGGTGGAAGGCCCCGATGGTCCCGTGGGCGTCCTGCCCGTGGTCGAGCAGCCGGTGGGCCCGGCTCAGCTGGGACAGCGCGGCGCGCCGGTCCCCGGTCGCGGCGCTGGTGACGGCGAGTTGGCCGGACAGCAGCGCACCCTGTCCGCTGGGCAGCGCGGGCAGATGACCGGCCGCGGCCTCGGCGAGATCCCGCGCGTGCGCATGGTGGCCCAGATGGTGGGCCTGGATGCTCAGGGCGCGCAGCGTGGTGGTGTAGCCGCTCAGATCGCCGCTGCGGGCGAACAGCCGCGCGGAGGTGCGGTAGTAGGCCTGGGCGGCTCCTCCCAGGTTCTCGTCGAAGCACATGTAGCCCGCCAGGTAGGTCAGCCGGGCCGCGGCCCGCACCAGCCGACGGTCGGCGGCGGTACGGACGCTGCGCCCCAGGAACGGGGCGATGTCGGCGGCCAGGTAGGCGGACAGCGCCGGGCGGGCCCGGCCGCCCCCCGACTCGGCGTCGGAGGAGGCGAACAGATCCAGCATCAGTTCCGCGCTCTGCGCCAGGGCGAGGACGTCCCGCGCATCCGCCCGCCGCTCCACCGCGGCCCGGGGCGCCGCGGCACCGGTGAAGTCGGGCAGAGCGGTGGCGCTGACGGAGTAGACCAGGGAACCGAGCACGGTGCGCCGCCGACGGCCGCCGCCGGCCAGCTCGACGAGGCGGGCCACGATGTCCTCCTCGCGTTCCGGAACGGCCTGGGTGGGGCCTTGGCCCGAGGGGCGGACCAGGGCGGTGTCGCTCAGATCGACGCGCCGCCGCAGCCGGCGTGCCAGGGTCTCCGCGACCATCCGGGCCACCGCCTCGGGAGGCCGACTGCCGGCCAGCCAGTGCGCCACCGAGGTGCGGTCGTACCCGAGGGTCAACCCGCTCTCGGCGCCCGCGGCGTTGACGGCGCGGGCCAGATCCTGACCGGTCCAGCCGGCCTCGGCCAGCAACGCCCGCAACCGCGCGTTCGGCTCTCGCCGCGACACCATGGAATCTCTCCCCGCTCGCAGGACCGCTGACCGGTGGGACGGTTGGCCTGGGACCGGGTGGAGCCCCTGCTGCACAGGGTAGGCGCCGCAGGACCCTGCCGGGCAGGGAGCACCTGGGTCGCCGGAGGGGCGCCGGGCAGTGAGCGCACGCCTGCTGCGGTGCTCTGATGCTGGTCGAACTACGGTGTGCGGGCGGACACCAGGCACCTTGCGACGCTCCGCAGCTTCTCGCAGGTCTCCTCGTGCTCACGCTCGGGAAGGGACTGGCCGACGATGCCGGCCCCGGCCTGCAGCCAGGTACGGTCGCCCTCCTGGAAGATGCTGCGCAGTACCAGGGCGGCGTCCAGACCGCCCTCGCTGTCGCAGACCAGCACCGCCCCCGCGTACAACCCCCGTTCCCGGCCCTCCAGTTGGCGGATGACCTGATAGGCGGGACGCTTCGGGATCCCGGTGGCGGTGACGGCGGGGAACAGCGCGGCGAACGCGGTCCACATCCGGCCGCGCACGGGCAGCCGGCCGCTCACGGTCGAGGCCAGGTGCTGCACGCTGCCGCGTTCCCGGACGGCCATGAACTCGCCGATGGACACGGATCCTGACTCGCTGACGGCGGCGATCTCGTCCCAGGCGAGTTTCACCGAGACCGCGTGCTCGTAGATCTCCTTGGGGTCGGCCAGGAGTTCGGCGCACAGTTCCCGGTCGGCGGCCGGGGAACCGGTGCGGGCGCGGGTGCCGGCCAGCGGCTGGGTGGTGACCCGTCCGTCGGGAGAGACCACGGCCACCGTCTCCGGGCTGAATCCGGCGGCGCGCATCCGGCCGAGGTCCAGCAGGTAGGAGCGGGCCGGGGTGTTCCCCCGGCGACCGGCGACATAGCTGCCGATCAGGTCCACCGCGGCGGGCACCTCGACCACCCGGGAGATGATGACCTTCTCCAGAGTGCGCGCACGGATGTCCAGCACCGCTGCGGCGACCGCAGCCCGGTAGTTGTGGCTGTCCTCGACGGTCACGTCGACCGCCGTGTCCGGGACGGCGGGACCCGGGTCGTCGTCCAGCAGGCTCTTCGCCAGCACGTCCAGGAGTTCCCGGTCGGTCGACCGCAGCAGCATGCCCTCGGCGGTGATCCGCACTTCGGTCTGCGGCACCACCAGGTGCATCAGGTCCGCATCGCCCACCTGGTCCCCGGCACCGGCCAGCAGCTGCGCCATCTCGAAGGCGGCCCAGCCGTACGCACGCCACTCCGGGACGCCGGTCATGTCGAGGAACTGCTCCACGATCCCCAACGGGTTGCCGGTGCACGGAAATCGCCGGGTGCGCTCCCCCAGTTGCTGCACGGCCCAGTCCCGCGACAGCCGCAGCGAGGCGAGGCTGCCGCCGGCGAAGTGCCAGGCCTGGTCGCTCTCGTAGACCACGTACTGGTCGAACCGGCCCGAACGGGCCAGCTGCGCGACAGTCAGCAGGGGGTCCTTCGGCGGCGGGAGGCGCAACTCCCGATAGCGGACGAGGTCGGTGATCATCAGCAGGGCCTTCTCTCTGCTCGTTCTGTTTCTCTAGTCGTCCCGCTGGTGTGGCCGCCGCCCGCGCACCGTGACCAGGGGGTAGGAGTTGACCGCGAATCCCGGTTCGTCCAGAAGGGACCAGAAGTCCCGCAACTCGGCGGCGGCGACCCCGCCCGCGAGCAGCCGGTCCTCCACCTGCTCGGTGTTGACCCGGTGCAGCCGGATGCCGGCGCCGCCGCCGGCCCAGGCCTGGGCATGGGTGCTGGACGAAAGGTCCGTCAACCCCGCCTGGGACATGGCCCCGTAGACCCGACGTCCCCACAGCGGATCCGCTCCGGCCTCGCTGAGCAGCCGCATCAGGTGCGTGTGGACCTTCTCGAAGAGCTCTGCGGCGCCGGGGTGCGGCGCCGTCAGCACCGGGAGCCATCCGCAGTCGAACTCCTCCAGGACGAGCCAGCCCCCAGGCCTGAGCGCGGCCACCAACCGGTCCAGGACCTGGCGCCGCTGCGGCAGGTGCAGCAGCACCAGGCGCGCGTGGACCAGATCGAAGGCGTTCTGCGGCAGATCGTCGCTGACGATGTCGTGCTGCACGACCGTCAGATTGGTGCGCTCGTCCTGCGGACCCCTGGGCTGCGGGACCAGATCCGTGAGCAGGACCTGGCCGAGGGGCCCCACCACATCGGCCAGCCAGGTCCCGAGCGAGCCACCGCCGCCACCCACCTCCAGGCAGTGCCAGCCGGCCCCGAGCCCGGTCTGCGCGATGCGCAGCCGCGACACCGGGTCGTAGCAGGTCTCCAGCGCGGTGAAGCGATCCGGGGCCTGAACCGCCGAACTGTCGAACACATAGCGGGACATGAACCACCTCCGGGCCGGGCGGCACATCCGCGGAACCGCGAATCTGCGGACTCCAGGACAGCAGTTGCGGTCCCGCCCAGGGGAAGGTGGGGAGGCCGGGGTTGTTGAATATCCGCCACCGTTGAATGCGTCCCGTCCCGGCCCGGCCCGGCTCAGCTCGGACGCCACGGTTGTCCCCGATTCGGGGACAGGTTCGGGTTGGCGGGTGGTGCGGCGGGGGGCGGCAGCTGTAGGTGGCTTACATGGCGCCACCGTTGCCGCCCACCCCCGCCCGTGGCTTGTTGCTGTTGCTCGCTACGCTCGCGGCGACAAGGACGGGAGGGGTGCGGGGTCTCGCCGTTGCCGGGCGGCGGGGCGGTCGGCGGTGGGGCTGGAGAAACGATTCGCCAGGTAGGTGCCCTCTACACTTTGGGTCAATCTTCGGACACTGGGTCAGTTGATCTACGTGAATGCCCGGATATGTCCGACATCTCCGTACGACGAGTGACCCGATGTACGAGAAGTGACCCCAGTTCCGGCAACTCGACCCACCGCACGCCCCCCGCCCACCCCGCACGCCCCAGTCACGGGCCTACGGCGCCCGGCCAAGCAGCCCCCTCCCTGCTGTTAGCCCGCGAGGCGGAGCCGAGCAACAGCAACAAGCCACGGACGGCGGAGGGCGGCAACGAACCCGCCATGTAAGCCACCCACAGCTGCCGCAAACAACCAGCTACGCCGCCCCGCCTCCCCCGCCCCGGCTCAGACGCCCTGCGCGGCGCCGTTGGCCTCGGCGATGAGCTGGTTTCCGGTTGAGTTGGGGAGCCAGAGTCTCAGCAACAACGGGAAAGGGTGCAGCTCGTTGCAGGGTTGTGATCAACGATCACCATCGCAGGGGCGGCCGGCCCCGGTGGGAGATTACGCGTTCACTACACATTGACATCGATTGATGGCAAGGTAGTACCTGTGGCGGCATATGACAGTGTGGATGTCCGGTTACACATCGACCCGCTTGATCCGCTGCCGAACGAGCAACGGGTGCATTTCTTCGAACATCTTCGGGATCCGGAGAGCGGCGAAATGCGCCTACCCGCTCATCCGGCGTCATGTTCACTCGCACGCGAACTCACCCTGGAGATCCTCCAGTCCTGGGGTCTGGAGCATCTCGGTTCCGCCGCCGCGCAGTTGGTGGCTGAGCTGGCCGCCAACTCGATCATCCACAGCGGCGGCAGCATCCTGCGGCTGCGGGTGACCCGGCGCGGGGGCTCGGTCCGGATCGAGGTCCGGGATCCGTCCCAGCAGCTGCCGCTGCTGATCCTGGGCGATGCCGAGGACGACCACGGGCGGGGGATGCACCTGGTCGACGCCCTTGCCGATCGCTGGGGTGCGGACCTGCTCCCCTACGGCAAGGGCGTCTGGTGCGACCTGCACATCCCCCGTAACTGAGGATGGATCAGCCTGCGCTGCAGGTGGTCCCGTTGAGGGCGAACGAGGCCGGCGCCGCGGCGTTCCCGGTGTGGGTGGCCTGGAACCCGATCGTGGTGGAGGCGCCGGGGGCCAGGGTGCCGTTGTAGCTGAGGTTGGTCGCGGTGACCTTCCCGGTGGACGGACTGATCGCGGCGTTCCACGCCGAGGTGACGGTCTGTCCGGAGGCCAGCGTGAACACCAGCGACCAGCCGTTGACGGTGCTCGTCCCGGTGTTGGTGATGGTGATGTTCTCGGTCAGGCCGGTGTTCCAGGCGTTGACCGCGTCAGCCACCTTGCAGGAGCCGGCCGCCCCGGTCGGACCGGACGTCGGCGACGCCGAGGCGGAGGCGGACGCCGTCGGCGTGGGCGAGGTGGTGGCGGTCCCGCCCAGTGCCGTCACCGAGGCGGTGTAGGCCGGCTTCGGCTGGTAGTTGCTGTCGTACATGGTCGCCGCGCCGTAGCCGGAGAAGGCGCCCGGGATCCAGGAGTCGGCGTCGCCGACGCCCCACTGGGAGACGCCGACGCAGCCGCTGACGCCGAGGCAGTCGTTGATCACGGTCGCGTAGTCGGTGGCCTGCTGGGTCAGGTTGGCGGCGGTGGCCGGGAGCTGGATGCGGTCGTCCAGCTCGGTGACGGCCACGTTCACCCCGAGCGCGGTGAAGCGCTGCATGTTGGCCTTCATGGTCGACGGCACCTGGCCGAGGATGAAGTGGCTCTCCAGCCCCACGCCGTCGATCGGGACGCCCTGCGACTTGAGCGAGGCGACCAGGTTGTACATCGCGTCGCTCTTGGCGTTCTCGCCCTCGATGTTGTAGTCGTTCAGGTAGAGCTTGGCGTTCGGGTCCGCGGCGTGGGCCGTACGCAGCGCGTCGGCGATGTAGCCGCTGCCCATCGCGGTGTAGAAGACGTCCTGCCGCAGCGTCCCGTCGTCGTTGAAGGGCTCGTTGACCACGTCCCACGAGTAGACCTGGCCCTTGTAGTGGGTGGCCTCGGTGGTGATGTGCGCCTCCATCGCCGCCTGCACCTGACTGGTCGGCAGACTGCTGACCCAGGACGGCAGTTGGCTGTGCCAGACCAGGTTGTGGCCGCGCACCCGCATGCCGTTCGCCTTGGCGTAGGAGACGATCGCGTCGCCCGGCGCGAAGTTGTAAGTTCCATTGGACGGCTCGGTGGTGTCCCACTTCATCTCGTTGCCGGGGGTCACCATGTCGAACTGGCTGGAGGCCACCGCGGTGAGGGTGGAGTTGCTGAGGTTGGACTGGGTGAGGGCGGTGCCGAAGTAGATGCCCTTGGCCTCGGCCAGGGACTTCAGGCTGGTGCCGGCCGCCCCGGCCTGCCCGCCCAGGCCGGTGAGCAGCAACGCTCCGGCGGCGACGGCCGCCGCCGCGACGCCGAGGCCGCGCCGGAACAGGGGGCGGGACGAGCGCGGCGCGGGCTGCGCCGCCTGCTGCCGCGTGAGCTGCGGCGCGGGGTGCTGCGGCGTCGGGTGCTGCGGCGTCGGGTGCTGCACGGAGCTGACGCCGGTTGAGCTGCTGCGGCGCCTTCCGTGGTCGTGTGCTGTCACCGTTCATGTCCTTTCCACAGGGGTGGGTGGGGTGTGCGGACGTGCGGCGTTGCAGACGCGGGCATGACAAACCGCTGGTCGGAGCGGCCCGACCAGGCCGTCATGCGGCGAACCGGGAGGGTTCTCGATCGAAAGTTTCGATCATGCTCCCGAATGTCAGCGGTGACCCTAGGCCCGACCCGACGGTCCGTCAACACCCCGCCGACACCGCGCAGTGCGGACCCCGGTGAAGCCGGCCCTCAGCGCCCGCCCCGGGGCCGCGTCGTGCTGCTGCGCTCCACCAGGCTGGTGGCCAGATCCACCCGGAGCGTGCTGGGCTTCCTGCCCCGGGCCAGATCCAGCACCATCCGGGTGGCGACCTCGGCCATCTCGGTCAGCGGCTGGCGCACCGTGGTCAGCGGCGGACCCACCCAGCGGGCCAGCGGCAGGTCGTCGAAGCCGACCACGCTCAGGTCCTCCGGGATCCGCAGCCCCAGCTCCCGGGCCGCCTCGTACAGGCCAAGCGCCTGCAGGTCGTTGCCGGTGAAGACGGCGGTGGGCCGGTCCGGCAGGCGCAGCAGCTCCAGCCCGGCGACATGGCCGGCCTCGTGGTGGAAGTCGCCCTCCCGGACCAGGCCCGGGTCGAACCCGATCCCGGCGGTCTCCAGCGCCGCCCGGTAGCCGTCGGTCCTGGCCCGGCTGCACATCATCCGCGCGGGTCCGGCGATCACCCCGATCCGCCGGTGCCCCAGCTCCAGCAGGTGCCGGGTGGCGGCCAGGCCGCCGTGCCAGTTGGTCGCACCGACGGCCGGCACGTCCTGGCCCGGGTCGCCGGCCGGATCCATGACCACGAACGGGATGTCCCGGCTGGCCAACTGCTCCTGCTGGGCGTGGTCGAGGCCGGACAGCACCAGGACCACCCCCATCGGCCGGCGCGCCAGCACCCCCTCCATCCAGGTCTGGCCGAGGCTGAGACGGCCCGAGGACTCGGACAGCACGACGCTGAGCCCCTCCTCGCGCACCACGTTCTCGACGCCCCGGATGACCTCCATCGCCCAGGCGCTCTCCAGCTCGTGGAAGACCAGCTCCAGCAGCGGGGCCGCCTGGTTGGCGCTGCGTCGGCGCCGGTAACCGTGTCGGCGCAGCAGCTCCTCGATGCGCTCGCGGGTGGCCGGGGCCACGTCGGCCCGGCCGTTCAGCACTTTCGAAACGGTCGGAGTCGAGACGCCGGCCTCCCGGGCGATCTCCGCCAATGTCGCCGTCCCGGTCACGGCCCCTCCCCTGCTGCCCGTCGTGCCTGCGGTTTCCGTGCCGCGGATGACTTCACGCCAGGGATCGTAGTCCCTGGGAGCCGGAAAATCGCCGGGAGTTGGCCTTGCGCCGACCCTTGACGCCCCCTGCCGCCGGGCCTACGTTTCCCCACGACATTCGGCAAAGTCTCCGAAACAATCGAAGGACAGGCAGGCCATGAGATCCTCCGCTTCTGTGTCTCGCAGCCGTACGTCCCGCAACAGAGTCGTTCGCAACAGAGTCGTCGTGTCCACCCTGGCCTGTGCCCTCGTGGCCGGAGTGACCGCCGGCTGCGGATCCAGCGGCGGCAGCTCCGCGAGCAGCTCGGGCACCATCCACATCCTGGTCTACGGCGACACCGGCAACACCGTCGAGAAGCAGATCGTCGACACCTTCAACAAGACCTCGAAGGTCAAGGCGGTCCTGGACACCATCCCCGGCGCCAACTACCAGCAGAAGCTCCAGACGATCATCAACACCCCGCAGGCGCCGGACGTGTTCTTCAACTGGGGCGGCGGCAGCATCGCGCCCTTCGTCAAGGCCGGCCTGCTGATGCCGCTGGACAGCTTCATCGCCGCGGACCCGCAGCTCAAGTCCGACTTCCTGCCGTCGGTCTTCAACACCGCCGTGATCGACGGCAAGGCCTACGGGGTCCCCATGCGCGGCACCCAGCCGGTGCTGCTCTTCGACAACAAGAAGGTGCTCGCCGACGCCGGCATCACCCCGCCCGCCACCTGGGACCAACTCATCGCCGACGTGCAGACGTTGAAGGCCAAGGGGAAGACCCCGATCGCGCTGGGCGGCGGGGACCAGTGGCCGACGCTGATGTGGTTCGAGTACCTCTACGACCGCGTCGCCGGCCCGGGGCTCTTCGCCAAGGCCCTCGGCGGCGACCCCAGCGCCTGGGCCAGCGCCGACAGCCAGAAGGCGCTGGGCATGCTCAAGCAGCTGGTCGACGCGGGCGCCTTCGGCAGCAACTTCGACTCGGTCAAGTTCACTGACGGAGGGTCACCGGCGCTACTGGCCAAGGGCAAGGCCGCGTTCGAGCTGATGGGCTCGTGGGAGTACGCCACCGAGAAGGCCGCCAACCCGGACTTCACCAAGAACGAGCTCGGCTACAGCAACTTCCCGACCGTCAGCGGCGGCACCGGCGACCCCAACGACGTCGTCGGCAACACCAACAACTTCTACTCGGTGCTGAAGAACACCAAGCACCCGGACGCCGTCGCGCAGTTCCTCAAGCTCATGTACTCCGACGAGTTCGTCAAGGCCCAGCTGGGCATCGGCAACCTGCCCACCACCACCAACACCCAGCAGTTCCTCTCCACCTCCACCGACCCGGCCTACGACACCTTCCAGTACAACCTGGTGAAGCAGGCGCCCTCGTTCCAGCTCTCCTGGGACCAGGCCTACCCGCCCGCGGCCACCACCGCGATGCACCAGGCGGTCCAGCAGTTCATGGACGGCAAGATGGACGCCGCCGCCTTCATCAAGGCCATGCAGGGGCTGCCGACCTCATGACCAGCCTGACTGCCACCCTCGCCGCCGCGGTGGAGCGCCGCCGGGCGGTACGCAGCGGCGTCGGGGCCACCCGCCCGGGCCTGGCCTGGGCGGTGCCCGCGACCCTCTTCTTCACCCTGTTCGCGATCGTGCCGCTGGTCCTGGTCGCGGTGCTGTCCTTCACCGGCTGGAACGGGATCGGCTCCCCGCAGTGGACCGGGCTGGCCAACTGGACCGCGCTCTGGCACGACCCGGTGATGCTCAAGAGCCTGTGGCTGAGCGCCCTGCTGACCACCCTCGGCGTGGTGGTGCAGACCCCGATCAGCATCCTGCTCGGGGTCTGGGCCGCCGGGCACCAGCGCAACCGCGCGGTGCTGCTGGCGATCTACTTCGTCCCGCTGCTGCTCTCGGCGACCGCGGTCTCGGTGCTCTGGCGGGCCCTGCTGGACCCCAACTTCGGCATCCCCTCCGAGGCGGGCTGGCTGTTCGGCGACGGCAACCTGCTCGGCACCCAGAGCGGCTCCATCGGCGTGCTGGCCTTCGTCGGGGCCTGGCAGTGGACCCCGCTGCACACCCTGATCTACCAGGGCGGCGCCCGCGCCGTCCCGCAGGTGCTCTACCAGGCGGCGGCGATCGACGGGGCGGGGACGGTGCGCCAGTTCTTCCACATCACCCTGCCGCAGCTGCGCAACACCATCATCACCTCCATGGTGCTGATGGTGGTCGGCGGGCTGACCACCTTTGACACCGTGCTGATCCTGACCCAGGGCGGCCCCGGCACCGACACCACCATCAGCGCCTACTACATGTACCAGCAGGGCTTCCTGAGCTTCGACTTCGGCGGAGCCTCGGCGATCGCCCTGGTGCTGGTGGTGATCGCCACGCTGGTCTCGCTGGTCATGGTCCGGCTGACCGGCTACGACAAGATGAACAGCACCGCGGAGGGACTGTGATGCGCCACCGCCCCAACTACCTGGCCGGCTTCGGCTCGCTGATCTGGCTCTTCCTGGTCGGCCTGCCGCTGTACGTGATGCTGACCGCGACCCTGCGCACCCAGTCCGACTACTCCACCTCCGGGCCGCTCAGCTTCCCCACCCATCTGACCCTGCAGAACTACCTGGACGACTTCTCCAACGGCTTCGGCCGGGACTTCCTCAACACCATCGTGGTCACCCTGTCCGTGGTCGCCATCGTGCTGCTGGTCGTCCCGCCACTGGCCTACGCCATCGTCAGAAGCCGCCACCGCACCATGAGCACCGTCTTCCGGATCTTCCTGCTCGGCCTGGCCATCCCCGCCCAGGCGGTGATCGTGCCGATGTTCTACGTCATCAGCAAGGCCGGCCTCTACGACAACCTGCTCGGCATCATCCTGCCCACCGCCGCCTTCTGCCTGCCCATCTGCACCCTGATCCTGACCGGGGCGATGCGGGACATCACCCCCGATCTCTACGAGGCCATGGCGGTTGACGGCGCGTCACCGGCGCGGGTGTTCCGGCAGCTGGTGGTGCCGCTGTCCAAGGGCGGGCTGTCCACCATCGTCGTCTTCGCCGCGCTGCAGGCCTGGAACGGCTTCCTCTTCCCGCTGGTGCTGACCCAGTCCGACTCCACCCGGGTGATCACCCTGGGCCTGTTCAACTTCCAGACCGAGCACGGGGTCGACGTCCCGGCCCTGCTCAGCGCGGTCCTGCTGTCCATGCTGCCGATCCTGGTCGTCTACCTGTTCGCCCGCCGCGCCCTGGTGCGCGGGCTGATGGGGGTCGGCGGAAAATGAGAGAGCGCGTGAACACCACCCGTACCGCCGTCCCGGACTGGCAGGACACCTCGCTGCCGGCCGGCGAACGCGCCGACGCCCTGATCGCCGCGATGACCCTGCGCGAGAAACTCGCCCAACTGGTGGGCGTCTGGGTCGGCGCCTCCGCCGACGGCGGCGAGGTCGCCCCCTACCAGCACGACATGGAGGAGCCGGTCGATCTCGACGCCCTGCTCCCTTACGGCCTAGGCCAGTTGACCCGCCCGTTCGGCACCACCCCGATCGACCCCGCCCTCGGCGCCGTCTCGCTGATGCGCAGTCAGCGCCGCATCGCCGCCGCCAACCGGTTCGGGATACCGGCGCTGGCCCACGAGGAGTGCCTGGCCGGCTTCGCGGCCTGGGGGGCCACCGCCTACCCGGTGCCGCTGTCCTGGGGCGCCACCTTCAACCCGGAGCTGGTCCGGGCGATGGCCGCCGCCATCGGCCGGGACATGCGCGCCGTGGGCGTGCACCAGGGCCTGGCCCCGGTCCTCGACGTGGTCCGCGACGCCCGCTGGGGGCGGGTGGAGGAGACCATCGGCGAGGACCCCTACCTGGTCGGCACCATCGCCACCGGCTATGTGCTGGGGCTGGAGTCCGCCGGGATCGTCGCCACCCTCAAGCACTTCGCCGGCTACTCCGCCTCCGTCGCCGGCCGCAACCTCGCCCCGGTCCCGATGGGCCCGCGCGAGCGCGCCGACGTCATCCTGCCCCCGTTCGAGATGGCCCTGCGCGAGGGCCGTCCGCGCTCGGTGATGTCCGCCTACACCGACACCGACGGGATCCCCTCCGCCGCCGACCAGGAGCTGCTGACCACCCTGCTCCGGGACGTCTGGGGCTTCACCGGGACCGTGGTCGCCGACTACTTCGGCATCGCCTTCCTGCGGACCCTGCACGGGGTGGCCGCGGACCTGGGCGACGCGGCGGGCCTCGCGCTGGCCGGCGGGGTCGACGTGGAACTGCCCACCGTCAAGGCCTTCGGCGAACCGCTGCTGGCCGCCGTCGGCTCGGGCGCGGTACCCGAGCGACTGGTGGACCGCGCGCTGCGGCGGGTCCTGGTGCAGAAGGCCGAACTGGGGCTGCTGGACCCCGACTGGAACCCGGTCCCGCCCGCCCTGGCCGGCACCGGCACCGACCCGGCGACCTACGACACACTGCCGCCGGGCGCCCTGCGCGGCCGCATCGACCTGGACCCCGCGGCCAACCGGGCGCTGGCCGAGGAGGTCGCCGAACAGGCCGTGGTGCTGCTGCGCAACGACGGCACCCTGCCGCTGGACCGTCCGGGCCGGATCGCGGTGATCGGCCCCAACGCCGACACTCCGCGCGCCCTGCTCGGCTGCTACGCCTTCCCGGTGCACGTCGGCGGCAAGCACCCGCAGGTACCGCTCGGCATCGACCTGCCCACGCTGCTCGACCAGGTCAGCGCCGAGTTCCCGGACAGCGAGGTGGTCACCGCACCCGGTACCACCGTCGACGGCGGCGACGCCTCGGGCATCGCCGAGGCGGTGGAGCTGGCCCGGGGCGCGGACGTGGTGCTACTCGCCCTGGGCGACCGGGCCGGGCTGTTCGGACGCGGCACCAGCGGCGAGGGCTGCGATGCCGAGTCACTCGAACTCCCGGGACTGCAACAGCAGTTGCTCGACGCATTGCTGGACGCCGGCACCCCGGTAGTGGTCGTCCTGCTGGCCGGACGCCCCTATGCGCTGGGCCGCGCGGTGGGCGAGGCAGCCGGCATCGTCCAGTCCTTCTTCCCCGGCGAGGCCGGCGCCCGGGCGGTGGCCGGGGTGATCGGCGGCCGGATCAACCCCTCCGGCCGGCTGCCGGTCAGCGTCCCGGGCCGTCCCGGCGTCCAGCCGTCCACATACCTGGCGGCCAGGCTCGCCCAGGCCAGCGATGTCTCCAGCACCGACCCGACCCCGGCCTACGGCTTCGGCCACGGACTGTCCTACACCGACTTCGACTGGTCCGACCTGCAACTGCTCCAGGACACCGCCGACACCGCCGGGGAGTTCCGGATCGCCCTGACCGTGCGCAACACCGGCCGGCGCAGCGGCACCGAGGTGGTCCAGCTGTACCTGCACGACCCGGTGGCCTCGGTGGTCCAGCCGGTGCAACGGCTGGTCGGCTACCGGCGGATCACCCTGGACCCCGGCGAGCGGTCCCGGCTGCGGATCACCCTGCCGGCCGACCTGGCGTCCTTCACCGGACGCGAGGGCCGGCGGATCGTCGAGCCCGGCGACCTGGAGCTGCGGCTGGCGGCCTCCAGCACCGAGACCCGCCACGCCGTCCGACTGACCCTCACCGGACCGGTCCGCACCGTCGACCACACCCGGCGCCTGCATCCGGAGATCACCGCCGGCTGACCGCCCGACCGGCCGCCGAAATCGGGACAGCAGTTCTTGTTATCCTCACCTGCCTCATCGCATCTGCCCACAGGGGGGTCCGAGAGTCGCGAGAGGATACCGACGGCAGTGCTGCACAATCCGGACACCGAGCTCGTGGCCGCCGCGACCGCCGGGGACCCACGGGCTCTGGACGACCTGGTCGCGGACTGCCTGCCGCTGGTCTACAACGTCGTGGGCCGGGCGCTGAGCGGCCACGCGGACGTGGACGACGTGGTCCAGGACACCATGCTGAGCGTGGTCAACGGCCTGGACCGGCTGCGCGACGCGGAGCGCTTCCGGTCCTGGCTGGTCTCGATCGCCATGCAGAAGGTCCGCGAACGGTGGCGCCGGCAGCAGGCCCGGCCGGCGCCCGGTTTCCTGGACGAGATGCTCGGCCTGCCCGACCCGGACGCGGACTTCGTCGACGTCACCATCATCCGCCTGGAACTGTCGGACCAGCGCCAGGAGTTGGCTGAGGCCACCCGCTGGATCGAGCCGTCCGAGCGCGACGTGCTGTCGCTGTGGTGGCTGGAGGCGGCCGGCCGGCTCACCCGGTCCGAGCTGGCCGAGGCGCTGCACCTCACACCGCAGCACACGGCGGTGCGGGTGCAGCGGGTCAAGGAACGGCTGGAGGCGGCCAGGGTCGTGGTCCGGGCACTGCGCGGCACCCCGCCCTGCCCGGACCTGGTCGCGCTGACCGACCGTTGGGACGGGACACCGGCCCCGCTCTGGCGCAGGCGGGTGGTGCGGCACGCCACCGACTGCCGGAACTGCTCCCTGCACTGGCGCGACCTGCTGCCGCCGGAGGGACTGCTCGCCGGGATCGCGCTGGTGCCGCCACCACCGGGGCTGGGCGTCGGCACATTCACCTTCCTGCACGGGGGAGCCGCCCATGCCGTCACCGGCCATGCCACCGCGACCCACGCCGCCGGCCTGGGCGGACGCGCCGCGCACCTGGTGCAGTACCTGATGGCCAAACCCGTCGCCGTCGCCGCCGCGGGCGCGCTGGCGCTGGGCGGCGGCGCCGCAGCCGGGTACGCCGTCCTGGACCGGCCCCCGCACAAGCCGGCGCATCAGCTCGCAGCGACCACCGCATCCAGCACCTCCCCGACGGCCGTCAGCACCGCCACGCCCACCGCCTCACTCAGCGCCGTTCCGACGCCGTCCGCCTCCCCCACGGCCCCGGTCTACGGCC
This sequence comes from Streptacidiphilus jeojiense, assembly GCF_000719095.1. Taxonomy (GTDB): domain Bacteria; phylum Actinomycetota; class Actinomycetes; order Streptomycetales; family Streptomycetaceae; genus Streptacidiphilus; species Streptacidiphilus jeojiensis. The sequence goes on along the minus strand of NZ_JOEH01000021.1, from coordinate 245,575 downwards.
AGACCGTGGACCAGGCGGAGTCCGCCCCGCCCGCCACCGTGAAGCCCGGCCCGCTGCCGGTGCGGCCGCAGACCGCGCCGCTGGCCCTGTCCGGCACGTTCGGGGCCCAACACCCCGGCGCCACCGGCGAGATGTACGTGCTGGACCACCGCGGCGACAACCTCACCATCACCGGCCGCGGCTACCTCCTGGTGCGCTGGCAGCTCCCGACCGTGGGTCAGATCTTCCCGCCGACCTGGACCGGGCTCGGCGGCAGGCTGTTCCATGTCGCCTCCGGCGGCGGGCGGCGGATGGACGACCCCAAGCCGGGCAGCACCGTCGCCGGCACCTGGATGGGCGACCGCGCCCAGGGCTACGACACGCTGGTTGCGGGGGCCCAGCAGATGTGGCAGAACGAGTACTTCTACCTGGACGGCACGGTCACCGTGCACCTGGACCAGGCCGGCCTGCGCTACTCGCTGATCGTCGCCCCCAGCACCTGGCAGGCCGTCAGCGACGACATCGACCAGGCTCCCGACCCGGCGGCCGGCCTGGTCCGCTACGGCCTGGTCCGGGACACCGGCGACGACACCGCCCCGGTACCGCAGTACCTGACCCGCTCCTCCCCCGCCGACCCCTTCTCGGTCGCCCAGCAGTCCCGGCTGACGTCCTGAGGAATGACCTGACGCATGTCCTGACGAAAGCTGTTATCGCGGCGGCGCCGTCCGCATCTCCCAGGGTGAGCATCGCAATCGATCCGACCATCGGGAGACACGGCACATGGGCAAGCAGACTGGCGCACACCGGATTCGCCGCGGACGGGTCGTGGTCGCCGGGTCGGTGGCACTCGCGGCCGTGGGCGCGCCGCTCCTGGCCTCGCAGTTGACGGCCTCGGCGGCCACCACCGACATCACCGCCGCGATCCGGGCCGGGCAGGACGTCACCCTCACCGGCGACGCGGTGGTGAACCTGCCCACCGGGACCACCACCTACAACGGCGTCATCAGCGGCACCGGAACGCTCACCGTGAACGCCCCCGGCGGCTCCGGCACCCTGGTGCTCACCAAGGACAGCGACTTCACCCTGCCCGCGTCGCGCCGCCACCAGACGGTGACCACGACCAGGTCGGCCCATCCGGTGACCACGGTCACCGACCCCGACCAGCCGGCCGTGATCGTCAGCCGCGGCGCCACCCTGCAGTACAGCTCCGGCGGCTCGACCGGCATCATCGGCCACTACCCCTACGGCACCCCGGGCTACGCGCTGAACGAGGACAACATCCGGGTCGACGGCACCCTGGTGCTGCAGACCGTGAACCGGAACTACAACCTCGGCACCATCAGCGGCTCGGGGCTGGTCATCCAACCGCGCTTCACCTGGGGGACCCTGGACCTGGCCGGCACCCACCCGTTCAGCGGCGTCATCTACAACGGCACCGGAATGGCGCTGGCCAAGCCGTGGTACCCGCTGGCGCTGCCCAACGCCAAGGCCATCGTCAACGAGGGCTCGGCCATCGTCGGCACCCCGTACGACTACACCCTGAGGCTGCGTCAGGACTTCTACGAGGACCACTACGGCAACGACATCAACTTCCACACCGCGCGCGGCGGCCTGGTCGTCGTCAGCGGGGTGTACAGCTACGCGGACCAGGGGGTGCCGAACAACCCCTCGTTGAGCAACCCGTCGCTCAACCTCAGTACCTCGGTGGGCAACGCCAACACCCGCGGCGTCAACATCGAAGGCGCGCACGTGCAGTGGGGCGACGGGACCACCAGCCGGTTCTTCCTCCCGGCCACCCCCGCCAACTCCTACATCAACATCCACAACAACGGCACGCTGGCCTTCGACTACGACGGGCCGGTCACCCTGGACACCCCGATATCCGGCGGCGTCTACCACAACTCGCTCAGCACCCCCGCGTACAGCGACATCAGCCTGATCGCCCACCCGGGCAACGCGGTGACCTTCGCGACGCCGATGAACTACCACGGCACCACCACCATCGGCGCCGGGGCCACACTGACCCTGGGCACCGGGGCCGCGGGCGGCGACTCCAGCCTGCTCACCGGGACGGCCGCGGACAGCATCGACGACCGGGGCACCCTGGTGGTCCGCAACACCGCCAAGGCGGTCTCGCTGTCCCGGATCAGCGGCTCCGGCTCCCTGCTCCAGGCCGGCTCCGGCACCACCACGCTGACCGGCGCGACCAGTTACACCGGCAGCACCACCGTCTCCGCGGGAACCCTCGCCGTCACCGGCGGCAGCCTGGCCACCGGCAGCGGCGTCGCGCTGACCCGCCCGGGAGCGGTGCTGGACCTGCGCAAGGCGGGCGACCAGACCGTCCACAGCCTGTCCGGCGTCCAGGGCAGCACCATCCTGCTCGGCGACAACACCCTGACCGTGGACACCTCCGCGTCCACCGTCTTCAGCGGCCGGATCGTCGGCGGGACGCTGAACAAGACCGGCAGCGGCTCACTGACCCTGACCGACAAGGCCGTCCCGGCCGGGCACGGCTGGACCACCGGGACGGCCGAGCAGGCGACGGCCGACGCGCACCCGAGCGCGAGCACCGGCGCCACCGCGGCGGCGACCGGAGCGACGTCGACGGGCAGCACTGCGGCAGCAGCCGCCGCGTCCGCCTCCCCCGCCCAGGTCGCCGGCGCGTCCGGCGACCTGGCGCAGACCGGCAGCTCCGTGCCCACCCTCGGCCTGGCCGGTGCGACCGCCGCCCTGCTGGCGACCGGCGCCACCCTGCTGCTGCGCAACCGCCGCAGGTCCGCCGCAGGGGCCGGCGGCGGACACCGCCGGCGCACGGGTCGTCGGCGCTAGGTCAGCGGTAGACCCGGACGTAGTCGGCGGAGAAGCTGATCGGGCTGGTGGAGGTCGGCGCCGAGTGGTACTGCCCGGCGCTGATCGACAGATTGAGGATCAGGTAGGCGGACCAGTTGGCGCCGACGCCGGTGTCGTCCGAGTACACCTTGGTGCCGTTGACGTACCAGTCCACCGAGTTCGCGCCGTAGTAGGTGCCGATGGTCACCCAGCTGCCGGGGGCCACCGCCGAGGCGTTGGTGTAGTAGTCCTGCGCGGCGTTGACGTGGTTGGTCAGCTCCAGCAGGTCGGCGTTGTCGGGGTGGTACTCGAAGGAGTCGATCTCCCCGTTGCCGTCCTTCCAGGTCCACAGGGCCGGCCAGGCGCCAGCGGCGGAGGGCAGCTTGACCCGGGCTTCGACATAGTCGCCGGTCCTGACCTGGAAACCCTCCTTCGAGCCCTCGGTGGTGAGCAGGCCGGTGGTCCAGGCCTGCTTGCCGTTCTCCAGGGTGTGCGAGGACGGCTGCGCGGTGAAGGTGGCGACGCCGTCGGCGACGCTGACGTCGTTCTGGTCGAGCCAGTCGAGCTTGTTGTCGCCCGGGTTGTGGTCGCCGTAGGCGTAGGAGCTGCTGGTGTCGCCGACCCAGCGCGATCCCCAGGAGATCGGGCTGCTGAACTCGTCGGACCAGGTCAGCGACTTTCCGGCGGCGGCCGCCGCGGTGGAGGTGGTGCCGGAGGAGGTGGTGCCGGTGGAGCTGGTACCGGAGGAGGCCGTGCCGCCGGAGGCCGCCGCGGCGGTGACGGTCAGGGTCTGCGAGGCCAGGTTGTGCCAGGCGCCCGCGCTGTCCTGCCAGAAGCCGAACTCGGTGTAGCTCCCGGCGGGCAGCGTGCGGCTGCCGGTGGTGATGGAGACCCCGCCCGGGCAGATCCGGACGTCGGACGCCGACCCGGGGAAGTCCAGGTTGTTCCCGGCCGCGTCGCGGACGCCGACGCCTAGCGTGGCGGCTGTGAAGCAGCGGCTGGAGTGCACCGTGAGCCCGGCGGTCGACGCGGTGCCGGCGGTCAGCGAGGTCGGGGTGAGCCGGTCCTGGGTGACCCTGGTCGCGGCCTGGGCCGGGGTGGCCAGCGAGACGGCGGCCAGCGCGGCGGCACCGGCCATCCCGACGGCCGCGCCGAGGCGTGCGGAGGCAGTGGCAGGTATGCGCATGAAGGGGTTCCTCTGCGACGCCTGCGAGGTGAGCTGTCGGGTTCGGGCACGGAGGACGCCCGGTCGCGCGTGGTGCGACGTTCACCCCTAGCCGGTGGCGCCTGTCACGGCGCTCGGTCCGGCGACTGACCTGGGTCCCCCGCTCCTGCCCGTGGAGCGATTCGAGTTCCTGCCACCGGGCGGACAGGATTCGGCGTCCCGGTGGCGAGGTCCGCGTGCGGCGGAACCAGCAGGCTAGGCAGGCGCTCCGCCCGGAGGCAATGGAATGTGCCGGGGTTCACATAGGCCTTATATCGGACATCTGAGCTGCGGCAACGCCCCGGCGGGGGTGGAATGCCACGGCCCTCGGCACGGTTGTCCGTCCTCGGTAGTCGTTCACCGTTCCCGATCCCTGGAGCCCCACCCGTGTCCGTCAGTCCCTCCAGCCCCTCCGCCGCCCGCGCGGCCCAGCTTCTGTCGCGACCGATCACCATCGGCGGTCTGACCGTGCCGAACCGGATCGCGATGGCCCCGATGACCCGGCAGTTCTCGCCCGGAGGGATCCCCGGCAAGGCCGTCGCGGCCTACTACGCCCGGCGTGCCGCCGGCGGTGTCGGGCTGATCGTGACCGAGGGAACCTACGTCGACCACGAATCCGCCGGGTCGAGCGACAACGTCCCACGCTTCCACGGCGAGGAGCAGCTGGCCGGCTGGGCGAAGGTCGCCGAGGCGGTGCACGCGGAGGGCGGCACCATCGTCCCGCAGCTGTGGCACATCGGCATGGCCCGGAACGCCGGCCAGCCCCCGTACGCTGACGCCCCCGCGGTGGGCCCCTCGGGGATCCGGCTGGACGGCACCGAGGGCGCCGGGAAGGCGATGACCCAGGCCGACCTGGACGACGTCATCGCCGCCTTCGCCCAGGGCGCGGCCGACGCCGAGCGGATCGGCTTCGACGGCGTCGAGCTGCACGGTGCCCACGGCTACCTCATCGACCAGTTCCTGTGGCACGGCACCAACCGCCGCGCCGACGGCTACGGCGGCGACCCGGTGGCCCGCACCAGGTTCGGCGCCGAGATCGTGGCCGCGGTGCGTGCCGCCGTCTCCCCGGACTTCCCGGTGATCTTCCGCTACTCGCAGTGGAAGTCCGACAACTACGACGCCCGGATCGCCGCCACCCCGGCCGAGCTCGACGCGGTGCTCGCCCCGCTGGCCGCGGCGGGCGTGGACGCCTTCCACGCCTCCACCCGCCGCTACTGGCTGCCCGAGTTCGACGGCTCGGACCTGAACCTGGCCGGCTGGACCAGGAAGCTCACCGGCAAGCCGGTGATCACGGTCGGCTCGATCGGCCTGGACGGCGACTTCATCCGCGGCTTCCAGGGCGAGAGCGCCCCGGTCCGGGGCATCGACGACCTGCTGGACCGACTGGAGCGGGACGAGTTCGACCTGGTCGCCGTCGGCCGGGCGCTGCTGCAGGACCCGGAGTGGGCCGCCAAGGTCCTCGCCGGCCGATTCGACCAGCTGGCCGACTACAACCCGGCGGCGCTGCGCACCCTGGTCTGACCGGTCCGCGCACACCCCCGGCCGACCTGCCGTCACCCGTCCTGACCGGGTGACGGCAGGCTCCGCCCCAGTCGGCCCAGCGGGGACAGGGACATGATCAAGGGGGAGAGCAGCTGCCCGGCGGCGGCCACCAGCAGCGCCGTGCGCAGCCCCCACTGCCCGGCCAGCCAGCCGCCCAGCAGCGAGCCGAGCGGGGTCGGACCCAGGCCGACGAAGTTGAGCGTGGCCACCACCCGGCCCTGGATCCGCACCGGCGTGACCGCCTGCCGTACGGCCGTCACCGTGACGTCGACCAGTTGGCCGCAGGCGCCGAAGACCAGGTTGCCCGCCATCAGCAGCGGGACCGTGACCGCGGCGGATCCGTGCAGGGCCGGCAGCCAGAGCGCCAGCCCGTCGCCGAGCGCCGCCGAGGCCACCAGCACCAGACCGTAGCCGAGTCGCCCCGGCAGCCAGGCGGCCAGCACCGAGCCCGCCAGCGCGCCCGGGCCCATGGCCGCGAACACCAGCCCCACCTGCGCCCCGGACAGGTGCAGCGCGCGCGGCAGGAACAGCAGGTAGACCGTCATCAGCGCGGCGAAGGAGAACTGGAAGGCGGCCGAGCAGACCGCCACCGTGCGCAGCACCGGGTCCGCGGCCACGAACCGTAGCCCCTCCCGGATCTGACGACCCGTCCGGACCTCCCCCGCGGCCGCCGGTGGCACCGTCTCGGCCCGCCGGATCCGCTGGACCGACAGCGAGGACAGCGCGAAGCAGAGCGCCGCCGCGAGGACAGCGACCGGCGCCGACAGCAGCGACACCAGCCCACCGCCCAGGGCCGGGCCGCCCAGCTGCGCGGCGGAGCGGCTGCCCTCCAGCGCGACGGTGCCCCGCACCAGCCGGTCCCGCGGCACCAGCCGCACCAGCGAGGCCTGGCAGGCCACCCCAAAGAACACCGAGAGCAGGCCGACCACCAGGGCGACCGAGAACAGCACCGGCATACCCAGCACTCCGAGCAGACCCGCGACCGGGACCAGGGCCAGCGCCACCGCCCGGCCGAGATCCGCCGGCACCATCACCGATCGGGTCCGCCTGCGGTCCACCCATGCCCCGACCAGCAGCGAGCACAGCAGGATCGGCGCCTGCTCGACCGCGCGCAGGGCGCCGAGCTGTTCGGCCCCCGCGCCGAGCGTGAGCACCGCGACCAGCGGCAGCACCGTCTGCGCGGACTGCTCGCCGAACTGCGAGGCGGTCTGCCCCGCCCAGAGCCTGCGGAAGTCACCGTCCCGCCACAGGCTCTGCGGCGGCGGCTGCGATCGGTCGGAACGACTGGAACGGACACACGACACGGAAACCCCTGAAGCTGCTCAGCACAGAACCGCCGGCGTACCGGCGCGAGAAAGGTCGCTGTGCCGCACTCCACGGGCAGCACGCGATGACAGGTCGGACAGGTCGGTCAGGACCTACGGCGTCAGCGCGTGCTCGATCGGCCGGGCATTCCAACTCCTCGGGGGTTTCGGGTCGCTGGGAGACTAACCGTCAGCCGGGCGCCCTGGAAAGCGCATTACCGGAACCGGTCATGTACCGGCCATTCCCTTGACGCCGAGTATTGGTCTGGACCATCGTGAGAGGGCCGCGGCAGTACGCCCCCACACACCTGAGCAGCACATGACCTGTGCTGCCCCCACGCTGAGGAGAACCCGCCGATGAGGCGTCCCGCCATGCCCTCGACCGCGGCCCGGTCCAGACTCGCCGCCACCGCCACCGCGACGGCAGCCGCCGCGGCCCTGCTCGCTGCGCCGCTCCTGGCTCCCGCCACTGCCCGGGCCGCCTCCGGCCTCACCGGACTGATGGCCACCTTCGCCGTCACCCAGAGCTGGCAAGGCGGTCTCGAGGGCACCTACACCATCACCAACAACACCAACGCGACCGTCAACACCTGGTCCCTGGTCTTCGACCTGCCCAGCGGCGAAGCGGTCACCAGCGTCTGGAACGGCACCCTCACCAAGTCCGGCAACACCTACACCATCACCGCCCCCAGCTGGGCGTCCCCGCTCGCCCCGGGCGCGACCGCCGATGTGGTCGGCATGGACATCTCCACCGGTGCCACCCAGACCCCGCCGGCCGACTGCCTGATCAACAGTCAGCCCTGCCAGGGCGTCCCGGCCGACACGGTCGCGCCCTCGACGCCCACCGGACTGGCCGTCAGCGGCACCGGGCCCGGCAGCATCTCGCTGTCCTGGAAGGCCTCCACCGACAATGTCGGCGTCGCCGGATACCACCTCTACGAGGGCACCGCGCTGGTGGCGACGGTCACCGCGACCACCGCCAACCTCACCGGACTGCTGGCCGGCAGCAGCCACACCGTCAGCGTCGCCGCCTTCGACGCGGCCGGCAACGAGTCGCCGCACTCGGCCGCGGTGACCGGGGTCGCCGGCAGCGGCACCGTCCCCGGCACCGCCGCGCCCTATGTGGACCTCGGCGCCTGGCCCACGCCCAGCCTGCCGGCGATCGCGGCGGCGACCGGGCTCAAGCAGTTCTCGCTGGGCTTCCTCATCAACGGCAGCACCCCCTGCACCGCCAGCTGGTTCGGCGCCTACGATCCGGCCTCCGGCTGGGAGAAGGCCGACTTCGACGCGATCCGGGCGGCCGGCGGCGACGTCCGGCCCTCCTTCGGCGGCGCCAACGGCACCGAGCTGGCCCAGTCCTGCACCACCGTGGCGGCGCTGGCGGCGCAGTACCAGAAGGTGGTCGACGCCTACGCGCTGGACCGCATCGACTTCGACATCGAGGGCTCCGCGGTGGCCGACCACGCCTCCATCGACCGCAGGTCGGCGGCGATCGCCCAGGTCCAGGCGGCGCAGCGGGCCAAGGGGCGGGACCTCAAGGTCACCCTGACGCTGCCGGTGCTGCCCAACGGCCTGACCGCCGACGGCGTCTACGTCCTGCAGTCCGCCAAGAACGCCGGCGTGGTGGTCAACGCCGTCAACGTGATGGCGATGGACTTCGGCGACTCGGCCGCGCCGTCGCCCGCCGGGAAGATGGGCACCTACGCGATCCAGTCCGCGCAGTCCACCCAGGCGCAGATCAAGCAGGTCTGGACGGGTCTGACCGACGCCCAGGCCTGGGCCATGGTCGGGATCACCCCGATGCTGGGGCAGAACGACAACCCCAGCGAGGTCTTCGGCCTGGCCGACGCCCAGCAGCTGATCACCTTCGCCAAGCAGGACCACCTCGCGGAGCTGGCCTTCTGGGAGGTCACCCGGGACGCCAACGCCTGCACCGGCGGACTGTCCCAGTGCACCGACATCGCCCAGACGCCCTACGAGTTCTCCAAGATGTTCGCCGGCTACACCGGCTGAACCCGGTCCCTGCACGCGGCCCGGCGGGGCTTGCTCCCCGCCGGGCCGCCACCGAACGCCTGCTCCGGACGGGTACGTCCGGCCGAAGGGCGGCGCGCCACCGTGGCCCGGGAGGGACCGCTGGCTAGCGTCCTGCGGGTGATCATCACCCTGCGCAGCCCGCTCTCCCTGTGTGTGACCGCCCTGGGCGGAGGCCTCCTGCTCGCCTCGACGGCAGTGGCCATGACGCCGCCTCAGCTGTCCCCGGCCGCCGGGGCCAGAGCCGGCGGCTACAGCGGCAACCCGGTGGACGGGAGCAAGGGCTTCGGCGTGGTGGTCGAGAACAACGCCGTGCTGGGGAGCACCGAGTCCGAGGGACCGATCGCCATCGGCGGCAACCTGAGCTTCGGCCCGGGGTACAACGTCTCGCTGAACTCCGCCGGGGGCTACACCGCCCCCGGCGACAGCAAACCGACCGCCCTGCTGGTCAACGGCTCGGTGGACTTCGCCGGCAGCTCCCCGACCGGGGTGCTGAAGGTGCTCTCCGGCGGCTACCTCAAGGTGGGCTCGCTGACCGGGGCCGACGTGCTGAACACCGACGGCAACGGGGCCTCGGTCAACACCCAGGAGGTGGTCTCCGGCGCCGGCTACAACAGCGTGCCGCGGATCGAGCTCAACAGCCAGGAACCCCTCAGCGCGGTCGGCCCGCACCCCGGCCTGATCGACTTCGACGCGCTGTTCGCCGCCTACCGCCAACGCTCCACGGACATGGCCGCCTGCCCCACCAATGTCACCCTGCTGGACGGCAACGGCGTCGCGCTGCCCGACCAGAACGTGATCCCGGCCGGCTCCAACATCAAGATCCACCTCTCCGGCAGCCACACCAATGTGCTGCACCTCACCGGGGCGATGCTCAACAACATCTCCGAGCTGACCTTCCTGGACCAGCCCAGCAGCAGCGGACCGCTGATGATCGTGGTGGACACCACCGCCACCGGCGGCAGCTTCGTCTGGAACACCCCGAACATGGCCGGGCTGCAGAAGACCGCCATCTCCTCGCTGCTGTGGAACTTCCCCGACGCCACCGACATCACCGTGTCCACCGGCGACAGCATCGAAGGCACCATCTACGCCCCGCGGGCGCTGCTGACCGACGTCGACCCGTCCAACATCGAGGGCGACATCATCGTCCGCTCACTGGTCCACGGGCCGCTGATCCCGTCCTCCGGATCGGCCGTCAACGCCGGCGAGCTGCACTACTTCCCGTTCACCGCCACCATCAGCTGCACCAGCGCCAGCCCGAGCCCGGCCAACACCGACATCCCGACCCCGTCCGGGTCCGCGTCCCCCACGTCGTCCTCGTCGTCCGGCTCCGGAACCTCGTCGAGCACCCCCGCGCCGAGCAGCGACGAGAACGAAGCGCACACCCACCGCCCGGACCTGGCCGCGACCGGCACCGACCCCACCCAGCCCGAGGTACTCCTCGGGGCCCTGGCCCTGACCGCTGTCGGCACCGCCACCCTGGCCCTGGTGCGCAGGGACCGCGGCAGCCGGCACCGCTAGGTTCGCCACCGAACGTTCATCTCGGCTGACCAGACGGGTCACTGAGCGTGCATCAGATAGTTACTGGTGGGTATTCCCTTCTTCCCCGTGAACCTCTAGCGTCCTTCTCGTCCTTCACTTGTTCAGACAAGATGACGCTTGGAGTCCCCATGAACGCCAGTCTTCCGATGCGCCGCCTCGGTCACGCGGTCGCCGCGGCGATCACCGTCGCCGGCCTCGCCGCCGCGCCCGCCCACGCCGCCGCGGCGGCGCCGACCACGCTGTCGGTGTTCGCCTGGAACGTGGACCTGGGCACCGCCGTGGTCGACACGGTCGAGAAGGAGAACGCCGCCGGACGCACCCCCACCGTCGAGGCGATCATCCGCAAGAACGACGCCGACGTGGTCATCCTGGACGAGGCCTTCAACAACACCTCCGACGCCAAGATCCCGGCCGCCCTGGCCGACCTCTACCCCTACGCCACACCGGTGGTCGGCAAGGTCTGCTCGGGCGGCGGCTGGACCGGCATCAGCGGCGACTGCTCCAACTCCCCGTTCGTCATCAACGGCGGCACCCTGATCCTGTCCAAGTACCCCATCCTGGCCCAGTACGCGCACATCTTCTCCAACTCCACCTCCGGCACCTGGGACTACAACGCCAACAAGGGCGCGGCCCTGGCCGAGCTCGACGTCAACGGCACCCCCACCTGGGTGGTCGGCACCCATCTGCAGGCCGACCAGTCGGGGACCTCCACCGACACCACCCAGCGCACCCGGCTGGCCCAGCTCGGCGAGATCCGGAGCTGGACCGACCAGATCGTCGGCACCTCCGCGCCGGTCCTGATCGGCGGCGACCTCAATGTCGAGTACTACGCTGGCGCCTCCCGCGGCGACTACGCCAACGCCCAGGCCGCCGTCGGCGGCGTGCTCGGCAGCCCGGCCCTGGACCCGTCCCAGAGCCGGTACACCATGGACTGCCCGGTGTCCTCGTGGTGCCAGTACATGTCCGGTGTCGAGTCGTTCGCCAGCACCTACCAGGACGACCTGGACTACCTGGGCTACCTCCAGGACGGCACCCGCCCGGTCCCGGCCGCGCTGCCGACCGTGCACATCGACTTCGACCCGCAGGGCGGCTGGACCAGCGGACAGCTGGACACCAACGCCCCCAGCGACCACTACCCGGTCCAGGCCACCTACGTACTGCCCTGATGAACCGCCTCCAGGGGTAGTTCCAGGCGCAGCCGCGCACCGCGCTCGGCGGGCAGCACCGCGACGGTCCCGCCGTGGGTCTCCGCGATCTGTCGGACGATGGACAGGCCCAGGCCCGAGCCCGGTCGGGCCCGGGCCGCGGTGGCGCGGTAGAAGCGGTCGAAGACGAACGGCCGGTCGGCCTCGTCTATGCCGGGGCCCTGGTCGGTGACGGTGCAGCAGATCCGGTCCCGTCCGGGCGCGAAGGCCACCGCGAGCTCGACCGCGCCGCCGTCCGGGCTCCACTTGGCGGCGTTGTCGACCAGGTTGCCCAGCGCCCGGGCCAGCGCCTCCGGGTCGGCGAGCATCACGCAGTCCTCCGGGTCGGGCGGCGGCAGTACGGCGAAGCGCAGTCCGGGCGAGCGCCGGGCGGCCCGGTCGACCACCTCCTGGGCCAGCAGGTCGACCCTGACCTCCTCGGTGTGCACCTGCGCGCGGCCGTAGCGGGCCAGCTCGACCAGGTCGTTGACCAGGCGCTTCAGCTCCTCGCTCTGCTCCAGCGCGGCCCGCACCAGGGCCGGCGCCTGCGGATCGGCGAGTCCGCCCGGCTCCGCCAGCAGCTCCAGGTTGGTGGTGATGCTGGTCAGCGGGGTGCGCAGCTCGTGCGAGGCGTCCGCGACCAGCTGGCGCTGGGCGGAGACCGAGCCGTCCAGCGCCCCCATCATCGCCGAGAAGGACCGTGCCAGCCGTCCGATCTCGTCCCGGCCACCGATGTCGGCGAGGCCGCCGTCCGCCCGGGAGGTCAGATCCTGAGTCACCGTCACCTGCTCGACGGTCTCGGTCAACCGGCCGACCGGACGCAGCAGCCGACCGGCCAGCAGTCGGGCCGCGAAGGCGGCTGTCAGCGCGCCGCCGAGGACCAGTCCGACCAGCAGCAGCTCCAGCCGGTGCAGCGCGTCCAGGGTGTCCGACAGCGGCTTGGCGACCCGGACCAGGGAGCCGCTGCTGCTGTCGAACTGGGAGGTGTAGACCCGGTAGGCGCGGCCCTGGTAGTCGGCGTCGCTGAAGTAGGCGGGCCGGCTGCCGGTGGCGACGGCGGTGTCCTGGACGGTGACGTCGGCCAGTTCCGCCTTGCCGGGCTGCACCGGTGACGGCAGGAACTGCACCAGCGTGCCCCCGATGTCCAGCACGCCGGTGGCCGGGAAGCCGTCGCCGGACTGGGACACCTTCTGCTTCAGCGCCTGGCTGAACCTGGGCGAGCTGGCCGCGGTGGACACCAGGGTGCTGTCCAACTGGTCGTGCAGGTCGCGGTCGGCCGAGGGGTAGAGCACCAGTGCGGCCAGCAGCAGGGCGGCGGCCACCACCAGTCCGCCGGCCAGCGCGACGCGGTTCCGCAGGCTCACCCGGTCACGGCTCCTCGGGTCACCGCTCCTCGGGTCACGGCTCCTCCCGCAGCACATAGCCGAGTCCGCGCACGGTCTGGATCAGCCGCGGCTCGCCCCCGGCCTCCAACTTGCCCCGCAGATAGCTGATGTAGACCCAGAGCGCATTGGACCCGGGACCGAAGTCGTAGCCCCAGACCGCCTCGAAGATCGCACTGCGGCCCAGCACCCGGCGCGGGTTGCGCAGGAACAGCTCCAGCAGCGCGTACTCGGTGCGGGTCAGCGCCAGCAGCCGGCCGCCGCGGTGGACCCGGCACTGCGCGGCGTCCAGCTCCAGGTCCGCGTAGCGCAGCAGTTCCCGCGCCTCCAGCGTCCGCGAGCTGCGCCGCAGCAGCGCCCGGAGCCGGGCCCGCAGCTCGTCCAGGGCGAACGGCTTGACCAGGTAGTCGTCGGCGCCCGCGTCCAGCCCGGCGACCCGGTCGGCGACCAGGTCGCGGGCGGTCAGGATGAGGATCGGGGTCTCGTCCCCGCGCCGGCGCAGGATCCGGCACACCTCGAGCCCGTTCGGCTCGGGCATCATCACATCCAGCACGATCGCAGCCGGCCGCGCCTCGACGACGCCCGCCAGCGCGGCCGTGCCGTCCGCCGCCTCGGTGACGGTGAAGCCGTCGCGGCGCAGCGCATGGCCGAGGGACCGCCGCACGGCCGGGTCGTCGTCGGCCACCAGGATCCGCATCAGCCCATTGTGCTCCGCCCGGACCGACGCACCGTCAGCTCTTCGCGGACCCGGACGGAGCCGGCACGGCGGACAGCGACTCCTTCATGTGCATGAGATCCGCGTTGAACTGAGTGGGCGTCAGTCCCAGCGAAGCGGCCAGCGAGCGGAACCCCGGGTCGGTGACCTCGACGCCGTGGGCGGTCCCGCGGGAGAGGACGTCGAGCCGCTCCAGGACGGCGGTGGCCCGGGCCCGGCTCACGCCGAGGATCCTGGCGAGGGCCGCGCTCTCCTGCGGGTCCGGGGTACCCGGCGGCACCATGGGCTTCTTGCCGCCGGGGCCCGGGTTGGCGGAGCCGCCCGGTGCGGGCGTCTTGCAGGTGACGGTCGGCGAGGTGCTGGACGGGGTGGCGGTCGAGGCCTCGGCGGCGGCCACGCTGCCGCCGGTCAGCAGGGCGATCGCCACGGTCGCGACCGCGAGACGGGTCTTGGAACGCATGGTGTCCTTCTTCCGGTCGAGGTGCCGGGGTCCGTCCCCGACACCTCGACCAGCACACCAACCGCGCCTTCGGGCACCCATCGGCCGGCCTTAACGCCGCCTCAGAGAAGCAGCGTTATGACGGACCGTCAGCCGTCGGTGTCGGAGGAGGGGATGTACGCGCCGGGCACGTCGTTCGGGGCGTAGATCGTGGTCTCGCCCGGGTAGGGCGTCTTCCAGTTGTGGGTCTCGTACCAGGTCAGGTGGTTCATCTGGGCCGGGTTGGCGTAGTCGGGCACCGCGTTGGTGCCGGTGAGCCGCTGCTGCGCCTTCCAGCCGGCCCACTTGGCCGCGACCGCCTTCTCACTGGCCGGCGGCGTGGTCGTGGCCGGCACCGCCGCGGCGGCGGGGTCCTGCGGCGCCGGGGTGTCGACGCCGCAACTGGGCGGCGTGGCGAGGCCGTCGGTCAGCGAGGTCCGGTTGGGCAGCGCGGTGAACGGCGTGTAGTTCGGCTTGCTGGTGAAGGCCGCGGTCATCGGGGTGGCCGCGCTGTCCTTCTGGTTCATCGGGTGGATCCCGAGGATCTGCTCGATGGTGCGGATCATCGTGATCTGCGTGTAGTAGTGGTCGTCGACCACGCCGGTGCGCTGGGCGTAGGGGCTGATGATCTGGATCGGGGCCCGGTGGCCGTCGACGTGGTCCAGGCCGGCCTGGGAGTCGTCCTCGACGACGAAGATCGCCGAGTCCTTCCAGTACTTGCTGTGGGTGATCTCGTCGATCATCTTTCCGGTGGCCAGGTCGTTGTCGGCGACCTGCGCGGCCGGGCTCGCCGGTCCGCCGGTGTGGTCGCTGGAGAGCCAGAACATGTTCAGGTTCGCCGGACCGTTCTTCTCGAAGTCCTGCTTCCAGATCTCGTACCGGTACAGGTCCGGGACGCTGGTGTCGAACTTGGGGAAGCCGGGCACCGACACGCTGTTGAGCGAGGGGATCGGCGAGGAGGAGTTCAGGGTGTAGGCGGTGCCCTGGCCGGTGGCGTCCATGGTCTTGGCGTCGCAGTACAGGTTCTGCCAGCTGGCCGTGGCCGGCTTGGTGAGGAACTGCTGGAACTCGCCGAAGTCCCGCACGGTCTTGCCGGCCGCCTGCGCTCCGGTCCACAGGAAGCCGGACTCCTGGTGCCCGAGCGCGTCGTCCTCGGTGTCGTAACTGCGCAGGTACTCGCCGGCCGAGGACTCGGTGTACTCCGGGTCGTCGGCCTGCATCAGCCAGTTGTGGCCCTCGGCGGAGTTGGTGCCGATGTCGTAGGTGTTGTCGTAGAGACCGAACTGCTCGGCCAGCGCGTGCTGGTTGGGCGTCACGTTCTCGCCGAACTGGGCCAGCGCGGCATCGCCGTTGCCCTGCGCCATGTCGCCGAACAGCTGGTCGTAGGTGCGGTTCTCCTTGACGATCAGGAAGACGTGCTTGATCGTCGACGGGGCGCCTATCTGCGCCGGGACCGGCACCGGCTTGGCGTGGCTGCTCGCCTTGCCCTTGGCCAGCGTGACCGCGCCCTTGGTCCAGCCGTTCTGCTGGAAGACCTTGGCGGTCTGGGCCCTGATGACACTGTCGCTGGGCAGCGTGAACTGGGTCAGGCTGGAGGTGGTGTCGTGGGTGTCGTGGCCGGCCGCGGTGGTGGGCCGCAGGGCGTCGATACCACGGGTGTTGGAGACCACCACCTTGTTGCCCACGGTGGTGATCTCGGCGGGGAAGTAGTCGGTCGGCAGCAGGCCGACATAGCTGACCGGCTCCTGCGGCCGGGTGTAGCGGTAGACGGCGACCGCGTTGGCCCGGCCGAGCGTCACCAGCAGGTGGCCGTCGTCGGTCAGTGTGACCGCGTCGGGCTCGTAGCCCACCGACGCCTCCGGCCAGGGCTGGGTGGCGATGGTCTGCACGACCCTGCCGCGCTTGGTGTCGATGACCGCGACGTCGTTGCTGGCGGTGTCGGTGACGAACACCGCTCCCTGCTTGGCGTACACCGCGGTCGGGTGCAGCCCGACGTCGATGCTGCCGACGGCGGCGGAGGGGTTCGTCAGGTCGATGACGCTGACCGTGCCGGTGGTGGTGGCACCGGTCACCGGGCTGGCCGGCACCTGGGTGTTGTAGGAGTTGAGGGTGTACTCCCCGGCCTTCGCCGCCCGTCCGCCCTCGTTGCTGACGTAGAGCTTGCCGCCGACCAGGGCCAGGCCGCGCGGGGCGTTGCCCACCGCCCAGCTCTGCTCGACCGTCCCGGTGGCGGCGTCGATGGCCACCACCCGGTTCTGCCCGTTGACGGCGGAGTACACGGTCGAGCCGTCGGCCGAGAACACCGCCGCGCCGACCAGCGCGTGCTTGGCGCCGTCGGCCGCGATCGGCACGGCCACCGGGTTGGCCAGGGTGCCGTCCGGGTTCACGGTGAACCTGGTGTAGCCGTCGGTCTGACCCAGCCACAGCTGCGTGCCGTCGGGCGAGTACGTCGGGCCCTCCTGGCCCACCGAGCTGCTGCTGATGTGCAGGTCGTCCGCGGCGGCGCTGCCGATCCGCTGCTTCACCTGACCGGTCTTCAGGTCCACCACCACCAGCGCGGCGTCGCCGTCGGTGACCGCGGCGGCGAGGTGGCCGCCGTCCGGGCTGACCGTGGACGACATGATCTTGCCGTCGTTGATGACCAGCCGGCTGCCGTACGGGGCGATGTACTGGTCGCTGGAGATGACCTGGCCCTTTGAGGTGACCTGGCCGACCTGCTGGGTGCCGAACTGGTGCGTCGAGGCGAAGGCAGTGCCGGTGGCGGCCAGGGCCAGCGCGGTCACGCATGCGGTGACCAGCGTGGCCCGGCGGCTGACGGATCTTCCGAGGAGGACCAGCTGCTCCTTCTCGACATCCCGGCGGCGGCGCGTTACCTGCATGGACTCATCCCTTCGGGGAGGCGGGGATCAGCTCGACATCGCTGTCGAACTGCCACAGCGGGTTCGGCGCGTCCCCGGTCGGGGTCCGCACCAGGAAATAGCCGTTCACGTCCTTCGGACCGTCACCGTCGGCCTCGATCCGGCCGTCCGAGGTGACGTCGAGCTGGTAGACCGCCGACCCGGGGGCCGCGGCGCCGGGCAGGTGCCAGCTGACGACGCAGCGCCAGTCGTTGCCCGGACCCTCGGGGTCGACCTGGCCGTCGCTGCGGTCGCACACCGCGGTGGCCTGCAGCTGCGCCTCGGTGACGGCGGGGCGCTGCAGCTGCTCGGTCTGCAGCCGGTAGAGGTGGGCGAAGGCGGTTGCCACCGACTGCTGCACCTTGGCCTGCGAGATCCCGGAACCCAGCGAGGGCGTGGCCACCGCGACGGCGCCGAAGCCGACGGCCAGCAGGGCGACCAGCGGCAGCAGCGCCACCGGGAGCGCGCGGCGGCCGATGCCGTCGTCGCTCGCATTGGTGAAGTCCCGCCGCAGGAACAGCCGGTAGGCCAGCCAGGTGGCCACCGCCGTCCACACCAGGCTGACCGCGACCGAGATCAGCAGCTCGCGCGGCTGCCCCGGGCTGGTGAACAGTCCGTGCCAGGCGATGAAGGCGTAGCCGGGCAGGGCCAGGCGCAGCGCGACCGGCAGCGGCAGCATCTGCGCCAGCTGCATCGCGACCGCGACCAGCGCCGGCAGCAGCAGCCCCATCGGGGAGCGCCCCAGCACGACCGACCCGAGCAGCCCGATCGCGGCCAGTGCCAGCGTGGGGGCGAGCACGCAGACCCAGGCGAGCAGCACGTTCCCGGCCGCGCCGGAGGGCGACAGCAGATGACCGTCGAGGCCGACCAGCCGCTGGTCGCCGACCGACAGCAGGCCGCCGACCGAGGCGGACGCCACCAGCCCGGCCACCAGCAGCAGGATGACGGTCAGCGCCGCCAGCGCCTTGGCCGCGAAGATCCGCCGCAGCGAGCGGACCGCCACCAGCAGATGGCGCCAGGTCCCGAGCCGGTCCTCGGCGGCGAACACGTCGCCGGCGACCACCGAGGTGATCAGCGGCAGCGCCCAGGAGCCGGCGAAGCCCAGCACCACCAGCGGTCCGGCCCATCCGGTGGCGTGCATCCAGCGGCCGAAGAGGGTGTCGGTGGGCAGCGTGCTCTGCTGGCTCACCGCGGCGACGAACAGCCCCGGCACCGTCCAGCAGACCAGCACCAGCAGCCGGATCCGCCACTGCGAGACCAGCTTGACCAGTTCGAAGCGGTAGGCGCGGGTCACCGGGACCTGGACCGCGTCGGGCTCGGGGCCGGCCTCGGTGCCGTCGACCTGGTCGTCGGCGACGGTCATGGTCATGCGTCGGCCTCCTGCTGCTCGGTCAGGGCCAGGAACGCGGCCTCCAGCGGCGACACCACGGGGGCCAGCTCGCGCACCGCGATGTCCGCCCGCACCAGTGCGGCCACCAGTTCGTCCAGGGCGGGCAGCTGGGCGCTGACGACCAGCGCCTCGGCGCCGCGCCAGGCCGCCGACTCCTCGACCACGCGGATCCCGGCCGTCCCGGCCGCCAGCCGGCGCGCGGCCTCCGGGGCGGAGCTGAGCAGCCGGTACTCCAGCTCACGGCTCTCGCCCGCCAGCTTGTCCAGCGGGCCGGAGAAGCGGACCCGTCCGGTGGCCAGGATGGTGACCTCGGAGCAGAGCGCCTCCAGGTCGTCCATCCGGTGGCTGGAGAGCACCACCGTGGTGCCCTCGGCCGCGAGCCGGGTGAGCACGCCGTGCACGTGCTTCTTGCCGGCCGGGTCGAGACCGTTGGCGGGCTCGTCCAGCACCAGCAGCCGGGGGTCGGTCAGCAGGGCGGCGGCCAGACCGAGCCGCTGACGCATCCCCAGCGAGAAGCCGCGCGCCTTGTCGTCGGCGACGTCGGTGAGCCCGACCTCGGCCAGCGCGCCGTCGATCCGCGGCCGCGCCGTCCGGGCGTTCTGACCGCGCAGGGCGGCCAGTGCGGCCAGGTTCTGCCGGGCGGTCAGCGAGGGGTACAGGCCGGGCCCGTCCACGAATCCGGCGACGCCGCCGGGGGCCGCCAGGGCCCGCCCGACCGGCCTGCCCAGGATCTCGAGGTCGCCGGAGTCGGCGACGGCCAGCCCGAGCAGCAGCCCGAGCAGCGTCGTCTTGCCCGCGCCGTTCGGCCCGACCAGACCGTGGATCCGCCCGGGCAGCAGATCCAGATCGACACCGTCCAGTGCGACGACATCGCCGAAGCACTTGGTCACCCCACGAGCCCGCACCACACGTTGCGTCCCCATAGCCCCTTCTCACAAGACACTCAGGGAACCTATGACATGACCACACCGCAGTCAGGGGCGGACGGTTGAACGTTCGTGGAACGGCAGACCACCGATTCATCGGGGACCGACACGTCTCCCACCCATCCCCGGCGGAGCAACCGTCCGGCCGGCCGAGTTGCGGCGAACCGGAGCGCTGTGATGCTGATGGTGAACCGGCGCGACGGAGCAGGGACGGAGGCGGAGATGCCCGGGAGACGGCCGGCCGCGACCGACACGGCCCTGCTGGACGCCCTGTTCCAGGAGGCCCTGTCCGGCCTGTTCATCCTGGACGACGAGTTCCGGGTGGTCCGCTTCAACCACACCGCGCGCGGCGTCCGCGGCCTGCCCGACGACGACGTGCGCGGCCACCGGCTGGACGAGGTCGCCCCGGACATGATCACCCCGGAGGTGGCCGACCTCGCCCGCGCCGTGCTGGCCTCCGGAACCGCCGTCCGAGGCCGGCTGGTGCGCGGCTTCCCGCCCGGCGACCCGACCCGGGAGATGGTGGCCTCGGTCTCGCTGTTCCGGCTCAGGGACGAGGCGCGGCAGGTGCTGGGTCTCGCCGCCGTGGTCGAGGACGTCACCGAGCGTGAGCAGGCCCTGGAGCGCCTGGCCACCCTGCACGAGGGCCACCGGACCATCGGGACCTCGCTGGACCCGGCCGCCACCGCCGACGAGCTGGCGGTGGTCGCGGTGCCCAGGTTCGCCGACACGGTCGTGGTGGACCTGCGCGACGACGCCCTGCGCGGCCAGGAACTGCGCCCGGGCCCGGTGGACGCCGCACTGCCGCTGCGCCGGGTGGCGCACCGCTCCACCGGCGCGCAGCAGCTCGTCACCGTGGAGCTCGGCGCGCTGACCACGGTGCCGTTCCCCACCCCGTTCACCCAGAGCCTGGAGGACCTGCGGCCGCGGCTGCTCACCGACCTGGCCGAACAGGGCCGGGACCAGTGGCCCTACCTGCGCTCCCCCGGCGCCGGCCAGGTGGACGACGCCCTGGTGGACTCGCTGATCGTGGCCCCGCTGGCCGCGCACGGGGTGCTCTTCGGCCTGGTCGGCTTCTACCGGGACCGGCACCGGGAGCCCTTCACCGAGCGGGACCTGGAACTGGCCGGGGAGCTGGCCGCGCGGGCCGCCATGAGCGTCGAACGGGCGCACAGCTTCACCCGGCAGCGCTCGATCGCCACCGCGCTCCAGCGCCATCTGCTGCCCTCCCCGCCCCCGCCGCTGGCCGCGATCACCACCGCCCACCTCTACCTGCCCGCGGGCACCGGCGGCGCCTGGTACGACCTGGTCCCGCTGTCCGGGGCCCGGGTGGCCCTGGTGGTGGGGGAGGTCGCCGGCCACGGCATCGAGACCGCCGCGGCCATGGGCCAGCTGCGCACCGCGGTGCAGACCCTGGCCGCCCAGGACCTGGCCCCGGACGAGCTGCTGGGCCGGCTGGACGAGACCATGCAGCGGCTGGCCCGCGACAGCGGCGGCGAGCCGGCCACCGCCTCCTGCCTCTACCTGGTCTACGACCCGGTCACCGGCGGCTGCGACGGTGCCAGCGCCGGGCACCGCACACCGCTGGTCCTCGGCCCGGACGGCACCGAGCTGCCGCTGGACGTCCCGGTGGGAGCCCGGCTGGGCTCCGGCGAGGCGGGCTACCCCTCGGCGCAGCTGCGGCTGCCGGCCGGCAGCCTGCTCGCCCTGGCCACCGACGGCCTGCGGGCCGCGGGCGGCGCGAGCGGGAACGGGAACGCCGACGGAGCCGGGAACGGCAGCGGGAACGGCAGCGGCCGGCTGGCCCAGGTGCTGGCCCAGCCCGACCAGGACCTGCAGTCGCTGTGCGACGCCGTCGCCTACGCCCTGGCCACCGACCGCCCCGAGCAGGACGCCATCCTGCTGCTGGCCCGCACCAGCGTGCTGGACGCCGACCAGGTCGCGCACTGGACCCTGCCGGCCGAGCCGTCCATCGTCTCCACCGCCCGCGATCTGACCCGGCGCCAGCTCACCGCCTGGGGGCTCGACGAGCTGGTCGACTCCACCGAACTGATCGTCAGCGAGCTGGTCACCAACGCCATCCGCTACGGCCAGGGGGCGGTGACGCTGCGGCTGATCCGGGCCGGCACGCTCTCCTGCGAGGTCTCCGACGCCAGCAGCAGCGCACCGCACATGCGGCTGGCCGCCGACGGCGACGAGGGCGGCCGCGGGCTGTTCCTGGTGATGCACATCAGCAGCCGCTGGGGCACCCGCTACAACCCCCGGGGCAAGACCATCTGGTCCGAACAGCCGCTGCCCCCGCCGCCCTGAGGTCCAGGACGGCGGGGGCAGGACGGCGGGGGCGGGCCGGTGGCGCCGCCGGGTCAGCGGGCGGTCAGGTTCCACAGGTGGTCGGCGGTGCCGTTGTCGTCCCACTGCAGCACCTGCGCGCCGGAGGCGGTGCTCATGCCGCTGACGCCGAGCAGCAGACCGCTGTTGTAGTTGGCGATCTTGTAGTGGCCGCTGCCGGCCGGGATCAGCTGCCACAGGTGGTCCGCGGTGCCGTTGTCGCCCCAGATCAGCGCGGTTCCGCCGTCGGCGGTGCCGGCGTTGGTGATGCCCAGCAGCAGACCACTGGCCTTGTTGACGATCTTGTAGAGGCCGGATCCGGCGGCCGTCAGCGTCCAGGACTGGTCGCTGCCGCTGCTGGAGGCGGCCTGGTCGACCAGGGTGCCCTGGGCGGTGCCGGCGCCCGCGGTGTCCAGTGCCAGGCCGCTGTTGACGTTGGTGATCTGGTAGGTCCCGGCCAGCGTGCTGGAGCTGCCGCTGGGGGTGACCACCAGGTGGTAGCCGTAGGCCGCGTTGGTGGCCACCGGTACCGTGATCGAGCCGTTGACGACCGGGTAGTCCGTGTCGGAGATGGTGAACGGGGCGGAGACGGCGGTGGTGCGGCCCAGCGAGGGGGCGTACTCCAGCTTGACGTGCACGGTGCTGCCGAAGGCGCTCAGCGAGCCGAGCCCGTTGACGGTGACCGCGCTGGCGCCGCTGCCGCCGCCGAAGACCACGCTGACCTGGTTGCCGGCGCTGTTGACGGAGGCGGCGCCGTCGATGCCGGTCTGCGCGGGCGGCACGGTGGTGACCATGCTGCCGGTCATCGACCCGTACCAGGAGTAGAGCCAGTAGGCGCCGTTGGGTGCGCCGCCGGTGTCCACCAGGGTGTCGCCGAGGGTGCCGTAGTGGTTCCAGAAGGCCATCTCGGCGTTGTTCACCCCGGCGCGCTCGAACTTGGCGACATAGCCGACCATCGCGCCGGGCACGCCGACCTCGCTGGTGGTGCCGTACTCCTCGATGGCGATCGGCCGCGGGCTGATCCCCAGAGTGGTCTCCAGGTTGCGGTAGGCGGCCACGTCCGCGGCGATGTTGGCGTCGCCCTGGAGCTCGTGCCAGCTGACGATGTCGGGGAGGGTGCCGCTGGCCTTGGCGTCGGTGAGGAAGGTGGTCATCCAGCCGAGGTTCCAGGCCGAGTAGCTCGGGCCCTGGATCGGTGTGGTGGTGTCCTTGGCGCGGACCTCCTTGTAGGTGGTGGCCCAGCCGGAGTCGAAGCTGCCCGCCGAGCTGGTGTTCCAGGTCCAGTCGGGTTCGTTCCACAGCTCGTAGGCGCTGATGTTGCTCGCGCCGGACGCCTTGACCGAGGCGACCTGGGTGTCCACGGCGGACAGCCAGTTGCTCCAGCTCACCCACTGGTAGGGGAAGTTGGGGTACCAGTCGGGCATCCGGACCACCACCTTGGCCCCGGCGCCGGCAGCCTCGGCGGCCACCTTCAGCGCGTCGCCGGCCGGGGCCGGCTCGCCGTTGGGCAGCTGGGTACCGCCCGGCGCCATCTGGACGAAGGTGTTGGGGTGCAGCGGGGCTACCACGCTCGCGGCCGGGACTCCGGCGTTGGCCAGCCCGTAGAGGCTGCCCGAGGCGACATGGGTGACGGTGCGGAAGGGCTGGTTGGCGTCGACCACCAGGGTGGTGGCGGCGCTGGGTGCGGCATGGGCGGCGGTGCTGCCCAGGGTGGTGGCCGAGACGGCGAGGGCTACGGTGCCGAGCAGGGCGGTTGCCCTGCCCGCACGGGAACCTGCTGTGGTCACGGGGTGCTCTCCTGACGGGTGCCGGGTGGGTGGTGCCGGGCGGTTGGTGCCGTGGTGCGGAGGAGCGGTACGAGGGGCCGGCGGCGGTTCAGTCCTTGACCGCACCGGCGGTGACGCCGGCCGCGACATAGCGCTGGGCCAGCACGAGCAGGAGCGCGGCGGGGATCGAGGCCACCACGGCGGTGGCCATGATGGCGTTCCACTCCTGGTTGTTGTTGCCGATGTAGCGGTAGATGCCGAGGGTGATCGGCTGCATGGAGCCGCCGCTGTCGAGGGTGTTGGCGAAGACGAAGTCGGACCAGGCCCACAGGAAGCTGAACAGCGAGACGGTCACCAGCGCGTTGCGGCTGACCGGCAGCACCACCGACCAGAAGGTGCGGACGCTGCCGGCGCCGTCGATCAGCGCGGCGGCGGTCAGCTCGTCCGGGATGCCGGACATGAACGCGGTGAAGATCATCACGCCGAACGGGACGGCGATGGTGGAGTCGGCCACGATCAGGCCCCACCAGGTGTTCATCAGACCGTAGTTGAGGAAGATCCCGTAGAATCCCATGGCCATCACGATGCCGGGGATCATCTGCGCGATCAGCAGCACCATGCCGAGCACCCCGCCGCCCCGGGGGCGCAGCCTGGCCAGCGCATAGGCGGCCGGGGCGGAGACCGCGAGGGTCAGCGCCACGGTGCCCAGGCCGATCAGCAGGCTGGTGAGCAGATAGGGCAGCTGGTCGTTGAGGACGGCCTGGTAGCCCTGGAAGGTGGGATGCAGCGGGAAGAGGTCCGGCGGGTCCTTGCGCATGTCCTGCTGCGGCGTCAGCGAGACATTGACCATCCAGTAGACCGGGAACAGCATCAGTGCGGTGAGCACGACGCCGACGGCCGTCCTGGTGCGGGAGCGGGTCATGCGTTCTGCCTCCTCTGGACGCGGATGTAGAGCAGGCCGAAGACCAGGGCGATCAGGATGAGGATGTTGCCGACCGCGGCCCCGGGGCCGAACTGCGGCAGCAGCGAGCCGAATCCGAACCGGTAGGACCAGGTGGCCAGGGTGGACGAGGCGTTCCCGGGACCGCCCTTGGTCATGATCCAGATCAGGTCGAAGACCTTGAGCGTGTAGACCAGGCCGAGCAGCAGGGTGATCGCCGAGACCGGCCGCAGCAGCGGGAAGGTGATCCGGCGGAACTGCTGCCAGGTCCCGGCGCCGTCGAGCGAGGCCGCCTCGTAGAGCTCGCCGGGGATGTTCTGCAGGCCGCTGTAGAGGATCACCAGGTTGAACGGGATGCCGATCCAGATGTTGGCGACGATCACCGAGGTCAGCGCCCAGCTGGGCGAGGTGAGCCAGTCCACCGGCGCAAGCCCCACCAGGTGCAGACCGTAGTTGACCACCCCGGACTCGCTGTTGAGCATCCAGGCCCAGGTCGAGGAGGACACGATCAGCGGGAGCAGCCAGGGCACCAGGAACAGCGCCCGCAGCGTGCCGGACAGCCGGAAGCCGCGGTTGAAGAAGACCGCCAGCGCCAGTCCGGCCGCGTACTGCAGCAGGATCGACACCAGCGTGAACACCATGGTGTTGCGCATGGCCGGCCAGAACGTCGGGTCGTGCAGCACCTGGGAGTAGTTGGCCCAGCCCGAGAACGGGGCGTCGTTGTCGACGAAGGAGCGGACCGTGTAGTGGTGCAGGCTCAGATCGAGGTTGCGGTACAGCGGATAGAGGTAGAAGGCGGCGAGGTAGCCGACCAGGGGCGCGATGAACGCCCAAGCGGTGAGCTGGCTGCGGCGGCGCTGCCGGCGCCGCCGGGTCCGCGCGGCGGGGTCGAGCGGTTCGGTCGGTTCGGCGGGGGTCGCCCTGGACGTGGCTGGTGACCGCTGGAGGCGATCGGCTCGGACGGTGGTCATGCTGACGGGGCTCCTCGGTGCGGTGGCGACGTCCAGGGACAGGCCCTCGAAGGGGGTCCCGCTCAGCCCTGGTGGTTGGCGACGGCGGTCTGCGCCGCGTCGAGGGCGGCCTGCGGGCTCTTGCCGCCGGACAGCGCCGACTGCACCGCGGTCCACATCTGCTCGGAGATCACCGGGTACTTGGTGCCCAGACCGCCGCTGGTCCGCCCCTTGGCCGCGGCCACCGCGGTCACCCAGGGCTTCAACTCGGCGTTGGCCGCCACCTGCTGGGTCTGCACCGCGCTGGTGGGCGCGATGTAGGACAGCGTGGTGTCGGTGGAGAGCAGGTTGGCGGAGCTGGTCAGGCAGGTGACGATCTTCTTGGTGGTGTCGTACCGGGAGGAGTCCTTCTGCACCGGGACGGTGACGAACTCGCCGCCGGTCGGCGCCGGGGCTGCCCCGCCGTTCTGCGCCGGGATGCTGATCACGCCGTACGGGAACCCGGCCTTGTCGGCGTTGGCCAGCTGCCAGGTGCCGTTCTCGCCGAAGGCGTACTGCCCGGTGGCGAACTCCTGCCAGCTGGTGGTCTGGGTGTTGCTGAGCACGTCGTTGGGGGCCAGCCCGTCGGAGACCCAGCCCTTCCACAGCGACAGCGCGGCTGCGCCGTTGGCGTTGTTCAGCTTGGTCAGGTCGCCGCCGGCGCCCCAGAACCAGGGCAGGAACTGGAAGCTGCCCTCCTCGGTGCCGATCGCGGAGAAGGTGATGCCCTTCTTGCCGGCGGCCTTGACCTTGTTCAGCGCCGCGGTGAGCGAGGCCCAGTCCTTGATCGCCGTCGGGTCCACCCCGGCGGCCTTCAGCACGTTCTTGTTGTAGTACAGCGCCAGGGTGTTGGCCCCGATCGGGATGCCGTAGGCGGAGCCGTCGACCGTCCCGGCGCCGATGATGTTCGCCTGGATCGCGGAGGTGTCCAGGCCCAGGTCGCTGGTCTTGTTCAGGATTCCGGCCTGCACCAGCGTGGACACCACCGGGTTGTCGACCAGCATCACGTCCGGGGCGTTGCCCTGCTGGGCGGCGAGCAGGGCCTTGTTGCCCAGGTCGGTGGTGTCCATCCCGGTGCGCTTGACGGTCACCCCGGCCTGGGTGCCGCACGAGGCGACCAGCTTGGCCCAGGCGGAGCCGGCGTCGAACTGCGGGTACGGGTCCCAGAAGGTGTACGTGGACGCCTTGGCGGTTCCGGAACCGGTCGCCGAGCCGCCGCCGGAGGAACAGGCGACTGCGGAGGCGAGCGTGCCGGTGGCCAGCAGGGTGGCCAGGAGGGTACGGCTCAGATGTCTCATGCTGGTAGACCTCGTTGTCTGCGGTGTCGGTACGACACGGGAATGGGACAGGGGTGGTGCTGACGGTTCTTCAGTCGGTCGGCAGCCAGATGCGCATGGCGCCGCTGCTCCGGTTGGCCCAGGCGTAGTACGGGATGGCGGTCAGCTCGATGGCGGTCCCCCCGTCCGGGGCCGGCACGGGACCGCCCTCGCCCTGCGCCTCCGGACGGGCGCGGTAGGGCCACCAGCCGGACGCGGTGGGCGGCGGAGTGCTCCGGTTGCCGGCCGCGAGGACGGTGACCACGCCGCCGAGCAGGTCGGGGCGCTCCTTGACGGTGAGCGGGACGGCCGGGTCGATCGACACGTCGTCGAGCCCGCCGCCGGGGTGGTCGGCCTGTTCCAGGCAGTACACCAGCGGGCCGCGCTCGATCGCCGCGCAGCCGCGCACCGCGTCGACCCGCGGGTCGGCGACCACCAGACGCGGGGTCAGGTCGAGCTCCAGGACCACCTCGTCCCCGGGCGCCCAGGTCCGCTCCACCCGCAGCCACCCCTCGGCGGCGACGGCTTCGGCTTCGGCGACCGGGTCGCCGCTGCCGCCGTGCCGGAGCGAGTAGCGGTCGCACCACTCCGGGATGCGCAGCGACAGCGTCCACGGCTGCTCGGGGCTCTGCTCCACGGTGACCCGGATCCGGCCGTCCCGCGGATAGTCGGTGTTAACGCTCACAACTGCGGGCGCGCCGGCGGCGTCCCCGCTGAAACGGCCCGAGGCGTACTGGTGCAGTTGCAGGCCGTTCCCGTCGGTGGAGCTGAGGTAGTGCTCCAGGCTGGCCAGCAGCCGCATCACGTTCGGCGGGCAGCAGGCGCAGCGGAACCAGCGGGTGCGGCGCGACGACTGGTCGCCGCCGGCGTCGACGTAACCGTCGCGCACCTGGAGCGGATTGACGTACAGCCAGGTCTCCCCGTCCAGCGAGACCCCGGCCAGGAAACCGTTGAACAGGGTGCGCTCGATCAGGTCGCTGTACCGGGCCCGCCCGGTGAGCAGGGCCAGCCGCCAGCTGAACTGGATCGAGGCGATGGCGGCACAGGTCTCGCAGTAGGCGCGCTCGTTGGGGAGTTCGTAGGGGTCGCCGAAGTCCTCCTTGTCGTGGTGCGCGCCGACCCCGCCGGTCAGATGGGTCTTGGTGGTGGCCATGGCGTGCCAGAGCCGCTCGGACGCCTCGGTCAGCGCAGCCTCGCCGGTCTCCGTCGCCAGGTCGGCGGCGGCGGCCAGCAGGTAGAGCTGGCGCACCGCGTGGCCCTCCACCGTCTCCGCCTCACGCAGCGGGACCCGGTCCTGGCAGTAGGCCTCGTTGCCGTGCAGCCCGTGGCCGTGCCGGTCCACGAAGTAGCCGGCCAGGTCCAGGTAGCGCTGCTCGCCGGTCTCCCGGTACAGCTCCACCAGGGCGGTCTCCACCTCGGGGTGGCCGTCGAAGCCGTCGATCGGCCGCCCGCTGTGCTCCGGTCCGAAGACGGAGTCGATGTGGTCGGCGAAACGCCGTGCGACGGCGAGCAGTTGCCCGCCCCCGGTGGCCCGGTGGTGCGCGACGGCGGCCTGGATAAGGTGGCCCGCGCAGTAGAGCTCGTGGCCCCAGCGCAGGTCCGAGTAGCGGCCCTCGCCCTTTCCGGTCTGGAACCAGGTGTTGAGGTAGCCGTCGTCCTCCTGCGCCTGCGCGACCAGCGCGATGATGCGCTCGACCTCGGCGGCCAGCGCGCCGGTGTCGCCGTCGCCCTGGGCCAGCTGCCAGGACGCGGCCTCCAGCCACTTGTAGACGTCGGAGTCCACGAAGGGGTAGTGGCCCTCGAAGGCCCCCTCCTCGGCTCCGGCGACCAGACGCAGATTGTGCAGATTGCCGGCGGATTCGAGCAGCTCCGGGCCCTGCGGGATGCTCACCCGGGCATTGGCCAGCCGTCGTTCGGCCCAGAACCCCGCGGTCACCGTCGGCCCGGCCGTGGGTCGCAGAGCGGCCCGCGCCTGCGGGCCGAGCCGGACCGGACCAGTCGCGGTTGAGGTGGAGGTGGAGGTGGGGACGGTGCGGGACATGGAACTCCCAAGTTCGTTGCCGGGAAAGCAGGAGAGCTGGAAAGCTGAGCAAACCTTTTCCAAGCCGGAAACGTAAGGTCAACCTGGCGGGCCGTCAAGGGCTTGCGCAAGACGGGTTTTCGTCTGCCCACGACTGGTCAGCACGGGTCTTCGCTGGCACTATGAGGGAACCAAGCCCAAGTGAGAAAAGGATTGCCCGTGTCGGACCCGGTTCGCTCTCCCGCCAGGACGAGGGCCACCACCCTCACGGACGTGGCCACGCTCGCCGGTGTGAGCGTCGGGACCGCGTCCAAAGCCCTCAGTGGCAACGGCAGGATGCGTCCCGAGACCCGCCAACGCGTGCTGGACGCCGTCCAGGCCCTGGACTTCCGCCCCAACCCGCAGGCCCAGAGCCTGCACACCGGGCGCAGCTGGACCGTCGGGCTGATGACCACCGACGGCATCGGCCGCTTCAGCACCCCGGTCCTGCTGGGCGCGGAGGACGCGCTGGGCGCCGGGAAGATCTCGGTGCTGCTCTGCGACACCAGGGGCGACCAGATCCGCGAGCAGCACCATCTGGGCAATCTGATGGACCGTCGGGTGGACGGCATCATCGTCACCGGCCGCCGCACCGATCCGCGTCCGCCGCTGACCGGGGTCAGGGAGATCCCGGTGGTCTACGCCCTGTCACCGTCGACCGACCCGGCCGACACCTCGGTGGTCTCCGACGAGAGACACGGCTGCCAGCTGGCCGTCGACTACCTGCTCGGCTCCGGCCGCACCCGGATCGCCCATGTCACCGGACCGGCGCACCACGCCGCCGCCAGCGACCGGGCCCGCTTCACCACCAGCCTGCTGCAGCAGGCGTCCCTCGAACTCTCCACCGGGCGCGTGCACTTCGGCGACTGGAGCGAGGCCTGGGGCCGCCGCGCCGCGGACGCGGTGCTGCGCGCGGCGCCCGACACGGACGCCATCTTCTGCGGCAACGACCAGATCGCCCGAGGGGTCACCGACACCCTGCGCGAACGCGGCGTGCCGGTGCCGGAACAGGTCGCGGTGGTGGGCTACGACAACTGGGACACCATGACCCTGGCCGCCCGCCCCCCGCTGACCACCATCGACGTCGACCTGGTCGAGATCGGCCGGATCGCGGCCCTGCGCCTGCTGGAGGCCATCGACACCAACCCCAGCCCGGGACTGCACCAGGTCCCCTGCCGCCTGGTGGTACGCGAGTCGGCGTGACCGGGCGCCGCCGTCCGGCGCAACGCAAAAGGTGCTGCCCGGCGAGCGTCCCCCCGGTCGCTCGCTGGACAGCACCCGCCCGCGGTCAGAGCTCGTTGCCCCAGAAGTACCGCGCTGCCATCTCCACCAGCTGGAGCTTGAGCCGCTCCTGATTGGCGGTCAGGCTGTTCTCCGCCGTGAAGGCGCCGTTGGTCGACAGGGCGATGTCGTCGATGTCGAGTTGTTCGGCTGCGGCGTCCACCCGGGCCACGATCTCGTCCACCGACTCCAGTTCGGGGGTGCGGACGTCGACCAGGCCCAGTGAGACCACGACGCCGGGGCGTACCCCGGACAGCGGGAAGCGGGCCTGTTCCTGGACCGGGTACTCGACGCAGATCCGGTCGAACGGCTGGCGCTCCTGGAAGACGGCCAGCGGCGCGTCGGCATAGCCGGCGCTGAGGTCGGCGGCTCCGCCGGTGCTGAGGTCCAGGCCCAGGTGGAAGGTGTCCGGGGTCTCCAGGCCGTCGAGGACGGCCGCGTCCGCGGCCAGCATCCGCTCCACCAGCTCGACGGCGTCCAGGCCCAGTCCGGCGGCGCGTTCGGCCCCCCGCGCGCTGAGCAGGAAGCCGTAGAGCGGGTTGTGCAGCAGTACGTAGGCCACGCCCTCGGCCGCCAGCGCGGCGACCTCCGCACCGATGATCGCGCCCAGGGCCGCACCGGCCTCCTCGACGGCCTTCGGCTGCTCGCCCTCGACGGCCGAGAGCTCGGCGACGTAGCCGGGCGACGGCAGCGAGACCAGCAGCGGGAACTCGGTGACCCCGCGCAGGGCGCTGCTCTCGTGCTGCGCCAGCCGCGCCGCCCGCTCCAGCGGCCCGACCGCCCTGCGGCGCACCGGGACCGAAGCGCCGAGCAGCTCCGCCACCGGCCCGCCGAGCAGCTCCGGCCCGAAGCCGGAGACACCGTCGTGGACCACGCTCAGCGGGTCGGACCTGCGGAACCAGCCGTCGCTGACCGCCGCCAGGCCCAGCCGGCGCTGGGTGCTGACCGCCTCGGCGACGGCGGCGTCCTCGGCCGCGTCCAGCCCGGCGTCGTCCAGCTCGCCGCGCAGGTTGGCGGCCCGTGCCTCCAGCAGCGCGGCCGGCGGGGTCAGGCCCGCGTGGTGGTCGATGTGGTACTTGAAGTCGTCAGCCACGGTTCTCGACATCCTTCTTGAGGCCGGCCCAGTCCGGGAAGTCGGTGCTCAGGCCGGCGGCGGCGACGATCGCCCGGACGATCGCCTCGTCCTCGTCGGGGCTGCCGCCGGAGATGCCGACACCGCCGATGATCTCGTCGTCCTGCTTGAGGGTGAAGCCGCCCTTGGTGGCGACGATCGGGTGCTGGCCCATCCGGGCGACCTGGCTGAAGAAGACCGGGTCGCTGGCGGACCAGCCCTGCAGCTTGACGGTCGGACGCTGCATCACGGCCGCCGAGTAGGCCTTGGACAGGGCGATGCTCGGGGTCATCGGGCGGGCGCCGTCCATCCGCTCCACCGCCACGATGAAGCCGCCGTAGTCGACGACGGCGATGCTCAGCGCCTTGCCCAGCTCGGTGGCGTGCTTGCGCGCGTCCTCGATCAGCCGGGTGGCCAGGGCCAGGGATGGGGCGCTCATGCGGTCACCGTCTCCTCGTTGGGGTAGGCCAGCTGGAGGAAGCGTTCCAGGGCCGCGTTGAACAGCTCCGGCTTCTCCCAGTACATGGCGTGCGGCGCGTCCGGGACCAGGTCCAGGTGCGCGTGGTCCAGCAGTTCGGCGGCCCGGGTCACGGTCTTGCCGCTGAGCACCGCGTCGTCCGCGCCGGCCAGGAAGTAGATCGGGATGCCGGAGGCGTTGATCTCGGCCACCGTCGGGCCGTCGGTGTCCAGGTTCCGCAGGTCCTGCATCTTGGCCCGGTTGAAGGTGCCCATCTGCCGGAACAGGAAGGTCTTGGCCGGGTCGGTCTCCCGGAAGGCCCGGGTCAGCAGCCGGTCCAGCACCGGCAGCTTCACCGCCTCGGCCCGGTCGGCGGCGACCAGCGGGGACAGCTCGGGGTCGCTGATGCCGCCCAGCGAGTGCGCCAGCACCACCCCGGCCACCAGCCCCGGCTCGGCCAGCGCCGCGCGCAGCGCGGCCACCGCGCCGATGGACTGGCCGGCCAGCACGGCCCGGTCGATCCCGGCGTCCTTGAGCACCGCGATGATGTCGCCGGGGAACAGCCCGGCGTCCAGCCCCTCGCTGAGGTCGACCGCGGCGGCCGCGTCCGAGGTGCGGCCGAAGCCGCGCAGGTCCAGGGTGACCACGGTGTAGCGGCGGCTCAGCGCCGACACCTGCTGCCACCAGGCGGCATGGTGCCCGCCGGAGCCGTGCACCAGGACGACGGCGGGACCTTCGCCGTGGGTCTCGTAGTAGACGGACGTGCCGTCAGCAGTCTTCGCGTAAGGCATCGGGTCACTCAGCTCCGTGCGCGGTCGCCGGCTTGCCGCCGCCCAGGGGCGGTCGGTTGCCGTGGTAGACCAGCTCGATCATGGTGTGGTCGGGGTCGTGGATGTAGCAGAACTTGGAGTTGTTCTCCGGGCGCTCGATCGGCCGGGTGTGCCGGATCCCCAGCGACTTGAGGTGCTCCAGGAACTCGTCCCAGTCCTCCACCTCCATCGCGAAGTGGTACGGCGACATCCGGTCCATCTCCTCGACCGGGGTGAAGTGCAGGTCGAAGTTGCCGCGCGTCATCAGCACGACCTTGGTGTTGCTCTTGGGCGTGATCCGCTTCAGGCCGAACACCTGGGTGTACCAGGCGGCGGTCCGATCGGGGTCGGTGGTGGGGAAGTTGACGTGGTGGATGTAGGCAGGTCGGGTACTCATGGGTTCTCCTCGGCCGCCGAGGGCGGCTCCTCTTGGACGACGGGATTGCTCAGGACGCCGATACCGGAGATCTCGACGGAGAGCGTGTCGCCGACGTTCATCGCCACGGTCGCGTCGGCGCCCATCCACAGCACATCGCCCGGGTGCAGGGTGATGTAGCGGGAGGTCTCGACGATGTAGTCGTAGGGGTCGAAGATCATGCCGCCGGTGGCGAACTCGGCGGCGGTGACCCCGTTCAGCGTCACCGTGGTGGTGGAGGCCATCGGGTCGACCTCGGTCTCGATCCACGGCCCCATCGGTTTGAAGCTGTCGCTGTTCTTCGCCCGCCAGAAGGTGCGGTCGGCGCGCTGCCACTCGCGGGCGCTGACGTCGTTGCCGATCGTCCAGCCGAAGACCCCGGCCCTGGCCTCCTCCCGCGAGCAGCGGCGCAGCCGCCGGCCGATGACCGCCACCAACTCGCCCTCGGCCTCCAGCAGTCCGGTGAAGTCGGCCGGACGGACCACCGGCTGCCCGTGGCCGGTCAGCGCGTTGGCGGCGCGGTAGCCGACCTCGGGCCGCTCGGGCAGGTTGGGCTTCGTCCCCATCCGCTCGGCGACGTGGCGGACGTGGTCGGCGTAGTTGTAGCCCACCGCGTAGAAGGTCGGCGGCACCACCGGTGGCAGCAGCTCGACCTGATCCAGCGTCAGCAGCTCACCGGTGGGCTCGGGTTCGGCCCAGGGCTCGCCGTGCACCGGGTGCACCCCCACCTCGTCCAGTGCGGCGAAGCCGGTGCGCCCACCGGCCCGGAAGCGTATCCACCTCATCTCAGGACTCCCATGTCAGGCCTGCAGCCGGTGCGAGACCCGCTTGGTGACCAGGTAGCCGTCCAGGCCCTCGGCGCCGCCCTCGCGTCCGTAGCCGCTCTCCTTGTAGCCGCCGGAGGGCGCCTGCGGCACCGAGCCGCCGGTGTGGTTGATCGACAGGATGCCCGCCTCGAAGCCGCGGACCAGCCGGTCCGCAGTGTCGGCGCGGTTGGTGAAGCCGTAGGCCGCCAGGCCGTAGGGCAGCGCGTTGGCCTGCCGCAGCGCCTCGTCCAGGTCGTCGAAGACGATCACCGGGGCGAGCGGGCCGAACGGCTCGTCGGAGAGGATCGCCGCGTCCGCCGGGACGTCGACCAGCACCGTGGGCGGGTAGAAGTAGCCCGGCCCGTCCGGGATCTCACCACCGGTCAGGACCGTGGCGCCCTTCTCCCTGGCGTCGGTGACCAGTCGGTGCACCGCCTCCCGGCGGCGGGCGTTGACCAGCGGGCCCATCTGCACCCCGGGCTCCAGGCCGTTGCCGACCCGGACCGCCTCGCTGGCCTCGACCAGGGCGGTGGTGAACTCCTCGGCGATGGAGCGGTGCACGAAGAAGCGGCTGGGCGAGGTGCAGACCTGGCCGGCGTTGGCGTACTTGCCGCGGGCGCAGGCCACCGCCGCCGACTTGGGGTCGGCGTCCGCGCAGACGATCACCGGGGCGTGGCCGCCCAGCTCCATGGCCGAGGGCTTCATCACCGAGGCGGCCCGCTGGGCCAGGTGCTTGCCCACCGGGATGGACCCGGTGAAGGCGACGAACCGGATCACCGGGGAGACGATCACATGGCTGGAGACCTCCTCCGGCACGCCGAAGACCAGGTTGAGCACCCCGGCCGGCAGCCCGGCGTCGTGGAACGCCCGGGTGATCAGGACGGCGGTGCCGGGAACCTCCTCCGAGGCCTTGATGACGATGGAGCAGCCGGCCGACACCGCGGCGGCGATCTTCCGCATCGGGCTGCCGGCCGGGAAGTTCCACGGTACGAAGGCGGCGACCGGGCCGATCGGCTCGCGCAGCACGGTGAGGTTCTCGCCCGGCCCGGTCGGGATGATCCGGCCGTAGGCCCGGCGGGCCTCCTCGCAGTCCCACTCCAGCAGGTTGGCCACCCGCTGCACCTCGCCGGCGGCCTCAGCCAGCGGCTTGCCCTGCTCCATGGTCATCACCCGGCCGATCTCCTGCGCGCGTTCGCGCAGCAGCCGGGCGGCGGTGTGCAGGATCCGCGAGCGGGTCTCGATCGGGGTGTCCCGCCAGCTGCGCCAGCCGCGGTCGGCGGCCTCCAGCGCGGCGTCCAGGTCGGCCGGCTCGGCGAGCGGGAGCTCGCCGAGCACCTGCCCGGTGGCCGGGTCCACGACGGGCTCCCGGCGGGTGCCGCTGCCCTCGGTCCACGCGCCGTCGATGTACAGCGCCAGGGGCGGGTAGGAGCTGGTGGCGGTGGTCATGCCGGGTCGCCCTCTCGGTCGTTGTCGCGGTTGGTCTGCAGGGTCCAGATGTGGTGCGGCGGCGTGGTCTCGTGCACCCGGGTCTCGAAGCTGTCGTCCGCACGGTCCATGTCGGCCGCGTACTCCACCCGGCCGCCGCAGGGGGCGTGCACGAAGCGGAAGACATTGGAGCCGACCGTGTGCCGGCCCAGCTTCCGCGCCTCGCGCCAGCCCTGCTCGATCATGTGGTTGGCGCCGAGCACGACCTCGTCGAAGTCCCGTACCTCGTAGGCGGTGTGGTTGAGGCCGGCCCGGTCCGGGCGGTGGCACAGCAGCATGGTGTGCTGGTCGGAGTCGCCCTCGGCACGCATGAAGGTGCCCATCGGCTTGACCACGTCGGTGGCGCGGAAGCCCAGCCGGTCCAGGTAGAACCCCGTGGCCCGTTCGCGCCCCTCCTTGGGGATGTTCAGCGCGACATGGCACAGCCGCAGCGGCCGGACCCGCCCGAAGGGGTCGATCGGGGCGTTCCAGCGCCGGACGTCCCCATGCTGGTTCACCGGCCTGTCAGTTGGCTGTGAATCCTCAGGCTGTGAGTCCTGCGGCGCGACGACCGCGAAGCCGATGCCGTAGCCGGTCTCGTCCACGGTGTGCAGCACCCCGTCGCCGTCCACGGTGACCTCGCGGTCCCGGCTCAGCTCGGCGTGCAGCCGGTCCAGGTCGGCCTGGGACTCCACGCCCCAGACGATCTCGCGGATCGTGGACCCGGGCTCGACGCCGGCCGGCAGGTCGGGGTCGTCGAGCGGCCGCAGTTCCACGATCTGACCGGTCCTGGTGGCCAGTTCGACCGACGCACCGACCGCAGTGCCGGACTTCGGCACCGGGTCGAGTCCGAAATCCTCGAAGAACCTGGTGCACTCGGCCACGTCCTCGACCCCGTACACCGCGCGCTCAATCCGGATAATTGCCATGGGGCCTTCCCGTCGTATTCGGCGAACTCGCGCACTCGGAAATGGGGGCGATACCCCGGAATTGCCGGCCCCGTGAATTCACGGCCAGCCTAGGCGGGGCGGCCCGCAC
This sequence comes from Streptacidiphilus jeojiense, assembly GCF_000719095.1. Taxonomy (GTDB): domain Bacteria; phylum Actinomycetota; class Actinomycetes; order Streptomycetales; family Streptomycetaceae; genus Streptacidiphilus; species Streptacidiphilus jeojiensis. The sequence continues at coordinate 209,390 of NZ_JOEH01000021.1, read as the reverse complement.
CCTTCAAGGGCGGTGGACGGCAGCAGCCGGCACATTAAGGTTGCACGTCGTGCAGGGTCCCGGCGGTGGTCATCGGGTTCCGCTTGAACCAGGCCGAGATGTAGTCCAGGAACACCCTGACCTTGCGCATCGTGTGCGCGCCGGGCGAGTGCACCGCGTACAGGGACCGGGCCGGGCCCGCGTACTCGGGCAGCACCCGCTCCAGCACCCCGCTCCTGATGTCCTCGGCCACGGTGCGCACCGGCATCAGGGCCAGCCCGCGGCCGCGGACCGCGGCCTTGCGCAGGGTCAGGTAGCTGTTGGAGGAGTAGACCGTCGGCAGCACCTTGAGGTGCGTCTCCTGGCCCTCGCGGTAGAGCCGCCAGAGCGGGTCGTTGATGTGCACGAGGCATTCGTGGTCGGCGAGCATGGACGGGTCCACGAGCGGCTGGTGCCGCTTGAGGTAGTCCGGCGACGCGCACAGCATGAAATCGAGGTCGGACACCTTCCGCACAAGGAGGGTGGAATCGCGCAGCCCCCTGGTGTGGAAAGCGACGTCATAACCGCGGTCCAGGAAGTCGAAGGTGCGGTCCGACATTCCGCCCACCTCGAATCGGACATGGATCTTCGGATGGTCGACCGCGAAGTCCGCGATCGCCTCCCCCAGGTCCAGGTTCCCGATCCACTTCGGGCAGATCACCGCGAGCTGGCCCTCGGCCTTGTCCTGCGCCCCCCGCAGCGCGGCGTCCTCGGTGTCGATCTCGTCGATGATGCGCTGGGCGAAGTCGAAGTACCGGCGTCCGGTGGCGGTGAGGGTGACCGCCCGGGCGGTCCGGTTCACCAGCCGGGTCCCCAACTGGTGCTCCAGTTCGGTGATGTGCCGGGAGACCAGCGAGCCGGAGACGCCGAGGCGGCGGGCGGCCTGGCTGAAGCTGCCCTGCTCGCCGACGCTCACAAAGCTCCGCATCACGGTTATGCGATCCACAGGACTCCTTCGTGCTGTGTGCATGGTGCTTGACTGCTGCGCGGAGGAACTGCCCCGCGGGTACCGCTCTGGCCGTGACCTTACGTTCTCCTCGTCTGCTGCGGAACCCTTGACCTGCGCAAAGGTCGCCGCACAGCATCCCGATAGATTGCCTGGACGATCCGCTCGGCGGGCACGTCGTCGGTCAGCTCCTCCGCGATCCGGCCCTCGCGGAAGACCAGCACCCGGTCACAGAGCACCGCCAGTTCGTTCTCGTCGGAGCCGGCCACCAGCACCGCGCAGCCCGCGTCGGCCGCGGCCCTGATCGCCTCGGCGATGGCATGGCGCGCCCCGACGTCCACCGCCTGGGTGGGCTCGTGCAGCACCAGCAGCTGCGGCCGGGTCGCCAGCCACTTGGCCAGCAGCACCTTCTGCTGGTTGCCGCCGCTGAGCTGACCCACGTTCAGGTCGGGCCGCGGCGGCTTGATGTCCAGGGTCCGCACCCACTCCGCCACCAGCTCGCGGTCCTGGGAACGGTCCAGCCGGGACAGCGCCCGGCGTCCCGGGCCGCCGCGCTGCGGCAGCACCAGGTTCTCGGACACCGACAGCTCCAGGGCCAGCCCCTGCCGCTCCCGGCCCTCCGGCACCAGCACGATGCCGGCCTCGATCGCTCCGGCGCAGTCCAGTCCGGCCAGCCGCACGGCCCTGCCGTCGATCGACACCGTTCCCTGCTCCGCCGTCCTGACGCCGGTCAGCAGGTAGGGCAGTTCCTCGTGTCCGGCCCCGGTCAGTCCGGTGACCCCGACGATCTCGCCCCGGGCGATGTCCAGCCCGGCCTCCTGCACGCCCTTGCCGGCCACCGCGCGGATCTCCACCACCGGTCGGTCCGGGTCCGCCGGCTTGCGGGCCCCGGCGCCGTCGAGCGCCCGGCCCAGCAGCGCGTGGACCAGGTCCGCCTCGCTGAGCTCGGCGGTGCGCAGGCCGGACTCCACGGTCCGTCCGTCGCGCAGCACGGTGACCCGGTCGGTGGCGGCGAGCACCTCCTCCAGGCTGTGGCTGATCAGCAGCACCGAGGTGCCGGTCGCCACGACGTCGTCGAGCATCGCGTAGAAGGCCTCCAGCGCGGCCCGGGTCAGCGAGCGGGTGGACTCGTCGAAGACCACCACGCCCCGGCCGTCCTGGGTGTCCTGCAGCGCCCGGGCGATGGCGACGGTGGCGCGCTCCTCCTCGGACAGGCTGCCCACCAGCGCCTGCAGCGGCAGCGGGCGGCCCAGCCGCTCCAGCACCGCCCGGGCCTGCTCGCGCTCGTGCCGCCAGGCGATGTGCCGGGCCACGCCGTGCGCGCGGAACCGGCCCAGCCGCAGGTTCTCCACCACGGTGCGGTCGTCGACCAGACCCAGGCTCTGGTGCACCACGCCCACCCCGTGGGCGCGGGCGTCCAGCGGCCGCACCGGCTGGCGCAGCGATTGGCCGTCGACCCGGATGGAGCCGCCGGGGTCGGCCGCGTGGTAGCCGGTGAGGATCTTGGTCAGGGTGGACTTGCCGCAGCCGTTCTGCCCGATCAGTCCGTGGATCTCGCCCGCGGCCACCTCCAGGCTCACCTCGTGCAGGGCCCGGTTGGAACCGAAGGTCTTGCTCACCCCGGTCACCTGGAGCCGCGGCACGGCGCCGGGCCCGCCGGGCCCGGCGAAGTGCTCGGCAGTCATCTACGCCGCCCCCCAGAGGGTCTTGAACTTCGAGGTGAAGTCGGTCGGCCCGAACCAGGCGCCGGACGCCTCGTTGGCGCTGTCTATGGTGATCGAGCCGACGTTGTCCCGGGTGAACAGGCGCATCGGAATGGTGTAGTCGGGCAGGGTCTGACCCAGCATCAGCCGCAGCGCCGCGTCCGCGGTCGCCCAGCCCTGGTAGGCCGAGGCCTGGCCGGCGTCGACGTAGAGGAAGTTCTTCGACTTGAGCTGCGTCAGTCCGGCGGTCCCCGCCGCCGAGGAGACGCCCTTGACCGAGGCGGCCTTGCCGGACTGCTGCACCCCGCCCTGGGTGACCTGCAGGTACTGGTCGAACTCGGAGACCACGTACTGCACCCCGGGGGTGCGCAGGACGGTGGAGCTGGTCGAGGAGGCGATCAGCGAGAAGTTGGCCGAGGAGATCTTGTTGACGGTCACCGAGCAGTCCGGGCAGAGCTGCTTGAACTCCTCCTGAGCCTTCGTCACATAGGCGACGGTGGACGGGGAGTCGGTGCTCTCGTTGAGGACGACCTTGGCCTTGCCGTTGGAATCGGCGATGATCCAGTCGGCGATGGCGACCAGCTGCGCGCTGCCGGCGCCCTCGATGTAGCCGAGGGTGGAGTCGGCCGGGTGGGCGCTGTCCGCGATCTGGTCGGTGACCAGCACCGGGATCTTCTTGGCCCGGGCCGCGTCCAGGGCGTTGCCGGCCAGCGCGTAGGGGATGGAGTCGGTGACGATGGCCCCGGCACCCGCGCCGACCGCCTGGTTGACGCAGGCGGCGATGGTCGAGGGGTTGGAACCGCCGTTGCAGATCTGCAGGTTGACGCCGACCGAGGCGAGAGCCTGCTTCAGCGCCGTGCCGGTGACCGTGAACTGGGCCGCCTGCTGGGTGATCGGGATGTAGTAGACGGTCTTGCCCTTGAGCGCGGACACCCCGGACAGGGTGGCGGTGGGCACCGGATAACTGCTGAGCGCCTCGGTCAGCTTGGCCACATTGGCGGTGGCGGTGGCGGTTCCGCCGACGGCGGGGGCCGAACCGGAGGCGCCGGCGCTGCCGCCGGTACCGGTCGACGACGAGGAACAGGCACTCAGCGCCATGGCGACGACGGCGGCCAGCGCCACCGGCGCCGCGGCACGGCGGCCGAGCGGTCTGGTGGAACCGGTGGAACGGCCGGAGCGGAACGTCAGAGCGGTTTTACGCATAGCGGTAGCGCCTTCCTCTGTACGGGCTGTACGGGCCTTGAAGAAAAGGGGGGTGGGGGTGGGACGGGCGGCGGTGCTCAGACCGAGCGCCTGCGCAGCAGGGTGGACAGGGTCACCGCGATCACCAGGGCGCCGCCGTAGAACACGTCGGAGACCCAGCCGGCCACACCGAGCAGCTGCAGGCCGAGGATGCCGGTGGCCAGGAAGTAGACGGCGATCAGCGTGCCGAGCGGGTTGAACCGGCCCGGTTCCAGCACGGCCGTGCCGAGGAAGGTGGCCGCGAAGATGGGGAGCAGGTAGCTCTGCGAGATGGTGGGGTCGAACCCGCCGGTGGCGGCCGAGGAGAGCACCCCGCCCACGCCGGCGATGGTGCCGGCGGCGACGAAGGAGCCGAACCGGATCCGGTTGACCTGGATCCCGGCCAGTCGGCTGACCTCGCGGTTGGCGCCGACGAAGCGCATGTTGCGGCCCAGCGGGGTCCAGGCGAGCAGGTAGGCGAAGCCGAGCATCAGCACCAGCCCCTCCCAGAAGCCCAGCGGCAGGCCGGCCACGTCCTGCAGGGCGATCAGCGAGAAGCTGTGGCTCAGTCCGCTGACCGGGGTCAGGTTGCTGACCCAGAGCGCGATGCCGAGCAGGAAGGTCGCCATGCCCAGGGTGACCACGATGGTGTTGACGCCCAGGCGCACGATCAGCCAGCCGTTGACGGCTCCGACCAGGGCCGCCGCCGCGATCGCCACCACTGAGGCGAGCCAGACGTTCCAGCCGTGGTCGACCGTCAGCACCGGTACCAGGATGGCCGACAGGCCCAGCGTCGAGGCCACCGACATGTCCACGAACTCGCCGATGGTGATGGTGCACAGCAGCGCGGCGGTCAGGAACACCAGCGCCTGCTGGCTGCCGAAGATGGTCTGGAAGGTACCGGAGGTCAGGAAGGTGCCCGGCTCGGTGGCGGCGTAGACGACGGCCAGGACCACCCAGACGCCGATCAGCGAGAAGCGCGAACCGATGGTGTGGACCAGGTTCGCCCGGCCGGGCTGTTCGAGCCGGGTGTCCTGGAGGGTGGCGCTCACGCCGTCTTCCGGGAACGGGGCGCGACCCTGGTGTAGCCGCGGATGTCCGGGTAGGGCGGCTCGCGGTCGGCCTGCAGGTCCACCTGGAAGGTGTTCAGCAGCATGGAGAGCATGGAGAAGTTGCCGAGGCAGCCGATGATGTCGACCAGGCCCCGCTCGCCGAAGGCCGCGAGCGCCTCGGCGAAGACGGCGTCGGCGACGAAGTGCTCCTGGAGCACCTCGGTGGCGAAGGCGTACAGCAGCTGCTCGTCCTTGGCGTCGAACTGCGGGTCCTCGTCCCGGGCCAGCCGCTCGATCGCGGCGCGGGAGACGCCGGCCTCGACGGCCTTGTCGATGTGGGCGTTCCACGAGTACTGGGCGTCGAAGTGGCGCGCCGCGATCAGCAGCGAGAGCTCGGTCAGCCGCAGCGGCAGCGAGGACTCGAAGCGGCAGTAGGCGCCGAGCGCCTCGACCTTCTCGCACAGTTCCGGGCTGCGCAGCCACACCAGGAACGGGCCACGGGTACCGCCCCGGCGGGCGGTGATTCGGTCGCTTATCTCCTGCTGCCGGGGGCTGAGATCGGTAAGGGGTCCAAGACGCATCGTCGCGTCCTCCTTCGTAAGACCGCCGGAGTTGGTGGTGGGTTAACACTGCTGAAATGCCGAGTGGCTGTCCACAGTCGGCCGATGATTCATGGTGCAGGCGGCGAAACATTAGTGTGCGCGTCCTGCGGCGCTGCTCGGACCGGGTGCGGTCTAGCCTGACCGGGCACCGGAAGAAACCTAGAGGAGACCCCGTGACCATCATCAAAGCAGCGGCTGTGACCAGGCTCAACAGGGGTGGCAGCGTGGAGACGATCCCGTTGGTCACCCGTGCCAGCGCGGTCGAGAAGACCACCTTGACTTCTGGCATCAGTACGTACCCGGTGGGCACCGGGGCGCCTTTGCACACCCACAATTGCGTGGAACACGTCACGATCCTCGGCGGCTCCGCGGAGGTCGAGATCGACGGTGTGACGACCGCGTTGCAGCAGTACGACACGACTTATGTCGAAGCCGGAATACCCCATCTTTTCCGTAACACCGGAGACACTCCGATGACCATTCTGTGGGTGTACGACTCCGGATATGTCACGCGTACTTTCATGGCCACCGGGGTCACCGTGGAACACCTGACCCCGGAGGACCGGATGGTCGCCGACAGCTGAGGGCCACAACGACGCGGTCCGGACCGGGGTGCCCGCCCCCGGTCCGGACCGTCGCCTTTCGCCGTGCCTAGTGGGGGATCCCCTCCGGTACGGCGACCTTGCGGGCCTGGGCCTGCGCGACCAGCTTGGCCAGCAGCGCGTCCGGCACCGGCACGCCCTTGAGGATGCGCTCGTCGAGCGTGCGGGAACCCCGCTCACCGGGCAGCAGCAGCCTGCCGTCCGGGTCGCTCTTCGGCAGTGCCTTGATGGTCTCCACGGTCTCGTCGACCAGCGACCGGAACTGCTCGACCGGCGTGAAGGCGGCGATGTCGATGGCCATCAGCAGCGCGTTCTGACGGTGCTTCCGCCCCTCGGGGTCGTCGCTGTGGAAGGAGCTGACGATCGGGTTGGCCGTCAGTCCACTGGCCATCAGCTCGAAGACCAGCGACATGCCGGCCCCCTTGGCCCCGCCCATCGGCAGCGGCACCGCCGCCAGCGCCGGATCGGTGGTCGGCTGCCCGTCCTTGGCCAGGGCGGCCCCCTCGGGCAGGGGCGTCCCGGCGGCCTTGTGCTGGGCGATCCGGCCGAGCGCGATCACCGCGGTGGCCATGTCCAGCAGCACCGTCGGATGGCGTCCGGCGGGGACGGCGACCGAGAGCGGGCTGGTCGCCACGGCCGCGCCGGAGCCGCCCGGGTAGGCCATGTTGGGAACGCCCGCCACGATGCCCAGGCCGATCATCCCGTACTGGGCGGCCCGTTCGGTGTAGTAGCCGATGGCGCCGGTGTGCACGGTTCCGCGCACCGCGACCCAGGCCGCACCGGCCTCGCGGGCCATGGTCACGGCCTCGTCCATGGCCCGGGTCAGTGCGACCGGGCCCGGGGCCGAGTCGGCGTCGACCATGGCGACGGCCGACTTGAACCGGTCCACCTGGATCCGCGGCCTGGCCTTGGCCTCGCCGCTCTCCAGGAGCTCCAGGTAGCGCGGGACCCGGGACACCCCGTGGGAGTCCACCCCCCGCAGATTCGCCCAGACCAGGACGTCGGCGACGGTGTCGGCGTGCTCCCGGCTGGTCCCTGACACGACGAAGAGGTCGCTGACCAGCGTGCGCAGCGCCTTCTCCGGCACGATGGTGCGTGGTTTGGCCACAGTAACCTCCATGAGGTCGAGAGGGCTTGATGATTGACGATTGATCAGATCGAGACGCGGACGTCCACCAGGGCACTGACCCCGCTGCGGACGCTCGCCAGCGCCTGCGCCAGGCCGGACTTGAGCTGCTCCGGCTCGGTGAGGCTGAGCCCGAGCACACCCAACGACTCGGCCACCTTGGCCAGTTCGGGCTGCCCGTCGAGGTCGACGCCGCGGAAGTCGTCCTCGCGCACCGCCGCACCGTCGGGGTAGAAGCGCAGGTGGTTGAGTTTCATGGAGCGGTACTGGCGGTTGTTGAAGACCACGATCAGGATCGGCAGGTCCAACTGCCGGGCCGCGGACAGCGACTGGACGATCGGGTTGTAGAGCATCGCCCCGTCCCCGATGACCAGTGCCACCTCCCGGTCGGTGTCGGCCATCTTGACCCCGAGGGCCACCCCGATGCCCTGGCCCAGTCCGCCCTGGACGTAGCTGTAGCGGCCGGGGCGGTCGGCCCGCAGGCGCTGCTGCACGGTCCGGGCGTGGGTGATGGTCTCGTCGACCACCGCCGCGTCCGGGTCCAGCAGTTCGCGCAGGCAGTCCACCACGTCGCCGGGGTCGATCCAGTGCTCGGCGGGCTGCCGGGGGGCCGGCGCGGTGCGGGGCACGGTCAGCGCGGCGAGCCTGGCGGCCACCTTCTGCTCGTCCACGCCCAGCTCCCGGACGGCGCCGGTCAGCGCGCGCAGGGTGGGGCCGATGTCGCCCTCCAGGTACTGGTCGGCGCCCAGCACCTGGTAGTCCACGTAGGGGCGGTGCGGTACGTCGTCAATGACCAGGACGTCCGCGGCCACCGGCCGGTCGCTCGGCGGGTACCAGGGCGCCCGGCAGCAGAGCAGCACCACCAGGTCGGCGTCGGCGACCGCCGAGGCGGTGTCGCCGCCGCGGTGCAGCGCACTGGTGCGCGGGAAGTTGGCGCACACCGCCGCCTGCGGCTCGATCACCGGGACGGCGAGGGTCTCGGCCAGTTCCAGCAGCGCCTCGAACCCGTCCTCGTGCCGTCCGGCCGACTCGGTCACGATCACCGGACGCTCGGCGGCCAGCAGCCGCCGGGCGGCCTGCTCCAGATCGGCCGAGGTGCTGACCCGCCGGCCGGCCTCCGGGATCGCCCGGCCGACCAGCGCGGGCGGCGTCCACTCGTCGAGCAACACCTCAACCGGGATGTTCAGGTAGACCGGTCCCGCGGTGGGACGGGCGGCGATCTCCGCCGCCCGCACCACCGAGCCGTACACCGTGGAGACGTCGCCGACCTGCGTGGACCACTTGGTCCAGGGGGCGGCCACGGCCTGCGGGCCGCCCACGATCGAGAGGTTGCGGTACCACTGCGAGCCGGGGTCGGCGCCGTGGCCGTCGCCGTAGCTGGTGGACTCCGAGGAGGCCACCACCATCGGCACCCCGGCCAGCAGCGCGCCGTGCACCCCGCAGGCGCCCTGCAGCAGTCCGGGCACCGCGTGCACCAGCACCAGCTGCGGCCGGCGGGTCACCAGGCCGTAGCCGGTGGCCATGGCCACCGCCAGGGTCTCGTGCAGCAGGTCCACGTAGCGCGGCCCCGCGGTGCCGTCCCGGTCCTGGCGCGCCAGCGCCTCCCAGACCGGGGCCCACTCCGAGCCGGAGGATGCGAAGACCACGTCCACGCCCAGGCTCCGACAGGCGGCCAGGACGGCCTCGCCGCCGTCGAGGCGCTCGTCGGTCATCGCGCGGCCTCCACCTTGGCCGGTGCCTCGGCCGGCGTCTGGGCCGGGATCGGCCAGCCCAGCACCTCGCTGATGCCGCGGCCCATGATCCACTCAAGCTGCTCCTCGGTGAAGCCGAAGTGCTCGGTGAACTGGTCGATGGTGTCCTTCCAGGTCAGGCCGTGGCCCATGAGACGGGTGATGTCGGTGCCCCAGAAGCAGCGCTCCTTGCCCATCCGGTCCACCATCGCGTGCACGTACTTGGCGATGTTCAGGTTGGGGAAGGGCTGGGTGGAGTAGCCGGGGATGGCCGAGACCTTGACATAGATGTTGGGGTGCTCGTACAGGTCAGCGGTCTCCTGGGCCCAGTAGCCGATGGCGTCGTCCACGCAGCGGGCCATGATGCCCATGTGGTCGATGATGATCTTCAGACCGGGGTGGTTGCCGGCGATGGTGCCCAGCTCGGCCTTCCAGACCGGCGCGTGCACCATGGTCGGGATGTCGAGCTCCTCGGCCAGCGGCCAGTACCAGTCATTGGTGCCGTCGATCATCCAGTTACGGTCGATCGGCCGGTGGAAGGTCAGCCGGGTGCCCTTGACGTGCGGGTTCTGGGCGAAGTCACGCATCATCGCGGCACCCTCGGCCGGCTTGTTCTGCGGGATCCGGGCCATGATGCCGAAACGGTCCGGGTACGCCTCACAGGCCTCCAGGGAGTAGTCGATCCGGTCGCCCTCCCAGGACGGCGGCAGGATCAGCGCGCGGTCCACTCCGGCCTCGTCCATCAGGCCGATGGCCTCCTGGTAGCTGAAGGCTTCCTCGCGGTGGCCGTTCAGCCGGATCCGCTCACGGGCACCGGGCACCCAGGGGCGGTCCGGGGTCTCTTCCTTCCAGACGTGGATCTGGGTGTCGACGATGAACATGCGGGTCCTCTTTCGTGAATGTCCGCCGGGATGGCGACGAAGTGACAGGTGATCAGATTCAGTAAAGGAGAAGAAGGCCTCGGACCGACGGACCGTCAGGACGTCGGAGCCAGCCGGTCGACCACGTGCTCGGCGATCGCCATGCAGGAGGTGGCGGCCGGCGAGGGCGCGTTGCGGACGGCGGTGACCGGGCCGACCGTGGATATCCGGAAGTCGTCCACCAGCTGCCCGCGCTCGTCCAGGGCCTGCGCCCGGACCCCGGCCGGGGCCGGCACCAGGTCGTCCGGCCGCAGGTCCGGCACGTACTGCTGGGCGGCGGCGGTGAACACCCGCTTGGACAGCGAGCCGCGCATCTCGCGCAGCCCCATCCGCCAGTGCTCCCTGGCCAGCCGGCGGGTGCCCGGCCAGGCCAGCGCCCGGCCCAGCTCGCGCAGGTTGACGTCGCTGCGCCGGTAGCCCTCGCGGGCGAAGGCGAAGACCGCGTTGGGGCCGACGTCCACGGTCCCGTCGACCCTGGGGGTGAGGTGGGTGCCGAGGAACGGGTACTCCGGGTCCGGCACCGGGTAGACCAGCCCGCGCACCAGGCCGGCCCGCTCCGGCCGGAGCCGGTAGTACTCGCCGCGGAAGGCGATGATGGCGGGTGACGGCTGGTCACCGGCCAGCCCGGCCACGGTGTCCGACTGCAGTCCGGCGCAGATCACCAGCCGGTCCAGCTGGTACTGCTGCTCCCCGCTGCGGACCGTCACGCCGCGGTGCGGGTTCGGGGTGATCGCGGTGACCGGGCAGCCGAGCAGCACCCTCCCGCCGGCCTCGGTGATCTCGTCGGCCATCGCCCTGGCGATCTGCCGGTAGTCCACGATCGCGGTGGTCGGCGAGTGCAGCGCGGCCAGCCCCTGGACGTTGGGCTCGATCTCGCGCAGCTGCGCCGGCTCCAGCCAGCGCACCCCCGGCACGCCGTTGGCCTCGGCCCGGGTCTCCAGGTCGCGCAGCCGCTCCAGCTCCGCGTCCGAGTGCGCGACGATGACCTTGCCGATCTCCCGGTACTCCAGTTCGTGCTTGGCGCAGAACTCCTGGATCAGCGTCACCCCGCGCCGGCAGAGCACGGCCTTGAGCGAGCCCGGCGTGTAGTAGATCCCGGAGTGGACCACGCCGGAGTTGTGCCCCGACTGGTGCAGCGAGACCTCCGGCTCCTTCTCGAAGACCACCACCTCGTGGCCGCGCTGGGTCAGCAGCCGGGCCACGGCCAGTCCGACCAGTCCCGCCCCGACGACGCCGACAGGCCGCACCTGGGAGGATGGGAGAGTCGCCATGTCAGATCCCCGTGTCGTAGCGGACGGCGACGGTCTTGACCCGGGTGTAGAAGTTCAGCGCCTCGCTGCCCTGCTCCTTGAACGGGGAGCCGGAGTCGCCGAAGCCGCCGAAGGGCATGTGCACGTCCCAGCCCATGGTCGGCAGGTTCACCGACACCTGACCGGTCCTGACCCGGTCGCTGAACGCCTCCGCCTGCCGCAGGTCCCGGGTGAACACGGCCGAACTCAGCCCGTAGACGGAGTCGTTGACCGCCTCGACCGCCGCGTCGAACCCGTCCACCACCTGCACCGCGATCACCGGTCCGAAGACCTCCTCGCGCCAGATGTCCATCTCCCGGTCCACCCCGACCAGCACGGTCGGCCGGACGTAGCAGCCGTGGGCGTACTGCTCGCCCTCCGGCGCCGCTCCCCCGGCGGCGATCCCGGCGCCCTGCGCGGCCGCCCGGCCGATGTGCTCCAGCACGCTGTCCCGGTGCCCCGGGTCCGCCAGCGGGCCGATCACCGTCTCCTTCTCCTCGCCCGGTCCGACCTGCAGCGCATCGGCCTGCGCCACCAGGCCGCTGACGACCTGTTCGGCGACGGCCCGGTCCACCACGACCCGGCTGGTGGCGGTGCAGCGCTGCCCGGTCTGGCCGAAGGCCGCCGAGGCGATGGTGCGCACGGCCAGCTCCAGGTCGGCGTCGGCGAGCACCGCCGAGGCGTTCTTTCCGCCCAGCTCCGTCTGCAGCCTGACGTTGCGTCCGGCCAGCCGCCGCTGCAGCGAGCGGCCCACCGGGGTGCTGCCGGTGAAGGAGACCGCGTCCAGCCGGACGTCGTCCAGCAGCGCCTCCTCGATCTGCCGGATGCTGCCGACGGCGACCCCCAGCACACCGGCCGGCAGTCCGGAGTCGTGCAGCGCCCGGGCCAGGTGCAGCGAGACCAGCGGCGTCTGGGTGGCCGGCTTGAGCACCACGGTGTTGCCGGCGATCAGCGCCGGGGCCAGCTTGCGGGCCGGGGTGAGCAGCGGGTCGTTCCAGGGGGTGACCAGCAGCACCACCCCGACCGGTTCGCGGCGGACGCTGGTGCGGGTGCCCGGCCGTCCGTCGGCGAGCAGCTCGCCCCACGGCCGGCGGGCGAAGCCGGCGTAGTAGTCGAAGAAGTCGGCGGCCTTCTCGACCTCCCCCTCGGCCTCGGCCCGGGTCTTGCCCATCTCCGCCACCAGGTCCGCGGCGATCTCCTCGTGCCGCTCGCGCAGCGTGTCGGCGGCCCGGCTCATCACCGCGGCACGGTCGATCGGGGACAGCGCGGCCCAGCCCGCTGCCGCCCCGGCGGCCCGGTCGTACAGCTCGGTCACCTCGGGAGCGGTCATCGCCGGGATCCGGGCGACCACCCGGCGGACGTCGGCAGGGTCGAGCACGTCGAGCGTGCGCCCGTCCGCCGGCATCCGCCACTCCCCGCCGACCAATCGCGGCACTGATTTCACTGACATACGCGCCGAACCTTCTTCCTCAATCCAACCGAGTGACCTGAGCATAGGAGCGAGAAAGCGTGTGCGGACCATGCGGATTTGCAAGCTTTGGTTTACGGTCCGGACGTGGTCGGCGGCTTCGCCGGCGCCACCGCGTAGGCCACTATGGGAGGCGCTCCGCGCACATCGGCGCACCGAGCACCACCAGCGAGTACCCATCGCGGGCCGCCTGCCCGCGGACGAAACGGATGGCCATGTCGTACGTCGTGATTGCGCGCTACCGCGCCCAGCCGGGTTCCGAGAAGCAGGTCGGGGAATCCCTGCGGAACATGCTGGCACCCACCCGCGCGGAAAGCGGAAATCTGCGCTACGACGTCTACCGCGATCCCCAGGACGAAGCGGCTTTCGTCCTCTGCGAGGAGTACACGGACCAGGCCGCGTTCGAGGCGCACCTCGCCTCGGACCATTTCGAGCAGTGGCTGCGGCAGGGGACCCTGCCGTTCCTGGCGGAGCGTCACCGGCACGACCTGGTACCGCTCGAAGCGTCCTAGCGCCTTCGCCGGCGCAGCAGCGTCGACAGCGTCACCGCCACCACCAGCACGCCGCCGTAGAACACCGGCGACACCCAGGCCTGCAGGCCCAGCAGTTGCAGCCCGAGGATCCCGGTCTCCAGGAAGTAGATCCCGATCAGGGTGCCGACGGGGTTGAAGGTCCCCGGCTCGATGATCGCGGTGCCCAGGAAGACCGCGGCGAAGGTTGGCAGCAGATAGCTGTCGGCCGTCGTCGGGTTGTAGCCGCCCAGGGCCGCGACCGCGATCACCGCGCCGACGCCGCAGAGCAGCCCGGCCGCGACGAAGGAGCCGAAGCGGATCCGGTCGACCCTGACCCCGGAGAGCCGGCTGACCTCCCGGCTGGCCCCCACGAAGCGCATGTGCCTCCCCAGCGGCGAGAACGCCAGCAGATAGGCGAAGCCGGCCACCAGCACCAGGCCGTAGTAGAAGGACACCGGCAGGCCGCCCACCTCGTACAGCGCGATCCTGCCGAAGCCGGCCGACAGTCCGCTGACCGAGTTCAGATGGGACATCCACAGCGAGATGCCGCCGAGCAGGGTGCTCATCCCCAGCGTCACCACGATGGTGTTCACCTCGGCGACGACCACCAGCAGGCCGTTGACCGCGCCGATCGCCACCCCCGCCAGGACCGCGACGGCCGCCGCCGGCCACACCGCCCAGCCGTGGTCCACCACCAGCACCGGCAGCAGCGTCGCGGAGAAGCTGAACACCGCCGGGACCGAGAGGTCGACGAACTCACCGACGCAGATGGTGCACAGCAGGGCCATGGTGAGGAAGACCAGCGGCTGCTGCGAGCTGAAGATGGTCTGGAAGGTCGGCGTCCGCAGGAACAGTCCTGGCTCGGCCGCGGCGTAGACCGCGATCATGGCCGCCCAGACCGCGATCACCGCGTAGCGCGCGGAGACGGTGCGGACCCGGGAGGCCAGGCCGGGCACCGGCCGGCGCGGGACGCCCCGATCGGCGTCGTGGCTGGCGCCCTGGTCGACGCCCTGGTCGACGCCCTGGTCGACGCCCTGGCTGACGCCCTGGCTGACGTCGTGTTCGATGTCCTGGTCGTGCTGTCGGGCGGCGTCCATCAGCCCACCCACCCCTCTCCGCTCTCATCCGCTCCGAACGTCGCGTGCACGATGGCGTCCTGGTCCAGGTCGCCGCTGAGTTCCCGGGCCACCCGGCCGTCGCGGAAGACCAGCACCCGGTCGCAGAGCACCGCCAGGTCGACCGCGTCGACCGAGGCCAGGACCACCCCACAGCCGGCCCGGGCGGCGGCCCGGACCGCGTCGATGATGTCGTGCCGGGCGCCGACGTCGACCGCCTGCGTGGGCTCGTGCAGCACCAGCAGGTCCGGCTTGCCGGCCAGCCACTTGCCCAGCAGCACCTTCTGCTGGTTGCCGCCGCTGAGGGTGGCGACCGGTGCCCCGGGGTCGGCCGGCCTGATGTCCAGCAGCGCGATCATCGCGGCCGTCTCCTCGGCCTGCCAGGCGGCGCCGATCCGCAGCGGGTTGCCGCGGCTGCGGACCCGGGGCAGCGTCAGGTTGTCGGCCACCGACAGCTCGCCGGCCAGCCCCTCCTCCAGGCGGCGCTCGGGTACGAAGGCCACCCCCGCAGCGACGAAGTCCCCGGTGCAGCCGCGCCTGCGGTCCAGCGCCAGCTCGTGTTCCCGGACCGTGAGTCCGCCCGCCCGGGCCCGCCGCGCACCGCCCAGCGCCTCGGCCGCCTCCTGGAAGCCCGAGCCGACCAGCCCGGTGAGCCCCACGATCTCGCCGCGCCGGATCTCCAGGTCCAGTCCGTCCACCGGGCCGACCGCCAGCCCCCGCACCGAGGCCAGCGCCTCCTCCCGGGCCTGGGTGTCCACCCGGTCGTGGGTGACCAGGTGCCGTCCCAGCATCATCCGGGTGAGCGCGGTCTCGTCCACCTCGCGGGTGGGGACGCCCGCCTCGATCACGGCGCCGTCCCGCAGCACGGTGACCCGGTCGGTCACCTCGACGATCTCCTCCAGCTGATGGGAGATCAGCAGCACCGAGGCCCCGCCCGCGATCAGCGATCTGACCAGGTCGAAGAACCGGGACCTGGCCTCCCGCCCCAGCGCCCGGGTCGACTCGTCGAAGATGATCAGCCCGCTGCCGGGGCGGTGGTCCTGCATCGCCCGGGCGATGGCGACCGCCGCACGGTCCTCGGCGGACAGCGCGCCGACCCGCTCTCCGACGTCCAGCGGGCGGCCCAGCCGGGCCAGCACCTCCTCGACCGCGCGCCGCTCCTGCTTCCGGTCGATCCGCCGGGACAGCCGCCCGGCCCGGTAACGGCCCAGCCGCACGTTCTCCCAGACGGTCCGTTCGTCGACCAGGCCGAGGTTCTGATGGACCACCGAGACCCCGGCCTCCCGCTGCTCCGCCGGGCGCACCGGCAGCGACAGCGGGCGCCCGTCCACCGTGAGGCTGCCGCCCGGATCGGGCGAGTACACCCCGGTCAGGATCTTCACCAGGGTCGACTTGCCGCATCCGTTCTGCCCCACCAGGCCGTGCAGCTCCCCCGGAGTGACCTGCAGCCGGACCCCGCGCAGCGCCCGGGTCGGCCCGAAGGTCTTGGACAGCCCGGCGACCTCCAGCCGGTGCGGCCCCGCAGCGGGCGTCACCCCTGGCCCCACAGCTTGGCGAAGGCGGCCTCGAACGAGGAGTCGCCGAACCACTCCCCGGAGGCCTGGGCCGCCGGGGTGACCTGGACGCTGCCGATGTTCTGCTTGGTGAACAGCCGGGTCGGGAAGGTCTCGGTGACCGGTCCGGACTTGGTCATCATCCGCAGGATCTCGTCGGTGAGCGCCCAACCGGCGTAGGGCTGGTCCACCGCCACCACGGCCTTGACCACGGAGTCGCCCTTGAGCAGCCCCAATCCGTTCACCGAGCCGCCCGCCACCGACAGCGACATGGACGAGGCCCGCCCGGACTGCTGCAGACCCTGGACGGTGTCCTGCAGGCTGTCCTCGAACTCGGTGTAGTAGTAGGTCGCCCCGGGGTTGCTGAGCACATTGGAGCTGGTGGCCGAGGCCAGCAGCGCGTCGGTGGTGGCGGTGATGGTCTTGACGGTGATCTTGCAGTCGGGGCAGTACTTCGCGTAGATCGGCTCGGAGTCGGTCACGTACGTCATCGACGACGTGGAGTCGGCCTCGGCGGCGATGATCTCGTTGCCCTTGCCCTTGGAGTCGGCGATCAGCCACCAGGCGATCTGGCTCGGCTGGTCGACCGCGCCGGGGACGTAGGTCAGCGCGTTGTCGTTGGCAGTGCCGGTCGGCGGGATCTGGTCGGCGACGACGATCGGGACGCCCTTGGCCTTGGCGGCGTCCAGTGCGTTCTTCGCCATGCCGTACTCGATGGCGTCGGTGATGATCCCGGCCGCGTTGGCCCCGACCGCCTGCTGCACGCAGGCCGCGACCGCCGACGGCTGGCCCTGGCCGTTGCAGACCTGCAGCGACAGGCCCGCCTTGGCCAGCGCCGTCTTCATGGTCGCGGCGGTGACCACGAAGCCGGGTATCTGCTGCACCAGCGGGATGTAGTACACCGTCCGGCCCTTGAACTTCGCCGTCCCGGACACGCTCGCGGTGGGCACCGGATAGGTCGCGGTCGTCGCCGAGAGCTTGGCCACCTGCTGCTCCGCCATGGCCAGGCCGGCCGCCACCGGATCGCTCCCGG
This sequence comes from Streptacidiphilus jeojiense, assembly GCF_000719095.1. Taxonomy (GTDB): domain Bacteria; phylum Actinomycetota; class Actinomycetes; order Streptomycetales; family Streptomycetaceae; genus Streptacidiphilus; species Streptacidiphilus jeojiensis. The sequence goes on along the minus strand of NZ_JOEH01000021.1, from coordinate 192,500 downwards.
CGGAGGCGCTGCCCGTGCCGGCGCCGCTCCCCGAGGAGCCGCTCCCCGAGGCACCGCCGCCGGCGCCCTGGCTGCCGCTCGATCCGCATCCGGCCAGTACCGCCGAGGCGGCGACGAACGCCGCGCAGGACATCAACCGCCGCTTTCCGTAAGGTCTCACTGGTCAAGCCTCCGCAATCCCCGATCCGCGACCCTCGCGTGAACACTGGGTTTCTACTCCGTTGCCCGTGCCCGGTCGTGAAGCCTTAGCTTGTGCAATCAGCGGCAACCGACCCGTTGCCGGGAGGCGCACCGGAATGCCCGAACGCGCTCCCGCCCCCTCCCGGCCGCCTTCTGACGCCCCTTTGGGCCGGAATCGGCAAGATCCCCCCGGCGCGGTGCGGAACCGCACACCCCTTGACGCCCGGTCACGGCTTCAGTACAGGCGCAGGCCCCGGATCCGCCCCGCAGGTGCGAAAACGGTGACCGGATACCGACCCCCGCTACGCGCTCCGGCCGACCGGGACCGTCTACATTGACGTAGACAATCCGCTCAGTACGTGTGCGCCGGACCGGACGCCGACCACCGGCCACCGCCGCCGCGCCCGGATGCCCCCGAATGACCGCCCCGGCGTGCCCCCCGGCCCCGCGCTCCCGATGATGGCTCCAACGGCCCGTCACCCGGGCGGAGCGGGCGCACCTGCGGAGGACCCCGATGTCGACGTACCTGTTCCGGCTGTCCCGGTTCTCGTTCCGGCGCCGCCGGCTGGTGCTGGCGCTGTGGCTGCTCGCCGCCGTCGGCGCGATCCTGCTGGGCCAGCTCAGCGGCGGGAAGACCAACGACAACTTCACCATCCCCGGCACCGAGTCCCAGCACGTCTCGGACCTGCTGGTGAAGAAGGTGCCGGCACTGAGCGGTGCGCAGACCCAGGTCGTCTTCGCGGCGCCGGTGGGCTCGAACATCAGCGCCGAGCCCTACAAGAGCGGCGTCGAGGCCGCGCTCGCGAACCTGAAGAAGGTCCCGCAGGTGGTCTCGGTCTCCGACCCCTACACGGCGCACGCGGTCTCCCCGGACGGTCGGGTGGCCCTGGGCCAGGTGCAGTACTCGGTCGCCGCGGCGCAGGTGAAGGACGCCTCCCTGGACGACGTGAAGACCGCGGTGAAGCCGGCCCAGCAGGCCGGCGTCCAGGTGGAGTACTCCGGCAGCGTCTACCCCGGCTGGCGGCTGGTCCCCTCCGAGGCCCCCGAGCTGATCGGGCTGGTCATCGCCTTCGTCATCCTGGTGATCACCTTCGGCGCGCTGGTCACCGCCGGGCTGCCGATCCTCACCGCGATCATCGGCGTGGTGATCACCCTGATGGGCGTCACCGCGGTCGCCGCGGTGGTCGACATCGCCTCCGCCTCCACCACCGTCGCCATCATGCTCGGCCTGTCCTGCGGCATCGACTACGGCCTGTTCATCCTGTCCAGGCACCGCAACAACCTGCTCAACGGGCTCAGCGTGGAGGACTCCGCGGCACTGGCCGCCGGCACCGCCGGCAGCTCGGTGGTCTTCGCCGCGCTCACCGTGATCATCGCGCTGTGCGGACTGTCCGTGGTCGGAATCCCGTTCCTCACCGTGATGGGCCTCAGCGCCGCGGCCGCGGTGCTGATGGCTATGCTGATCGCGCTCACCCTGCTGCCCGCCATGCTCGGCTTCGCCGGGCACAAGGTCACCAAGTTCATCGACACCCCGCTGCGCCGCGGCCACCACGAGCAGGTCGCCACCATCGGCGCCACCGCCCCGCAGCGCACCTTCGGCGCCCGCTGGGCCCGCTTCGTGGTCCGGTTCCGGGTGCCGATGCTGATCGCCGGGGTGGCCTTCCTGGTGGTGCTGGCGATCCCGTACTGGAGCATGCAGCTGGGCCTGCCCAGCGGTTCCTCCAAGCCCACCTCGGACACCTCGCGCAAGGCCTACGACCTGACCACGGCCAGTTTCGGGGCCGGCTTCAACGGCCCGCTGCTGGTGGTCGCCGACGGGATCTCCGGCAGCGCCGACACCCAGCAGATCCTCGACAGGCTGGAGAAGGTCCCCGGCGTGGACACCGCCAGCGTGGCGGTGCAGACCCCGCAGACCGTGGTCTTCCGGCTGATCCCCAAGACCGGCCCCAACGACCCGGCCACCGCCGACCTGGTGCACGGAATCCGCAACCAGCGCGCCGCCGTCGAGGGCAGCACCGGGGCGACCGTCCTGGTCGGCGGCACCACCGCCTCCAACATCGACGTGTCCAGCAAGCTCAACAGCGCGCTGCCGGTGTTCCTGGTGGTCGTGGTCGGACTCGCCTTCATCCTGCTGACCTTCGCGTTCCGCACCATCCTGGTCCCGATCAAGTCCATCATCGGCTTCCTGCTCTCGGTGCTGGCGGCGCTCGGGGCCCAGGTGGCGATCTTCCAGTGGGGCTGGGGCCGGCACATCTTCGGGATCACCCCGAGCGAGACCATCAGCTTCCTGCCGATCCTGATGCTCGCGATCATCTTCGGCCTCTCCAGCGACTACGAGGTCTTCGTGGTCTCCCGGATCAAGGAGGAGTTCAGCAAGAGCGACGACGCCCGCGGCGCGGTCGAGAGCGGCACCGGCCTGGCGGCCCGGGTGGTCACCGCCGCCGCCCTGATCATGTTCTCCATCTTCGTGGCCTTCATGTTCACCAACGACCCCACCATCAAGGCCATCGGCTTCAGCTTCGCCACCGGCGTGCTGCTGGACGCCTTCGTGGTCCGGCTCACCCTGGTGCCCGCGGTGATGGCCATCATCCGCTCCAAGCTCTGGTACCACCCCCAGTGGTTCGCCAAGTACGTCCCCGACCCGGACATCGAGGGCAACCGGCTCCAGGAGACCTTCCACCCCGTCCCGGAGGCCGCCCCCGCCCCGCCGACGGCCTGACCGCCGCCGGCGCGGGGACGCCCCGCGGTCCGCGGTGATCATCGGCCGTGCGAGAGTGGCCCGGTACACAACCGGAACGTCACCACCGCACCGTCATCCTGGAGCCCCCGTGCCAGAGGCCGTCATCATCGGAAGCGAACGCAGCGAGGCCGGTCTGCCGACCGGCATGGAGGTGCTCGCGCGGGGCGGTTCCGCCCTGGACGCGGTCGAGGCCGCGATGCGCTGCTGCGAGGACAACCTCGCCGACCACTACGTGGGCACCGGCGGCCTGCCGAACGCCCAGGGCGAGGTCGAACTCGACGCCTCGGTGATGCTGGGCTCCAACCGCAGGTTCGGCTCGGTGGGGGCGCTGCGCGGCTACCCCAACCCGATCTCGGTGGCCCGGGCGGTGCTGGAGGGACTGCCCCAGCACTGCATGCTGGTCGGCGAGGGCGCCGCGCTGTTCGCCAAGGAGAACGGCTTCCGCCGGGCCGAACTGCTCACCAACGAGGCCAAGACGCTGTGGCGGGAGCAGCTGCGGGCCTCCGGCGAGTCGGTCGAGGGCGAGAACACCGCAGCGCTCGACGGAGACGCGCTCTACCGGCGCACGGCGCTGGACCTGGTCCGCAGGCTGGCACCGCACGAGGGCCCCTGGGGCACCATCAACATCATCGCGCTGGACTCCTCCGGCGAGCTGTGCGTGGGCGTCTCCACCTCCGGCTACCCCTTCAAGTACCCCGGCCGGGTGGGCGATTCGGCCGTCCCCGGCGCCGGGAACTGGTGCGACCTGCGCGCCGGCGGCGCGGCCTGCACCGGCCGCGGCGAGCTGAGCATGCGCGGCGGCACCGCCCGCACCATCGTCGACCTGCTCGCCGCCGGAGCGGATCCGGCCGAGGCCTGCCGTTCGGCACTGGCCGAGGCCGCGACGCTGCCCGACGACTTCCGCGCCGAGCTGCGCGCGCTGGCGCTCACCCCGGACGGCCGCCACGGCGGCGCCGCCGGCCAGCAGGGCAGCACCTACGCCGTGATGACCGAGCACTCCCCCGAGCTGCGGATGCACCCGAGGGCGGTGCTGTGAAGATCTTCGTCTCCACCGACATGGAGGGCACCGCCGGGGTCGTCGACTGGGAGCAGTGCCGGCCCTCGGGGGTCGACTACCCCTACTACCGCGACCTGCTCCAGGCCGAGGTCAACGCCGCGATCGAGGGCGCGATCGAGGGCGCCGCCGAAGGCGCGGGGGACGGCTCCGCGGTCGGCTTCCTGGTCAACGACTCGCACGGACGGATGGCCAACCTCCGCCCCGACACCCTGTCAGGACGCGCCCGCTACCTGTCGGGCCGGCACAAGCCGCTCTACATGATGCAGGGCCTGGATTCCTCCTTCGACGCCGTCTTCTTCGTCTCCTACCACGGCTCGATGGCCACCTCCTCGGCCCTCTCGCACACCTACAACCCGGCGGCCATCAGCGAGGTGCGGCTGAACGGGTCGGTCGCCGGCGAGAGCGCGATCAACGCGCTGGTCGCGCTGGGGCACCGGGTCCCGGTGGTGCTGATCACCGGTGACGACACCACCGCCGCCGAGATCGAGCCGTTCTGCCCCGACGTCCACGCCGCCGTGGTGAAGACCTCGGTCTCCCGCTTCGCCGCCGACAGCCTGCACCCGGCCGACGCCCGCGAGGCGATCCGCACCGCCGCCCACCGTGCCGTGTCCGGGCTGTCCACCGCCTCGCTCCCCCGGATCGACCTGCCCGCCACCCTCACCGTCCGCTTCCGCAACCCGGACCTGGCCGAAATGGCGACCTGGATCACCGGGGTCGCCCAGGACCGGGCCGACCCCACCGTGGTCCACCTGGACGACCACGACCCGATCCGCCTCTACCGCACCTTCGTGACCGTGGTGCTGCTCACCCGCGGCATCGCCGAGTAGCACCGCCGGCGGGGTGGCCCTCAGCGCGGATGCGCGGCGAAGACCTGGTGCAGGATGTCCATGTACGCCCCGTGGCCGCTGGCACTGGACCAGGCCGTGGCGGACTCGACCGCCGTGCCCTCGCCCCATTCGTTGTAGGTCACCACCAGCTGGAACGGGGCGCCCGAGGTGGCGACGGTGGTGGCGTCGTTGCGGAAGCGGGCGAGGTCGCGCGGGACCGCCGGGGTCTTGGCGTCGTTCTTCCAGAACCCGGGCGACAGGATCGCCGAGTAGCCCTTCTGCACGTCCAGCACGTCGGCGTACTGGTGCCAGCCCTGCGGCTGGTCGGCGCAGCCGAGGTAGCCGCCGAAGACCTTCAGCACCACGTAGTAGCCCTCGCCCTGGTTGGCCTGCGCCCAGCGGGTGGCCATGCCGCAGCCGTCGGTGCCCGAGGCGTAGACGAAGATCACCGGCTTGCCGTCGATGTGCAGCCAGGCCTTCTGGGCCGAGTACTTGCGCAGGTACTGCAGGTCGCTCCGGATCGCCGTCACCGAGGGGTCGCCGTACGCCTCCTGCTCGTAGTACACCGTCCAGGAGAAGCCGAGCTTCGCGCCCTCGGACAGCAGCAGCGGCAACCGCTTGTCCTCGCGCTTGCCCGCACCCCACCAGGAGGAGATGCCGGCCTGCAGACCGCCGTACTGCATGTCCTCGATCTGGCGGTCGACGGTGGCCGGGACGTCCACCGAGTACTTGCCCGCCGAGGGCGTGTACTGGCTGCCCGCGCCGCTGAAGTTCTCCGGGTACCAGGGGTAGTAGAAGGCCGCCCGCACCGGCAGCGCGGTGTTGTCGACCGCCGCCGGCTTCGGCGCCGCAGGCTTGTGCGACGGCGAGGGGCTGGGCTTGGCGCTGGGCGAGGGCGTGGGGGTCGGCGCGGGCCGGGTGGCGGAGGGCGCCGCGGCGACCGTGCGCGCCGCCGTCGCCACCGGCGCGGCGGCGCCGGCGTGGGCCGGCCCGGTCAGCCCGAAGGCGTAGGCGGCGGTCGCCGCGGTGGCGGTGACCAGCGCCACCGAGGAGAGCACCGCGCCCTTGCCGACCGAGACACCGCCCGTCTTCCAGGCGGCCCGCCTCGCCGTGCTGACCGCACCCCGGCCCGCGGCGGCCACCGTGTGGGCCCCGGCGCCGCCCGCAGCGCCGCCTCCCGCTCCCGCCCCCGCTCCCAGTCCCGAGGCGGCCAGCCCCAGCAGCAGCACCGGCGGGACGGACACCAGCGCCACATCGGCCAGCAGCCGCTCCGCCGGAACCAGATCGACCGGCACCCCGCCGCACATCTCGCAGGTGCGCACATGCCTGGCCAGCCGCTTGCGCCACAGGCCGGTGGGCCGTCCGTCCCAGCCCCGCAGCACCCGGTCCGTCTCCGGACACCGCGGCACCGCCCTGAGCGCGCGGACGATCGCCCGTGCCACGTCCAGCTGCGCCTTCATCCGCTGCACCCGGACCGCGGCCTGCGGCAGCGGCAGCTTCATCGCGGCGGCCAGTTCGCTGCGGGTGAGCCGGCCGGCCACCTCCATCCACCACAGCGACAGCAGCTGCCGGTCGTCGGCGTCCAGCCACCGGGTGGCCTCGGCCGCCTCCCGCCGCTGGCCCGACAGGCCCAGCACGGTGATCGTCAGATCGACGAAATCGGCTCCCGGATCAGCGAGTTGCGATGCCTCGTCGAGGCCGTCGATCCCGTCGGTGACCGGTGCGCTGCGCCGCAGCCGCCAGTGCCGGCGCACCTCCCGCATGGCGATGGCGACCAGCCAGGACCGGAACGCCTCGGGATCGCGCAGCTTCCGCACGTCGCGGATCATCTGCAGCATGATCTCCTGCACGACGTCGTCGGTGTCGGCGGGCACCCCCAGCGCACGTCCCACGATGTTGTAGATCAGCGGCAGATAGTCGGCCACCAGGACGTCCAGGGCGTGCTGGTCACCCCGTTGCGCGGCACGGACCACCGCGGTCTGCGAATTCTCGGTCATGGTCAGAGGAGGGTTCCCGGTCGGCGGCGGCATAACAGAAAGCCGCGGAACAGCTTCGCACAGGTGTGCCCAGCACGGGCTTCCGGTCCCTGGCGCCCGCCCTCGCGCAGGGACCCCACCGCTGTCACGGATAACAGATTCCGGTGCGATCGAGCGGTATCCCACACCGGTCCGGAGTTCCTTGACCCGCTGTCACACACGCAAGTTGAATCCCTTCCGACCTCCCCCTCGCTCTCCCCTCCCCCACTCCTCCCCCCACACGGAGAACCACGCAATGTCAGTCAACCACCGCAGGCAGACCTGGTCCCGCCGCAGGGTCCTCACCACCGCGCTCGGCGGCACCGCCGCCGCGGCGGCCGGCGCGTTCGGCATCGCCAAGGCCGCCACCGCGGCCAGCAGCTCGGCCAGCGCCGCCGGCGACGTGGTCGGGAAGATCACCGTCGGCTACCAGGGCTGGTTCGCCGCCATCGGCGACGGCGCGCCCATCAACGGGAGAAGTACGGCCGCAAGTTCTACATCATGTACGACGCCACCGGCTGGACCAACATGCAGTCGGAGATGAAGGCCGACTGGACCAACAAGATGAAGGCGCACACCGCCTCGTCCGCCTATGCCATGCAGAACGGCAAACCGGTGGTCTGCATCTGGGGCTTCGGCTTCAACGACGCCAACCACCCCTGGGACGCCGCCACCTGCCTGGACGTCGTCAACTGGTTCAAGAGCCAGGGCTGCTACGTCATCGGCGGCGTACCGCGCGAATGGCGCACCGGCGTCGGCGGCTCCCGGGCCGGCTTCTCCGGCGTCTACCACGCCTTCAACATGCTCTCGCCGTGGATGGTCGGCGCCATCGGGAACGCCGCCGACTCCGACTCCGCGTACCAGAACATCAACGTCCCGGACCAGGCCGACTGCAACGCCAACGGCGTCGACTACCAGCCCTGCGTGCTGCCCGGCGACGTGTCCGCCAGGCAGCGCGCGCACGGCGACTTCATGTGGCGGCAGTTCTACAACATGGTCCGGGTCGGCGCCCAGGGCATCTACATCTCCATGTTCGACGAGTACAACGAGGGCAACCAGATCGCCAAGACCGCCGAGACCCAGGCCTGGACCCCCACCAACTCCGGCTTCCTGGCCCTGGACGAGGACGGCACCGCCTGCTCCTCCGACTACTACCTGCGCCTCACCGGCGACGGCGGCCGGATGCTCAAGGGCCAGATCGCCCTCACCGCCACCCGCCCCACCCAGCCGGTCGTCGTCATCGCGCCGGCGCTCCGGACGGTCTCGCTGCGGGCCAGGGCCAACAGCGACTACGTCACCGCCGAGAACGCCGGCGCCTCCGCACTGATCGCCAACCGCACCTCGGTCGGCACCTGGGAGCAGTTCGACGTGGTCGACGCGGGCAGCGGCAACATCGCGCTGCGCGCCAAGGTCAACGGCATGTACGTCACCGCGGAGAACGCCGGCGCCTCGGCACTGATCGCCAACCGCACCGCGATCGGCCCCTGGGAGAGTTTCAAGCTGGTCACCAACTCCAACGGCACGGTCAGCCTGCTCGCCCAGGTCAACGGCAAGTACGTCACCGCCGAGAACGCCGGCGCCGCTCCGCTGATCGCCAACCGCACCGCCATCGGCACCTGGGAGCAGTTCGACCAGGCTACCGTGTGACCGCGGCGCCCGACCCGTGCGGCGCCCGCCGGCGCGGCTACCGGCGCAGGCCGAGGGCCTCCCGGCCGGCGTAGCGCGCCTGGGCGCCCAGCTCCTCCTCGATCCGGATGAGCTGGTTGTACTTGGCGGTGCGGTCCGAGCGGGACAGCGAGCCGGTCTTGATCTGGCCGCAGCCGGTGGCGACGGCGAGGTCGGCGATGGTGGTGTCCTCGGTCTCCCCGGAGCGGTGCGACATCACCACGGTGTAGCCGGCCCGGTGGGCGGCGCCGACGGTGGCCAGGGTCTCGGTCAGGGTGCCGATCTGGTTGACCTTCACCAGCACCGAGTTGGCCACCCCGGTACGGATCCCCTCGCGCAGCAGCGCCTCGTTGGTGCAGAAGACGTCGTCGCCGGTCAGCTGGCAGTGGTCGCCCAGTCGCGTCATGAGCAGCCGCCAGCCGTCGAGGTCGTCCTCGGCCATCGGGTCCTCGATGGAGGCGACGGGGTAGCGGGCGACCAGGTCGGCCAGGTAGTCCACCTGCTCCTGGACCGTCCGCCGCAGCCCCTCGCCGGTGTAGTCGTAGACCCCGTCGCGGAAGAACTCCGAGGTGGCGGGGTCCATCACCAGGGTGATGTCCTGGCCGGGCTTGTAGCCGGTGCGCTCGATGGCGCCGAGCACGAACTCCAGCGCCTCGTCGGCGGTGCGCAGGTTCGGGGCGAAGCCGCCCTCGTCGCCGACGGCGGTGCTGTGACCGGCCGCCAGCAGGTCCCGGCGCAGGGTGTGGAAGACCTCGGAACCCATCCGCACGGCCTCGGCGAAGGTGGCCGCACCGATCGGCGCGATCATGAACTCCTGGAAGTCCAGCGGATTGTCGGCGTGCGCGCCGCCGTTGACGATGTTCATCATCGGCACCGGCAGCAGCCGCGCGTCCACCCCGCCGACGTAGCGGTACAGCGGCAGCCGGTGGGCCGCCGCCGCGGCCTTGGCCACCGCGAGCGACACCCCCAGGATCGCGTTGGCGCCCAGCCGGGCCTTGTTCGCCGTCCCGTCCAGCTCGATCAGCACGCCGTCGAGGACCGCCTGCTCCTCGGCCTCCAGGCCGAGCACGGCGTCGGCGATCTCACCGTTGACGAAGCCGACGGCGCCCTGGACGCCCTTGCCGTGGAAGCGCCCGGGATCCTCGTCGCGCAGCTCCACCGCCTCGCGGGCCCCCGTGGACGCCCCCGACGGCACGGCGGCCCGTCCGAGCGAACCGTCCGTCAGCTCGACGTCGACCTCGACGGTCGGGTTGCCCCGGCTGTCGACGATCTCGCGTCCGGTGATCCTGGCGATGGCGGTCATGCTTCTCCCTTGGGACGAGATTGAGAGTGGGTTCAATCACCCTCTCGCGCTCCTCCCGCCGGTGACAGCGGCGTGATCGCCATGGTTCGAAAGGATCACGCCAAACCCCTCGGAGGTGCCGTCGGCGGTCCTGACCTGGACCGGACCGCCGACGGCACGGGGCCGGGCGCGGAATCAGCCGCTCTGCTCCGGGGTGAGCACCTGGAGTGACAGCGCACTGGCGTACAGGTCCACGGAGCCGGTGCCCCCCGTGCGGACCTGCAGATGGGTACCGCCCGCGGCGGCCGCCGTGCCCTGCACGGTGACGGTCTGCGGGACGGCGGACAGCTGCACGGTCTGGCTGGTGACGTCCTGCGCGCCGGTCCAGAAGTCCAGGTAGACGGTGCCGGTCCCCTCCAGGGTGATCGAACCCTGGTAGCTCTGACCCGCCGTCGGCTGCGTCGTCGGGTCGGTCCAGATCCAGGTGTCGGGGGCCGCGTAGGACTCGGTCCAGTGCTCCGCGCTGGCGCCCTCCGGCGAGGTGGCGGACACCAGCGTGCCGGCCACCGGGCCGACGCCGTTCTGCACCGGTCCGGCCCAGGAGAGCTGGCCGGTCGGGGTGGAACCGAACAGGTTGGGGCCGCTCGGGGTGAGGATGACCGGCTTGCGTCCCGGCGGGAACTGCAGCGTACCGGCCGGGTAGGACGGCGGCGCGTCGGCGGCCGCGGCCGCCCAGGTCGGATCGGCGGTGTCGGTCAGGGTGAACGCGATCCGGTTGCTGCCGGCCCGACCTGACGCACGGTCGGCTCCGGTGATCAGCGAGGCCGACAGCCAGGCCGGCGCCCAGGACTTCCCGTTGACCGTGACGCCGTGGACGTACGCGCTGGTGGAGGCGCCCGGCGCGGTGATCGTCAGCCGGTGGCCGCCGGGCACGGCGATCTCGGCCGCGGGGAAGACCGGCGCCCCCAGCGCGAGCACCGGGGTGCCCGGGGTCGCCGGGTACATACCGAGGCTGGACCACACGTACCAGGAGCTCATGGCACCGAGGTCGTCGTTGCCGGGCTCACCGCCGGGGGTGTCCGCGTAGACCGTGTCGAGCAGCTTGTGCACGATCGCGGTGGTCTTGTAGGGGGTACCGGTGTAGTCGTAGATCCACGGGGTGCCGAAGGCGGGCTCGTTGCCGGCCCACTCGTACGGCAGGTTGGGACCGGCCTGGAGCTGGGTGAAGTAGGTGTCCAGCCGCTTGTTCGCAGCGTCGTCCCCGCCCAGGCCGGTGATCAGCCCCTGGATGTCCTGCGGTACGGACCAGGTGTACTGGGCCGCGTTTCCCTCCTGGAAGCCGGACTGCCCGAAGGCGCCCATCCCGTCGGTGGTCGGGTCGAACTCGGGGAACTGCCCCTGGGCGTCCCGCGGTTGGATGTAGCCGGTGGCGGTGTTGAAGAGGTTGGTCCAGTTCTGCGACCGCTGCAGGAAGGTGCTGTAGGTCTCGGTCTCCCCCAACGCCTCGGCGAGCGTCGCGATGCCGAAGTCGGCGGTGGCGTACTCGATGGTCTCGGAGGCTCCGTTGGGCTCGGGCGAGAGCGAGCTCTGGGTGGTGTTCGGGATGTAGCCGAGCTTCTGGTACGCGTCGAGTTGGGGCCGCTCGACGTACCAGCCCTGGCCCATCTCGGCGGTGCTGGTCGGCACCGTGGTGGCACCCTTGACCATGGCGGCCAGCGCGGCCCGGGCGTCGAAGTCCCGCGCCCCCATGGCGTAGGCCTCGGCGATCATCGGATCGGCCGCGTCCCCGTTCATCACGTCGGTGTAGTCGTCGGCGAAGCCCCACTTGGGCAACCAGCCGCCCTGCGCCTGGTCGTTGAGGAGCGAGGTCATCATCTGGCTGGTCTGCTCGGGCAGGATCGTGGCGAGCAGCGGTATCTCGGAGCGGTAGATGTCCCAGCCCGAGAAGTTGGCGTACTGCTCCTTGCCGCGCGCGGTCCGGTGGACCTGGTCGTCGAAGCCCAGGTACTGGCCGTTGTCGTCGGAGAAGACGCTCGGCTCCAGCATGGTGTGGTAGAGCGCGGTGTAGAACTCCCGGCGCTGGGCCGCGGATCCGCCGCCGATCCGGATCCGGGAGAGCAGGCTGTCCCACTGCGCGTAGGTGCGCGCGGCCACGGCCGGAACGCTCCAACCGGGGTCCTCGGCCCTGAGGTTGGCTGCCGCGTCGCCCTGACTGACGTAGGACAGCGCAACCTTCATGGTCACCTGCTGACGGGTCGTGGTGTCGAAGGTGACCCAAGCGCCGGACTGCAGTCCCTGGGTGCCCGCGACCTGGGTGCGCGACTGCGCGCCCTTGGCCTCGGTGCCGCGCGGGGCGACCTTGGTGCCGGCGCCGGCCGCGGGCCTGCCGTCGGGCGCGGCCGGCTGCCGCTGCGGGCCGGGGCCCTTGGTGCTCACCTTGGCGATTCCGGGCGACTTCACCACCGCGTCCAGGCGGATGGACGCCGCCGAGGCGATGAGGTCCACCGGGCCGGTGCCGGCGGTGCGCACCTGGAACTGCGGGCTGCCGATCGGGCCGGTGGGTACGGCAGCGTCCACGGTCAGCGTGACCGGCGTCGAGCTGAGCTGGACCGGCTTGCCGCCGACGTCCTGCTGTCCGTTGTAGAAGTTGAGGTAGACGTCACCGGTGCCCTGGAGGGTGACGCTGGCCTGGTAGCTGTCGCCCTGGGTGAGCGCCGGGGGCGTGGCCTGGATCCAGGTGTTGGCCAGCGCGTCGGTCTGGCTCCAGGAGACGGCGCTGTCCCCGGCCGCCGTGGTGGTGGGAGTGATCGTGGCGGCGGTGCCGCCGCTGGCCACCTCGTGGTAGCTCCAGTCGAGTTGGCCGGTGGGGGTGGTGAAGACGTTGGCGCCGGTCGGCGCGGTCTGCCAGGTGCCGTAGGAGGAGAACGGCCGGGAGAAGGTGGCCACGAAGTGCACCGGGTAGGTGCCCGGCGAACCGCAGAACTGGCCGGCGGTCTCGGTGCCGGCCACCTGGTTGTCGCCGATCACCTGGACGCTGGCCGCCTGGTTCCCTGACTGGGCGTCACCCATCTTGAACAGCAGGTTCGCTGCGGTGGTGCTGGGGTAGGTAAAGGTGCCGATGCCGGTCCGGGTGGTCGCCGCGAGGTCCGCCTGGACGGCGGCGGCGGGCGTCGACGGGTTGAGTTTCACCGAGTACGAGCCGGGTGTGGCGTGCTCGTCGCTGTGCTGGAAGGCAGCGGTGCTGTTGGCCGGGTCTGCGCTCAGCGCGCCCACGATGGGGAGGACGGGGAAGTCGCCCATCGCTCCGCAGCCCGGGCCCGACATATGGGTGAGGCTGAAGCCAGTGGTGGCCGAGTCGTCGTAGTTGTAGCCGCCTCCGTCCGGACGCGACGGTGTGTCAGGGCTGAAGGACATCATGCCGAAGGGCGCCGTCGCCCCCGGATAGGCGTCCACCTGGCCGACGGTGGCGCCGCCGGAACCGGTGCCGATCATCGGGTCGACCAGCGCCGCCGGATCCTTCACCAACGCGACACCTGCGGTGGCCGGGAGAACCGGGGACGTCGCCGGCAGGGCCGAGGCCACCCCGCCGCTCGTCGCGAGCACCCCTGCGGCCACTGCCGCGACGAGGGTGGCCTGTAAGCGTCCTGACTGCCTGTAGCGAAGGAGCATGGGGGTGGCCTCTCCTCTGACAACGTTATCAACGAGGTTTCTATCCCCAACTGCGCCACCCCACAAGCCTTTGGATGCAACCTGCTACTCAGGCGCCACTCAGACACGGGCACAGACGTGGGCGCGGGCGCGGCGTCTCAGCCCGCAAGCTCGATCAGGTTCCGGGCGGTCGCCTCCGGGTCGACGATCTGGTGCAGGTGCTCCCCGGGTAGGTGTGCGACCCGCCAACCGCGGTCCCGCGCCTCGGCTGCCTCGGCCTCGTAGGGCGGGCCGAACAGCAGGTAGGAGCAGGGGTGGTCGTCCCAGCCGGCCGGGACCGGGATGGTCTGCCGGTAGTACGCCAGCGGCAGCCTCGGCTGCTCGTCGACGACGGTCCGACGGGTCGTGGCGTCGGCGAACATGGGCGCGATGTCGGCCTCGTCCCACCAGTCCGTCCAGCGCGGCAGCAGGCCGTCCACGCTCTTGCCGCGCAGGAACTCCAGCAGCTCGGGCGGGGCCACCGGCGTCGCCCCGTCCCGGGCGGGCAGCGCCGCGTCGACGAAGACCGAGCCGACCACCTGACGCCGGGGCCGGCCGTCGCCGCCGTCAGTGCCGTCGAGGCCCGCGCGGATCAGCGGAAGGAACAGCCCGGCGTTGCTGTGTGCCACCAGCACCAGCGGCCGGTCGGCGGGCACCGCCGTCAGGTCCTCGCGGACGGCGGCCACGACGGCCGGCCAGTACGGCGGCGGCCCGGTGCCGACGTCCAGCAGGGACGGAACCCGGGCGTCGTAGCCCGCCTCGGCGAGCCGTTCCGCCACCGGACGCCAGGTCGAGGGCCCCACCGAGGGGCTGTGCACGAGTACGAAGAGCGGTCGCATGCCCAGATCCTGACGCCGCGCCGGCCCGGACGCGAGCGGATCTGCCGACAGCAGACCGCGCACGGGTACACACCAGCAGGTCGCCGATGTGGGCCGCGGTCCCGTGCACCGAGACGACCCGGGCGCCGAGCGCCCGTGGCAGGTCCTCGGGCGTCGGCTGCGGGGTGAGCGTCGAGGTCGGGAAGTCCAGGGTGATGCTGCCGTCGGCGTCCGCCGTCGCCGCGAGCACGCCGCAGCGCGCGGCGAACCGCACGGTGCCGGTCGCGCTGCCCGTCTCCCGCAGCACGTGCGCCGTCGCGAGGGTGGCATGGCCGCACATGTCCACCTCGGTCGCCGGAGTGAACCAGCGCAGCGCCCAGTCGGCGTCGCCGCCCGGCGGCAGCGGGTGCGCGAACGCGGTCTCCGCGTGGTTGACCTCCCGCGCCACCTGCTGCATCCAGCCGTCCTCCGGAAAGTCCCGCAGCAGCACGACCCCTGCGGGATTGCCGGCGAACGGACGGTCACTGAAGGCGTCCACGATCCAGATGCGCATGCACAGCACCCTAACCGCACCGGTCCTGTCCCGGTTTCGGGGACACGTTCGGGCGGCTGTCCCGGCGTCAGTTCACTCGGGCAGCGGGATGATCGCCGCCGGGGGCAGCACCGTGTGCCGCAGGGACGGGTCGACCGGGTTGTTGTAGGGCGGGTACTTGGGTCCGCCCGCCGCGCGGCGGTAGACCTCGGTGGAGATCTCCGGGCTGCTGTCGAAGTTCGGGATGACCTGGTTGCCGAAGAGCTCGATCATCTCCAGGCTCTCCTCGTGCGACAGCCCGCCGGTGACGCCGAACACCAGCTGGTCGCAGCCCACCTGCTGGTAGGCGGCCACCTGCTCGCACACCTCGTCCGGGGTCCCGCAGAGCAGGTAGCCGCCCGCGATCAGCTCGTCCAGCAGTTCCTCGCCGCCCAGCGCGCCGAGGTGGATCGGCGGGTCCGGCCAGGTGATCTCGTCCAGCGACTTGGGCATGGTGTCGTGGTAGAGGTTGACCAGCGTCACCAGGTAGCCCAGCCCCGCGGACAGGGCTATCTCCCGGGCCCGGGCGCGGTCGCTCAGGCAGATCACGCCGTTGGTCATCATCACGTTGTTGTTCTGGTAGTCCCCGAGGATCTCCACCGGGTTCTCGGCGGCCTCCTTGTAGGCCTCGATCCGGCCCTTGAGGTTGTAGATCGGCTCGAAGTTGAAGGCGATCCCGCCGATGCCCAGCGATCCCGCCTTGGCGAAGGAGCCGGGGTTGCCGCAGGCCATCCAGATCGGCGGGTGCGAGTGACCGTAGGGCTTGGGCAGGATGTTGTGCGGGGTGGGCACGGTGAAGTGCTCGCCCTGGAAGGAGTAGTCGTACTGCTCCCACATCCTGACGATCTCCCGGGAGACCTCGTCCCACTCGGCCCGGGTGGACTCGGTGTCCATGATCCCGAAGGTGGCCACCTCGTGGCTGCCGGCGCCGCGCCCGGTGCCCCACTCGAAGCGGCCCTCGGTGATGTGGTCCAGCATCGCCGCGCGCTCGGCGTAGCGGACCGGGTGCTCCTTGCGCGGCGAGAGGCTGTTGATGCCGGTGCCCAGGTGGATCCGCTCCGTCTTGGCGGCGACGTAGCCCATCGCCACCTCGGGGGCGGACATGTGGCTGTACTCGGTGAGGGTGTGGTGCTCGCCGAACCACACGTACTTCCAGTTGTGCTTGTCCGCCTTGACCGCGAGCTCCAACTCCCGCTTGAGGGCCAGGTGCTCGGACGGGCGGTCGTGCGCGGCCGGGCCGGGTACGAATCCATTCAGGAAGATGCCGAACTCCATCAGGGGCCTCCTGGGCGGTCAGATCCTGCGGCGGAAGGGGCGTCGGACGGTCCGGGCCGGCATCGCTATCTGACGGTCCGTCAGTTTCCTTCTCGCATAGCTATCACACCCGGTTGTCGGCCACAAGGGATCAGGCGCCGATCCGTCGCCCCGACCCGTCCGGCCACCGGGCCAGGAACCGGTGCAGCGAAGCCGTCACGGCGGCGACGAAGGCGTCGGCGGCCGGCCCGCCGACCCGGTCCAGCGACAGGTAGGGGTTGAGGTCCTCCAGTTCGACCAGCAGCAGCCCGCCCTCCCGGGTACGGCAGGCGTCCACCCGCTGGATGCCGTGGTCCAGGGTGTTCCAGTCGATGAAGCGCCGCGCGAAGTCCAGGTCGTCCCCGCTGGGCCGGTACGGCTCCAGAACCCAACGGCGGTCGGGGTCCGGGGCATTGAGGGCGTACTGGAAGGTGTCGTCGACGAAGTAGAAGGAGACCTCGTAGCGGAAGTCGATCCGCGGCTGCACCAGCAGGTCGCCGCTCCCGAGGTCCAGGCCGGCCAACTCGCCGCGGGGGACGAAGTGCAGGCCGGCCGAGTCGGCTCCGGCCTTGGGCTTGACCGCGTACTCGTCGGCGTCGGGCAACCGGTCCAGGTCGGCGAGCCGGTCCACGGTGGGGATGACCGGGTACCCGGCCGCGGTCAGGTCGAGCAGGTACTGCTTGCCCGCCATGTCCCCACGGCCGTTCAGCGGGTTGTAGACCCGGGTGCCGCGCGCACCGGCCGCGCCGCGGAAGGCCTGGTACGCCTGCTGGTAGTGCAGCACCGGACCGCTGTTGCGGACCACCACCAGGTCGAAGCCGTCCATCAGCGCGGCGGCGTCCAGCGGGTGGCACAGGGCGGTGTCGAAGTCCTCCCGCAGCCGCGAGGAGAGGAATATGTCCTCGTCGCAGTAGCGCCGCCCCCGGGCCTGGTAGCCGAGATCGGTGACGAGCAGAACGCTGGGACGACCGGACACATGCGCCTCCTGGCTGGGCGGTCGGTGATCGATGGCGCCCCAACCTACCCGCGCGGCCTACCCGCGCGGCCAGACCCCGCTCCGCTCGGACCGGCCCTGCGGCGGGACCTCGGGCCGCTCCTCGTCGGGGAAGCGCAGCCGCCCCCACCACCGCAGCAGCGTGTCCAGGGGGTGCTCGTCCGCCACGGCCGTCGTGTCCGCCACGGCCCCCGCCTCGACGCCCGCCTCGACGCCCGGCGCGGTGGCCGACCAGACGCCGGCCTGCGCGACGAGGCGTTGCAGCGCCCCTTCATCGTCCTGATCACTCGCAGTCATGAGCCGCTGATTACCCCCGAATTGCCCAGGTAACGTCATCAAACGGTCACGAAACTGCCCCGTCCCGGTCGCGACACGCCCAGAGAGTCGCTCACTTTCGGGCCGTCACCCCACCTCGCGCGGACGGCGGAACCCCGGTCCGGACCCCGGTGATCGAACACCGGCCCGCGCGGACCCGGCACCACCCGAACAGGCGCGGTCCGGGCGTCCGGCAATCGAGTGGACCGTGCTCCCCGACCGTCGGCGTTCCGGCAGCTCACAGCCTGATACCGAAATGGGCAAAGAATATTTTCCCGGCCGGACCGCATGAAGCCGGCACCACCGCCACCGCGATCACCCAGCGTCACCACCGACCGTTCCGCGGCACGCCCCGCACACCCGCCGGACCGTCCGTCCACCCAGATGACCCGATGCCGACGTGGCAATACTGACGGCTGACCGACCAAGTCCCCGCCGCCGTGGCGGGGCGGTCCGCCCGGACGCCCAGTCTCGCCGCCGGTCGGACGTCAGCTCCGCACCCACCCATCGGCGAGAGCGGGAGACCCGAGCACGGCGGGACGGCCTGGAGAGGACCGTCCCTTGGGGTGCAGCCACCGCGCGGTGGCCGGGCAGCTTTCGGAGCCCGAACCCGACAGGACACCTTCCGCAGGCGGTTCCGGAGGAACCCGCGTGACCGAGTCCTCGAACACCCTTGCGCGCCCCCATACCGGGCGCATCCGAGCCGGCGTGGTCACCGTGGTGACCCTGTCGGTGCTCACCGGCGCCGGACTGGCGCCACCGCCGGCCCAGGCGGCCACCCTGCAGGCCAGAGCCCTGAGCGTGGCCGCCTCCAAGCAGGGGGACCCCTACCGCTACGGTGCGGCGGGCCCCGACAGCTTCGACTGCTCGGGCCTGACCTTCTTCGCCTACCGCCAGGCCGGCACCCGCCTGCCGCGCACCGCCCAGGCCCAGTACGACAGCGCCCACCACATCCCCCGCAGCGACCGGCGCCCCGGGGACCTGGTCTTCTTCCACTCCGGCCGGAGCGTCTACCACGTGGCCATCTACGCCGGGAACGACCAGGTCTGGCACGCCCCGCACCCCGGGGCCGATGTGCGCCTGGAGCGCATCTGGACCGACGCCGTCTGGTACGGCCGCCCCTGACCGCGGCCGCCGAGCCCGCACACGCCGGGGACCGACGGCCCGGTTCCCCCTGCCGGACGCACCGTCAGGAAACAATGGCCGGATGAGTTCCGCCCCCGCCACGCCCCCTTCCGGGCCCGCCCAGCCCGCCGGAGCCACCGCGTCCGCCACCCCGGACGAACCGGTCCAACTGGTGCTGTCGGCCGCCTCCGGCGCCACCGACGCGTTCGCCTTCCTCTGCCTGGGCAAGGTGTTCGCCGGGGTGATGACCGGCAACCTGGTCCTGGTCGGGGCCTCGGTCGGGGTCGGCGACCACCAGGTGGTGCCCAGGGCCCTTGCCGCCCTGGCCGGGTACGGGCTCGGCGCGGCGGCGGCCGGCCGGGCCCGGCCCGGGGTGCCGGTCCGCGCCCTGCTGGCGGCCGGGACCGGGCTGCTGGCCGCCGCCGCGGTGGCGTGGGCGCTGGGGTCTGGCCGGTCCCTGCCCGGACAGCTGGTGCTGATCGTCGCCGTCTCCCTGGCCATGGGACTGCAGGCGCAGACCTGGCCGGTGCCCACCACCTACTTCACCGGCACCTTCACCGCCCTGCTGAGCCGCGCCGGGCGGCGGCAGCTGCTGCACGAGGACCGCTGGCCGGCGCTCCGGCTGGCAGCCGTGGTCGTCGGCGCCGCGGCCACCTCGCTGCTCGCCTGGTGCTGCCTGCCCGCCGCCGGCACGGCCGCCGCGGCACTCTCCGCCCTGGCCCTGGCGCTCACCCTCGTGCCCCGTCATAACACCCCGCCAGCCATGTGACCTGGATCACATCGATCACATGTCACGGTCGCGGCCGCCGCATCCGTCTTGGGCCTGTCAGAGCGATTCGGACAACCCGAACAGGGAGACGGACATGAACAGGATCATCATCCTCGGCGCAGGGTACGCGGGCATGACGACGGCGATGAGCCTGGCCGCCCGCACCCGCAGGCGTCAGGACGTGCACATCACGCTGGTCAACCCGCAGCGGCGGTTCACCGAACGGCTGCGGCTGCACCAGGTCGCCTCCGGCCAGCAGCTGGCCGACCTGCAGATCCCCGAGCTGATGGCGGGCACCGGCATCGAGTTCGTCGAGGGCTGGGTGACCGCCGTGGACGCGACCGCGCACACCGTGCGCATCGACGACGAGCGGACGCTGCCCTACGACACCCTGGTGTACGCACTGGGCAGCGTCGCCGACACCGAGACCGTGCCCGGTGTCGACGACCACGCGCACACCCTCACCAACGCCGCCTCGGCCCACGCGCTGGCCGCAACGCTGGGGCGGCTGGACCCGGGCGCGACCGTGGTGGTCGGCGGCAGCGGGCTGACCGGCGTCGAGGCCGCCGCCGAGATCGCCGAGCAGCACCCGGACCTCACCGTGCTGCTGCTGGGACGGGCCGAGCCCGGCTCCATGATGGGCGCCAGGGCGCAGGCCTACCTGCTGGCCGCGCTGGAGCGGCTGGGCGTGCGGGTACGGGCCGGGGCGGAGATCGCCAAGGTGCTCCCGGGCGGCGTCGAACTGGCCGGCGGCGAGCACATCGGCGCCGACGCGGTGCTGTGGACCACCGGGACCCGGGTCTCGCCGCTGGCCGCCGCAGCCGGGCTGACCGTCGACGAGCGGGGCCGGATCGTGACCGGTGACCGGCTGCGCTCGGTCTCCCACCCCGACGTGTACGCCATCGGCGACGCGGCCGCGATCCGGCAGAGCTACGGCGTCATCCACGGCACCTGCCAGAGCGGGATGCCGACCGGCGCCTACACCGCCGCCGCGATCGCCGCGGAGTTGAAGGGCCGTCAGGCCGAGCCGTTCCGGTTCGGGTACCTGCACCAGCCGGTCAGCCTGGGCCGCCACGACGCGGTGATCCAGTTCACCCGCCCCGACGACACCCCCGGCCGCTTCCTGCTCACCGGCAGGAGCGCGGTGTTCTACAAGGAGACCGTGAGCAGCGCCCCTTGGGGAGTCTTCGGCCGGGTCCGGAAGTACGGCGCGGGGATGACGGCGCTGTGGCGCAAGGGCGGTCGCAGCACTAAGATCACCTAGTCGTGACCACCACCGACGACCAGCAGACCTTCGCCGACCACCGGAACCTCCTGTTCTCGGTCGCCTACCGACTGCTGGGCACCGCGATGGACGCCGAGGACGTGGTCCAGGACGCCTGGTTCAAGTGGTCGGCGGCCGACCGTTCCCAGGTCGCCGACCCCAAGGCCTACCTGGCCAGGATCGCGACCAACCTGGCCATGGACCGGCTCCGGTCGGTCCAGCGCAAGCGGGAGTCGTACGTCGGCCCCTGGCTCCCGGAGCCGATCCTCACCGCCGGCCTCCCGGAGCCGGCCGACTCCGGCGCCGACACCCTGGACGCCGTGGAGCGCGCCGACTCGGTGTCGACCGCGATGCTGGTCGTGCTGGAGACGCTCAGCCCGCTGGAGCGGGCGGTGTTCGTGCTGAAGGAGGTCTTCGCCTTCAGCTACGCGGAGATCGCCGGCATCGTCGAACGCACCGAGCCGGCGGTGCGCCAGGCCGGGCACCGGGCCCGGGAGCACGTCCAGGCCCGGCGGCCGAGGTACACCGGCGCCACCGCGGCCAGGCAGCAGGCCACCGAGCGGTTCCTGGCCGCGTCCACCGGGGGCGACATCAACGCGCTGATGGAACTGCTCGCCCCCGACGTCACGCTGTGGACCGACGGCGGCGGCAAGGTCCGCCAGGCGCTGCACCCGGTCGAGGGCCGCGCCAAGGTCGCCGCCTGGATGGCCGGGGTAGCCCGCCGCCGGACCTACGAGGGCGTCGAGATCAGCGACATGACGGTCGCCTTCGTGGAGATCAACGGCGGCCCCGGCATCACCTTCACCGGGGCCGGCCGGGTCATCTCCGTCATGATCGTCGATCTCGACGACGAGGGCCGGATCCGCACCGTCCACAACATCGCCAACCCCGACAAGCTGCAGGCCGTCGCCGGGGGCAGCGTCCACGAGATGGACCCCCGGTGACCGCCTGACCTGCTAGGCCTCCGTCGACCGCTGCTCGTAGCCGACCACCCGCACGCAGGCGGTCAGGCCGAGGATCGCCTGCTCCAGCTCCTCCAGGGTCGGGTAGCTGGGCGCGATCCGGATCAGGGCGTCGCGCGGGTCGTCGCCGTAGGGGTGGGTGGCCCCGGCCGGGGTGAGCACGATGCCGGCTCCGGCGGCGCGGCGGACGACCTCCTTGGCGCAGCCGTCGGCGACCTCCAGGCTGACGAAGTAGCCGCCCTTGGGGTGGGTCCAGGTGGCCAGGCCGGTTCCGCCCAGCTCGGCCTCCAGGATCCGCTGCACCGCCTCGAACTTCGGCTGCAGCAGCGCCCGCTGACGCTCCATATGGGCCCGCACGCCGTCCGCGTCGCGCAGGAACAGCACGTGCCGCAGCTGGTTGACCTTGTCGGGTCCGATGGACCGCTTGGCGTTGTTGCCGAGCAGCCACTGCACATTGGCGGCCGAGGCGCCGAAGAAGGCGACCCCCGCGCCGGCCAGGGTGATCTTGGAGGTCGAGCCGAACACGAACACCCGGTCCGGGTTGCCCGCCGCCTCGCAGGCCGCGAGCAGGTCGGCGATCTCCACCTGCTCGTCGGTGAGGTGGTGCGCGGCGTAGGCGTTGTCCCAGAACACCCGGAAGTCGGGGGCGGCGGTCCCCATCGCGGCCAGCCGGGCCACGGTCTCGTCGCTGTAGCAGGTCCCGTCCGGGTTGCTGTACTTCGGGACGCACCAGATGCCCTTGACCGAGGCGTCCTCGGCGACCAGCCGCTCGACCACGTCCATGTCCGGCCCGGACCCGGTCATCGGCACCGGGATCATGTCGATGCCGAACCGCTCGCAGAGCGCGAAGTGCCGGTCGTAACCGGGGACCGGGCAAAGGAAGGCGATCCGCTCCTGGTCCACCCAGCGGGAGTCGGCCCCGGGCACCCTGCTGAGCAGCGCGTGCACCAGGCAGTCGTGCATCAGCTCCAGGCTGGAGTTGCCCGCCGCGAGCAACTGCGCCACCGGCACCTGCAGCACCCCGGAGAAGATCTCCCGGAGCTCGGCCAGCCCCTGCAGCCCGCCGTAGTTGCGCACGTCGGTGCCGTCGGCGGCGCTGCGCCGGCCCCCGGGAAGGCTCAGCAGGTCGTCGGAGAGGTCGAGTTGGGCCGGCGCCGGCTTGCCCCGGGTGAGGTCGAGCGACAGCCCGCGGCCCGCGAGGGCCTCGTAGTCCTTGCGTGCCCGGTCGAGGAGATCATCCAGGGTGGTGGAGCTCAACTCGGTGGTCATGGGTTTCCTCTCGCAGGGCCCGCACGCGCGGCGGGTGTCACCTGCTGAGCATACAAAGCAGCGGACGCCGCCGTTCCGTGGGGCGCCGCGCAAAAACCACTGGCCGCTCCACCAGCCGCTTTGCTTGGATGCGGGCATGACCAACGACCTGCCGGACGGCGGCCTCCCCGACGGCTACGAGATCTCCACCGACCCCGCGCGGCTCGACGCCGCCCTGATCCACCGGTGGCTGTCGCAGGACGCCTACTGGGCCCTCGGCCGGGTCCGGGAGAAGCAGGACGCCGCCATCGCCGGCTCGCTCAACTTCGGCGTCTACGACCTCGCCTCGGGCGCCCAGGTCGGCTACGCCCGCGTCGTCACCGACCGGGCCACCTTCGCCTGGCTCTGCGACGTCTACATCGCCCCCGAGGTCCGCGGCAAGGGCCTGGGCACCGCGCTGGCCGGTGCGGTCCGGGACGAGATGGCCCCCTACGGCATCCGCCGGATCATGCTGGCCACCGCGGACGCGCACGCCGTCTACGCCAAGGTCGGCTTCGAGCCGCTGGCCGAGCCGGGCAAGTGGATGGCGCTCGGCCTGCAGTGACCAAACGGTGCCGGCGGACGGGCCGTGCCCGTCCGCCGGCACTGCCGATCAGGAAGGCCGCACCTCCGAGGCCGCCGACACCTCCGAGAAGAGCAGGGTGAAGGTGGTGGCCCCGGCGGTGAGCCGGTGCTGGGGCAGCGCGCCCGGGCCGCAGGACCCGCTGCCGATGCCCTGGTGCGCCTGGTCCAGGGTGAGGAAGACCTGGTCGCGCGGGTGCAGATCGGCGGTGTGACGCGCCGCGTCGAGGTCCTCGCTGGTCCACGGCCGGGCGGTGAAGTCGAAGAACGGCTCCCCCTCCACCCGCAGCCCCGAGCCGTCGGCGTCCAGGAAGGTCGCCCAGCGCACCTCCGAGCGGTTGCCGTTCTCCTGCGGCATCACATAGGGCGTCTGCAGCTGCGCCACCGGCGCGGCGAACCGCCCCACCCGGACGGCCTGCCGGGTGTCCCGGTAGGACTCCCCCG
Source organism: Streptacidiphilus jeojiense (assembly GCF_000719095.1). Lineage (GTDB taxonomy): Bacteria > Actinomycetota > Actinomycetes > Streptomycetales > Streptomycetaceae > Streptacidiphilus > Streptacidiphilus jeojiensis. Next base: position 168,623 of record NZ_JOEH01000021.1, on the reverse strand, counting down.
GGCCGAGCCCGAACCAGGTCGCCCGGTCGAACGCCGCGGGCAGCGCCATCCGCAGCCCCAGCCGGGGCAGGGTCAGCGCGTCCCACTCGCCCTCGGGGACCACCGAGAGGTCCAGCCGCAGCCGGCCGTCCTCCAGGCTCCAGCGGTACTCGGCCTGCAGCCCCAGGTCGGTCGCCGCGGGCGCGACCCGGCTGCGGACCACGAACGCGCCGTCCTCCGGGCCGGCGGAGACCGTGCGGTGCCGCATCCGGTCCAGCCCGGCCCGGCGCCAGGCGCGGGCGATCGAGCGCTCACCGCCGCCGAGGTCGTTGTCGGTGGGCGCCCGCCAGACGTCCAGCCGCGGACCGCTCACCGCCAGCCCGCCCAGCCGCACCAGCACCCCCGACGCGGGGTCGAACCGGGCCGGACCGAGGGCCGCCCCGTCCTGCCGCTCCGACCCGTCCGACCCGGACGGCACCGGGGTGCGCCGCGGCCGCTCGGCGAGCTGCAGCTGCCCCCAGGCCACCTCGTGCCCGGCCGGGGCCCAGGGCTGGTCCTCGGCCAGGGTGGCCCGCACGGTCAGCCAGGACTCCCCCGCCGCGGCGGGGACCTTGGGCAGCGGCAGCTCAACACCGGTCCCGGCCGGTACCTCCGGCACGGTGAGGGTGCCCCGGGCCACCGGCACACCCTCCTCCTCCACCGTCCAGTCGAAGGCGAGGTGCTCCAACGAGCGGAAGTCGTACAGGTTGTCGATGCGCAGCCCGCCCCCGCCGCCACCCGCCGCAGTGCCGCCGATCCGCACCGGCGCCACCACCTTCCGGAACTCGACCAGCCCCGGCGAGGGCGTGCGGTCCGGGAACAGCAGTCCGTCGGCGATGAAGTTGCCGTCGTGCAGCGGTTCGCCGAAGTCGCCGCCGTAGGCGTAGTACGGGGTGCCGTCCGGGGTGCGCTGCGGGATGCCGTGGTCGATCCACTCCCAGACGAACCCGCCCTGGAGCCGCTCGTATCGCTCGAAGAGCTCCTGGTACTCCGTCAGGCCGCCCGGCCCGTTGCCCATGGCGTGGGCGTACTCGCACTGGATGAACGGCAGGGTGCGCCGGTGGGCGTCGCGCTCGGGGGTCGAGGCCGGCGCCTCCTCGCGCCGGCCGATGGCGAGCACCTCCTCGTGCGAGGCGTACATTCGCGAGTAGACGTCGACGTAGGAGCTGTCCCAGTCGCCCTCGTAGTGCACCGGCCGCTCCGGGTCCCGGTGGTGGCACCAGGCAGCCATGGCCTCCAGGTTGGCGCCGTGCCCGGCCTCGTTGCCGAGGGACCAGAGCAGGATCGCGGGGTGGTTCTTGTCGCGCTCGACGGTGCGCTCGATCCGGTCCAGGCAGGCCTCGTGCCACATCGGGTCGTCGGTGGGGTTGCGGCGCCAGCCGACCTCGGTGAAACCGTGGGTCTCCAGGTCGCACTCGTCGATCACCCACAGCCCGTACTCGTCGCACAGGTCCAGGAAGTCCGGGTGCGGCGGGTAGTGGCTGGTGCGGACGGCGTTGATGTTGTGACGCTTCATCAGCAGCACGTCCTGCAGCATGGTGGCCCGGTCCAGGGCGCGGCCCCGCTCGGGGTGCCACTCGTGCCGGTTGACGCCGCGGAACAGGATCCGCCGCCCGTTCACCCGCAGCACGCCGTCCTCGATCGCGATGCTGCGGAAGCCGATGCGCAGGCTGACGGTCTCCTGCGGGGTGCTGAGCACGGCGTCGTACAGCCGGGGCTGCTCGGCGGACCAGGGCTCGACGCCGGGGATCCGGTGCGGTCCGGCCGGATCGACCCGGTCCAGGCCGAGTTCGGGGATGCTCAGGGTGGCCGGCGCTGAGGTCTCCACGGAGAGGACGCCGGTCCCGGTGGCGTGCTCGTAGCCGGCGTGGACGAAGTGGTCGTCCAGCGCCGCCTCGGGCCGGGACAGCAGGGTGACGTCGCGGAAGATCCCGGACAGCCACCACATGTCCTGGTCCTCCAGGTAGCTCCCGGAGGACCACTGGTTCACCCGCACCGCGAGGGTGTTGCGGCCGGGGCGCAGCAGTTGGCCCACCTCGAACTCGTGGGCGAGCCGGCTGCCCTTGGCGTGGCCCAGCGGCTCGCCGTTCAGCCAGACCCGGAAGCAGGAGTCCACACCGTCGAAGCGGAGCAGGGTCCGCGCGCCCTGGTCGGGTCCGGGCCAGTCCGCCGGCAGGTCGAAGCCGCGGCGGTAGTCGCCGGTCGGGTTCTCGTCGGGCACGTGCGGGGGGTCGACCGGGAAGGGGTAGCGCACATTGGTGTAGGCGGGCGAGCCGTGGCCGTTCAGCTGCCAGTGGCCGGGCACCGGGATCTCGTCCCAGCTCCGCTCCCAGTCGGCGTCGAAGCCGGGGTCGGGCTCGGCCGCGGTGGGCCGCAGCTGGAAGCGCCAGGTGCCGTTGAGGCTCAGTGCCGGCGCGTTCGAGCGGGTGGCGGTCCGGGCGGGCTCGAAGCCGAGGCCCGGCCCCGGGTCCTCGTAGTAGGGCAGGTCCACGGAACTCCTCGGGAACGGTCGTGTCGCGGTGGTCGGCTCGGCGGGTTCTCCTGCCCGAATCTAGCCCGTCACCATCGGACCGGGTACCGGCAACCCAGGGGTCAGTCGCCGAGCGGGATCCGCAGGCAGCGGGTGCCGGTCAGGTCCAGCCAGGCCTCCTCGGGGCCGCGGACCAGCCGCAGCACCACCGCCTCGCACCCGGGGCAGCGGGCCACCAGGGGTCCCGGCGCCCGCCCGTAGACCAGCAGCGACGCCAGCGGACCGTCCAGGCCGCAGGCCGTGCAGCGGCCGAGCGCGGCGGTGACGTCCACCCGGAAGATCTCCGCCAGCGGCCCGGCCAGCGCATTGCCGTCCAGCGCGCTGCTGTCCAGTGCGCTGCCGTCCTGGTGACGTTCGGTCATGCGATCAGCCTCCGCCGGCTCCGAAGCGCTCGGTCCTGACCCGGCGCGGGTCGTGGCCGAGCTTGGTGAGGATGTCGGCGGCCGCCTCGACGAAGCCGGTCGGCCCGCAGACGTAGCAGGCCGGCTCGAACTCCGGCGGCCAGCCGTGGCGCTCGACGTCCTCGGCGTTCAGCCGCGCCGGGATCCGGGACGAACCCGGCGGCCCGGACCGGGTGTGCAGCAGCGTCACGTCCGCCCCGGCGTCCCCGGCCGGCGGACGGCGCAGCTCCTCGGCGTAGTAGAGGTCGGCCGGGGTCCGCAGCGAGTACAGCAGCCGGAACGGGGTGCGGCTGCCCTCGGCCCTGCGGGTCCGCACCATGGCCATCAGCGGGACGATGCCGGCGCCGCCGGCGATCAGCAGCACCGGCGCCGGATCGGCGGGCCGCCAGACGAACCAGCCGCCCACCGGGCCGCGCACCTCGATCGGGTCGCCGATGGTCAGTACCTCGGTCAGGTAGGGGGAGACCTCCCCGTCGGGGACCCGCTGCACCGTCAGCTCGATCCGGTCGCCCCTGGCCGGCGCCGACAGCGAGTAGCTGCGCTGGGCCTGGTAGCCGTCCTCGGCGGTGAGCTGCAGGTCCACGTGCTGCCCGGCCAGGTGCCCGGGCCAGCCGGGGACGTCGAGCACCAGGGTCCGCGCCGTCGCCGTCTCGTCGTGCACCCCGGCCAGCCGCGCCACCCGCCATCCCGCCGCCATGCTCAGTCCCCCTGGTAGCGCTGCTCGCGCCACGGGTCGCCGTAGTCGTGGTAGCCGGCGCTCTCCCAGAACCCCGGCTCGTCCCGGGTCAGCAGCCGCAGGCCGCGGACCCACTTCGCCGACTTCCACAGGTACAGGTGCGGCACCAGCAGCCGGGCCGGGCCGCCGTGCTCGGCGGACAGGTCCTTGCCGTCGTAGCCGTAGGCGATCCAGGCCTGACCGTTCCTCAGGTCCTGCAGCGGCAGATTGGTGGTGTACCCGCCGTAGCTGTCGGCCAGGACGAAGTCCGCGGCCGTCTCCACCCCGGCCAGCAGGGTGTCCAGGGACACCCCCTGCCACCGGGTGCGCAGCTTGGACCAGCGCGTCACACAGTGCAGGTCCACCGTCATCCGCTCGCTGGGCAGCGCCATCAGCTCCGGCCAGGACCAGCGGTGCGTCGTCCCGCTCTCGGTGGTGACGGAGAACTCCCACCGGTCCAGCGGCACCCGCGGCGTCGGCCCGGCCGACAGCACCGGGAAGTCCTCCACCAGGTACTGCCCCGGCGGCAGCTCCACCTCCCGGCCCCGCGGCCTGCCATGAAACCCGGGCGAGACGATCCCCACGGCAGCTCCTCTCCCACGCGATGCACTCCCGTCGAGGCTACGGCCCGCCGGGCCGCACCGCGCGGGATACGGCGAGGCGCCCCGCACCGGTTCGGTGCGGGGCGCCTCTGGAGAAGCCCTGGGCGTTGATGTTGGAGTAGTGGGCGAAGACGTCGGCGCCGCCGCCGTCCTGCTCGATGAAGCCGAAGCCCTTTTCGGCGTTGAACCACTTCACGGTACCGCTGGCCATGCTGTTCTCCTTGATGCGCACAGTCGCCCCAGCGTCCGCATGGTGCGGCGCCACGCCCCGGTGCGCCCCGGCAGTGACCCGGTCCCGGACAGCAGAAACGCCCGTGATCGCGATCACGGGCGAGACGGACTCGGGAACCACGACTGCTACTGGGCCTAACGCTACTGCCCCGGAGTCGCACCCGCTACGCGATACGCAAACCAGAACCGTGCCGGGTGACCCCGCACCGGGTCCTCAGGTCGATTCCGCGGTGGTCAGGTAGCGGTTGAGCGGGGGTTCCTGGGCCAGCACCGCGCCGATGGTGATGGCGAAGGTGACCGCGGCGCAGAGCACGATCAGCCAGGACAGCACGGCGAGGACCAGACCGAGGGCGCCGTAGGCGGACAGCGAGCGGTTCAGCGCGCTGGGCATGTAGATCCGTGCGGTCAGGGCCAGGGCGGACATCGCCGCCGAGGCCAGCAGGGCCCCGGGCAGCAGCGGCAGCCAGGCGACCCGGGCGGCGAGCAGCAGGTGCTGGGTCCACCACCACAGCACCAGCCCGGCCAGGAAGCTCACCGGTACCCCCAGCCAGATCCCGACCCCGAAGCCGTCCCGCAGCGGCCCCTGCACCAGGACCAGCAGCAGGATCGACACCACCCAGAGCAGCCAGCGCCAGGCGGCGATCCTGGTTCCGGACTTGGGCAGCAGCCAGGCCCGCTCGCAGACCCGGGCCATCGCCCGGCTGAAGCTGGTCGACGACACCAGGGCCATCAGTACGCCGATGATCCCGGTGGTCTGCCGCAGCTGCTCGTCGCCGGTGCCTCCGCTCAGGGCCGCGTTCAGCTGCTGGTCCGACGCGCCGGTGAGTCCGAACACCGAGCGCAGCGAGTCCAGCAGCTGGTCGCGCACCCCCTGCGGGGCGAACGCGCCGAGCGCGAACAGCAGCGGCACCGAGGTCAGGAAGGCCTGGGCGGCGAGCCGGGTGCCGGCGTCGAGCAGGTTGGCCGACAGCAGACGGTTCGTCAGCTCGGTCAGCACCGGCATCCGCCGCTCGGCCCGGGCGCGCAGCTCCTCCGCCCGGGTGCGCAGGCCTTCGGCGCGGACGTGCACCCGCTCCGAGGCGTGCCTCCAGGCGGTCGTCAGGAACATCCGCCCCTCCCCTCGCCTCGCCGCGCCCCGCGTGGGCGTACCCTCCCAGCCTCGGCGACCGGACCGGTGACGGCCATTCACAGCCCCCCAGCCAGCCGTCGGCTCCACCCGGACGGCCCAAGCACCGGGTCAGCGGCTCCTCAACGGTCAGGAGCGATGCGGTCCGGTGGTGGGCGGGGCGATGTAGCCCTCGCGGGCCAGCTTGGGCAGGATGCCGCCGGCGGCGAGGATCTCCAGCACCATCGGCGGCAGCGCCCCGCCGGGCAGCCGGGTGCCGGTGGCGGTGTTCTCGATCCAGCCCTCGGCGAAGTCCAGCCGCGCGGTGTCGCCGTCGGCGAAGGCCGCGGTGGCACCGGGGACGGTCAGCGCGGGCAGGCCGTGGTTGATGGCGTTGCGCAGGAACAGCGAGTTGAACTCCTCGGCGACCAGCGCGGCCACGCCGAGCTCGCGGAACAGGGCGGCGACCGGACGGGAGGACCCCAGGCCGAAGTTGCGGCCCGCCACGACGATGTCGCCCGGTCCGACCTGCTCGGTCCAGCCCGGCCGCAGCTCGTAGAAGATGTGCCTGGCGGCCTCGGGGACCGGCAGCTTCATCGCGAAGGCGGGGTACATGGCGTCGGTGGTGACACTGTCGCCGACCACCCAGACCCGTCCGGTGAGCAGGGTGTCCATCAGTTCAGCTCCGTTCGCGGGTCGGTGACGTACCCGGTCAGTGCGGAGGCCGCGACGGTCGCCGGCGAGGCCATGTAGATCTCGGCGTCGGGGCTGCCCATCCGGCCGGTGAAGTTGCGGGTGCTGGAGGTCAGGCAGACCTCGCCCGGGGCGAGCAGCCCCATGTGGTAGCCGAAGCAGGCACCGCAGGTGGAGTTGGTGACCACGGCGCCCGCGTCGGCCAGGTCCTGCAGGTACCCGGCGCGCAGCGCGTCCCGGTAGACCTGCTGCGAGGCCGGGGTGACCAGCAGCCGCACCCCGGGAGCGACCGTGCGGCCGCGCACGATGGCGGCGGCGACGGCGAGGTCCTCCAACTGGCCGTTGGCGCAGGAGCCGATGAAGCACTGGTCGACCTTGCGGCGCTCGATCTCGGTGACCGGGAAGGAGTTCCGGCTGACCGTGCCGGGCCGGGCCACCTGCGGCACCAGGGTGTCCAGGTCGACGGTCCGCACCGCCGCGTAGACGGCGTCGGGGTCCGGGTCGGCGGCGGTGAACGGGGCGCCGCCGGGCGAGTGCCGCTCGATGAAGTCACGGCACAGCTCGTCGGCGGGGAAGGTGGAGAAGTCGGCGGAGATCTCGGCGCCCTGGGTGGCGATGGTGCGCCGGTCGCTCATCGGGATCGACGCCAGGCCGGGGCCGCCGTACTCCAGGTTCTGGTTGGTGGCGTCGCCGTAGACCCCGGCGATGTGCAGGAAGACGTCCTTGCCGGAGACCGCGGCGGGCCTGGTGCCGGTGAACTCGTAGCGGACGGTGGGGGCGACCTGGAACCAGGTGGATCCGGTGCACAGGATCGAGTAGATCTCGGCCGGGCCCAGGCCGCGGGCCGCGGTGTTGTAGGCGCCGGCCGCGCAGGTGTGGGAGTCGGTGCAGGCCAGGATCTCCCCGGGACGGGCCAGTCCGTTCTCGGCGATGACCTGGTGGCAGATGCCGTGCCGGCCGACGTCGTAGAACCTCGCGATGCCGAAGTCGCGGGCGAAGGCGCGGGCCCGGGTGCCGCCGGCGGCGTCGTGCACCGAGGGGGCCGGCACCGCGTGGTCCATGACCACGGCGACCTTGTCCGGGTCGTTGATCCGCAGCGGCGGGGTCCACGCCGTGGCGAACTGGAGGTCGATCATCACGGTCATGTCGACCTCGCAGACCACCGTCTGACCGGCGCTCACCTGCGCCAGACCGGCCTTGCGGGCCAGGATCCTCTCAATCATGGTCATGCCCATCAGACGTTCACCTCGCGGTGACGCTCGCCGATCGCGGACCAGTCGCTCAGCCCGACCAGTTCGAACAGGCCCTGCGGACCCGCGCCCACCTCGGGCAGGGTGCCGCCCAGCCGCACCAGGGCGTCCAGGCCGTGCAGGACGTAGGGGGCCAGCAGGGCGCCGGGGTGGATGGCGATGCGGTAGCCCAGCGCGGCCAGCGTGGCCGGGGCGGTGTCGGGGGTCAGCCCGCCCTGCACCATGTTGATCAGCAGCGGGGCGTCGACCTCGCGGGCGATCCGCTCGATCTCCCCGATGCTCCGGGGGGCCTCCACGAAGACCACGTCGGCGCCGGCCCTGGCGTAGCGGTTGGCGCGGTCGATGGCCGCGTCGACGCCGAGCGGGCCGCGGGCGTCGGTACGGGCCACCAGCACCAGGTCCGGGTCGGTCCGCGCGTCCAGGGCGGCCCGGAGCTTGGCCTCGAACCGCTCCGCCGGGACGAGTTCCTTGTCGGGCAGGTGGCCGCAGCGCTTGGGGAAGGCCTGGTCCTCCAACTGGATCGCGGCCACGCCGGCGCGCTCGTAGGCACGCACGGTGCGCACCACGTTCATGGGTTCGCCGTAGCCGGTGTCCGCGTCGGCGATCAGCGGGACGTCGCCCAGGGTGTCGGCGACGATCCCGGCCCGCTCGACCATCTCGGTGGCGGTGAGCAGGCCGATGTCCGGCAGGCCGAAGCCCGCGACCGAGACGCCCGCGCCGGTCAGGTACGCGGCGCCGAAGCCGGTGCGGGCGACCAGCGCGGCGCCCAGGCCGTCGTAGACGCCGGGTGCAGTGACCAGGTCGCCGCCGGACAGCAGGGCGCGCAGCCGCGCGCCGGGGGTGGAGGGGTTCATGACGGCTCCTCAGCAGGGACGGGTGGGGGGCGACGCGCGGTCAGCCCAGCGCGCCGCGGGCGGGGGCGGCGAGCAGGTCGATCAGCGGCCGCAGGTCGGGCTGCTGCTCCAGGCCGAGCACCAGCCGCTCGATCTCGGCGGCGCGTTCCGGGTCGACCGCGTGGGCGGTCAGGGTCCGGTACTTGGCGCGGATCTCGGCGTTGGTCAGCGGGTCGTCCGGGCCGCCGTGCGGCTGGTTCAGGGCCCGGGTCAGGGTCCCGCCACTGCGCAGGGCCAGGGTGACCCGGGTGTTGTAGCCGGGCTGGTCCCAGGAGGGGTCCTGCTGCTCGTCGACCTGCTCGACCCCGGTGCGCCCGATCAGCGACCACACGTCGTCGGCGTCGATCCGGGCGGCGGTGAACTGGGCCGGGCCGACCTGCCCGTCCAGCAGGGCCACCGAGGTGGCGTAGGCGATGTTCATCTGCGCGCCGATGGTGGTCAGCGGGCGCTCGGGCTGCCACCAGCCGTGGTGGTACACCGTGCCGGGGACCTGGATCCGGACCGCGTCGACGTCCCGCGCGGTGATCCCGTGCTCGCGGACCAGGGCGAGCACGGCGTCGATCGCCGGGTGCAGTCCGCCCATCGCCGCATGGATCTTGACGGTGACCGCCTCGGTGTTCCAGACCTTCCCCAGGTCGCCGCTGATCCGGGCGGCATCGGGGTGGTGGCCCTCGCCGAAGGTGGACAGGAAACCGCCGTAGGAGCGCTCGAACACCCGCTTGATGCCGGTGTAGCCGCCCTCGGCCAGCCCGGCGGCGTAGAAGCCGTTGCGGGCGGCGAAGCCGTGGTGCATGCGCTTGGACATCGCCTCGTACTGGGCCGCCATCAGCCCGGCCGACTGGGTGGCCGCCAGGCCCAGCGCGTCCTCGAAGGCCGCCCCGTCCAGGCCGCGGAGCACCCCGCAGGCCGCCGCGGCGGCGTGGGTGCCGAAGACCGGCCCCGAGTGCCAGCCGCGCAGCAGCATCTCCGGGCCGTTGAGGGCCAGGCCGACCCGGGTGCCGGTCTCGATGCCGGCGATCACGGCGTGCAGGAAGTCCGCGCCGGTGACGGCTCCGGTGCCGGTGCCGGTGCCGGTGCCGCGTCGGGAGGCGGTGGACAGCAGCGCCGGCAGCACCAGGGAGGCGCAGTGCAGCGGAGCCCTCGGGTAGTAGTCGTCGAGTTCGAAGCCCTGGATGAAGGTCCCGTTGAGTACCGCCGCCGCCGCGGCGCCGGTGCCGCGGCCCCAGCCGATCAGCGGGGTGTCGCCCTCCCCCTCCAGTGCCAGTACCGCCTCCACCGCGGTGCGGGACCACGGCAGTTGGGCGCCGATCAGCGCGCAGCCCAGACCGTCCAGGACCAGGTGGGCGGCGCGCTCGCGCACCTGGACCGGGATCCGGTCCAGGGTCGACGCCGCCAGCCACTGGGCGAGTCGGCCGGTGGGGCCGTCCGGGTCGGTGGGGCCGTCCGAGTCGGGGGGTCCCGCTGCGTCGGTGGTCAGCATGGTCTCGCCTCACTTCATCGTCGATATTAGAATTTATAACATCTAGTTTTGTGCGGCGCCACGCTAGCATGGGCCCGTGGCACTGAAGCGAACCTCCTTCCCCCGCACCGCCGAGGCCGTGGCCGTGGTCGAGCTGCGCAACGCGATCGTGCGCGGCGACCTGCCGCCCGGTGCGCAGATCCGCCAGAGCGCGGCCGCCGAGGAACTGGGGCTGAGCGTCATCCCGGTCCGCGAGGCGCTGAAGACGCTGGCCGGCGAAGGGATCGTCAGTTACCTGCCGCAGCGCGGCTACACGGTCACCGAGCTGCGCCCGGAGAGCGTGGACGGGATCTTCCGGCTGCGCGAGCTGCTGGAGACCGAGGCCGAGGCGGTGGCCTCCACCCGGCTGCGCCCCGAGGACCTCGCGGCGATGCGCGCCGCCGTGGACGCACAACTGGCGGCCACCCTGGCCGGCGACGGCTACGCGGCCATCGTCAGCAACCGCGCCTTCCACTTCGCGCTGCTGGAGCGCTGCGACAACGAATGGCTGCTGCGCTTCGTGCGGCAGCTGTGGGACGCACTGGAACCCCACCGCGCCCTGGCCTACCGGCGCACCGCCCTGAAGGGCGACGCCGCCCGCGCGCACGCGATCCTGCGCGAGCACGAGGCCGTCCTGGACGCCTTCGAGTCCGGCAGGACGCAGGAGGCGCTACGGCTGCTGGCGGAGCACCGGGCCGAGGGACGCGAGGACTTCCACCGCCTGCTCACGACGACCGCCGAGACCTGACCCGACCTACCGCGACCCGCCTCGGCCGTGCCTCGTGCCGGTCAGGCCCTCGGCTCGGTCATCCGGCGGGCGGCCTCGACGACCGCCGCGCGGTGCAGAGCCAGCCGCTCGGTCGGCCACGCCTTGCCGACCTCCTGGGGGTCGACGCCCTCGGCGGCCCAGAACCAGGCCTGGGCCGCGGCCAGGACCAGGGTCAGCAGATCGTCGGGCTCCATCCCGGGGGCGACGTCGCCCCGCTGCTGCGCGGCGGCCACGGCGGCGGCCTTGCCCCGGAAGGCGTCGTGCTCGAGCCCGGTGGCGGAGGGGCGCTCCAGCAGCTTCCACAGCCGCAGGCGCATCAGGTCCGGCCTGGCGACCAGGTGGTCGAAGATCGCACCCGCGTAGCCGGGCAGGTCGTCGACGTCGAACGGCACCGACTCGGCGCCCTCCGCCAGCGCCCGCCGCAGGACCTCGTCGAACAGCTGCTCCTTGTTGCCGAAGTAGACGTAGATCAGCCGCTTGTTCGCACCCGCGGCCTCGGCGATCCGGTCCACCCGGGCGCCGGCGATGCCGTAGGCGGCGAACTCGTCGAAGGCGGCGTCGAGCAGCCTGGCCTTGGTGGCGCTGGAATCCCGTGGCATACCGACCATCCTACCAATTAACTATCTAGTTATTGACATAACCGATCCGCAGACCTAGGGTATGTATCTATCCAGTTAGTTAGAGAAGGAGAACCGCAATGGAACAGCTCGCACTGGGCAGCCAGGGCCTGACCGTCGGGGCCCAGGGCCTCGGCCTGATGGGCATGAGCGTCTTCTACGGCGCCACCGACGAGACCGAGTCGCTGGCCACCGTCGACCGGGCGCTGGAGCTCGGCGTCACCCTGCTGGACACCGCCGAGAGCTACGGCCCCTTCGTCAACGAGCAGCTGCTCGGCAAGGCGCTGGCCGGACGCCGGGACGCCGCCGTGGTCGCCACCAAGACCGGCGTCGAGATCACCGACGACGGCCGGGTGCTGGACCTCAACGGCCGGCCGGAGTACGTCCGCCATGCCCTGGACCGCTCGCTGCGGCACCTGGGCACCGACCACGTCGACCTGTACTACCTGCACCGCATCGACCCCAAGGTGCCGATCGAGGAGACCGTCGGCGCCCTGGCCGAGCTGGTCGCCGAAGGCAAGATCGGCCACATCGGCCTGTCCGAGGCCTCCGCGCAGACCATCCGCCGGGCCCACGCGGTCCACCCGGTCACCGCCGTCCAGACCGAGTACTCGCTCTTCGAGCGCGGTATCGAACAGGACGGGGTGCGCGACACCCTGCGCGAGCTCGGGATCGGCCTGGTCGCCTACTCCCCGCTGGGCCGCGGCTTCCTGTCCGGCGCGATCACCAGCCCCGACGACTTCGCCGCGGACGACTGGCGCCGGACCGACCCCCGGTTCCAGGGCGAGAACTTCGACCGCAACCTGGACGTGGTCCGCGAGGTCCGCCGCATCGCGTCCGACAAGGACGTCACCCCCTCCCAGCTGGCCCTCGCCTGGGTCCAGCACCAGGGCGCCGTCGCCATCCCCGGCACCAAGCGCCGCCGCTACCTGGAGGAGAACGTCGCCGCCACCGGGGTGACGCTGACCGCCGACGACATCGCCGCGATCGAAGCGGTGGCCCCGCACGGCGTGGTCACCGGCGACCGCTACGCACCCGAGTTCATGGGCACGCTCAACGGCTGACAGCGCCGACGGTGTCGAATCCAGGCGGCCGGTTCCGACTCAGGGGTGAAGACTGACCGACACACCCCGTGACGCGAAGGGAACCACCGCCATGGACTACCGCCTCGAACTCATCCCGCTCCCGGTCGCCGACGTCGACCGCGCCAAGGCGTTCTACGCCGACCTGCTGGGCTTCAAGGTCGACCTGGACTTCAGCCCGAACGAGGCGTTCCGCGTGGTCCAGCTGACACCGCCCGGGTCGTCCTGCTCGGTGGCCATCGGCGTGGGCGTCGTCGGCACTCCCCCGGGCTCGGTCCAAGGACTGCACCTCGTCGTGGACGACATCCACGACGCGCGGGCCGAGCTGGTCGGGCGCGGGGTCGAGGTCGCCGAGGTCGTGGACATGAGCGCGCCGGGCAAGCCGACCGTGTCCTACGCGGCGTTCACCGACCCGGACGGCAACGGCTGGACCCTGCAGCAGCTCCCCCGCTGAGCGGCCACGACTCGCATGGTGCGTTCATCCGGGACCACCCGGCCGTTGGCCACCGCTTCATCCCGAGCGGCGAAGTTGTCTGTACAACTTTCCCCGACCTCGGAAGGCCGACGGATGTCCGACCCCGCTTCGCTGCCGTCCGCGTGGCTGCGCGACAACTGCCGCTGCGCCCGCTGCCGCGATCCGCGCAACGGTCAGAAGCTGTTCCAGATCACGGATCTGCCCCGGGATCTCGCCGTCTCGACGCAGTCGCGCACCACCGTGGACGGCGCGCCGGGCTGGGAGGTGGTCTGGGAACCCGACGGCCATGTCTCCGCCTACACCGAGGCCTGGATCGCCGGCACCCAGGACCCCGGCCTCGCGGCGGCGGACGCCGGCGACGATCGAACCGAGGACGCCAAGACCCTGTGGACCGCCGCGGACCTGGCCGGCGCGGTCCCGGCCGCGGACTGGTCCGACTACCTGCGGGACCCGGACACCCGGCTGCGCACCCTGGAGGCCGTCGCCCGGCTGGGCTTCGCGGTCCTGCGCGGCGTCCCCGTGCGCGAAGGCCAGGTCACCGAGGTCGCCCGGACCTTCGGCTTCGTGCGGGAGACCAACTACGGGCGGATCTTCGAGGTCCGGGTCGAGGAAACCCCGAACAACCTCGCCTTCACCTCCGAGCGGATCGGCCCGCACACCGACAACCCCTACCGCGACCCGGTCCCCACGCTGCAACTGCTGCACTGCCTGGTGAACAGCGCCGAAGGCGGCGACTCCGGTCTGGTGGACGGCTTCACCGCCGCCGCGCTGCTGCGTGCGGAGGACCCGGCCGCCTTCGACGTGCTGACCCGCACCCCGGTGCCGTTCAGCTTCGCCGACGCCACCACCCGGCTCAGCGCCCACCGCCCAACCGTCGGCACCGACGCGCACGGCCGGATCCGCGAGATCCGCTTCAACAACCGCTCCACCGGCACCCTGCGGCTGCCCGCCGCAGGGATCGAGGCCTTCTACGCCGCCTACCGCTCCTTCGCCGAGATCCTGCTGCGGCCGGGACTGCGGCTCGACTTCCGGCTCACCCCGGGCGACTGCCTGATCTTTGACAACACCCGGCTGCTGCACGCCAGGACCGCCTTCGCGAGCAGCGGCGGACGCCACCTCCAGGGCTGCTACGCGGATCTGGACGGCCTGTTCAGCACCATCGCCGTCCTGCACCACGACCGACCCGGCGGTGCCGGGACCGACCCTCGCCGAGGAGCCGCAGCATGACCCCCGCTCAGATCCCCGACGTCCTGTCCGAACTGTCGGAGCTGTTCGAGGGCCAGGGCAGCGCCGAGTACTTCGGCGAGGACGTGACCCAGGCCCAGCACATGCTGCAGACCGGCGCGCTGGCCGAGGCCGCGGGTGCGGAGCCGGCGCTGGTGGCCGCCTCCCTGCTGCACGACCTCGGCCACTTCCACGGGGAGGCCACCGGCCACGACCTGATGGCGGGGACCGACAACCGGCACAGCCACACCGGCGCCGACCGGCTGGCCCGCTGGTTCGGCCCGGACGTCACCGAGCCGGTGCGGCTGCACGTCGCCGCCAAGCGCTACCTGTGCGCGGTGGAACCCGACTACGCCGCCACGCTCTCGCCCGCCTCGGTGCACACCCTCGCGGTGCAGGGCGGTCCGATGACGCCGGCCGAGGCCGCCGCCTTCGCCGCACACCGCTACGGCGCGGACGCGGTGCGGCTGCGCCGCTGGGACGACGCCGCCAAGGACCCGGAGGCCCCCACCCCCGGATTCGACCACTTCCGCCCGCTGCTGGCCCGGTTGCTCACCGCGGCGCCGTCCGAGCAGCCGTCAGGAACCCCCGCGGCGCCCTGAGCGCCAGACCTCGGCGTAGCCGCGCAGGAACTCCGCCTCCACCTGGGCCATCCGCTGGATCTCGGTGGGGTCCACGCTCTCGTCCGGCGCGTGGATCGCGCAGAGCGGCTCCTCCACGCCCATCAGCACGATCTCGGCCTCCGGGTAGGTCCGGGCCAGGACGTTGCAGAGCGGGATGGAGCCGCCCTGCCCGACGTAGGCCAGCGGCTTGCCGTAGACCTCGCGGGCGGCCCGGTCCAGCGCCGCGTACGCCGGGCCGCTGGTGGTGGCGCTGAACGGGGAACCGGTGGACTCGCGCTCCACCTCCACCCGGGCGCCCCAGGGAGCGGCGGTGCGCAGATGCGCCGTCAGCGCCTGCAGCGCCGCCTCCGGGTCGGTGCCGGGCGGCACCCGCAGGCTCACCCGGGCCCGGGCGGTGGCCGGGACCGCCGCGGCCGAGCCGACCACCGGCGGGCAGTCGATGCCGAGGACGGTGACCGCCGGCCGCGCCCACAGCCGGTCGGCGACCGTGCCGCCGCCGATCAGCGAGACGCCGTCCAGCACGCCCGCGTCGGCCCGGAACTGCTCCTCGTCGTAGCCCTCTCCGCTCCAGCTCCCGGTGCAGTCCAGGCCCTTGATGACGGTTCCGCCCTGCGGTCCGCGCAGCGAGTCCAGGATCCGGATCAGCGCCGCCAGGGCGTCCGGGGCGGCGCCGCCGAACATCCCGGAGTGCACGTCGCCGCGCAGCGTGCTGACCGTGACCACCAGGTTGGCGACGCCGCGCAGCGAGGTGGTGGCGGTGGGCACGCCGACGGCGGCGTTGCCGGTGTCGGCGATCAGCAGGACGTCCGCGAGCAGTTCGTCGATGTGGCCGGGGACGTACTGCTCCAGGCCGCCGGTGCCCTGCTCCTCCGAGCCCTCGGCGACCAGCTTGACGCCGACCGGCAGGTCCTCGCCCAGGGCGCGCAGAGCGGTGAGGTGCATGACGATGTTGCCCTTGCAGTCCGCCGCGCCGCGCCCGTACCAGCGGCCGTCGCGTTCAGTCAGCCGGAACGGCGGCGAGGTCCAGGCGTCCTCGTCGAGCGGGGGCTGGACGTCGTAGTGGCAGTACAGCAGCACGGTCGGGGCGCCGGGCGGGGCCGGGCGGTGGCCCAGCACGGCGTGGCTGCCGTCGGGGGTCAGCGCCAGGTGCACATCGTGCAGTCCGGCCTCGGTGAAGGCGTCGGCCACCCACTGGGCGGCGCGGCGGCACTCCTCGGGCGGGTACTGGCGCGGATCGGCCACCGAGGGGATGGCGACCAGTTCGGCGAGGTCCGCCTGGGCGCGCGGCATGAGCGCGGCGATGCGCTCGGCGAGGTCGTCACTCATCATCGATCGTCTTCCCGGTCCTGGGGTCGTCGTTCCGGTGTGCTTCGTGCTGCATGACGCGTCCCAGCCTGGGCGAGAGCGGCCGGGACGGCCACTCGTGGGCCGTCGAAGAGGCTACACACCACCCCGAACCGCCCCGGGGGCCGGTCGGGGACGGGAAAAACGGATGGCGGGCGGTCCTGGCCCGGACATAGCCTGAACGGTCGTGACCGATGATCAGAAGGCGCTCTCCGAGCGGCTGCCATCCCGGGCCGGGGCGACCGCCGAGGGGCTCTTCTCCCGGCCGCACGCGGCCGTCACCGCGAGCCTGGCCGCGGTGATGTTCCTGACCGGCTTCGCCGCGCTGGCGGTGGTGCCGACGCTGCCGGTGGCCGCCCAGGACCTGCACGGGGTGTCGCTCTATCCGCTGGTGGCCGGCTGCTTCGTGGCCGCGAGCCTGTTCGGCGGGGTGCTGGGCGGCGACTGGTCGGACCGGGCCGGGGCGGACCGGCCGCTGGCCGCGGGTGTGGCGCTGGCCGTGGCCACCCTGCTGGTCTCGGCCACCAGCACCTCGATCTGGCAGCTGGCGGCCGGTCGGTTCCTGGACGGGCTGTCGGCCGGAGTGGTCGCGGTGGCCGTCAACACCGCCATCGCCCAGGCCTACCCGGACCGGCTGCGGGCCCGGGCCCTGGCGCTGATGAGCACCTGCTGGATCATCCCCTCGCTGGCCGGTCCGCCGCTGGCCGGGCTGGTGGCCACCTGGTGGTCCTGGCGTGCGGTGTTCTTCGGCCTGGCCGCGCTGAACCTGCTGCCGGCGCTGGCCGTGGTGGTGCTGCTGCGCCGCCGCGCCGGGCGGACCGCCCCGCCCTCCTCCAACGCCATCGGCTCCATCGGCGTACGGCCGCCGCGCCCCGCGCTGGCGGTCGCCGCCGCGGTGAGCGCCGGCGCGGCGCTGGCCCAGTACGCCGTCTCCGGCTGGGACCTGCTCCATCTGCTGTGCGCGGGCGGCGGCCTCGGCCTGCTGGTGGCCTTCGCGCCGCGGCTGCTGCCACCGGGCACCTGGCGGGCCGCCCGCGGACTGCCGGCCTCGGTGCTGCTGCGCGGGCTGGGCTCGGGGGTGTACTTCACCCTGGAGGCCTTCGTCCCGCTGCTGCTGGTCACCCTCCGTCATGTGCCCGCGGCGGTGACCGGTCTGGCCTTCACCGCCGCCGCCCTGGCCTGGGCCGCGTCCTCCTGGGCCCAGGGCCGGCTGCTGGAGCACGTGCCCCGGCACCGGCTGGTGGCGGCCGGGGCGCTGCTGCTGGCCCTGGCCGCGGCGCTGGCGGCGGTCGGGACGCTGCCGGCGGTGCCCGCGCTCACCGCGGCGTCGGCGATGGTGGTCGCGGCGCTGGGGATGGGCCTGCTCGCCCCCTCGCTCACGCTGCTCTCGATCGCCCACAGCCCGCCGGACCGCCGCGGCTACGCCGGAAGTGCGATGCAGACCTCGCAGAACCTGGGCCAGATCGCCGTCCTGGGCGCCGCCTCGGCGCTGTTCAACACGGTGCTGCGGACCCGGCTGCCCGACCCGGCCGGCTACGCCGCCGCCTTCGTGCTGCTGCTCCTGCCGTGCGTGCTGGCCGCGCTGTTCGCCGCCCGGGCCGGCGGTGTCCCGGCCGAGGGGCCTGGGTAGGGGACCGGTGAGAGGCCCGGGAGGTTCCCATGCGACATGTCACCGGCCACTTCCGCGGTCGTTTCGACCGCGGCGTCCATCTGTCCCGGGGGGAATGGCGGCGCTTCGCCAACGACGGTTCCGAGCCGCTGACGGCCCGCAGCGACCTCCCGGCCCGCCGGCTGCTGGCCCGGGTCTTCGGCGCCCTGTTCCTGGCTGGAACGGTCCTCTTCTGCCTGCTGGCCGCCGGCGCCCGGCCGGGCAGCAGCCCGGGGCGGACCTTCTTCGCGGTCTACGCGGCGGTCTGCGCCGCCTTCGTGCTGGTCGCCCTGGTGGACCTGGCGGTGGTCCGCCGCCGGGTCCAGGAGCAGCGCCGCTGGGGCCGCTGAGCCCGCCCGGCGGGCAGACAGCGGCCACGTTCGACGGCTGCTCACCGCTCCCGGCTGTGCGGGTCCGGCTGCTGTGCCTGCGGCTCCCCGCCCGCGCCCAGGTAGAGCCGGGCCACCCGGGGGTCGGCCAGCAGCTCGGCGCCGCTGCCGGTCAGCCGCACCCGGCCGCTCTCCAGGACGGCGCCCCGGTCCGCGGCGGCCAGCCCGGAGCGGGCGTTCTGCTCCACCAGCAGGATGGTGCGGCCGTCCGCCGCCAGCGCGCCGACGGTGTCGAAGACGGCCCTGCGGGCCCGGGGCTCCAGCCCGATGGAGGGTTCGTCCAGCAGCATTAGGGCGGGTTCCAGCAGCAGCGCGCGGGCCAGTTCCACCTGTTTCTGCTCGCCCCCGGACAGCGACCCGGCACTGGCCCGGCGCCGCTCGGCCAGCAGCGGGAAGCGCTCGGCCAGGGCGTCGGCGCGCCGGCGGACCTCGCGGCGGCCGCTGCGGGTGCCGTCCAGCAGGTAGCCGCCCATCAGCAGGTTGTCCCAGACCGTCATCGCCGGGAACAGGCTGCGCTCCTGCGGCACCTGGACGATGCCGCGCAGCAGCCGCTCGCGCGGCGAGAGCCGGTCGAGCGGTTCGCCGCGCAGCAGCACCCGGCCGCGGCCGGTCCGCAGCAGCCCGCTGACGACCCTGAGCACGGTGGACTTGCCCGCCCCGTTGGGGCCGATCAGACAGAGCACCTCGCCCTGATCGAGCGTCAGGTCGACGCCGTGCAGCACCTCCCCGGCACCGTAGCCGGCGGTCACCCCGCGCAGTTCCAGCAGTACCGGCACGGCGTCAGCCCCCCAGGTAGGCGTCGAGGACCCGCGGGTCGGTCTGCACCGAGCCGGGCGGTCCCTGGGCGATGACCCGCCCGCCGTCCATCACCACCACCGGGTCGCAGAGCCGCATCACCAGGCCCATGTCGTGCTCGACCACCAGGAAGGTGGTGCCGGTGGCGTGCCGGGCCCGGATGTGCCGCTCCATGGTGCGGACCATGGTCGGGTTGACCCCGGCGGTGGGTTCGTCGAGCAGCACCAGGGCGGGCGCGCTCATCAGCAGCGCGGCGAACTCCAGCAGCTTGCGCTGGCCGTAGGAGAGCTCCTCGGCCGGGTCCGCGGCCAGTGCCGCCAGGCCGAACTCGGCCAGCAGTGCCTCACCCGCGGCCCGGTCCCCGGCCCGGGCCCGGGGACCGGCCAGCGCGGGCCAGCGGTGGCCGGAGGCGATCAGCAGGTTCTCCAGCACGGTGAGGTCGGGGAAGACCCGGGGCTGCTGGAAGGTGCGGCACAGGCCGCGGCGGTAGAGTCGGGCCGGATCGGGCCGGGCGATCCGGCGTCCGTCCAGCAGGATCTGCCCGGCATCGGCCCGGAGGTAGCCGGTGACCAGGTTGAACAGGGTGGTCTTGCCCGACCCGTTGGGGCCGATCAACCCGGTGACGGTGCCCCGCTGCACGCCGAACGAGCAGCCGTCGACGGCGGCGACCCCGCCGAAGCGCTTGCCCAGCCCGCGGACCTCCAGCAGCGGCGCGGTCACGGCTGCTCCACCGCGACCTCCGGACCGACGTCCGCCCGCAGCCGCCGGCGCCGCCACCGGTCCGCCAGCGTCGGCAGGACGCCGCGCGGCAGCACCAGCATCACCAGGACGAACAGCGCGGCGTAGCCGAGCAGGTAGAGCTGGCTGGCGCCGTACTGGTAGGCGAGGTACTGCTGGGCCGGGGCGATCACGAAGGCCCCCAGCACCGGCCCCCAGAGCGTGCCGCGGCCGCCGAGGAAGACCATCAGCACCATGGCGATGGTCACCAGCGGGTCCACCGCGAACTGCGGGTAGATGAAGGAGAGGTAGTAGGCCCACACTCCCCCGGCCATGCCGGTGATCCCCACCGACAGTGCGAAGGCGCCGAGTTTGGCGGTGCCGACCGGCACGCCCACCCCGCGGGCCTTGTCCTCGTCGGCGCGGACCGCCAGTAGCGCCAGGCCCAGCCGGCTGCGCAGCACCGCCCAGGACAGCAGCAGCGCGAACACCAGCAGCGCCAGCATCGCGTAGTAGAAGGGCCGTTCGAAGGTGGCGGGGGCGAAGTCCGGTACCGGCATGGCCATTCCCTGCGCGCCGTGGGTGATCCCGCGCAGGTTGTAGGCCAGCGTCTGGGCGACGAACAGCAGGGTGATGGTGACGATGGCGAAGACGTCCGAGCGGGTGCGCATGGCGATCCAGGCCACCGGCAGTCCGGCCGCGGCGACCGCCAGGCCCACCAGCGGCAGTACCGCGAAGGGGGCCAGCCCCGAGCCGATGCCGTGGTGCTGGAACCAGATCGCCTCGGCGTAGGCGCCGAGCCCGAAGAAGGCGGCGTGGCCCAGCGACGGGTAGCCGGCGTAGCCGCCGACCAGGTTCCAGGCGCTGGCCAGCACCGCGTACATCAGCGTGAACAGGGCGATGGTCATCAGCCAGGGCGCGGTGACCAGGAACGGGAAGGCGGCGAGCAGGGCGACGAAGCCGGCCACCGGCGCGGCCGTCCTCACAGCGCCCCCCGCAGCCGGGCTCCGAACAGCCCCTGCGGGCGCACCAGCAGCACCGCGAGCAGCACCACGAAGAAGCTGAAGTCCGACCACACCGGTGAGATCAGCGCGCCCACCAGCGCCGAGACCACCCCCATCGCGAGCGCCGCGACGACGGTGCCGCCCAGGCTGCCGAGCCCGCCCAGGACCACGATGGACAGCAGCCGGGAGATCAGGTCGTAGTGGCTGTTGGGGTTGAAGGAGTACACCATCCCGTAGACCGCACCGGCGGCAGCCGCGGTGGCCGCGCCCAGGCCGTAGCCCAGCGCGGCCACCCGGTCGCCCTCCACCCCCAGCAGCCTGGCCGCGGTCGGGTTCTGCACGGTGGCGCGCACCGCGCGGCCGAACCGGGTGCGGCCCAGCAGCAGCGCCAGCGCGCCCAGCACAGCCAGCGACAGCAGGCAGGCGGCCAGCCGCACCTCGCCGATCCGGTACCCGGCCACGGTCCAGGAACGGTTGGCGTAGCTCGGCTGGATGGTGCGGTAGTCGGACTTGTAGACCAGGGTGAGCACGCCCTCGATCCCCAGTGCCACCGCGAAGGTCACCAGCAGCGACAGCTGCGAGGCGTCCGAGCGGTGCAGCGGTCGCAGCAGGCACCACTGCACCGCCGCTCCGAGCAGGAACAGCGCCGGGGCGACGATCGGCACGGTCAGGAACGGGTCGATGCCGAAGGAGACGAAGAGGCTGGAGCTGAGATAGGCCGCCAGGATCACCAGCGCCCCCTGAGCCAGGTTCACCACCTTCAGCACGCCGAAGATCAGCGTCTGGCCGCTCGCCATCAGCGCGTAGACGCCGCCGGTGAGCAGTCCGAGGATGATCGCCTGGATGGTCTCGTGCACGCCGCGATCACCCGCTCCAGGGCAGCTTGCCCAGGACCGGAGCCGACTGCGCCCGGTCGGCCGGGAAGACCGGCAGCAGCTTCCCGCCGATCCACTGGACCAGCACGTAGGAGGCGTTGGCCGCGCCGTCGGAGTTCCAGCTGAGGTCGCCCTCCAGGGTGGGCCAGCTGCCCGAGTGCAGGGTGCTGATCAGCGTGGCGTTGTCCACCTTGCCGGTCTTGGCGGCGACCTCCTGGACCAGTTGGCCGCAGGAGTACGCCTCGGCCGAGGTGCTGTCGATGCTGGTCGCCGCGCCCCCGTAGGCCGCCGTGTAGGCGGCGACGAAGGCGCTGTTCCCGCTGGTGGTGGCGGTGGGGAACCAGTCGCCGGAGGAGAAGATCCCGTTGACGTTGCCGGCGCCGACGTTGCCGGGGAAGTTCAGCGGGTCGTTGGCGCCGTTGGACAGGTAGAGCAGCTTCGGCGCCCACTTGAGCTGCACCATGGCCTTGACCAGGGCGTAGGCGTCGGCGGACTGGGTCCCGGCGACCACCAGGTCCGGCTTCTTCGCGGCCATCGCGGTGACCACCGAGGACAGGTCGGTCGCCTCGGCGGGGTAGATCTGCTGGTAGACGGTGCGGATCCCGGCGGCCTGGAGCCGGGTGCGCACCTCGGCGGCGATCGGCGAGGCGAAGGGGTCGTCCAGCGCCGGGTAGGCGGCGGTGGTCGGACGCTGGGATGCCGGCAGCGACAGGATGTAGTCGGCGAAGACGTCGCCCTGCTGGACCACCGGGGCCGGCTGCACGAAGAACAGGTTGTGCAGGTGCTGGCTGAACACCGCCGGGCCGCCGCCGGCGGGTTCCAGGAACGCGTAGCCGTAGCGCTTGGCAACCTGCGAGGCCGGGACGGTCAGCAGGCTGGAGAAGGGGCCGAAGACCAGGTCCACGTGGTTCTTGGTGATCAGGTTCTGATAGTTCGTCACCACCTGGGTGGGGCTGGAGGTGTCGTCGACGATGTCCAGCACCACCTTGCGTCCCAGCACCCCGCCGGCCGCGTTCACGGTACTGGCCCAGAGCTGGTAGCCGCGCTGCGCCGACTTGCCGGAGTCGGAGAAGTCGCCGGTGAGCGACAGTGAGATGCCGATGGTCAGCGCCGGTCGGGCGCCGGACGAGGCGGAGGGTTTGGCCGCCGAACTGCTGCAGCCCGCCAGCGCCAGCCCGGCCGCCGCCAGCGCCGCAGCGGCGGCCCGGACCCGGGTCCGTCCGGCGCCCCTGGCCGTGCCCCCGGCTGTGCCTCTGCCCGTGCCTCTGCCTGTGTCCCTGCCCCTGCTGCGATTGCTCATGGTCCGCCGTCCTTCCTGAACGCGGCCAGAACACTGCGAACGATTGCAGTGGAGTCTGCTGCCGAGCTGATGGAGTGTCAACAATGTTGGGGCATCAGCAGTGCAAAGGATTGCGGCGGTTCCCGGCCGCCCCTACGGTGACGCCATGGCCGGTCGACGCCCCACCCTCGACGACGTGGCACGCGCCGCCGGCGTGCACAAGGCGACCGCCTCCCGCGCGCTGAACCCGGAGACCCGGAACCAGGTCAAGTCCGAGACCGCGCACCGGATCACCGTCGCCGCCCGCCGCCTCGGCTACGTGCCCAACACCCTGGCCCGCGGACTGCGCACCAGCCGGTCCACCGCCGTCGGGGTGCTGGTCCCGGACCTGACCAACCCGCTGTTCCCGCCGATCGTGCGCGGCATCCAGGACCGCCTGGACGCCCACGGCTACACGGCGCTGCTGGTGAACACGGACAACGACGAGGCGCGCGAGCGGGCCCAGTTCGCCGAGCTGGCCAGCCGCCGGGTGGACGGCTTCATCGTCGCCACCGCCCGCCGGCAGCACCCGCTGCTCGCCGAGGCGGCCGAACGCGGCACCGCCCTGGTGACCGTCAACCGCACCGTGGAGCTCCCGGGCACCCCCGCGGTCGTCGGCGACGACGCCGACGGCGTCGCCCAGGCCGTAGCCCATCTGCGCTTGCTCGGCCACACCCGGATCGCGCATCTGGCCGGACCGCAGTCGGTCTCCACCGGCGCGGTCCGGCTGCGCGCCTTCCTGCAGCAGGCGGGCCCGGCCGGTGGCGCGGTGGTGGAGTGCGCCGGCTACACCGAGCAGGCCGGCCGCGCGGCGACCCGCCGGCTGCTGGACCAGTGCCCGGGGACGACGGCGGTGCTGGCCGGAAACGATCTGATCGCCCTGGGGGCGCTGGCCGAACTCGCCGCGCGGGGCCGCCGCTGCCCCCGCGACCTGTCCGTGGTGGGCTTCAACGACATGCCCTTCGCCGACCGCTTCCAGCCGCCGCTCACCACCGTGCGCGTCCCGCACCACGAGATGGGCGTGCAGGCGGCCCAGTTGCTGGTGGAACTGCTGACCGGTCCGCAGACCATCGCCCGGACCGTGGTGCTGCCGACCCAACTGGTCGTCCGCGACTCCACCGCGGCCCCGCCGCCCCCGCTCTGACCGGTCAGCGGTCCGAGCCCGCCCTGCTCCGCTCCCCCCGCTGCGGGACCGCCGCAAGAACCGCCCTGTTCCGGCGGTGCAGCGGCAGCCGCACTCCGGTCGCCCGGCGCGGATGCGGCCGCCGGGCCTGGGCGCACAGCGACGCCCTGGCGCTCGGGGGACGCGCCGCCGGCCCGGCCGCGACCAGAACCCGGTCCGGCCCGTCCGGCAGCACCGCCGGCTCCTCCGTCAGGTCCTCCGCACCGGCCGCCACCGCGACGCCGCCGGCCGTACTACGACGGCGCACCGCCGGTACGACGACGACCATGGCCAGCAGAACGGCGACGAAGACGGCCGCGCCGACCACGCCGACCGTGCGCACCAGCTGCTCGACCGAGGGGCCCAGGTAGTAGCCGGCCGCGACCGTGCCGACGCCCCAGAGCACGGCGGCCACCGCGCTGTAGGGGAGGAAGCGGCGGTAGGGCAGCCCGGAGCCGCCCGCGGCGAAGGGCACGAAGGAGCGGACGAAGCCGACGAAGCGTCCGGCGAACACGGCCGGGCCGCCGCGGCGCTGCAGGAAGCCGCGGGCCCGCGCGGTCCGCCGCCGGGTGCGCTCGGCGCCGGGGCGCCGTTCGAACCAGCGGCCCAGGGCGTACCCGGTGCTGTCGCCGATGACGGCGGCGACCACCACCACCGCGGCCAGCACCACCGGGTCCAGGTCGCCCCGGGCGGCCAGCGCGCCGGCGACCAGGATCAGCGACTCACCGGGCATGAAGACGCCGAAGAAGGCGCTGGTCTCCGCGGCGGTCAGCAGGAAGACGACGGCGTAGGACCAGAATCCGGCTGCCTCGACGATCTCGTTGGGGTTCACCGCGCTCACCCCCGGGTCGAGGCGCTGGGCCTCCGGGGCCGGGACTGCCGGACGGTGAGCCGCTGCGAGGCGAACCAGGCCAGCAGCGCCAGGGAGACGCTGGCGACGGCGACCGGCAGCCGGTGGTTGGTTATCAGTACGGTCGCCAGCGCGTCGCCCACCAGGGCGACCGCCCCCGCCGCCGCCCGGATCCAGGCGCCCGACGGCAGCGGGCGCGGACGGTGGGTGCCGTGCGTCATCGTGCTCATCGAATCGCCTCCTGGCCGGCCCGGCGCCCCCGCCCGTGCGAGCGCACGGACGGAGGACAGCCTCGTCAGCAGGGTCAACCGGAGGACTTCCTCCACCTATTCCCGAAATCTTGGATCAGGTGGGCGATTTTCGGCCGCAGTACGGCCGCGCTCGGCAGGGCCGTCGGCCGCTAGCTGAGCGTCCACTGCTGGTTGCTGCCGCCGTTGCAGGTCCACAGCTCCGCCAGGGCGCCGTTGGCCGTGCTCGCCCCGGTCACGTCCAGGCACAGGCCGGACTGGACCCCGGTGACGGTGCCGTTGGAGTTGATCGTCCACTGCTGGTTGGTCCCGCCGTTGCAGGTCCAGGTCTCCACCTTGGTGCCGGCCGTGGTCTTGGCGCCGGTCGCGTCCAGGCACAGCGTCGAGCTGCCGCTGTAGACGGTCAGCTGGTTGGCGGAGCTGTGCGTCCAGGTCTGGTTGGTCCCGCCGCTGCAGGCGTAGATCTGCAGTTGGACCCCGGCGGTGGTGCTGGAGTTCGGCACGTCCAGGCACTTGCCCGCACCGACCGCGTGCAGCGCGCCGGTGCTGGACGCCGCGGCGGTGTAGCCGACCGAGACGATGTTGGCCTGGACGGCGTTGTCGGCCGCGTCGGTCGGGTAGCCGGTGGTCATCACGCCCTCGAAGAAGGAGCCGGCCGAGGAGTTGCTGTTGTCGCCGCCGGTGCCCAGGATGATCGCGCCCTCCTGGCTCATCGGGATGTACCCGCCGGTGGTGGGCAGCGAGCCGTTGTACCAGGTGGTGAGGGATCCGGACTGGGCGTTGCCGCCCTTGAGGGCGTAGGTGCTGGTGCCGTTGTTCTTCAGCAGCGCGGTGACGAAGGTGCTGGAGTTGCCCAGGTTGGCGGTGTTGGAGCCGTTGCCGCCGGCGAACAGGCCGTTCTCCAGGTCGGCCTGGACCCAGGGTCCGGAGCCGGTGCAGGGCGAGAACCAGCACTCGGTGCCGAAGTTGATGGCGTCCATGTGGCCGTTGCCGGTGTCGTCCCCGGAGGTCTCGGCGTTGCCGTAGTCGAAGCAGCAGCCGCTGTTGACGTGGGTTCCGCTGGTGACCATGTAGGCGCCCTGGGCGGTGCTGCCGGTGGGCACGCCGGTGGTGCTGTTGTTGCGGTAGCCGACCCCGGGCGTCACATAGACGCCGTAGACCGAGTGGCCGCCGACGGTCAGCGGGAGCGCGTTGGCGATCGCGCCGACGTCCTGGCCGCCGTTGCCGCCCGGGCCCGCGATGGTGAGGTTGTTGTGTTCAGAGGTCTGGTCGTAGATCTCGGTGATGGTGCAGACGGTGCCGGCGCAGAAGGTGTCCTGGGCGGCGGCGTTGGCGTAGCCGCCGGCGGTCAGGGTGCCGATGTCGGTGGTGGTGCTGTCGGAGGCCCTCTTGACCTGGTAGAGCGAGCCGCTGTAGGCGGCGAAGAGCGCTCGCACGCTGCTGTGCGCGGCCACGCAGGGCGTGCCCGCGGCGGCGTAGATGTCACAGGGCAGGGAGGTGGCGGCCTGCGCTGTCCCCGCCGTGCCGGCCAGGACGGCGGCTAGGAGCGCCACGACGGTGCCCGCGGCCAGGAGTGCCTTTCTCAGGTGCCGGAGAATCACTGCGAACCTCTCATCCAGAGCGTGAGGAGCTGATGCCAGTGTGTTAGCGCTAACATGCCGTCATGGACCGTCGGGACATGGGGAAGTGTGCTGACTGATCGGATGACGTGCGCTACCGCCGCACCCCGGTGGAAGGTGCGGGAACTGCGCTATTGCCAGGAAAGTGACGCGTGTTAGCGCTAACAAACGCGACGCCCGGATACTGGCCCCGGCATGAGCATGCCGGGCGGCTGACGGCTACTCACATTTTTTACGCCTTGATCTCCAACAGGTCAACGGGTTGAAAATTATCCGTACATGACGACTCATCACCGGGAAAGCACCCACCAACGCTCAGATTCGACCGTTACCATGCACACCACGACGTGCCACCACCGGAGTTGGTGTCGGTTCTCTCAGCAGGCAGACGGAAGAGGCGAATGATGTCAGGCACCGACCCGATGGCCCAGGAGCCGCAGGACGACCGCTCGCCCGGGGTCGACCTGCGCATGGACATCCCGCATTCGGCTCGGGTCTACGACTACCTGATCGGTGGGAAGACCAACTTCGAGGCGGACCGGGTGGCCGCCGAGGCGTCGGTGCGGGCCTGGCCGGCCCTGCCGATCTCGATGCGCACCACCCGCACCTTCATGCAGCGGGTGGTCCACCACCTCGCCGAGGAGCACGGCGTCCGCCAGTTCCTGGACATCGGCACCGGCATCCCCACCTCGCCCAATGTGCACGAGATCGCCCAGGGCATCGCCCCCGAGGCCCGGGTCGCCTACGTCGACAACGACCCGATCGTGCTGACCCACGCGCGGGCCCTGATGTCCAGCACCGCCGAGGGCAGCACCTGCTACATCGACGCCGACCTGCGCGACGTCGACTCGATCATCGGCTCCCCGCGGCTGCGCGAGGTGCTGGACCTGAAGCAGCCGGTGGCGCTGTCCCTGATCGCCATCGTGCACTTCATCCTGGACGAGGACGACCCGCAGGGCATCGTCCGCCGGATCATGGACGAACTGGCGCCGGGCAGCTTCCTGGCCCTCACCGTCTTCACCGGCGACACCGACCCGGTGGGCGTCGGCGGCGTCGGCCGCGAGTACAACGCGCGCGGGATCCCGCTGCAGATCCGGGACCGCAAGGAGTCCCTCGCCTTCTTCGACGGCTACGACCTGCTCGACCCCGGGGTCACTCTGGTCCACCAGTGGCGCCCGGAGCAGGACGCCCCGCGGATCCGCGACCAGGACATCGCCATGTACGGCGGAGTGGCCGTCAAGCGCGGCTGAGCGGCGGCGGGGCCTGGCGGGCGGGGCAGCGGGCCGGGCTGCCCCGGCCCGGCCCGCTGCTGTCCGACGCCACGACGACGCCCGCTACGGTTCGACCAGCGCCGCCCGCAGGTCCTGCAGTTCCGCCTCGGTCAGCCCCTGGCGGAGCAGCCAGCCCGCGCCGCCCCCCGAGCCGGTCCGCAGGGCCTCCAGGAACCGGTGCATCACCGCCGGGTCCGCGGACATCAGTCCGTGCTCCACAGCCGGCAGCCGCCCGTACGAGGGCAGTCGCGCCAACCGCTCACCGATCCGCGCGGTACGGGACGCGCTCAGCGCGTAGTCCTCGGCGATCGCGTCCGCAGGCACCCCCACCGCGTCCAGCAGCACCGCCGCCAGCAGTCCGGTGCGGTCCTTGCCCACGGCGCAGTGGAACATCACCGCGTGCCGCTCCCGGTCGGCGACGATCCGTGCGGCGGCCAGCACCGACGGACCGCTGCCGGCCAACATGGCCAGGTAGAAGTCGGCCAGCCGGCTGCCGCTGACGTCCGGCACCGCGTCGGCGGCCACCCCCCGCTCCTGCCGGACCGGCAGGTTGACCCGGCTCAGCCCGGTCCGTTCCAGCAGCCCGTGGCCCTCCCGGGCCGACTCGCGCGGACCCCGCAGATCAACGAGTGTGCGCAGGCCGAGCCCGTCCAGCAGCACCTCGACATCGGCGGGCGTCGCCTCCTGCACGGTGCTGGCCCGGAACAGCACGCCCCTGCGGGTGGCGCCGCCGCCGCGCACCGGCAGGCCGCCGAGGTCCCGGACGTTGTCGACCTCGGCCAGCTCCACCCAGCGGGCCGCGTCGGCGGAACGGCCCGTCACTCCCCGTCCGCTTCCACCGGCTTGGCGTCCTCCACCGGCTCGGCGTCCTCCACCGGCTTTGCGTCCTCGACGGCCGGCTCGTCGGGCCGGTAGGACAGCGCCAGCAGTGCGGCGGCCGCCGCACTACCCAGGCCGGCGGCCAGCAGCGCCGGCACCGGTCCCTCGCTGCGACGCCGCAGCAGGCGGTCGACCGAGTAGCGCCCGTGCCCCAGCGCGGCCAGCGCGACCGCGGCCCCGGCGACCACCCCGGTGTACTCCCAACCGCCCTTGAAGACGAAGAAGCCCTTGCCCCGGTGATCGGTCCGGGCCGCCACCGCCATCAGCCCGACCACCGCCGCCGCCGGCAGCGGGTTGGCCAGACCCACCGTGAGCGCGACCCCGGCCGCCATCTCGGTCCCGGCCGCCATCCGCGCGTGCACCGCGGCGGGCTTGAGCCCCAGCGACTCGAACCACCCCGTGGTGCCCTGCAGACCGCCGGGCCCGGAGACCTTGTTCCAGCCGTGCACGAAGAGCATCGGCCCGAGCGTGGCGCGCAGCGCCAGCGCGGCGGTGTCCCTGGGGTGGTGCTGGGGTTCGCTCATGTGTCTTTCCTTTGGCGTCCGGTGACACTACGTCAGTGGAGTGGAACGGTCGGAAGCGGGTGCTGGAAGACAGGTTTGCGCTTCTCGGCCCGGTCCGCCACCGTGCGCGATGGTGATCCGCGCCTCAGCCGATCCGTTCGATCCGGTCGACCAGCCCCCAGTCCAGCGCCCGCTCCGCCCCGATCGGTGCGCCGGACAGCACCAGGTGCAGGGTGCGCCAACGGCCGATGCGGCGCGGGATGCTCACCGTCCCGCCGGCTCCGGGGATCAGGCCCATGCCCAGTTCCGGCAGCAGGAACCAGGCGTCGGGATCGGCGACGACCCGGCCGGCGAAGGCGGGCAGTTCGATGCCGGCACCGACGCAACTGCCGTGCACCAGCACGGTGATCCGCTCACGCAGCCGGTGCAGCGGGGCGGCCGCGCCGCCGCGGGTGCGCACCAGGTGCGCCGTGGCCAGGTCCGGGGCCGTCCCGAACTCCGCCAGGTCGCCGCCGGAACAGAAGCAGGGACCGTTGCCGTCCAGGACCACGGCGGTCACGCTGTCGTCGGCCTCGGCGATCCGCAGCGCCTCGACCAGGGCGTCGCGCAGTTCCCGGCCGTGGGCGTTGCGGCGCTCGGGCCGGTTCAGGGTGAGGTGGAGGGTGTCGCCCTTGCGCCGGACCAGTACCGTCTCGGCTGCCGCCGGGGGCGGGGCGGGGCGGTCACCGCGGGCGGCCAGCCAGTCGGCGAACTCCTGGCCGCCGAGCAGGGTGGAGTAGGCCAGCGACTCGGCGTCCAGGGCCTCACCCACGGTCAGCCGGGGACCGACCCTGAGCAGCCGGCCCAGCACCAGCGCGGCCTGCGGGTGGGCGAGGACGTTGGCGTGCAGGGTGCGCGCCTCGGCTGCGGGATCGTCGACGGCGACCACCCGACGGTCGCCGCCGTCGCCAACTCCAACGCCGGCACCGGCACCGGCACCGGTCCGGGCCAGGGTCAGGTCCAGCGCCTCGACCAGGGTGTCGGGCAGCGACGCCGGCTCTCGCGCGGTGATGCCGACCAGCAGCCGGTCGCACTCCCCCGCCCGCTCGACGGCCCGGCGCAGCACCGCCGTGCCGCCGTCGGGCCCCCCGGCGTCGAGGTCGACGAGCAGCAGCGGGTCCAGCGCCGCGCCGCCCTCCGCCAGCAGCGGGGTGTGGGCCGCACCGGCGGCCAACTCGTCGAGGGAGATCGTCGTGGGCATCGGCATGACCCTGGCTTAGCACCCCGCCCCGGTCGTTGGCGAGACCGCGGTGATCACGGCGGGGTGATCACGGCAACTGCGGGCTTGCACGGAAGGGTCCGCCGGATGATGGTTGGCGGGTGGCCGAAACCGCTCCCTCCCCGCTGCCCCGCAAGCTCGGCATCAAGCCCGAGGCCAGGGTCGCCCTGCTCGCCGCCCCCGCCGGTCTGGCACCGCTGCTCGACCCGCTGCCGGGCGGGGTCAGCGTGTCCACCGCACTGGACGGGACCGAGCCCTTCGACGTCGTCCTCGCCTTCACCACCCTGCGCGCCGAGGTGGCCGACGCCGTCGAGTCGGTGCGTCCGCTGATGGCCCCGGCCGGCGGGCTGTGGATCGCCTGGCCCAAGCGCAGCTCGGGCGTGCCCACGGAGGTCACCGACGACCTGGTACGGGAGATCGCGCTGCCGACCGGCCTGGTCGACAACAAGGTGTGCGCCATCGACTCGACCTGGACCGGCCTCCGCCTGGTCATCCGCCGGGAACTGCGGCCGCGCGCGACCTGACGCCCGCTGTCAGGGGGCCAGGATGCGCTGCTTGGCCGTGCTGAATTCGGCGTCGGAGAGCAACCCCTGCGCGTGCAGGGTGCCGAGCCGCTCCAGGTTGGAGAGGGCCTGCTCGTCGAGGGCGGGGACTGCCGCGGGGGCGGGCTCCGGCGCGGCGACAGGTGCGGGTGCCTGCTGCGCCGCTGCCTGCTGGGCCGCCGACTGCTGCTGGCGGGCCGCCACCCGCCCGCTCACCGCGGAGGCCGTCCCGGCCACGACCGCGGTGCGGGCCGCGACACCGATGAGTCCGGGGCGACCGCCCCGGCCGACGCGTCGACCGATCATGACAGCGCCCCTTCCCGGGCGATCGCCTGCAGATCCAGCTCCACCAGGGCCTCGGGCACCCGCTCGTGGGCCACCACCACCCCGCCCGCCGCCCGGACCGCCGCGGTCATCGGGGCGGCCCAGGTGTTCTCCCACACCAGCAGCGCCGCCGAGGATCCCGCCGGGATCTCCTCGGCCATCACCGCCAGGTCCTCCTCGCTCAGCAGGCCGCCGACCTCGCCGTCGATGTCGGCGAACATCGCCGCCTCCTCCGCGTCCAGCGAGTCCAGCTCCAGGAAGCTGACCACACCGTCGTCGTCACGTTTGACGAAGGTCAGGTCGAGGATGTGGATGACACCTCCGTCGACCAGTCTCTTCAGCTCCGGCAGCAGGTCGCCCCGGAACCGGGATCCCGGGAACGCCACCACCAGGTACTCGACAGGTCCGACAGCCATGGCGGACACCTCTCCGGACAGACGGAATCGACGCTCGGTCACCTCGATCCTCCGCCCGCCGCCATCCCCCGGCCACTCGGCGAGCGCCGACCGGGCGTCAGCCCCGGCCCGGCCGAACCTCCATCAGCGGCAGGACGCGTCCCGGGATCGAGCCCGAGGGCACCTCGCCGACCCGCACCGCGCCCATCGCCAGGTAGAACTGCTCGGCATGCGGGTCGGCGGCGATGGTCAGCAGGTCGAAGCCGAGCTCGCGGCCCCGGTCCAGGACGTGCCGGAAGAGCAGCCCGCCCACGCCCCGGCCGATCGCCGCCGGCTCGACGAAGAGCATGCCCAGCTCACCCTGCGGGGCCTCGCCCTCCAGGGTGGTGAAGCCCAGCAGCGTCCCGTCCTCCTCCGCAACGGTGGCCCTGCGGGCCGCCAACGTGTCCGGTTCCATCCGGAGTTCGTCGGCGCAGGCGTCCAGAAAGGCCTGGTCGTAGCCCCAGTGGCCCTTGGAGCGCAGTGCCAGCCGGCTCAGCGCCTCTGCCTCCTCCTGCCGGGCCGGACGCAGTCGTACCGAGGGCGGTACCGCCGTCACGCCGGTCCCGGCTTGCGTCCGACGGCGCCGTAGGAGGAGATCTCGGCGTCGGTGAGTGCGGCGAACGGGCTGTCGGCCGGCTCCGGCCACCAGCGGGAGATCAGGTCGACCCCGGGGGCAGGCACCTCCAGGCCGTCGAAGAACTTGGCGACCTCGGCGTGGTTGCGGATCTTCGTACGGATCCCGGCCGCCGCGTAGGTGGCCTCGACCTGACCCCATTCGTCGGGGGCGAAGTCATGGGTGACCTGGGACAACGCCAGGAAGCTCCCGGCCGGGAGGGCCTGCAGCAGTTCGTCGACCAGGCCGTAGGGGTTCTGGTCGTCGGGGATGAAGTGCATGATCGCGATCAGCATCAGCGCCACCGGCTGGTCCAGGTCCAGGGTGTCGAGCAGCTGCGGCGAGGACAGTATCGCGGCCGGGTCCCGCAGGTCGGCGTCGATGTAGGCGGTGCGGCCCGCCTTGGCGCTGGTGAGCAGGGCACGGGCGTGGGCGAGCACCATCGGGTCGTTGTCGACGTAGACCACCCGTGCCGCCGGGTCCACCGCCTGGGCGATCTCATGGGTGTTGGGCGAGGTGGGTATGCCGGTGCCGATGTCCAGGAACTGGCGTATCCCGTGCTCGGCCGCCAACTGGTGCACGGCGCGGCGCAGGAAGCGGCGGTTGGCGCGGGCGGCGTGGGTGACGAACGGCGCGTTCTGGATGACCTTGTCGCCGGCCTCACGGTCGGCCGGGAAGTTGTCCTTGCCGCCGATGAAGTAGTCGTACATCCGGGCCGTGTGCGCAACGTCCGTGCGCAGGTCGATCCTGGGCGGGGCCTCGCCCAGGTCCGTCTTCATCCACTCCGTCGAATCCGCCATCTTCGCTCCCGGAGCCTGGTTCTGATGAATGATCAACGACTCTAGCAGGCCCACCTGTGCCCACAGAGATCTCCCCACCCCCGCCCACCGTCAACCCCGGCAGAATGGCGCGATACCCCCTCCCCCATCCCCGTCACCCAATTCCCACGCACCGTCACTCCGGGTCGGCGAGCGAGCGCCACACCTCCGCGCAGTCCAGCAGCCGGTGCA
Source organism: Streptacidiphilus jeojiense (assembly GCF_000719095.1). Lineage (GTDB taxonomy): Bacteria > Actinomycetota > Actinomycetes > Streptomycetales > Streptomycetaceae > Streptacidiphilus > Streptacidiphilus jeojiensis. Next base: position 135,091 of record NZ_JOEH01000021.1, on the reverse strand, counting down.
GCGGCGGGCGCACCTGGACCAGGCGCAGGCAGACCCCGAAGTTCGCGGCCCGCTGCCGGACCCGGAAGAGCGCTGCCACGCCGCAGGCGTCGACATACGCCAGCCCGGCGACGTCCACCTCGATCCGCACCACCTGCGGGTCGATGAGCACCCCGGCCACCACCTCCGACAGCGCCCGGTCCGCGGTCGCGTCGAGATCGCCCGAGAGCAGGATCTCCACCGTCGGACAGTCGTCCAGAACGAGCATGCTCAGTGCAGGTCTTTCGGCCATCGAGACCCCCCGTTGTCCCAATTATGAGGGGGCTCAAGCTAGTTGAACGAACGACAAGGCGAACACAGATTCTTCACGATCCGCGGCAACCGTTGCCGTGCCGTTACGCCGGCAGCCCCGGATCGGCCGTCTTCGCCTCCTTCGCCGCTTTCGCCGCCTCCTCCAGCCTGTTCCGGTGCTCCTCCCACCCGGAGGGATCGCCGCCCAAGTTGTCGTTCCCCTCCCGCAGCCCGGCCGAGCCGTCGACGAGCTCACGGACGATGTCGGCGTGCCCGGCATGTCGGTCGGTCTCCGCGATCATGTGGACCAGGATCTGGTGCAGTGTCACCTCGCTGCGCTCGGCCGGCCACCACGGCACCCGGCCGACGGCGTCGAGCGGCAGCTCGGCGAAGACCGTCTCGGCGTGCTTCCAGGAGCGGCGGTACAGGCCGACGATGTCCTCGCGGGACTCGTCGGGGGTGGCCCACATGTCCGCATTGGGTTCGGCGTCGTCCTCGAACCAGGGCAGCGGCTCGCCGGAGGGCCGGCCGAAGGTGTCGCCGAAGTAGCCCAGCTCCACGCTGGCCACGTGCTTGACCAGCCCCAGTAGATTGGTGCCGGTCGGCGTCAGCGGGCGCCGGACGTCGTACTCGGAGAGCCCGTCGAGCTTCCAGACCAGGGCCTCGCGGGCGGTCTGGAGGTAGCGGACCAGGTCGGCCTTGGCCTTGTCTTCGTTCATGGCGCGAGTCTTCCACCCGGTACTGACAATCGGCGCTGACGACGGGCACTCACAACGGGTACCGACGGCCGGCCGCGTTTGGCCGGCCGCGGCATCGGGCATCGCTCGCTCGTACGAGGGGGGCGGGGAATGGCCGACCGTCGCGAGCGACCTGAGCGGGTCGGACAGGTGGGCCCGCTCGAAGTACCCGGCGAGGAGTCCGGGGACGTCCCGTCCGGTCCGCCGGAGGAGGCGTCCGCCGAGGCGTTCCAGGGGCGGCTCGGGGCGTGGTGGCACGGCCTGGGCAGGTCCACCCGCCGTACGCTGCTCGCCGCGGCCGCCGTCGTCCTGGGCGTCCTGGCGGTTCCGGCGCTGCAGGCCGGGCAGTACGGGGTACCCGCGCCCGCGCCGTCCTCGCCGCTGCCGGACCTGGCCCCCTGGCCCTCCGAGATCACCGACGTCACCTACGCCGGCATCATCCCGGAGGACCTGAGCGGACGCCGGTTCGTCATCCTGCTGCAGATCGCCGTCAGCGGGCCGATCCCGGTGACCGTCAGTCAGTTCGGGCAGTTCCACGCGGGCATGCTGCTCACCCCCGGCGACGGGCTGCCGCTCACCATCACCCCGGGCACCTCGCGCATCGTCCATGTGCTCGCGGACGTTCAGGACTGCGGCCGGGCCCCGGGCCAGTACGACCTGCCCTTCATCGACGTCACCCTGACCGACGAGCGGGCGACGCAGACCCAGAGCGAGTTCCTCGGCGGCACCTACGGGGACGACCTGCACCGACAGATCGTCCGGGGCTGCGCCGGCTACCCCACGTCCTTCGCCCCGGCCGCCCCCGCGCCGATCGTCAGTCCGGCGGGCTAGCGGGCCACCGGGCTAGCGGGCCACCGGGCCACCGGCCATCGGGCTAGCGGGGGGCGACCGTCTCGCCGGAGCCGCGCGGGATCAGCCGGGTCGGCAGGCGGACCGTCCTGGGCGGGGTGGTGTCCCCGTCCAGGCGGCGGAAGAGCAGGTCGGCGGCGGTGCGGCCGAGGCCGGCCGGGTCCTGGGCCACCACGGTCAGGCCGGGGACCAGCAGTTCGGCCAGCTCCAGGTCGTCGAAGCCGACCAGGGCCGGGCGGTACGGCAGCGCCGGCAGCCGCCGCAGCACCTCCAGGGTGATCCGGTTGTTGCCGGTGAGCAGCGCGGTGACCGGACGCGGGCCACTGGTCAGTCGCTCCAGCGCGGCGGCGACGGTCGCCTGATCGGTTGGTCCCATCGCCACCTGGTCCGGGTCCACCGGCAGTCCGGCCGCGGCCATCGCCTCCCGGTAGCCGCGCAGCCGCTCGGCGGCGGTGTGGATCTGCGGCTGGTCGCCGACGAAGCCGATCCTGCGGTGGCCGTGCCGGATCAGGTGCGCGGTGCCCTCCCTGGCGCCGCCCACGCTGTCGCTGAGCACGGCGTCGGCCTCGATCTGCTCGGCCGGGCGGTCCACGAAGACGGCCGCGGTCCCGGCGGCCAGTTCCGGCAGCAGGTAGCGGTGGTCGTCCCCGGCCGGCACGATGACCAGCCCGTCCACCCGGCGGGCGCAGAAGGCCATGGCCAGCTCCCGCTCGCGCTGCGGGTGCTCCGCGCTGGAGCCGGTGAACAGCAGCGACCCGTGGAACCGGGCCACCGCCTCCACCGCCCGGCTGAGCACGGAGTAGAAGGGGTCGCCGATGTCCTCCAGCAGCAGTCCCACACTGGCGGTGCGGCCCTTGCGGAGCATCCGCGCGCTGTCGTTGCGGCGGAAGCCCAGCTCGGTGATGGCGCTGCGGACCCGGTCCGCGGTGGCCGGGGTGACGCCGGGCTCGTCGTTGACCACCCTGGAGACGGTCTTCAGCCCGACCCTCGCCCTGGCCGCGACGTCCTTCATGGTGGGACGGGTGCCGTACTGGGTGGTCATGCCACGGAGCATACGACGACCACCCAGCACAGCGGGCGAACTGCGTCGGCACCGGTCAGCAGGCGGCCTTGTAGAAGTACTTGCTGACGGCCGGGTCGTTCATGTTCTGCTGGGTGATCGCCACCATGGTGGTGCCGATCGAGGCGGTCACCGGCTTGCCGTCGAAGGCGGCGACCAGCTGGTCGACGGCCTGGGTGCCGATGGCCGCCGGGTCCTGGGCGACCAGCACCTGGATGGTGTTGGCCTTCAGCGCGGTGACCTCGTCCGGTTCGGCGTCGAAGGCCACCACCTTGACCGCGCCCTGCTTGCCGGCCTGCTTGAGACCGGTGGCGATGCCCTGGGCGGTGTTGGTGTTGCCGGCGAACACCCCGCCGAGGTCGGGGTGGGCCGCCAGGGTGGACTGGATCTGCGAGGCGGCGGTGGCCGGCAGGTCGTTGTCGTAGAGGGTGGGGATGACGGAGATACCCGGGTACTTGGCCATCTCCTGGGTGAAGCCCTTGATCCGGTCGTCGGTGGTGGAGACGCCCGGCTTGACGCTGATCACGATCACCGAGCCCTTCTCCCCCATCTGCTTGGCCAGCGCGTCCGCCGCGACCTGGCCGCCCTTGACGTTGTCCGAGGAGATCCGGGTGATGCCGATGGAGGGGTCGGTCACCGAGGTGTCGACCAGGCCGATCTTCGTCCCGGCGTTCTGGATCTGCTTCAGCGAGGGGGTCAGCGCGGTGGTGTCCACCGGCGACACCAGCAGGCCGGCCGGCTTGGCCGCCGCCACCGAGTCGATCAGCGGGCGCTGCACCGAGACGTCCCACTGCGCGGAGCCGTCGGCGGTGAAGCCGACCCCCTTGGCCTTGGCCTCGGCCTGGGCCGCGCAGGTCATGGTGATGTAGAAGGGGTCGCTCTTCACCCCGGTGATCAGGGTGATGTTCTTGGCGCCGCCCGAGCCGCCCGAGCTGCCCGAGCCCGAGCTGCAGCTCGACAGGGTGAGCGCCAGTGCGGCCGCCGCGCCCAGCGCCAGCAGGGCTCTTGTGTTGTCTCGTGCCGTCGTTCCCATCGCGTCCGGTCTCCTTCTGCTGAGGGGTTTCTGACTGCTGAGGTCCGCTCGGGGGCCGCTCAGGTCCGTTCGCGGGTCTGCTTGCGGATCTGGTCCAGGTAGACCGCGCCGACCAGCACCGCGCCCACCGCCACGTCCTGCCAGTACTGCTGGACGCCGACGACGATCAGGCCGGTGGTGAGCACCGCGGGGATGAACACGCCGATGACCGTGCCCAGCACCGAGCCGCGCCCGCCGAAGAGGCTGGTGCCGCCCAGCACCACGGCCGTGATGACCTTGAGGTTGTCGGTCGAGTGCCCGGCGATGGAGGTGGTGCCGTAGGAGGCCAGCCACATCACCGCGCCCAGCCCGGCCAGCAGCCCCATCAGCGCGTACACCTTCACCAGGTGCCGGCCGACCGGGATGCCGGCCCGCCGGGCGGCGGCCGGGTTGGAGCCGATGGCGAAGGTGTGCACGCCGAACCGGGTGCCGCCGAGCAGCAGCCCGAAGACCACGGTGACCACCGCCGCGAGCACCACCAGCCAGGGGATGCCGAGCACCTTCCCGTAGCCGAGGCTGTTCTGCAGGTGCGTGGCGGCGGCGCCGGAGGGGTCCTGGCCGCCGGTGGCGATCTCGGCCAGGCCGAGGGCGGCGCCGAGGCCGCCCAGGGTGACGATCAGCGCCGGGATCTTGCCGGTCGCGACCAGCGCACCTTGCAGCGCGCCCCAGGCGGCGCCCACCGCGAGGGCGATCACGATGCTGACGGCGACGGTGAACCAGCCGGCCCCGGCCGCGCCGTGGTGGATGGTGTACTCGCCGGCCGCCACCGCGGCCAGCACCAGCACCGAGCCGATGGACAGGTCGATGCCGGCCGTGATGATCACATAGGTCATGCCGACGCCGAGCACCAGGTAGATGGCGGCGTTGACGGCGATCTGGGTGATGTCGTAGACGGTGAAGAACTTCCCCGGGGCGGAGATGGAGAAGTAGGCGACCAGGACCACCAGGATCGCGAAGGTCCAGGCCTCGTTGCGGCGCAGCGCCCTGCGGGCCCACTCCGGGAGTTGACTGCGGGTCACTTTGCCGTACCCCCATCGCCGTTGGCACCGTTGCCGCCGTTGTCGCCGTCGCCGCCATTGCCGTTGCCGTTGCCGGCGTCGGGTTCGTCCAGCGATCCGGTCATCGCGCCGACCAGTTCCTCGATGGAGCTGTCCGCGGCCCGGAACGAGGCCACCCGGCGGCCCAGCCGCAGCACCTCGACCCGGTCCGCGACCGACAGCACCTCCGGCATGTTGTGGCTGATCAGCACCACTCCCACGCCGCGGTCGCGGACCCGCCGGACGGTGTCCAGCACCCGGCCGCGCTGGACCACGCCCAGCGCGGCGGTCGGCTCGTCCATGAAGATGACCTTGCGGGCGAAGGCCACCGCGCGGGCGACCGCCACCGACTGCCGCTGCCCGCCCGAGAGTTCGCCCACCGGCGCGTTCACGTCCAGCAGGGTCACCCCCAGTTCGGCGAAGGCCTGGACGGCCGCCCGGCGCATCGCCGGCCGGTCCAGCGCCTTGAAGGGGCGCAGGAAGCCGCCGCGGAGGATCTCCCGCCCCAGGTAGAGGTTGGCGGCGGCGTCCAGGTGCGGGGCCAGCGAGAGGTCCTGGTAGACGGTCTCCACGCCGTGCCGCTGGGCGTCCATCGGGCCGGTGAAGCTGACCGGCCGGCCCTCCAGGGTGATCTCCCCGGCGTCCGGCTGGACCACCCCGGAGAGGATGTTCACCAACGTCGACTTCCCCGCTCCGTTGTCGCCGATGAGCGCGACCACCTCGCCCGGGTAGGCGGTGAAGTCGGCCCCCTGCAGGGCCTGGACGTGTCCGAACCGCTTCACCACGCCGCGTGCCGCAAGCAGTGGATCGGGCATCGTTGCCACTCCTGTCGACATCGTTGTCAGCTTGGTATCGTTAACAGCGCTCCGATCCTCAACCTGTGTCTGATGCGACGTCAATAGCCTTGCAGGCGTTGTATCGTTACCGTTCGATCTCGCCGGAGGGGAACGGTCGTGCCCGCTCGACCCACGATGAAGGACGTCGCCCGGCAGGCCGGTGTCAGCACCATGACGGTCTCCCGGGTGGTCAACGGTGAGCCCGGGGTGATGCCCGAGACCGCCGCCCGGGTGCACCGCGCCATCCGCTCCCTGGGCTACCAGCGGGACGACGTGGCACGGCAGTTGCGGCGCAAGGGCCAGCTGACCCAGACCGTCGGCATCCTGCTGGACAACGTCGCCGACCCGTTCATGGCCTCGCTGGCCTCCGCGGTCGAGGACGTGGCCCGGCAGCAGGGCAGCGTGGTGCTGATCGGCTCCTCCCGGGACGACCCGGTCCGCGAGCGCGAAGTGGTCTCGGCGTTCACCTCGCGCCGGATCGACGGGCTGATCCTGATCCCGGTGGCCGGGAGCCACCGCTTCCTGCGCAACGCCGTCGCCACCGGCACCCGGGTGGTCTGCGCGGACCGCTCCGCCACCGGACTGAAGACCGACGCCGTGGTGGTGGACAACCGGGGGTCGGCCAACCGGGCCATCGCCCACCTGATCGCCCACGGCCACCGGCGGATCGCCTACCTGGGCGACCGGTTGGACATCTGGACCATCGAGGAGCGCTACGCCGGCTACCTCACCGCGCTGGCGTACGCGGGCATCCCGGCCGACCCCGCGATCGTGCGGCACGGGCTGCGGCTGGCCGACGACGCGACCGCCGCGATGACCGGGATGCTGGCCGAGGCGGACCCGCCGACGGCCGTGCTGGCCAGCAACGGCATCGTCGGACTCGGCGTCAGGGCCGCACTGCCGGCCGGCACCGCGCTGGTAAGCTTCGACGACTTCCTGCTCGCCGCGCAGCTGGACCCGCCGGTCACGGTGATCGCCCAGGACCCGGTGGCCATGGGCAGCACCGCCGCCCACCTGCTGTTCTCCCGGATCCACGGCGACAGCTCGCCCCCGCGCACGGTGGTGCTGCCGACCCGGCTGGTGGCCCGCGGCTCCGGCGAGATCAGCGGACCCTACTGAGCCGCCGTGGGCACCGGATCGGCGGCCGGCTCCCGGCGGCTGCCGTCGTCGGCGGTGTGCCAGCGGCGGGCGACCACCTCGACGCCGTCGATGTGCACCGTCCCGGTGGCCACCGCCGCGCCCTCGGTGAGCTGCAGTTCCACCCGGACGAGCAGGTGCTCGCCGGTGTCCAGCCGGACGGTCGCGGTCGTGCTGCCGTGGACCCGGGCGGCTCCGGGTACGGCGGCCTCGACGGTGGCCGTGAGCTCCGTCTCCACGTCGAGCCGGTGCTCCCGTTGCGGGGTGCGGGCGGACAGACCGCCGCCCATCGTCACCGTGGTGCCCCGGTTGACCAGATCGCGGCTGACGGTCCATCGGGGGGAGTCGCCGATCCAGAGGTCGGTCCCGTCGGCCCGGTCCTGCCCGGGTTCGGGCGGGACCGCCGGCTCCCCCTGGGCGGCGTCGACCGTCGGCAGGGCGAGGTCCAGGCGGGCCAGCCGCAGCACCCGGTCCTCCGGCGCCGACTCGGAGCCGCAGGGCCACAGCCGCGGGAAGGCGCCGTCCGAGACCACGACGCGCAGCCGGTGCCCGGCCGGGAGCTGGTAGGCGGTCGGGTCGAGCACGACCCGGTGGTCGGTGCGGGGATCCGCGAGGACGCCGCCGGTGATCAGGGTGGAGCGCCCGCGCGGGTCGACGTCGGTGAGTTTGACGACCAGCCGTCCGAAGCCGCAGGCCCGCGCCGGTTCCAGGGTGGCCACCGGCCGGCCGATCAGCAGCAGCGGCCGCTCCAGCGGCGGACCGGTCACCCTCAGGCCGCCCATGTCGTCCTGGTGCTGGTCGCCGGGCAGGCCGTAGCCGCTGGTCGGGATCCCCCACAGGCCGCTCAGCGAGCCGACCGAGGGGTCCAGTCTGGCGGTGAGCGGCGCCGATCCGCCCCCGGCGGACACCTGGACCTGCTCCCCCTGCGGCGGCCAGTGGCCGTAGCCGCGCCACTGCGGCCGGTGCCCCATCACCCGGAGGGTGACCTCGGGTTCCCGGTCGACACTGTTGTCGACCCCGGCCAGCCAGCGGTCCCACCAGCGCAGCGCCAGAGCGTGGAAGTCGACCGGGTCGAACGGCGACTCCTGCGGCATGGTGTGCATCCAGGGACCGACCAACAGCTTCCTGGGCCCCCGCAGTTGCTCGTAGGCGCGCAGCGATCCGTCGCAGAACATGTCACGCCAGCCGGCCACGCAGAGGGCCGGCGCGGTGACCGCGGAGGCGTCGACCACCCGCTCGCGCCACACCCGGTGTCCGGGGCGGTGACGGTAGAGGTCGAGCAGATACGGCTCGGCCTGTTCCACCCGGTGCCGCCAGCGCCGCTGCTCGTCCTCGCTCCGGTGGGCGTGCAGCGGTGGCAGCAGCAGGTCGCGGAGCGTGCCGAGACCCCACACCCCGAGCGGGGCGAGGCAGCCGGCCGCGCCCGACGGGTGGATGAAGTCCCGCTCCGGGTCCGGCATGCCGAGCACCGGGATGATCGCCCCGAGGTGCTCCGGCCGGCGCGCGGCGGTACGCAGGGTCAGCACCGCACCGTAGGACAGTCCCCACATGCCGACGGCGCCGGTGCACCAGGGCTGCCCGGCCGCCCATTCGACGGCGGCGACGCCGTCGTCGGCCTCGGCCGGGTCGAACGGCGGGCGGGCCCGGCCGTCGGAGGAGCCGGTGCCGCGGAAGTCCACCAGCAGGCAGGCGTAACCGTGGGCGGCGAACCAGCGCAGCGACCCGGCCGCGCCGATCCCGCCGAGGGCGTCCTTGCGGTAGGGGGTGACCGACACCAGCGCGGGCACCGGGTCGTCGGTGACCGGCAGGTACAGGTCGGCGGACAGGGACTGGCGGGGCCCGGAGGGGCCGTCGGCGGGGATCGGGATGCGCGCGTCGCGCACGATCCTCACGTCGTGGATGCACTCGGCGGACATCGTGGTACCTCGCTCTCGCGGGCTACGGCCTTCAGGTGTCAGGTGGTGTCGCGTACCACCAGTTCGAGTCCGAGGGTGATGCGTTGGACCGAGGTGGACGTCCCGGCGATCAGCCCGGTCAGCAGCCTGGCGCCGATGGTGCCGGACTCCTCCAGCGGCTGGCGCACGGTGGTCAGCCCGGCCGCCTCGGCGATGCTGTTGTCGTCGAAGCCGACGATCGCCAACTCGCCCGGCACCTGGACGCCGCGGCGCCGGCACTCCAGCAGCAGGCCCGCGGCCAGCAGGTCGTGGTGGGCGAACACCGCCGTCGGCCGCGGGGTCCGGGCCAGGATCTGGTTCAGCGCCTCGTGCCCCCCGGCGATGTCGTTGCGCACCAGCACGGTGTGCACCCGGTCCTGGTCGAGGCCGGCCTCGGCCAGGACCCGGAGGAAGCCGGTGTTGCGCCGCTGCCCCTGGGAGACGAACGCGAAGGACTGCTGCGGCTCCTGGACGAAGGCGAACGAGGTGTGGCCGCGCTCCAGCAGGTAGCGGGCGACGATGGCGCCGCCCTCCTCGTCGTCCACGTCGACGGCGCTGAACTCCGGGCGTCTGCTGTCCACCAGCACCGTCGGCAGCCGACGGGTGATCAGGTGCCGGGCCAGCGCGTCGTCCAGCGGGAGCCCCATGATGAGCAGGCCGTCCAGCCGGCCGGTCACCGGAAGGGTCCGCAGCAGCGGCGACATGGTGGCCGCCGCGGAGACGTGGTCGTAGACCACGATGTCACGGGCGGTGCCGTCGGATTCCGACAGCACCCCCATCAGCCGCCGCCGGTAGGAGTCGTAGGAGGTGAACGGCGCGAACACGCCGATGCGTCCGACGCCGCGGCGGGCGTGGCTGACCGCCGACGCCTTGGGGACGAAGCCCAGCTCCTCGATGGCGTCCAGCACCCGTTCCCGGGTTGCGGCATTGACCCGCTCCGGCCGGTTGAGCGTCTGCGAGACCGTGGAGATGCTCACCCCGGCCCTGGTGGCGACGTCGTAGATGGTCACCGCACTCACGCGGCCACGCCTCGCTCGGAGCAGCGCGACCGCCCGGACTCACGGCAGCGGCCTGGCATCGGCATGGGGGATCTCCTCAGGTTGGCGGCTCCCCGGCCCTCGGACGGCGCTGGGCTCCGCGATCTCGGGGTAACGCAAGCAGGCCAGCTGCCCGCCGTCAACGCTCTCCAGCGGTGGGCGTATCCGGCGGCAGGGCTCGGCCGCGTACGGGCACCTCGGGGCGAAGGGACAGCCCACGGCCGGCCCGGCGCTGCCGGCGCCGGCGCCGGCCGTGCCACGCGAAGGCCGGCCGCTCCTTCGAACGGCCTGTTCCTCGGGGTCCGGCACCGGGGCGGCCGCGAGCAGGGCCTGTGCGTAGGGATGGCGGGGACGGTCGCAGACCTGCTCGGTGGGCCCGGCCTCCATGACGTGCCCGCCGTAGAGCACCACCACGCGGTGGGCGATGTGGCGGATGAGGGCCAGGTCGTGGGTGATGAACAGGTAGCTCACCCCCAGGTCGCGCTGCACCCGGTTGAGCAGGTTGATCACCTGGGCCTGGATGGACAGGTCCAGGGCGCTGGTGGGCTCGTCGCAGACGATCAGTCGGGGGCGGACGATCAGGGCCCGGGCGATGGCGATGCGCTGCCGCTGCCCCCCGGAGAAGTGGGCGGGGTAGCGGTCGGCCGCGCCCGCGGGCAGGCCCACCCGCTCCAGCGCCGCGGCGACCTGGTCGCGCGGGGCCCCCGCGTCGGGGCGTCGGTGCGCCAGCAGCGGTTCGACCAGGCTCTGCCCGATGGTCCGCACCGGGTTCAGCGAACCGTACGGGTCCTGGAAGACCGCCTGGATCTGCGCCGTCAGGGCCCGTCTGCGGCGGGGGTCGGCCCGGGTGATGTCCTCGCCGTCGAAGCGGATGCTGCCCGAGTCCACGGGAGTCAGCCCCAGGACGGCGTTGCCCACCGAGGACTTGCCCGAACCGCTCTCGCCGACCAGGGCGACGGTCTCGCCGCGGCCCACGGTCAGGCCGACCCCGTGCACGGCGGTCAGCGCCGGACGGCGCCGGCCACGGTGGTAACGGACCGTCAGCCCCTCGGTCTCCAGCAGCGGAACGGTGTCGGCGCGGCCGGTGGCGTTGCCGGTGTCGATGTCCGTGCCGGTCATCGTGCCGCCTCCAGCCGGTCGACGTGGATGCAGCGCGCCTGGTGCCCGCCGGCCACGGTCACGAGCGGAATCGCACCGGCGCCGCACTCCTCGGTGGCGTAGCCGCAGCGGGGTTGGAAGTGGCAGCCGGCCGGCCACGCCGACGGCGGCGGCACCGTACCTGGGATCGCCGGCAACTCCTGCCCCACCGCTGCCAGATGCGGATTGGCGGCGAGCAGGGCCAGCGTGTAGGGATGGCGCGGGGCGTGGTAGAGATCGCTGACCGGTGCCTGCTCGACCACCTCGCCCGCGTACATCACCACCGCCCGCTCGCACAGGTCGGCCAGCACCCCCCAGTCATGGGTGACCAGGACGACGGCCATCCCGGTCCGCACCCGCAGCGACCGCAGCAGGTTGAGGATCTCGGCCTGCACGGTCACGTCCAGGGCGGTGGTGGGCTCGTCCGCGATCAGCAGGTCGGGCTCGCCGGCCAGGGCCAGCGCGATCGACACCCGCTGCGCCATGCCGCCGGACAGTTCGTGCGGATGGCTCCGCGCCACCGAAGCCGGATCGGGGAGTTCCACCAGGGCAAGCAACTCCAGTGCCCTTGCTCTGGACTGACGTCTGGTCAGGCGGTGGTGCCGGCGGACCACCTCGGCCAGCTGGGACCCCACCCGGAAGGAGGGGTCGAGCCCGCTCATCGGCTCCTGCGAGATCAGCCCGATCCGCGAGCCGCGCAGGCGGGCGACCTCGCGTCCGGCCGGATCCGCGAGGTCGCGCCCGTCGAAGGCCACCGATCCGGCGACCACCCGCCCGCCGCCCGGCAGCAGGCCCACCAGGCTGCGGGCGGTGACGGTCTTACCGCAGCCGGACTCCCCCACGATCCCCACGCACTCGCCCCGGGCGACGTCGAAGCCGACCCCGCGGACGACCGTGACCTCGCCCTCCGGTGAGGGGAAGGCGATGGTCAGTCCGCGGACCGAGAGCAGCGGGGCAGCGGCCCCCTGCTCCGTCGGAGCCCCGTCGGCGACGGCTGCGGCGACGTCTGCGGCGGCGACGGCGACGGCGGTGCGGACCGCCGGGCGCGGGCGTCGGACAGGCCGGACCGCGCTCCCCCGGGCTCGCCCCACGGTCAGGTCGTGGACGGTGTCGCCCAGCAGCCCCAGGGCCAGCACGGTGACCACCAGCATCCCCCCGGTGGGCACCAGCAGCCAGGGGTCCACACTGATGACGCTCGCGGCCTCGCCGACCATGTTGCCCCAACTCGGGCCCTGGGTCTCGGGAGTGGCCAGTCCCAGGAACGACAGCGCGGTCTCCGCCAGCACCGCGCTCGCCGCGAACAGCGAGACCTGGACGATGACCGGACCGGCCAGTCGGGGCAGGATGTGGCGCCGCAGGATCGCCGGGGTGCTCAGGCCGGAGAGCCGGGCCGCCTTCACATACAGCTCGTTGCGGACCGCCATGGTCACCGCGCGCACCACCCGCAGCAGCGAGGGGCTGCTGATCAGCCCGAAGGCGATCATCGCCGCCGCGTTGTTGTCGGGGAACACGGCCAGCACCATGAGCAGGGCGATGATGCCCGGAACCGCGAGCACCAGGTCCCCGAGCCGGGCGATCAGCCGGTCGGTCCGGCCGCCGGCGAAGCCGGCGACCATGCCGAGGGCGACCCCGAGCACCACGAAGACCAGGACCGCCTCCGCGACTCCCAGCAGGGTCGGCCGGCTGCCGACCATCAGCCGGCTGAAGACGTCGCGACCCAGCCGGTCGGTGCCCAGCCAGTGCGCGCCGCTCGGCCCGGAGAGGGTGTGGGCCAGATCGTCGGCCTCGGGGTCACGCGGCGTCAGCAGCGTTCCCGCCGCCGCGACCACGACCAGGAGCAGCAGGTACCCGGCCGACAGCAGCCCCAGCGGCTGCCGCAGCAGGCCGCGCCAGGGCCTTCCGGGGGCGGGCGCCGCCGGTCCGGTCTCCTGGACCGTCTCCGGCGAGGTGATGATCGCCGTCATGAGGCACGCACCTTGGGGTTGAGCAGCCGGTAGGAGACGTCCACGACCAGATTGGTGACCACCACGACCACGGTGAACAGGAACGCCACCCCCTCGATCATCGGCAGGTCATGGCTTGCGCTCGCAGTCATCGCCTGCTGTCCCAGCCCGGGAATGGCGAAGATGTCCTCGACCACCACCGTCCCGCCGAGCAGGCTCACCAGCAGCAGTCCCAGCAGGGTGACCACCGGGATCGCGGCGTTGCGCAGCGCGTGCTTCAGCACCACCGAGCGGGTCGACAGTCCGCGGGCGCGCAGCATGGTGACGAACTCCTGGGAGAGCACGTCCGACATCGCGTCCCTGGTCTGCTTGGCGATGAACGCCACGGCCCCGGCCGACAGCGTCAGCACCGGCAGCACCAGACCCCGCAGCCACTGCACCGGATCGGTGCCGAAGGGGGTGTACCCGGTCGCGGGGAAGGCGGCGAGCCTGACCGCGAACAGTTCCACCAGCACCAGCGCCAGCCAGAAGTTGGGGATCGCCAGCCCTCCCAGCGACACCACGTCCACCAGCCGGCCCAGTACGCCGCCGCGCAGCGCGCTGACGATGCCCAGTGCCACGCCGACCAGCCCGGACACCACCAGGGTGGCCACGATGACGGACAGGCTCGGGCCGATCCGGCTGCCGAGGGCCTGGGTCACCGACTGGCCGTTGAACAGGTCGGTGCCCATGCTCCCGTGCAGCAGGTGGTCCAGCCAGTGCCAGTACTGGACCGGCAGCGACTGGTCCAGGCCCAGCATGCGGCGCATCTCCTGGTACTGCTGCGGTGTGTAGCCGCCGCTGCGGGCGTTCAGGATCGCCTTGGCGGCGTCCCCGGGCGCCATGGCGACCAGCACGAAGGTGAGGACGGTGACCACGAACAGCAGTACCAGCGAGGAGAGCAGCCATCTGATCGCCTCACGGACCATCGGTGCACCTCACATCCTTGAAGGGACACGACATCCTTGAAGGGACACCGGCTTCAGCCGGCCGGCTGCACCTCGTAGAGGTCGAGCAGCGGCTCGGTGGCCGAGGTGCTGATGCCGCTGACGGTGTTGCGCGCGTAGTACGGCAGTCCGGTGGTGACCACCGGCACGAACCAGGCCTGGTGCACCAGGTAGCCCTCGATCTGCTGGTCCAGCGCGGCCTGCGCGGCCCCGGAGGAGACGGCCTCCTGGTTGTACAGCTTGGTCAGGTTGGCGTCGGCGGTGTGCAGCGGGTTGAACGCGGCCGTCGGCATGAACAGCGACGGCCCCTCCATCCAGACCGGGATGGCGCCGAAGGAGGTCATGAAGGCCGGGAAGGCCCCGCCGAACGCGGCGGCCGCGTACTTGTTGGCGTCCGCGTCGTCGGTGATCTGCAGGTCCACGCCGATCTTCTGCCACTGCTGCTTCAGCGCCTGCGCCAGGATGTTGAGCTGCTGGTAGTCGGGGGTGACGATCTTCAGCTGGAACCCGCTCCCGTAGCCGGCCGCGGTGAGCAGCTCCTTGGCCTTGTTCACGTCGTAGGGATAGGTCGAGTTCAGCTGGGCGTCGTAGCCGTACCCGTCCGGGACGGTCATCTGGTTGGTCGGCTCGCCCAGGCCCTTGAACAGCGCGTTGACGATCGAGGTGCGGTCGGTGCCGTAGTTCAGCGCCTGCCGGACCCGGACGTCGCCCAGCGGCTTGGCCAGCTTGCCGTCCCGGTCGGCCAGTACCACGCCGGACCACAGCAGCGGGGAGGAGGCGACGGTCAGGCCCGCCTGCTTGGCCGCGACCTGGGTCTGCGGGTCGCCCTGGGCGACGTCGGCCTGGCCGGTCTGGACGGTGCTGAGCACCGACTGGACGTCGGAGACCACCCGGATCACGACCTTGTGCCAGGAGACCGACTTGGCGTCGTAGTAGTTCGGGTTGGGCACGTAGGTGTAGTGGTCCCCGGTGACGCTCTGGCCCGCGTCGAGCATGTAGGGCCCGGCACCCGCGGTGCTGGTGCCGAGTCCGGTCGGAGCGGCGAGACCGGCCTTGCTGACCATCCCGCCGACCACGTAGTCCTGGGTCAGCAGTTGCGGGAAGTTGGGGTTGGGCGCGCCCGCCGTGATGGTGACGGTGAGCGGATCGGTCGCGGTGAAGGTGTCGCCGGCCAGGAACGGGGCCATCTGCCCCTTGGAGGCCACCACGTACTTGAGGTCGTCGACGACGGTCTGCGCCGTCAGCGCGCTGCCGTCGGAGAACTTCACCCCGGACCGCAGGTGCAGCACGAAGGTGGTGTTCCCGGTGCCGGTGTAGGACCAGGACGCGGCCAGGCCCGGCACCAGGGTCCCGTCCGAGTGACGGACGATCAGCGGCTCGTACGCCAGCTCGGTGAACCAGGCGTCGTTCTGCACCGCCTTGGCCGGGTCCAGGGTCTGCGGGGACACGTCGGTCACCACCGTCAGGGTGCCGCCGACCCGGCCGCCGGCGCTGCCGGAGCCGGTGCCGGACTGCGTCGGCGGCTTGGCGCTGCTGGAGCACGCCGCCAGGCCGAGCACCGCAGCGGTGGCCACGGCGATCAGGGCCTGTCTACGGGTCGTCGTCAAGGAACGCACCATTGCCTCCTCAGTACTGCGCCGGCAGCTGCGGTGGCTGCCGGTCGGCTGCCGGACTCAGCGGCAGGAAGGGCGGGGCGGGGCAGGTGGCGCCGACCGTCGGCCGACGTGGGTGACGAACCGTCAAAGCGCGGTGGGCGGCGCTGACCGGCCGTCGTTGACTGGCCTACGCGAATCAATGAACTGCCGCCACCGCACCTCCGTCAAGAGGTTTTCGCGAAGCACTTCTGAGCGGCACCGCCGGTGCCCGCCGAACGGATTCTGATCCTCCGTCAAAGACCTTCATCCAAAGCACTTCTCAGTCGTAGAATGCTGAGCTGCAGAGGGTGGCTCGTGCTCGCACCCTCGTCCGTGCCCCACGCGGGGAGGACCCATGACCCGTCTCCGGCCCACCGGCGAATCCGAGTACCCGGCCGCACTCGCGGTCGACGTGGTGCGCGACGTGAGGATTCCGACCGGCGTTCCCCAACAGACCCTCGCTGCCGACCTCTACCGCCCGGTGACCGACCGACCGGTTCCGCTGCTGCTGACCGTGCTCCCCTACCGCAAGGACTTCGTCGCCGGGGTCGCCCATGACGGACCGGCCCGCTGGTTCGCCGAACGCGGCTACGCCAGCCTGCTGGTGGACCTCGCCGGGACCGGCTCGTCGGACGGCGAGCGCCGCCCCGAGTTCGACCCGGGCGACGGCGACGACGCGGTCGCGGCGATCGACTGGGCGACCGGGCAGCCCTGGTGCGACGGATCGGTCGGCATGTGGGGCCACTCCTACGGGGCGATCACCACGCTGCGCACCGCCAGCCTCGGGCCGCCCCAGCTGCGGGCGATCATCCCGCTGATGCACGGGCTCGATCCGGAGGTGGACACCGTCCACCCCGACGGCGCGCGGGGCGATCTGCACGCGCTGGCCAACCGCGGCACCTCGATGCTGGTGCAGCAGTTGCTGCCACCGCTGATCAACCACAAGTCCGAGGCCGAGCAGCAGCGCTGGCAGCGCCGGCTGTACCGGACCGAGCCGGTGCTGCTGGACTTCGCCCGGCACGGCCCGGGCGACCCGGTCTGGCGCGAGCGCGCGATCGACGGCGCGGCCATCACGGTCCCGGCGCTGTGCGTGGGGGGCTGGCACGACGCCTTCCCGGACCCCCTGGTGCGCGCCTACGAACGGATCAGCGGACCGAAGAAGCTGCTGATGGGGCCCTGGGGCCATGTCATGCCGCAGCACGCGGCCGTCGCACCGGTCGACTTCCTCACCCTGGCGCTGCGCTGGTGGGACCACTGGCTGCGCGGACGCGACACCGGAGTGATGGACGAGCCCCCGGTGACGCTGTACCAGCAGGGACCCCGGCCGCGGTGGCGGGCCCACCCCTGCTGGCCGCCCGCGGACGGAGCCCTCTCGCTGGCGACCCGTGGCGACACCGTCCTCCGGCCCGCTTCGGCGGAGCAGCCCGACCCGGGCCGGATCATCGCCGAGTACCGGTCCGACCCCACGGTGGGAGCGCTGCGGGGGGTGCCGGGACTCGGCCTCGGCGAGGCCTTTCCGACCCAGGACCAGCACGACGACGACATGCGCTCGGTGGTGCTGGAGAGCCCACCGCTGCCGGACGGTCTGATCGTGGCCGGCCGGCCCGAGGTCGTGGTGACCCTCGCGACCGGAGCGGATCTGCCGGACCGGCCGGACGCTCCGGACGCGCAAATACGACGGCTCGCCGTACGGCTGACCGAGGTCGACCCCGAGGGGCGTTCCGCGCTGATCACCGTCGGCGTGCTCTGCCCCCGGACCCCGGCCGACCGCCACCGCCTCGCGCTGCGCCCCACCGTCCACCAGGTCGCGGCCGGGCAGCGGCTCAGGGTGGCGCTGTGCGACTCCGACTTCCCGCGGCTGACCCCGCCGGCCGAACCGGCCGAACTCCGGGTCGTCCGGGTGGAACTGACGGTTCCCACGCTGGAGGCGGACGCCGGCGTCCAGGTGGAACTGCCCCCCGCCCCCGCCCCGGAGACCCGGACCGCCGGCTCGGGGCCGCCGGCCGAGCTCAGCTGGACGATCACCCGTGACCTCATCCACGACGGCGTCGAGGTCGCCGTCAGCGCCGGCTCCGGCGACAGCACCACCGACCAGGGGCACCAGTTCCGGTCCGGCAACAGCCTGCTGGCGGGCGTCCGCCGGGACGACCCGGACCGCACCGTCACCTTCGGCAGCCACAGCGCCACGGTCACCATGAGCACCGGCGAGACCGTGACCACCACGGCGACCGTGCACTGCTCGCCGACCGCGCTGCGGGCCACCGGCGAGGTCACCGTCGACGGGGTCACCGTCTTCGCGCAGACCTGGGAGGCCCCGCTGGGACGGTGACCGACCCGTCGGCCCCGCTGCTGCGCTCAGCCGCGTTCGGCCGGGCGCAGCAGCACCAGGGCCACCAGTGCCGCCGCGGCCAGTAGCAGCGCGCCACCACCGAACGCGGCGTCATATCCGCTGGCCAGCGCGGCGTTTCCGGCGGCGTGCGACCCCGCCGTACGGCCCGCGGCGAGTCCGGACAGCAGGGCGAGTCCGATGCCGCCGCCGAACTGCCCGGCGGTCTGGTACGCCGCCGAGGCCACCGCCTCATGGCCGGGGACGGCGGTGGCGACGACGCTGACCGGGACCGACTGCACGCCGAATCCGAAGGCCAGCAGCCCGAGCCAGGGCAGCAGTTGGGGAAGTCCTGCCCCGGCCGGCAGCCGCGACAGCGGGGCCAGCCCGGCCACCGCGACGACCAGTCCGCCGACCGCCGAGCCCCGCACCCCGAACCGGCGGACCAGCCCGGGCGCGGCGCCCGCCCCCAGCAGGATCCCGCCGCTGAGCGGGAGGAACGCCAGTCCGGCCTGCACCGGGCCGCAGTGCAGGATGGTCTGGACCCACAGCGTGCTGGTGTAGCCGACCGCGACCAGGGCCGCCGACGTCAGTGCCAGCACGGTGTCCGCCCCGGTCAGCCGCAGCACCGGGAGACGGCCCGGCGGCCGACCGCTCCGCTCCTTCCGGGGATTTCCCGCCGGTCCCCCGTCGGGCAGCAGGCGCCATCCGGCGACGGCCGCGCCCAGGCACAGCGGTACCGGCACCAGGAAGACGGCCCACCAGCCGAGCACCCCGGTGAGCACGCCACCGATCATCGGTCCCAGGGCGATCGCCCCGGCCCCGGCCGCACTCCAGCCGGCCAGCGCCCGGGTGTGCTCGGCCGCCCCCGGGAACGCCAGGGTGACCACCGACAGCGCGGCGGGGCAGCCGAACGCGCCGCCCACCCCCTGGACCGTCCGGCCGGCGACCAGTTCCGCGCTCGACCCGGCCAGCCCGCACACCACCGAGCCGAGCGCGAACAGCACCATCCCGGCGGTGAACACCCGCCGCGGCCCCAGCCGGTCCGCGGCGTACCCGCCGAGCAGCAGGAACCCGCCGAAGGCGAAGGTGTAGCTGTTGACCACCCAGGGCAGTCCGAGCGGCGACAGCCGCAGCGCGGTGCGGATCGTCGGCAGCGCCACGTTCACGATGGTCGCGTCGGCCAGCACCAGGAAGTTGGCCAGGCAGACCACGACCAGGACGGCCCGGTTGCGGGTGTCCGGTCCGCCGGGGCTGCGGGCGACGGCGGGCGCGGTCGTCTGGGCCACCGCGGCTCACCTCGCCGCGTCGCGGTGCCGCACGCCCGCCGGTGCCCCGGCCGGCGCGACCGTCGGGGGCCGCGCCGGAAGCGGCTGGACGGCCTCCTCGCGGGCCACCCGGACCAGCGCGGTGCTGAAGGACTCGGCGAGTTCGGCCGTCCGCGCGGCCGAGTACAGCCCGTCGTGGACGCAGACCTCCCCGCGCAGCGCGCCGTCGCGCTGGTGCCGCAGCACATAGCTCAGCGGCAGTACCTCGGGGTGGTCCTCGGTGTGCCGCGGCGCCAGCCGGGTGGGCTCCAACGCGCGGTCGGTGACCGTCAGTTCGCCGCCCGGTGCGGTGATGACCCCGCTTCTCGCCGAGCCGTAGGGCAGGTAGTTGTACCGGGTGTCGTACAGCCGGCCGCCGCGCGGGCCCAGGTCCTCCGGCACCACCCGGCGGATCAGGCCGAGGGGCAGCTGATGGGCCATCGCCTCGCGGTGGGCGCGGTGCACCCGGTGCAGCAGTTCCCGGAAGGGGGGCCGTCCGGACAGGTCGACCCGTACCGGCACGTGGTCCAGCAGGGGGCCGACCACCCGCTGCAGCTCCGGACGGTCACGGCCGGCGCGGGTCATCCCGATGACCACGTCGTCACCGGTGACCGGTCGGCGCGCGGCCAGCAGCACGGCCAGCAGCACCGCGCCCACTCCGACGCCCTCGGCCTGGGCCAGCCGTCCCAGCGTCACCATCGCCTCCCAGGGCACGTCCGGGATCGCCCGCGACACGAAGTGCCCGCCGACCTGCGGCAACGGGGACAGTGGCGGCAGCGCGGCCAGCCGGTCGTGCCACCAGGCCTCCGCCGCGGGGTCCCGGTGGCCGCGTTCCCACTGCGCGAAGCGGCCCGGCTGGACCCGCAGCGGCGGCAGCCTGACCGGCCTGCCGGTGGCCTCCGCCCGGTAGCAGCGCACCAACTCGTCCCGCAGCACCCCGTGCGACCATCCGTCGAAGACCAGATGGTGGATGAACAGCGCCAGCACGTGCCGGCGCGGGCCCAGCCGGAAGAGCAGTCCGTGCCACAACGGCGGGCTGTCCAGCAGTCGGAGGCGTCCGGACTCCACGACGATCCGGTCGTCGACGGCCGCCTCGGGACGGGGGGCACCGAACAGGTCCACCGTGCGCAGGTCGATCTGCACCGTCGGCCACACCACCTGGTCGACGTCGTCGGCCCGGCTCCGGAACGAGGTCCGCAACGCGTCGTGCCTGCCGGTGAGGGACTCCAGGGCCCGGGTCAGGGCGGCCGGGTCCAGGGCACCGGTGAGGTTCCAGGCGACCGGGGTGCTGAACCAGGAGCGGGCGTCACGGCAGGCCGAGAACCAGTCCCGCTGGTAGTAGGTGGACGGGTGATGGATGGGGTCCACGTCCGCTCACCCCCTGGGAACGACGAGCGAGCCGACGGTGGCCCCGGGATTCCAGGCGACCTTGGCCAGCAGCGCGCTGAAGCGCTGGCCGTGGCGGGCCACCGCGTCGACCGAGTGCAGGGCGGCGTCGCCCTCGATCTCGCCGCCCAGGCCGCGACCGTCGATCCGGGGCCGGTAGGCCAGCACGGCGTCGCCCAGCCACCAGGGGTCCGGCCTGGTCTTCACGATCCCGTAGGGGAACTCCACCTCGCCGGGCACGGCTGCGCCGGCCGAGCCGAGAACCGGCGGGTACGGACCGGCCGGGCGGGTGCCGGGCGGGCTCGGCGGCAGGAAGTTCAGGTTGACCGCGAAGACCGGCGGCCGCTGCCGTCCCAGCAGCGGCAGCAGCGTTCCCAGCGGCAGCCGGTGGTCGTAGGCGTCCAGCAGCGCCTCCCGCACCCGGTCCAGCAGTTGACCGAAGGTCGGGTTCCCGCCGGCGTCCACCACCAGCGGAAGCTGGTCCGTCAGACAGCCCACCGTCGAACGGAACCGGGGCAGTTCCCGGTTGCTCATGGTCAGTCCCAGCACCACCTTGCCGGCGTCCGCGCGTCCGCCGGTGTGTGCGGCGACCACGGCCGCGGCCAGCACCGCGGTCAGCGTGGTCCGGTGCCGGGCTGCCAACCGCTCCAGCGACTCCAGCACCTCCTTCGGGAGCAGCGGCAGCGACGGGCGCAGGGCCAGGTGCTCGGTGCCGGTGGCGACCGGCAGTCCCAACAGGTCGTCGGCCGAGCGCAGCGCGCTCACCCAGTGGTCCCGCTGCGCCGCGCTCGCCCGGACCGCGCGTTCGCGCACGGCGAAGTCGGCCATCTGGGCCCGGACCGGCGCCGGCTGTGCACCGGCCCAGAGCTGCTTGATCTCCTCGACCACGACCCGGCTCGCCGCCAGGTCGGAGACGGCATGGTGCATCCACAGGATCAGCAGATGGTCCTGCGGTCCGAATCCGTGCAGTTCGGCACGGGCCAACGGCCCGCCGTCCAACCGGAACGGGCGCTCGGAGCCGGCCAGCAGCAGGCGCGGGAGGACGTACTCCAGCGTGCCGCGGTGCCGGGCGGCCTCCAGCGGCAGCGAGCCGGTGGGCGCGATGCGCTGCGCCAGCACCCCGTCGGCGTTCCTCCCCAGCACGGTGCGCAGCGCCTCGTGGCGACCGACCAGGACCCCCAGCACCTGGTAGAGGTGCCCGACGTCGAACGTCCCGCGGAACCGCAGCACCGCCGGGACGTTGATGGCCGAGAGCCCCGAGGGCGGCCAGAGCGACTCCTGCGGGAAGGAGACCGGGCAGGTCCTGGCGGTGGCGACCGGCGCGGCCGCGTCGACCCGGGCGGTCACAGCAGTTCCCCGGCGGCCGCCGGAGCGCGGTCGACCCGGGCCGCGAACGCCCGCAGGCTGGTGGTGTCCAGCAGGTCGCGGAGCCGCAGCTCCTTGCCCAACTGCTCGGAGACCTGGGCGATCACCTCCATCGCCGTCAGCGACGAACCGCCGGCCCGCAGGAAGTCGTCGGTGGCCGACACCCGGTCGACGTCCAGGGCGACCGCCCAGATCTCGGCGACGGCCTCCTCGGTCCGGGTGGCCGGCGGCACATGGGTCTGCTCGCCGGAGCCCTCGGTCAGCAGGGTCCGCAGCTGTCGCTTGTCGATCTTGCCGAGCATGTTCCGGGGCAGATCGTCCATCACCACGATCCGGTGCGGCGCCGCCATCCCCTGCCGCTCCCGGACGTAGGCGCTCAGCGCCTCGGTGGACAGTCCGGGCGCGGCCCGCACCACCGCCATCACGCACTCGGTCAGCACCGGGTGCGGCACTCCGACCACGGCCGCCTCGATGACGCCGGGGTAGTCCATGATGCTGGCCTCGACGTCCAGGCTGGACACGTTGAGACCGCCGGTGTTGATCAGGTCCGGGTTGCGGTCGACGAGGTAGAAGTAGCCGTCCGCGTCCAGCGCGCCGATGTCCCCGGTACGGGTCCAGCCGTCCGCGAGGAACACCTGGGAGGCACTGCTCTCGCCGTCGTAGCGGCGCTGCGGCGCCTCACTGCGCAGCTGGACGTCCCCGGCCACCCCGGGCGGAGCGACCCGGCCGTCGGCGCCGACGATCCGCAGCTGTGATCCCGCCGACGGACGCCCCAGCGACTTGGGCCGGGCCGGGTCGTAGTCGGTGCCCATCCGACGCGGCCAGGACTCCGTGGTCGAGTAGACGTTGCGGATCCGCGCGGCGGGGAACAGTTCGGCCAGCTGCGCCAGGGTGGCCGGATGGATCGGCGCGCTGGTGGTGCGGACCTGACGCACCGAACCGAGCTCGTAGGAGCTCCGGGCCGCGGCGTTGACCAGCGCGATCGCCATGGCCGGCACCATCACCACATGGCTGGGCCGGTACTGCTCGACCGCCCGCAGCAGTGCCTGGGGGCTGAACCGGGGCAGGGTCAGCACGCCGTGCGGGCTCGGCCCCAGCGGCTGGACCAGCAGTCCCTGGCCCACCGTGGTCCCTGGCGGGAGGGAGTGCAGGGCGGTGCTGGCCTGCCGCGACAGCGAATGCATCAGCGGGTACAGGATGTTGGCGTGGGTGGCGACGACTCCCTTGGGGACCCCGGTGGTCCCCGAGGTGTAGATGATCTCGGCGTCGGACACGGGGGTGACCGCGACGCCGTCCCGGGTGGTCGGGATCCCGAACGTCGCCGTGGACCGGCCTTCGGCCAGTTCGGCCACGCCGGCGACCCAGCCGCAGCGCAGCCCCGACGGGACCGGCCCCACCGCGCCGACGGCGCCGGACGCCCGGAGTACCGTGGCGGTCTGCTCGGCGCCGGCCGCCTGCGAGACCGGCACCGCGACCGCACCGGTCTTGAGCACGGCGACCCAGGCCACCGCGTAGTCGATCCAGTCCGCGGTGGAGCACGGGAGCAGCACCCGGTCGCCGGGCACCACACCGCGGTCCACCAGCCCCCGGGCCACCGCGTTCGAGGACTCCTCCCAGGCCGCCAGGGTCAGCGCGGCCCCGTCGACGACCTGGTGCGCCACCGCCTCCGGCCGCTCGGCGGCCCGCTGCCGCAGCTGCGCCGGGACGGTCCAGTCGAGTGGGCAGCGGTAGGGCGTTTCGGGGTGCGGCGTCTCGATGTTCGGCGTCGGCCTGTTGCTCGGCGTCCTGTTGCTCGGCGTCCTGTTGCTCGGGGTCATGACTCTCCCTCCGGCAGGGCCGGAGAACCCCCCGATCGGTCCAGGAGTCCGCCCGCCACGCGGCGTAGCGATTCAGTACCACGACGCTATGCCCGTGCCATTGGCATTGTCTTCCGGCATATGACGGAATCTCGGATCCGCCGTAAGACGGACGGACCGCCCGTCACTCGTCCACCCCGTGGATGGGCTCAGGCCAGCGCCTCCGCGGCCTCGGCCGGGATCCGGACCGCCATGAAGCGCACCTCGCGGCGCTGCCGGAACCCGAGCGACTTGTAGAGCCGGATGGCGTTGGTGTTGCTCGCGGCGGCGTGCAGGAACGGGGTCTCCCCGCGGGCCCGGATGCCGTGCGCGACGGCCAGCACCAGTCGGCCGGCCAGACCCTGGCCGCGGTGGCTGTCGGCGGTGCAGACCGCGCTGATCTCGGTCCAGCCCGGCGGGTGCAGCCGCTCGCCGGCCATCGCCACCAGCCGCCCCTCGCGGCGGATGCCGAGGTAGCTGCCCATCTCGACGGTGCGCGGCAGGAACGGACCCGGCTTGGCCTGCTCCACCAGGGCCAGCATCTCCGGGACGTCGTCCGGGCCCAGCCGGACCGCCTCGTCGTCCGGGGCTGCGGCGACACCGTCGTCGACCAGTTGGACACCGGGCAGGTCCATCACCGTCTCCCAGTCGGCCGGCGGCGCGCCCGCCATCCCGGCCACCGGCACCACCGCGCCGGGCCCCATCAGCGCGGCCACATCGCGCCAGGTCTGCTCGTCGGGCTCGTCCGGCAGCGCCACGAAGACCGTGACGTCGGCGGGGTAGCGGAGCACCTCCCCCTTCCGCTCCGCGAAGTGCGCATGCGGTCCGAGCAGCGAGGCCCGGGCCGGATTGTCCAGCGGATGGGCGGCGGCGCTGTCTGGGGATTCTGCGGGCATGGCAGGAAGCCTCTCCGGTCATGGCGGTCGGTGGTCGTACCGCCGGGTTCGACGGGACACCGGCGGGCTTCGCGCTTACAGGACCCCTCGCACCTACCGGACCGGGGCGTCCTGTCGGGTCATCACCTGGAGCACCCCACCGCGGACGAGGGTTGCCGGTCAGCAAGCCAGGGCTTGACGCTGACACTCATGACCACGGATCACGGTAACCGCTCCGCCAACTCCGGGCAATCCCCACTCAGCCAGTGGACATTGCCCGCTCCGGCGCAGGTCGGAGCGGGAGCGGAACCGGATCAGAGCCGGGTCAGAGCCAGGTCAGCAGTGCGTAGCCCAGCGCCGCCGCGGCCAGGCCCAGACCCAGGCTGCCGACGGCGTTCAGCCCGGCCTCGGCCAGCGAGCCGTCCTCCATCAGCCGCACCGTCTCGTAGGAGAAGGTGGAGAAGGTGGTGAACCCGCCGCACACCCCGGTGCCCAGCAGCAGGCCGAGGTCGGGCACCAGGTGGTGGTGCGCGGACGCGGCACCCAGGGCGCCGAGGACGAAGGACCCGGTGACATTGATGACCAGGGTGCCCCAGGGGAAGACGCTGTCATGGCGCCGCTGCACGGCCCGGTCGGTCAGGAAGCGCAGCGGCGCGCCGACCATCCCGCCGAGGAAGACCATCAGGACCGGCATCAGGGCTCCCCCGCCGTCGTGGCCGACGGGTCGGCGGGCGGATCGGCGGGCGGGTCGGCCGGGGCGACGACCTCGACCTCCTCGACGGTGACCAGGCTGTGCGGGCTGATCCGGCGCAGCGTGGGCAGGAAGCCGCGGATCCGCTCCGGGGTGTCGATGATCACCACCAGCAGCGGCAGGCTGTCGGCCAGGTCCAGCAGCCGGGAGGTGTGCACGATCCGGGAGTTGCGGCCGAAGCCCTCCATCCCCCGGAAGACGCCGGCCCCGGCCAGCCCGGCGCGGTGCGCCCGGTGCACGATCTCGGTGTAGACCGGACGGTGCTGGAACTGCTCGCCGTCGGCCAGGTGCACGGTCAGCCGCAGGGCCGTGCCGGTCAGTTCCTCGCGCGGCTCGGCCGACCGGTCCTCGTCCCGGTCGTGGTCCCGGCGGCGGTGCAGCAACGGGCTCATCTGGACACTCCTTCGGCTTCGGCGGAGGGCTCCTCGGCGGGGCGGCTCGCCCGGGGCGGTGCGGTGGCGGTGCGGCCGCTGTCGCTGCGGCGGCTGGGGCCGCGGCGCACCGGGAGCCCGAACAGCCGCCGGACCAGGGCGACCCCGGTCCAGACCGCCGCCAGTCCGGCGATCAGGCTGCTCAGCGCGTAGGCGTCGGCGAGCGAGAGGTGGCCGGTGGCGATCAGGCCGCGGGTCTCGTTCATGTAGGTGGAGAAGGTGGTGAAGCCGCCCAGGATGCCGACCCCGAGGAACGGGCGGCGGTAGCGCGAGGGCGGCCAGACCTCGATGACGCAGACCATCAGCGCGCCCAGCAGCAGGCTGCCGAGCACATTGGTGGTGAACGTCGCCCAGGGGAAGCCGCCGGCCGGGGTGGCCCAGGCCTGCGCCAGGCCGTAGCGGGCGACGCTCCCCAGGCCACCGCCGATGGAGACGACGGCCAGGACATCCCAGAGCCGGGTCCGCCCCGGCTCCGGTTCGGATACGGGCATCAACGCTCCACGACGAGGTGAACGGGGCATGGCTCTCCTACCTGAAATCAGGGTCGCCGAAAGGTAGACCGCCAGGTAGGGACCGTTGGCAGCGGAATGCTGCGGTTCTACGGCGAGCCCCTCCGCCGTGGGTACGAGGATAGCGGGCGCCCAGACCGGAAGCGCGCACCACCCCCGCCGCCGTGCTCCGGCGTGGCGTGCGGCGCTGCCCGGACCGCGTCCGGCGCTGCTCAGGCCGGGCGGCGGGCCAGTACCAGGCGGCAGCGCGGGGCGCCGTCGGGGAGCTCGCCGAGCGCGGTCAGCGGGACGGTGGAGACGGCGAAGCCGGTCCGCTCCAACTCGGCCCGTACCGCCGGGAGCGGGAAGGTGCGGTAGTACATCACGAAGGTCGGGCGCAGCAGCGCGTTGCGGACCCGCATCCCCGCGTCGAATCCCCACAGCGCCCAGTACGGCCACGAGCCGACCCGGGGCGGGGCCGGGACCGGAAAGGCGAACAGGCCGCCGGGCCGCAGCGCCGCGTACGCCTGGGCGAACAGCCCCGGACGCTCCCGGGGCAGGAAGTGGCCGAAGGCGCCGAAGCTCACCGCCAGGTCGAACTCCGAGGCGAACGGCAGCCGGCGGACGTCCGCACGCACCCACTCCGTGTCCGGTTCCGTGTCCGGCACGGCCGCCCGCGCCACCTGCAGCATGCCGGCGCTGAAGTCCACCCCGACCACCCGCTTCCCGCACAGCCCGCGCAGCA
Source organism: Streptacidiphilus jeojiense (assembly GCF_000719095.1). Classification (GTDB taxonomy): domain Bacteria; phylum Actinomycetota; class Actinomycetes; order Streptomycetales; family Streptomycetaceae; genus Streptacidiphilus; species Streptacidiphilus jeojiensis. The sequence continues at coordinate 107,913 of NZ_JOEH01000021.1, read as the reverse complement.
CCGCGGTGCCCGCGCCGGTGCCGCAGCAGAGGTCGACCCCGGCGCCGAACGGCCCCAGCGGTTCGAGCGCGCCGGCCACCGCGTCGAGCACCCGCTCGGAGGTGCGGAACGGGGTCCGGTCGAAGCTGGGGGCCAGCAGGTCGTAGCCGTGCTCGATGGAGGAGAGCGCCTGGACGGTGAGTTCGCGAAGCGTGGGGCCCTGCGGAGAGAACACCTCGGCAGCCTAGCGCGCGGTGCCGTCAGTGGGCGTGCGGCTGCTCCGGGCGCAGCACGTGCAGTCCGGGCAGGTTGACCACCACGGCCTCCTGGGTGCTGCGGGCGATCACCACCACGGCCTCGTCGTCCGGGTCCGGGTTCTCCTCGCGGTGCGGGACGAACGGCGGCACGAAGATGTAGTCGCCCGGACCGGTCCGCAGCCGGACCTCCTGCTCGGAGCCCCCGCCACCGCCACCGTCGCCGTCGCCGTCGCCGTCGGCCAGGAAGACGAACTCCGGGTGTCCGCTGACCACGTAGATCGCCGTCTCGGAGGCGCCGTGGTGGTGGTCGGCCGAGGCGGTCGCCGGGGCGACATGGGTCTGGCCCATCCACATCCGCTCGGAGCCGACCCGGGCGCCGCTGATCGCGGCGAACCGCCGCATCCCGCCGGTCTGGGCGGTGTCCCCGTCCAGGTCGTCGGCGCGGACGTGGTGCACCCGGAAGCGGGCCGCCGGGTCGGCGCCGGCCACGGGACGGTCCGGCAGGTCGGGGTGGAAGCCGTCGCAGGACGCCGGGCCTGCCGCGGCTGCCGCGGTGCTGCCGGAGGTGGCGGGCTGCGTGGTCATCGGGCCGTCCAGGGGCTGCGGGAGAGGGCGGGGACGTCTGCGACCGTAGGAGCCGGACGGAAAGGATGTCAAGAGGTGTCCATTGCCCGCAGGGGCCGTGGCACGGGATACTGACGACCATGCACATATCCGCGAAGGCGGACTACGCCGTGCGGGCCCTGCTCGAACTCGCCCAGGACACGGCGCGTCCGCTCACCTGCGAGAGCATCGCCTCCTCCCAGGAGATCCCGTTCAGATTCCTCAAGTCCGTCTTCGGCGACCTGCGCCGGGCCGGCCTGGTCCGCAGCCAGCGCGGCTGCGAGGGCGGCTACTGGCTGGGCAGGCCCGCCGACCAGATCAGCCTGCTCGACGTGATCCTGGCCGCCGACGGGGAGTTGATGACGCTGCGCGGGGAACCGCTGGGCGCGCTGGACTACCCCGGCGCGGCCTCCGGGGTGCCCGACGTCTGGCGCGACATCGAGGAGAGCGCCCGGCGGATCCTCGGCGGCACCACCCTGGCCTCGCTGCCGGCCGCTCGGGTCGCGGTGTGACGGCGCCGGCGCTGGAGGTCGTCGAGTACACCGACCCGCTCTGTCCCTGGGCCTGGGGCTCCGAGCCGGTGTTCCGCCGGCTGCGGCTGGAGCTGGCCGGACGGGCCCGCTGGCGCCGGGCCTACGCGATCCTGTTCGACACCGACGACGACCCGGCGCCCGACCCGGAGGCCGAGGCGCTCTGGTACAGCCGCTACGTCGCCGAGGTGGCCGCGCACACCGGGGCCCCGCGCACCGAGCGGCTGGACCGGGTGGCCCGCTCCAGCTGGCCCTCCGCGCTGGCGGCGCGCGCCGCCGAACTGCAGGGGCCGACCGTCGCCGAGCGGGTGCTGCGGCGGCTGCGCGAGTCGGTGTTCGTCCTGGGCCGCCCCGCCGACACCGAGCAGCGGGTGCTGGCCTGCCTGCGCGCGGTCCCCGGGCTGGACCTGGACCGGTTGCGCGCCGACGCCCGGTCCGACTTCGTGCTGGCCTCGGTGCGCTCGGACCGCGCCGAGGCGCGCGCACCGCTGCCCGAGGCGATGGACCCCGAGGACGCCACCGGACCGCACCCCGGCCGCGCCAAGGAGTTGGACGACGGTTTCCGCTACGCGCTGCCGACCCTGCTGCTGCGCGGTCCGCTGGGGTACCGGGTGGTGCCCGGATGGCGCCCGCACAGCGCCTGCGCCGAGGCGGTGCGGGCGGTCGGCGGCACCCTGGACGCGGCCCCGGAACTGCCCTCGGCCGATGCCGCGCTGGAGCTCCACCGAAGCCTGACCGAACCGGAGTTGGCCCTGCTGACCACCCCCGGCACACCCCCTGAGCAGGGCCTTCGGCTGGACACCGCCGGCGGGCCGCTGTGGCTGCACCCGGACGAGGCGGCCGGGCATCCGGCGCTGACCGGATCGGCCGCCGGCTGACGTCCACTCAAAGAGACACCTCTTGGTGTCCATTGACAGCGGGCCTCCCGGCCCGCCACGATAGGCACATGCTTACGACGCACCCCGCCGTGGTGTGCCGCTACGTGGACCTGCGGCGCACCTCCAGCGCCCTCTGTCGCTGACCCGCCGCCCCGGGCCCATCCGGCCGCCGCACACCCGCGGCCGCCGCGCCCCGGCCGTCCCGCGCCCCTCGTACTCGTGCTCCGACATTCCGGGGAGCGACCGGTCCCCGTCGGTTGAAGCCGAGTAGTCCACTGCTCCGTAGAGCATCTCCCGCAGACATCCGCAGGCAGCTGCGTCCCACTCGACCGACACCGCCGTCGGTCGGCGCCGCCCGCACCGCCCCGTCTGCCGCCTGCTGCTGCCCTCCCCCATGCCTGCCCGCGCCGCCGGCCGCCAGTGGCCCGGCGCCCCGCGCTGCCCGTGCTCCCCCGCCAGGGGGCGATTCGGCGCGCCCCGACCGAAGGTGACGCCCCATCATGACTTCTGCTCTCGCCAGACGCTCGTTCCTCGGACTCGGCCTCGGGGCCGGTGCCGCCGTCGCTCTGACCGCCTGCGGCAGCTCCAGCGGTGCGGGCGCCTCCGGCACCGGGACCGGCACGCTGAAGTGGGGCTGGGAGCTGCCGACCTCCTGGGACCCGGTGTTCTCCTCGGCCGGCTGGGACGTCCACGACCTCTCGCTGGTCTACGCGGCGCTGACCAAGCTCGACGCCAACGGCAATCCGGTCCCGGCGCTGGCCTCGCACTGGTCCTACAACGCCACCGGCACCGAGATCACCTTCACCCTGCGCTCCGGACTGACCTTCAGCGACGGCAGCGCGCTGGACGCGACCGCGGTGAAGAAGAGCCTGGACCGGGGCCGCACCGACCCCAAGTCGCTGGTCGCCGCACAGCTCGCGCACGTCTCGCAGGTGACCGCGGGCAGCCCGACCACGGTGGTGCTGAAGCTCACCCAGGCCGACTACCAGATACCCAGCCTGCTGGCCGGGAAGACCGGGATGATCGTCAGCCCCAAGGCCTTCGAGGCGAACGCCGCCGGGCTGGCCACCCAGCCGGTCGGCGCGGGTCCGTTCACCCTCAGCTCCTACACCCAGAACGCCAAGGCCGTGCTGCGGCGCAACCCCGGCTACTGGGACGCGGCCAACATCAAGCTCACCGGCTTCGAGGTGTACCCGCTGCCGGACGCCTCCACCGTGGTCGCCTCGCTGCAGTCCGGCCAGTACAACGTGGCCCAGATACCCGGCAGCCAGGTCGCCGCCGCCAAGGCGGCCGGCCTGGAGGTGCAGGTGATCCCCTCGATGGTGGTCGCCGTGCTGGACGTCAACTCGGGCAAGGCCCCGCTGACCGACCCGGACGTCGCCCTGGCGCTGCAGTACGCCATCGACCGCCAGGCGCTGCTGAAGACCGCGCAGTTCGGCTACGGCACCGTCAGCAACCAGCCCTTCCCGCCCGGCTACGTCGGCCACGACACCGCCTCCGACAGCCTCTACCCCTACGACCCGGCCAAGGCCAAGGCCCTGCTGGCCAAGGCGGGACACGCCGGTGGCCTGGACCTGACGCTGACCACCACCGCCGCCGAGGGCGTCCCGGAACAGATCCAGGCGCAGCTCAAGGCCGTCGGCATCAACGCGAAGATCTCGGTGATCCCGGCCGCGCAGGCCACCCAGGTCGCCTACGTCCAGCACTCCCAGCAGGTCTTCGTGGACCAGTTCGCCGGACGCGACTCCGCGGCCCAGGCCTTCCAGGTGCTGTTCGGCCCGCAGGGGCTGATGAACCCGGGCCGCAGCACCCCGCCGGAGCTGCTGGCCGCGGTGGCGAAGGTCTCGGCGACCCCGCTGGACTCCCCCCACTACGCCGAGGTGCTGCAGGCGGCCACCGCGCTCGCGGTGCGCACCATGCCCAATGTCTTCCTCTACACCGTTCCGCGCATCCTGGCCCGGCACAAGAGCGTCTCGCAGCTCCCGGCCGACGTCGTGGTGCAGCGCTTCGAGGGGGTGACCGTCTCGTGAGCGCCGCCCTGCCGGCCCGCATCGCCCGGGCCCCCAAGCCGCTGGCCCAGGGGCTGCTCACCACCGCGACGGTGTTCCTGCTGGCGTCGGTGCTGACCTTCGGCCTGGGCGCGCTGTCCAGTGCCAACCCGGGTGCGGCGGTGCTCGGCGACACCGCCACCCCGGCCGACATCGCCCGGATGAACCATCAGTTCGGCCTGGACCGCCCACTTCCGGTGCAGTTCCTCAGCTGGCTGGGCCACGCCCTCCACGGCGACCTGGGCCGTTCCTGGTTCACCACCGTGCCGGTGGCCCAGAGCGTCTGGCAGGCGCTGCCGGTGGACCTCTCGGTGGCCGGTCTGGCGCTGCTGATGGCGGTGCTGCTCGGCGGCGCCGGCGGGATCGCCGCCGCGCTGAGCAACGGCGGCAAGGTGGACCGGGCGGTGACCGCGGTCTGCGCGGTGCTGGGCACGCTGCCGGCGTTCGTGATCGCCATCGGTCTGATCGCGGTGGTCTCGGTGCAGTTGGGCGCGCTGCCCTCGGGCGGTTACGTCCCGTTCGGCCAGGACCCGGTCCAGTGGCTGCGGTTCTCGCTGCTGCCGGCCTTCGCGCTCAGCCTGGAGGCCGCCGCCGGGATCGCCCGGCAGCTGCGCACCTCGCTGGTGGGCGCGCTCCGGGAGAACTACGTGACCGGGGCGTCGATGCGCGGACTGTCCTCGCGCCGGGTGCTGTTCGGCCATGTGCTGCGCAACGCGGCCGGACCGGCGCTGACGGTGCTGGGCATGAGCGTGCCGATGCTGATCGGCGGCGCGGTGGTGACCGAGCGGATCTTCAACCTGCCCGGCATCGCCCAACTGGCGCTGCAGGCGGCCCAGGAGCACGACGTCCCGGTGATCCAGGGCACCCTGCTGGTCACCACGAGCGTGGTGCTGATCGCCAACCTGGCCGTCAACGCCGGGCTGGCGGCGCTCAACCCGGCTGCGCGGCGCGGGCGCAGGGGCGCCGCCGCCTCCGGCGACCCGGTCGCGATCAGCATCCCGGAAGGGGCGACGGCATGAGGACGCTGCGGAACACCCTGCGGGTCCCGGTCGCCCGCGGCGCGCTGGCGGTGCTGCTGCTGGTGGCCCTGCTTGCGGTGTTCGGCGGGCAGTTGGCGCCGCAGGACCCGCTGGCCCAGGACACCGCCCACGTCCTCCAGGGACCCAGCGGCGCCCATCTGCTGGGCACCGACTACCTGGGCCGCGACGTGCTCAGCCGGCTGCTCTCCGGCACCGGTCTGTCGGTGGCCGGCGCGCTGGAGGCCGTCGGGGCGGCGCTGGTGCTCGGCATCGTCCCGGGGCTGGCCTCGCTCTGGCTCGGCCGGGTCTTCGAGTGGACCGCGCTGCGGGCCGTCGACGCGCTGATGGCACTGCCGTTCACGCTGTTCGCCATCGCGGCGGTCGGCGTGCTGGGCAACGGACTGCACCAGGCGATGCTGGCCCTGGGCGTACTGCTGGCCCCGCTGTTCTTCCGGGTCACCCGGGCCGCCGCGCTGGGGCTGCGTCAGGTCCCCTACGTGGAGGCGGCCGAGCTGATGGGGGCCTCGCGCAGCTGGGTGCTGCGCCGTCACATCTGGAGCAAGGTGCTGCCGACCGTGGCGGTGACCACCGCCCAGGCGCTGGCGACCAGCCTGCTCACGGTCACCTCGCTGACCTTCCTCGGCCTGGGGGTCCAGCCGCCCGCACCCACCTGGGGCGGGATGCTCGCCTCCGACCTGGGCTTCCTGGCCCAGCAGCCCTGGGCCCCGGTACTGCCCGGGGTGCTGATCATGCTGACCGTCGGTGCGCTGCACCTGCTGGCGGACGCCCTGCGGGACGGCGGCGCCGCGGACGCGGTGCGTCCGGTCCGGGCCGCGGCCACCGCCCCCGTCCGAGAGGAGAAGGCCGATGCCGCTGTCGCCGCCTGAACAGGCCCCGGAGGTACTGGCCGTGGAGGGTCTGCGGATCACCGTCAACGGCGGCCGGACCGAGGCCGTGCGCGACGTCTCCTTCACGGTCAGGGCCGGGGAGTCGGTCGGTCTGGTCGGCGAGTCCGGCAGCGGCAAGACGCTGACCTGCCGCTCCGTCCTCGGGGTGCTGCCTCCCGGCTGCGCCGTCGCCGAGGGGACGGCCCGGCTGGGCGACACCGAGCTCACCGCGCTGGACCGGCGCGGCTGGGAGCGGCTGCGCGGGCAGCGGCTCGGCGCGGTGTTCCAGGACCCGGCCTCCTACCTCAACCCCTCGCTGACGGTGGGTCGGCAGCTGGCCGAACCGCTGCGGGTGCGCCAGGGCCTGTCCCGGTCCGAGGCCCGGGAGCGGGCGGTGCAGCTGCTGGGCGCGGTCGGGCTGCACCAGCCGGAGGAGGTGTTCCACCGCTACCCCTTCGAACTGTCCGGCGGAATGCTGCAGCGGGTGCTGATCGCCACCGCGGTCGCCGGCGACCCCGAGCTGCTGGTGGCGGACGAGGCCACCACGGCGCTGGACACCGTGGTCCAGGCGGAGGTGCTGGACCTGCTGGCGCAGCTGCGCGCCGAGCGCGGCCTGGCGCTGCTGCTGGTCAGCCACGACCTGGCGGTGGTCGCCGAGGTCTGCGACCGGATCCTGGTGTTCTACGCCGGCGAGGTGGTCGAGGACGGCCCCACCGAGCAGGTGCTGGCGGCCCCGGCCCACCCCTACACCGAGGCGCTGCTGCGGGTGGCCTCCATCGGCGACTGGGGGCGGCGCGAACTCGCCGTCATCCCCGGACGGCCGCCGGAGGCGGGCGAGGCCCCCACCGGCTGCCGGTTCGCGGACCGCTGCGAGTACGCGGCGCCGCAGTGCCGCAGCGACCAGCCGGTGCCGCTGCGCCCGGCCGGCGAGGGCCGCAGGACCCGCTGCGTGCGCGCGGACGACTTGGCGCTGGCCGGAACCGGACGCGAGGAGGTGACCGCATGACCGCGGAACAGAGCACGGACGCGCTGCTCCAGGTCGAGGACCTGAGTGTGGCCTTCGGCCGGCGGGCCGGCCGGCCCGGGCAGCAGGTGCTGCACGGGGTGTCGCTGCAGGCCCGGGCCGGCGAGATCCTGGGCGTGATCGGTGAGACCGGCTCGGGCAAGACCACCCTGGCCCGCTCGGTGGTCGGGCTGTCCCCGGTCACCGGCGGACGGATCCTGGTCGACGGCGCCGAGGTCACCGGTCTGCGCGGACGGGCGCTGCGCGAGTTCCGCCGCTCGGGCGCGGTGCAGTACCTGTTCCAGGACCCGCTGCGGTCGCTGGACCCCGATCTGACGGTACGTGAACTGATCGGCGAGCCACTGGCCGTCGCTGCCGGACGGGCCGGCCGCGAGGAGCGGGCCGACCGGGTGCTCGGGGCACTGCAGCAGGTCGGCCTGGACGCCGCCCTGGCGGACAGGCTGCCCGGTCAGCTCTCCGGCGGCCAGCGGCAGCGGGTCGCCATCGCCCGCGCCGTGGTCACCCGGCCCCGGCTGCTGCTGGCCGACGAGCCGGTCAGCGCCCTGGACGCGTCCAACCGCAACCATGTGCTGCGGCTGTTCGACCGGCTGCGGACCGAGCTGGACCTGGCGGTCGTGGTGATCTCGCACGACCTCAGCTCGCTGGCCGGGATCGCCGACCGGATCGCGGTGCTCTACCGCGGACGGCTGGTCGAACAGGGCCCGACCACCGAGGTGCTGTCGCAACCGCTGCACCCCTACACCGCGCTGCTCACCGCCTCCGCGCCGAGCGTGCGCCGCGAGCACGACCTGCACCCGGCCCAGCTGCGGGCGGGGCTGCCGCGCCCGGCCTGGACGCTGGCGCAGCCGGCCGAGGGCTGCGGCTTCGCGGCGCGCTGCCGGTTCGCAGAGGAGGCCTGCCGGGCGCAGCCCTCCCTGCAGCCCCGGGTCGGCAGTCGCGAGGTGGCCTGCCACCACGCGGACGACTGGCGGGCCGGGCTCACGAAGACCGAGCCCATGCTCACCCGCTGACGACTGATCAATTAATCGACAAAGATCCAGAACAGAAGGGACAGCCATGTCCATCGAGTTCATCGGCATAGCCGCCACCGCCCCCTTCAGCGAGTCCGGCGGCGGCAGTTCCTGGAACGCCATCGACCCCGGCTATGTGAAGGAGCTGGCCCGGGCGCACGAGACGGCCGGCTTCGACCGGGTGCTGGTCGCGCACTCCTCCGCCAGCCCCGACGGCTTCACCGTCGCCGACCAGGTGCTGACCCACACCGACAGGCTGGGCGTGCTGCTGGCGCACCGCCCCGGCTTCGTCTCGCCCACCCTGGCCGCCCGCAAGTACGCCACCCTGGACGCCTTCCACCCGGGCCGGATCGCGCTGCACGTGATCACCGGCGGCGACGACGCCGACCAGGCCAGGGACGGCGACCTGAGCGACAAGCCGACCCGCTACCGGCGCACCGACGAGTTCCTGGACGTGGTCAGGAAGACCTGGACGGCCACCGAACCCTTCGACTACGACGGCGAGTTCTACCAGGTCCGCGGTGGGAGGTCGGCGCTGCTGCCGTCCCGTCCGATCCCGGTGTACTTCGGCGGGGCCTCCGAGGACGCGGTGCGGGCCGGGGCCAAGCACGCCGACGTCTACGCCTTCTGGGGCGAGCCGCTGGCCGGCATCGCCGAGCGGATCCAGCAGGTGCGCGAGGCCGCCGCGCCGCACGGCCGCGAGCCCAGGTTCAGCGTCAGCCTGCGCCCGATCCCGGCCGCGACCGAGGCCGAGGCCTGGCAGCGCGCCGAGGAGATCCTGCGGCTCACCAAGGAGCGGGCCGGCGAGCTGCGCAAGGTCATCAACCTGGACCACTCGGCCCAGGAGGGCTCGCAGCGGCTGCTGAACGCCGCCGCCAAGGGCGACGTCCACGACAAGCGGCTGTGGACCGCGGTGGCCAAGGCCACCGGCGCCGCCGGGAACTCGACCGCGCTGGTCGGCTCCTACGAGCAGGTCGCCGAGTCGCTGCTGGACTACACCGCGCTGGGCGTCGGCACCCTGCTGATCCGCGGCTTCGACCCGCTGGCGGACGCCCGCGACTACGGCACCCTGGTGTCCCTGGTCCGCGAGCAGACGGAACGTCAGCAGTTCGTCGGCAACCGGGTGCTGGTCGACGCATGAGCTCCCCGCCGCTGCTGGAGCTGACCCCACCGGCCCTGGACCGGCTCCCGGAGCTCACCGCCGTACTGGCGGCCGACGCCGCCGAGCACGACCGCGACGCCCGCTTCCCCTACCGGGGCGTCGCCGCGGTCCACCAGGCCGGGCTGCTGACCGCCACCGTCGGCCGTGCCCACGGCGGCCCAGGCGCGGGGCTGGCCGACACCGTGCGCATCCTCCAGGCGCTCGGCGCCGGCGATCCCGCGGTCGCCCTGGTGACGGCGATGACCCTGTTCACCCATGCCGCCCAGACCCGCTCCAGCGACTGGCCGCAAGAGTCCTACGAGCTGCTGCTGCACGAGTCCACCACCCGCCCGGTGCTGGTCAACGCGCTGCGGGTGGAGCCGGAGCTGGGCTCGCCGGTGCGCGGCGGGCTGCCGCGGACGGTGGCGGTGCCGCGCGGCGACCACTGGGAGCTGACCGGCCACAAGATCTTCTCCACCGGCGCCGAGGCACTGGGCTGGATGCTGGTCTGGGCACGCACCGACGAGCCGGTGCCCCGGGTCGGGTCGTTCCTGGTCCGCGGCGGCAGCGAGGGCGTCACCGTGCTGCCCACCTGGAACCATCTGGGCCTGCGCGCCTCGCGCAGCGACGACGTGCTGCTGGAGGCGGTGCGGGTGCCGCTGGGCCAGGTCGCCGGTCTTGCCGAGCCCGGCAGCGGCGGCGGCCGGGACGAGACCGGCGGGGCCTGGAACTCGCTCGGGCTGACCGCGCTCTACCTGGGCGTCGCCCGGGCCGCCCAGCAGTGGCTGACCGGCTTCCTGCACGAGCGCGTCCCCAGCGCCCTCGGCGCCCCGCTGGCCACCCTGCCCCGCTTCCAGACCGCGGTCGGCGAGATCGACATCGCCCTCAGCGGTGCCGAACGCCTGGTCCGCGCCCTGGCCGCGGACGTCGACGCGGGCGACCCGGCGGCGGCCCGGCAGGCCGGCGGCGCCAAGGTGCTCGGCACCCGCGCCGCCATCGGCGCCGTCGAACAGGCCGTCGCCCTGGTCGGCAACCACGGACTCACCTATGACAACCCGCTGCAGCGGCACCACCGCGACGTCCTCTGCAGCCGGGTGCACACCCCGCAGGACGACATGTCCCTGCTCGCCGCCGGACGGGCCGCACTCGGCCCGGTCGCCACTTCTGTGAAAGGCAACTGACCCCATGCCAGTCGAGTTCATCGGAATGATCGGAACTCGGGACGTCTCCGAGACCCGTCCGCCCAGCGGCCCGGTCGTCGACCCCGACTACACCCGCCGCTTCGCCCAGGCCCACGAGCAGGCCGGCTTCGACCGGATCCTGATCGGCTACGGCTCCAGCAGCCCGGACGGCACCCAGGTCGCCGCCCATGTCGCGGCCCACACCGAGAGGTTGGGACTGCTGGTCGCGCACCGCCCGGGCTTCGTCGCACCGACCCTGGCCGCCCGCACCTTCGCCACCCTGGACCAGTTCTCCGGCGGCCGGGTCGCCGTGCACATCATCACCGGCGGCCACGACGCCGAGCAGCGCCGCGACGGCGACCACCTGCCCAAGGACGAGCGCTACCAGCGCACCGACGAGTACCTGGACATCCTCACCCGCTCCTGGACCGAGGACGAGCCCTTCGGGCTGGACGGGACCTACTACCGCTTCGCCGACTTCCACTCCGAGGTGAAGCCGGCCCAGCAGCCGCGCATCCCGCTGTACTTCGGCGGCTCCTCGGCCGCCGCCTACCGGGTCGGCGGCAAGCACGCCGACGTCTTCGCGCTGTGGGGCGAGCCGCTGGCGGAGACCGCCGAGCAGATCGCCTCGGTCCGCGCCGCCGCGCTGGCGGCGGGCCGGACCACCCCGCCGCGGATCAGCGTCTCGTTCCGGCCGATCCTGGGCGCCACCGAGGAGGCCGCCTGGGAACGCGCCCACGGCATCCTGGACACCATCAGGTCCCGGGGCGCGGCCGGCTCCTTCGTCGGCAGCCGCCGCGACATCCTGCCCACCGGCCCCGGCGCGCAGCCGCAGAACGCCGGCTCGCAGCGGCTGCTGGCCGCCGCGGCCAAGGGCGAGCTGCACGACCGGGCGCTGTGGACCGCCCCGGCCGCCGCCACCGGCGCCGCCGGCAACTCGACCGCGCTGGTGGGGACCCCGGAGACGGTGGCCCAGGCACTGCTCGACTACGTCGACATCGGGGTGACCACCCTGCTGATCCGCGGCTACGACCCGCTGGAGGACGCGCTGGACTACGGCCGCGAACTGCTGCCGCTGGTGCGCGCGGAGGTCGCCCGCCGCGACCGCGCCGCCGGTGCCGGCTCGACCGGTACCGACTCGACCGGTGCCAGCTCGACCGGTGCCGGCTCCGCCGACGCCCGGGTCGCCGTGGCGGGTGCCCGATGACCGCCCCTGTCGCCACCCGCACCGCCAGCTGGTACCCGTCCGAAGGCCTGCTGCAGCGCGGCACGGTCGTGCTGCTCCCCGGCCGCGGCGAGCACCCCGGGGTGTACGAGCGGCTGGGCCGCAGGCTGTCGGCCGACGCCTATGTGGTGCACGTCCTGGAGCTGGACCGGGCCTCCGACACCGAGCGGACCGCGGCCGACGTCGCCCAGGTCGCCCAGGGGGCGGCCGCACCGCTGGTGCTGGCCGGCTCCGACACCGGGGCGCTGCGGGCCCTCGCCGTCGCCGCCCACCCGTCGGCCACCCCGGACGCGCTGCTGCTGGTGGGCGTCCCCACCGTCAATGACGCCCCTTCAACCGGTGACTGGGACGAGCAGTTGACGGCCCGTACAGCATGCCCGACGCACCGCGGCCGACTGGCCGCCGACCCGCTGTTCGACCGGACCGCGCTGGACGCCCCGGTCGCACCGGACCTCGCGGCCGAGGCCGCGCAGGCCGTCGCAGGGCTGGCCGCGCTGCCGGTGCTGCTGGTGCACGGCGAGGCCGACCCGGTCAGCCCCGTCGCCACCGCGCGGGAGTTGGCGGCGCGGCTGCCGGAGGCCGCGCTGGCCACCGTCGCGGACGGGCGGCACGACTCCCTCAACGACATCTCGCACCGCAGTGTCGCGGCGACGGTCGTGCTGTGGCTGGAGCGGCTGCGGGCCGGTTCGCACCGCACCAACGTGGTCACCCTCCACCAGCCGTCCACCGACTGACGACCCGTCCGCAGCACCATGTCCCCGCACCCTGTCTCCGCACCGTCTCTCCGCAGCATCCGTCCGTTCGCCCGAGGAGGACCGTTCCATGGCCCTGCATCCGCACTGGTACCTGCCCACCTCGGGCGACGGCCGGGACGTGGTCGGCTGGGTGCATTCCCGCATCGCCACCGCCGCGCCCCGCCCCACCGACCGGGCCCCGGACATCGACTACCTCGCCGACGTGGCCAGGGCCGCCGAGCGGCTGGGCTTCGAGTCGCTGCTCACCCCGGCCGGGACCTGGTGCGAGGACCCCTGGATCACCACCGCCGCGCTGCTCAGGGAGACCCGGCGGATCCGCTTCGTCGTCGCCCTGCGCCCGGACGCGCTCAACCCGACTCTGGCCGCCCAGATGGCCGCCACCTTCCAACGGGTCTCCGGCGGCCGGCTGCTGCTCAACGTCGTCACCGGCTCCGACGACGAGGAGCAGCGGCGCTTCGGCGACTGGCTGGACCACGACGCCCGCTACGCCCGCACCGAGGAGTGGCTGACCGTGCTGCGCGGCGCCTGGTCCGGCGAACCGCTGGACCACGACGGCGAGCACTACCGGGTGCGCGGCGCGACCGTCGCCGAGGCGCCCGACCCGATACCCCCGGTCCTGCTCGGCGGCTCCTCCGCGCCGGCCCTGCGGATCGCCGCCGCCCACGCCGACGTCCATCTCAGCTGGGGCGAGCCGCCCGGCGAACTGGCGCCGAGGCTGGCCTCGGTACGGGAGCTGGCGCAGCGTCAGGGCCGCAGCGTCGGCTTCGGCGTCCGGGTGCACGTGATCACCCGGGACACCGCCGCCGAGGCCTGGGCCCAGGCCGACCGGCTGCTGGCCGCGATGGACCCGCAGGCCGTCGCGCTGGCGCAGGCCCGGGCCGCGCGCACCAGCTCCGAGGGGCAGCGCCGGATGACCGCCCTGCACGGCGGCCGACGCGACGCACTGGAGGTGTCGCCCAACCTCTGGGCCGGTTTCGGCCTGCTGCGCCGGCACGCCGGGACCGCCCTGGTCGGCAGCCACCAGCAGGTCGCCGAACGGCTGGCCGAGTACCACGCCCTGGGCGTGGAGCACGTCCTGCTCTCCGGCCAGCCGCATCTGGAGGAGGCGCACTGGTTCGGCGAGGGGGTGCTCCCGCTGCTGCGCCGCGAGGGGGTGCTGGCCGGGGAGCCGTCCCGCACCCGTCACCTCACCCCGGTGCCGACCACGGCAGACCGCTGACCAGGACAGCAGACCGCCCCCGATGACCACCAGAGACAGGGAACCCGCCATGACCTCGACCACGGACCTCTCCGCGCCCGCCGACCTCAGCCCGGCCGACCTGCTCCGCCGCACCCTGCGCCGGCACGCCGCCGGGGTGACCGTGCTGACCGTGCCCGGGCCGGCCGGCTTCACCGCCACCTCGTTCACCTCGGTGTCGCTGGAGCCCGCCCTGGTCTCCTTCTACCTCTCCAGCACGGCCTCGACCGCCGCCGCCGTGCTGGCCGCCGACATCTTCGCGGTCCACGTCCTCGGCGAGGACCACCGCGAGCTGGCCGAACGCTTCGCCCGCAGCGGCACCGACCGCTTCGCCGGCACCGGCTGGTCCCCGGGACCCCGTGGCGTGCCGCTGCTGGACGGCGTCCCGGCCTGGCTGACGGCGCGTCCGGTGCTGCACCAGGAGGTCGGCGACCACCTGCTGGTGGTCGGCGAGGTGCTGGACGCGGGCGGCGACGGCGAGGCCCCGCCGCTGCTGCACCACAGCGGCTCCTTCGGCTCCTTCCGCCCGCACTGAACCGACGGTGCGCAGCGGGGAGGTTCGGCGGGCTACCGCCAGTCGGCGGTGAGCGCGGGGCCGAGCTGGTCGAAGTGCCGGTCCAGCACCTGGACCAGGTCCTCCACGTCCACACCGCGGCCGGCGACGCCGGCGGCCCACTCGTGCTGGGCGGTCCGTCCGACCGCGCTGAACACCGCGGCCAGCACCCTGGGCCGCAGGTCGACGGCCGGGTCGACGCCCTCGCGCTCGGCGAGCACCTCGGCGATCAGCTGCTGCTGCTCGGCGAGCCGGTGCAGGTAGGCGGCGAGCAGCGTCGGGGTGCACTCGATCAGCTGGAATATCTCCAGCGCCGCGGTGGCGGGGGAAGCCCCCGGCTCGGAGATGTCGCGGCTCTCCCAGGTCTCCCGGGTCGCGGCGCGCAGGGCCTGGAGCGGGTTCTCATGGCTCGGCCGGGCCCGCAGGTAGTCGACGAAGTCGTCCGCGCCGTCCTCCATCAGGGCGAGCGCCACCTGCTCCTTGTTGGCGAAGTAGCGGAAGAAGGTGCGCTGCGAGACGTCGACGGCCGCGGTGATCTCGTCCACCGTGGTGCGGGCGTAGCCCTGACGGAGGAAGAGCTTCTGGGCGGCTTCCAGCAGCTGGCAGCGGGTGCGCTGCTTCTTGCGCTGGCGCAGTCCCGCGACGGGCCCGACCACGCGGTCCACGGGGGCCGCAACCTGTTGGACCAAGGGATGCCACCTCCATAAAACCGCCCCCGGGTTTCTGCCGACTATACCTCGCTGACACATGTCATTAACATGCATAAGTCAGTCTTTGCCAAGTGTCAGTAGCTGACATATTGTGACGGGAGACAGCACCGACCAAGGAAGTCAGGCAGCATGACTGAGCGCGTGGTTGAAGCAACCGAGGACCGGCTCGACGCAATACCCGACGGCCGCCGGGGGCTGCGCGGCCACCCGTGGCTGACGCTGCTGACCGTCGCGGTCGGCGTGATGATGGTGGCGCTCGACGGCACCATCGTGGCCATCGCCAACCCCGCCATCCAGACCCATCTGCACGCCTCGCTGGCCAGCATCCAGTGGGTGACCAACGGCTACCTGCTGGCCCTCGCGGTCTTCCTGATCACCGCCGGGAAGATCGGCGACCGGTTCGGGCACCGCACCACCTTCCTGGTCGGCGCGGTCGGCTTCGCCGCGGCCTCGGCGGCGATCGGCTTCTCCGGCAGCATCGAGCTAGTGATCGTCTTCCGGGTGCTCCAGGGGCTGTTCGGGGCGCTGCTGCAGCCCGCCGCACTGGGCCTGCTGCGGGCCACCTTCCCGCCGAACAAGCTGAACATGGCCATCGGCATCTGGGGCGGCGCCATCGGCGTCTCCACCGCGGCCGGACCGATCGTGGGCGGGCTGCTGGTCCAGCACATCAGCTGGCAGTCGGTCTTCTTCGTCAACGTCCCGGTCGGCCTGCTCACCCTCGGCCTCGGCCTGTGGATCCTGCGCGACGCGCGCCCGCAGAAGAGCGGCCAGTCCTTCGACATCCCCGGCATCGTGCTGCTGTCGGTGGCGATGTTCCTGCTGGTCTTCGGCATCATCAAGGCCCCCGCCTGGGGCTGGGGAGACGCCCGCACGCTCGCCTTCCTGGGCGGCGCGGTGCTGCTCGCGGCGGCCTTCACCTACTGGCAGACCCGGTCCTCGCACCCGCTGCTGCCGCTCAGCCTGTTCCGCTCGGTCTCGCTGTCCGCGGGCACCGTGCTGATGATCCTGATGATGTTCGGCTTCTTCGGCGCGCTGTTCTTCGTCACCTTCTACCTGCAGAACGTGCGCGGCATGTCGCCGGTCGCGGCCGGGGTGCACCTGCTGCCGATGACCGCGATGCTGATCGTCGGCTCGCCGGTCGCCGGGCTGGTCATCGGCAGGATCGGCCCGCGCATCCCCATCGTGGCCGGCATGCTGATCACCGCCACGGCCATGTTCGGGATGTCCGCGCTGCACACCGGGACCAGCACCGTGCTGCTGTCGCTGTGGTTCGTGATGCTGGGCCTCGGGCTCAGCCCGGTCATCGTGGGCGCCACCGAGATCATCGTCGGCAACGCCCCGGTGGAGCTGGCCGGGGTGGCCGGCGGACTCCAGCAGTCGGCCATGCAGGTCGGCGGCACCCTGGGCACCGCCGTGCTGGGCGCGGTGATGGCCGCCAGGGTGGACAGCGTGCTGCCCGGCAAGTGGGCGGCCGCCAAGCTGCCCGCCGTCTCGGCGCAGGACTACGCCGGGCTCAAGCAGGCCGTCCAGGTCGGCACGGCCCCGATCGCCAAGGGCACCCCCACCCAGACCGCCCAGGCCATCACCCAGGTCGCCCACGACTCCTTCCTCAGCGGGATGTCGCTGGCCTTCACCGTCGCCGCCGTGGTCGCCCTGCTGGCCAGCGCCGTCGGCCTGCTGACCAAGCGCGGCGCCACCGACTCCGGCCCGGCCGTGCACATCTGACCTACCGTCACCGCGACGACCGGCACCGTGCCGACGGTCAGTCGCCCCGCAGCGCCCCGTCCACCCCCGGCGGGGCGCTGCGGTCCTGCTGCAGCAGCCAGAGGTCCCGCATCAGGCCGGGACGGGTGGTCAACTCCTGGAAGCTGCCCTGCTGGACGACGCGTCCCCGGTCCATCACCACGATCCGGTCCGCGATCACGGTGTTGGACAGGTTGTGGGTGACCAGCACGACGGCGCGGTCCTCGGCCAGCCGGCGCAGGCCGGTGAAGATCCGGTGCTCGGCCCGCGGGTCCAGGTCCGAGGTGGGCTCGTCCATCACCAGCAGGCCCGCGTCCCGGTGGGTGGCCCGGGCGACGGCGATGCGCTGCCACTGGCCGGAGGAGAGCGCCACGCCACCCCACCACTCGCGGGCCAACAGCGTGTCCAGACCGCTGCGCAGCCGGGCGACCACGTCGTCGGCGCCGCTCGCCGCGGCCGCCCGGCGCACCTCCTCGTCACCGCCGGGACGCGGCTGGCCCAGGTGGATGTTCTCCCGCGCCGACATCGGCCAGCGGGCGAACTCCTGCGGCACCACCGCGGTCTGCCGCCACAGCGCGTGCGGGTCCAGGTCCCGGGTGCTGACGCCGTCCCAGGCGACCACGCCCTCGGTCGGCAGGTTGAGCCCGGACAGCAGCTTCATCAGCGTGGTCTTGCCCGAGCCGTTCTCCCCCACCACCGCGACGATCTCACCCTGCCGCACCTCGAAGTCCACCTCGTGCAGGGTGTCCTCGTCCGCCTCGGGGTAGCGGTAGCCGACCCGGTGCAGGGCGACATGGCGGGGCCGCCCCGGCACCAGCGCACCGCGGTCCAGCCGCTGCCCGGCGGCCTCCTCCACGAACGACTCCCAGTCGTCCATGTAGCGGCCGGTGCGCATCAGGTCGCTGCCGTAGCCGACGATGCCCTGCAGCCCCTGGGCCGCCGAGCGCAGCGCGAAGACCACGGTGCCGGCCGAGGCCGCGCCGATCCGCCCGGTCCCCAGCAGGAACATGACGCCGCCCCACATCAGCGCGGCCGCCAGGCCCCCGGCGGCGGAGCCGAGCAGGGTGACCCGGGCGCGCTGCCAGGCCGCGCGGTCGTTGGTCCGGTCCACCTTGGTCCCGCTGGCCCGGTACTTCGCCAGCAGGTACGGCGCCAGGGTGTCGGTGCGGATCTGGTCCGCCTGGTCCTTGTGGGTCAGGTTCCAGCGCAGCATGTTCAGCATCCGCCGGTCGTGGAAGGTGGCCAGGAACGACAGGTAGGTGATCCGCTCCCCCTTCACCGAGGCGAGGGCCTGCGGCACCGCGGTGAGCAGCAGCAGCGGCAGCAGCACCGGTGCGAGCGCGGTGATGACCACCGCGGCGGCGACCAGGGTGGCCAACGAGGAGACCAGGTTCTGGCTCTGCCCGATCATGTCCCGGCTGACCTCGACGCCCCGGTCGGCCTTGTCGTAGCGGTCGTTGAAGCCCGGGTGGTCGTAGGCGGCCATCTCGGCGTTGGTCGCCGCCTCCAGCATCCTGAACTCGGCCTCCCGCGAGATCCGCGGTGCCAGCCGGTTCGACAGGCCCTGGATCGCCACGCCCAGCACCGCCCGCACCCCGGCCGCGGCGGCCAGCACCAGCACCGACGGCACCGCCGAGCCCAGGTGCCCCGGGTTCTGTGCGGCCCCGATCAGCGCCCCCAGCGCCCGCGTCGTCGCGAACAGCCCCAGCGCACCCGACAGCCCGGACACCAGCTGACACACCAGCAGGGCCACCACCGCCCCCCGGTCCACCGCCCAGGCCAGCGCGAACGACCGACCGACCAGCCTCGGCAGCCGACTGCCCAGCCTGCGCCCGGTCAGATCGCCGGCCCACTCCTCGGAGTCCCCGCCGCTGTAGGCGAACCTGAGCTCCTCGCCCGACTCCCCCGACTCCCCCGTCCCGCTCGACTCCCCCGGCTGCTCCGCACCGGTGTCGGCCACAGCGGTCTCGTCCGCCACCCCGCCGTCCCCCTCCCACCCTCGGGCCCAGCCTGCCGACCCGGACAGCACCGCGTCTGCGGCGTGGAACCGGCGCATCGTGGACCCGACGGGCGCACTCCGGGTGCGCGCCGCCCGAACGGGCCACGCCCAGGCGCCAAGGGCTACGCGGCGGGTGTGGGTTGGTCGGTGTAGGTGTGGCCGGTGGGGGCGGTCCAGGTGACGTTGCCCGAGGCGCTGCTGTAGCCGATGTGCCAGCCGGCGCGGTGCTTGGTCAGGTGGTGCCTGCGGCACAGGGGGATCAGGTTGTCGGGCGTGGTGGGTCCTCCGGCCTGCGGGTTCGCGTGGTTGAAGGGGACTACGTGGTCCAGGTCGCAGCGTCGGGAGGGGCGGGTGCAGCCGGGGAAGCGGCAGTGCGGGTCGCGGGCGATCACATGCCGGGTGGTCTCGGCGGTAGGCCGGTAGCTGGTCGGATCGGTCTTCAGGACCTGTCCGGTGGCGGGGTGGGTGAGCAGGCGGCGCCAGACGCTGCCGGGACGGGTGGCAAGGGCGCGGGCCTGAGTGGGCGTAAGGGGACCGTACCCGGTGAGGTCAGCGGGGTCCTCGGTGGTGCCGATCAGGGTGTCGTAGGGGACGGTGACCACGATCGTGGCGGTCGGGGAACTTGTCGCGGTTCCGGAGACAAGTTCCACCAGCGCGTCCGCGCAGCGTTGGGGCAGGGTGCGGCCGTCTGCGTCCAGAGTCCGGGCGTGCGCGGTGACCGCGGCGTCCACCAGCGCCGCATCCCCGGCCGTCAGCAGCGCTCCGAACCAGGCCATGCCCTCGGGGTGCGGCTGCAGCGTGGTGCGCCGGTCCTCCCGGGCGCGGGTGTGGCGCTGCTCGGCTCCGGCCGGGTCGGCTTTGATCACGGCGCGGCTGATGGCCTTGCGGGCCGCGCCCACGGTCTGGGTCGGCAGCTTGAGCAGCACCAATTCCTCCACCCGCGCGGCGACCTCGTCCTCCAGGGCAGCGGTGTGCTCCAGCAGGGCCTTGAGGTGCATGATCTGCACCCGCCCCTCCGCCAGCAGGCCCAGGGAGGCCGGGAACCGGCTCGTCAACTGCTGGGCCTCGACCAGCCGTCCGTAGGCGGTGTCCGGGGAGATCCGCAGAGCGCAGGCCACCTGCTCCTGGGTCTCCAGGAAGTCCCCCAGCGCATCGGGGTGGCCGGGGATGCAGGTCAGCGGCTGCTCCTGCAAGCCGGCGAGCATGGCGATCTGCACCGCCTCCAGCCAGCACCGCGCCCGCGCCACCGCCACCAACGCATCGATCCGCCCGGCCGCCGACATCGGCGCGCCGTCCAACGCGGCGATCCCGGCCACACTCACCGCCCCCGGCACCGCCCGCGCCAACCCCGCCGCCAGCGCATCCCCCTCCTCCAACCAGCCCACCACAACCACCCCCTCCAGGTGCTCCGTACACCCCTGATTCTACCCCGACCCACCGTCAAAACCGTCGCCGATAGGGCCTCTGAGCTGTACGAACGGTTGCGTATCGAACTCCCGCACGCCCTGCGAACCCGCTAGCGGGACTGAAGCCCAAGAGATCTGTGGCTACAACGACATCAACAAAACGCGTGACTGCCGATCTCCCGCGAACCATCGGCACCTATGCGCTACAAGTTCTGCACAAGTCAGACGCCTTAGGAGAGTAAGCCGTCTACCATAGACCACTTTTGACCGTAGTGTAGCCAAACGCGAAAGAATCAGATTTTCTACATCGGCTTGAGGGGAAATCTTCGGCTTACGTTCCACGGCGCCCCGTGGGCATGCACGTGTCGCTGTAGTGTCCCCGGATAGCGGGGAGCCCCGGTCTGGTCGCTCAACCTTTCGCCGGGGCTCCACCGTCCACATTCACTCCAAGATCAAGGACGACCTATGCCTCCCGATCGGAGTGCGGTCCAGCGCCCTAGGGCGTTGCAGGACCGCGCGTTTGACGACCGTAACATGCCGCGTACTGGAGCTCTTCAAACCTACGAGCCGGGTCAATGTGTTGACCTGACAGTCACGTTGCACCTGGGCGCCTTCCTTGCCCTCCTGGTGCTGCCGATCATGCTCATCCGCGGGACCGCCGTTGACAGTGCCGCGGGCGCCCTCCTGTTGGCCGCAATCACCGCAGCCAACCGTTCTCACCTGGGGTACCGGCGCGCCAATCTCCGGTAGAGCACGCACTGGTGCCGTCGGGACAATGCCTCGGCGGCACCAGTTGCACATGATCATTACCGGTTTGCGTTTCGTGCAAGAACCGGTCCGGATCGGGGGCTGAAGCGGAACGAAACCGCGCCCCCGGAACGCCCACCAAGGAAATCATTCATGGCATCGTCACCGGCGACTTGCGCACACTGCGGCCGCAAGTATGTTCGACACAACACTCAGGGCAGACCACCGAAGTACTGCACGCCCATGTGCCGCTCGGCCGCGTGTCGCAAGCGCGCCCGAAGCCGCATCGCATCGACCCCCCTCGTCACCGGCCCCTCGACACCTGAACGCTACGACCGGGCGCTGCAGTTGTTCGCTCACGACTTCGCCATGCAGGTAGAAGAGACACAACGGCTGGTGTCCCGCACCGTGGCAGGCGACCCGGACCTGGACCCACTTGCCCTGTTGGACCAGCTCAACGACGTACAGCACGGCCTGACGGATTTACAGGCCTTCGCGGTCCAGCAGACTCGCTCACGCCACCCCAACCTCACCTGGAAAGCCATCGGCGGCGCCTTGGAGGTGAGCGCCCCCACCGCAAGCACCCGCTGGTCCAGCGATCGAACCTGGCGCATGCTCGTCCGACGCGAGGCCCGCCTCGACGCCAAACGCCGTACCGAATCCGTCTTCGAGCGGCGCCCCACCAGGTCCGACCCCGCCGCGTGCAACCCCTCGGCAGACACCCGCACCGCAGACGCATCCACCGATCACACGGTCGGCACAGCAAGCGACCCGGTCCGGCAGTTGAGCAGTGCCATGTCCCATCTTCAGCGTTCCTCCACCAGCAGCATCCGAGCCCTGGCCGAGGTCGTCGGCGTCTCCCCGTCCTACGTGTCCCGCGTGCTGTCCGGGGAACGTCTGCCCAGTTGGAAGCTCACGAAGACTCTGGCCGAAGCCTGCCAGGGCGACCCCGACCATCTTCGACCGCTGTGGGAGGCGGCACGCGGTCTACGTCCCCGCCTGCTCTCCGACAGCGCCGCCTCCGAACTGCACGCCGCCGTGAGCGGCCTCTACCTTGCCGCAGCCCGTCCCGCTCCGGCCCGACTGTGCTCATCGTCAGCCCACCAACTCACCGCCCAGCAGGTCAGTTCATTCCTCGCCGGCACCATCCCCGACTGGCCCGTGGTCCGGGGCCTGGTCAGCGCGCTCCACGGACGCCCGGAGGAAGTCCGGCCCCTGTGGGAACAGACCCCCGCGGCCCGTCCCTCCCCATCGGCCAGTCTCCAAACCACCTGCGACGCCAGATCCAAGAATCCGATCGCCGAAGGTTCGTCATGAACCGTCGCAGCCCACGCGTCGCCCAGACCGGACCGTCCCTGCCCTTGGACTTCGAAGCCTTCCTTACTCAGTGGCACCAGCCCTTCCTCCGACTGGCACTTCAGAGCCTGACCAGTACCGCCGCCGCGGAACAGGCCGTCCTGCACGCCGCCGCTCTGATCTACTGCCACTGGGACCGTCTTCTCGCCGAGACATCCCCCGCTTTGGCAGCTCTCGACATCCTCGACGACGTCCTGGCCGGTCGTCCCCGTAACCGGACAGTCTCGCCCTTGCAAGCCGCACTCGATGACCTGGAATCGCGTTCTCCGATACAGGCCCGCTGTGTGCGGTTGCGGCACTTGGCCAACCTCTCGTACGAGAACGTCGCCAGCACCCTCAACATCGAGCTAGGAGCTGCGAAGGCCCACACCTGGGCCGGTCTGCGCCACCTCAGCACCCAATTGGAGCTCCACCAGACGGGAACGACCCTATGAACACCATCGAGGGTCTCCTCGACGCCGAAGCCCGGCGATGTGCCCATGCCCTCACCAATCTGGACACTGCCGCCTTCCTCAACCGCCTCGCCGACGCACTGGTCGGCCCAGCGGTCCTCCCACCCGGGACGGCATCCCCCGCAACGAGGCCCGGGACGTCTCCAAAGCGGGTTGATCTCCGCAGGGGTCGATCAACGAAGCTTGCCTGGCAGAGGGCTGGCGCCGGCGATTCGGCGTCGCGCACGGCACGGATCCGCCCGTTCTCGTCCGCTGCCAACCGGCCCCTTCTCTGACGGCCCGTCGCGTTGGAGATTGGAGTCAGGCAGGCACGCACGCACACATGCACGCTCCGGCGAAGGGACAGCGGATGGGAAGCGTCACCGTCGGGGTGCTGCGGGAGCGGGCGCGCGGGGAGTGCCGGGTGGCGCTGGTGCCGGAGTCGGTCGCCCGGCTGGCGCCGGGGGGTGTGCGGGTCCTGGTCGAACCGGGGGCTGGAGCTGCCGCCTGGTTCGCTGACGCCGACTACCTGGCGGCGGGTGCGGAACTGGTCCCGGCCGCCGAACTGCTGCAGCGGGCACAGGTGCTGCTGTGCGTGGGTCCGCCGGACCCGGCCACCACGGCCGGGCTGCGGCCGGGAACGCTGCTGGTCGGTCTGCTGGACGTACTGCGGAACCCGGTCGCGGCGGGAGCCTGGGCCGAGGCCGGGGTCACCGCGCTGAGCCTGGACCTGCTGCCGCGCACACTCAGCCGGGCCCAGCCGATGGACGCGCTGACCTCGCAGGCGAACATCGCCGGGTACAAGGCCGTGCTGGTGGCGGCCGACACCTTCGCACGCTTCTTCCCAATGCTGACGACCGCAGCCGGTACCTCGAGACCGGCGGCGGTCCTGGTCCTGGGCACCGGAGTTGCCGGACTGCAGGCCGTCGCGACGGCGCGGCGGCTGGGAGCCGTGGTGACCGGGTACGACGTGCGGCCGGAGTCCAGGGAGGAGGTGGAGTCACTGGGTGCGCGGTTCCTGGAGATCCCGGCGGTGCCCGCGGTCCGCACCGGCGCCGACGGCTATGCCGGACGGCTGGCCGAGGCCGAGCAACTCGCCCAGCAGCAGGGCCTGGAGGAGGCCGTGGCCCGCGCCGACGTGGTGATCACCACCGCGCAGGTGCCCGGCGGGCGGCCCCCGGTGCTGGTCACCGCCAGGGCCCTGGACCGGATGCGGCCCGGTTCGGTGGTGGTCGACCTGGCGGCGGGCCGGTCCGGCGGGAACGTCGAGCGCTCCGAACCGGACGCCACCGTCGTCACGGCACAGGGCGTCACCGTGATCGGGGCCGGCCACCTGCCCTCCGCCATGGCCGCGGCGGCGTCCACGGCCTATGCCCGCAACGCCGGGGCGATGCTGACGTACCTGCTCCATGACGGCCACGACGACCACGACGGCGGTCCGACCGTCGACCTCAGCGACGAGATCCAGGCCGCGGTCGTGGTGACCCACGCCGGTTCCGTCGTCCATCCGGCCGTCGCCGCACTGCTCGACGGCCGAGCCCGCCTGGGAGGCAGCCGATGAGTCTCGACCTGTCCACCGCGATCACCGTCTTCGTCCTCGCCGTACTGGTCGGCTTCGAGGTGATCAGCAAGGTCCCGGCGACCCTGCACACGCCGCTGATGTCCGGGGCCAACTCGATCCACGGCATCGTGGTGATCGGCGCCATGCTGATCGCCGCGCAGGCCCACGGCCCCCTCGGCTACGTCCTGGTGTTCGTCGCGGCGGCCTTCGGGGCCATGAACGTCGTCGGCGGATATGTCGTCACCGACCGGATGCTGCGGATGTTCCGGACCCGGCCGGAGCACGGCACGGACCACGGCGCGGACCAGGGGCCACGCGAATGAGCCCGGTGGAGTCGGCCGTCAGGTACGTCCTGCTCGCCGCCGCGGCCTGCTTCGTCTTCGGCCTGCACCTGATGAACTCGCCGCGCTCGGCCCGGCGCGGCAACGCGCTCTCGGCCGGGGCCATGGCCGTGGCCGTCGTCGCCACCGCCGTGCTGCTGCTGGACCGGGGCTCGGTCACCGGCACCGGCTGGCTGGTGCTGGTCCTGGGCGGTGCGTTCGGGTCCGGCTGCGGGCTCTACGCGGCGCGGTCGGTCGAGATGACGGCCATGCCGCAGCTGGTGAGCCTGTTCAACGCGGTCGGCGGCGGAGCCGCGGTGCTGATCCCGCTGCAGGACCTGCTCGGCAGCCCGCACCCGGCCGCACTCGGCGCGCGGGTCACCGTCCCCGGAGCCCTGGACGTGGTGATCGGCACCGTGACCTTCGCCGGCTCCCTGGTCGCCGCCGGCAAGCTGCAGGGCACCGTTCCGGGCCGGCCGCTGGTCTTCCCCGGTGCCCGGGCGCTCGCGGTGCTGCTGCCGCCGGCCTTCGTGGCGGGCACGGTGTGGCTGGTCCTGACGCCCGATCAGACCGCGGCCCCGCTGGTGCTGCTGGCGCTCGCGCTGGTCTTCGGCGTGGCGATGGTGCTGCCGATCGGCGGTGCGGACATGCCGGTGGTGATCTCCCTGCTCAACGCCTTCACCGGGACGGCGGTCGCGATGGCGGGCTTCGTCCTCGGCGAACCGGCGCTGATCGTCGCCGGGGCCCTGGTCGGCGCGTCGGGCACCATCCTCACCAAGCTCATGGCGGACGCCATGAACCGCTCGGTCGCCGCCGTCATGGTCGGCGGCTTCGGCACCGACGGCGGCGGGGCCGCGACGGACGCGGGCGGCGGCGCGGCGTCGGTGCGGCCGCTCTCCGCGGACGACGTGGCGATCCAGCTCGCCTACGCCCGCAAGGTGATCGTGGTCCCCGGCTACGGCCTGGCCGCCGCCCGGGCCCAGCACGAACTCGGCGACCTGGTCCAGCTGTTGGAGGCGCACGGGGTGGAGGTCAGCTACGCCGTCCACCCGGTGGCCGGACGGATGCCCGGCCATATGAACGTGCTGCTGGCGGAGGCGGACGTGCCCTACCCGCAGCTGAAGGAGATGGACGAGGTCAACCCCGAGTTCCCGCAGGCGGACGTCGCCCTGGTGGTGGGGGCCAACGACGTGACCAATCCGGCCGCCCGGCGCCCCGGCACCCCGGTCTCCGGCATGCCGATCCTGGACGTGGACCGGGCCAGGAGCGTGGTGGTGATCAAGCGCTCCATGGGACACGGCTACGCGGGGATCGACAACGAGCTCTACACCGACCCGCGGACCGGGATGTTCTTCGCCGACGCCAAGCAGGGGCTGATCGAGCTGCGGGCCGCGGTCCGGGCCTTCGTCGGGTGATCGGGGGCCCGGGGCGCCGGGGGTGCCGGGGCCGCTGGGTCACCCGTGAGATCCTGGTGCGGTGACGCAGGCGTTCGGAGTGCAGGAGTTCCAGCTGGTCCTGCTGCGGCGGATGGCCGACTTCCAGCCGGTGCTGGTCGAGCGGGCGCGCAGCGGGATGGGCGTGTCGGTCGGTGAGATGCGGCAGGTCAACGCCGCCTGGCAGCGCTTCGTCCGGGCGAAGGGCGCGCCGCGCGGGATGTCCCGGCTGGTCGCGGTGCTCGGACCGCAGCTCTCGGTGCGGGAGCAGCGCACCGGCGACCTCACCTGCCGGCTGCACCAGTGGGCGCTGCCGCTCTGGCCGGACCTGCGCTTCGAGGCGGTCGCGGGTCCCGACGGCGGGGTCTGGCAGGAGTGGCTGGTCCGCGCCCCGGAGACGGCCCCGCCGCCGGTGCCCGCCGCCGGCGAGCTCGCCCCCTGGGAGTACGTGGTCAGCGATCTGGAACGGCTCTTCCCCGAGGTCCGGCACCTGCCCGAGGACGCACCCAGCCGCTGGACCAGCCGCTTCGCGGCCCCCGACGGGCAGGGCGGCACGCTCCGGCGCCAGGCCCGCTTCGTCCACGGCCTGCTGCAGGAGGTCACACCGGTCGACTGACGCCGGCCGGCGCCTACCCGTCCGCCCCCGCCGGTGTGAAGACCAGCACCGCCGCCGTGCCGTGGAGGTCGAGCACGTCCCCGGCGCCGCCGACCAGACGGACTGCGTCCAGCGCCCCCAGCTCGACGCCCTCGTGCTCCAGCCCCGCCGTGCCGTCGAGGAGGACGACGAGGGTGTCCGGACCGCTGAGCACCGTCCGCCCGGTGACGATGTCCACCCGGGCCGAGGTGCGGTCCCGACGGGTCATCACATTGAAGTCCAGCAGCGGTCCTTGGAGCAGACGGCAGTCGGTGTCCGCGTCCCCGGGGAACGCGAACGGACGGTAGCGCTGGTCGATCCGGTGCTCGATCCCGTCGACGGTCAGGACCATGCCGGCGCCCCGGACCACGGTGATCACCCGGTCCACCCCGCTGAACGCCGAGAACGGCCCGCCCCGCGCGACATCGGCCAGGCTCACCCGCCAGTGGAACCCGTCCAGCCCCGAGCCCTCGGGGTGCGCCGCCACCTCCCGGGTGACCCCGCCCCCGTTCTTCCACGGCGCGGCCTCCCGCTCCGCCGCCCGCAGCACCGTCACACCCGAAACGCCCGCCATCGACCGCACTCCTCGTCTGTGCCCTGCCCTGCCCTGCCCTGTCCGGCCGACCCCCGCCGGTGATCATCACCCTATTCGCCGGCCAGCCCGCGCAGCCCCTTCCAGGCCGGCTGCCGCAGGCTGCCGCCGTCGGTGACCTCGGCGTACTGCACCTCACCCCGGAGCAGCGGACGGACCCAGCGGACGTCGGCCGGGGGCCGGGCCAGCCGCGGCAGGTCCAGCCCCGCCGTGAAGGGCGACTCCGCCGCAGCGGCCTCGGTCAGCAGCGGCAGCAGCAACTCCCGCTGGACGGCGGAGAGACCGGACCCGACCGAGCCGACGTAGCGCAGGCCGCCCGGCACCTCCCGACCGACCAGCAGCGAACGCGGCTCGCCGCGGTCGTCGGCCAGCCAGCCGCCGATCAGGACGTCGGCCGTGGGACGGAACTTCACCTTGATCCAGTCCGGGGACCGCCGGCCCGGCTGGTAGCCGGAGGCCAGGCGCTTGAGGATGACGCCCTCCATCCCGCGCTCCCGGGTCCAGTCGATGCCGGTCGCCACATCGGCTCCGATCCAGGCGGGCGGCGCGACGACCGAGCCGTCCGCCGGGAGGTCGAGCCGTTCCAGCAGCGCGCGCCGCTCCAGGTAGCCGCGGCGGGTGACCGCCGTTCCGCGGTGCCGCAGCACGTCGAAGGCCATGAATGTCACCGGGGTCCGCAGCCGGGCGGCCGCGATCCGGTCCTGCTGACGCAGCGTCATCCGCTGTTGCAGCCGCTCGAAGGAGGGGACTCCGGTGGCCGGGTCCAGGGCCACCGCCTCGGCGTCCAGGACCAGCGGCGCGACGGCCGCCAGGCGGCCCAGTGACTGCAGTTCGGGGTAGCGGGCGGTGGCGTCGGCGCCGGAGCGGGCGAACGCCCGGACCGTGCCGCGCTCGTCCACGCTGACGACGACCCGCATGCCGTCCCACTTCACCTCCGCCGCCCAGCCGCTGGTGTCGGCCGGCACCGGACCTTGGCCGGCCAGCATCGGCGCGATCCAACCCGCTGCCGCCGCCGCGCTCATCCGGGCAGCCTCCGGGCCACCGAGGGGTCCAGCAGCGGCGCGTGCAGGTCGCCCAGCCGTGCGAGCCGCTCCGGGAGGTCGTCGGCGGTGAACGACAGCTCCGCCGGGTCCCGGCAGTCCGCGATCTCCTGCCAGCCGACCGGCGTCGACACCGTCGGCTCGGCCAGGGCCCGCAGCGAGTAGGCGGCGACGGTGGTCTTGGCGGAGGCGTTCTGGGACCAGTCCAGCAGCACCCGGTCGCGCCGCAGCTCCTTGCCCATCCGACTGACGATCAGCTGCGGGTACGCCGCCTTCAGCCGCTGGGCCAGCCGCTTGGCGTAGGCGTTCACCTGCACCGCGGGCGCCGGGACCAGTGGCACCGTCAGATGCAGCCCCTTGGACCCGGAGGTCTTGGCCCACACCTCGAACCCGTCCTCGGCCAGCACGGTCCGCACCGCCAGGGCGGCGGCGCAGCAGTGCAGCATGTCGGCGCCCTCACCCGGGTCCAGGTCGACGATCAGCCGGTCGTGCAGCTCCGGGGCGTCCCGCCACTGCGGCACGTGGAACTCGATGGTGTCGAGGTTGGCCGCCCAGATCAGCGTGGCCAGGTCGGCGACCACCACCTGGCTGGCGGGGCCGGTGCGGAGTTCCACCTCCAGGTCGGAGATCCAGTCGGGAGCGCCCGGCGGCACCCGTTTGGCCCAGAACCGCTCCCCGTCCACCCCGCCGGGGCAGCGCACGAAACTGGCCGGCCGGCCGTCGAGATGCGGCAGCATCAGCGGCGCCACCTGCCCGTAGTGGTGCAGCACGGCCGCCTTGGTGAACCCGCTCGCCGGGTACATCGGCTTGTCCAGGTGCGAGAGCGACAGCCGCCGGCCCTCCACCTCCACCACGGTGCGTTCGGCCGGCATCACGCCTCCCGGGTCCGGGCCGGCACCCGCCGGGTGCGGGTCCAGGTCAGCAGCTCGCGGGCGGTCCAGGTGGTGACGACCCGTTCGGCCGGCACCCCGGCCTCCTCGGCGCGGGCGCAGCCGTAGCCCTGCCAGTCCAGTTGCCCCGGGGCGTGGGCGTCGCTGTCGATGGCGAACAGCACGCCGGCGTCGAGGGCCTGGCGCAGCAGCCGCCGGGGCGGGTCCAGCCGGTCCGGGCGGCAGTTGATCTCGACCGCCGTGCCCCGTTCGGCGCAGGCGGCGAAGACGGCCTCGGCGTCGAAGACCGACTCCGGCCGCGGCTTGGCGCCCAGCAGCCGGCCGGTGCAGTGGCCCAGGATGTCCACCCGGGGGTCCGACACCGCCCTGAGCAGCCGCCGGGTCATCGCCTCCCGGCCCATCCGCAGCTCGGAGTGGACCGAGGCGACCACCACGTCCAGCCGCTCCAGCAGGTCGTCCTCCTGGTCCAGCGCCCCGCCGGAGAGGATGTCGCACTCGATACCGGTCAGCAGCCGGAACGGGGCCGTCCCGGCGTCGGTGCCGGACTGCTCGTTGTACCGGGCGACGACGTCGAGCTGCTCGCGCAGCCGCTCCGCGCTGAGCCCGCGGGCGATCCGCAGCCGGGGCGAGTGGTCGGTGAGCACCGCCCAGCTGTGGCCGAGGCCGCGGGCCGCTTCGGCCATCGCCTCGATCGGGCTGCCGCCGTCCGACCAGTCGGAGTGCAGGTGGCAGTCGCCGCGCAGCGCGGCCCGCAGCTGCGCACCGCCGTCCGCGAGCGGCTCGGCGGCCCGTTCCTCCAGGTCGGCGAGGTAGTCGGGGGTACGTCCCGCGGCGGCCTCGGCGATCACCCGGGCGGTGGTCCGGCCGATGCCCTCCAGGTCGGTGAGCCGTCCGCCCACCGCCCGCTGCAGCAGTTCCAGCTGCGACAGCCCGGCCACCGTCCGGGCCGCGTGCCGGAACGCCTGCACCCGGTACCTGGGCGCGTCCTCGCGCTCCAGCAGGAACGCGATCCGTTCCAGGGCTTCCCTCGGTTCCATCTCCGGCATATCCCCGGCTCCCGGCCCACTCAACCGATTCCGGCATAACAGGACAGAATGGTCGGACGGCAGCGAGTCGGAGGAGGTGTGGACGTGGACTTCGACGAGGTCGCCGACCGGCTCTACGCCCTGCCCCCGCCGCAGTTCACCGCGGCCCGCGACGACGCCGCCCGGCGCGCCGCCGACGCGGGCGACACCGGGGCGGCTGCACGGATCCGAGGGTTGCGCCGGCCCACCCTGGGCGCCTGGCTGGCGAACCTGCTGGTGCGCGAGCACCGCACCGAGTCGCAGGCACTGCTCACGCTCGGCACCGACCTGCGGGCCGCCCAGGACCGGCTCGCCGGCGAGCGTCTGCGCGAACTCACCGCCGGGCGCCGCGCCGTGGTCGGCGCGCTGGTCCAGCAGGCGAAGGCGGCGGCGGTACGGGCCGGCCTGCCGGTCGGCGAGGGCCCGCTGGAGGACCTGGAGCAGACGCTCACCACCGTGCTGACCGACCGGGAGGCCGCCGAGGCCTTCGCGGCGGGCCGGCTGACCAAGCCGCTGACCGTGCACGCCCCCGCCGCCGAGCCCGCACCAGGACGCGGCCCGGGAGCGTCCGCGCCGACCGCCGGGCCGACCGCCGGGCCGCGCACCGATCCGGACGTCCTGGCCCGGGCCCGTCAGGGCCTGAAGGAGGCCGAGCGGCAGGCCGCCTCCGCTGCCACGGCCGCTGCCACGGCCCGCAAGGCGCTGGACCGCGCCACCACCCGGCACCAGCGCGCCCGCAGCAGCGCGGAGGAGCTCTCGGCCCGGCTGGACCGGGCCCGCGCGGCCGAGCGCACCGCCGCCGAGGAGGAGCGCACCCTGCGGACCCGGGTGGAGACCACCGACCGCGACGCCCGCAGGGCCGCCGGCCGCGCCAGGGACGCCGGCGTCCGCGTGCGGCATCTCGACAACAGGCGTATCAGGGATGAGAAGCAATAGATCGACAGCTCGATTGCTCGACAACCCGATCAGTCGACCGACCGCGGAGGAGCAGAACCATGGCCCGAGCGACCTGGACCGGCGCACTGACCTTCGGCCTGGTCACCGTCCCGGTGTCGATGTTCTCGGCGACGGAGGACCACACCACCCGCTTCCGCCAGATCCAGCGCGGCACCGCCGACCGGGTCAGGATCAGGCGCACCAACGAGCGCACCGGCGACGAGGTCCCCTTCAACGAGATCGTCAAGGGCTACGACCTCGGTGACGACCAGTACGTGGTGATCGAGCCGAGCGAGCTGGACGAGATCGCCCCGGGACGCTCGCGGCTGATCGAGGTCTCCGGCTTCGTCGACCTGGCCGCCGTCGATCCGGTCTACTTCGTCTCCGGCTACTTCCTGGCGCCGCGCGGGGAGGAGTTCACCCAGGTCTACTCGCTGCTGGTGGAGGCCCTGGAGGAGTCGGGACGGGCGGCCGTGGCGACCATGGTGATGCGCGGCAGGCAGTACCTCACCGCCATCCGTCCCACCGGTGACGTGCTCGAACTGCACACCCTGCACTGGGCCGACGAGGTCCGCGACCCGGCCGAGGAGCTGCCGAACCCGCCGGTGCGCACCCGGGTCTCGGCCGAGCAGCTGAGCGCCGCCAAGCAGCTGATCGAGGCCATGAGCGTGGAGTGGACGCCGACGGAGTACCGCGACGACTACGAGGACCGGGTGCGCGAGCTGATCGACGCCAAGCGTGCCGGGCAGGAGATCGTCACCGCCGAGGCCGCCCCCGAGGCCACCAATGTCATCGACCTGATGGAGGCGCTGCGCCGCAGCCTGGACCGGTCCGCCGGCGCACCGACCGCACCGACCGCACGGACCGCACCGGCCGGGCGGTCGAAGGCCACCACGGCCAAGAAGCGTTCGCCGAAGGCGGTCTCCACGGCCGGGAAGAAGGAGGACCTGGGCGCGCTGAGCAAGGCCGAGCTCTACCAGCGGGCCGCCGGTCTCGACCTGCCCGGGCGCTCCAAGATGACCCGGGACCAGCTGGAACGCGCCATCGCCAAGGCCGCCTCGGCCAACCGCCCCAAGGCGGTGGCCTGACCCCTGACTCGGGCCGGCGACCGCGGCCGGCCGCACGGCGGAACCGGCGGAACCGGCGGGACCCGTGGGACGGTTCGGCCATGGCGCGATTGGGACCGTCCGGCAGGGGGAGAAGACCTCCCGGGCCGCGCAGGCACGGCACCCGGGAGGACACACGGTGGAGTTCCAGCTGCTGACCGAGGGCGTGGGCGCCCCGCAGCTCCGCCTCGACCTCGACGGCGGCAGCGGAACGGCGGGCCGCGCCAGGGCGGCCGTCGCCGCCTTCCTGCGCGCCCTCACCCGCAGCTGCCTCCCGACCGACCCGGGTGCGCCCGGGGACGTCCTGCTGGTGGTCTCGGAACTGGTCACCAACGCGGTGCGCCACGCCCCGGGCGCGCTGACCCTGTGCCTGGCCCGTCAGCCCGGCGAGGTACAGATCACGGTCCGCGACGGCAACCCGGTGGCGCCGCTGGCCCGCCCACCGGACCTGGGAGCCGGGACCGGCGGCTTCGGCTGGCCCACCGTGCAGCGCCTGGCCCGGGAGGTCAGGGTGGTCCCGCACCGGGACGGCAAGGAGATCCACGCCTTCGTGCCCTGGGACCCCCGGGACCCGGCCGGGCCGGGCGGCGCTACCGCACCGGACGGCGGTGGTTGCGGGACCAGCGCGCCCCCATCCAGACCAGGTCGGCGGCCAGCAGCAGACAGCCGATGACCAGCAGGTAGAGCAGCCCGTGCACCACGAAGCCGATGATGCCCAGCACGATCGCGATGATGATCACCGTGAGGAAGACCGTCATGGCCGCATCCCCTTCTCAGCCCCGGGCGAGCTGGCGCTCGCCGTCCGTTCCCTGCTGGTACGGGAGCTCGTAGTGGTCGAACACCGCTTTCTCGTTCTCGGCCGCCAGCACGTCGTCGGTGCCCATCGACGGCGCGCTCTTTACCAGGCTCTTGGCGTAGGGGACCTTGACGTAGCCGGGGCCCACCACCGCCTCGGCCAGCGGCACGAACACCAGCCGGCGCCGGGACGGCAGGCCGATCAGCACCGTCGCCATGGCCGGCTGGTCCGTTCGGGTGTCCACATAGACCGCCTCCAGCGAACCGATGCGATGTCCTGATGTATCGACCACGTCATGGGTGCGCCACTCGCGGATGTCCCCGACCTCGATCACTGCGATTCCTCTCCGAACCTTCGGTGCCGCTGCGTCGGACGTAGTGTTTGTCTGCTGTGTTATCTGCCCCCGGTCCGCCCCGCGCACGCCCTGGCGGAGCGACCGGCCGCCCTACCGGGAGGACACCGCCATCATGGCCGTGACAAGCACCGATCTGCTCGCCGACGCCTTCGGCCGGATCAGCGGGACCGTCACCGACGTGCTCCAGGATCTCAGCGGCGACGACCTGGTCGCCCGGGTCGGCCCCCGGGCCAACTCCATCGGCTGGCTGGTCTGGCACCTGACCCGGGTCCAGGACGACCACATCGCCGCGGCCGGCGACCTGGAGCAGGTGTGGCTCGCCGACGGCTGGCAGGAGCGGTTCCGCCTCCCCTACCCGCCGGAGGCCATCGGCTACGGCCAGTCCAGCACGGAGGTGGGCGACTTCCAGGGCGTCTCGGTGCACCTGCTGCAGGAGTACCACCACGCGGTGTACCAGCAGACCCTGCGCTTCCTCAAGGGCCTGGGCGAGGGCGAGTTGGACCGGGTGGTGGACAGTTCCTACCGTCCGCCGGTCACCCTCGCGGTCCGGTTGGTCAGCATCGTCTCCGACGACCTGCAGCACGTCGGCCAGGCCGCCTACGTCCGCGGGCTGCTGCGGCGGCGCTGACGCCGCCCCGGGTGACGTACCGTCGGATGTGTCACGCCGTTCGCGGCGGGCAGGGGCCTTGGCGAGCCCGATCCGTCCGGCAGGGGGTTGTGGACCATGCGCGCAGGGAAACTCTGGCGGTTCCGGTCAAGCACGGCGCGGCGGGAGCCGGAGCCGGCCGTGCGCTACGGCATCCCCCAGGTGACGCCGGCACACCCGGTGGCCGGCCTGGACCACGCCCTGGCGCAGGCGACCGCGCTGCTGTCCCGGGCCCGCTCGGCCCGGGACTGGGCCGAGGTGCAGCGGCTGCTGGGGTGGATCGACGCGCACCTGGACCAGCGGCTGCGGCTGACCAGGCCGCCCACGCCCGCGCCCTGAGTGACGGATGGGGCACCCCGAGTTGCGGGTCCGAGGGGTCGGGCGCACCGTCGAGGCGTGGCGTTTCTCTGTCGCTGTGCGGATGCCGGCGTGGCCGCCGCACCCCCTCACCTCCATGGAGGTAGTTGTGAGTACGACGCTTGACCCGGCCCGGGTGATCGGGCACAAGGTTCTCGACGCCGAAGGTCACAAGATCGGGCAGGCCGACGAGGTGTACCTGGACGACAGCACCGGCACCCCGCAGTGGGTCACCGTGAAGGGCGGTCTGTTCGGCGGCAAGGGCCATTTCGCCCCGCTGGGCGGCGCGGTCCTGGTCGACAACGACGTCCGGCTGGCCTACGCCAAGTCCCAGGTCGACAGCGCACCCGAACTGGAGACCGGACGGCACCTCTCGGTGGAGGAGGAGATGACCCTCTACCGGCACTACGGGCTGGGACAGCCGGAGGCCGCCGGCAAGGGCATGAACGGCACCGCCGGCGCGGCGGGCACGGCGACCGGCACGGCGACGGGCACCGCGGACGGCAGGACCGCCGGCGGGACCGACACCATGGCGAACGGCATGACGACGAGCGGCATGTCCGGCGGCATGGCCGGCGGCATGACCGCCCCGACCGGGATGGACCGGCTCGGCACCACCGACGCCCACCCCGAGGCCGTCCAGGACCAGTTGGCCATGGGCGCCCGGGACGGCCGGGTGATGACCCGCTACGAGGAGCGGCTGCACATCGGCACCGAGCGGGTCGAGGCCGGCCGCGCCCGTCTGCACAAGACCGTGACCAGCGAGAAGGTCGAGCGCACCGTACCGCTGATGCACCAGGAGATCCGGGTCGAGCGCGAGCCGATCCCGGACGGCGAGCACGGCGCCTCCATGGGCGACGCCGACTTCGCCGAGTCCGAGCTGGACGTGACGCTCTACGAGGAGCGCCCCGTGGTCAGCAAGGAGGCGGTCGCCGTGGAGCGGGTCAGGGTGCGGGTGGAGGACGTCACCGAGCAGGTGGTCGTGCACGAGGAGGTCCGCATGGAGCGGATCGACCTGGTCGACGACCCCAGCGCCGACGCGAAGGCCCGCAGGGACATGTGACCCTCCCGGCCGTGCCGACCGGCGCCGCTCCCGCCCGCGTGTGACCCGTCACACCGGCGCGGGAGCGGCGTCTGCGCGGGCAGGGGGCAAGCGACAGGTGACAGGTGACTGGCAGAAGGAGAGACATGGACGACTTCGCCGTACCCACCCCCCAGGACCAGGTCTCGCTCTATCTGGAGGCCCTCGAACTGCATATGGACCCCGACCAGTTCCGGGTCCTCGGTGCCCTGCTGGAGGGCGCCGGCCAGCTCTACGAGTCCGGCCTCGAACAGGTCGACACCGCGGTCGACGAGGCCGACGAGGAGTTCCTCACCGAGGACGTGATGGAGGAGTTCCTGGTCATCGTGGGCATGCTCACCACCGGCCGGATGGACCAGCAGGTCGTCGACATCGGCGGCGGGATCACCACCGTGGTGACCCAGGACGTCGCCACCGACCCGGTGCGGATGCGGGAGCTCCGCAGCTGGGCCGCCGAACAGCGCGAGCTGCGCGACGCGGACGGGCCGACCCCGGACGCCTGACGCCCGGCTCCCCGTTCCCCGCTCCCCGCTCCCGGTACGCCGGGTCAGCCGGTCGGCTCCGGGCTGACCCGCAGCGACGCCCGGTCGACGGGCTCGCCGCAGTGCCGGCAGACGCTGACCGCGTCCAGCGGATGGCCGCAGTCGTGGGCGAACTCGGCGGTGCCGCCGGGGCCCCACTTCTGCCCCCACTGGGCCAGGGCCTGCAGGATCGGGCCGATCTCCTCGCCCGCGGCGGTGAGGTGGTACTCGTGGCGCGGCGGGTGCTCCGAGTACTGGCGGCGTTCGACCACGCCCGCGGCCTCCAGCTTGCGCAGCCGGTCGGCCAGGATGTCGCGCGAGGCGCCGGTGAACCTGGTGATCTGCTCGAAGCGGTGCACCCCGTAGCGCATCTCGCGGACGGCCAGCAGCGTCCAGCGCTCCCCCAGCAGCTCCAGCGAGGCCGCGGCCGGGCAGGGGCGGGGCCTGGGCTCCCGGTCGGCCATGGTCTCCATCCCGACCATCGTGTCGATGTCCATACGACCCATCGTAGTCAGTTGTGGTTTCCAACGCACATGGCTATCGTCGAAGAGTCCGTAGGAAATCACAACTGACTCCATGGAGCCGCCATGTCCGCCACCGACTCGACCGCGCGCGGACTGGCGGAACCACCGCCCCGGGCGCAGGCCGACCCCCATGACGACCCCGCGGTGCGCAGGCACGCCCTGCGCGTGCTGGCGCTGGGCAGCCTGGGCGTCTTCGTGGTCTTCCTCGACACCACGATCGTCAACATCGCCTTCCCGACCATCAGCCGCAGCTTCCACACCGGCCCGGCACACCTGTCCTGGGTGCTCAACGCCTACAGCCTGGTCTTCGCCGCGGTGCTGGTCCCGGCCGGACGGCTGGCCGACCGCTACGGGCGCAAGCGCGTCTTCCTGACCGGGATGCTGGGATTCGCCCTGATGAGCGGGCTCTGCGGACTGGCCACCGGCACCGATGTGCTGATCGCGGCCCGCGCCCTGCAGGCGGTGTTCGCCGCCCTGGTGGTGCCGACCTCGCTGGCGCTGGTGCTGCCCGAGTTCAGCGCCGCCCGGCGCCATGTCGCGGTCGGCACCTGGGGCGCCATGGGGGCCGCGGCCGCTGCGCTCGGGCCGACCATCGGCGCACTGCTCACCGAGTACGCCTCCTGGCGCTGGATCTTCCTGGTCAACGTGCCGATCTGCGTGCTGGTCGCGGTCCTCGGCCGGCGGCTGCTGCCGGAGACCCGCGACCCGGCGGCCACCGGCATTCCCGACCCGCTCGGCGTGCTGCTGGTCGCCGGCGCCCCGGCGATGCTGAGCCTGGCCATCGTCGAGGGCCCGGACTGGGGCTGGTCCGACCCCCGGGTGCTCGGCGCCTTCGTCCTCTCCGCGCTGCTGCTCGCGGCCTTCCTGCGGCGCTCGGCCACCGCCGCCCAGCCGGTGCTGGACCTGTCGCTGTTCCGGGAGCACCAGTTCCGGGTGGTCAACGCGGCGACCCTGCTCTTCTCCACCGCGTTCTACGGGATGCTGCTCGCCAATGTGATCTTCCTTCAGACCGTCTGGCACTACTCGGTGCTGCGCTCCGCACTGGCCAGCGCCCTCGGGCCGATGCTGGTCGCGCTGATCGCCCGGACCTCCAGCCGGATCGCGGCGCGGACCGGGCACCGTCCGGTGCTGCTGGCCGGAGCGGTCGCCTGGGCACTGGCCGCCGCCGGATTCGCCACGGCCGCCGGCGGCTCCCCGCACTGGCTGACCCACTGGCTGCCGTGGACGCTGCTGATGGGCCTGGGGATCGGGCTGACCCTGCCGGTCCAGTCCGGCGCCGCGGTCAAGCACCTGCCGCCGGAGCGCTTCGCCATCGGATCGGCCGTCAACTCCAGCTTCCGGCAGCTCGGTGCGGTGCTGGGGATCAGCATCTTCGTCGCCGTCCTGGGTGCCCCGGCACCGTCCGCCGCCGTCGCCGCCTTCGACCACGTCTGGTGGGTCTTCGCCGGCCTCGGTCTGGCCGCCGGACTGGTCCAACTCCTGCCTGCGCGAGGTCGGATGACCCGGCCCTGATCTGCCGTCATTCCCCTCTACACTGGGGCTCACCCCCTCGGAGAGCCGGAAGGACGCGATGACCGATCAGGCCTGGATCCCGGAGGACGTGGACGCGGAGCGACCCAGCATCGCCCGTATCTACGATTTCCACCTCGGCGGGAACCACAATCTGCCGGTCGACCGCGCTGCCGCCCGGGAGGTGGTCGCGGTGATGCCGGAACTGCCCGGCATCCTGCGGGCCAACCGGGCCTTCCTGACCCGGTGCGTGGGGTACCTCGCCGAACAGGGCGTCAGGAAGTTCCTGGACCTGGGCTCCGGCATCCCGACCGTGGGGAACGTGCATGAGATCGTCCAGGCGGCGGACCCCCGGGCCGCCGTGGTCTACGTCGACAACGACCCGGTCGCGGTGGAGCACAGCCGGCGGATACTGCTGGGCAACGACCGTGCCGAGGCCGTCGACGGGGACCTCAGGGACCCGGTCTCGATCCTGGCCGACCCGGTGGTCGAGCGACTGCTCCTGGCCGACGACGCACCGGTCGCCGTGCTGATGAGCGCCGTACTGCACTTCGTCCCGGACGACGCCGAGGCGGCCGACCTGGTCGCGGCCTACCGCGACGCGGTCCCGGCCGGCAGCTGGCTGGCGGTGTCGCACGGCAGCCACAAGGAGGAGTCCGCCGCCCGGATCGGGCGGGCGGCGGAGCAGTACTCCCGCACCGTCGCACCGATGCGGCTGCGCTCGCTCGAGCAGGTCACCGACCTGCTGAAGGGCTTCGAGATCGTGGCGCCCGGCGTGGTCTACTGCGAGCAGTGGCGCCCGGGCCCCTACGACGACCCGGCGCCGGTCTACCCGCTGCCCCAGCTCTGCGCGCTGGCCCGCAAGCCCTGACGGCGGCCCGCCCGGTTCCGGATGCCCGGTTCCGGATGCCCGGTTCAGAGCTCCAGGTCGACCTGGACCCGCTTGCCGCCGGCCTGGCGCTCGACCTCGAAGCGCCGGCACAGCGCCAGCACGATCTCCAGGCCGTGCCGGCCCACCCGGGCCGGGTCGGCCTCGCTGGGCACCGGCAGCGACGGCTGGGTGTCCCACAGGGTGATCCGCAGGATCCCGGCGTCGAGCTCCAGGTCCAGGTCCAGCAGGCACGGCCCCGGCGCGTACTTGGCGGCGTTGGTCACCAGCTCACTGGTCACCAGCCGGGCGTCCTCCAGCAGCGCGGCGGTGACGGCGACACCGTGCTCGTTCTGCGCCCGGTCCAGGAAGTCGGCGACGAAGACGCGTGCGGCGCCGACGGTCCCGCGCCTGCCGTCGTA
The DNA here is from genome assembly GCF_000719095.1 of Streptacidiphilus jeojiense. Classification (GTDB taxonomy): domain Bacteria; phylum Actinomycetota; class Actinomycetes; order Streptomycetales; family Streptomycetaceae; genus Streptacidiphilus; species Streptacidiphilus jeojiensis. Next base: position 68,539 of record NZ_JOEH01000021.1, on the reverse strand, counting down.
GGTCGCCCCCTCGCTCAGCCCCGTCCGCCGCGGCCACACCACTTCCCGCGCCTGCTGGCCTTCCATCGGCTCTTCCTGCCTCTCGCACCACCTGTCGGCCCGCCCATGATCGGTGGCCGACAGCCGCACGTCTACCCTCGTTGCCGGCGTCCAATCCGGTCCGGCCGCACGTTCCGCGGGTAGGAGCCCGGCATGGAGCGCGAGACGAGCAGGACCACGGACGAACCGCCGGAGCAACAACCGGACTTCGGGCTGTTCGGACCGCAGTCGGTGACCTGGCGGGTGCACGCCGACCCGATGATGCTGCCGGCCGGGCTGCGCGCGCTGCTGCTCCAGGCGCTGCACCCGCTGGCGATGGCCGGGGTGGCCGAGCACTCCCGGTACCGGGAGGACCCCTGGGGTCGGCTGTTGCGGACCGCGCAGTACGTCGGCGCGGTCACCTACGGCAGCACCGCGCAGGCCGAGGCGGCGCTGGCCCGGGTGCGCGCGGTGCACCTGCGGGTGCGCGGGACCGACCCGGACACCGGCGCCGGCTACCGCGCAGACGACCCCGAACTGCTGACCTGGGTGCACTGCTGCGAGACGGACAGCTTCCTGCGCGTCACCCGGGCCGGCGGGCTGCGGCTGACCGCCGCCGAGGCGGACCGCTACGTCGCCGAGCAGCGGGAGACGGCCTGGCGGCTCGGCGTCCCCCGGACAGCCCCGCTGCCGGCCACCGTGGACGAGCTGGACGACTACTTCGACCGGATCCGCCCGGAGCTGCGGGCCGGTCCTGCGGCCCGCGAGGCTGCCCGCTTCGCGGTGCTGCCGCCGATGCCGCTCTGGGTCGCGCTGGCCACCCCCGCGCGGCCGGCCTGGACCGGGATAATGGCGCTGGGCGTCGCCTCGCTGCCGCGCTGGGCCAGACGCCTGTACGGGCTCCCGGGCTGGCCGGTGGCGGACCTGGGCGCACGGGTGGCGACCCGCTCGCTGCGCACCTCGCTGCTGGTGCTGCCCGCGGCACTGCGCGAGGGCCCGCACCTCAAGGAGGCGCGGGCCCGACTCGCCGCCCACGGGTAGCGGGGCCCCGGGGAACAGGACGCGGGTGGCAGGACACGAGAGAGGGAGGAAGCCGTGCCCGAGGGCGACTCGGTGTTCCGCACCGCCCGGATGCTGCACTCCGCGCTGGCCGGACAGCGGCTGACCACCGCCGATCTGCGGGTACCGGCGCACGCGACCGCCGATCTGACCGGCCGCCAGGTGCTGGAGGTGCTGCCGCGCGGCAAGCACCTGCTGGCCAGGTTCGAGGGCGGGCTGACGCTGCACACCCACCAGCGGATGGACGGCCGCTGGTCGACCTACGGCAGCAGCGAGCGCTGGGACGGCGGCCCGTCCTGGCAGATCCGGGCGGTGCTGGGGAACGCCGGGCACACCGCCGTCGGCTACCGGCTGCCGGTGGTCGAACTGCTGCGGACCGAGGACGAGCAGCGCGCGGTCGGCCATCTGGGTCCGGACCTGCTGGGACCGGACTGGGACGCCGCCGAGGCGCTGGAGCGTCTGTCGAAGGACCCGGGCCGACCGCTGGTCCTCGCCCTGCTGGACCAGCGCAACCTGGCCGGAATCGGCAATGTCTACGCCAACGAGCTCTGCTTCCTGGCCGGAGCGGCCCCGTGGACCCCGTACGCCGAGGTGGCCCGCCCGGAGCGGACGGTGGCGCTGGCCCGCCGGCTGCTGTGGCTGAACCGGCTCCGGCCGGGACACACCACCACCGGGGACACCCGCTCCGACCGGCGGAACTGGGTCTACGGACGCACCGGGCAGCCCTGCCGCCGCTGCGGCACCCGGATCGCCCGCTCCACCGCCGGCGACCCGCCGCAGGACCGGGTCGCCTTCTGGTGCCCGCGCTGCCAGCCCTAGCCCCCCTTGGCGCAGCTCGGGGCCCCGGGGCCGTCTACGGACACCGGGGCGCTGCTGTCGCGCCGAACGGAGCATTCGCCCGAAACGGTCTAAAGTCGTCGCGGTGGGCAAACCTGAGTCCAGGAGGAAGCGATGACGGCACCGGCCGAGAACCGGACCACCCCTCGGGTCCCCTGCATTCCGGGCGCCCCCAGCTGGGTCAGCCTGCTCGCCCGCGACCCCGCCGCCCAGCAGGCCTACTACGGCGCGCTGCTCGGATGGCACTACGAGGAGGTCGACGAGGAGTGGTGGGGCTCCTACGCCTTCGCCGTGGCCCAGGGCCAGCGGGTGGCCGGGATCGGCTCGCAGCCGCAGGGCTGGGCGACCGCCCCGACCACCTGGACGGTGTTCTTCGGCGTCGAGGACATCGACGGCGCCGCCCAGCGGGTGCGCGAGCGCATCGGCACGGTGGGCGTCGGCCCGGTCGACGTCAGCGCCGGACGGGTGGCCATCGCGGTGGACCCGTCCGGGGCGGTGTTCGGCCTGTGGCAGGGGACGCCCGGGCCCACCCGGATCCTGGAGATGTCCGGCGCGCCCTCCTGGATGGAGCTGCGCACCGACCCGTTCGCGGCCGCGCTGTTCTACGGCGAGGTGCTCGACTGGGCCGGACAGGACCGCGCGCACCTGGACGTGCACTGGGAGAACGAGCGGGTGGTGCTGCGGGCCGGCGGCCACCGGATCGCCGCCCTGCGCGAGGCGGACCCGCTGCTCGCCGGCGGCTCCGTGCAGGCGGAACGCCCGTACTGGCACGTCTCCTTCGCGGTGGACGACGCCGACAGTGCCGCCGAACGGGCGGTCCGGCTGGGCGGCAGCTCGGTGGTGCCGGTGGTCGACTCCCCCTACGGGCGCGTCGCCGAACTCCGCGACCCCGAGGGCGCCCGTTTCGCGCTGATCAGCAACGACTGACCCCGGTCCGCGGGGCGGTCCGGGCCGGACTGCCGGAAGCCGCGCCGATCCGGGCCGCTTGTGGCACTGTCGTGTCCGTGGACCATCCGTCTCCTGATTACCTGGAGTGAGCATGCGACAGGACTCCCACCCCGACTACCACCCCGTCGTGTTCCGGGACCGGTCGGCCGGCTACGCCTTCCTCACCCGGTCCACGGCGACCAGCGAAGAGACCATCGAGTGGGACGACGGCGCTACGTATCCGGTGGTGGACGTCGAGATCTCGGCCGAGAGCCACCCCTTCCACACCGGCCGGGCCAGGACCGTGGACCCGCAGGGTGAGATCGCCAAGTTCCAGCGCCGCTACGGCGGCGGTGGCACCGGCAGCGCCGGCGGGGGCGGTGGCGCCAACGACGGCGGCGGTGACGACGAGGCGGTGCGCACCCCCACTCCGGGCGAGGTCACCCCGGACGCGCTGCTGCACACCGGCAGCGACGGCGAGCTGTCGCCGGAGGACCTGGTGCTGGCCAGCGGACGGGACGTCACCCCGGCGACGCTGGAGTGGGCCCGCCGGCGGCTGGCCGAGGAGGGCCGGGCGGCCCTGGACAAGCAGCTGCCCTGAACCGGACGCGGACAGGGGCCCGGTGACGGTTCGTCACCGGGCCCCTCGGGTTCACCGTCTGCGGCAGGACCGCTCAGGACCGGTAGCCCTCGACCTCGGACGCGGGCCGGATCGCCGCGGCGTCCTCGCCCTGCCCGAACTCGCGCAGGGCCCTGCGCTGGCGCAGCAGGTCCCAGCACTGGTCCAGCTGCACCTCGATCTCGGCGAGCTGCTTGTGCGCCTGGTCCGGGTCCGCCTCCCCCGAGGCGACCTTGGCCCTCAACTCGTGCTCGGCGGTGACCATGCTGGTGATGGCCTCCAGGATGTCGGGGTCGGGCATGCGCTCCTCCTGGTGCTTCCTGGTGGGGACTGCCCCCGATGCCCCATCCTGCCCGCGCCGCCCGCACTGTGCACGGCGATCAGGGCACGGCGATCAGGCCGCGCGGCCCCAGCCGTCCTCCGGTCCGGGCCGGTCGGCCCGGCGGCGCTCCACCCCGAGCCGGGGGATCAGCACGGTGCCGGCCAGGAGCAGCAGCAGCACGACCGCGACCAGGGCGGCCGGCCCGGGACGCCCGGGGACCTCGGCCGCCAGCAGCACGCCGGCCGCGACCACCAGTACCAGCGCGACCGCGCCGCGCGAGCCGCGCAGGAACAGCCACAGGTGCCACAGCCGGTGCAGCCGCATCGTGCTCAGTCTCCGGTCCAGCTCGGTGTCGGCGCGCAGCCGTTCCTCGATGCCGTCCAGGATCCGCTGCTCCCGCAGGGTCAGTGCCGGTCCGTCAGTCATCGCCATGTCCGCAATCCCCGCCCTCCGCCATGGAATGCGGCTTCCCGGACCGGGCGCACTTCTAACCTCCGGACACCACCCGGTTCTCCCGGGCCTGCGTCGCGACCGGCTCGGGCGCCTGCTCAGGCGCCTGTTCGGACGCCTTCTCGGACACCGGCGCGGAGGAGGCCACCAGGACGGAGCGTCCGACCGCGGGACCGCGACTCTGGCGGACCAGGCCGAGCAGCGCGAGCGCGGCCAGGGCCATCACGGCGACGCCGTACTCGCGGGTGGTCGCCAGCAGCCCGCCGCCGTGCACCACCAGCACCCCGCCGATCACCGCGGGCAGGCCCATGGCCAGGTAGGACACCACGTAGAGGGTCGACAGCAGGCCGGACCGCTCGTGCGGGGCGGCCAGCGGGACGGTAGTCCTGATCGCGCCCTGGAAGCCGCCGCCGAAGCCGGCCCCGGCCAGCGCGGTGGCCAGGAAGAACCCGGCGGTGGAGCGGTGGTCGACCGAGAGCAGGGTGCCGCCGACGCCCACGATCAGCGCGGCGATGCCGAGCAGCATCACCAACCGCGGCCGGGCGTCGCGCAGCAGCAGCACGGTCAGCGCGCCGCTGCCGGCCAGTACGAACAGGGCCAGGCCGCCGAGCAGCGAGGAGTCCGAGCCGACGACCACCCGGACCACGGCGGGCGCCACCGAGCCGTAGAAGCCGGCCAGCGCCCACACCGCCACCAGCACCGGCACGGCGGTCAGCACCGGGCCCACGGCGGTCCTGGGGATGCCGAGCCGGGGCCGCAGCGAGGCCAGCGCACCCGGCTTGGGCTCGGAGGTCTCCGCCATCAGCCACACGCCCACGCCCTGCAGCAGGAAGACGCCGAGCAGGGCAAGGTAGACCAGGTGCACCGGCCAGGGCAGGTACTGCACCAGCAGGCCGGAGGCGATGGAGCCGGTGGCGGTGCCGGTCATCGGCGCCACGGCGTTGGTGATGGTGCCCTTGGCCTTGTCGATGTCCAGCATCCCGGCGCCGACCGCGCCGACGGCCAGTCCGGTGGCCAGGCCCTGCACCACCCGGGCCAGCAGCAGTTCGGGCACTCCGCCCGCGGTGGTCAGCACCACCATGGTGACGGCCTGCAGGGTGATGCCGGCCAGCAGCACCGGACGGCGTCCGACATGGTCCGACAGCGAGCCGACGACCAGCAGCGCGGCGAGCACCGCGAGGGCGTAGACGCCGAAGACCACGGTGGTGGTGATCGGGGAGAAACCCCATTCGCCCTGGTAGACGGCGTAGAGCGGGGTCGGGGCACTGGAAGCGGCGAGGAAGGAGACCACGATCGACGCCTGGAGGTAGAAGGCGACGCCGCGCGGCAGGTGCCACCGTCGGGTGTGCGAGGTCACGGGTGCTCCCAAGATTAGTCAGACAGGTCTGTCTAGTAGCCCCTTACACTAGACAGACCTGTCTGTTAAAGTCAAGGCATGGCTACCACCGCACGGGAGCGGCTCCTGAACGCCGCCACGGAACTGTTCTACGAAGAGGGCGTGCACACGGTCGGCATCGACCGGGTGATCGAGCGGGCCGGTGTGGCCAAGGCGACCCTCTACAACACCTACGGCAGCAAGGACGGGCTGATCCGCGCCTACCTGGCCGACCGCCACGAGTCGCGCCGGCGCCGGATCACCGCCAAGGTCGAGCAGCACCAGGACCCCCGGGCGCGGCTGCTCGCGGTCTTCGACGCGCTCGCCGACTCCATCGCCGCCCCCAACTACCACGGCTGCGCCTTCGTCAACGCCAGCGCCGAGGCGAGTCCGGACAGCGGGATCCAGGAGGCCACCGCCGAGTACCGGGGCTGGGTGCGCGGCCTGCTCACCGACCTGTCCAGGGAGGCGGGCGCCGAGGACCCCGAGCGGCTGGCGCGCACCCTGATGCTGCTCTACGACGGCACCTCCATCTCGGCCCGGATGGACCACGACCTCACCGCCGCCGAACTCGCCAGGAGCACGGCCGAGGCGCTGCTGGACGCGGCCACACCCCGCTGAGCCCGAATCTTTACCCAGCCTTTACGTGTCCTCTGCAACCACATGCGTAGAGTTCCGACTCTTTGGACTCGGATATCCAAATGCCATGACGTGAGTGGAGCGAGTACGTGCGGCGGATCATGAACACCATCGGGATAGCCCTGGTGGCCGGTGCGGTGCTGGGGAGCGCGAGCGCCTGCGGCCCGACCTCGACGGCGAAGAGCGCGGGGTCGTCGGACGTGAGCGTGGCCCCCGGGACCAGCGCGAGCGCCGGGGCCGGCACCGGCGCCGGAGCCGGGACCAGCAGCAGCGCCTCCCCCAGCGCCAGCCCGTCGCCGACGCACCCGGCCGGACCGGCCATGCTGCTGGACTCGATCACCCCGGCCGACACCGCCAACGTCGGGGTGGCGATGCCGATCTCGATCGTCTTCACCAAGGCCGTCGCCACCTCCGCCCGCAAGGCCATCGAGCAGCACCTCACCGTCTCCGCCTCGGTCCCGACCACCGGCGCCTGGCACTGGTTCAGCAGCCGGCGGGTGGACTGGCGGCCGCAGAACTACTGGAAGTCGGGAACCAAGGTCTCGGTCACCGCCGACCTCACCGACGTGGGCGACGGCAACGGCGACTACGGCACCCACTCCTACCAGCACACCTTCACCATCGGTAGCGACGTCGAGACCACGGTCTCGGTCACCGGCCACTCGATGACGGTCAGCAACGCCGGCAAGGTCGTCCGCACCATGCCCATCGACGCCGGCAGCGCGGTCTGGCCCTCCTGGGACGGCACCATGGCCGTGATCGACAAGTCGAAGGAGGTGCGGATGACCTCCTGCAGCGTCGGCATCAGCTGTGACAAGTCCAGCCCCGACTACTACGACCTGACCCTGCCCTGGGACGTGCACCTCACCGACTCCGGCACCTACGTGCACTACTCCACCGGCGACCCCCAGCCGGGCCACAGCGTCGGCTCGCACGGCTGCGTGCACCTCTCGCTGACCAACGCCGAGTGGTTCTACAACTACGTCAAGCAGGGCGACCCGATCACCATCACCGGCTCCCCCCGCGGCAAGGCCGCCGCCGACAACGGCTACGCCTCCTTCAACCTCAGCTGGTCCCAGTGGCTGGCCGCCAGCGCCACCGGCGCCCAGCAGACCGGCACGCTGTAGCAACCGCGCGCCTGCGACGTACCTGCCCCTTCCCGGACCCACGGGGAGGGGCAGGCTCGCGTTCGCTCCGTACAATCGGCGCTCATGGCTGACCTCTACGCTCCGACGAGTCCCTACGACAGTGGTTTCCTCGACACCGGGGACGGCAACCGGATCTACTACGAGCAGTTGGGCAATCCCGAGGGGAAGCCGGCGCTGAACGTGCACGGCGGGCCGGGGGCCGGGGCGCCGCGGCGGCCGACCAGGGCCTGGGACCCCGAGCGCTACCGGGTCGTCCGCTTCGACCAGCGCAACTGCGGTCGCAGCACCCCGCACGCCAGCGATCCGGCGGCGGACATGAGCCTGAACACCACGCAGCACCTGGTCGACGACATGGAGCGGCTGCGGGTGCACCTCGGCATCGACAAGTGGCTGCTGAACGGCGGCTCCTGGGGATCGACGCTGATCCTGGCCTATGCGCAGCAGCACCCCGAGCGGGTCAGCGAGATCGTGATCCCGGCGGTGACCACGACCCGCCGGGCCGAGACCGAATGGCTCTACCGGGGCGCCGGGCGGTTCTACCCCGAGGCCTGGGACCGGTTCCGCGACGGCGTCCCCGCCGACGAGCGGGACGGCGACCTGCTCGCGGCGTACGCCCGGCTGATGGAGAACCCCGACCGGAAGGTCCGGGAGCAGGCCGCCGCCGACTGGCTGGCCTGGGAGGACGCGGTCATCTCCGACGAGCCCAACGGCGTGCCGGGCATGTACAGCAACCGCGACGTCGATGCGCAGATCGCGTTCGTACGGATCTGCGCCCACTTCTTCAGCAACGGCGCGTGGCTGGAGGAGGACCAACTGCTGCGCGATGCCCACAAGTTGGCGGGCATCCCGGCGGTGCTGGTGCACGGCCGGCACGACATGGGCTGCCCGGTGCAGACCGCCTGGGAACTGGCGAAGGCGTGGCCGGACGCTCGGCTGCACATCATCGAGGACTCGGGCCACGGCGGGAGCGAGACGATGCAGTGGACCGTCCGGGCGGCCATCGAGGAGTTCAAGGACCGGTGATCCGGCGCTGCGACGGGGCCGGATCAGGTGCAGGTCGGAGTCGGTAGCGGTTGGTCGGCGCCGTTGACGACCATGCCCCAGGTGGTGGAGGCGCCGGGGCTGAGGGTGCCGTTGTAGGCGGCGTTGGTGGCGGTGACCGCGGCGCCGGTCTGGGTGACGGTGGCGTTCCAGGAGTTGGCGACGGTCTGGGAGCCGGCGAAGGAGAAGCCGACCCTCCAAGTGGCGATCGGCGCGGTCCCGCTGTCGGTGACGGTGAACTGGAGCTGGTAGCCGCCGGTCCAGGAGCTGACCAGGCCGGCCGTGACGGTGCAGCCGCCGGCGCCGGCCGAGGCCGACGGGGAGGCTGACGCCGAGGCGGAGGCCGAAACTGACGGCGAGGCGGAGGGGCTGGGTGACGTGCTGGTCGGGGTGCTCGTGGTGTAGGTCGCCGCCGTGTAGGGCTGTCCGCAGGACGAGGCGCAGGTGGCCGGCAGCGAGAAGGAGTAGATCCTGCCGCCGTTGAGGAGGGCGTCGGAGGCGTCCACCACCTGGATCTGGTACTGCGAACCGCCCGCCGTGGTCGGGGCGATGATGTAGTCGTCGCCCATGTCGCTGTTCATCGCGGCGCTCTGCCAGCTCCCGGCCGAGTAGTAGCGGATCCCGTGGATGCCGTTGGGCAGGTGCGAGACCGCGATGGCCGGCCAGTAGACCTGTGCCGACTGCAGGAAGCCGATGTTGATGTCACCGGTGTAGTCCGGGGCGGGGACGAACTGCCAGGACACCTGGCGGTTGTTCCAGTGGTTCGGGTACATGTCCCCGACCGCCTTGCCGTTCAGCACGAACTGGTTGAGCGCGGCCTGCGCCAGGTCCACGTGGTAGGGGTCGTCCCGGCACCAGGCGTTGGAGTCGCCGCAGCTGTCGGCGACCACGAAGGTCAGCGTGGCCCCGTTGTAGGCGTCCGTGGTCCAGCTGCCGTTCCGGCAGAAGGGCTGGTTCTGCGCGCCGTCGTTGGTGCCCGAGCAGTAGTCGCCGACCGTCACCCGGACGTAGCGGCCGCAGTTCAGCCCGTTGTCGAACATCCCGATGGTGCCCGCCGCCGAGGCCGGGATGGGCCGGGTCAGACTGCCGTAGTTCCCAGGGGTGTTGAAGACGTTGAGGGCCAGGAAGTCCTGGCTGTCCAGCTGCGCCTGGGGCAGGCCGCAGCCGCCGTAGGGCGACCCCAGCGAGCTGAACCAGGTGGCGTTGCCGGTCACCGGTGTCGAACCGCCCGTCACATCCAGGGCCCGGGCGGTCAGTTGGAAGGACATCACCAGGGCGAAGGCACACACGGCGGCGGCCAGTGACATCCAGACTCTCTTGTCCGTGTTCATAGGAGGTTCCTAGGAGCACCGGGGGCCGCGGCGCAATCGGCGACCGTCCTCCCCGGACAGGGGCGCAGGTCAGCGGAGTGCGGGCGCGGGCGGAAGGTGAAACTTTCGCCCCGATCGAGCCAGGTCGACTCTTGCGACCAAAAGTTAGAATCCAGCGAAGATGTGTCTAGATATTGCGCCGAGTTGTCGACACCGTTACGGTCCAGCGTGCACCCGTCAACCCTCTCCTGTGTTCCCCTCCACCCCACCTGACTGCGGAGCCGCTTCGGGTCCGGCCCTCCGCGTCGAAGGGAGCAGAAGGTGTTCCATTCCATCCACCGGCTGAGGCGAGCTCTCGCCATGGCGGTCGGCACCGCGGTGCTGGCCGCGATCAGCCTGGTCGCGCTGGCGGTCCAGCCCGCCTGGGCCGCCGCCACCGGCGGCAGCGGCGCGAGCCTGCCCTACGTAGAGGTACAGGCGGAGAACTCCGCCACCAACGGGACGGTCATCGGCCCGAGTTACGCCCAGGGCCAGCTGGCCGACGAGGCGTCGTACCGCAAGGCCGTGACCCTGCAGGGCAGCGGCCAGTACGTCACCTTCACCACACCGGTGGCCACCAACTCCATCGACTTCCGGTACAGCATCCCCGACACCTCGGGCGGGTCGGTCTACAACGCGCCGCTGTCGCTCTACGTCAACGGCACCAAGCAGACCGACTTCACCCTCACCAACGCCTACAGCTGGTACTACGGGAGCTACCCGTTCACCAACTCCCCTGGCAGCAACCCGCACCACTTCTACGACGAGGTGCACCGCCTGTTCAGCACCACCTATCCGGCCGGGACGACCTTCAAGCTGCAGGTCGACTCGGAGGACACCGCCTCCTCGTACACCATCGACTTCGCCGACTTCGAGCAGGTCGGCGCGGCGCTGACGCAGCCGGCCGGTTCGGTCTCGGTGACCAGCGAGGGCGCCGACGCGACCGGCGCGGCCGACGCCACCAGCGCCTTCAACGCCGCGATCAGCGCGGCCGGTCCGGGCGGAACGGTGTGGATCCCGCCGGGGACGTTCAACGTCCCGGGCCACATCAGCGTCAACAACGTCACCGTGGCCGGCGCCGGCATGTGGTACTCCACCGTCACCGGTACCGCGCCCGGCTTCTACGGCAACTCGGCCCCGTCCCCGAGCACCAACGTCCACCTGCAGAACTTCGCGATCTTCGGCAATGTCCAGGAGCGTGACGACAGCGCGCAGGTCAACGGCATCGGCGGCGCGTTGAGCAACTCCTCGGTGTCCAACATCTGGATCGACCACATGAAGGTCGGCGCCTGGATGGACGGCCCGATGGACAAGCTGACCTTCAGCGGGATGCGGATCCGCGACACCACCGCCGACGGCATCAACTTCCACGGCGGCGTCACCAACTCCACCGTCACCAACAGCGACATCCGCAACACCGGTGACGACGGCGTGGCCACCTGGGCGGACTCCTCGCTGGGGGCCGACGCCAACGACACCATCTCCAACAACACGGTCCAGCTGCAGATCCTGGCCAACGGCATCGCGATCTACGGCGGCCACGACAACACCGTCAGCGGAAACCTGGTGCAGGACACCGGGATCTCCCAGGGCGGCGGCATCCACGTGGGGCAGCGCTTCACCTCCACCCCGGTGGGCACCACCACCATCTCCAACAACACCCTGGTCCGGGACGGCGACCTCGACCCCAACTGGCAGTTCGGCGTCGGCGCGCTGTGGTTCGACGGCAGCCAGGGCGCCATCACCGGGTCGATCAACGTCACCAACGCGCTGATCGAGCAGAGCCCCTACGAGGCGGTCCAGTGGGTCGAGGGAACGATCAGCGGGGTCTCGCTGAACAACGTGACCATCGCCGGCACCGGGACCTTCGCCCTGCAGGAGCAGACCGGCGGCGCGGCGAGCTTCACCAACGTCACCGCGACCGGCGTCAACGGCCCCTCCCCCGTGTACAACTGCGAGGGCGGCAACTTCGTGGTGACCGACGGCGGGGGCAACTCCGGCATCAGCGGCACCCCGTACTGCAGCGGCTGGCCGACCCCGGTCTTCCCGCCCTACCCGGCCACCGGGGTGACCGCCACCCCGAGCGCGCTGAACTTCGGTTCGGTGGCCACCGGAGCGACCAGCACCGCGCAGACGGTGACCGTCTCCAACCCCACCGGCTCGGCCGCGGCCGTCTCGTCCATCGCGGCCAGTGGTGACTTCGCCCAGACCAACACCTGCGGTTCGTCGATCGCGGCGAACGGCTCCTGCACGGTCAGCGTCACCTTCAAGCCGACCGCGACGGGCAGCCGCTCCGGCAGCCTGACCGTCAACGCCGGTGGGGTCACCAACACCGTCGCCCTCTCCGGGACCGGCACCGCGCCGGGTCCGGTACTGAACGCCTCACCGGCCAGCCTGAACTTCGCGGGCACGGTGGTCGGCTCCTCGGCCGCCGCGCAGAGCATCACCGTGACCAACTCGGGCACCACCTCGGCGACCGTCTCCGGCGTCTCGGTGACCGGTGACTTCAGCCAGACCAACAACTGCTCCACCATCGCGGTCGGAGCCTCCTGCACGGTCAACGTCGGCTTCCAGCCCACCGCCGGCGGCTCCCGCTCCGGCACGCTGACCGTCACCAGCAACGCCAACAACAGCCCCACCACCGCCTCGCTGACCGGCACCGGCATCGACAGCAGCACCAACATCGCCGCCGCCCGCCCGGCCACCGCGAGCTCCAGCAACGGCGTCTACACCCCCGCCAACCTCACCGACTCGGACGCGTCCACCTACTGGGAGAGCGCCAACGGCTCCTTCCCGCAGTGGGCCCAGGTCGACCTCGGCGCGAGCTACAGCATCGGCAAGATCGTGCTCAAGCTCCCGCCGGCGACGGCCTGGAGCGCCCGCACCGAGACCCTGTCGGTGCAGGGGTCCACGGACGGATCCACCTTCAACACGATCGTGGGCTCGGCCGGGTACACCTTCGACCCCAACGCCAACAACAACACGGTGACCATCCCCTTCAACGCCGCCACGGCGCGCTACGTCCGGGTGAACATCACCGCCAACACCGGCTGGAGCGCCGGCCAGCTCTCGGACTTCGAGATCTTCCCCAGCGGCAGCGGCGGCACCACCCCGTCCGCGACGCTGTCGGCCAACCCGGGCTCGCTGACCTTCGGCACCCAGGCGCTCAACACCAGCAGCACCGCGCAGTCGGTCACCGTGAGCAACACCGGCACCGCGGCCGCGTCCGTCTCCGGCGTGGCCGTCACCGGTGACTTCTCGCAGACCAACACCTGCGGCACGTCCATCGCGGCGGGCGGCTCCTGCACGGTCAGCGTGGTCTTCAAGCCGACCGCGTCCGGCTCCCGCACCGGCAACCTCACCGTCTCCGGCAACGCCTCCAACAGCCCGACCACGGTCGCGCTGACGGGCACCGGGGCCGGCACGGTGGCCACCAACCTGGCGGCAGGAAAGGCCACCAGCGAGTCGAGCCACACCGACGTCTACCCCTCCTCCAACGTCACCGACGGCAACCAGAGCAGCTACTGGGAGAGCGCCAACAACGCCTTCCCGCAGTGGGTGCAGGTCGACCTCGGCTCGGCGCAGAGCGCGGCCCGGGTCGTGCTCCAGCTCCCGGCGGGCTGGGGCGCCCGCGACCAGACGCTGTCCCTGACGGGCAGCACCGACGGTTCCACCTTCAGCACGCTGAAGGCGTCGGCCACCTACACCTTCGACCCGAACGCCAACAACACCGTCACCATCACCTTCCCCGCGACCACCCAGCGGTACTTCCGGGTGACCGTCACGGCGAACACCGGATGGCCGGCCGGACAGGTCTCCGAGTTCCAGGTCTGGAACAGCTGACCTGAAACGTGACTGTGCCGCCGAGTACGGGGGTACTCGGCGGCACAGTCACGTCCAGCCCCACACTCACGTCCAGCTGAGGTGCAGCACCGCCAGGTCGTCCGCGTGCCGTCCGGCGTTGAGCGTGTTCGCGGTACCGATCAGGTGGTCCAGCAGCGGGTCGGGGTCCTGCTCCGGGGCCCGGGCGATCAGCTCGACCAGGCCCTCGGTCTCCAACCGCTCCTTGCCGGGGCCGCGGTAGCCCTCGATCAGGCCGTCGGTGTAGAGCAGCAGCGCGCCCTTGTCCGGCAACGGCACCTCGGTGGGACGCCAGCGGCCGCCGCCGGGGACGATCCCCAGCGCCGGGCCGTGGGCCGCCCGGACCACCCTGGCCGCCCCGTCCGCGCACAGCAGCGGCTCGTGGTGGCCGGCCAGGTAGACCGTGGCGGTGCGCTCCCCGGGGTCCAGGGTGACCGTGCTGCAGGTGGCGAACATGTCGTCGCGCGGGCGTTCGGCGACCAGCACCTGTTCCAGCAGGCCCAGCAGTTCGCTGCCGCGGTGCCCGGCCAGCACCAGGGCGCGCCAGGTGATCCGCAGGCAGACGCCCAGCGCGGCCTCGTCCGGGCCGTGGCCGCTGACGTCCCCGATCACCGCGTGCACGGTGCCCTCGCCGCCGGTCTGCACCACGTCCAGGAAGTCGCCGCCCAGCAGCGCCCGCTGACGCCCCGGCAGATAGCGCATGGCGGCGCCGACCCGGTCGTCGTGCAGCAGCGGGGCGGGCAGCAGACCGCGTTCCAGCCGGGTGTTCTCCTGGGCGTGGATCCGGTTCTCGCGCAGCTCCGCGTTGGCCCGCTCGGCCTGCTTGCGGTGCACCGCGTAGCGCACCACCCGGTTCAGCAGGTCCGCCGTCACCTGCCCCTTGACCAGGTAGTCCTGGGCGCCGTTGGCCACCGCCTGCACCCCGGCGCGGGACTCGGCCAGCCCGGTCAGCACGATCACGGCGGTGTGCGGGCAGGCCGCCTCCAGGGTCTGGATGGCGCCCACGCCGCTGGCGTCGGGCAGGTGCAGATCCAGCAGCACGCAGTCGGGCGTCTGCCCGCCCAGCTCGGCCAGGGCGCCGGCCATGGTCTGGGTCCAGGTCAGGCTGTGGGTCAGCCCGGTGTCCGCCAGCAGCTCCTCGACCAGCAGGGCGTCGCCGGCGTCGTCCTCGACCAGCAGGATCCGGTAGCTCTCGGTCGGGGCCGCGGCCTGGGCCGGGATCCCGGCACCGGTCAGCGCGCCGGTCAGGGCGGCCCGGACGTGCGTGCTCATGCGACCACCTCGGTGCGCTCGGGCTCGCCGGGGTCGGCGACCGGGACGGCGGGGGCCAGCGGCAGGGTGAAGCTGATCCTGGTGCCGCTGTCGGTGTCCGGGTCCACCGCGATGGTGCCGCCGTGGAACTCGACGATCTTCTTGCACATGGCCAGGCCGATCCCGTTGCCCGGATAGGCCTCCTTGGTGTGCAGCCGCTGGAAGATCACGAACACCCGGTCGGCGAACTCGGTGCCGATGCCGATGCCGTTGTCCTGCACCGCGAACTGCCACCGGTCGCCGTCCCGCACGGCCGACAGCCGGACCTCCGGGGCGCGGTCGGGGGCCCGGAACTTGATGGCGTTCCCGATCAGGTTCTGGAACAGCATGCCGATCTGGGTGCGGTCGGCGGTCAGCACCGGGAGCGGGTCGTGGGTGATGACGGCCCCGGACTCCTCGACCGCGATGCTCAACGCGTCGACCGTGGCCGTGAACACCTGCTCCAGGTCCACCGGGGCGTACTCCTGGTGCATCCGGCCGACCCGGGAGAACGCCAGCAGATCGTTGATCAGGGTCTGCATCCGGTTGGCCCCGTCCACCGCGAAGGCGATGTACTGGTCCGCGCGCTCGTCCAGCTTGTCGGCGTAGCGGCGCTGGAGCAGCTGGCAGAAGCTGGCGACCTTGCGCAGCGGTTCCTGCAGGTCGTGCGAGGCCACGTAGGCGAACTGCTCCAACTCGCCGTTGGACCGCCGCAGTTCCTCGGCCTGCTCGTCCAGGCGGGCCCTGGCCTGGTCGGAGAAGGCCAGTTCGTCGGCGAGCCGGCGGCGCATGCGCTCCACGTCCTCGGCGAGCAGGCGCAGGTCCGCGGGGCCGGTGGTGGCGGAGACCGCGTGCGAGAACTCGCCGGCGCCGACCTCCCGGACGTCACGCTGGAGCCGCTCCAGCGGCGCGGTCACCCCCCGCCGCAGTGCGGTCACCACCAGGGCGGACAGCAGCAGGATCACCAGGGCGACGGCGCTGAAGACCCAGTTGCTCTGTCGCTGCGCCGTCTGCAGCTGCTGGGCGGCGGTGTTCCTGGCGGCCTGCAGATGCGTCTGCTGCACGGCCGCAGCCGCCCGGATCGCGTCGAAATCGTTCTTGCCCTGGTCGGACCGCTGCGCGGCCAGCTCCACCGGTGCGCCCGGCGGGGCGGCCGCGACGGGGGCGGCGAAGTCGGTCTGCCAGGTCCGGATCCGGGCCAGCACCGTGTCCAGGTCCGCCGCCGCCTTCGCGTCCCCGGCGGTGAGGGTGCGCAGCTTGGTGACGGCCGCCTTCTCGTCGGCCATTCCCTCGGTGTAGGGGTCCAGGAACGAGGACTGGCCGGAGAGGCCGTAGCCGCGGATCCCGGTCTCCTGGTCGAGCATGGCCGACTCCAGCCGGACCGCGGTGGTCAGCGCCGGCGAGCTGTGGTTGACCAGGGTGTCGGTGACCGAGGAGGCCCGGTCCAGCGCCCAGAAGCCGAGCAGGCCGAGCACCAGCAGCACGGTCAACGAGCCGGCCACCCCGACGGACAGCCACCTCCGGGTGGTCCAACGGCTCCAGGCCGTCACTATGGACCCGCCCGCAGACTGTTCCGCAGTTCCTCGCGCCACCACGTGGATTCCCTCCCTGAAGCAGCCGCGCCACGGCTCGCGGCACACACCTTACCGCCCATCAGGACAACAGTTGTTGTCCGTGGGCGACCCGGGGGCCTAGGGTGGCCTGACACGCTCTGACCCGAGCTCACACCGGTGCCCCGCCCCGTGCTCAGCCCCTGCTCTGACCGATGTTCTGACCCATGTTCTGCCCGACGACCCGCGCAGTCCACGCCCCGACCGACCGGAGCCCCCGATGGCCGCTCTCGCAGCCCCCCGCCCCTTCGACATCCTGCTGGTCGAGGACGATCCGGCCGACGCCATGCTCATCGAGGAGGCGCTGCTGCAACGCGGCGCCGACCGCACCATCGCCCTGGTCGCCGACGGGATCGCCGCCCTGGAGCGGCTGCGCGACCCCGCGGTCCGGCTCCCCGACCTGATCGTGCTCGACCTCAACATGCCGCGGATGAACGGCCGTGAGCTGCTCAACGTCCTCAAGAACGACGAGGAGCTGAAGGTGATCCCGACCGTGGTGCTGACCACCTCCAGCGCCCCTGACGACGTGTCGGGCGCCTACCGGGGCCACAGCAACGCCTACATCACCAAGCCGGTCAACCTGGACGACTTCATCCAGGCCGTGCAGAGCATCGACGCCTTCTTCCTGGACACCGCGACGCCCCCGCGCAACCCGGAGCTCTAGGGCCGGAGCGACGGCAGCGGGCCGTCAGCCGTACCAGACGGTGGTGACGTTGCAGAACTCCCTGATCCCCTGCGCCGAGAGCTCGCGCCCGTAGCCGGAGCGCTTGACGCCGCCGAAGGGAAAGGCCGGGTGCGAGGCCGTCATGCCGTTGAAGTAGACAGCACCGGCCTGGAGTTCACGCTCCAGCAGCTCCTGCTCCTGCGGATCGGTGGTCCAGGCGTTGGAGCTGAGGCCGAAGGAGCTGTCGTTGGCCAGCGCCACGGCCTGCTCCAGGCTGTCGACCCGGTAGAGGGTGGCGACCGGGCCGAAGCACTCCTCGCGGTGGATCCGCATCTCCGGGGTGATCCCGGTGAGCACCGTCGGCTCGTAGAACCAGCCCGCGGGGCGGTCCTCGGGCCGCCGGCCGCCGCACTGCGCCTTGGCTCCGTGCCGCAGCGCGTCGTCGACCAGTTCCTCCAGATCGGCCCGGCCGCTCTCGGTGGCCAGCGGGCCCACGTCGGTACCGGCCGCCATCGGGTCGCCCACCCGCAGCGCGGACATCCCGGCCACGAAGGCGGCGGCGAACTCCTCGTAGACGTCCGCGTGGACGATGAACCGCTTGGCGGCGATGCAGGACTGACCGTTGTTCTGCACCCGCGCGGTGACCGCCACCTCGGCCGCCCGCCGGACGTCCGCCGAGGGCAGCACCAGGAAGGGGTCGCTGCCGCCCAGTTCCAGCACGCTCTTCTTGATCTCGTCCCCGGCGATCGCGGCGACCGAGCGGCCCGCCCCCTCGCTGCCGGTCAGCGTCACCGCGGCGACCCGGGGATCGCGCAGCACCGCCTCGATCGCGCCGGAACCCACCAGCAGCGTCTGGAAACAGCCCGTCGGATAGCCCGCACGGGTGAAGAGGTCCTCCAGCAGCAGCGCCGTCCTGGGGACGTTGGAGGCGTGCTTGAGCAGCGCGGTGTTCCCGGCCATCAGGGCCGGCGCGGCGAACCTGACCACCTGCCAGAGCGGGAAGTTCCACGGCATCACCGCCAGCACCGGGCCCAGCGGCCGGTAGCGGACGTGCGCGGCCGAGCCGCCGGAGTCGGCGACGTCGGCCGGGTCCGGGTGCTCGTCGGCGAGCAGCGCCTCGGCGTGCTCGGCGTACCAGCGCATGGCCCGGGCGCACTTGTCGACCTCGGCCAGTGCCTGCGCCAGCGGCTTGCCCATCTCCAGGGTGAGCAGCGCGGCGTCGGCCTCCCGCTCGGCCGACAGCAGGTCGGCGGCGGCCCGCAACAGCGCGGCGCGCTCGGCGAAGCCGGTGCGGCGGTGCACCTCGAACGCGCTCGCGGCGCGGGCCAGCCGGATCTCGATGCCGGCCGGGTCCAGCGCCTCGAAGGTCTCCAGGGTCTCCCCGGTGGCGGGGTCGATGGTGGCGATCGCCATGGCGGCGGTCACCACTCCCCGTCGGGGACCACGTGCACGGCGGCCTCCTCGGCGGAGGCGCCGGCCCCGTCGATGCCCTGGTCGTAGGCGATCAGCCCGTCCGTCTCCAGGTGCGAGCCCTCGCCCGGGGCGACCAGCCGGCCGGCCCGGACGTCGCCGACCTCGTCGTCGATCTCCTCGCCGTCGGTGTCCCAGGTGTCGCCGACGCCGTCGCCGCGCTCCGCCTCGACCTCGGGCAGTTCCTCGGCCAGCCGCTCGTCCAGGCTCTCGTCGCCCTCGTAGCGGTTGACCGCCAGCGGGCGGTCGGGCGGCGAGTAGCCCTCGTCCAGGGCGTCGTCCAGGCCGCGGTCGATCAGGGTGTCCTCGGAGTCGAGCAGCCCGTTGTCGTCGTGCTCGTCCTCGCCGGGATCGGGCTGGTAGACCCCGTCACCGGTCATGTCGTCGCTCACGGTCGCTCCTCCTCGTTCGGTGCGCCTGGTCGTTCGGTACCGCTGCTCCATCCAATCGTGCCTCGCCCGCCCGCGCCCGGCAGTCGCCTGCATTCGCCGGTCAGCCCGCCTCGAAGGCCGTACTCCAAATATCGGGGCGCGACGCCCCGCACCCCGGCGAAACCCGCGGTGCCCCCGCTCAGCCCGCCCCCGCCTCGAAGGCGGTGAACCACGAGGCCGGCTCCTCCAGTGCCGGAGATATGGCCTCGTAGCGCAGCAGTACGTCGGCGTGGCGGAAGAAGGTGGCGCGGCAGCCGCTCCAGTCGTAGTCGTAGACGCTGACCGGCAGGCCGGCGACGTCGCTCTCGACGCCCTCGGGGACGTCGGAAAGCGCTTCCTCGGCGTCCAGCAGGGCCAGGTGCAGCGCCATCTCCTCCGCCGGGCAGCGCGGCCGCGGCCACTTCCCCGCCGCCAGGTCCGCGGCGAGGGCGCAGAAGGAGGAGATGAAGCGGGTGCGCCAGTCGGCGTCCTGGCCCCAGGTGGGCTTGGGCAGGGCGGCGAAGACCACGCCGCTGCGGGTCTCCGGGCGGACCGGGGCGCCGCCGAGCTCGTCCAGCTCGTTGCGGGCGCAGTCGGCGAGTATCCGCAGCTGGCCGTGGAGCACCGCGGCGGTGCGCGGGGTGAGCAGCCAGGGGTTCTCCGACCCGGACGGCGGGGTCAGCGGGAACAGCGCGCCGAAGTCCGGGGCCTGGATCCCGCCGAAGCTTCCGGGCGCGCCGACCGCGACCACCGAGGTCACCGCCTCGACGCTGTCGATCCCGGCCAGCAGCCGGTCCGGGTCGATGAGTACGGCGAGCGCGCCGTAGGGCCCGGACGCGACCTGTTCGGCCCTGGCCCGTACCTCCTCGGCCCCGGCTCCGCGGGACACCGCGCCGAGACCGGCCGCCCGCAGGCCGTCCCAGTCGGTCAGCCGTACCCGCAGGGTCAGGCTGACTTCAATCTCCTCCGACATGACCACAGGATAGGTCGACCCGCGTCCACTGCATCCGTCGCAGGTGTAATGGTCACGCAAAAGCTGGGTGCTTCCTGGGCGTCTTCTCCCTTTCTCCCTATTCGTCTTCTCCCTATTCGTCGACCAGAAGTCTGCTCCTCAGCCGCCCCAGCGCCCGCGACAGCAGCCGTGAGACGTGCATCTGGGAGATGCCGAGGCGCTCGCCGATCTGGGACTGCGTCATGTCGGAGACGAAGCGCAGCGACAGGATCAGCCGCTCCCGGTCGCTGAGCTCGGCGATCAGCGGTTTGAGCGACTCCAGGTTCTCGATTCCCTCCAGCCCCGGGTCCGGTTCGCCGAGCCGCTCGGCGAACGAGGAGCCGTCGTTGGCGTCCTCGGCCGAGGCCAGTCCGGCGTCGATGGAGCTGACGGAGTATCCGTTGGCGGCGACCAGGCCCTCGCGCACCTCGTCCTCGGTCAGTCCGAGGTGGGCCGCCAGTTCGGCGGGGGTGGGCGCGCGGTCCATCGCCTGGGACAGCTCGTCGGTGGCCCGGGCCAGCCGCAGCCGCAGTTCCTGCAGCCGGCGCGGCACGTGCACGGCCCAGCTGGTGTCCCGGAAGAAGCGCTTGATCTCGCCGACGATGGTGGGCATGGCGAAGGTGGGGAACTCCACCTCGTGGTCCAGGTCGAACCGGTCGATGGCCTTGATCAGGCCGATCGTGCCGACCTGGACGATGTCCTCCATCGGCTCGCTGCGGGTGCGGAACCGCCCGGCGGCGAACTTCACCAGCGCCATGTTCAGCTCCACCAGGGTGTTGCGCACGTACTGGTACTCGTGCGTGCCCTCCTCCAGCGTCGCCAAGCGGGCGAACATCACCTTGGACATGGCCCGGGCGTCGGTGGGACTGACACCGGACGGGTCGGTGAGGTCGAAGTCGGGGAAGAGTGCGGGTCCGGCCGGAGCCGTCGCGGTGTCCTGTGCCGGCGCCGCGGTCCCCGCCGCTGTCTGCCGCGTGCCGGCGTGCTGGAGCACTGCCTGCGTGCTGGCGTTCATGGAGCCCCTCCCGAGGGTTCGTCGTGCGATACGAATCGAACCGTGTTGGTGCGCGTCTGCAAGGTCGCGTACCCCGGGGTCCGGTTCCCATGCCCCGTCAACTGGTTCTTCTTTCGTCCCGGTTCGCCCGCATCCCGCTCCGCGGCAGGGGTAGGCGGGTTCCGGACAGAACTTCAGTCTCCAGCCGTCACACCGACCTCCTCGGGGGCACAGCGTGAGCACCGACCGCCCAGGAGCGGACCTCCGCGTTCGCAGCAGCCGTCTGCCGCTGAGCGGAGCCGCAGGCACCTCGCCACGGGCCCGGGACCACACCCGGGCCTTCCTGGAGCACTGCTCGCCCCCGCTGGCCCCGGAAGTCCTGGACGACGTCCTGATCGCGTCGGGCGAGCTGGTCTCCAACGCGCTGCGGCACGCCCCCGGCCCCTGCGTACTGCGGCTGACCGACGACGGCAGCCGCCTCACCTTGGCCGTCAGCGACTCCAGCACCGAGGCGCCGGTGCCACGACGCCCGGACCTGACCGCTGGGGGCGGCGGCTTCGGCTGGCACCTGCTGCTGCGGATCGCGGCCGACGTGGAGGTCGACCGGGACCCGCTGCGCGGCAAGACCATCACGGTGACGGTGCCGGCGAGGTCTCCCACCTGCGGCCGCTCCGATGACTGAGGAGCGCGCCGAGAGCGCGTCACGATGGCATACGCTGCGACGGCAGCTCACCCGGACGGCCGCATCCGCGCCGTCCCCCACCCGAGCTCGACGAAGAGGAGCGCCCCCGTGGCCGACCCCGACAACTCCCGGCAGCTGATCGACCTCCTGTCCGCAGACGCCGAGGACCTCTCCGCCGAGTGGGTCCGCATCGTCTCGACGACCCTGCGCGGACGGGTGAGCACCGCCGAGATAGACCAGGAGCTGCGCGAGCTGTACTCGGCCCTGCTGGCGGCGCTGCGCACCGGCTCCCTCGCCGCGAAGGACGATGCCTTCGCCGAGGTGCGGGCGCTGCTGACCGAGCTGTCGCGGACCCGGGCCCGCCAGGGCTTCACCCCCAGCGAGACCGCGATCAGCGTGTTCGCGCTGAAGCAGGCGCTGGAACCGGCGCTGGCCAAGGACCCGGACGGCGGATCGCTCCGCAGCTACCTCCAACTCTCCTCGCTGCTGGACGATCTGGGCCTGTTCACGGTGGAGACCTACGCCCGTGCCCGGGAGGAGCTGATCAGCTCCCAGTCGGAACAGCTGCTGGAACTGTCGACACCGGTGGTCAAGCTGTGGGACGGGGTGATCTGCGTACCGCTGGTCGGCACGCTGGACTCGGCGCGCACCATGGTGGTGATGGAGAAGATGCTCCAGGCCCTCATCGACACCGGGTCCGAGCAGGCCATCATCGACATCACCGGGGTGCCCGCGGTGGACACCCAGGTCGCCCAGCACCTGCTGAAGACCGTGGTCGCGGCCCGGCTGATGGGCGCCGAGTGCACCATCTCCGGCATCCGCCCGCAGATCGCGCAGACCATCGTCGCCCTCGGCATCGACTTCGGGGACATCGCCACCAAGGCCAGCCTGGCGGACGCGCTGCGGCACGCCCTGCGGCGCTCCGGCATCGAGATCGGCCGGCGCGGGGACCGGGTGGCGAAGTGAGCGAGCGCGTGCCGATCCTGCAGATCGGCGACATCCTGCTGGTGTCGATCCAGACCGACCTGGACGACCAGTCCGTACTGAACCTCCAGGACGACCTGGCCGCCCGGGTGGTCGAATCGGCCGCGCACGGCGTGGTGATCGACATCAGCGCGGTGGAGATCGTCGACTCCTTCGTCGGCCGGATGCTGGCGACCATCGCCGCCATCTCCCGGATGCTGGACGCCGAGACGGTGGTCGTGGGCATGCGCCCGGCGGTCGCGATCACCCTGGTCGAACTGGGGCTGTCGCTGGGCGGGGTGAGCACCGCGCTCAACCTCGACCTGGGCCTGCGGCTGCTGGAGCGGGCCCGCGGCGGCCGCGACGGGCTCACCGCAGAACCGACCGCGTCGTGACCGTCGAGGCCGGGGAGGGACTGCTTCCGATCGTCGCCAACGACGATGTGGTCCGGGCCCGGCAGCTGGTCCGGACCCTGGCCCAGGACTGCCGGCTGTCGCTGGTGGAGCAGACCAAACTAGTGACCGCCGCCAGCGAACTGGCCCGCAACACGCTGGTGCACGGCGGCGGCGGGACGCTCCGCGGCGAGCTGATCCGGAACGGGCTGCGCCGGGGCGTCCAGGTGGTGTTCCGCGATTCCGGCCCCGGCATCGCCGACCTGGAGCTGGCCCTCACCGACGGCTGGAGCTCGGGCACCGGAATGGGGCTGGGCCTGAGCGGCTCGCGCCGTCTGGTGGACGAGTTCGCCATCGAGTCCGAACCGGGCCGCGGCACCACGGTGACCATCACCAAGTGGGCCAGGTGAGCATCCTGCTGCTGGAGTCCGAGGACATCTCCTGGTTCCGCAGCGAGCCCGGGGCCGCCCGGGGCGCGGCCGCGGCGCTGGCCCGGCGGGTCGGGCTGGACGAACGGCGCTCCGGCGAGGTCGCGCTGGCCGTCTCCGAGGCGGCGTCCAACCTGGTCAAGCACGCCGTCGACGGGGCCATCCTGCTCCGGGTGGTACGCACCGAGCACCAGGCCGGAGTGGAGTTCCTGGCCGTCGACTCGGGCCCGGGCATGGCCGACGTGCCCGAGGCCATGCGGGACGGCATGTCCTCGGCCGGGACCCTGGGCATCGGCCTGGGCAGCGTGGCCCGCCTCGCCGACGTCTTCGACGTCCACTCACTTCCCGGTCGGGGCACGGTGATCGCCGCACGCTTCTGGGCGACCCGGTCCACCGGGCAGCAGCGCGAGCCGTCCGTGGCCGGGCTGACCCGGGCCATCAGCGGCGAGCAGGTCTGCGGCGACGCCTGGGCGGCCCGGATCGACGAGGGCAGCGGCCCGGCGGCCCTGCTGATGCTCTGTGACGGTCTCGGGCACGGTCCGATGGCCGCCCTCGCCGCCGCGGCCGCCGTCCAGGCGTTCCGCTCCGGCAGGGCCCGGCAGCCGGCGGACGTGCTGGACGAGATCCACCGCGCGCTCCGCGGCACCAGGGGCGCCGCGGTGGCCGTCGCCAGGGTCGAGCCCGACGCGGGACGGCTGCTGTACTGCGGCGTCGGCAATGTCGCGGCCGCGCTGATCGGCGACGACACCCGTTCCAGCCCGCTGTCCCACCCGGGGATCGTCGGCCACCGGATGCCGCAGCTGCGGACCTTCGAGTACCCGCTGCCTCCCGGCGGCGCCCTGGTGATGCACTCCGACGGTCTGACCGACCGGTGGGACCCCGACTCCATGCCGGGGCTGCTGCGGCACCTCCCGGTGGTGGTGGCCGGGCACCTGCTGCGGCAGGCCGGGGTGCGCAGGGACGACGCCGGGGTCCTCGTCGCCAAGGGAATGTGGTGAGCCGACGGTGAGTCAGGACCACCGGGAGACCGCCGCGGACAGCGCCGAGACGCTGCTCGTCATGGCCGTCGGCGTCGAGCGGGACGTCTTCGTGCTGCGCCGCACCGCCAAGGACTGCGCCGAGGCGGCCGGACTGGAGAACCAGGACCGGGTGCGGCTGGCCACCGCGCTCAGCGAGCTGGGACGCGACCTGCTGCGGCCGCAGCCGCTGCGGGCCGTCTTCGCCCTGGGCCACCGGGAGCTGGCCGTCAGCCTCGACTGGACCGACGCGCGCACCCCCGGGGCGGAGACGCTCGCCGCGGTGGCCCGGCTGCTGCCGCAGGTGCGCTGGGAGCCGGCCGGCGGCGGAAGGCCGGGCGGCAGCGTCGTCATCGCCTGGCCGCTGCCCGGGTCCCCGGAGCCCGTCGCCGACCGGGCCGCGCGGATCCGCGCGGCGCTGCGGAGCGTCGCCGGCAGCGGCGACAGCCTGACCGAGGACCTGCGTGCGCAGACCCTGGACCTGATGGCCGCGCTGGAGGAGTCCCGCCGGCAGCAGGAGGCGCTGCACCTGCTCAACCAGGAGCTGGAACAGACCAACCAGGGTGTGGTGGCGCTCTACACCGAACTCTCCGAGGAGTTGGAGGAGACCAACCGGGGTGTCGTCGCCCTCTACGCGGAGCTGGACGAGAAGAGCCGGCTGCTGCGCGAGGCCAGCGAGTCCAAGACCCGGTTCTGGTCCAACGTCAGCCACGAGCTGCGCACCCCGCTCAACTCGGTGATCGGACTGAGCCGGCTGCTGCTGGACCCCGCCGCCGAGCCGCTGACCGCCGAGCAGCGCCGCCAGGTCGCCCTGGTCGGCTCGGCCGGCAGCATGCTGCTGGTCCTGGTCGACGAACTGCTGGACGTCGCCAAGGCGGAGGCGGGCCGGCTGGAGCCCCGGCCGGCCCCGGTGGACCTGCGCGCGCTGCTGGCGCAGGTGCGCGGGCTGATGGTCGGCGCGGCACCGCGCGGCGAGGTGGCCCTGGTGGTCCCGGACCGCGAGGACCTCCCGGAGCTGCTGACCGACGAGGTGATGCTGGCCCGGATCCTGCGCAACCTGCTCTCCAACGGCCTGAAGTTCACCCGCAGCGGCGAGGTGCGGCTGGAGGTCGGCACCGAGGACGAGTGGCTGGTGCTGGTCGTCAGCGACACCGGCGTGGGCATCCCCGAGGACCAGCAGACCCGGGTGTTCGAGGAGTTCTACCAGGTCCCCGGCCCGCACCAGCGCAACCGGGCGGGCACCGGCCTCGGCCTGCCGTACGCCCGCAGGCTGGCCGAACTGCTGGGCGGCAGCCTGCAGTTGGCCAGCCGCCCGGGCCAGGGAACCACGGTGACGCTGCGGCTGCCGCTGCGCACCGTCGACGCGCCCGCGCCGGTGCGGCGGCTGGGCACCCTGCTCACCGTCGACGACGACCCGGTGTTCGCGGAGCTGTTCCGCCCGGTGCTGGAGCAGTTGGCCGAGCGGGTGGTGCAGGTCCACGAGGGTGCCCGGGTGGTCGCCGAGGTGCGCCGGCTGCGGCCCGACGCGGTCCTGCTCGACCTGCAGATGCCCGGAACCGACGGCTACGCCGTGCTCGCCGAGCTGTCAGCCGATCCGGAGCTCAGCACCGTGCCGGTGGTCGTGATCACGGCGGCGGACCAGGCCGAGCGCGCCACCGAGCGGCTGGGCCACGCCCGCGCGGTGCTGTCCAAGCACGGCGCCACCGCCGCCCGGCTGGCCGACATCCTCTACCCGGCCGTACGGGCCGGCACTCCCCCCGACGCGGACGAAGGACAGCGATCATGACCCACGCCGAGGGCGACGACATCCCCGCCGTGGTGCTGATCGTCGAGGACAACGCCACCAACCGCTACATCCTGGGCAGTTGGCTCTCCCGGGCGGGCCACACGGTGCTGGAGGCCGAGGACGGCGGCCAGGGCCTCGCCCTGCTCGAGGAGCGCCGCAGCAGCGGCGAGCCGATGCCCGAACTGGCCGTCGTGGACGTGCACCTTCCCGACATGAGCGGCTTCGAGGTCTGCGAGCGGATCAAGGACGATCCGTTCACCACCGGCATCCCGGTGATCCATGTGTCCGCCACCGCGATCGGCACCGGCGACCGCACCCAGGGCCTCTACCGGGGCGCGGACGCCTACCTCACCGAGCCGATCGCCCCCAGCGAGCTACTGGCCACGGTCACCTCGGCGCTGCGCTACAGCCGGGCCAGGTCCCGGGCCGAGCGGCTGGCCCAACGGCTGACCACCCTCAACGAGGTGACGCTGGAGATCTACGCGGCTCCCGGCGCGGAGACCCTGGCCGCCGCCGCGGCCCGTGGCGCGAGCGCGTTGATCGGCTCGGCCGCGGCCGTGCTGACCCAGTCGCCGCACGCCGACACCGTCCATCTGACGCACATCACGGCGGCCGGTCGGCCCTCCTCCGGCCAGGCCACGACGGAGCTGCTGGCCCGGCTGTCGGCGCCGGGCCTGGGCAGCCGTACCGGGGTGGCCGTCACCGACCTCCCCGAGGTCGGTGCGCTGCCGTTGCAGGGCGCGGTCACCCTGGTCGCCGCACGTACCAAGCGCGGCCGGCCCCCGGTCTGCATCGCCGTGGAAGCCGCAGCGGCGACCACCGGCGAGGACCGCAAGCTGCTGACCCAGTTCGCCCAGGCCTGCGCGCTGGCGCTGGAGGCGCTGCGCAGCTACACCGAGGAGCACACCCTCGCGGTGACCCTGCAGCGGGCCTTCCTGCCGGGCCGGCTGCCGCAGCGGCCGGGGGTGCGGCTGGCGGTCCGCTACATCGCGGCCACCGCGCAGAACGAGATCGGCGGGGACTTCTACGAGGCCGTGGAGACCCCGACCGGGCTGCTGCTGGCGGTCGGTGACGTGGTCGGCCACTCGCTGGAGGCCGCCGTGGTCATGGGCGAGCTGCGGCACGCCCTGCGTGCCTACGCCATCGACGGCCACGGACCGCGGGCCGTACTGGAGCGCCTGGACACCCTGCTGACCACGGTGCGACCGGGGTGGACCGCGACCATCTGCCTGGTCCTGGTCGCGCCGGACGGCGGGAGCGTGGAGATCGCCAACGCCGGCCATCTGCCGCCGCTGCTGCTGGATCCCGTCGGCGGCGAGGGGCGGTTCGTCCGCGAGCACGGCCCGCTGCTCGGCCTGAACCTGCCCCAACCCGACTCGGTGCGCCGGGAGATCCCCCCGGGTACGGTGCTGCTGCTGGTCACCGACGGCCTGGTGGAGGTCCGCGGAGTGGATCTGACGGTCAGTCTGGAGCAGCTGCGGGCGGCTGCGGCCGGCGCGCCCCGCGATCCCGAGCGGCTGTGCCGGGCCCTGCTGGACTCCTTCGACCGGCCCCAGGAGGACGACATCGTGCTCTTCGCCGCCCGGATCGGGGCCGTCACCGCGGCCCAGGAGCCGCCCGGGGCTCCGGGGACCGTGACCATGACGACCGGCGCTGGGGCATGATGGGCAACGACGCAACGGGCAGCGGGCGAGGAGCGAACTGCATGGACCGAGGAGTCGCGGGAGCGACCGACCAGGGCGCCGACGGCGGGCGCTTCACCGTCTCCGTCGACCCCGCTCCGGACGCCACCGTGCTGCGGCTGGCCGGGGAGTTGGACCACGACACCGCCGACGTGCTCAGCGGCGCCCTGGAGACGGTGCTGGACGGGGGCACGCCACGGGTGCTGGTGGACTGCGAGGGCCTGGAGTTCTGCGACTCCACCGGCCTGAACGTGCTGCTGCGGGCCCGACTGTCCGCCGCCGACGCCGGCACCGCCGTGGAACTGTCCGGCCTGCGCGCGGCCGTCGCCCGGCTGTTTGAGATCACCGGCGCCGACGGGGTGTTCCGGACCTACCCCACGCTGGCCGACGCGCTCAACGGTGGCGCCACGGCCGGGGTGGAGGAGACATGACGGGGCGCAGCCGCCGCCCCCTGCGCGGTGCACGGTGAGCCCGGACGCCCGGCCGGGTCTGCCCGCGGGCGGGCAGACGCGGCGGCTGGCGCTGTCCGGCGGACGGGGCCTGATCGGACGCTGCCGCGACTTCACCCGGGCCGCCCTGACGGACTGGCAGTGGATCCCGGCCGACGAGTCGACCGACACCGCCCAGGAGCAGCTGCTGGTGGTCGAGGACGTGCTGCTGCTGGTCTCGGAGCTGGTCACCAACGCCTGCCTGCACGCCGGCGGTCCCGAGGAGCTGGCCCTGCACTGCACCGACGAGCGGCTCCGGGTCGAGGTCACCGACCCCAGCCCGACCGCTCCGTCCCCGCGCACGGCCACGCCCTCGCTCCCCGGCGGCCACGGCCTGCACGTGGTGGAGCGGCTCAGCCGCGAATGGGGCACCACCCCGCGCGGCTCCGGCAAGGCGGTCTGGGTGGAGGTCGCCTCCCCGCTGCGGGCGGCGGTCGTCAGCGAGGACTGAGGTCCTGGGGGTCCAGGGACGGAAGGGGGGCATGGGCCGGGTGATCGGGGGCAGACGACCGTCCAGCCCGTCCCGCCACGCACAGAACGGTCTCCCACCTTGACGACGGCCCCCAGTACCAGCGCCCGTTTCGACACCCCGCGCTTCGAACTGACCTTCGCCCAGCCCCTGTCCGGGGCCGACCGCCCAGCCCCCGACCACGCCGCCGCCGACCGCAGGTCCCCGGACGGCGTGGTGGTCCACCGCACCAGCAGCCGCGGGCCCGGCGGCCACCCCGTCTACGCCGACGACACCGGCATCATCCGCGCCGAGATCAGCGACCGCGGCGAGGTCCGGATGCTCGCCACCAGCGCCCACCAGCGCCCGCGCCGCCCCTCGGGCTGCCGCCCGCTGCCGGCTCAGAGCAGTCGGCGGGCCGCCACCTGCACCGGGTCCCAGACCGGGGAGAACGGCGGCGCGTAGCCCAGGTCCAGCGAGACCACCTGATCGACCGTCATCCCCGCGGTCAGCGCGACGGCGCCGATGTCCACCCGCTTGGCCGCGCCCTCGCGGCCGACGATCTGCAGGCCCAGCATCCGTCCGCTGCCCCGCTCGGCGGTCATCTTGACCGTCATCGGGGCGGCGCCCGGGTAGTAGCCCGCCCTGCTGGTCGCCTCGATCACGGCCGACTCGTAGGCCAGCCCGGCCGCCTCCGCCTCGCGCTCCTTCAGCCCGGTGCGGGCGATCTCCAGCGCGCACACCTTGCTGACCGCGGTCCCCACCACGCCCGGGAACACCGCGCTGCCGCCGCCGAGATTGATGCCGATCACCCGGCCCTGCTTGTTGGCGTGCGTCCCCAGCGCGATGTGCCGGTACCGGCCGGAGACCCGGTCCAGCACCTCGACGCAGTCCCCGCCGGCCCAGATCCCCTCCTGCCCGCGCACCCGCATGGTGTCCTCGGTGCGCAGCCCGCCGGACTCCCCCAGCGGCAGCCCGGCGGCGCGCGCCAGCTCCGTGCGCGGCCGCACGCCCAGACCCAGCACCACCACGTCGGCCGGGTGCTCCCCGGCGCTGCTGACCACCGCCCTGGGCCGCCCGTCCGGGCCCAGCAGCACCTCCTTGGCCTCGGCGCCGGGCACCACCTCCATGCCCATGCCCTCCATGGCCTCGCGCACCAGCCGTCCCATGTCCGGGTCCAGCGTGGACATCGGCTCGGGCGCCCGGTGCACCACGGTGACGTCGAGGCCGCGCCGCACCATGGCCTCGGCCATCTCGATGCCGATGTAGCCGCCGCCGACCACCACCGCCCTGCGGCAGTCCCGCTCCAGCGTCCGCAGCAGCGCCTGGCCCTCGTCCAGGGTCTGCACGCCGTGCACCCCGGGCGCGTCGAAACCCGGCAGCGGGGGCCGGACCGGCTCGGCCCCGGTGCCGATGACCAGCTGGTCGAAGCCGGTCCAGGCCTCGCTGCCGTCCTCCAGGTCGCGGCTGCGCACCCGGCGCCGGTCCAGGTCCAGTTCGACCACCTCGGTGCGCATCCGCAGGTCGATCCTCTGGGCCCGGTGCTGCTCCGGGGTCCGCGCGATCAGCGCGTCCCGCTCGGGCACGTCGCCGCCGACCCAGTAGGGGATGCCGCAGGCCGAGTACGAGCTGAAGTGCCCGCGCTCGAACGCGGTGATCCGCAACCGCTCCGGCCCCCGCAGCCGTCTCGCCTGCGCCGCCGCGCTCATCCCCGCTGCATCCCCGCCCACGACCACCAGATGCTCCGTCATGCTCCGGAGACTAACGGCTCGGTCGGGGCCGGCCGCTCAGGGCTGGATGCGGCGGGCGAGCCAGTCCAGGGCCAGCGGGTAGCGGTAGTCGATGCCGCCGTGGCCGGCCTCGAAGAGCTCGAAGTGGATCGACTCCTCGGGCAGTCCGGCGGCCAGCACCGCACGGTGGAAGGCCTCGGCGCCGATGTCCAGGTAGTACTCGTCGCGGGTGCCGGCGTCGATCCACACCGCGCGCAGCGAGGAGACCGCGGCTGCGTGCTCGGGGACCATCCGCACCGGGTCCAGCGCCAGCCAGCGCTGCCACAGCTCCGGGAACAGCTCGCCGGTGCGGGTGTCGAAGGGCAGCCGCGGGGTGCCGTCCGGGTCCGCGGAGAAGCAGGCGGCCACGCCGAGGGCGGAGAGCACGGTGTCGTCGCCGGGCCTGGTCAGCGCCGGGCGACCGCGGAAGTCGTCCCACCAGGCCGCGACGTCGCCGTCCCAGGGCCGCAGCGCCCGGACCACCTGGGGGAACTCGGCGATGTAGCAGTACTCGTAGAGGGCGTCGCCGGCGTGGGTGGCCAGGGCGCCGAACAGGTCGGGGCGCAGCATCGGGGTGATCATCGCGCCGAAGCCGCCGCTGGACTTGCCGGAGATGGCCCGGTGGTCGCGGTCGGCCAGGGTGCGGTAGCGCGCGTCGACGAAGGGGACGACCTCGTCGCAGAGGTAGGAGTGGTAGCGGCCGGTGCCGGGCGAGTCGACGAACTGGCTGCCGCCGTAGGAGGTCCAGGCGTCGACCAGGACCACGATCACCGGCGGCGTCCCCGCGGCGAACAGCGCGTCCGCGGTCTCCGGGAAGGGCTGCCGGAAGGGGGTGCGGTTGTACCACATGCCCAGGTGGCCGGTGTAGCCCTGGATCACGTAGACGGCGGGGTAGCGGCGGTCCGGCTGGTCGTCGTAGCCGGGCGGCAGGTAGACGTGCAGCGGGCGCTCGAACGGGTCGCCCAGGTGGTTGTCGCGCAGCAGGTCACTGGTGACGACCTGTTCGTCGATCCGTCCGGCCAGCTCGGCGGACCAGGGAAGCATCGGTGCTCCTTCGGGGCAGGTGGGTACCCGGACGGGCACCGGCCCCACCCTGCCACACCGGGTCCGACGGCCTGTCAGGCCACCAGGGGCTCGGCACAGGCATTCATCGCGGTCCCCGGGTCAGACGACAGCCATGACCGATCCCAGCGCACCCGTCCGGGCCGAGGACTTCATCGGCACCCGCCCCCGCACCGACGTCGAACAGGCCTTCGCCGAACTGGAGGCCGCCGCTGCCGCGCCGCAGTTGCAGACCCAGTACTGCCGAGGCGCCCTGGCCGCCTACCTCTGGGCCCTGGGACGGGGCAGCAGCGCCCCGATCACCGGCGCCCGCCCCGACTTCGACATCCCCGACCTGGCCCACATCACCGCCGAGGTGGACGCCTCGGTGGCCCAACTGGACGACCGGCTGCACCGGATGGCCCCGCGCGACTACCTCCAGGGCGCCCATGACGCCCTGGCCTGGCTGTGCGGGCTGACCGACGACATCCCCTCCTCGGGCTCCGGAGCCGTGTGAGCTTCGTCGCAGACGGCCGGGACGAAACGGAACCGTCATTCCGGGGGCGTAGGGTCAGCAGCGGCGGAATGACCATTCCGCTTCTGTTTGCGGTGAATGAGGAGTTCCATGGCGTCCGAGTCCCGGCGCACGCACCACCAGGTGACCTTCGCGGTCCTCGCGGCGGGCGTCGCCGCCTATGCCCTGCTGCAGTCGCTGGTCACACCCGTCCTGCCGACGATCCAGGCCAATCTGCACACCACCCAGTCGACCGTCACCTGGGTCCTGACGGCCTATCTGCTCTCCGCCTCGATCTTCACCCCGATCATGGGCCGGATCGGCGACATGATCGGCAAGGAGCGCGTCTTCGTGGCGACGCTGATAGCCCTGGCCGCCGGCTCGCTGCTGGCCGCGCTGGCCGGCAGCGTCACCGTGATGATCGTGGCCCGGGTGATCCAGGGCGTCGGCGGCGGCGTGCTGCCGCTGGCCTTCGGCATCATCAGGGACGAGTTCCCGCGCGAGAAGCTCAACGGCGCCATCGGCGCGATCGCCTCGCTGAGCGCCGTCGGCGCGGGCCTGGGCATCGTGCTGGCCGGACCGATCGTGGACGCGCTGGACTACCACTGGCTGTTCTGGCTGCCGATGATCCTGACCATCGCCGCCGCCGTGGCCGCCCACTTCCTGGTCCCCGAGTCCCCGGTGCGCACCCCGGGCCGGATCAGCTGGGCCCCGGCACTGCTGCTGTCCGCCTGGCTGGTCGCCCTGCTGGTGGCCCTCAGCGAGGCGCCCACCTGGGGCTGGGGCTCCGGCAAGGTGATCGGCCTGCTGGTCGCCGCCGTGGTGCTGGCCGCCGGCTGGGTCCTGGTCGAGCTGCGCGCGGCCACCCCGCTGATCGACATGACCATGATGCGCCGCAAGGCCGTGTGGACCAACAACCTGGTCGCGCTGCTGATCGGCGTCGGCATGTACGCGGTGTTCGCGTTCCTGCCCGAGTTCGTGCAGACCCCCAAGGCCGCCGGGTACGGCTTCGGCGCCAGCATCACCCAGTCCGGGCTGATCCTGCTGCCCTCCACGGTCACCATGTTCGCGATCGGCATGGCGGCCGGCGGCCTCTCCCGCCGGATCGGCGCCAAGGCCGTGGTGCTGCTCGGCTGCCTGGTCAGC
This sequence comes from Streptacidiphilus jeojiense, assembly GCF_000719095.1. Classification (GTDB taxonomy): domain Bacteria; phylum Actinomycetota; class Actinomycetes; order Streptomycetales; family Streptomycetaceae; genus Streptacidiphilus; species Streptacidiphilus jeojiensis. The sequence continues at coordinate 35,110 of NZ_JOEH01000021.1, read as the reverse complement.
GTCGTGCCGATGCTGCTGCTGGCCTTCGCGCACAGCCACACCTGGGAGCTCTACCTGGCCACCGGGATCATGGGCATCGGCTTCGGCCTCGCCTTCGCGGCCATGTCCGGTCTGATCGTCGCCGCCGTCCCGCCGGAGCAGACCGGCGTGGCCAGCGGGATGAACGCCAACATCCGCACCATCGGCGGATCGATCGGGGCCGCGCTGATGGCCAGCATCGTCACCGCCAACGCCCAGCCCAGCGGGCTGCCGCGGGAGGCCGGCTACACCCACGGCTTCGCCATGCTGGCCGGCGCCATGGTCATCGCCGCACTGGCCGCCGTGGTGATCCCGGCCTCCCGGGCCGGACGCAAGGTCGCCTCCGCGCTGCCCGCGGACGAGCCGGCCCACCCGGAGCTCGGTGTGGTCGCGGGGGGCACGCTGATCGGGGACAAGCCGGAGTAGCGGCCGCGGCCCCTAAACTGCGACTCAGCAGCTCAGGACGCCAGCAGCACTCCACGACCAGGAGGACGGATCCGATGGACCAGCCGGAAGGGCGCCCCATGCGACGCGACGCCGCCCGCAACCACCGGCTGGTCCTGGACGCCGCCCTCGACGTCATCTCCGAGCACGGCACCGACGCCAGCATGGAGCTGATCGCCTCCCGCGCGGGGGTCGGCGTGGGCACGGTCTACCGCCGCTTCCCCAACAAGGAGGCGCTGATCGACGCCCTGGTGGTGACCCTGCTGGAACAGCTGATCAATGCCGCCGACCAGGAGCTGGCCCGGGACGAGGCCTCCGGGCTGGAGAACTTCCTCCGGATTCTGGGCAACCACTTCAGCAGGCACCGCGGCTACATCGACAAACTGGTCAGCCACACCCGGCAGGAGTGCGCCGAACATCTGCGGGACCTGATCGACCAGTTGCTGGCGCAGGCACAGCGGCACGGCCGGATCCGTCCGGAGATCACCCTCGGCGACGTCCAGGCCACCATCTGGGGGGTGCGCGGCGTGGTGGAGTCCGCCGGAGCGGTCGCCCCGGACGCCTGGGAGCGGCACCTCGACATCCACCTCGCCGGACTGCGCGCCCCCGAGCCGCCCAGCACCCGGCCCCCCGTCAGCCGGGCCGACCTGGCCCGGATCAGCGGGGCCCCGCGCGGCGCCTGAACCCGCCGCACCGACTTCGCCGGCCCGGCCTACCCGGTAGTGGGCTCTCCGCCGCCGAAGGCCGCCAGGATCTGCTCCGCCGCCAGCGTCGCCGTCAGCTTGCCGTCCCTGACCCGCTGTTCCAGATCCGGCGTCAACTCCCGCACTGCGGCGTCCTCGTGCAGCCGGGTCAGCAGCTGGTCGCGGACCATCGCCCAGACCCACTGCACCTGCTGCTCACTGCGCCGTGCGGCCAGCGACCCGGTGCCGTCCAGGATCCGGCGGTGCTGCTCGACCGTCTCCCAGAGCTCCTCCAGCTCCAGCCCCTCACGGCCGCTGCAGGTCAGCACCGGCGTGTTCCAGGCCGCGTCCGGGGAGCGCATCAGCCGCAGCGCGCCGGCCAGTTCGCGGGCGGCCGAGCGGGCGGCGACCAGGTGCTCGCCGTCGGCCTTGTTGACCGCGACCAGGTCCGCCAGCTCCAGCACGCCCTTCTTGATGCCCTGCAGCTGGTCGCCGGTCCTGGCCAGGGTGAGCAGCACGAAGGTGTCCACCATGTTGGCGACGGTGGTCTCCGACTGCCCCACCCCGACGGTCTCCACCAGCACCACGTCGTAGCCGGCCGCCTCCATCACCACCATGCTCTCCCGGGTCGCCCTGGCCACCCCGCCGAGGGTGCCCGAGGTCGGCGAGGGGCGCACGAAGGCGTTCGGATCGACGGCCAGCCGCTCCATCCGGGTCTTGTCGCCGAGGATGGAGCCGCCGGTCCGGGTCGAGGACGGGTCGACGGCGAGCACCGCCACCCGGTGGCCGCGGCCGGTGAGCAGGGTGCCCAGCGCGTCGATGAAGGTCGACTTGCCGACACCGGGGACCCCGGTGATGCCCACCCGGACCGCCTGGCCGGAGTGCGGCAGCAGCTCCACCAGCAGCCGCTGCGCCGCCTCCCGGTGGTCCGCGCGGGTGGACTCGACCAGGGTGACCGCCCGGGCGATCCAGGCCCGCGAACCGGCCAGCACCCCGGCCGCATAGGCCTCGACGTCCACCGGCCGGGGCCGCCCCGGGTTCTGCCGAGCCGTCACGTCAGCTCGTGGCCGAGCGATTCGGCCAGGGTCCGCAGCAGGTCGATGGCCGCCTCCGGGATCACCGTGCCGGGCGGGAAGACCGCCGCGGCGCCCGCCGCGTAGAGCGCGTCGAAGTCCTGCGGCGGGATCACCCCGCCGACCACGATGGTGATGTCCTCGCGCCCGGCCTCGGCCAACGCCGCGCGCAGCGCCGGCACCAGGGTGAGGTGCCCCGCCGCCAGCGAGGAGACGCCGACCACGTGCACATCGGCCTCCACCGCCTGCCGGGCCACCTCCTCCGGCGTCTGGAACAGCGCGCCGACGTCCACGTCGAAGCCCAGGTCGGCGAAGGCGGTGGCGATCACCTTCTGGCCGCGGTCGTGGCCGTCCTGGCCCATCTTGGCCACCAGGATGCGCGGCCGCCGGCCCTCCGCCTCCTGGAACGCCCGCACCAGCGCACGGCTCTGCTCCACGGCCCCGGTCGCTCCTGCCTCCTCGCGGTACACACCGGTGATGGTACGGATCTGTCCCGCGTGCCGCCCGTACACCGCCTCCAGCGCGTCGGAGATCTCTCCGACCGTGGCCATCGCCCGGGCCGCGTCCACCGCCAGCGCCAGCAGGTTGCCGTCCAGGGTGCCGTCGTTGCGGGCACCGGCCCGGGCCGACTCGGTCAGCGCCCGCAGCGCCGCCTGACAGGCCTGCTCGTCGCGTTCGGCGCGCAGCCGGCGCAGCTTCTCGACCTGCTGGGCGCGGACCGAGGAGTTGTCGACCTTGAGCACGTCGATCTTCTCGTCGGTGGCGACCCGGTACTTGTTGACCCCGATCACCGGCTGCCGCCCGGAGTCGATCCGGGCCTGGGTCCTGGCCGCGGCCTCCTCGATGCGCAGCTTGGGGATGCCCGCGTCGATGGCCTTGGCCATCCCGCCGGCCGCCTCCACCTCCTGGATGTGCTGCCAGGCCCGCTCGGCCAGGTCCTGGGTCAGCTTCTCGACGTAGGCGCTGCCGCCCCAGGGGTCGATCACCCGGCAGGTGCCGGACTCCTGTTGGAGCATCAGCTGGGTGTTGCGGGCGATCCGCGCGGAGAAGTCGGTGGGCAGCGCCAGCGCCTCGTCCAGGGCGTTGGTGTGCAGCGACTGGGTGTGGCCCTGGGTGGCCGCCATCGCCTCCACACAGGTCCTGGTGACGTTGTTGAAGACGTCCTGCGCGGTCAGCGACCAGCCCGAGGTCTGCGAATGGGTGCGCAGCGAGAGGGACTTGGGGTTCTGCGGGTCGAACTGCCGGACCAGCTTCGCCCACAGCAGCCGGGCCGCCCGCAGCTTGGCGATCTCCATGAAGAAGTTCATGCCGATGGCCCAGAAGAACGACAGCCGCGGCGCGAAGGAGTCCACGTCCATGCCGGCCGCCAGCCCGGCGCGCAGGTACTCCACCCCGTCGGCCAGGGTGTAGGCCAGCTCCAGGTCGGCCGTGGCCCCGGCCTCCTGGATGTGGTAGCCGGAGATGGAGATGGAGTTGTAGCGCGGCATCCGCTGCGAGGTGTAGGCGAAGATGTCGGAGATGATCCGCATCGAGGGCTGCGGCGGGTAGATGTAGGTGTTGCGGACCATGAACTCCTTGAGGATGTCGTTCTGGATGGTCCCGGCCAGCTTCTCGGGCGGCACCCCCTGCTCCTCGGCCGCGACGATGTAGAGCGCCAGCACCGGCAGCACCGCGCCGTTCATGGTCATCGAAACGGACATCCGGTCCAGCGGGATGCCGTCGAACAGCTGGCGCATGTCGTAGATGGAGTCGATGGCCACCCCGGCCATGCCGACGTCACCGGTCACCCGGGGGTGGTCGCTGTCGTAGCCGCGGTGGGTGGGCAGGTCGAAAGCGACCGAGAGCCCCTTCTGACCGGCCGCCAGATTGCGCCGGTAGAAGGCGTTGGACTCCTCGGCGGTGGAGAACCCGGCGTACTGACGGATCGTCCACGGCTGGTTGACGTACATGGTGGGGTACGGGCCGCGCAGGAACGGGGCGATGCCCGGGTAGGTGGACAGGAAGTCCACCCCGGCCAGGTCGTCGCCGGTGTAGAGCGGTTTGACGGCGATGCCCTCCGGGGTGTCCCAGACCAGCTCCGCGGAATCGCCGTCGCCGGCGGCTTTTCCTGCCGCCTGCTCCCAGGCCGCGCGCCAGTCCTCGTCGGTGGCGGCCGGGCCCGGCTGCTCGCCGTCGAGCGGTACCTCGGTGAAATCGGGGATCATCGCACCGCTCCGATCAGGTCCAGGGTGGAAGTGAGGACGGCAACGGCGTCGCAGCCGGTGAACACATGGTCGTCCACGCCACTGACAGTCCCCGGTTTGCCCGCCAGCAGTACCCGCTCGGCGCCGGCCTCCCGCAGCTGCGCCACCGCCTGCTCGCCCTGCTCGGCGTAGAGCCGGTCGCTGGAGCACAGCACCGCCACCGTCGCGCCGCCGGCCCGGAACGCCTCGGCGCCTTCGCCGGTCACCGTCTCGATGCCGCCGGCCTGGAACAGGTTGGCGGCGAAGGAGGACCGACCGGTGTGCACGGCCGCCGGGCCCAGCGTCACCAGGAACACCCGGGGACGGGCCCCGGTCGCGGCCAGCTGCCGGTCCGAGCGCGTCCGCAGCGCCTCGAAGGCCTGCGCGCTGCGCACCCTGGGCAGGCCACCGCCCGGCGGCTCCGGCGCGGGCTCGCGCCGCACCGGGGGTTCGGCCAGGTTGGGGAACTCGCTGACCCCGGTCACCGGCTCGCGCCGGTGCGCCAGGTCCTCGCTGCGGGCCGCCCAGGTCCCCGCGATCCGCTCCCCCACCAGCCCGGACGACAGCGCCGCTGCCTGGCCGCCGGCCCGTTCGATCTCCTGGAACCACGCCCAGGCGGCCCGGGCCAGCTCATCGGTGAGGCTCTCCACGTACCAGGAGCCGCCGGCCGGGTCGATCACCCGGGCCAGGTGCGACTCCTCCACCAGGATCGCCTGGGTGTTGCGGGCGATCCGGCGGGCGAAGGCGTCCGGCAGTCCCAGCGCGCTGTCGAAGGGCTGCACGGTCACCGCGTCCGCACCGCCGACCCCGGCGGCCAGGCAGGCGACGGTGCCGCGGAGCATGTTCACCCAGGGGTCGCGCTCGGTGGCCATCACCGAGGAGGTGACCGCGTGCTGGCGCTGCGCGGCCCCCGGCCCGGCGACCCCGCTGACCTCGGCGACCCGGGCCCAGAGCCGGCGGGCGGCCCTGAGCTTGGCGATGGTGCTGAACTGGTCGGCGGTGGCGGCGTAGCGGAACTCCAGCTGCGCCGCCGCCTGATCGACGGTCAGCCCGGCCGCCGTCAGCGCGCGCAGATAGGCGACGCCGGTCGCCAGCGAGCAGCCCAGCTCCTCGGCGGTCGAGGCGCCGGCGTCGTGGTAGGCGAGGGCGTCCACGGTCAGCGCGCGCAGCCCGGGGTGGTCCCGGACGCAGCGCACCGCCAGCGCGGTCGCCTCGTCGGTCGCGGCGAACCGCTGGTCGCCGGTACGGGCGGTCAGCCCCAGCGGGTCGGCGCCCAGGCTGCCCCAGGGGGCGTCCGCGGGAATGCCGCGCTCCTGGTACACCCGAAAGAGTTGCTCGGCGGCGGCGGTGGTCTCGCTGCCGGCGTCCAGGACCACGCCCGCGAGGTCGAGGTAGACCCCTTCCAGGGCGGTCGGCAGCCCGGCCACCGGCAGTCCGGCCGCGCCGACGGTGAGCCAGAGCGAGCCCACGCCGTTCTCCAGGTCGGCGAGGACCGCCTCGTTGGCCCGGCGCGGATCCGGGTGCGCGTGCTGCTGCCGCACCTCCCACCCCCCGGGCACCGCCCCCTGCGCCCGGCTGCCGCGCACGAACGGGGCGAAGCCGGGATAGCCGCTGGTCACGGCCGGGGCGTCGGCGGAGGTGTAGAGCGGCCGGACCGTGATGCCGTCCTGGAGCCGGGTGCTGAGCCTGCTCTCGGCCTGCACGCCCGAGACATCCTCCGCACCCGACTTGCGGAGGACACCTTCGACGAGGCGCTGCCACTGCTCCCGACTCGCTTCCGGGAACTCGGCGGCCAGGGAGAGCCCTTGGGGCGAGACCGTCATGCTCGTAGGTTAGAGGCGGTTAACTGCTGATTGCAGGTCAGCCAACTGTGACCTTGACCTCTTGCACTCCTGGCGCCGCGGAGTGCCATCCGGGAGTGCCGAGCGGTCTGCCGAGGGGTGTGCCACCGTGCCCGCTACCTGGGCCACTCGCGGGGGCGGTCGCTCCAGAACACCTGCTCCGGATCGTCGAGGTCGATGTCGGGGAAGACCTGCCGTACCCTCAGCTCGAACTCGTCCTCCGCCAGCGGCTCCCAGCCGATGCCCTTGAACCTGACGAGCCGGAAACGGGTGTCGGCGTGGTAGCCGGCCACCTCGATCAGATGGTGCTCCGACGGTGACGGAAGGGGTGCGGTGTCGTCGCTCATACCCCCAGACTGCCCCCGTCGCGGCGCTCGGGGCACCCCGGGTGGGCCGGTCGGGCGTGTGTCGCGGGACACAGGTGATCTCCCGGCGATTCGGGGTATCAGGCGTCGTGCACGCGTTCCCCCGCACCCGCGGCCGCACCGACCCCGAGGAAGTCCCATGGCCCGTTCCAAGGTCGCCGACCAGTTCGTCCAGGTCCTGCTCCAGTCCGGCGTCGAGCGCATCTACGGCGTCGTCGGCGACAGCCTCAACCCGCTGGTCGACGCCATCCGACGGACCGACGGGATCGAGTGGGTGCACGTCCGCAACGAGGAGGCCGCCGCCTTCGCCGCCGCCGCGGAGGCGCAGGTCACCGGCAGGCTGGCGGTCTGCGCGGGCTCCTGCGGCCCCGGCAACACCCATCTGGTCCAGGGCCTCTACGACGCCCGGCGCAGCAGCGCCCCGGTGCTGGCCATCGCCTCGCACATCCCCTCCACCCAGATCGGCACCGGCTACTTCCAGGAGACCCATCCGGAGCAGCTCTTCGCCGAGGCCGCCGACTACTGCGAGCTGGTCTCCCAGCCGGCCCAGATGCCGCGGATCGCCAGGATCGCGGTGCAGCACGCGGTGGCCACCCCCGGCGTCTCGGTGCTGGTGCTGCCCGGCGACATCGCCGACGAGCCGGCCGCCCACCCGGCCGGCAGCTCCGCCCCCGCCGCGGTGCTGGCGCCGGTGGTGCCGGAGCCGGCGACGGTGCGGGCGCTGGCGGACCGGATCAACGCCGCCGAGCGGGTCACCCTGTTCTGCGGCGCCGGCACCCGCGACGCCCACGCCGAGGTGATGCGGCTGGCCGAGACCGTGAAGGCCCCGGTCGGCCACACCCTGCGCGGCAAGGAGTGGATCCAGTTCGACAACCCCTACGACGTGGGGATGGTCGGCCTGCTCGGCTACGGGGCCTGCTACGACGCGCTGCACGAGGCCGACCTGATGCTGATGCTGGGCGCCGACTTCCCCTACGACGCCTTCCTGCCGCAGGCCCACACCGTCCAGGTGGACCGGGACGCCCGCCGGCTGGGCCGCCGCACCCCGCTGGAGCTGGCCGTGCACGGCGACGTCGGGGCGACCCTGCGCGCGGTGCTGCCGCTGCTGGAGGTGAAGGGGTCGCGGCGGTTCCTGGACGAGATGCTGCGCAAGCACGAGCGGGCGCTGAGCGGAGCCGTCAGCGCCTACACCCGCAAGGTGGAGAACCACGTCCCGATCCACCCCGAGTACGCCGCCTCGGTCCTGGACGAGCTGGCCGCCGACGACGCCGTGTTCACCGTCGACACCGGCATGAACAACGTCTGGGCCGCCCGCTACCTCACGCCCAACGGCCGCCGCCGGGTGATCGGCTCCTTCGCCCACGGGTCGATGGCCAACGCCCTCCCGCACGCCATCGGCGCCGCCTTCGCCGACCGCGACCGGCAGATCGTCTCGATGTCCGGCGACGGCGGCCTGGGCATGCTGCTCGGCGAGCTGATCACGGTGCGCCAGCACGACCTGAACGTCAAGGTGGTGGTGTTCGACAACTCCTCGCTCGGCATGGTCCGGCTGGAGATGATGGTGGACGGGCTGCCGGCCTTCGGCACCGACCACCCCGCCGTCGACTACGCCGCCGTCGCCGCCGGGATCGGCATCCCCAGCGTCCGGGTGGAGAAGCCCACCGAGGTGCACGCGGCCCTGGCCGACGCCCTGAACACCCCTGGCCCGGCCCTGGTCCAGCTGGTCACCGACCCCAACTCGCTGTCGGTCCCCTCCCACATCGAGCTCTCCCAGATCCGCGGCTTCGCCCTCTCCGCCGGCCGCACCGTCCTGGACGGCGGCGTGGGCACCATGCTGTCCCTGGCCCGAGCCAACCTCCGCAACATCCCCCGGCCCTGACTCCGCCCTGACCCCGTTCCGAGCGGGCCGGACGAACCGCCGACGTGGTCACCGCGTCGGCGGTCCGCCTCAACCTCTCTGACCGGGCGTCAGCCGCGGGGCAGGGCCTCGGACTGGACCGTGGGGAGCTTGGTCCAGTCGCTGGAGACCACGCTGGCGTGCGCGGCCGCCAGCTGGGCCACCTTGGCCTCGGCCTGGGCCTCGGTCGGGTTGGTGTCGTCGATGGCCGGCGGGACGTTCTGGGCGTCGGTCATCACCAGCAGGTAGTGGTTGGTGTCGTACCAGGAGGTGTCGATGCTGCCGTTGAGGTAGGTCGAGGCGTCACCGTCGAAGACCACGAACCAGGGCCGCAGCGTGGTGTCGGAGTAGCGCGTGCGCGGGTCGCCGGCCTGGGCGTTGTGGACCGCGGGGAAGATCTGGGCCTGGCTCAACTGGCCTGCGGCCGACAGGGTGTTGAGGTGCTGGGCGTACTCCTTGTCGGTCCACAGGGTGTCGGTGGGGTTGGCCTCCTCCACCGTGCCGGGGATGATCTCCAGGATCACCTTGCCGGCCAGCGCGCTGCGGCTGGGCCAGTTGTTGGCCTTGGCCGCCGCGTCCAGCGTGGCGTACTGGCCGCCGCCGGGCTTGGCCAGCAGGTCGGCGGGGCGGAAGACGTCGCTGCCCAGGTGCGCGGCGATGGTCTGGTCCAGCTGGGTCGGGCCGAGGCCGTAGGTGGCCTGGAAGCCCGCCTTCAGCTCGATCTTGATCATCAGCGGGGCGTGGCCGGGGTGCGCCGCCAGCCAGACCCTGACGTCGTCCAGGCAGCTGCCCAGGTCCTTGTTGGCGCCGCCGCTGTAGAGCTGGGAGGCGCTGCTGGCGTCCACGCAGTTGTTGCTGTTCCCCAGCGGGTTGGAGTGGCTGACCTTCCACTCCTTGGTGATGAAGTCGTCCCAGACGTCCAGCTCGATCATCGAGGTGCCGGTGTCCAGCGCGTCCGCCAGGTAGGGGAACGCGCTGGGGTCGTAGGTGTTGTGGATGCCGACGGTGGTGGCACTCGCCTCGCCGAGGGATCCGGTGTCGACGGCGCTGCTGGTACCGGCCGGCACCAGCAGCGCCGCGGCGAGCAGCGCGAGGAACGGGAGACCACGGCGCATGGGGCGGGACATACTGCCTCCTGGACGGGGACGGAGCGCGGCGACTGCCGCGCAGCCGGACTAGACCATCCTGAGGGTCCCGAGGGAATAGCCAGTGACATGACAATGACGTCGGTCTGGCCTTCCGGCGTCGGCGTCCCGGCGCCCCCTCGCGCCGCGGGGCCGCCGACCGGCCGGGCGCTGCGCCCGTCCGATCCGCGGCCCCCACGGGACTGCGGCAGCCTCCGCTCAGCGGCAGAGGTACAGCCGTCGCGGCGCCAGCCGCAGCCGGGCCGCCGTCTCCTGCTGCTTGGGCGACATCAGCACCCCGCAGGGCAGGCAGGGGGTGCCGTTGCGGGTGCGCCCGCTGCCGTGACAGGTCGCGCACTCGTCGTCGACCAGTGCGCGGTAGCCGTCGCCGTACCCGTACTGCGTTCTGATCAACCACCGATCCATGGATCCCCCTGGCTTCGAAGCAGCTCTGATCGCAAAGGAAGGCCCCTTGCCGGGCGTTCCGCGAGGCGTTCGTAGCTGTTACGCGTCCGGATGGGTCCGGGATCACGGAAATCACAGAAATTTCCGAGCAGTTGAGTGAGGGTCAGGACGCGTACACCTGGAACCCGGATGCCTGCCCTGCCGGCCAGCCGGTATTGGCGGTGAAGGTGAGCCGGAGGTACCGGGTGCTGCTGCCGGAGGGCAGAGTGGCGGTGACGGTGTTTCCGGTCGCCGGGTTGAAGGTGTAGCCGGCCGAGCCGAGCAGGGTCGCGAACGAGGAGCCGTCGGTGCTGCCGGACACCGTGATGGTCTGCGTCCTGGTCCCCCAGGCCGTGGCGGGCGGCAGGGTGAGCACGATCCGGCCCACCGCACGGGTGCTGCCGAGGTCGACCTGGAGCCACTGCGGGAAGGCGTTGTTGGCGCTCTCCCAGTAGGTGTTGGGGTCGCCGTCCACCGCGTTGCCGCTGCTGTAGACCTGGGTGTGGCTGCTCTCCGAGGTGGGCTGGTGCAGCGCCAGGTCGGTGCTGGGCGGCGGGGTGGTGGGCGGCGGGGTGGTCGGTCCGCCGGCGGCGGTGGGCGAGGTGGGGCGGGTGGCGGTCAGGGCGATCTGGCCCTTGAGCATCCGACCGCCGTCGGCCGTGAGCCGCAGGTAGTAGTCCGAGGAGCAGGCGGTGCCGTCGGCGTCCAGGGCCAGCAGCCCGGAACCCGCCGGGACGCCCGCCTGGGTCTCGGCGGTCTTGGCGATCTGGTTGCCCTCGCCGTACTCGTCGAACATGGAGATGTAGATGCCCTGGGCGCCGACCCGGACCATGTTGTAGAACTGCCGCCACATGAAGTCGCCGTGCGCGCGCTGGTTGCCCGAGACGTCGCCGGGCAGGACGCAGGGCTGGTAGTCGATGCCGTTGGCGTTGCAGTCGGCCTGGTCCGGGACGTTGATGTTCTGGTAGACCGAGTCGGAGTCGGCCGCGGTGCCGATGGCGCCGACCATCCACGGCGAGATCATGTTGAAGGCGTGGTAGGTGCCCAGGTACCCGGCCCGGGAACCGCCGGTGCCGGTGCGCCACTCGCGCGGCACCCCGCCGATCACGTAGCAGCCCTGGCCCTTGAACCAGTTGATGACGTCCAGACAGGTGGCCGCGTCCCAGGGGTGGTTGGCGTCGTTGAAGCCGAAGCCCCAGATGCACACCACCGGCTTGCCGTTCTGCCGCGCGTAGGCCGACGAGGCGGTGTGCGCCGACATCTTGTTGGTCCAGTCGGCCTTCATCTCCGACTGCATGTTGGTCCAGCCGGTGGCGTCGTACATGATGTAGAACTTGCGCCCGTAGGTCTCCGCCGAGCTGCGCACCTTGGCCGCCATGGCGTCGCGGGTCGGGCCCTCGCTGCTGTTGGGGTTGAACCGCTGCAGCGCGGCGGTGTCGCAGCCGTTCTGCTGCATCCACAGGAAGTGGGTGTCCACCGTCTGCTGGTCGTAGGACGAGAACAGCGTCGCCGGCTGGCCGTTGTTCAGGTTGGCGTAGCCGGTCTGGTAGACGTGGGTGTACTCGCGCATGTCCGGCCATGCCTTGATGGCGTTGTTGCTGGTCGACGGCGCCTGGGACCAGTTCTGGCTCCAGTGCCACCAGCCGTTGATCGGGGCCCCGTCCCCGATGCAGGCGAACCAGCCCTGGTAGCCGACGGTGATCTTCCCGACCACGTCCCCGGCCGGGCTGGCCGCCGGAACGACGGCGGCGTCCGCGGCGCGCAGCAACTGGGTCCCCGTCACCGCCATGACGGCGGTCCCTCCGAGCACGGACGCCATGAACGTCCGTCGTGACATTGGCATGAGTGGTCCTCACCGGTGGATGGACGATGAACAGTCAAATCGTCGTGGATTTGCCCGATGCTGTAAATAGATTGCGAAATTCTGTCGACGCCGCATAGCTTCACGGTTACCCGCACGACCGGACGGCGCCGAGGGAGACAGACAGTTGAACGAACATCAGGGCGCGCCTCTGGTGGTGGCCGAGGGGTTGCGCAAGGTCTACCAGCCCTCCGGCTTCACCGCCGTGGACGGCATCGACTTCGCCCTGGCCCCCGGCGAGGCCTTCGGCTTCCTCGGGCCCAACGGGGCCGGCAAATCCTCGACCATGCGCATGATCAGCTGCGTCTCCCCGCTCAGCGGCGGCTCGCTCCGGGTGCTCGGCCTGGACGCGGCCACCCACGGCCCCGAGATCCGCGCCAGGATCGGGGTGGTCCCCCAGGAGGACACCCTGGACGAAGAGTTGACGGTCCGGGAGAACCTGCTGATCTACGGCCGCTACTTCGGCCTGCCCCGCCCCGTGGTCCGCGAGCGCGCCGACCGGCTGCTGGAGTTCGCCCGGCTCACCGACAAGGCGGACGAACAGGTGGCGGCCCTGTCCGGGGGCATGAAGCGACGGCTCACCATCGCCCGCGGCCTGGTCAACGAACCGGAGATCCTGCTCCTCGACGAGCCCACCACCGGCCTGGACCCGCAGGCCCGCCACCTGCTCTGGGAGCGGCTCTACCAGCTCAAGTCGGAGGGCGTCAGCCTCATCCTGACCACCCACTACATGGACGAGGCCGAACAGCTCTGCGACCGCCTGGTGGTCATGGACGGCGGCCGGATCGTCGCCGGGGGCACCCCGCGCGAGCTGATCGAGGCCCATGCCGGCCGGGAGGTGCTGGAGCTGCGGGTCCCGCCCGGCGACCAGGCGGTGACCGCGGAGAAGCTGCAGGGCCTGGCCGACCGGCTGGAGCCGCTGCCGGACCGGCTGCTGCTCTACACCGAGGACGGCGAGACCGCACTGGCCGCGGTGCACGCCCGGGGCATCGTCCCGATCACGGCGCTGGTCCGGCGGGCCGGCCTGGAGGACGTCTTCCTCACCCTGACCGGCCGCACCCTCGTCGACTAGAGACCGGAAGGGAAGAACCTCATGGCCTCGGCCGCACTGCAGCCCCCGCCCGCCCGCACCGCCCCGCACTCCGCCCCGCACTCCGCCCCGCCGCCGGTGCTGCGGGAGTTCAGCTACTGGCTGCACCGCTACCGCCGCACCTGGCGCGGCACCGTCGTGATCAGCGTGGCCAACCCGCTGCTGTTCCTGGCCGCCATCGGCGCCGGGCTGGGCAAGCTGGTGGACCACGGCGGCAGCGGCTACCTGCACGGCAGCTCCTACGTCGCCTTCTTCGCCCCAGGGCTGCTGGCCGCGATGGCCATGCAGACCGGGTACATCGAGGCGGCCGGACCGGTGTTCCAGTCGGCCCGCCCGCAGGGCAACTACCGTGCCGCCGCGGCGACCTTGATGAGCCCCACCGACATCCTCGGGGGCCATCTGCTGTTCATGGCCTTCCGGCTGGCCCTCAGCGCCACCGCCTTCACCGCCGTCGTCGCCGCCTTCGGCATCACCGGCCCGCTGCGCGCCCTGCTGCTGGTGCCCGCGGCCACCCTCACCGGGATGGCCTTCTGCGCGCCGGTCGCCGCCTGGTCGGTCACGGTGACCCGGCAGGCCCGGCTCAACGGGGTGTTCCGCTTCGTGCTGATGCCGCTCTACATGTTCTCCGGGACCTTCTTCTCCACCGACCAGCTGCCCGGATGGCTGCACGGCGTGATCGCCTGCACCCCGCTCTACCAGGGCATCGCGCTGTGCCGCTCGATCGTGGCCGGGACCGCCACGGCCGGCGGCAGCGCGCTGCACACCGGCTACCTCGCCGCCCTGGTGCTGCTGGGCTACCTGGCCGCCCGCCGCACCTTCACCCGCCGGCTCAACGGATAGCCGGCCGAACGGATAGGGAGCCTCCCGTGCCCGCCGCCCTGCTCCTGCTCGAACGCAATCTGCTGATCTACCGTCATACCTGGTACCTGCTGCTGGCCGAGGTGCTGGAACCGATGCTCTACCTGCTGACCATCGGCGTCGGCATCGGCCAGCTGGTCGGCCACGTCCCCGGACTGGACGACCACGGACCGGCCGGCGGCATCGGCTACTCGGTGTACGTCGCCCCGGCGCTGCTGGCCACCGCGGCGATGAACGGCGCGATGAACGAGACCACCTTCAACATGTTCTCCAAGCTGAAGCTGCAGCGCGTCTACGACTCCATCCTGGCCACCCCGATGACCGTGTACGACGTGGCGGTCGGCGAGGTGTGCTGGGCGCTGCTGCGCGGGGTGCTGATCACCCTGGGCTTCCTGGCCGTGGTCGGCGCCTTCGGCCTGGTCCACTCCGTCTGGATCCTGCTGGTGGTCCCCGGCGCCGCACTGGTCGGCTTCGCCTTCGCCTCGGTGGGCCTGGCCGTGGTCACCTACCTGCGCAACTGGGCCGACTTCCAGTTCATCCAGCTGGCGATGCTGCCGATGTTCCTGTTCGCGACCACCTTCTACCCGCTGGGGGTCTACCCCCGGCCGATCCAGATCGCGGTGGAGTGCCTGCCGCTCTACCAGAGCATCCAGCTGATCCGGCTGCCCGCCCTCGGCCAACCCGGGACCGCGCTGCTGCTGCCCGCGGTGTACCTGCTGCTGATGGGCGCGCTGGGGCTGCGGATCGCCCTGCCCCGGATGCAGAGGCTGCTGCTGCACTGACGACTCGGCAGCAGCGGTCCCGGCAACCGGGGCAGGGCGGCGCGGACGGGGTCGCGGCCGGGGTCGGTCAGACCTCCGGTCGGGCCAGCGGCCAACCACCGGCCGCCAGCCTGGACTTGACCCTGGCGACATCGCTGTCGGCGAGCGGGCCGTTGGAGGTGGCCTCGGCCGCCTCACGGATCGCCTTGGCGGTGATCGGGTCACTGCCGCCGGCCAGCTCCTCGGCGATCGAGCTGACCTGATCGTCCGTCAACTGGCTGGCGAGCAGCGCGAACAGGGGAATGTAGTCACGCTCGGGCACCCCTTCGGGGTAACCGGCGCGGAGCCAGCCCACGATGGACGACAGTACGGGTGGCAAGGGCATCTGCTTGATCCCTCCTTCGATTGGGCCGGTGTCAGGTGGCGGCGACGATCAGGTAGATGCCCCAGCCGACCGCGGCCAGGACCACGGCGAAGCAGAGCACGGCGACGGCCAGTCCCAGCGTGCTGCCGCCGATGACCCGGTCGTCGTCGTCCTCCGCGCCCGCCGTGGCGGCCGCCGCGGCCCCGCCCCCGCCGGGGAGGCTGAGCGCGCGCAGGCCGACCGCGAAGAGCGCCGGCAGTCCGGCCCCGGCCAGCAGGCCGATCACCACGATCTGCCACAGGGCGTGCAGATTGATCCAGTCGTTCATACCGCCGCGACCTCCTTCGGCGCCTCGGT
Organism: Streptacidiphilus jeojiense; assembly: GCF_000719095.1. Taxonomy (GTDB): domain Bacteria; phylum Actinomycetota; class Actinomycetes; order Streptomycetales; family Streptomycetaceae; genus Streptacidiphilus; species Streptacidiphilus jeojiensis. The sequence goes on along the minus strand of NZ_JOEH01000021.1, from coordinate 19,708 downwards.
CGGCGGCGCGACCGTTCCGGTCCACTCCGCGTTGACGTTGTTGTGGCTCACCGCGGTGCGGCGGGACCTGACGTAGATGAGGCCGGCCACCGCGAGCAGCAGCACCAGCACCACCACGATCCCGAAGTTGCCGCCGATGACGTGGGCGAGCCCGTAGGCGCCGGCGCCGACCAGCCCGGCGGCCGGGAGGGTGAACAGCCAGGCGACGGCCATCCGACCGGCGACGTTCCAGCGGACCTCGGCGCCCTTCTTGCCGACGCCGGTGCCCAGGATCGAGCCGGTGGCGACATGGGTGGTCGACAGCGAGTAGCCGAAGTGGCTGGAGAGCAGGATGATCGCGGCCGAGGAGGACTCGGCCGCCATCCCCTGCGGGGACTCGATCTCGACCAGCCCCTTGCCCAGGGTCCGGATCACCCGCCAGCCGCCCATGTAGGTGCCCAGGGCGATGGCGATGGCACAGCTGAGGATGACCCAGAACGGCGCCTTGGCCCCGGAGTGCAGGCTGCCGTTGGCGATCAGGGCCAGGGTGATGATGCCCATGGTCTTCTGGGCGTCGTTGGTGCCGTGCGCCAGCGACACCATCGAGGCCGAACCGATCTGGCCGATCCGGAAGCCGTGGCTGCGGGCCTTGGGGTGCACCCCGCGGCTGATCCGGTAGACCAGCCAGGTGCCGGTGGCGGCGACCAGCCCGGCGATGACCGGGGACAACCCGGCCGGGATGATCACCTTCTGGAACAGCCCGTGCCATTTGACCGCGTGGCCGCCCGCCGCGGCGATGGTCGAGCCGACCACCCCGCCGATCAGGGCGTGCGAGGAGCTGGAGGGGATCCCCAGGAACCAGGTGAGGAGGTTCCAGATGATGCCCCCGGCCAGTCCGGCGAAGACCACGGTGAGAGTGACGAGGTTGGTGGCCACCAGGCCGCTGGCGATCGTCGCCGCGACGCTCAGCGAGAGGAAGGCACCGACCAGATTGAGTGCCCCGGACAGCGCGACCGCTGTCCTGGGACCGAGGGCGCCGGTGGCGATGGACGTCGCCATGGCATTGCCCGTGTCGTGGAATCCGTTGGTGAAGTCGAAGGCCAGAGCCGTGACGACCACCAGAGCAAGCAGAGTGTCGTTACCCACACCGGCAGTGTCCCGAGGCGCGGTACGGCCGTCGAGACGCCGGGCCGAGACTTGGCCGACTGGCCGTACCCCCGTCACCCGATGTCCATCTCGTGCGCATTTCCGACACCCGTACCGGCGCTCGGACCGGGCCGGGACGGCGTTCGGGCGGCGTTCGGACGGTGTTCGAACCGGCCGGGGGACCGGTGTGCGACACATCACTCTTTCGCCGATGTAACGAATATGCGCCCTTCACCGATAAACCCATCGGTGCTGCTTGGTATGCAGCACCGGATGCGTGTCCTGCGCAGCCTCGAGCAGGTCCTATGAGGGAGGCACAGCGCTGATGGTGGCCGTTGCCAAGACTTCCGCGCCCGTACGGAAAAGGCCCGTGAAAGCTGCCGGGAAGAATTCCGAGGCAAAGCCGGAAGCCGTGGAGCAGCCCGAGCAGTCGGACCAGCCCGAGCCGGCTGATCTGTCCGAGGCTGCCGAGCCGACCGGCCAGGAGGTCTTCACCGTCTCCGACGAGGACGAGGACGACGCTCCCGCGCAGCTGGTGACCGTCGCCGGGGCCACCTCGGACCCGGTCAAGGACTACCTCAAGCAGATCGGCAAGGTCCCGCTGCTCAACGCCGAGCAGGAGGTCGTCCTGGCCAAGCGGATCGAGGCCGGGCTGCTGGCCCTGGCGATGACCGAGGGTGACGACGAGCTCACCCCGGAGCTGCGCCGCGAGCTGGAGATCATCGCCGAGGACGGCAGCCGGGCCAAGAACCACCTGCTGGAGGCCAACCTCCGGCTGGTCGTCTCCATCGCCAAGCGCTACACCGGCCGCGGCATGCTGTTCCTGGACCTGATCCAGGAGGGCAATGTCGGCCTGATCCGGGCCGTGGAGAAGTTCGACTACACCAAGGGCTTCAAGTTCTCCACCTACGCGACCTGGTGGATCCGGCAGGCGATCACCCGCGCCATGGCCGACCAGGCCCGCACCATCCGCATCCCGGTGCACATGGTCGAAGTCATCAACAAGCTCGCCCGGGTGCAGCGCCAGCTGCTGCAGAGCCTGGGCCGCGAGGCGACCCCGGAGGAGCTGGCCAAGGAACTCGACATGACCCCCGAGAAGGTCGTCGAGGTGCAGAAGTACGGCCGCGAGCCGATCTCCCTGCACACCCCCCTAGGCGGCGTGACCCGCGAGCGGATCCGCCAGATCGAGTCCAAGACCATGTCCAAGCTGCGCCACCCCTCCCGCTCCCAGGTCCTGCGCGACTACCTGGACTAGGACCCGATGACGACGACTCCCCCGGTTCCCCCGCCCGGCTCCGACCCGGGGCCGGTCAGGGTGGACAGCTGGATCTGGTCGGTACGGCTGACCAAGACCCGCTCGCTGGCCGCGGCCGCCTGCAAGGCCGGCCACGTCCGGGTCAACGGCGAGCGGGCCAAGCCGGCCCAGCCGGTGCGCCCCGGCGACGAGGTGCGGGTGCGCGAGGGCGGCGGCTACGAGCGGGTGGTCACCGTGGCCAGGATCGTCCGCAAGCGGGTCGGCGCGCCGGTCGCCGCCGAGTGCTACGTCGACACCAGCCCGCCGCGGCCGCCGCGCGAGGAGGTCGTGCTGGTGGCCGTGCGGGACCGCGGCGCGGGCCGTCCTACCAAGCGGGACCGCCGCGAGCTGGAACGGCTGCAGCGGTACTGACCCGGAACTCGGTGCGGTCCGGGTGCAGCACCATCAGGTCGGGCAGGGCCCCGGCGGCCCCGTCCCACAGCCAGCCGCCCTCCGGCCCGTTGTAGCGGGGGCAGGAGAGCGACCAGGCCAGGTTTCCGCTGAGCATCAGTCCCCAGGCCGCCAGGTACGGCTCCAGCCCGGGTCGGTCGCGGTACGCCCGCCGCAGCCGCCCGGCCTCGGCGAAGAAGGTGTCCTCGGCCCCGGCCAGCCGGGCGCACAGCTCGTCCACCGCCTGCTGCAGGTCCAGGCCGCGGGTGCGGCAGAGCACGCCGACCGCGTTCATCGGCTCGTCCAGCACGTACTCCTTGCGGTACGACAGCAGGTCGTTCACCAGGATGGTGTGCTCGAAGCAGGCGTCCAGGAAGCCGGCCAGCTCCCCGGCGGACGGCCCCGGATCGCGTTCGCCCTCCAGCCCGAGGCCGTGCGCGATGGCCACCCCGACCAGGTCGAACGCGGCGTCGGCGCGGCGCACCGCCAGGTAGCCGGGGTAGTCGGCGACCGGTGCGGCCGACTTCACCGCGGCGGTCCGCACCACCTCGGAGAACCCCTCCACGAACCGGGCCCACAGCTGCGCCGAGACGCCTTGGCGGACCCGCTCCAGGGTCTGCGCCAGCAGCCGCAGATGCGCCGAACCGCCCTCGGCCGATGCCCCACCCAGCACCGCCAGATAGCGCTCGGCCTGCGAAGTCTCGGTCGAGTCACCATCCGTCACATCGTCCAGCAGGAACAGCACCGAGGCGGCCAGGCAGATGCCGAGCAGCCGGTCGGCGTCCGCCCCGGGCAGCACCCGGCACATCAGGCTGACGCCCTCGCACTCCCGGAACAGCCGGTGCTCCAGCGGCAGTCCGACGCCCGCCATCCGCTCCCGGAACCAGGCGTCGTGCTCGCGCCGCAGCCGGGCCCGGTCGGGATGGTCACCGGGGTCGGGAAGCCGCCCCCCTGGCAGTGCCAGCGTCAGTTCGATCGTCATTCGGTGCTCCCACGGTCCGAGATCCGCCCTGCTCTGCAAACCCAACGACACACCCTTCCCCGCGTTGCTACGGTTCGCACGGGTGCGCGGGTGCACAGGGCCGTTCGGGGTAGGCGCCTGCTCCCGGCAGCCCAGCCGGGCCCCGGACGCGAGGAGTACCGTGAGCACGGACCAGGCCGACACACCGTCAGCACCGGCCCCGGACGAGGGGTCCACCGCACGGCCCGGCGCCGACGCCGCCAGGCGCTCCTGGTACACCGTCGGACTGCGGCTGGGGCTGGGCCTGCTGACGGCCTATCTGCTGATGCAGGCGGTGCTGAAGATCCAGAGCGTGCTGATGCTGGTGCTGCTCTCGCTGGTGATCGCGGTCAGCCTGGAGCCGATCGTCGGCTGGTTCACCAGCAGGGGCATGGCGCGGCGCTGGGCGGTGCTGACCGTGATCGTCGGCCTGGTGGTGGTGCTGGGCTCACTGATCTCGCTCTTCGTGCCCCCGGTGACCAGCGAGGTCAACGCACTGGTGAAGATCATTCCGACCTGGCTGCAGCAGCTCCACGACCACCACTCCTTCCTGGGCCGGCTGGAGGACCGCTACCACCTGATCGCCAAGGTGAAGACACAGCTCGGCGGCAGCGGGGCGGGCACCGTCGTGAACGGCCTGATGGGGGCGGGGCAGCTGCTGATCAGCACCCTCACCGGCTTCTTCCTGGTGATCACCCTGACGCTGTACTTCCTGGCGAGCCTGCCCGCGCTGAAGCGGTTCTGCCTGCGCTTCGTCCGCGGCAGCCGGCGGGAGCGCGCCGAGGTGATGACCGACGAGGTGCTGCAGCGCACCGGCCGCTACATGCTGGCCAATGTGGCCACCTCGGTGATCGCGGGCCTGGCTACGCTGATCTGGCTGGTGGCCCTGGGCGTGCCCTACCCGGCGGCGCTGGGCGTCTTCGTGGGCCTGATGGACCTGATCCCGGTGGTCGGCTCGACCATCGGCGGCATCGTGGTCTCGCTGGTGGCACTGGTGGTGTCGTTCCCGGTGGCGGTGGCCACCGCGGTGTTCTACATCGTCTTCCGGATCGCCGAGGACTACCTGATCGTGCCCAGGGCGATGAAGTTCGCGGTCGAGGTGCATCCGCTGGTCACCATCCTGGCGGTGCTGGCGGGCGGCGCGCTGATGGGGGTGATCGGCGCGCTGATCGCCATCCCGGTGGCCGTCGCGGTGGGCCTGTTCCTGGACGAGGCGGTCTTCCCCGGGATCGCCGCGCGCTGAGGGTCGGCTCAGGAAAATCTGATGCGTCTTCAAGGTTTCAGCCCCCCAGTGCGGGTAGGCGTACTGTGCGGCTGGACCGGGAGGCACCAATCCCCCCTGGACTCCCGATCGCCGCCCCGGAAGGTCCTCTGCTCTCCCCCCAGCAGGGGACCTTCCGCATGTCACGCCACGTCACGTCGGGAACATCACGTCACACGGCGTCAGAGAATGGCGCCCGGGGTGTACTTGGCGGCCTCCGGGTAGCGCGCCGCCACCTGCTCCACCTGGCCGACGACTGCCGCCACCTGGCTCGCCGCCGCACCGGTGAAGGACAGCCGGTCCGCGAGCAGCGCGTCCAGCTGGGCCCGGTCCAGCGGGATCCGGTCGTCCTCGGCGAGCCGCTGCACCAGCTGGTTCTCGCGCACCCCGGCCCGCATGGCCAGCGCCGAGGCCACCGCGTGCTCCTTGATCGCCTCGTGCGCGGTCTCCCGGCCGACGCCGGCCCGGACCGAGGCCATCAGCACCTTGGTGGTGCCGAGGAAGGGCAGGTAGCGGTCCAGCTCGACGGCGATCACGGCGGGGAAGGCACCGAACTCGTCCAGCACCGTCAGGAAGGTCTCGACCAGGCCGTCGAAGGCGAAGAAGGCGTCCGGCAGGGCCACCCGGCGCACCACCGAGCAGGAGACGTCGCCCTCGTTCCACTGGTCGCCGCCCAGCTCGGAGACCATCGAGGCGTAGCCGCGCAGGATCACCGCCAGGCCGTTGACGCGCTCGCAGGAGCGGGTGTTCATCTTGTGCGGCATCGCCGAGGAGCCGACCTGGCCCTCCTTGAAGCCCTCGGTCACCAGCTCGATGCCGGCCATCAGCCGGATGGTCTTGGCCAGGCTGCTCGGTCCGGCCGCCAGCTGGACCAGCGCGGAGAGCACGTCGTAGTCCAGCGAGCGCGGGTAGACCTGGCCGACGCTGGTGAAGCCCTGCTGGAAGCCCAGGTGGCCGGCGACCCGCCGCTCCAGGTCGGCCAGCTTGTCCTGGTCGCCGCCGAGCAGGTCCAGCATGTCCTGGGAGGTGCCGACCGGGCCCTTGATGCCGCGCAGCGGGTAGCGGGCGATGAGCTCCTCAAGCCGCCGGAAGGCGACCAGGATCTCGTCGGCGGCCGAGGCGAAGCGCTTGCCGAGGGTGGTGGCCTGGGCCGCTACATTGTGCGAGCGACCGGTCATGACCAGCTCGCCGTGCTCGGCCGCCAGCGCGGCCAGCCGCACCAGCAGCGCCACGGTGCGGTCCCGGACGTGCTCCAGGGACTGCCGGATCTGCAGCTGCTCGACGTTCTCGGTGAGGTCGCGCGAGGTCATGCCCTTGTGGATCTGCTCGTGCCCGGCCAGGGCGCTGAACTCCTCGATCCTGGCCTTCACGTCGTGCCGGGTGACCCGCTCGCGCTCGGCGATCGAGGCCAGGTCGACCTGGTCCAGCACCCGCTCGTAGTCGGCGACGGCTCCTTCCGGAACCTCGACCCCCAGGTCGGCCTGGGCCTTGAGCACGGCCAGCCACAGCTGCCGCTCCAGGACGACCTTGTGCTCGGGGGACCACAGGCGGGTCAACTCGCCGGAGGCGTAGCGGGAGGCGAGGACATTGGGGATCTTCGGCTTGACGGTCACGCTTCGCAAGCCTAACAGTCCAGGTCGGAGCGGTCGGCCGGGGCCACCGCCCGGGGCCGCCGCAGGCGTCGCCGGGGTCAGCGCCGGGGTCAGCGCACCAGCAGGTCCAGCAGCCGCTCCGCCTCGGCCGCCGGGTCGGCGCTCAGCCCGCAGTGCACCGGACCCGGCTGCACCACGGTGCTGCGCGGAGCGGTCAGCCAGCGGAAGCGGCGGCCGGGGTCGTCCGCCGCCGCCTGCCCGGCGTCCGCGCCGCCGGAGCAGACCGCGGCGACGGCCGCCAGCGCGCTGCGCACCGCGGTCACGTCCGCATCCGGGTCCAGCGCCAGCAGCCGGGCCTCGTCCAGGTGGATCACCGCGCGGACCAGTCCGGCCTGGCGGCTGTAGACCAGCACCCCGGCGTTCATCCGCTCCCCGCGCTCGACCCGGGGCACCACCCGGACCAGCGCGTACTCGTACACGTACTCGGTCATCCCGCCACCTCCGGCAGCCAGTTCCGCGGGCCCGACACCCGGGCGGCGAGCTGGGCCACGTAGGCCTCCCTGACCTCGGCCGCCGAGCCGAAGCCCGGCTCGTCCTCCAGCCAGACGCCGGGGACCAGCGCCAGCACCTCCCGGAGCAGCTCCTCGGTGACCGTCCCGGCCAGTGCGGCGTCGGCGGCCCCGAGGTCCGGGGCGAACCGCAGCAGCGCGTGGTCCGAGGCGTCGTAGGGCCGGTCCACCGCCGCCGCGGCCCGGGGCCAGTTGTGGTGGAAGATCAGGCTGGCGCCGTGGTCGATGAGCCACAGCTCGCCGCGGAGCACCAGCAGGTTGGGGTTGCGCCAGGACCGGTCCACATTGCCGGTCAGCGCGTCCAGCCAGAGCACCCGCCCGGCGGTCACCGGGTCGACCGGGAAGGCCAGCGGGTCGAAGCCCAGGGCCCGCGGCAGGAAGGCCACCCCCAGGTTGGTGCCGCCGGAGGCCTTCACCAGGTCCTGCACCCGCTCGTCCGGCTCGCCCACCACCAGCAGCGGATCGACCTCGACGGTGGCCAGTTCCGGCACCCGCAGGCCGAGCCGGCGGGCCAGCTCGCCCGAGACCACCTCGGCCACCAGCGCCTTGCGCCCCTGCGCCGCGCCGGTGAACTTGGCCACCCAGTGCCCGCCGTCGCCGCCCTCCACCAGCCCCGGCAGCGAGCCGCCCTCCCGAAGCGGCGTCACATACCGGACAGCCCGCAGCTCAGACAACATGGGCCCCACCCTATCCGGCGGCCCGCCCGTCGGTGCGGCCACCGACTTGGCCGTTCCCGGTGGCAGCGCACTGGTGTGCGTGCCAGGGTGGCGGGCAGGAATAGGCCCATCTGACCGTACGACGCACCGTGACGACATTCAGCAAAGGATGACTCCATGGAACGACCTCGGATCCTGGTGGTCGGCGGCGGTTTCGCCGGCGTCGAGTGCGCCCGGAGGCTGGAGCGGAAGCTGGCCCCCGGTGAGGCCGACATCGCCATCGTCGCCCCGTTCAGCTACGAGCTGTACCTCCCGCTGCTGCCGCAGGTGGCCGCCGGGGTGCTGACCCCGCAGTCGGTCGCGGTGTCGCTGCGCCGGATGCTGACCCGGACCCGGATCATCCCCGGCGGCGCCATCGGCGTCGACCCCAGGGCGAAGGTCTGCGTGGTCCGGAAGATCACCGACGAGATCGTGAACGAGGAGTACGACTACATCGTGCTCGCCCCCGGCAGCGTCACCCGCACCTTCGACATCCCCGGGCTGAGCGACCACGCGCGCGGGATGAAGACCCTCGCCGAGGCCGCCTTCGTGCGCGACCACGTGATCAGCCAGCTGGACCTGGCCGACGCGGCCACCAACCGGGAGGAGCGGATCTCGCGGCTGCAGTTCGTGGTCGTCGGCGGCGGCTACGCCGGCACCGAGACCGCCGCCTGCCTGCAGCGGGTGACCACCTCGGCGGTGAAGCGCTATCCGCGGCTGAACCCCAACCTGATCAAGTGGCACCTGATCGACATCGCCCCCAAGCTGATGCCGGAGCTGGGCGACAAGCTCGGCGCCACCGCGCTGGACGTGCTGCGCAAGCGCGGGATCGAGGTCTCGCTGGGGGTCTCGGTGGCCGAGGTCGGCGAGGAGTCGGTGAAGTTCACCGACGGCCGGGTGGTCCCCTCGCGCACCCTGATCTGGACCGCCGGCGTCGCCGCCAGCCCGCTGATCGCCACCCTGGACGCGGAGACGGTACGCGGCCGGCTGGTGACCACCGCCGAGATGAAGGTCCCGCAGTTCGAGGGCGTCTACGCGCTGGGCGACGCGGCCGCCGTGCCCGACCTGGCCAAGGGCGACGGCTCGGTCTGCCCGCCGACCGCGCAGCACGCCCAGCGGCAGGGCAAGGTGGTCGCCGACAACGTCGTGGCCGCGCTGCGCGGGCAGGAGGCCAAGCCCTACTTCCACAAGGACCTGGGCCTGGTGGTGGACCTGGGCGGCGCCGACGCGGTGTCCAAGCCGCTCGGGGTGGAGCTCACCGGCGTGGCCGCGCAGGGCGTGGCCCGCGGCTACCACCTGATGGCGCTGCGGACCAATGTCGCCAAGGTGCGGGTGATGACCAACTGGCTGCTCAACGCGACCGCCGGGGACGACTTCGTCCGCACCGGCTTCCAGCGCGGCCGCCCGGCCACGCTGCGCGACTTCGAGTACACCGACTCGTACCTGACCAAGGACGAGATCAAGGCCCACACCGAGTCGCTCAGGGCGCGCCAGTGAGCCCCTCGGGCACGTAGGCGGGGAAGCCGGGCGTCCACCACGCCCGGCCCTCCGCCGTGACGGCGAAGCCCTCCAGCCCCGGCCGCGTCTCCAGCCAGGCCCGGCCGGCGCCCGGGCCCATCGCGAAGGCCGTGGTGGCGGCGATGTCCGCGGCCGTCAGCGACTCCCCCACCACCGACACCGACAGCAGTCCGGCCGGGACCGGCCGACCGGTGTGCGGGTCCAGGATGTGCTCGCCCCGCTCGGCCGTCCCCGAGGTGGCCAGGGCGATGCCGCTGCCGCGGACCACGGTCGCGAACGCCCCCGGGTGCAGCGGATGGGCCACCGCCAGGCTCCAGCCGCGACCCGGCTCGGGCTCCCCCGCGGTCTGCACGTCCCCGCCGCCGTTGACGCTGTGGTCCGCCGAGCCGGCCCCCAGCAGGATCCGCGAGGCCCGCTCCACCGCCCAGCCCTTGACCACGCCGGAGGGGTCGAGACCGCCGCCGGGGCCGTCGGGTCCGCCGGGCCGCACCGAGAAGAAGCCGTCGCCGTCCCGCTCCGCCGCCGCTCCCAGCGCCAGCACCTCGGCGACGTCGGGATCGCACTCACCGACCGTCAGTTCGCCCCGCCCCAACCGGCTGATCTGGCTGTCCGGACGGTAGGTGGAGAAGACCCGGTCCACCCGGTGCAGCCAGGCGACCGCCCGCCGCAGGCCGTCGACGGCCCGGTCGTCCGCCCTCCTGAGGTCGAAGGACACCACGGTGCCCATCACCTGCTCGGCATGGCGCAGCACGGCCCGCTCCATCCCGTCCTCCTGTCGCCGCACGGTCATATCTCCAGAAAATACGTCAGCCTGATCATGCGTCAGAAAGACGAAGCGCCTCACTCCTTCGAGTGAGCCGAAACCTCCCCCTCGAAGGGCATCCTCGCAGCCCAGCCGGGTGACTCCGGACGCCACGCCGCCCTGCGGCCAATGGACGCCACGGTACGTTGACAGGCTTAGTCCTGTAGCCATGCGCCAGAACTCCTCATCACTCCGCGACCTCCTCCCCTCGCGGCCGCTGTCCCGACGGACCCTGATCGGGACGGCCGTGGCCGGCACCGCGGCCACCGCACTGCTCCCCGGCACCGCCGCAGCCGCCATCGCAGCCGCCCCGGGCAGCGGCCTGCCCTCGGACCGGACCGCCGCGGCCGAGGTGCACGCCGAGTTCCTGCACGGCTGGCGCGGCTACACCGAGCACGCCTGGGGCTACGACGAGGTCTGCCCGGTGAGCCGCCGCCACCACGACTTCTTCGCCCCCGGGCACACCTTCGGCCTGTCCATGGTGGAGGCCCTGGACACCCTCTACCTGATGGGCGAGGACGCCGAACTGACCCGCAGCTGCGACTGGATCGACGCCCATCTGGACCCGGCCCAGAACGTCCAGGTGCAGCTGTTCGAGGCGGTCATCCGGCTGGTCGGCGGGCTGCTCGCGGGCCATCTGGCCACCGGCAGGTCCAGCCTGCTGGCCCGGGCCAGGGAGCTGTCCGACCGGCTGCTGCCCGCCTTCACCAAGTCGCCGACCGGCATCCCGTACACCCGTGTCAACCTGCGCACCGGCGCGGTCTCGGGCACCACCGTGCCGCTGGCCGAGGCCTGCACCAACGTCATGGAGTTCGGCCTGCTGTCCGACCTCACCGGCGACCCGCGCTACTACGACGCCTCGATGCGCGCCTACCGGGCCGTCATCTCCCGCCGCAGCTCGCTGGGGCTGCTGGGGTCGACCATCCACGCCGAGACCGGCCGCTGGATCGACACCACCGCCGCCGCCCCCAACCCGCCGGTGGACTCCTTCTACGAGTACCTCTGGGGCGGCTCGGCCCTGCTCGGCGACCGTCAGCTGTCCACCTGGTACCGGCAGCTGACCGCGGCGATCACGGCCCACCAGGCGGTCACCGTCGGCGGCCGGCTGTGGTTCAGGTCCGTCGACTTCCGCACCGGGAGGCCCGTCGGCGGCACCGCCCAGTCCGAGCTGGGGTCCTTCTACGCCGGCCTGCTCGCCAAGGGCGGCGACCTGAAGCGCGGTCAGGCGTACTTCCGCACCTGGTCCGACGTGCTGGCCCGGCACCCGGTGCTGCCGGAGACGGTGGACCCGGCCACCCTGGCCGCGGTCGACAAGGGCAGCCAGCTGCGCCCCGAGTACGCCAACGCCGCGCTGGACCTCTGGCGGCTGACCGGTGACGCCGGCTACAAGCAGGCCGCCTACCGCCTCTTCACCGGGATGCGGGCCAACCAGCGGGTGGCCGACGGGTACACCGTCTCCGGCGATGTGACGGTGCGTGGGATGCAGCCCGGGGACCTCACCCCCGCCTACTGGTTCGCCGAGAACATGAAGTACCAGTGGCTGCTGTTCTCCGCCACGCCCCGGTTCGACTACCGGTCCGGCATCCTCTCCACCGAGGGCAAGGTGCTGTCCGGGCTGCTGCGCCGGTAGCCGATAGGCTTCCTGCTCGGGCTAGGTTAGAGCGCGGTAAGAGCCGGCGCGGTGAGAACGGTCGAGGGGACAGCGGGAAGCATGAGTGCAAGCGGCGGTAGCAAGGCGATCGTGGCGGCGCTGGGGGCGAATCTGGCCATCGCGCTGGCGAAGTTCGTGGCGTTCGCCTTCAGCGGGTCCTCCTCGATGCTCGCGGAGGGCGTGCACTCGGTCGCCGACTCGGGCAACCAGGCGCTGCTGCTGCTCGGCGGCCGCAAGGCCAAGCGGGCGGCGACCGAGGAGCACCCCTTCGGCTACGGCCGGGAGCGCTACGTCTACGGGTTCCTGGTCGCCATCGTGCTGTTCAGCGTCGGCGGCCTGTTCGCGCTGTACGAGGGGGTCGAGAAGGTGCGGCACCCGCACTCGCTGGACCACTGGTACTGGCCGGTCGGCGTGCTGCTGTTCTCGATCTGCGCGGAGGGCTTCTCCTTCCGCACCGCGGTGAGGGAGTCCGGGGAGCTGCGCGGCTCGCAGAGCTGGGTCCAGTTCATCCGCCGGGCCAAGGCGCCCGAGCTGCCGATCGTGCTGCTGGAGGACTTCGGCGCGCTGATCGGCCTGGTCCTGGCGCTGTTCGGGGTGGGGCTGAGCCTGGCCACCGGCGACGGCGTCTGGGACGGCGTGGGCACGCTCTGCATCGGCACCCTGCTGGTGTGCATCGCGGTGGTGCTCGGCATCGAGACCAAGAGCCTGCTGCTCGGCGAGGGCGCGGGGGCGGCCGACAACGCCTCGATCCGCGCCGCGCTGGTGGACGGGGACGTGGTCACCGGGGTGATCCACATGCGCACCCTCTACCTGGGCCCGGAGGAGCTGCTGGTGGCGGCCAAGATCGCGGTGCAGCACGACGACACCGCCGCCGAGGTGGCCCGGGCCATCGACGCGGCCGAGGCCCGGATCAGGGCCGCGGTGCCGATCGCCCGGGTGATCTACCTGGAGCCGGACATCCGGCGGGCCTGAGCGGCCCGGTCACGGCCCGACGGCGGCGCGACCGGCACGGCCCGACGGCGGCGCTGGCCGGTCACGGCACCACGGTGACCGGCCAGCGGCCCGCCTTCACCAGCCGCACCGCCACCGAGCCGAGGATGCGGTGGCCGGCCTTCTCCGACGCGCCGATGACCACCGCGTCGGCCTTCAGTCGGTCGGCGTGCTCCACGATGCCCGCGTAGGCGTCACCGGGCGCGGTGTGGAACTCCCAGCGGATGCTGGGGCCGTGGCTGCCCTGGTCGACGCCCTCGCGGATCTGCCGCTCCAGGTCCGCGGCGACCTCGTGCCCGGCCTGGTTGATGGCGACGCCCACGTCGGCACCGCCCATGGTGCCCATCGGCTGTATGTAGACCAGCGCGAGCATCGAGCCCTGCCGCCGGGCCAGCCCCGCCGCGTAGGCCGCGGCGCGCATCGAGGACGGCGAACCGTCCAGTCCGGCGACGATCACGGAGGGGCCGTCGGTCCCCAGCTCGAACATGCGGGCTCCCTCATCCATCGAATCGCTGTACGCACTGAGCATTATGCCGTCGTGGAGCGCCATCGGGCCGGAGCGTCGACTTGGTGGACCCGGTCGGCATGGCCGACTTGTACGATTCTCAACGATTACTCATCAAATCACCGGCCCGGGCACAGAACTGATCTGGGAGCGTAGCGGCGTGAGGGTTCTCCGACCGCGGGCCGCCGCCCGATCCGCCGCCCGCTGGGTCGTCACCGTGCTCGCCTGGCTGCTGGTGATGGCCGGTGGCAGCGCCACCGCCGCGGTCGCCGCCACCCAGGGGCCGGGCAGCAGCGGTCCGGTCATGCCCTCGGCCAGGTCGGCACGGGTGGGCGCGCTGTTCGACGACAGCAGCATGTCGTACCACTACTGCTCGGCGAGCGTGGTGCACAGCCCCGGCGGCGACCTCATCGTCACCGCCGCGCACTGCCTCTCCACCGACCCGGGGACCACGGTCTTCGTCCCCGGCTACCGTGACGGCACGGCTCCCTACGGGGAGTGGAAGGTGGTCGACGTCGTCGAGGACACCCGCTGGACCGCCGACGACGACACCGACCTCGACGTCGCCTTCGCCGTGGTGGCACCGCTGCACGGCCGCACCCTGGAGCAGGTGGTGGGGGCGAACCGGCTGGAGACCGATCCCGACGTGGGCGACGGCGCGTCGGTCGCGGTCACCCTCACCGGCTATCCGCAGGACAAGGACGCGCCGATCACCTGCAGCAACACCGCGAGCCGGTTCGCCGACACCCAACTGCGGGTGGTCTGCGCCGACTTCACCGACGGCACCAGCGGCAGCCCCTGGGTCGTGGCGGCGACGGGCAAGGCCGCGGACAGCGTGGGCAGGCAGGGCGACGCGATCGTGGGGGTCATCGGCGGCTTCGAGCAGGGCGGCTACACCGCCGGCATCTCCTACAGCAGCTACTTCGACCAGGACACGCTGGCGCTCTACCAGCAGGCCGTGCGGTCCGCCGCCCGGCTCGGCCGTTCCGGGTCAGGCCGTCTCTGAGACGTCCACCGACGTCTCCGCCGACTCCGACCGCGCCTCCTCCTCCGGCGCGCCGGAGCCCGACTGCAACCGGGACAGGCCGACCACCCCCAGCAGCACCAGCCCGACCCCGAAGATCTCCGGCACCAGCCACCAGCCGACCCGCACCGACTCCGAGTACAGCGTCACCCCCAGGGACAGGCTGATCAGCGCGTCGCCCAGGGTCAGCGCGGGCTGGGACGCCACCAGCGGTCCCGCCTGCATGGCGTTCTCCAGCAGGAACAGCGCGCAGACGCCGACCGCGGCGAAGGCGTAGGTCTGCCAGGCGGTGAAGAACGCCCTGACACCGCCGTGGTCGAGGGTGTCGGTGGCCGACTTCATCAGGGCGGCGGTGAGGGCGTAGCCGATGGCCGCCGCCGTCCCGAGGCAGGCCGCGCGGGCCCGGCCGACCGGCCGCTTCAGCGCCGCGCCGGCGAGCACCACCATCATCCCGCCGCAGCAGAGCAGCGCCAGCAGCCAGAGCGCCGCCGGGGGCTGCAGCTCCCCGCCGCTGGGGGCGGCCGCGGCCAGCGCGGTGCCCAGACCGACCACGATGCAGGCCACCGACAGCCAGCCGCTGCGCGGCATCGGCTTGCGGAAGACCAGCCCCGAGATCAGCAGCGCGAACGGCAGCTCCAGCACGAAGATCGGCTGGACCACCGCCAGCGGGCCGGTGACCAGCGCCAGCCCCTGGAAGACCGCCGCGAAGATCACCCCGAGGATGCCGAAGAACCAGATCGGGGTCCGCAGCAGGTCCCACATCAGCTGCAGCTGGAACCCGTCCGACTGCGGGACGATCAGTGCGGCGCGCCGCTGCAGGACCGTGCCCAGCGCATTGCTCACGGCGGCGAGCACGGCGAAGACCACCGACAGTGTTGCCATCAACGACACGGCTCTCCCCCTCCCTCGCAGCGCCCGGGCCCCATCCATCGGTACACGGCTCGATGCTACCGGCTGACTTGGAACCACCGGTGACATGCCACTGAGTACGATGTGAGCATGGGCCAGCCGAATGAGCAGCGCGATCCGCGCCCCGGGCGCCTCGACCCGGCGGCCGCCGCCCGGGTGGCCGGAACCCTGCAGGCCCTGGCCACCCCCTCCCGGCTGCTGATCCTCGCCCGGCTGCGCGAGGGCGCCTGCGCCGCCACCGAGCTGGCCGCCGAGGTGGGCCTGGAGCAGTCCGCCTGCTCGCACCAGCTGCGGGTGCTGCGCGAGCAGGGCCTGGTGGTCGGCGAGCGCCGCGGACGCAGCGTGGTCTACGCCCTGTACGACTCCCATGTCGCGGCCCTGCTGGACCAGGCGGTGCACCATGTGGAGCACCTGCACCAGGAACACGCGCGGCCCGCGAGCCTCGGCCTGTCCCCGGTGCCCGGACTCCTATGATGGCCTGATGCAGGCGATCACCGACTGGTTGCAGCACCTGTCCGGACCCCTGGTCTACCTGGTCGTCGCCGCTCTGGTGTTCACCGAGGACGCCCTCTTCTTCGGCTTCGTGCTGCCCGGCGAGACCGCCGTGGTCATCGGCGGGGTCATCGCCAGCGCGCACAACGGGGTGAACCTGCCCGCGCTGATGGCGGTGGTGGTGCTGGCCGCCGTGGTCGGCGACTCGGTGGGGTACGAGGTGGGCCGGCGGTTCGGCCCCGCCCTGCTGTCCACCCGGCTCGCGGTGCGGTACCAGGACCGGATCGAGCGCTCGCGCACCTTCATGCGCGAGAAGGGCCCGGCCGCGGTGTTCCTGGGCCGCTTCGTGGCCCTGTTCCGGGCCATGGTCCCGGCGCTGGCCGGGCTCTCCCAGCTGCCGTACCGGCGGTTCCTGCTGTTCAACGCGGCGGGCGGGCTGATCTGGGGCGTCGGCTACACCCTGCTGGGGTACCTGGCCGGGGCGGCCTACGCGAGGACCGCGCACACCGTGGGGACGGTGGCCGCCGGCGTGGTCGGCGGGATCGTGCTGATCGCACTGTGCGTCTGGCTCTGGCGGCGCCACCACCGCGCGCCCGAGGCGGAGGCGGCTGCTACGGAGGCGGCTGCTACGGAGGCGGCTGACGGCGCGGACGCTGCGGAGGCTAAAGGCGCTGCGGACACCGAAGACGCTGCAGACGCTGCAGACGCTGCAGACGCGGACCCCGACAGCTGAGCCCGGCTGCGGCCCGGCCTCCGGCTGCGCACTGACCATTCGTCAGCTCTGATCCTGCCGAGCCCATTGTGCCCGGCGGGGGCTGCTGCCTATCCTCGCTGCGGACACATTCATGACCATCGGTCATATACATGAACTTCCTCCCACCGCACGAGGAGTCCCATGAGCCGCCGCATCACCGCCGCACTGGTCGCCGTCGGCGCGACCGTCCTCGCCCTGCTCGCCCCGGCGTCCGCCTCCGCGAGCGCCCGCCCCTCCCCCGTGCCCCGCACCGTCGTGCTCGACGGCAACCGGCTGGCGCTGACCCGGCTGCTGGTCAAGGCCGGGGTCCCGCAGCTGCGCAGCGAGCTGAAGACGCTCACCGGCCAGGCCGACGGCTACCTCACCCAGGGGCCCTGGTCGGTGATGGACAAGCCGCAGACCGCGCCCAGCGGCGACAAGCACGACTACCTCAGCGAGGCCCCGTACTGGTGGCCCAGCCAGCCGCAGACCGCGGCCAACCCGTGGGGCTGCCCGTACGTCCAGAAGGACGGGGTGCGCAATCCCGCCATCGACACCATCACCGACCACAGCGAGCGCGGCGCGATGTTCAACGCCGTCTACACCCTCACCCTGGCCTGGTACTACACCGGAAAGGCCGGCTACGCCGAGCGCGCCGCGCTGGACCTGCGGACCTGGTTCGTCGACCCGGCGACCCGGATGAACCCCAGCCTGAACTACACCCAGTTCATCCCCTGCAAGGTGGACGGACGCGGGATCGGCATCATCGACTTCTCCCAGCAGTTCACCGACATCCTGGACGCCACCGCGATCCTGGACACCGGCGCCCCGGGCTGGACCGGCGCCGACCGCACCGGGATGACCAGCTGGGACAGCCAGTTCCTCAGCTGGCTGCAGACCAGCCAGAACGGCTCGGACGAGGCCGCCGCCACCAACAACCACGGCTCCTTCTTCGACATGCAGGAGGCCGCACTGGCCCTGGCGACCGGGCAGAAGGCACTGGCCACGAGCATCGTGAAGGGCGCCGAGAGCAAGCGCCTGGACGTCCAGCTGGCCGCCGACGGCAGCCAGCCGCTGGAGCTCACCCGGACCACCAGCTACCACTACTCCGACTTCAACCTGCTGGCGCTGACCCGGCTGGCCCAGATCGGCGAGCACGTCGGCGTCGACCTCTGGCACTACACCACGCCCGCCGGCGGCAGTCTGCTGAAGTCCGTGGACTTCGTCGTCCCGGCCGCGACCGGCGCCGCCGCCTGGACCTATCCGGAGCTGAACTTCCAGGCCTTCGCCGCCAACGACGTGATCCGCGCGGCGGCGGACGCGGGCGACCGGACCGCGCTCAGGGCGCTGCCCGAGCTCTCCGCGCAGCCCGGCGGCGACGTCTGGCTGCTGCGCCCGGCCGCGGAGCAGCTGGACCCGATCAGCGGGTGACGGCTCCGGCCATGAGCTGAGGGAGGCGTGGTGCCCGCGGGCACCACGCCTCCCTCAGCTCAGCGATCGGTGGGTGTCAGAGTGTCAGACCCGGGGGGTGTGCTTCTCCGGCTGGTCCGCCGACCGGCCGTCCGCCTCGGCCGGCTCTGCGTCGGGCTCCGGGTCCGGCTCCGTGTCGGGCGTGTCGGGGACGTCCTTGGTGAAGGCGACACTCGAATCGTCGATGGTCGCGTCGTCCGCGGGACCCTCCGGGGCCAGCCGGGACCTGCCGAGGCGGTTCTCCGGTTCGGGGCGGTTGCGGGACAGGATCAGATAGCCGACGGCGACCACGAAGCAGATCAGCGAGGTCCAGTCGTTGAGCCGCAGGCCGAAGAAGTGGTTGGCGTGGTCGGTGCGCAGCGACTCGATCCAGCCGCGGCCCGCCGTGTAGCAGGCCACGTAGAGCGCGAACAGCCGCCCGGAGTGGAAGTTCCAGCGGCGGTCCGCGTAGAGCAGCAGTGCCACGCAGGCCAGGTCCCACAGCGACTCGTAGAGGAAGGTCGGCTGGAAGACGCCGTGGGCGATGTCGCCGTTGGCGTCGGTGTAGGTGATCTTGAGGCCCCAGGGCAGCGTGGTGGGGTCGCCGTAGAGCTCCTGGTTGAAGTAGTTGCCCCAGCGGCCGATGGCCTGGGCCAGGATCAGCCCCGGCGCCAGCGCGTCGGCGAAGGCCGCCAGCGGGACCCCGCGGCGGCGGCAGCCGATCCAGGCGCCGAGCGCGCCCAGCGCGACCGCGCCCCAGATGCCCAGGCCGCCGTCCCAGATGTAGAGGGCGCGGATCGGCTGCTCACCGGACTTGAAGTAGAGCTCCGGGTCGGTGATCACGTGGTAGAGCCGGCCGCCGACGATGCCGAACGGAACCGCCCACAGGGTGATGTCCACGACGTCGTCCGGGTTGCCGCCGAGCTTGATCCAGCGGCGCCGGGTCAGCCACAGGGCGGCGGCGATGCCCAGGATGATGCACAGCGCGTACGCGCGGATCGGCAGCGGGCCGATGTGCCAGACGCCCTGTGAAGGGCTGGGGATGTACGCGAGTTCCATCAGGGCCGATTCCCTCGAGGCCGGGCGGGTGGGGGCCTCCCGCTGCTGTGCCGGTCTGTGCTTGTGCGGCCCCACATTACATCCGCCGGGAAACGGTTGGGCCACCCGCGTGATCATGCCGCGCGGTGGTGCGGGATCGGCCCGCGCGCCGCTGCGGCGCGGCCCCGGGGAGGGGGCCGCGCCGCAGCGTGCTGGAGCTGCTCGGTCAGCTCGCGGTGCAGGTGAGCGTCGGAGCGGTGTTGGTGCCGGAGTAGGTCGCCCCGAAGCCGAAGCTGGTGTTGCCTCCGGCGGCGATCACATTGTTGTAGGGCTCGTTGGTCGCGGTGACGGCCGAGCCGGAGTGGGTGTAGACGGCGTTCCACATGCTGGAGACGGTCTGGTTGCCGGCCCAGGTCCAGGTGACGGTCCAGGACTTGGTGGCGGTGGTGCCGGTGTTGGTGACGGTGACGTTGGCGTTGAAGCCGGCGCCCCAGTCGCTGCTGATGCTGTACGTCGCGGTGCAGCCGACGCTGCCTCCGCCGCCGCTGGAGGCGGAGGTGGTTCCGGTGACCGTCGCCGAGGAGGCGGAGACGTTGCCGGCCGCGTCCTGGGCCGTGACGTGGTAGCTGTACGCCGTGGAGGCGGTCAGCCCGGTGTCGGTGTAGGACGTC
>NZ_JOEH01000020.1 GCF_000719095.1 Streptacidiphilus jeojiense | reverse complement strand
CCCCAACACCCCCACACCACCCAACACCCGCATCCCCCCACCACCCACCCGGCACAAACACACCACCACCACCGCCGCCTGAACAACTCAGGCCTGGAAGCTGGAGCAGTGTGCCTGCCACTACCGGCAGGCCGCTCGCTGGCGGGCGCGGGCACAACCCCCTCCGAGGTACGGCCTGTCGACGGCGCGGCCGGGTTCCGTTCCGTCGGTCAAACTGGGGGAACCCGTGTCTGACGACGAGTCCGCTGTTGCTCCACCGCCCGGGGCCAAGACCCCTGGCTCCGACCTACCGCCGTTGTGGTACCTGGAGTCCGGGCCCGACTCTCGCCCATCTGCAGGACTCCATCTGCAGGACGGCGTCAGCGGTCCGGGGTGAGCAGGGGTTTGATGTCCAGGATCGGGGTTGCGTCGAGGGCTTCGAGGTTGCGGACGTGTACGCGGGTGCCGGCGACGGCGAGGATGTGGACCTCGTGCAGGCCGATCGGATTGGGACGGTCCGGGCTGCGGGTGGCGAAGACGCCGGCGCGCGGCCGGGCGGCCTCGCCACGAGGGTGGACGGTGAGCGTGTCGCGGTCGGTGCGGTCGAGCCAGGTGAACAGGAGCACATCGGCGCCCGGGACCAGGCCGTCCAGGGCAGGGGCGTAGCAGTCGTCGAAGACCAGCCAGGCGTCGGGGGCACCCTCGTCCGGCTGTCGGGGTGCCGCCGCCCGCTCTGCCAGCACCGACTCGACGTGCCCGATCACGCGCAACGTGTACTCGCTCAAGAGCCCTGGTTCCTTCCCCGGCAGGCATTCCACGGTCAGGCCGACGCTACCGGTCAATCGACCGTCAGACGAGCCGGTTCGCTGGTCTGCTCACCCTGGTGCGGGCCCGGATCCAGGGTCACCGTCGTCACCCGGGGTCCAGCTGACGCCTGACGTCGACCGTCAGCTTCTCCAGGAGGTCGACCAGCGCCGTACGTTCCTCCGGTGCCAGGGAGCTGACGAGTTCCGCCTCGCGGCCCAGGACCGCGTCGACGGAGCGTTCGATCAGGGCGTGGCCCTCGGCGGTGAGAGTGACCAGGACCGTGCGGCGGCCGGTGGTCCCGGGGGTTCGGCGGGCCAGGCCCTCGTTCTCGGCCCGGGCCACGCGTTGGGAGATCGCGCCTGCGGTGACCAGGGTGAGTTCGGCCAGCTCACGGGTGCTCAGGGTGTAGGGGGGTCCGGAGCGGCGGAGCACCGAGAGCAGGTCGAGGGTGGCCGCGTCGATCCCCGCTTCGCGCAGCACGCGGTTGCGGTCGTCGGTGAAGAGCTTCGCCAGGCGCCAGATCGGGGTCACGATCTCGATCGACTCGGTGGGGGTGCCCGGACGCTCCCGCTGCCAGGCGGCGGCGATCCTCGCGGCGGGATAGGGGGGCTCGGACGCCATGGACACCGGGCCTTCCTCGATCGTCCTTCACTATGTTTAGATCTAAACGTAGCACTGAGCCAGCCAGGAGGATGCCATGACCCGCCGCCGCACCGTGCTTGTCACCGGAGGAACCAGTGGGATCGGCCGTGCCGTCGCGGCCAGGTTCGCGGCGGAGGGGGCCGAGGTGTTCATCACCGGGCGCCACTCCGACACCGTCGAGCGCAGCGCCAAGGAGTTGGGGGTTCGGGGAGTGGTCTGCGACGCGACGCGGCCCGAGCAGGTCGCCGCGGTGAGCGATCGGCTCGGCGCGGAGCTCGGCACCGGGCTCGACGTGCTGGTGAACGCGGCGGGCGGACTGCCCGAGACGGCGGCCGGGTCCGCCGAACTCCCGCCGCTGGAAGCACTGCTGACGCAGTGGCAGACCAGCCTGGAGCAGAACCTGCTGAGCGCCGTGCTGACCACCGCCTCGGTACGGGAGAAGCTCAACCGTGGCGGTTCGGTCATCAGCATCGGCTCGATCGGGGCCGAGCGCCGGGGCGGCTCGTACGGGGCGGCCAAGGCGGCGCTCGCCGCCTGGAGCGCCGCGCTCTCGGCCGACCTGGGGGCGCTCGGCGTCACCTGCAATGTCATCTCGGCCGGCTATGTCGCCGGAACCGGCTTCTTCCAGGGGCAGATGACGGACGAGCGCCATCAGTCGCTGGTCCAGGAGACGCACACCAAGCGGGCCGGCACCCCGGCGGACATCGCCGAGACCGCCTGGTTCCTGGCCTCGCCGGGGGCCGCGCACATCACCGGTCAGACGATCCACGTCAACGGTGGCGCGTTCACCACCCGCTAGCCGGCGGGATTGGTGCGTCCGTACTGCAGGGTCAGCCCCTCCATCAGTGCGCTGATCCCGGTTTCGAAGGCCCCCTCGTCGATGCTGCGGCGGTGCTCGGCCAGCAGGTGGGCCTGGTCCAGGTGGGGGTAGTCGGCGGCGTAGATCTGCTGGTCGTCCACGAAGCCGCCGGCGAAGGAGCCCAGCGCGGAGCCGAAGACCAGGTAGCGCATCAGGGCGCCGATCCGGGTGGCGTCCCCGCGCGGCCAGCCCGCGTCGACCAGCCCGCCGAAGACCGCGTCGGCCAGCCGCAGCGCATTGGTCCGCCGTCCGGGCCCCTGGGCCAGCACCGGGATCAGGTTGGGGTGGGCGACCAGCGCGGACCGGTAGCTGCGGGCCCAGCGGGTGAGGGCGTCGGCCCAGGTTTCTTTGTCGACTTGGGCCCACATCGACAGGTCAACCTCCCCCAGCACCTCGTCCACCACCGCGTCGAGCAGGGCGTCCTTGGTGGCGAAGTGGTTGTAGAGCGATGGACCGCTGACCCCGAGCACGGCGGCCAGGCGGCGGGTGGACAGCGCGGGCAGACCCTCCGTGTCGACCAGCTCCAGTGCGGCCGCGACGATGCGGTCGCGGCTCAGCAGTGGGTTGCGCGGGCGGGCCACGGCGCACCTCCGATTCATGGGCCGATCCAGGGACAGCCGCGGACAGCCGCCGATGGCTGCGGTCCGGGCACTTTCCAACAGGCGTACGGTCGGGTTAGAGTCCAAAAACTTGCAGCGCTAGTTTATTGGCAGAACCCGGCGCAGCACCAACCATGTCCCACCCTCCCCCAGACTCCGTCCGGGGGGTGCCCCCCTGCCTGAGGACCACCGTGAACCTGGAGCTCAACGAGGAGCAGGCCGCCGTCCGCGAGCTCGCGGCCGACTTCGTCAACCGCGAGATCATCCCGCACGCCACCGCCTGGGACCGCGCCGAGCAGGTGGACCGCGGCATCGTGAAGAAGCTCGGGGCGCTCGGCTTCCTGGGCCTGACCATCCCCGAGGAGTACGGCGGCTCCGGCGGCGACTACCTCTCCTACGTCCTGGTCACCGAGGAGCTCGGCCGCGGCGACTCCTCCGTGCGCGGGCTGATGTCGGTGTCGCTGGGCCTGGTCACCAAGTCGATCAACACCTACGGCACCGAGGAGCAGAAGCAGCGGTGGCTGCCCCGGCTGTGCGCCGGGGAGGCGCTGGGCTGCTTCGCCCTGACCGAGCCCGGCACCGGGTCGGACGCCGGCAACCTCTCCACCCGGGCCGTGCGCGACGGCGACGGCGTCGACTGGGTGATCAACGGCGCCAAGATGTTCATCACCAACGGCACCTGGGCCGAGGTCGCCCTGGTCTTCGCCCGCACCGGCGGGGACGACCCCGAGCAGGCCGGACACAAGGGCGTCAGCGCCTTCCTGGTGCCCACCGACACCCCGGGGCTGACCCGCACCACCATCCACGGCAAGCTCGGACTGCGCGGCCAGCCCACCGCCGAGCTGGCCTTCGAGGACGTCCGGGTCCCGCACAGCGCGATGCTGGGCCAGGAGGGCAAGGGCTTCCAGGTCGCCATGGCCGCCCTCGCCAAGGGCCGGATGTCGGTGGCGGCCGGCTGCGTCGGCATCATCCAGGCCTCGCTGGACGCGGCCGTCGCCTACTCCACCCAGCGCGAGCAGTTCGGCAAGCCGATCGCCGCGCACCAGCTGGTGCAGGAGATGCTCGCCGACATCAAGGTGGAGCTGGACGCCGCCCGGCTGCTGACCTGGCGGGTCGCCGACCTCATCGAGCGCGGGCTGCCGTTCCGGGCCGAGGGGTCCATCGCCAAGCTCTACGCCTCCGAAGCCGCCGTGAAGGCGGCCAACGCCGCGCTCCAGGTCTTCGGCGGCTACGGCTTCGTCGACGAGTACCCGGTCGGCAAGTACGTCCGCGACGCCCGGGTGATGACCCTGTACGAGGGCACCAGCCAGATCCAGAAGCTGCTCATCGGCCGGGAGCTGACCGGCGTCAACGCGTTCTGACCCACCCGTCCCCCGCAAACACGCAAACACGCACGTACCCGAGCACGTGAGCCCGCAAGGAGCCGATCATGCGTCCCGTCTACTTCGCCGCAGCGCGCCGCACCCCGATCGGGCGGCTGCGCGGTGCACTCTCCACCGTCCGCCCCGACGACCTGGCCGCCACCGCGGTGCGGGCCGTGCTGGACAGCGTGCCCGGACTGGACCCGGCCAGGATCGACGACGTCTACTGGGGCGCGGCCAACCAGTCCGGCGAGGACAACCGCAATGTCGCGCGGATGGCCGTACTGCTGGCCGGACTGCCCGACTCGGTGCCCGGGGCCACCCTGAACCGGCTCTGCGCCTCCGGGCTGGAGGCCGTCACGACCGCCGCGCGGGCCATCGGCTCAGGCGAGGCGGACATCGTGCTGGCGGGCGGCTCGGAGTCGATGAGCCGCGCCCCCTTCGTCCTGCCGCGCGCCGAGGTCGCGCTGCCGCACAACGCCGAGATCTTCGACACCAAGCTCGGCTGGCGGATGACCAACCCGAAGATGCGCGAGCTGCACGGCGTGCTGTCGATGGGCGAGACCGCCGAGGAGGTCGCCGCGCGCTACGGCGTCAGCCGCGAGCAGCAGGACGCCTTCGCCCTGAGCAGCCATCAGAAGGCGGCGGCAGCACGGAAGAACGGCCTGTTCGACGCGGAGATCGTGCCGGTCACGCTGGCCGACGGCACGGTGGTGAGCCAGGACGAGTCGATCCGTGCCGACACCACGCTGGAGAAGCTGGCCGCGCTCAAGCCGGTGTTCCGCAAGGGCGGCACGGTCACGGCCGGCAACGCCTCGCCGATGAACGACGGCGCGGCCGGGCTGCTGCTGGTCAGCGAGGAGGCGCTGGGCGAGCTGGGCCTGGAGCCGCTGGGACGCTATGTCGCCGGGGCCAGCGCCGGGGTGAACCCGGACATCATGGGCATCGGGCCGGTCCCGGCGGTACGGCGGGTGCTGGCGCGCACCGGCCGGGACATCGGCTCGTTCGACACCGCCGAGTTCAACGAGGCGTTCGCCGCACAGGCGCTGGCCTGCGTGAACGAGTTGGGGATCGACCCGGAGCTGGTCAACCCGCAGGGCGGGGCGATCGCGCTGGGGCATCCGCTGGGCGGGTCGGGGGCGCGGATCCTGACCACGCTGCTGCACCGGATGGCGCGGGACGGGGCCGGGCGGGGGCTGGCGACGATGTGCGTGGGGGTCGGGCAGGGGACTGCGGTGCTTGTGGATCGTGACTAGCGCTCAGGTGTGTGGGTGGTTGGCAGCGCAGTTCTCCGCGCCCCTTATGTAGGTGCAACTTTCTCTGGAGTGGATCATGACTCGTTTTACCGGCAAGGTCGCTGTCGTCACCGGCGCGGCGCAGGGCATCGGCGCTGCCACCGCTGAGCGGTTGGCGTCGGAGGGGGCGGCGGTGGCCGTGGTGGACCTCACCGCCGAGCGCGCTGCGGCCACCGTGGAGGCCATCACCGCCAAGGGCGGGACCGCGCGGGGCTACGGCTGCGACGTCGCCGACATCGACGCGGTGGAGGCGGTCTTCGCCCAGGTCGCCGAGGACCTCGGCGGGATCCACATCCTGGTCAACAACGCCGGGATCACCCGCGACAACCTGTTCTTCAAGATGCCGAAGTCCGACTGGGACGCCGTCATCACGGTCAACCTGACCAGCGCCTACAACTGCTCGCAGATCGCCCAGCGGTACATGTGCAAGCAGAAGTACGGCAAGATCGTCTCGCTGAGCTCGCGCTCCGCCCTGGGCAACCGGGGCCAGGCCAACTACGCGGCGGCCAAGGCCGGCATCCAGGGCCTGACCGCGACCCTGGCCATCGAGCTGGGCCCGTTCAACATCAACGTCAACGCGGTCGCCCCCGGCTACATCGCCACCGGCATGACCGCCGCCACCGCCGAGCGGGTCGGCGCCACGCCCGAGCAGCACCAGGAGCTCGCCGCCGAGCGCACCCCGCTGCGCCGGGTCGGCCGCCCCGAGGACGTCGCCTCGGTGGTCGCCTTCCTGGCGTCCGAGGACTCCTCCTACGTCAGCGGCCAGACCCTGTACGTCAACGGCGGAGCACGCTGAGCCGCAGCTCCACCGCCGATCCCGCGCCGCCGATCCCCCACCCACCCCGCCACCGGAGCCACCACAGCAATGACGCTTTCCCTTGCCTCCATCCTGGCCGAGAACGCCCGCCGCAGGCCGAACAGCACCGCCCTGGTCGAGGGCGACCTCCGACTCACCTTCGCCGAGCTGTGGCAGCAGTCGCTGGCGCAGGCCGCGGCCCTGGTCGAGCTGGGTGTGCGGCCCGGTGACCGGGTGGCGCTGATGGCGCCCAACGTCACCGAGTTCCCCCGCGCCTACTACGCGATCCTCGCGGCCGGCGGCGTGGTGGTGCCGGTGCACCTGCTGCTCACCGCCGAGGAGGTCGGCTATGTGCTGCAGGACAGTGGCGCGACAGTGCTGATCAGCCATGCGGCCACGGCGGCGGTCGCAGCCGGCGCGGCCTCGGCGGCGCAGGTTCCGCTGGTGACGGTGGGTCCGGCCGTGCCGGTGCCCGGTGCGGTCGGACGGCTGGAGGAGCTGACCGGACGGGCGACCCCGCTGACGCACTTCACGGCCCGTCAGCCCGAGGACCCGGCCGTGGTCTTCTACACCAGCGGGACCACCGGCCAGCCCAAGGGCGCGATCCTGAGCCATCTCAGCCTGGTCATGAACGCCACCGTCAACGCCTTCGACGCCAACCACGTCGAGTCCACGGACGTGGCGCTGGGCGCGCTGCCGCTGTTCCACACCTTCGGACAGACCGTCAGCATGAACTCCACCTGGCGGGCCGGCGCCACGCTGGTGCTGCTGCCCCGCTTCGACGCGGACGCCGCGCTGGCGCTGATGGTGCGCGAGGGTGTCAACACCTTCCACGGCGTGCCGACGATGTACATCGCGCTGCTGGAGGCGGCCAAGCGCGCGCCGGAGCTGCCGAGGCTGCGGCTGTGCATATCCGGCGGCGCGTCGCTTCCCGTCCCGGTGCTGGAGCGGTTCGACGCCGTGTTCGGGACGAGCATCTGGGAGGGCTACGGCCTCTCGGAGACCTCGCCGACCGCGTCGGTGAACCAGCCCGACTTCGGCACCAGGGCCGGCACGGTCGGCCATCCGGTCTGGGGCGTGGACGTCGAGATCGCCCGGCCGGAGCTGGACGACCGGATCGAACTGCTGCCGGCCGGGGAACTGGGCGAGATCGTGGTGCGCGGCCACAACGTCTTCCTCGGCTACCTCGGCCGCCCCGAGGCGACCGCCGAGGCCCTGGTCGACGGCTGGTTCCGGACCGGGGACCTGGGCACCAAGGACGCCCAGGGCTTCATCAGCATCGTGGACCGCAAGAAGGACATCGTGATCCGCGGCGGCTACAACGTCTACCCCCGGGAGGTGGAGGAGACGTTGCTGCGGCACCCCGCGGTCGCCGAGGCGGCCGTGATCGGCCTGCCCGACGAACTGCACGGGGAGGAGGTGTGCGCGGTGGTGATCCTGGCCCAGGACGCGGAGCAGCGCCCGACCGCGGACGAGCTGATCGCCTGGTCCAAGGAGCACCTGGCCAAGCACAAGTACCCGAGGCGGGTGGAGTTCGTCGACGCGTACCCGCTGGGGCCCAGCCACAAGGTGCTGAAGCGGGAGCTGCGGGCGCGGTTCAGCCGGTAGCGGCAGCGGGGGTGGCGGTGGCGGTGGCAGGTGCGGCAGGCGGCTGACGCACCATGAGGACGTCGACCGGGTCCTGGTCCTCCACGGTGAAGCCGTGCCGCTCGTAGAGCCGGCGGGCGGCGCTGCCCTGCAGGACCTGCAGCCGGACCGGGACCCCGTCGGCGTCGGTGCGCTCCAGCAGCGTGCGCAGGACGGCCGAGCCGAGGCCCCGGCCCTGGACGGCGGGGTCGAGGTAGAAGCTCTCCAGCCACTGGCCGTCCGGCGCCGGGCGGAGGGTGACGCAGCCCGCGAAGGCCTTGCCGGCCAGGATCACCGAGGTGTGCTCCGGGGCGAACGAGTCCCGGAACCGCTGGCGCACCCGGTGCTCGTCGAAGCGGCCCAGGCGCTCCAGGTCCCTGCGCATGACCGCTGCGCGGAGCTCGGCGATCGTTTCGACGTCGGCGGGGGTGGCGGGGCGCAGGGTCCAGTTCAGCCGGCTGCTTGTGATCATGGTCGTAGTATCGCAAGCGGGCGGGCTGTACAGGGCAGCAGGGGAAACCACCGGGGGCGCGGGGCTCGGTGCGTCGAGTGTGCACGGAGTGCGTGGTTGATCGCGCAGTTCCCCGCGCCCCTTGCGGGGCCCCTCTGGTCACTCAGGTGCGGGAGTCCCAGGCCAACAAGAGTTGCCGTTCGCGGTCCTGGGTCATCACACGGTCGTCCTTCTGGCTGTGGTGGACGTCGAAGGCGTCGTCCATGCCACCCGGGGCGAAGAGCCAGGCGGCTGTGTCGCGGATGGAGTCGGGGACCGGGCGGCAGTGCAGGCCGGCGGCGATGGCCTTGGCGGAGGAGGGCGACCAGACGGCGGCGAAATCGTCGTTCGGCGGGGCCCAGAGCGGGAGCTCGGTCCACGGCTCGACGTTGTGCTCCTCCAGGAAGGCGTCGTCCACCCAGACCAGCTCGGCCTTGCCGCCGGTGGCCTCCACGCAGGTGCCCAGGTACTCGCCCCAGGTGGTGTTGGCGGGGGTTCCGCTGGTGAGGTAGGTGCCGCTGCTGCCGTCCACGATCCGGTCCAGGCCGAAGACGGCGATGTCGCGGGCGTCGATGACCTGCATCTCGCGGTCGGGGCTGCCGGGGGCGATCATGCGGCCGCCCTGCGCGGCGCGGCGCAGCCAGACGGCGAGGCGCCGGGCGCGGTCGCCGGGGCCGAGGATCAGGCCGGGCTCGATCACCAGGGTGCGGCCCGGGAAGCCCTCGGTGACGGCGCGTTCGCAGCCGACCTTGAGTTTGCCGTAGTCGCCGTCGTCCGGACCCGCGTCCGGCTCGCACTCGTGCCGCAGCGAGCTCTCGTCGACGGGCTTCGCCGGCCACTCCGGGTAGGCGTTGATCGTGGAGATCATCAGGTAGGTGTCGGCCGACTTCGCGAGGGCCGCGACGGAGGCGCCGACCACCCGCGGGACGTAGCCGCAGACGTCCACGACGGCGTCCCAGGGGCCGGCCGCGGCCAGGCGCTCCAGGTCGGCGCTCTGCTCGCGGTCGCCCTGGACCACGGTGACGCCGGGCTCGTCCGTGCCGGACTGCCCGCGGTTGAAGGTGGTCACCTCCCAGCCGCGCGACAGCGCCTCATGCACGAAGGCCCGTCCGAGGAACACCGATCCACCGATCACAAGTAGCTTCATGGGATCGAGTGTCGGCCGGACGGACGGGCAACCGAAAGAGCCTTCTGCCGTCAGCAGACAAGGTCGGCTGACGGCAGAAGGAGACTGCGGGGCTAGCTCGCCTGCGCGCGCCAGGCGTCGACGCCGGCCTGGGAGGCGGCCTTGGAGACCGCCTTGGCCTGGCGCATGGCGCGGGTGGCCATCTCGGTGGGCGGGGTCTCGAGCTGCTGCACCCAGCCGCGTCCGGCCGTGGCCAGGGCGGTGCCCGCGATCGCGGTGCCGACGAGGGCCAGCAGGGCCCCCGTGCCGGTGAGGACCGCACCGGCGGCCAGCATGCGTCGGTTGACCCGGAAGGTCATCATCTGGTTGTTCGCCATACCCCTACCCTGGGGGTGAGCGGCACCGCGTGCCTCGTGGGTGGGCCATCCGGGTTTGGCCGGTGGCCCGGCGTTGCGTAAGGTGTCGCAGTTGGCATCGCCACACCTCACCACCTCCCCCAGCCACGGAACGGCAGCAGCGGCATGAGCGCAGGACCCGACAGCGGCACCACCCTCGCCGAGGCCCGTGCCGGGGAGACGCCGGTCGAGGACGTCCCCGGCATCGACCCGGAGCGGCTGAAGCTGGCCCTCGCGGTCCTGGCCGAGCTTGACCAGCTGCCGATCGACCACCCCGACGCCATCGCGGTCCGGCTGGCCACCGCCGGGCTGTACCGGACGGTCAAGCACCGCCGCCGGCAGGAGCGCCGGGCCGCCAAGACCGCCAACGACCGGGCCGTGACCGAGGCGACCGCGACCGGCGCGGCGGACCGGATCGACGACGAGACCCAGGGCCTGCAGCTCACCAGCGGCACCAGCGGTCCGATCGCCGGCGTGCTGGAGCGGCCGCGCTCCTGCTACATCTGCAAGACCCGCTACGTCGAGGTCGACGCCTTCTACCACCAGCTGTGCCAGCCCTGCGCCCATGAGAACCGGGCCCGCCGGGACGCCCGTACCGACCTGAGCGGCAGGCGCGCGCTGCTCACCGGCGGACGGGCCAAGATCGGCATGTACATCGCGCTGCGGCTGCTGCGCGACGGCGCCCACACCACGATCACCACCCGCTTCCCCAACGACGCGATCCGCCGGTTCACGGCCATGCCGGACAGCGCCGAGTGGCTGCACCGGCTGCGCATCGTCGGCATCGACCTGCGCGACCCCTCGCAGGTCATCGCGCTGGCGGACTCGGTGGCCGAGCAGGGCCCGCTGGACATCCTGATCAACAACGCGGCGCAGACGGTACGCCGCTCCGCGCAGGCCTACGCCGAGCTGATCACCGCCGAGGACGCGCCGCTGCCCGCCGGGGAGCTGCCGGAGGCGGTCGTGCTGGGACGCTTCGACCTCAGCCGCCAGCCGGCCCTGCCCAGCCAGTCGCGCGGCGAGCGCGGCGCGCTCAGCGCCCAGGCGCTCACGGCGCTCGCGCTGACCAGCGGCTCGGCCGCGCCCGCGCTGGTCGAGGCGGGGACCGCGATCGACGCCGGTGGCCTGGTGCCGGACCTGGACCCGGTGAACAGCTGGAGCCAGAAGGTCGACGAGGTCGACCCGATCGAGCTGCTGGAGGTGCAGCTCTGCAATGTCACCGCGCCGTTCATCCTGGTCAGCAAGCTGCGCCCGGCGATGGCCCGGTCCACCGCGCGGCGCAAGTACGTGGTGAACGTGTCCGCGATGGAGGGCCAGTTCAGCCGCGGCTACAAGGGCCCGGGGCACCCGCACACCAATATGGCCAAGGCCGCGCTGAACATGCTGACCCGCACCAGCGCCCAGGAGATGCTGGAGCAGGACGGCATCCTGATGACGGCCGTGGACACCGGCTGGATCACCGACGAGCGCCCGCACCCGGACAAGATGCGGCTGGCCGACGAGGGCTTCCACGCCCCGCTGGACCTGGTGGACGGCGCGGCCCGGGTGTACGACCCGATCGTGCGCGGCGAGCAGGGCGAGGACCTGCTCGGGGTGTTCCTGAAGGACTACGCGCCGTCCCCGTGGTGAACCGGGGAACCCGGGCAACCGGGACCACCGGGACGGCTCCTGGTCGGGGACGGCCCTAGCTGCTGGTGAGCGAGCCGGTCAGGCGGGCCAGGTGGCGTTCGACCGAGCCCGGGCGGCTGGTGTCCGGGACGTCGCGGCGCAGGGCCAGCAGGTCCGGGCCGAGCCGGCGGGCCTCGTCGTCGTCCTCGATGGCTCGCCAGCAGGCCTCGGCGTTGGCCGCCGCCTGGGTGGTCTCCGGATCGTCGGAGCCCCGGGTCTCCAGCAGGCTGAGCGCCACCGCGCGGTAGAGCTCGGTGGCGTCGGCCTGCTTGCCGGCCAGCCGGGCCACATGGGCGTGGACCTGACGCACCCGCAGCGAGACCTCGGCGTGCGGGCCGTGCTCGGCCACGGCCTCGTCCTCCAACTCCTGGGCGAAGGAGACGGCACGGGTGTGCTCGCCCGCGTCGGCGGCGGCCACGATGACGCCGATGGCCACCCGGTAGTCGTCCGGGGCGGGGTCCTCCGCAGGGGGTTCCGCCGGCGCGGCGGTGCCGGTGTCCGCGAGGGCGTTCTCGTCCAGGGCGCGGAGGTGGACCGTCGGCGCGGTCGGGGGCAGCGGCGGCGTGTCGAAGGGGGGCGGGTCCATGGCCCCGGCCACGGCCACCGCGCCCGGCGGCGGCATCGGAACCGGCTGCTGTTGCGGGGCGGCCTCCAGGCGGCGGGCGGTGTTGCGGAAGATCTGCCGGCCGGGGGCATGGGTGGCCACCAGCACCACCTCGGGACGCAGCACCGAGTGCACCTGCTGGTGCAGTTCCTCCGGGGTCAGCATGCCGTTGGCGCCCGGGCGTCCGCCGTGCAGGGCCTCGATCAGGGCCCGGGTGAAGGTGCCGACCTGCTGCGGATCGGGGGTGACCGCCGCCCACAGCGGCATCCCCGCACCCAGTGGCGAGGGGACCACCCGGAGCGGCGGCAGCACCGCCTCCTCCGCGCTGAGGTCGGCGACGACCAGGGTGGCGGTCTCGGCGGGGCGCAGCCGGATCTCCTCGGCGACCGACGCCCAGGGCAGCCGGGAGTCGCCCAGGTCGAGTTCGGCGCCGCCGGTGCGGCGGTCCCTGACGAGGTGTCCGCCGATGTGGACCAGCAGCGGACCCGGATGCCGCACGGCCGAGCGCAGATGCGCGAGCACCCCGGACGCATCGGTGGCCGCGGTCAGATGGACGGTGTCCACGGAGTCCGCCGCGAGCAGCACCTGCGGAGCGATGGCGGCGATGATGGTGGAGAGCCCGGGAGCGGGGCGGCCGGCCCGTGGCGGGAAGCGTCGCGGGCTCTGCCCGTTGCCGCCCTCGATCACCAGCACCCGACCGCGCGGCCCGGATTGGCCCTGCCGGTCCGGCAGGACCTGCTGGACCGCCTGGACCTGCTGAACCGCCGTGACCTGCTGGATCTGCGGACCCGGCTGGGTCTGCCGGCCATGAGGGCCATCGCCCGGCGCCACCGTCTCGCCCGTCACCACGCCACCCCGTCCCCGCAGTTCCGCTGCGATCGTCCAGAAGCGACACCCTACCGTCGGATCATGGAGCCCCTTTCAGCCGGTGCCCCGAAGTTCCGCGATCAGCGCGTTGGTCTCCGGTTCCAGCGGCCGTCCGGTCCGGTTGGGGAGGCGTTCGAGGCGGGTCACGGCCTTGTTGAGCTGCTCGACGGCGCCGGCGTCGGCATAGACGCAGAGCAGGTCGCGGTGGAGCAGTTCGGTGTCCGGGGCGGGCTGGAGCCCGGCGAACGCAGCCGCCTCGGCGCCCTGGTGGTCGCCGGCCCGGAGCCGACGCAGGATCAGCTCGTGGGCGGCCTCCACGGCCTCCGGCGAGTCGTCCGACTCGGGGTCGTAGGGGGCGGGGACGGCACCGGGGTGGGCGGAGCGGCTGCGGACGGTCCAGGGGTCGAGCGGCGGGGCGAGCTCCGAGGCCCCGGGCTCGGGGAAGCGGCCCTGACCCGGCGGGGGGAACAGCGGGGTGGGGGCGGGCTGGGGCTGGGCTTCGGGTTCGGGTTCCGGTTCGGGCGCGGCCTGGGGGGCGGGCGCCTCGTCCGGCCGGAACCAGGAGTCGAGGTCGACGTCGGGCACGTCGGTGTCGGCCTCCGTGCCGGCCCCGGTGCCGGTCCCGTCGCCGGTCTCCCTGAGCAGGGCGATCCACTGGGCGTACTGGTGGTCCGTCAGCCGCTGCAGTTCGACGCCCATGCCGAGTCCCGGCAGGTCCGCGCGGCCGCGGGCGGGGAGCGTCCAGCGGGCCATCGGTCCGGCCCCCGGCGGGGGTGCGGCGGTGACCACGGCGACGCTGCCGCGCGGGCTGGCGTCCAGCAGCCTGCCGAGCGCCTCGGGGATGCTGCCGCTGGGCGCCGTCGGGCAGAGCACGATGTCGGGGGCCCAGGCCTCGCTGACCACCCCCCGGCCCCTGGCCTCCCTGGGAGTGGCTGCTCCTGCCTCCGCCAGGGACTGACGTACGGCCAGGTCGCGGGCGACCACCGCGGCCACCGCGTCCTCCAGGGTTGCGTGCATGTGCAGCCGCCCTTCAGCGGCCGCCGCCAACTCGTCGGCGACGCCGACCATGTGGATGTTGACCCGGTCGGCGAGCGGGGTGAAGGCGAGTTCCAGGGCGAGGGTGCGCAGGACGTCCGCGACGTCGCCGGGCGCCCCCGCGAGGTGCACCAGCCGTATTGCCTCCAGGTCGACCAGGACGATGCTGCCGTCCTCCATCGTGCCGACGCTGACCAGGCCCGGATAGGGCGCGGGCACGGTGCCGGCGTCGGCGGGCGACAGCAGCCCCTCGGCGTCCGGGGTGGTCCACCAGACGGTTGAGGCGTGGGCCGCCTGGAACGGTGCGAGCGGCACCGCCGGGGCGGAGAGGTAGAGCTCGACGCTGGGCACCGGGGTGCTCTGGGCCGAGACGAGGCGTGCCGCGACCAGGGCCGGCAGGCGTCGGCCCTCGACGACCGCGGTGGCGGCGAGGCTCCGCAGGGCGCGGTCGAGCAGGTCGAGACCGGAGGCGTCCTGACGTTGCGTCAGCGCCGTCTCGAAGGCCGAGAGGCCGGTCGCGACGGCTGCGGCGGGGAGTTCGGGGAGCGGCGCGGGGACCGGGCTGAGGCCGGAGTCGAGGTCCTCGTCGGGTTCGGAGGTGACCGGGGCACTCGACGTGCCGGGGAGCGGGGCCAGCAGGGCCGGGGGCAGCGGCACCGGGTCGGGTCCGCCACTGCGCGGGCGGGCAGCGGAGCGGCCTCCGGGACGGGGGGCGGGGCGCACTGCGCGGTTGCGGCGGCGCAGCGCGACCGCGCCGACCAGGACGGCGGCGAGCACCGCGGTTCCGCTGAGGGTCTCGCTCTCGGACAGACCGGAGCCGTGCGTCGGCGTGGACCCGTGTTCGGTGGGCGGCACGACGGGGGCGCCGGCGCTGTGGCTCGGGGAGGCGGTCGTGGACGGCGCCGTGGAGGTGGGCGCCTTGGACGTCGGGGCCGTGGAGGGGCCGGACGCCCCGGCGGCACCGCTGTGGGCGGGGTGGGTGGGGGCGGCGGTCGGGGTCGGCGCGGCGGAGTGTGTGGGCGCGGCGGTGTGCGTGGGTGCGGCGGAGTGTGTGGGTGCGGCGGTCGCCGGCGGGGTCGTCACCGGCGCGGTGGACGTGGGAGGCGTGGTCGTGGGAGGCGTCGTGGTGGGAGGCGTCGTCACCGGTGCGGTGGTGGTCGGCGGGGTCGTCGTGGTGGTCATGGTGCCCGAAGTCGAGGGGACGGTCAGCACCATGCCCGGCTCGATCAGGTCCGGGTCCTCCAGGCGGTCCCCGTCCGGCGCCTTGGCGCCCTTGTTGGCGGCGAAGAGTGCGGGCCACTCGTCGGCGTTGCCGAGTTCGCGTTGGGCGATCGCGGAGAGCGAGTCCCCGGCCTCGACCTTGACCTCGGTACCAGGCTTGACGGTCGGCGGCGCCGTCACCGCCGAGACCGCGTCGGCCGGCATCAGCAGCACCCAGCCGGGCTGGATCGGCCGGTCCGCGTCGAAGCGGCGTCCAGCCGAGTCCATGATGCGGCCCTGGTTGAGCCGGGCGATCTCGTGCCAGCGGGCCCCCGAGCCGAGATGGCTCTCGGCGATGCTCCAGAGGCTGTCGGCCGGGCGCTCGTCGCGGACCGTGTAGGTGGTCTGCCGGTGCTTGGCCGTCTCGGTCGTCGTCGCGGCCGCCGCGCCGCTGTCGGTGAGCGTGTGCGAGGCCTGGTCCGCGGTCACCGCGACCGGTGCGTGCACGCCCACCGTGGTGGTGACGGCCGCGGGGGTCGCCGCCAGCGCGGCACCGGCCGTGGGCAGCAGCGCCAGCACCGCGCCGACCAGGGTACCCGCCATCCGCTGGCTCCAGCCGAGCGCCAGGATCCGTCGGGCGCTGCGACCGCGCAGCTGGGCCGGGATCTCGACCACCACCGACAGGGCGAAGCAGAGCCAGGCCAGCCAGCCGATGACGACCAGCGCCCAGAGGAAGAGGTTGCCCTGGTCGGGTTGGGTCAGCAGGTCGACGATGCCGGAGCGGGTCGGATCGCCCTGGCGGGTGACCGCGAGGGTGCCGAGGGCGAGGACCCCGGGCAGGCCGACGAGCAGCAGCGCGAGGGCGACGAGAGCGGTGAGGCCTCGTAGCAGGAGACGGAGCATCAGGGCTACTCCACGTTGGGGGCGGTGAGGTGCGGTCAGGGGCCGGTGCTGGTCAATGGGTCGGGGCCGGTGACCCCGGGGACGAGGCGGGCGCTGCCGTGGCCCTCGACGGGGATGTCCCCGAAGCCGAACAGGCCGAGCATGGTGGTGTGGTAGGTCGCGTTCACGGTCACGGTGATGGTCTGGTCGGTCGCCACCGCGCTACCGGTGACGCTGTTGTTGCCCACCGTGCTGGCACCCAGGTAGGCGTCGGCCGCGGCCTGCGCGGCCTGCGGGTCCAGGCGGATGCCCTTGCCCTGCAGCAGCGCGGCCCGGTCGATCTGCTGGCCGCCGGCCCTGGCCGCCTCGTCGGCCACGGCGTCGGCCTGTTCGATGGCGATCAGCCGGCCGCCGCCGTCGATGACCAGCCCCGACAGCATCAGCAGCGCCGTCGCGCAGATCGCCACGAAGATGGACAGGGCTCCGCGCTCGGACGCGTCGGCAGATGTGGTCGCAGTGCTCATGAGGCCCGGTAGAGGTCGAGGACGGAGGTGAAGGTGCTGCTCATCGTCACGCTGCCGGGCATGCCGGGTACCGCGAGATCGCCCAGCGGGACCACGCAGACCACGGTGACCTGCACCGAACCCGCCTGATCCTGGGTACTCGGTACGAAGTCCACCTGGGGCTGCTGTCCGCCCTGGCAGGAGACCCCCTCCTGGTCGAGCGTGGTCGCCGCCGAGTCGGCGGCGGCAGCCTGGGCGGCGCCGGCGGTTCGGGTCAGCGAGGCGCTGCGGGCGGCGTCCCGCGCCGCCGCGGCGACCACGCCCTTGGCGGTCTCCGCCCGGCCCGCGGCGATGACCAGCAGCAGGAACAGCAGGATCGCCGGGACGAGGATGGCCGCCTCGATGGCGATGCTCCCCCGTTCCTGGTCGGCATCCACGTCTGCTCCTCCCTTCCTCACTCTGCTGGGGTCCTCACTGTGCTGTGGCCGGTACGAAGCGCTCGACGGGGGCGGTGATGGTCTGGGTGATGAGGATCCCGGGCAGGAACGGCAGCAGCGACTGGGTCCGCACGGTCACCGTCGAGGTGACCGTGGTGTCGGACTCCGTCACGGTGACGTTCCGGTCCGTCAGCCCGCCCCCCACCCGGTCCAGGAAGCTGTTCGCCTGGGTCTCCCCCGCCGCCGGATCGGCCTGGAAGAGCCGCTGCGCCTCGCTGCCCTCGCGGGCGGCGGTCAGCGCGACCTGGCGGTCGTACCACCAGAGCGCGCCCTGCACCGTGAGCAGGATCAGGACCAGGACGGACGGGAAGACCAGGGCGAGGCTGATGGACATCGACCCGGCGTCCTCGCGGGACGCCGGCCCGGTCCGCAGTCGTCGCTTCATCAGGGGCCGGTGATCTTGCCGGATTCCTTGGTGACCAGTGCTGTGATGGCGGCCACGACCAGCCCTGCGGCAAGGATCAGCACGATGACCAGCAGCGCCAGTTCGATGCTCAGGGCCCCCTTGTCCCGGTCCTGCCGTGCGGCGGACACCCGTCCGATCCGGTACCGCAGCTGGTGCAGGCCCGCCACCAGCGGCAGCGGTACACCGGGGCGGCCCTTCTCGATGTAGCTCCGTACGCGCTTGGGGGTCAGCATGGTCAGCCTCCGTGGAAGATCTGAAAGACGGCGGGAAAGGCGATCAGAAAGGTCATCAGGGTGACGAGCGCGGAGCCGGGCGCGACCATGCGCTCGCTGTCGACGTTGGACCGGTCCAGGTCGTCGGTGAGCAGTTCGGCGCGCAGGTTGCGGGCCCGGGCGCGCAGGGCGCGGTAGACGGCGGCTCCGTCGGTGCCGGAGATCCGCATGATGTCGGCGAGGTCCTGAAGGGGCGTCAGCGCCAGTTCCGCGGACAGCACCTCCAGCCCGTCCCAGGGCGGCAGCCGGTCCAGCGCGGCCCGGTCCAGGGTGTCCGAGATCCGCAGGAAGACGGTGCCCCGGCCGACCCGGGCGGCCCGGTGCAGCGCCTCGGCGGGGCCGCAGTCGGCGGCCCGCTCCAGGGCGACCAGTTCCAGGTAGGCGGCGATGCCGTGCAGGTACTCGACCCGCGCCTCCTTGGCCTCGCTGCGCACGATCACGTCCGGCAGGAACCAGAACAGGGCCGCGAGCAGCAGCGAACCGAGTACCGGAACCGCGATCGGCAGCGTGCCGCCCATCGCGCTGTAGCCGAACTGCACCAGCGGCGGCAGCAGCAGCCCCAGCAGCGCGAACATCGCCTTGTGGGCCATGAAGCGGGCCGGTGTGCGCCCGATCAGGGCCAGCTCCCGGGTGGGTATCCGCACCCCCGGCAGGCCCAGCAGGCTGCGGCCGATGCGCTCGCCGAAGTCGGCGTCCCGGCCGTCCTGGGCCGAGGGCCGGACCGGTGCGCGGTGCAGCCGGGCCAGCGCCGAGGTCAGGTCCGGTGGCGCCGGGCGCAGTTCGGCCGCCAGGACGGCGATGCCGATGCCCAGGGCGGCTCCGGCGAGGATGAGCCAGGTCAGCATCAGGGCACCTCGCTCTGGGCCAGGTCGGCGGGCAGTTCGACGCCCGGTGTCGAGCCGGTGGGCGCACGGCCAGTGGCGCTGCGCCGGTCCGGTTCCAGGAAGCGCGGGGTGGGCTTGTGGCTGGCGAGGCTGCGCATCCACCAGATCACCGCGAAGAACGCCAGCGCGATCAGCACCAGGACCAGCTGCCCCAGGGCGGTGCGGTAGGGCGCGGTGTAGGAATGGTTCAGCGAGCCGACGCCGATCACGCCCAGGATGATCAGCACCATCCAGCGCACCGTGGCCCGGTGCTTGGCCCGGTCCGCCTCGATGGCGCGGCGCTGCCGCACCTCCTCGCGGACCGACTCGGCCAGGTCGGCCAGCGCGCCGGCCAGGCCGGGGCCCCGGTCAGCGGCGCGCAGCAGCAGGGCCGCCAGGACCTTGTCGGCGGTGGAGTCGTTGAGGTCGTCGGCGAAGGCGCGCAGCGCCTCCTCCGGGGTCCAGCGCGACTGCAGCCGCCCGACCAGGTCGGTGATCTGGCGCTCCAGCGCGGCGGGTGCGGTGCGGCGGCTGGTGACGATGGCCTGTTCCAGGCCGACGCCGAGCAGCAGCACGTCGGCGATCCGCTGGGTCCACTCGGCCAGCGCCTCCAGCTGCTCGATCCGGCCGGTGTGGGCGCGGGTGGAGGCGAGCAGCCAGGGGACCAGGAAGACCAGTGCCGGCAGCAGCAGGCCCATCAGCGGAACGCCGGTGTACAGCCACGCGCCAGCGCCGGCCGCGACCGCGACGGCGACCTGGATCCGCCGCCGGGCCAGGTCCTGGGCCAGCCGTTCGCCGCGGCTCGGCCCGGGCCGGTACTGCTCCGGCTTGGGCTCGCTGCCGCGCAGGAACCAGACCAGGGAGATCAGGCCGGCCACCACGGCGGCGCCGCAGAGCATGTAGAGCAGCGTCACCGCGCACCCCCGGCCTTGACCCGCAGGTCCAGCGGCCTGCCCCAGGCGCCGTGCGGGGAGTCCAGCAGACGGGCGTCGAAGCCGACCCGGCGCAGGTCGTCCAGGCAGGCTGGCGGGGTCTGCGGGACGGCGCGCTCCTCCGCTCCCCTGGGGCCGAAGATGCTGTTGAGGGCGGGGCGTCCGCTCTCCCCCATGCCGACGACCTCCAGGACGTGCGAGACGAAGCGGTGCCGCCGGCCGCCGATGGGGGTCTCGTCGACCATGGTGACGTGGACGACGAAGTCCAGGGCGTTGGCGGTGAGCCGGTAGGCGAGGGTGTCGGTCATCTGCGAGCCGTACTCCAGGCAGAGCTCGGCGATGCGGTCGATGACCATGTGCGGGGTGCGGGCGTGCAGGGTGCACATCGACCCGCCCTCGCCGTTGGTCATCACCCGCAGCATCGGGACGACCTCGGCGGAGCGGACCTCGCCGACGATGATGCGGGTCAGCGTCATCCGCAGGGCCGCGGGGATCAGCTCACCGATCGTCAGCTCCCCCGCCGAGCGGCCGTCGACGCGTTCGCCGTTGCCCTCGCGGGCCTCCATCGGGACGACCTGGCGCAGATGGCCGAGGGTGTGCAGCCACAGCTCGTACTCGGACTCCAGGGTGCCGACCCGCTCGTCCGGGGGGATCTCCCCGGCCATGGCGCGCAGCAGGCTGGTCTTGCCGACGCCCTGGGTGCCGGTGATCATCACGTTCTTCCGGGCCCGGATCGCGGCGGCCAGGAAGGCGGCGAGGGTGCTGTCGATGGTGCCCATGGCGACCATGTCGCCGAGGGTGGCGCTGGCGACGCGGTGGCGCCGGATCGCCACGTAGGGGCGCGGGGTGACCCCGGTCATCGCCTGCAGCCGCATGCCCCCCTCCAGCCGCAGGGCCAGGGTGGGGCTGGAGGTGGAGAGGCTGCGTTCGCCGCCGCCGTGACGGCGCGCCAGGTCCTGCAGCAGCTCGACCAGTTCGTCGTCGCTGTCGGCGACCGGCGGCACCTGCCGCAGCGGCTGGTGGGCCCGCGAGACCCAGACGTCGTCGCAGCCGTTGACCAGGATGTTCTCGATCTCCGGGTCGTCCAGGTAGGGCTGCAGCCGGCCGGCCCGGAACAGCAGGTCGTAGACCGCCTCGGCCAGGGCGCGGTCCTCCTCCCTGGTCGGCGGCGCGCCGTGGGTGAGGGCGTAGGTGTCGGACCAGCGGGCGACGGCGTCCTCGATCAGGGCCCGGCCGCGCTGACGCCTGGTGGCCGGGTCGGCGGCGGTGCCGCGCTGGTCGTCCAGCAGGGCGAGCTGCTCGTGCAGTTCGGCGGCGACCTGGCGCTTGAGCACACGGGCCACCTGCGGGTCCGGGGCGGGCGCCGCGGCGAACGGGGAGAGGTTGGGCGGCAGCGCCGACGCGGGGGACTGTGACGTCGGGGACGGCGGCATCGGGGACTGTGGCATCGGCGACGGCGGCACCGGCACGGTGGGCAGGACCGGGTGCTGGACCGCGGTCGGCGACCAGGCGGCGAAGCTGCCGCCGTTGCCGGGGGCAGCGCCGTTGACCGGAGCACCGCCGTGGCCGGGGGCACTGCCGTTGCCGGGGGCGCTGCCGTTGACCGGCCTGGCCGGCTCGGCCTGGTCACGCGGGGCGGCGTGACGGGAGGTCATCGCGCACCCCCGGTGGGTGTCGGTGCTTGCCGGGGATCAGGCCCGGTGTCCGTCCGCCAGCGGGGCTCCATCTCCTGGCCCGGGCCGGACGGTCCGCCGGGGGTCGGCGGGGCGAACGGCTGCGGTACCGGCTGCCGCGGCGCGAAGCCCGCCAACGGGGCGGGTTGGGGCTGGGGTTCGGGCTGGTACGGGTACTGCGGCTGGGCGGCGGGCTGACCCTCAGGGTGAGGTTGATACTGATCAGGCTGCGGTTGCGGCTGCACCTGAGGCTGCGGCTGGTACGGCTCGGGCTGCGGGAACGGGGCCGCCTGCGGTGCCACCGGGGCGGCCGCGGCCGTCGAGGCGGTGCCGAGGCGCAGCCGCCGACGGCCCGTCAGCAGCCGTACCTCGTCCGCCGTGGACCGCACCGCGCGCATCAGCGCCGAGCGGACGAACCGCCGGTCGCCGCTGTCGCCGCCGTCCGACAGCACCCGGGCGCTGCGCGGTTCGTGCGGCAGCAGCCCCAGCACCGGCGCGCCCAGCGCCTTGCCGACCTCGGCCGCCGCGTACGGGCCCTCATGCACCAGGATCAGGCCCAGCGCATCGGACCCGGTGCCGTTGGCGTCCAGGTCGGCCGCGAGCGCGGCCACCCTCGGCCGCGCCGCGCTGAGTCCGCGCAGGGTGGTGCGCACCGTCACCAGGACCGCGTCGGCCCCGCGGGCCAGCGGCGCGGAGGCGCCGTGCGCACCGTTGCGGCCCAGGTCGACGATGACGTCGCAGCCGGCTGCGTCCAGGTCGTGGCAGGCCGCCACCAGCGGCTCCCAGGTGTAGGCGAGGCCGGGGGCCTGCGCGGGGTCGGTGAGGCCGGGCAGCAGCAGCCGGTTGCCGGTGCCGTCCCGGGAGAGGTCGACGAGCTGCTCCCAGAGCGTCTCGGCCAGCCGCCCGCGCCGGTCGGCGACGGCCAGGTGCCGCAGTCCGTACCCGGCGTCCAGCCGGCCTTCGAGGGCTCCGGCGAGGACCGCGCCGCCGTCCGGGTCGCACTCCAGCAGGACCACCCGGCGGCCCTCGGCGAGCGGCCAGGCGAGCAGCAGTGCCAGTGCCGTGGTGGTGGCCCCCGGGGCGCCGGGGCCTCCGCTGATCGCGACGACTGCCATCAGCCGCCTCCCTGGGCTGCCAGCAGCAGGGCGAACTTCCCGCTCGCGGCCAGGTCGGCCACGGCGGCACCCTGGGCGGCGGGGACCGCGAGGTCCACCACCACCGTGCCGTCGCTGTCCGGCGATCCGATGTCCACGACGGTCGCGGTCAGCGCGCTCAGGGTGTTCGCGGCGGAGCCGTTGCTCCCCGACGCGTTGCCGGCCGCGGACGGG
Organism: Streptacidiphilus jeojiense; assembly: GCF_000719095.1. Taxonomy (GTDB): domain Bacteria; phylum Actinomycetota; class Actinomycetes; order Streptomycetales; family Streptomycetaceae; genus Streptacidiphilus; species Streptacidiphilus jeojiensis. Next base: position 126,777 of record NZ_JOEH01000020.1, on the reverse strand, counting down.
GTGGCCACCAGCACGACCCTGCTGCCGGGCTCCAGCTTCACGGCCGGCAGCTGGGTGTGCTTGGTGGCGACGCCCACCACCTGCTGGCCGGCCTGCACCAGCGGCGCGTTGGTGAGGTCGCCGCTGGTGAGCAGGGTGCCCGCCTTGAGGTCGGCGGTGGCGCGCATGCCGACCACCCTGCTGTTGACCGAGATGGGTTTGAGCGCCGGATCCAGCGGGATGTGGGCCTCCGTCAGATCGGCGCTGGTGATCGCCTGCCCGGCCGGGACGTTGCGGGCCAGGGCGATGACGGCGACGCGCTTGCCGGTGGCGGTGTAGAGCGCGGCGCCGCCGAGGCCGCCGGCGGCGATCAGCGCGACCGCGAGCGCCAGCACGGCTGGCCGTCTGCGCCGCGCTCCGCCGATCCGGTAGGGGGCGGGCGCACCCGCTGCGAGCGGTGGGCGGGTGGCCGTGAGCGGCCCGGTCGGGGTATCCACCGTGCGGTCGCCTCTCAGGAGTTGTTCGTCGGCTGGTTGAGTACCTGGAGCTCTTCGACTCTCAGGGTGGTCGCGACTCCGGCGACGGAGTCCACGTCGAGTTCTCCGCCGACGCCTACGGATGAGGTCCATCGGGCGTGCCAACCGACTGTCGCGGTGATGGCGTAGCGCTCTCCGGGCTGGTTCGCGGAAGGCTGGTGGTAGGTGTATCCGCATTGGGGGGAGGCGCTGTCGCCGTCCGACGGCGCGTAGGAGGCACCCGGTGCATCGGCGGAGCACTGCGCGAGTCCGCCGTCGCCCATGTCCCAGGTGATCCCGGTGGACCACACCGTCAAGGTCACGGTGAGCGCGCCGTCCGTCTCCACCTTGGTGATTCCGTGGTCGGGGCCCGGGCCGGCCCAGGCGTTGCCCCCGGTGTCGATCCACAGCCAGATCGGAGCCCCCACCAGTGCGGTCCCGCCGGGCGCGGTGTGCACGACCGGGGTGCCGAGGTGGATCGCGTCGCGTGCCCTGAGGGCCAGCGCGGCGGGGGTCACCGCAGCGGCCGGGGGGCCGCCCGCGATGAAGACCTCGACGGTGTCGCCTCCGGCCTGGTTGGGGCAGGTCTGCAGGTAGAAGGCGCCGTCGGCCGGCCCCTTGCCGGCCCAGAGCGGGTCGTTGGCAGGCGGCTGCGGCTGGGCCTCCATGTAGTAGCAGCCGTTGGCGGGATCCAGTGCGCCGTACTGGTTGCTGCAGTCGACCGGCTTGCCGCCGTAGTAGCAGGCGTTCGCGCCACCCCCTCCCCCGCCGCCACCGCTGGTGGAGCCGGCCGACGGAAGTGTGCTGGCGCCTACGCAGACATAGTTGATCGCGCACGGTCCAGTGGTGTCCGCGGCCGCACGCGGGCTGTGCAGCCACAGCGGCGAGGAGAGTGCCAGCACCAGTGCCACCAGCAGTGCTGCCCAGCGCCGGTGACGGACCGTCGGCGACTGCGGCCGGTGCCCGGCCCTCAGCACGACTGCCCCGTGTTCTCGTGGACGTCGGAGATCATCCAGACACCCCCCACTGTTCGAGCCGTCGCGGTCACCCGGTACCGGGCCAACCGATGTGCTGGATCGCGCAGCTGACGCGTCTTCTGGTCGATCTGGTGCCAGCCGGTGATGTCCAGGCAGTCCTGGACGGTGGCGCTCTGCACCCCGCTAGACGGGGCGACGGTGCCGATTTCAGTCACGCTCGGATTGCTGCGGGGCGCGCCGGACATCAACAGCCCGGCCCGGTTCAGCCGTTGGGAGTCCGTGTACGCGCCGCTCAGTGCGGCTCCGATGGAGTACGTCTGCAAACCGCTGCCGGTGACCGTTCCGCTGTCCAGAGCCTTGACCTGCGCCGCCCAGAAGCCCGCGTAGGCGCGCAGCACCAGGACCCCGGTGATACTGCTGGGCAGCACCGAAGGCGCCGCCTGCACGGAGACCCCCGCCGAGGGTGCCGGGGCCGCGGTCTGCGGGGCACTCGGCAGCGTCTGCACGGTGCCGCCCGCCGAGCAGGCGGTGAGACCCAGCGCGGCGGACGCAGCGGCAGCGGCGATCGCGGCACCACACCGCAACGTCCCACCCATGTGTCGCATTGATGCCCCCTCGCCGCGTACTCCCCAGGTGGCGATGAATCAGCACACTATTACTCGTTTGCTGTCATGTCCTGAGTGTGGCTGATTTTCTCGTTAACGAAATGTGCACGTCAATCACTTCCGTACGGCTGTTCCCCAGTGGTCTCCCGCAGTACCCCCCGTAGCACCGCACGGTTGCGCAGCAGCAACCTGGACGCGGCCGGGGGACCCAGCCAGCGCGAGCCGGGGGTGTCCCTGGCCTCCAGGGTGCTGTGCAGCGCCGCCGGATCGAGGACCGCGGGCTGGCCCGGCAGCCCCTCCCGCACCGCCTGGTCCAGCAGCGCGGAGAAGCCCCCCGCCGTGGCCGTCACCGCGCCCACCCCGGTCACCGCGCCGGGAGTCCCGGAGCGGCCCCAGCGCGGCGGCGCGTACGGCTGCAGCCGGCCCCAGAGCCTGACGCCGACCGCGTCGAAGGAGGCGCTCGCCCAGGCCTCGGCCCCGACGACCGCGTCGACCACCAGCAGCGACTCCCCCCGGGCCGCCCCTGCTCCGTGCGCCAGCGCACTGACCACCCAGTCCCAGGCCAGACCGCGGCCGTGCGCGTTGTCCCGCCCGCTGCCCGCGGTCACCAGCACCGGACGCCGCCGGCGGACGTCCCAGGTGAACTGGCCGCCCAGATAGACGACCAGCAGCCTGCTGTCCCGCTCCACGGCCTCCTTGACCGCGGTGAGCAGCATGTTCGCGTCCGCGTCCGGCGGAACCGCGGTGACCTGGCAGCGCCCCGCCCCCGCGTCGAACATCGCCCCCGTCACCACCTGCGCGAACAGCCCGCCCCCTGCGGCCGCCCCGATCGATCCCGCGAAGGCACGTTCCTCGGGGCACTCCGCCCCCAGCAGCACCAACTCCACCACCATGCCCACAGCCCCCCATCAACGGATGCCCCTTTCCCACTCTTTGCCGGGACTATGTGCCCTACCCCCGACGAGTTTCCGACAGCAGACTCGAAGACATGGACCCGATCGACCTCCCCGAGAGCACGCAGACCACGCTCAGCGCCGACGAAAGCCTGCGCCTGCTCGCGCGCGGCTCCCTCGGCTCGCTCGGCCGCATCGTCTACACCCGGCACGCCCTGCCGGTGGTACTGCCGGTCAGCTTCGCCCTGGACTTCTCCGGCACGCTGATCGTCTCCACCCCCGGCGGCAGCAGCCTGGCCGCCGACCTGGACGGCGCCGTAGTCGCGCTGCAGGTCGACAGCGCTGATCAGGACGCCGACCGCAAGGACTCCGAGCCGGACCCGCTGGGCGCGGTCTCGGTGATGGTGCACGGCACCGCCCGGGCCACCAAGGACGGCACCGGGCTGCGTCTGGTGCCCGAGCTGATCAGCGGCCTGCGGCTGGAGTGGGCGGCGGAACAGGCGCAGCAGGCGGAACCGACGGGGTCGGCGGACAAGTGACCCGCCAGTAGCTGTAGCCTCCACCCAACACCGGATGTGCAGGAGGAGTGTCAGCATGGCTACGTTCGCATCGCTCGCCGATTTCACCGCGGCCGTCGGCACCGAGCTGGGCAGCAGCGAGTGGCTCACCGTCGACCAGGACCGGATCAACCTCTTCGCCGAGGCCACCGGCGACCACCAGTGGATCCATGTCGACCCCGAGCGCGCCGCGGCAGGCCCCTTCGGCACCACCATCGCGCACGGCTACCTGACCCTGTCGCTGATCCCGGCGCTGGTCAAGGAGTGCTACAGCATCGAGGGCGGCCTCCGGATGGCCGTCAACTACGGCTCGGACAAGGTCCGCTTCCCGGCGCCGGTCCCGGTCGGCTCCACCATCCGGGCGACCGCCGAACTGGTGTCCGTCACCGAGGTGGCCGGCGGGGTCCAGGCCGTGGTGCGGGTGACCATCAGCAACAAGGACGGCGGCAAGCCGCACTGCGTCGCCGACACCATCACCCGCTTCTACGTCTGACGCCGGCTCAGCCGGGGCCGAGCCGGAAACAACTGCCGAGCCGCGTCGGCGGCCCGCAGGTACGCTTCCCGGGAATCATGGTTTCCTCGTCCTAGGAGGCGCTGTGCCCGGAACCGGCCCCTGGGCCCGCATCACCGATCTGCGTCCCGCAGCGTTCGGCGCGGAGCCCACCGGAGAGCGCCTGGCGCGGATCCGCCGCTCCCCCAACTTCGTGGACGGCGCCTTCCGCAACCCGGTCCCGACCCGCCGGCTGGCCTCCGGGGCCTTCCCGGGCGCCCTGCGCGAGGGGCTGGCCAAGAAGCGGACCCGCCCGGCCGAGGCCGTCCCGGTGCACCGGCTCACCCCGGCCGAGCTGGCCGTGCCGCCCGCGAGCGGGCTGCGGCTCACCTGGATGGGGCACGCCACGGTGCTCGCCGAGATCGGCGGGCGGCGGGTGCTGTTCGACCCGGTCTGGGGCGAGCGCTGCTCCCCCTTCGCCGGGTTCGGACCGCGTCGGCTGCACCCCAACCCGATCCCGCTGCCCGAGCTCGGCCCGATCGACGTGGTCGTGGTCTCGCACGACCACTACGACCATCTGGACATGGCCGCGATCCGGGAGCTGGTCCGGTCCGGCGCGGACTTCGCCGTCCCGCTGGGGGTGGGCGCGCACCTGGAGCACTGGGTCGTGCCGGCGGACCGGATCACCGAGCTCGACTGGAACGAGTCGGCGCGGATCGCCGGGCTCACCCTCACCGCGACCCCGGCCCGGCACTACTGCAGCCGGGGGCCGCGGACCAGTCGGCACCAGCTGTGGGCCTCCTGGGTGGTCCAGGGCGGCGAGCACCGGGTCTTCCACAGCGGCGACACCGGCTACTTCCCCGGCTTCGCCGCGATCGGGGCCCAGTACGGCCCCTTCGACGCCACCATGGTCCAGGTCGGCGCCTACAGCGAGTTCTGGCCCGAGGTCCACATGACCCCGGAGGAGGGCGTCCGCGCCCACGGCGACCTGACCGGCGAGAGCGGATCGGTGCTGCTGCCGATCCACTGGTGCACCTTCGACCTGGCGCCGCACGCCTGGGAGGAGCCGGTCGAGCGCACCCTGGCGGCCGCCGCGCCGCTGGGGCACACGGTGGCCACCCCGCGCCCCGGCGAGCCCTTCGAGCCGGCCGCGGGCACCGTGTTCCGCCCCTGGTGGCGCGCGGTCGCCGCGCCACTGGACGGGGCCGGGGCGGAGACCGGGACCAGCCGCACCTCGACCGGCTCCGCGGAGCCCGAAGGCGTCCCGGCCTGAGACGGCGTCAGCCAGGGGGGCTCGTCACCGAAGGAGTCAGGTCAGCCCATGAGCGCATCCGAGTTCGTCTACCAGATCTACATCCGGACCACGCCGGCCCACCTCTACCAGGCACTGACCGACGCCGAGGCGGCCCAGCAGTACTTCGGCGGCTGGGGGCCGAAGTCCGACTGGCAGGTCGGCTCCCCGGTGCTCTGGAAGATGGGTCCCGACGGGGACTACCAGGATCTGGACCAGCACGTCATCGCCGCCGACCCCGGCCGCACACTCGCCTACAGCTGGCACCGGGTGCTGCCGATGCACCGTGAACTCTTCGCCTCGGAGCAGGAGTTCGAGGCGGCCCACACCGAGAAGTCACAGGTCCGCTTCGACATCGAACCGGCCGAGGTCCCCGCGCTCGGCGTCCGGCTGACGCTCACCCACGACGGCTTCGACACCCCGGAGAGCACCATGCTGGCGGGGATCAGCAGTGGCTGGGTGATGATCCTCTCCTCGCTCAAGACCATGCTGGAGGACGCCGAGCGCAGCTCCCGCGACTAGCGGATCGGCAGCCCCGACAGGGTCCGCGCGATGACCAGGCGCTGGATCTCGCTGGTGCCCTCGAAGATGGTGAAGATGGCGCTGTCGCGGTGCATCCGCTCGACCGGGTACTCGCGGGTGAATCCGTTGCCGCCGAGGATCTGGATGGCCTGGGCGGTGACCCACTTGGCCGTCTCGCCCGCGTAGAGCTTGGACATCGAGCCCTCGGCCGAGGTGAACGGCTTGTTGTTGCTCGCCATCCAGGAGGCGCGCCAGACCAGCAGCCGGGCGGCGTCGATACGGGTGCGCATGTCGGCGAGGGCGAAGGCGATGCCCTGGTTGTCGATGATCGGACGGCCGAACTGCTCACGGGTCTTGGCGTAGTCCAGCGCCACCTCGTAGGCGGCCCTGGCCACGCCCACGGCCTGGGCGCCGACGGCCGGGCGGGAGGCCTCGAAGGTGGCCATGGCGGCGTTCTTCACCTTCTCGGTGCGCTCGCCGCGGGCCGCGGCGGCGGCGCGTTCGCGCGCCCGGGCCAGCCGCTCGTCCAGCTTGTCCTTGCCGCCGAGCAGGCAGTCGCCGGGGATCCGGACGTTGTCCAGCACCACCTCGGCGGTGTGCGAGGCGCGGATGCCGTGCTTCTTGAACTTCTGACCCTGGCTCAGCCCGGGGGTGTTCGGCGGGACCACGAAGGATGCCTGGCCGCGGGCGCCCAGCGCGGGGTCGACCGAGGCGACCACGACGTGGACGTGGGCGATGCCGCCGTTGGTCGCCCAGGTCTTGGTGCCGTTGAGCACCCACTCGTCCTTGGCCTCGTCGTAGACCGCGCGGGTGCGCATCGCCGCAACGTCCGAGCCGGCGTCCGGCTCGGAGGAGCAGAACGCGGCGACCTTGACGTCGTCCGGGGTGCCGAACATCTGCGGGGCCCACAGCCCGACCTGCTCCGGCGTCCCGTTGGCGACCACGCCGATCGCGGCCAGGCCGCTGCCGACCAGGGACAGGCCTATGCCGGCGTCGCCCCAGAACAGCTCCTCCATGGCGATCGGGATGCCGAGGCCGGTGGGGTCGAAGGACTGGGTGGCGAAGAAGTCCAGCGAGTAGATGCCGACCTTGGCGGCCTCCTGGATGACCGGCCAGGGCGTCTCCTCGCGCTCGTCCCACTCGGCGGCGGCCGGACGGATCACATCGGCGGCGAAGCCGTGCAGCCAGTCGCGGACGGCGATCTGGTCGTCGTTCAGGTCGAGGGTGAAGTTGGACATGATGCGTTGCTCCCGGGCAGGTCGGGCGTGGTTTTCATACGTTTTGGGCCGAGCTGGTGTTACCTTCGGTAACTGACTGCCCAGTCTGTTACCGACGAGTAAGGAATGTCAAGGAATGCCGACCGCCGACCGCCGCAGCGAACTCCTGGACGCCGCCGACCGCGTGGTGCGCCGGGACGGGCCCCGGGCCAGCATGAACACCATCGCCGCGGAGGCCGGGATCACCAAGCCGATCCTGTACCGGCACTTCGGCGACAAGAACGGGCTCTACCGGGCCCTGGCCGAGCGGCACACCGCGGGGCTGCTGGAGGCGGTGCGGGCGGCACTGGCGCTGCCGCTGGAGCGGCGGGACCGGGTCGAGGCGGTCATCGACACCTACCTCGCGGCGATCGAGGCACGGCCGCAGGTGTACCGCTTCCTGGTGCACCCCGACCCGGCGGCGGACGGGCTGTCGCCGGCGGGGCCGCTGGCGCCGGCGCTGCGGATGATCGCGGACGAGCTGACCCTGGCGGTGCGGGAGCAGGTGGATCTCGGGCCGGACAGCGGGGTGCTGGCCGCGGCGTGGGGGCAGGCGATCACCGGGATGGTGCTGGCGGGGGGTGACTGGTGGCTGGAGACCCGGCCGTTTCCGCGGGAGCGGATGGTGCAGACGCTGGCTGATCTGTTGTGGGGGCGGCTGGCTGCCGCCGGCGAGAGGCCTACGGCGGGGAGCCACTGAAGTGGGTGGTGACGGTTTGTTCGGAGATCCGCATTGGGGGTGGTTGTTCGCGCAGTTCCCCGCGCCCCTTAGGTGTGCGGGTGGTACCAGTCGGCGGAGCGGGCTTTGCGTCTGGCGGTGGTGGCTCGCAGGCCGGTGAGGCGGTCCAGGAAGACTGTGCCGTCGAGGTGGTCGGTCTCGTGTTGGAGGCAGCGGGCGAAGAAGCCGGTGCCCTCGAGTTCGAGGTCCGCGCCGGTGAGGTCCTGACCCCGGACCAGGGCGCGGTCCCAGCGCGGGGTCCCGGCCCGCAGGCCGGGGAGCGAGAGGCAGCCCTCCTCGCCGCGGACCTCCACGCCGTCCGCCTCGACCAGGACCGGGTTGACCAGGTGTCCCAGATGGCGGACATCGTCGTCGTCCGGGCAGTCGAAGACGAACACCCGCAGACCCACCCCGATCTGATTGGCCGCCAGGCCCACACCGTCCGCCGCGTACATGGTGGCGAAGAGGTCCTCGACCAGCCGTTCGAGCTGGTCGTCGAAGGTGGTGACGGTGGCACAGGGGGTGCGCAGCACCGGCTCGGCCCAGGGAATGACGGGGTGCACGGTGCCGTTGCTGCCGGGGATGCGGGGACGCGTTCGAGCCATGAGCAGGAGCCTAGGCGTGATGCTGCTGCTTGGCGGAATCGGCCTTGCCGGTAGGCTGAGCGCGTCTGTACACAGGAGGAGAGCGACCACGATGCCAGCGAACCCCGAGCCGGCCGGGCCCTCGGCCACGCTGCCCCCGCGCGCCAAGCTCGCCGTGACGGCGGGCAAGGTCGCCGCTGCGGTCTCGCGTACGGCCGGACGCGGCAGCGGTTCCGTGATCGGTGGGAAGGTCGCCCTGCGGCTCGACCCCGACCTGCTGCGCAGCCTGGCCGAGAACCTGGACGTGGTGCTGGTCTCCGCCACCAACGGCAAGACCACCACGACCCGGCTGATCGCCGAGGCGCTGAAGGCGGCCGGGCCCGTGGTGTCCAACGCGCTGGGCGCCAACATGCCGGCCGGGATCACCTCGGCGCTGGCCGACGGCAGCGACGCCCGCTTCGGTGTGATCGAGGTCGACGAGAAGTACCTGGTCGGCGTCGCCAAGGACACCGCCCCCAAGGCGATCGCACTGCTCAACCTGTCCCGGGACCAGCTGGACCGGTCCTCGGAGACCCGGATGCTCGCCGAGCGGTGGCGCGAGGGCCTGCAGGGCAGCGAGGCCGTGATCATCGCCAACGCCGACGACCCGCTGGTCACCTGGGCGGCGTCCTCCTGCCGCAAGGTGGTCTGGGTGGCCGCCGGGCAGGCCTACCGCGAGGACGCCTGGTCCTGCCCGAGCTGCGGCGGCGTGATGCAGCGGCCGGGCGAGGACTGGTTCTGCCCGTCCTGCGGCTTCCGCCGCCCGCAGCCGCACTGGGCGCTGCAGGGCGAGCACGTGGTGGACCCGCAGGGGCAGGGCTGGCTGATCCAGCTGCAGCTGCCGGGCCGGGCCAACCTCTCCAACGCGACCAGCTCCGCCGCGGTGGCCGCGGTCTTCGGGGTGCACCCGCAGATCGCGCTGCAACGGATGCAGGCGGTCCAGGCGGTGGCCGGGCGCTACGAGTCGGTGCAGTTCGGCGGCCGCGAGGTGCGGCTGCTGCTGGCGAAGAACCCGGCCGGCTGGCTGGAGACCTTCACCCTGATCGACCAGCCGCCCGCGCCGGTGGTGCTCTCGGTGAACGCGCTGTCGGCCGACGGCACCGACACCTCCTGGCTGTGGGACGTCGACTACGAGCGGCTGGTCGGCCACCCGGTGTTCGTGATGGGCCAGCGCAAGCTGGACCTGGCGGTCCGGCTGGAGGTCGCCGGGGTGCACTTCCAGGTGGTCGAGACGCTGGCGCAGGCCGTCGCCGCGGCGCCGCCCGGACGCATCGAGGCCATCGCCAACTACACCGCGTTCCAGCAGCTGCGCCGCGACGTGCGCGGCTGACGAAGAGGAATCGACTGCCATGAGCGAGAGCGCACTGCGCCTGGTCTGGGTCTACCCGGACCTGCTGAGCACCTACGGCGACCGCGGCAACGTCCTGGTCGTGGAGCGGCGGGCCCGCCAGCGCGGCCTGGAGGTCGCCCGGATCGACGTGCGGTCCGACCAGCCGATCCCGACCAGCGGGGACATCTACCTGCTGGGCGGCGGCGAGGACCGTCCGCAGCGGCTGGCCGGCGAGCGGCTCCGGGCCGACCCGGGGCTGGGCCGGGCGGTGGAGAACGGCGCGATCGTGCTGGGCGTCTGCGCCGGCTACCAGATCATGGGCCACGAGTTCATCGACGACATGGGCCAGCGCACCCCGGGCCTCGGCCTGCTGGACGTGTGGAGCACCCGCGGCGAGGGCGCCCGCAATGTCGGCGACATCCTGGCCGAGCCCGACCCCCGGCTCGGTCTGCCCACCCTGACCGGTTTCGAGAACCACCAGGGCGTCACCCACCTGGGCCAAGGGGTCTCCCCGCTGGCCCGGGTCACCGTCGGCGGCGGCAACGGCACCGGCGACGGAACCGAGGGAGCCTGGCGGGACACCGTCTTCGGCACCTATCTGCACGGTCCGATCCTCGCCCGCAACCCGGGCGTGGCGGATCTGCTGATCAAGCTGGCGCTGGACGTCAGCGCACTGCCGCCGGCCGACAACACCTGGTACGAAGCGCTGCGCGCCGAGCGCATCGCGGCCGTCCAGCAGCCGGCCCAGTAGCAGGGGAAGCGAAGAGTCCGGCGATTCCGCAGTCGCCGGTGCAGCAGCAGCTGCGTGCCGCCCGTCAGGGTGCAGGGCCGCACCCGTCAGGGGCGTGCGGCGCGCAGAGCAGGACCCTCCCCGCGCGGGACGGCGAAGGAGCCGACCCGCGTCCGCTCCAGCCTGGCCGGAGGCTGGTGGGCGGTATCATCTCGATGGGGTAAATAGTCCGATTTGCCACACCTTCATACAGGTGAAACGTTCACGTTGATCCCGCGTGGGCCGACCCCTGTACGGTGGCGGGTTGTCGGGCGCTGAAGTCCGGTCGTTCCGGTTCTGCTCGGGAGTTGTAAAGCGATGCGTATTGGTGTGCTGACCAGCGGCGGAGACTGCCCCGGTCTGAACGCCGTGATCCGCTCCGTGGTCCACCGCGGCGTGGTCGACCACGGCGACGAGATCATCGGCTTCGAGGACGGCTGGAAGGGCCTGCTGGAGGGCCAGCACCGCGAGCTGACCCTGGACTCCGTCAGCGGCATCCTGGCCCAGGGCGGGACCATCCTCGGCTCGACCCGGGTGCAGCCCAGCCATCTGCGCGACGGCGTCGCCCGGGCGAAGGCCTACTGCGAGGAGATCGGCCTCGACGGCATCATCCCGATCGGCGGTGAGGGCACCCTCAAGGCGGCCCGGCTGCTGTCCGACGGCGGACTGCCGATCGTGGGCGTGCCCAAGACCATCGACAACGACATCGCCTGCACCGATGTCACCTTCGGCTTCGACACCGCGGTCTCGGTGGCCACCGAGGCGCTGGACCGGCTGAAGACCACCGCCGAGTCGCACCAGCGGGTCATGGTGGTGGAGCTGATGGGCCGCCACACCGGCTGGATCGCGCTGCACGCGGGCATGGCGGCGGGCGCGCACGCCATCATCGTGCCCGAGCGCCCCTTCAACATCGACCGGGTCACCGCGGTGGTGCGCGAGCGCTTCGAGCGCGGCAAGAAGTTCGCCATCGTGGTCTGCGCCGAGGGCGCCAAGCCGGAGCCGGGCACCATGCACTGGGAGGAGGGCAGCGTGGACATCTACGGCCACGAGCGCTTCACCGGTGTCGCCACCCAGCTGTCCATGGAGCTGGAGCACCGGCTGGGCAAGGAGGCCAAGCCGGTGATCCTCGGCCACGTCCAGCGCGGCGGCACCCCCACCGCCTACGACCGGGTGCTGGCCACCCGCTTCGGCTGGCACGCCGTCGAGGCCGTGCACAAGGGCGCCTTCGGGCACATCACCGCGCTGCAGGGGACCCAGATCAACCTGGTGCCGCTGGCGGAGGCGGTCGCCGACCTGAAGACCGTCCCGGCGGAGCGCTACGCCGAGGCCGAGACCGTCATCTGACGCACCGCCGCACCGCCTCGAGGGCCCCCGTCCGGAATGCCGGACGGGGGCCCTCCGCTTAGCGTGGCCCCATGGAGATCCTTGCCTACGGCGTGCAGGCCGACGAGAAGCCGCTGATCGAGAAGGCCTTCGCGGGCCGCCACCCGGTGCACTGCCTGGAGGTCTTCCTCAACGCCGACACCGCCCCGCTGGCGGCCGGCCACGAGGTGATCAGCACCAGCGTCAACGCCAGCCTGGACGCCTCAGCACTGCGGATCCTGGCCGCCGGCGGGACCAGGATGATCGCCCAGCGGTCCACCGGCTTCAACAACATCGACCTGGCCGTCGCCGCCGACCTGGGCCTGACCGTCGCCAGGGTCTCCTACTACTCCCCCTACTCGGTCGCCGAGTTCGCCTGGACCCTGGCCATGGCGGTGAACCGGCGGATCACCCGGGCGGCGCTGCGGACCCGGGAGTTCGACTTCCGGCTGGACGGCCTGATGGGCCGGGACATCCACGGGATGACCGTCGGCGTGATCGGCACCGGCAAGATCGGCGAGTGCTTCAGCCGGATCGCCCACGGCTTCGGCACCACCCTGCTGGGCTGGGACATCGCCGAGAACCCGGCCTGCGTCGAGCTGGGCATGGACTACGTCCCGATGGAGCAGCTGCTGGCCCGCTCCGACCTGATCAGCCTGCACGTCCCGCTGCTGCCGGACACCCACCACCTGATCGACGACAGCGCGCTGGCCCGGATGAAGCCCGACGCACTGCTGATCAACTCCAGCCGCGGCGGGCTGGTCGACACCGCCGCCTTGGTCGAGTCGCTGCGCTCGGGCCACCTCGGCGGGGTGGGGCTGGACGTGTACGAGGAGGAGACCGGGCTGTTCTTCTTCGACCGCTCGCTGGAGGTGGTCACCGACGACACCCTGGCCCGGCTGATGACCTTCCCCCAGGTCCTGGTCACCTCGCACCAGGCCTACTTCACCCGGACGGCGGTCTCCCAGATCATCGACACCACGCTGGCCAACGTCGAGGACTTCCTGGCCGGGCGCACCAGCGAGAACACCCTGATCCCGCGCGCTGAGGGGTAGTCAGCACGGGGGGCGGGTCCGAAGGACAAAAGGGACAGTCCTACCCTGGTCGGGTAGCACAGCGGCTTGCGGTTGTGCGCCACGACCAGGAAAGCAGGACAGCAGATGGGCGACATGCCGGGAATGCCGGGCATGGGGCACGACCTCCCGCCGCTGACCCTCGGCCGGGCACTGGCCCTCGACCCGTCCGCGGACTGGCCCTTCGTGGTCGGCTGCGCGCTGATGCTGGGTCTGTACCTGGCCGGGGTGGTGCGGTTGCGCCGCCGCGGCGACAGCTGGCCGCTGGGCCGCACCGTCGCCTGGGTGCTGGGCACGCTCACCGTCGCCGTGGTCACCTGCACCCGGCTGGACGCCTACGGGATGCAGCTGCTGAGCGCGCACATGCTGCAGCACATGGTGCTCTCCATGCTGTCGCCGATCATCCTGCTGCTGGGCGCGCCGATCACGCTGGCGCTGCGGGCGCTGCCCGCGGCCAAGGGGCCGTTCTCGCCGCGCGACCTGCTGGTGTCGCTGCTGCACTCGCGCTACGTGAAGGTGGTCTCGCACCCGGCCTTCACCATCCCGCTGTTCATCGCCAGCCTCTACGGGCTCTACTTCACCCCGCTGTTCGACTTCCTGATGCGCTCCCAGGCCGGGCACACCCTGATGATGGTCCACTTCCTGGGCGTGGGACTGCTGTTCTTCTGGCCGATCATGGGCGTCGACCCGGGGCCGCACCGCCCCGGGCACCTGATGCGGATGCTGGAGCTCTTCATCGGCATGCCGTTCCACGCCTTCTTCGGCGTGGCCGTGATGATGGCCTCCGGGCTGATGGTGACCTCGTACGCGCACCCGATGGCCTCGCTGCACGTGGACCCGCTCACCGACCAGCACCTGGCCGGCGGGCTCGCCTGGGCGTTCAGCGAGATCCCGACCTTCATCGTGCTGATCGCGCTGACCTTCCAGTGGGCCAAGTCGGAGGAGCGGGTCTCGCGCCGCAAGGACCGCACCGCGGACCGCGACGGCGACGCCGAGCTGAACGCCTACAACGCCTACCTGGCCTCGCTGGAGCGGCGCTCGGCCTGACGCTCGGCCTGAGCGGCCATTCCGGAGAGGATGACGTCCAGGCCGAAGTCGAACCGCTCGTCGCCCACGCTCCGGGTCAGCTCGGGGATCATCGAGAGCAGCTCCGGATAGCGATCCCGGGGCAGTGAGGCGAAGTAGGTCCGGATGCTGTCCATGTACTCCTCCTCGTGGGAGGGGCGGGTCTCCGACGCGGCGCGCTGGCTCTGCTCGAAGGCGGAGGACACCACGTACAGCGCCAGCAGGTCGACCCCGTAGGCGACCACCTGGTCGGGCAGGCCGCCGGCTCGCAGCAGGGCGACCAGCGTCTCGGCCGCGTCGAGCTGGTGCGGCAGCGTGGGGATGTTGGCGACCAGGTTGGCCTTGGACAGGTCGCTGTGCGCGAGCATGTTGTTCTTGGACTGCCGCAGGAAGTCCTTGACCTGCTGCTGCCACTGCGCCGGGTCGGGCTCCGGGTGCACCAGGTCCGCGGCGACCCGGTCCAGCAGCAGCTCCACCAGCTGCTCCTTGCCGCCGACGTGCGCGTAGAGCGAGGCCGGCCCGGTGTTCAGCTCCTGGGCGATGCGCCGCATGCTCAGCGCGTCCAGGCCCTCGGCGTCGACGATGCCGAGGGCGACCTCGACGATCGCCTCACGGCTGAGCGAGCGGCGCCTGGTGGCGCGCTGGTCCACGTCCTCCCAGACGCCCGGCCGGCCGTGCCTCGCACCTGCGGTCATCCGGAACTCCTCACCTGCACGCTGATCGGTTGTCTCTCGCCCTGAGCTTAGTTGACACGAACGCTGTTCGCTAGTAGAACGGTGTTCGTCAAAGGAACACTGTTCGTCAGATCGAACGGTGTTCGCGCCATCGTCTCGTCCAGGGGGACCCATGACCGCCGACTCGTCCACCAGCACCGGCACCACCGCACCGGCCGAACCCGAACCCGAACCCGGTCCGCTGCCACCCGGCTACCGCTGGCGCTGGTGGATCCTCGGCACCGTCCTGGTGGCCGAGGTGATGGACCTGCTCGACACCACCATCGTCAGCATCGCCTCCCCCGCCATCCAGCGGGACTTCGGCGGCGGCACCTCCCAGATCCAGTGGATCAGCGCCGCCTACACCCTCACCTTCGCGGTGCTGCTGATCACCGGCGCCAGGCTCGGCGACCTGGTCGGCCGCAAGCGGATGTTCCTGATCGGGACCGCCGGCTTCACCTTCTTCTCCGCGCTGTGCGCGGTGGCCTCCGGCTCCGGGATGCTGATCGGCTCACGGGCCGCGCAGGGCGCCTTCGCGGCGATGATGATCCCTCAGGGGCTCGGCATCATGCGCGAGGTGTTCCCGCCCAAGGAGGTCGGCGGCGCCTTCGCCGCCTTCGGCCCGGTGATGGGGCTGTCCTCGGTGATCGGCCCGATCCTCGGCGGCTTCCTGGTCACCGCCGACCTGCTGGGCACCGGCTGGCGAATGATCTTCCTGATCAACATCCCGCTGGGGATCGCCGCCCTGGTCCTGGGCTCCCGGATGTTCCCGAGGAACACCCGCACCCCCGGCGCGACCCGGCTGGACCTGCCCGGCGTGCTCCTGCTCAGCGCGGCCTTCCTGCTGCTGGTCTACCCGCTGGTGCAGGGCCGCGACCTGGGCTGGCCGGTCTGGACCTACCTCTCCATGGCCGCCTCGGTGCCGCTGCTCGCGGTCTTCGCCCTCTACCAGCGCCGGGTCCGGGCCGGCGGCGGCTCACCGCTGGTCGAGCCCGGCCTGTTCCGCAACCGCGCCTTCACCTCGGCGCTCGGCGTGGGCATCTTCTTCTTCGCCGCCATGTCCGGACTGATGCTCACGCTGACCCTGGCGATGCAGCTCGGCCAGGGCTGGACCGCGATGCACGCCGGAGCCACGATGATCCCGCTCTCGCTCGGCATCGCCGTCGGGGCCGGACTGTCCGGGGCGGTGCTCGGGCCCAGGTACGGACGCCGGGTGCTGCACGCCGGCATGGCCGTGATGACGGTCGGCGTGCTCGGCCTGTGGGCCTCGTACGCCCACTGGGGCCTGCAGATCAGCAGTTGGGACCTGATCGCCGGGCTCGCGGTCACCGGTCTGGGCATGGGGCTGCTGATGGCGCCGTTCTTTGACATCGCCCTGGCCGGGGTCACCGACCAGCAGGCGGGTTCGGCCGCCGGCGTCCTCAACGCCGTTCAGCAGCTGGGCGGTTCGATCGGTGTCGCGGCGCTGGGCACCGGCTTCTTCAGCTGGGCCGCGAGCAGCGGCTTCGTCCACGCCACCGGCTGGACCCTCGGCCTGACCGCGGCCGGTCTGGTGGTCTCGGCGGCGCTCGGCTTCGGACTGCCCAGGATGGCCCGGCCGGAGCCGGCCGGGCACTGACCGGCGCCCCGCCTGCAACGGACGGCGCCGCCCGGGTCCACCAGGACCGGGGCGGCGCCTTCGTCCGTGCTCAGAGCATCAGGGCAGGTAGTACATCGGGTTGGGGATCTTGTAGGTCTGGTCCGAGTAGCCACCGGAGAGGTCGCTGTACTGGTCCCCGAAGTTGGCCACGATGTCGTAGCCCAGGCTCTCGATGTAGGCCCGGGTCTGCGACTTGTACTGGATCGTGGTGCAGGCCGGGGTCCCGCCGGTCGCGGTGGAGCAGCCGGAGATGTACGACGGCGTCGTGACCTTGTTCTTGAGGAAGAAGTTCGACGTGGTCGCGGCCGGGAAGCCGACGGCGGCGAGGTTGGCGGCGGAGGCGTCCCGCTGCGTCTCCGGGCGGCCGGTGATGTAGAAGACCTTGTAGCCCTGCTTCTCCGCCCAGGTCGCCAGGGTGTTCATGCCGAAGACGGCCGGCATGGTCTTGGTGGCGATGTAGTTGGCGTTGCTGGTGGCGTTGTAGACGAAGGTCGTCTCGATCTCGTAGTTGTACGTCGACAGTGAGGTGTCGTCGACGTCCAGGACGATGGCCTTCTTCCCGGAGCGGTCGTGCTTGATCTTGTCGGCGAGGTACTTCTCGGCCTTGGCCTCGATGCCGCCGACCTGGATCGCGTAGTTGCTGGACGGGGAGGCCCAGTGCTCGCCGTTGGCGTCCACGGTGTCGCCGTAGTACGCCTCGATGTTCGCGACCTCGGTGGTCATGTTGGTGATCTGCTTGTCGGTCCTCGGCGCCGAGGTGTCGGCGATGGCGAACCCGCCGCCGGCGACGACCGCTCCGCCCACCACACCGACCGCGAGGGTCACCAGGGTCTTCGAGTGTCTGTTCAACACGCTTGCGCGCATGTAGGGCCGCTCCTTCTGCCGCTGTTGAGGTGGAAGTGACGGTAGGGGCCGCAAGGGGGCTGGTCAAGGGGTGTCTATGCGCATCGTCTACGCGCGATGAATCGTTAACCGGAAGGAAATTGACGGATCATCGTCGAACCTCCGGTTCGGCCCTGGTCAGCGTGGTGTGTTCATCTCCGGATCACCCGGGCCACGGCCGCGCGACAGTCCGGGTTCGGCAACGGCTGTGAGGGTGCGGGGAGTTCCGGGCGTCCCGCCGGGCTCCGGTTCACCCCGCCTCCCCGCTCCGAAGGACCGCTCCCCATGAAGCGCAGCGTCTCCTGCAGCACCGCACTCGCCGTGACCCTGGCCGTCGCCGCCGTCACCCTCGGCGGAGGCAGCGCCTCGGCCCAGGGCCTGGGCACGGGCCACGCCGCGCCGTCCCGGCAGCACAACTACACCACCAAGACGCCGTACGCCCCGCAGGAGAGCCTGAGCCGCTACCAGTCCGCACCGCGCGGCTTCACCCCGGTCTTCACCGAGAACGTGGCCCGGCACGGCTCGCGGGCGATGACCGACAGCAGCGACGGGGACGCGGTGCTGGCGGTGCTCGCGAGCGCGCAGGCCCAGGGCGCGCTGACCCGGCTCGGCGCCCGGCTGGCGCCGCAGGTGCAGTCGCTGCTCGCCGGCGCCTCCGCGATCGGCTACGGCAACCTCTCCGGACGGGGCGTGCAGGAGCAGCAGCAGACCGCGCTGCGGATGGAGCAGCGGCTCCCCTCGCTGTTCGCCACCATCGTCGCCGAGAAGGAGCCGATCGAGGTCGAGACCTCGGGCGTGGCCCGCGCCATCGCCAGCGCCAATGCCTTCACCAGCGGCCTGACCGGCGGCGATCCCGCGCTGGCCGGCCTGATCCAGGCACCGGTCACCAACAAGGACCTGCTGTACTTCCACAAGCAGCCGCAGAACGCCGACTACCAGGCCTACCTGGCGAGCGACCCGGAACTGGCCGCGGTGATCGCCGAGATCGACGGCGAGCCCGGCACCGCCAGGGCCGCCGCCGACGTCGTCTCACGGCTGTTCAGCAAGGACTTCGCGGCCGCGATGTCCGCCGACGACCGGACCTCCTTCTCCCGTTCGCTGTACGAGCTCTACAGCGCCGCACCCGACCTGGCGGTGGAGGCCCCGGGCGTCGACCTCGACGCCTTCCTGCCCACAGCGGACGCCGACTGGTTCGCCTACCTCGACGACGCCGAGGAGTTCTACCAGAAGGGCCCGGCCTTCCAGGGGCGCACCATCACCTACGACATGGCGAACGTCCTGCTGACCGACCTGTTCACGCAGGTCGAGGACAAGGCCGACGGCAGCAGCGACAAGGGCGCGGTGCTGCGCTTCACCCACGCCGAGGAGATCGAGCCGCTGGCCGTGCTGCTGGGCCTGCCCGGCAGCACCAAGGCCGCGTCGGCGACCCTGGAGCACCCCTACAGCTACGGCGACAACCCCTGGCGCGGCGCGACCGTCGCCCCGATGGCGGCGAACGTGCAGTGGGACCTGTACCGCAAGGGCAGCCGGTACCTGGTCCGGATGCTCTACAACGAGAAGGAGACGGCCTTCAAGCCGTCCTGCAAGCCGGTGGCCAGGGGCAGCTACTTCTACGACCTGAACGAGCTGGAGAGCTGTTTCGATCGCGGCTGACCGGGGCCGGGGCCCGATGGCCGATGATGTCCGTATGACGCAGTCGGAGGAAGAGCACGGCCTGGCCGGAGACCCGAGCGGGAGTTCGCGCGCGAGCGGACCGGCCGCGGAACCCGCCGGGGAGGCGGGCGGCGAGGCGGCCGGGGTCCGGCGCGGGGGCGCGGGGGCTGCCTGGCGGCCGACGCTGCAGGAGGTCGCCGCGCTGGCCGGGGTCTCGCGTGCGACGGCGTCCCGGGTGGTCAACGGCGGGGCGGGGGTGCGGGACGCGGTTCAGGCCAAGGTGCGCCGGGCCGTGGACGAGCTCGGCTACGTGCCCAACCCGGCGGCGCGGGCGCTGATGACCCGGCGTCAGGACGCGGTGGCGGTGGTGGTCGCGGAGCCGGAGAGCCGGGTCTTCTCCGACCCGTTCTTCGCCCGGCAGCTGCGCGGCATCGGCCGGGAGCTGTCGGCCTCGGGGGTGCAGCTGGTGCTGCTGCTGGTGACCGAGGCCGGCGACTACGCGCAGGTGGGACGCTACCTGGCGGCGGGTCATGTGGACGGGGCGCTGATCTTCTCGGTGCACAACGACGACCCGCTGCCGGCGATCGTCGACGGCCTCGGACTGCCCACCGTCTACGGCGGCCGACCGGGCTGGGAGCCCACCGGCGCGGCACCGCTGTACGTCGACACCGACAACCGGGGCGGGGCCAGGGCCGCGGTCCGGCACCTGCGGGAGCGCGGGCGGCGCCGGATCGCGGTGATCACCGGACCGCTGGACCAGGCCTCGTCGCTGGACCGGCTCTCCGGCTACCGCGACGTCCTGCCGCAGGACGATCCGGCGCTGGTCGCCGAGGGCGACTTCACCGCCGAGGGCGGTCAGCGGGCGATGGCGGAGCTGCTGGACCGCAACGGCGGCGCGGACGCCCCGGACGCGGTGTTCGCCTGCTCCGACCTGATGGCGGCGGGGGCGATGGCCGTCCTCGCGGAACGCGGGCTGCGCGTTCCGGAGGACGTCGCCGTGGTCGGCTTCGACGACGGCGACACCGCGGCGCAGTGGGCCTCGCCGCCGCTGACGACGGTACGTCAGGACATCGAGGGGATGGGCCGGTTGATGGCCAGACTGCTGCTGACCCGGCTGCAGCTGACCTTCGACGGGAACGCGGAGGCGGCGGCCGGGCTGGTGCCGGTGGTGACCCCCTCGGAGCTGGTCGTCCGCGCCTCCAGCTGAGGAGGCGGGGCCCCGGGGGGTCACCACCGGTGGGTGCCGGGTGCTACTGGGTCGGGAAGCTGACGTAGTGCAGGCTCACGTACGGCGGGTTGCCCGCGGCGCCGGAGACGAACTCCAGGTAGACGTCATGGGTGCCGGTGGTGTTGGTGATGTTGGCCGGGACCGTGGTCCAGCTGGACCAGCCGCCGGTGTTCGCCACCGCGAAACTGCCGATCGGGGCGTTGGACGGACTGTCGAGGACCACTTCGACCAGCCCGCTGACGCCGCCCGCGGCGCCGGAGGCGACCCGGGCGTGGAACTGGCTGGACCCGGTGCCGAAGTTGATGCCCGAGTACTTCAGCCAGGAGCCGTTGTTGAGTTGGGCCACCTGGTTGCCGTCGACGCCGGTGGGGTTGGTGTCCCCGGTCGCGGCCTGGACGGTGGCCGTCCCCTGGTGGGCGCTGAAGCAGTCGGCGGAGATGTTGGAGACGGCGGTGGTGGTGCAGCTGGTGCCGCCGCCCGAGCCGCCGGTCGCGGTGGGGGTGGGAGTCGGCGTGGGCGTCGGGGTCGGGGTCGGCGTCGAGGTGGTGCTGCC
Organism: Streptacidiphilus jeojiense; assembly: GCF_000719095.1. GTDB lineage: Bacteria > Actinomycetota > Actinomycetes > Streptomycetales > Streptomycetaceae > Streptacidiphilus > Streptacidiphilus jeojiensis. Next base: position 106,084 of record NZ_JOEH01000020.1, on the reverse strand, counting down.
GGCGGCCTTCTCGTAGGCGGCGAACCAGTCGACGCTCATGCCCGCGCCGGAGCTGGTGGCCGCCGAGGGCGAGGTGCAGCCGCAGATGGCGTTGGGGTAGGCGCCGCCGATGGCCACGTTGAAGATGGCGAAGAAGCCGTGGTCGACCGCCGCCTGCCAGGTGGCGACCGGGACCTGGCTCTCGTTGACCGTGAAGGTCTGGGTGCCGTCCAGGTAGAAGCGCAGCTGCTCGGCCGAGGTGTTGGTGCGGTCCAGGATCACCGAGTAGGTGTGGTAGCCGGTCTGGCAGCCCGAGCAGGCCTGCAGCCCGCTGCCGATGCCGGTGGTCTCGTTGCAGGGACCGCCGGGGTCGACCCCGCAGTGGAAGGTGGTGGAGTGCTCGCTGAGGGCGTTGACGTCCTCCATGATGTCCAGCTCGCCCACGCTGGGCCAGTTGGTCGCGCCGACCGGACGGGCGGCCGCGCCGAGCGCCCAGAAGGCGGGCCAGTAGCCGCTGCCGGAGGCCGGGTTGGGCTGCTCCAGGCTGGCGCTGAGCTCCAGCTCACCGCCGGCCGGGGCGGCGAAGTCGGTGCGCTGGGTCTCGACCCGGCCCGAGGTCCAGTTGCCGGAGGCGTCCCGGACCGGCTTGATGACCAGGTGCCCCGCGCCGTCCTGGTAGACGTTGGTGGTCGAGCTGGTCGCCGTCTCGACCTCGCCGGTGCCCCAGTTCCCGGCGCCGCCGGGGTAGCTGGTGCCGGTGTCGTAGAGCCAGTTCGCCGTGTTGAGACCGGTTCCGGCGGCCCCGTTGAAGTCGTCGCTGAAGGCCGTGGTCCAACCTGCGGGCGCGGACGGGACGGTGGCGGAGGCGCTGCCGGAGCCGGCGGTGAGCGCGAGCACCCCCGCCAGCGGCAGGGCGAGGGCGGTGAGCAGCGCCGCCGTGCGGCGGCGCAACGGCACGCGATGAGGGCGCGGAAGGGTGGTTCTGCGCATGGGGAACCCTCCAGGCTTAGGGAAGTGAACGCTGAACGGTGCTTCTTCCTTCGGTTCAGTGAATTGAGAGCGCTTCCAATTCGCTGATGGACGGTTCCGGAACGCGTAACGCAGTGTCAGCCTGAAGCTGATGGGTCGTCAATACGCTGTGCAGCGTTCACTTGTCGAAGACATGGCGACTGGAAGACGTGGCGACTAGTCGGGCGGGCGGGTGAGCAGTTCGTCCAGCCCGGCCGCGTCCAGCACCTTCTGCAGGGTCGACCGCACCTGGATCAGGTACAGCGGCACCTCGCGCAGCGCGGCCATCCGGTGCGAGGCCAGCAGCGCGCTGAGCCCTCCGGCGTCGCAGAACCGGACCAGGGCGACGTCCAGCTCGATGCGCCGCACCGCCTGGTCCCGCAGCAGGGCGGCGACCGCCCGCTCCAGCATCGGAGTGGCGTCGAGGTCCACCTCGCCTGCGAGAAGCAGCTGCGCCGTACTGCGTCCGTCCAGGACGAGGACGGTCAGCCGGGAATCCCCACGCACCAGCCCACCTCCCCCAACGGAATGGATCCTCACTGTAGTTGGCGAACGGGCCGGGTGAATATGCCGTCAGCACTTGTAACACTTATGGGTGACGAAGGTCTCCCCGGAGCCCGGGATCAGCGGGATGACGACGGCCACTGCCGACATGAAGGTGACCGCTTCGGGTAGACGCACCCGCGGGGCGGAGCGTCACCGAGGAACCAAGAGGAGGCCGGTCAATGGGTCGCACGGTCGCGGCGGTGGGGGACGTGACTTCGGGGGGCAGGAGCGGGGACAAGGGCGGGGGCGGGGGCAAAGGCCGTGTCCGGCGGGTGGCGTCAGCGATGCCCGGGCGGGACCTGTTCCGTCGGCGGAGCCCGGCGCTCCCCAAGAAGCAGCCGAGCGCCCCGGCGGCCGAGAAGGCGCCCCGCGCCCTCCCCCGCACCCGGAAGGCCCGCAGCCTGGGGGCGCGGCTGCTGCGGGCGGTCGTCGGCACCGTGGCGCTGCTCGGCCTCGCGGTGTGCGGCGCGGTGATCGTCAAGCTGACGCTCACGCCCTCCCCGGCGTCGGTGGGCATCGCCCACACCAATCTGCACCCGGGTACGTCGATCCGGCTCTACCTGGACCAGCCGTCGGTCCGCCAGGCGCTGCTGCAGATCGGCGGCAACATCCTCATCGGCGTCCCCTTCGGCCTGCTGCTGCCGGTGATCTCGCCGCGCACCCGCGGCCTGCTCCGCACGGTGCTGATCTGCTCGTTCGTGGTGCTGCTGCTGGAGCTCGGACAGCACTTCTTCGTCGAGGGGCGCTCCTTCGACATCGACGACGTGATCCTCGCCGCGGTCGGTGCGGTGATCGGCTACCTGCCGCTGGGGCGGAAGCTCTCGCTGCGGATGCACCCGGACCACCGGCACTGGTGGCAGCGCCGGTGGGACGCGATGCGCAGGCGTTCCGGCACCGGCCGCAGGGTACGGTGACGTTTTCGCCGCGATCACCGCACCGGGAGCTGAAGCCGTGTCCGAGGTCCAACCCCTGCAGCGTCCGCGCCGGCTCACCGCCGGGGACCGGGTCGCCGTCGTCGCACCGTCCGGCGGTCTGGTCCCGGAGCGGCTGGAGCGCGGGGTGTCGATCCTGGAGTCCTGGGGGCTGCCGGTCGAGGTGATGCCGAGCGTGCTGGCCGGCCACCCGGAGCTGCCCTACCTCGCCGCCCCGGACGCCGGCCGCGCCGCCGACCTGGAGAAGGCCTGGCTGGACCCGGGGATCGCCGCCGTGGTCTGCGCGCGCGGCGGCTACGGTGCGCAGCGGATCGTCGACCAGCTCGACTGGTCGGCGATGGCGGCCCAGGCCGAGCCCAAGGTCTTCGTCGGCTACAGCGATGTGACGGCTCTTCACGAGGCGTTCGCGGTCCGGCTCGGGCTGTCCACACTGCACGGGCCGATGGCCGCCGCAGCGGTGTTCGGGGCCGACCCGGCCACCGCCGAGGGGCTGCGCCGGACCCTGTTCGAACCGGAGACGGTGCAGCTGCTCACCTCCCCACCGCCGAGTGCCTGCTGCCCGGCCGGGCCACCGGCGTCACCGCCGGCGGCTGCCTCACCCTGCTGGCCGCCGACCGCGGCACCCCCTTCGCGCGGCCGGGCTTCGAAGGCGCGATCCTGCTGCTGGAGGACGTGGACGAGGACCTCTACGCGCTGGACCGGCTGCTCACCCAACTGCTGCGCTCCGGCGCCCTGGCCGGGGTGGCCGGCATCGCGCTGGGGTCCTGGCAGGACTGCCGCCCCTCCCCCGACCGGATCCGGCAGCTGATGCTGGAGCGCCTGGGCCCGCTGGGCATCCCGATGGTCTGGGAACTGGGCTTCGGCCACAGCCCCACCAGCCTGACCGTCCCACTGGGCATCCCCGCCGTACTCGACGCCGACGCCGGCACGCTGCGACTGGAACTACCGGCACTGCGCTGAGCCCCGGGTCGGCCGAAATCGGCTTTCCCAGCTGCCACACCGTCACCTAGCGTGGGCCGACGTGAGCAGCAGACTCCGTCAGTACGCGACGGTCAACGAGGAGATCGCAGCAGCCGGGCAGTACCGGGCAGCCGACGGTCGGACGGTTCCGGTGGGCCCCGCCCTGGCAGCCGCGGCCGAGGGGACCCGGTGCTACTCCCCCGAGGAGCCACTTGACGTTCTGGAGCACGCGGACGGCGGCGGGCCCCGGATCGAGGTGACCGCCGAGGGGAGCCTGGCCGCGGCGCAGCGGCTGTTCCGGGCGGGACCGGGCGAGATCGCGGTGCTGAACTTCGCCTCCGCGCGCAACCCCGGCGGCGGGTACCTGCGCGGGGCCAAGGCCCAGGAGGAGGACCTGTGCCGGCATGCGCTGCTGTACCACTGCCTGCTGCAGGCCCCGGAGTACTACGCGGCGCACCGGGCCTCCGACGACCTGCTCTACAGCGACCGGGTGATCTGGTCGCCCGGCGTGCCGGTGATCCGCGATGAGGACGGCGGCCTGCTGGCCGAGCCGTTCCCGGTCTCCTTCCTGACCTCTCCTGCGCCCAACGCCGGCCAGGTGCTGCGGCGCAGCCCCGGTGCCGGCGCGGAGATCCGGGCGGTGCTGCGCCGGCGGGCGGCACGGGTCCTCGCGGTCGCCGCGCACCACCGGGTGCGGCGGCTGGTGCTCGGCGCCTGGGGCTGCGGGGTGTTCGCCAACGACCCGGCGGAGGTCGCCTCCGCCTTCCGCGATCTGCTGGTCCCGGGCGCGGAGCTCCGGTCGGCCTTCGACGAGGTGGTCTTCGCCGTCCGGGACCGCGCCTCGCCGTCCGCCAACCGTGAGGCGTTCCGCGAGGCGTTCGCCGATGCTCAGGTCACCCCGCTGCGGTGAGGAGGGCGTCAGCGCCGGCGGGGTTGTGCACATCGGTGGCCGCCGCCATCAGCAGGGCCGCGCGGGCGGGATCGCACTCGGGCGGGATGACCAGGAGGTTCCAGCGGCCCACCTGGTAGGAGAAGAGGGAGAGGTCGGCCTGCTCCTGCTCGGTGTCGAACCAACCCAGGCGCACGATCCGCCTGCCGACCGGGACCCTGGAGGGCAGGTCAGGCCACATGCCCTCGTGCACGGTCACCCGGGTGATCCGTCCCCATACCCGGTCCAGTACCTCGACCAGCGGCGGGAGCTCCTGGGCCATGTCCCGGGACCGGGGCCACCAGGCGCCGTCCACCCGGCCCCGGATCCGACTTGCCGGCTTGAGTTCCAGCCGCACGCCCTGGGACAGCGGCAGGACCGGGTCGGCTTCAGGGGAAATGCTGATGGTGGTCACGTCGCGGACCTGTCCCCGGGCCGATGAGCGCCCGGTGTCGTCGCTCGCCGGAGACGACGCCACCCAGCCGGCAACGCGCGAAAAGCCCTCGGTGACCCAACAGTAGCGCGCCGCGCCGGATAAATGGCTGGCGTGCACCGGGAGGCGGCGGGATGATCCACGGGTCCGGGGGGACGGCGGCTCCTGCGATCGACCTCCAGGTGCCCGTACAGGGAGTGCGTCATGAGCGATGCCGCGTCCGAGCGGTCCGGATCCCGGCCCGAGGTCCGCTCGGCGGCCGGGGCGCTGCAAGGCGGTCGGGAGGGTGGTGTCGCAGTCTTCCGCGGTGTCCCCTTCGCCGAACCGCCGGTCGGACCGCTGCGTTTCGCCGCGCCCCGGCCGGTGCAGGGCTGGGACGGGGTACGCGAGGCGGTGTCGTTCGGGCCACCGCCCCCGCAGGGCGGTGCCTTCGGCATGGACGCGATGTCGCGGGACGCAGCGGACTGCGACTGGCTGACCGTCAACGTCTGGTCGCCGGATCCGGGCCCCGGCGCGGGGCTGCCGGTTCTGGTGTGGATCCACGGCGGCGCCTACACCATCGGAACGTCCGGACTTCCCGAGTACGACGGCGGGCGCCTGGCCGGCGAGGGCGACGTGGTCGTGGTGACCTTCAACTACCGGGTGGGCCTGGAGGGCTTCGGGTACTTCGAGGGCGCGCCCGCCAACCGCGGCCTGCTCGACCAGGTCGCCGCGCTGGAGTGGGTCCGGGACAACATCCGGGCCCTCGGCGGCGACCCGGACAACGTCACCGTCTTCGGAGAGTCGGCGGGCGGCGGATCGGTCGCGGCACTGCTCGCCATGCCGGGCGCGTCCGGGCTCTTCGGCCGGGCCGTCGCCCAGAGCGTGCAGGGGACCTTCTTCGCACCGGAGCTCGCCGCCGACATCGCCGCCGCGTGCGGCGCGGAGCTGGGGCTGCGGCCCACCGCGGCCGAGCTGTCCGGGGTGGACCCGTCCCGGCTGTCCGCCGCAGGTGACGCGGTGGGCGCCAAGTCGGCCCAGTGGGCCGGTCGTTGGGGTCCGATCGCGCACCGGGCGATCCTCTTCTCACCGGTTGTCGGCGGCGCGGAGCTGCCGGTCACCCCCTGGCAGGCCCTGGCCGACGGTGCCGGCCGGGACATCGCGCTGCTCGTCGGCCACACCCGGGACGAGCAGCGGCTGTTCACCGCGCTCGAAGGGCTGCTCGGCCAGGTGACGGAGGATCAGGCTGCCACCGCCCTGCGCGTCTTCGCCCCCGGCAGCGACGGCGCGCAGCGGTACCGGGACGGCTGTCCGGATGCCGGCCCTGAGCAGCTGTACGAGCTGGTCAACTCCGACTGGGCGTTCCGCATGCCGAGCCTCCGCCTCGCGGAGGAGCAGTCCGCCGCCGGCGGCCGGGTCCATGTGTACGAGCTCGCCTGGCCCGCCCCGGGCATAGGCGGCGTCATGGGTGCCTGCCACGGTCTGGACGTGCCGCTGGTCTTCGGCAATCTGGACCGCGGCCATCCTGCCGCGCTGATCGGGGCGGGCCCGCCTGCCGAGGCGCAGTCGCTGTCGGCCCGCATGCGGGCCGCCTGGGCGGCGTTCGCCGCGCACGGAGACCCCGGCTGGCCCGGGTACGACACCGGGCAGCGGCTGGTTCAGGTCTTCGACGCCGAGCCGGTGGTCACCGCCTACCCGGAGGAGACCTCCCGCCTGATCTGGCAGGACCACACCATCCCGGTCCTGCCGCTGCTCGGCCCTGCTGGGGGCGAGTGACTGAAGCTCCGTCAGGGACCGTGCGGTCGCTATAGCCTGTGCGCACAGACACCGACCACGGGGAGACCGCAGATGTGGACGTACGAGCACAGCGTGGAGACCGGCGCCGAGAACCGCGCGGCGATCTGGCGGTTGTGGGCCGATGTGGCGAACTGGGGCTCCTGGAACGCGGAGATCGAGAAGGTCGAGCTGCGGGGGCCGTTCGCGGCGGGGTCGACCATCATCATGACGCCGCCCGGTGACGAGCCGATCGAGATGCGGATCGCGGCGACGGAGGAGAACCAGTCCTTCGTCGACGAGGCGCACTTCGGCGAGAACGTCTTCCGCACCAACCACACGATCGAGCCGATCGACGCCCAGCGCATCCGCGTCGTCTACAGCATGGAGATCGTCGGCCCGGACGCGGACGAGCTCGGCCCCGAGATGGGTCCGGGCATCACTGCGGACTGGCCCGACACCATGGCAGCGCTGGTGGCTCACGCCGAACGGGGGTAGCCCGGGGGATGTCGGCTGCGGACCGTAGATGGTTGACCGCGCAGTTCCCCGCGCCCCCAGCTGATTGCAACTGAGCCAGTTGCAGACCCCAAGGGGCGCGGGGAACTGCGCGACAAACCCACTACGGTCCGCAGCCGACGTCCGTCCTCAGCCCAGCGTGGCCTCAAGAGGGGACCAGCTCTCCGCCAAAGGTTCGGGCGCCTCGCAGCGGGAGCTGACGCCGCGGAAGGCGCCCGCGGCGGCGGATTCGGTGACTGCGGCCATGGTCTCCAGGACGTGCTGGGCCAGCTCGCCGGAGGCGCGGTGCGGGTCGCCCGTGCGCAGGGCGCGGGCCATGTCCAGGACGCCGATGCCGCGTCCCGCGGTGGTCCCGCCGACCGGCAGCTCACGCCAGTCCTCGTCGGCGCCGCCGCGCACCCGCAGCACCCCGTCGAAGGTGTTGGGGTCCGGGATCTCCAGGGTCCCCTCGGTTCCGGTGACCTCGAACTGGATCCGGGGCAGCGCCGAGTCGAAGCTGAAGGTGGTAGCCGCGGTGGCGCCGCGCTCGAAGTCCAGCAGTGCCGTGACGTGGGTAGGCACCTCGACCGCGAAGCCGGTGCCGGCCCTCGGGCCCGAGCCGATGACCCGTTCGGCCCGGCCCTGCCTGGCCGTCGCGGCGACCTGTGCCACCGGTCCCAGCAGCGCGGTCAGTGCGGTCAGGTAGTAGGGGCCCAGGTCGAACAGCGGACCCGCGCCGTACTGGAACAGGAACTCGGGGCTGGGGTGCCAGCGCTCGGGGCCGAAGTTCATCACCGCGGTGTTGGCGGCGACCGGGGTGCCGATGGCACCGGCCGCGATGGCCCGCAGCGCGCTCTGCAGACCGGCGCCGAGGAAGGTGTCGGGAGCGCTCCCGACACGCAGGCCGCGAGTCGCCGCCTCCGCGAGCAGCTTCTCCCCCTCGACCGGGTCCAGGGCGAGCGGCTTCTCGCCGTAGACGTGCTTGCCGGCCTCCAGCGCGGCCCTGGCCACCGCGGCATGGGCGGCCGGGATAGTCAGGTTGACGACCAGTTCGACCTCAGGAAGGGCCAGCACCGAGTCCAGGTCGCCGGAGAACGGGACGCCGTACTCCTCGGCGGCCGTCCTGGCCCGCTCGGTGTCCAGGTCGGCGATACCGACGACCTGGACGTCCGGGAAGGTGGTGAGGTTCTTCAGGTACTGGGTGCTGATCACGCCCGCGCCGACCAGGGCGACGCCGACGGGTCCGGAGCGGGTGGTCATGCCTGGGCCTCCAGGGCGGAGAGGTAGCGGCGGCTGTCGGCGATGGCGTCGATGATGTCGGTGGCGCAGTTGTCGAGTTCGACGATGCGCCAGGCGTCGGCCGGGGCGGCTGCCAGGATCGCGGGCACCGGCATGGCACCGGCGCCGACCGCGGTGTGCGGCTCGCCCTTGACGATCGGGCCGTCCTTGACGTGCAGCGCCTTCACCCGGTCGCCGAGACCTCCGAGGACCAGCGGGACGTCGGCGCCGCCGACGGCGGCCCAGTAGGTGTCGACCTCCAGGAAGACCCGCGGGTCGAGCAGGTCGGCCAGCTCCTCCAGCGCGTGACGGCCGTTCACCCGGGGCTCGAACTCCCACCAGTGGTTGTGGTAGCCGAGCTGCAGGCCATGGCCCGCGGCGCGCTCGGCGAGCGCGTTGAGGGTGTCCGCGGCCCGGGTCAGGCCCTCGGTGCCGGTGAACTCCTCCTCGGCGATACCGGCCGGGACGATGACCATGCCGGTGCCGAGCACCGCGGCCGCGTCGAACACGGCGTCGGCCTCGGTGTCGGTGCCGAGCAGGTCCATGGCGTGGACGCTGGAGACGGACAGGCCGAGGTCGTCGGCGACCTTGCGGAAGCCGATCGGGTCGTCGGTGGGCCGGAACGGCTCCACCGCCCCGAACCCGGCCTCGGCGATCCGGCGCAGCACGCCGTCGCGGTCGTCGGAGATCAGCTCGCGGACGGAGTAGAGCTGGACGGAGAGGGGGTGGGTCATCTCTGGTGCGCTCCTCGGGACACAGTGAAGGAAGGGAGGTGGAACCGCTCGGATCCGGGCAATGAGTTCAGGTGCAGGGGTTCAGGTGCAGGGGTTCAGCTGCAGGTGGTCGGCCGCGGAGGGTCAGGCGACGATCAGCGGGCGCAGGGTGCGGTGGGCGACGATCAGGCCCTGCTTGACCTTCTCCTCGGTGCCGCCCCAGACCGGGTCCTCGTGCTCGACCGAGAGCGTCCCGGTGAAGCCGCCCTCGTAGAGGGTGTCGACCACGGCACGCCAGTCGACGTCGCCGAGGCCGGGGACGCGGTAGCGCCACCAGCCGACGTCCCAGGGGTTGTCGCGCTCCAGGGTCTTGCCGAAGAAGCCGTAGCGGGTGCGGGCCCGCGGGTCCAGCTGGGCGTCCTTGGCCTGGGCGTGCGGGATCCGGTCGACGTAGGGGCGCAGCGCCTCGACCGGGTCGATGCCGAGCCACATCAGGTGCGAGGGGTCGTAGTTGAGGTAGAAGCCGAGCGAGAACATCCACTCCCACAGCTCCGGGGAGTAGGCGAGGTTGCCCGGGTAGCCGTCCGGGTGCCAGCCCTCCATCACGCAGTTCTCGATGATGAGCTTGACGCCGCGTTCGGTGGCGTAGTCGACCAGCGGCGGCAGCACCTTGTCGCCGACGGCGATGTTCTCCTTGACGGAGCGTCCGGGGTCGCGGCCGATGAAGGTGCCCACGTAGGGGACGCCGAGCAGGGCGGCGGCGTCGATGTTGCGGCGCAGGTGCTCGGCGATCTCGGCGCGGCGGCGCTCGTCGGGGTGCAGGTTGTTCTCGTAGTAGGCGAAGGCGGAGATCTCCACGCCGTGCTGGTCGAACAGTGCCCTGACCTGCTCGGCGCCGTCCTGGTCCAGGGCGGCGACGTCGAGGTGGCTGGCTTCGAAGTCCCGTGACCCGGTGGACGGCCAGGTGGCCACCTCCAGCGCGTCGTAGTCGTGGGCGGCGGCCCAGGGGACGATCTGCTCCAGGGTGAGCTGGGGCAGGCAGGCGGTCAGGAATCCCAGTTTCATGCGGGTACCTCGGTCCAGGAGCGGGTGTGGGCGGAGTCGAGGACGGCGTCGGTGAGCGCCGCGGTGCGGGCGGCGTCCGCGAAGCCGGGGTGGCGGACCTCGCCGCCGCGGACCGCGTCGTGCACGTCGCGGACGAAGGCGGCGAAGCAGTCCTGGTAGCCGAGCGGGTGCCCGGGCGGCACGGTGGACAGCCGGGCCGCGTCCGGGGCCAGCAGGGCCGCGTCGCGGCTGAGCACCTCGGTGCTCGCGCGGCGGCCGAGCAGCAGCGTCTCCGGGTTCTCCTGGTCGAAGGTGACGCTGGCGTCGGCCGCGTCGACCTCCAGCCAGAGCCGGTTCTTGCGGCCCGGCGAGACCTGGGAGACCAGCAGCGAGCCGGTGGCGCCCCGGTCGGTGCGGAACAGCAGGTGGGCGGCGTCCTCGGTAGTCACAGCCTCGGTGGTGACGGCCTGCCGGTCCCCCGCGCCGCCGGCGGCCGGCGCGCTGAAGGTGCCGCTCATGGCGGCGCTGCGCTCGCCGTGGACGGTCGCGGTGGAGGCGACCAGTTCGGTGATGCGGTGCCCGGTGATCCACTCGGCCAGGTCGCACCAGTGCGAGCCGATGTCGGCGAAGGCCCTGGAGGGTCCTCCGACGACCGGGTCGACCCGCCAGTTGCTGTCGGCCGGGTCGGCCAGCCAGTCCTGGAGGTAGTGGCCGTGCAGCAGGTGCACCGCGCCCAGCGCCCCGGACCGCACCCGGGCCCTGGCCTCGGCGGCCATCGGGTGGTAGCGGTAGACGAACGGCACCGCCGCCACCACGCGCTGCTCGGCGGCGAGCCGGGTCAGTTCGGCGGCCTGCGCCGCCGAGGTGGCCAGCGGCTTCTCGCAGACCACGTGCTTGCCGGCCCGCAGGGCGAGTTCGGCCAGCGGGTGGTGCAGTCCGTTGGGCGTGCAGATGTGCACGATGTCGACCTCGTCGCTGACGACCAGGTCCTCGGAGGTGTCATAGGCGCGCTCGGCGCCCAGTTCGGCGGCGGCGGCCTTGCCGCGTTCCGGGGTGGAGGCGGAGACCCCGACCAGTCGGGCCCCCGCCCGTCGGACGGCGTCCGCGTGGACCCGGGCGACCATGCCTGCTCCGGCGATGGCGACCCGGAGTTGACCGTGCATCACAGCGCGGCTCCTTTCCGATACGTCAGAACCGTAATCCCGCTGGTATCCGCTTGACAATGACGTGATTTACGCTAACTTCTGGCATAAATATCGGGCCGAGCATGCGGTGCGGGTGGGACGGATGAGCACGATCGACGCACGGCAGTACGCGGTGCTGAGCGAGGTGGCCCGGCTGGTCGCCTCCGGCGCCGCCGGGACCAGGAGCGCCCTGGCCACCGCCACCGGCATGTCCAGGGCCACGGTGTCGCAGCGGGTGGACACCCTGATCGGGGCCGGGCTGCTGCTGGACGGCGAGCCGGCGGGCGCGGCCCGCGGCCGCCCCCCGCTGACGCTCCGGCTCAACCCGCTGACCGGCGCGGTCGTCGCGGTCGACCTGGGCGCCACCCACTGCCGGGTGCTGCTCACCGACCTCGGCGGCGCCCCGCTGGCCGAGACCGCCGCCAGCATCGGCATCGGCGAGGGCCCGGTGCCGATCCTGACCCGGGTCGACACCCTGCTGCGGGCCCTGCTGGAGCAGTGCGGCCGGAAGACCTCCGATGTCCGGGCGATCAGCCTGGGCGTACCGGGACCGGTCGACTTCGCCACCGGCACCCCGGTCCGGCCGCCGATCATGCCGGGCTGGGACGGCTATCCCATCCCCTCCTTCTTCGCCGACGGCTACGACGCGCCGGTGCTGGTGGACAACGACGTCAATCTGATGGCGCTCGGCGAGTACGCGCACCGCGAGGCGGTCCGGCACCTGCTCTACGTCAAGGTCGGCACCGGCATCGGCTGCGGCATCGTCTCCGGCGGCGAGTTGCACCGCGGCGCGTCCGGGGCCGCCGGCGACATCGGCCACGTCCGGGTCCCCGGCCACGAGGACGTGCCCTGCCACTGCGGCAACACCGGCTGCATCGAGGCGGTGGCCTCCGGCGGCGCGCTGGTCGCCGCGCTGCGCGAAGCCGGCTGCGACGTGCTCACCACCCGTGACGTGGTCCGGCTCAGCAGCGAGGGCAACGCCCTGGCCCGGCGTCAGGTCCGGCTGGCCGGACAGCGGCTGGGCGAGGTGCTGGCCACCGCGGTGAGCTTCCACAACCCCGACCTGATCGTCCTCGGCGGCAGCCTGGCCGAGCTGCACGAGGACCTGCTCGCCGAGATCCGCGGCGTGGTCTACCGGCGGGCGCTGCCGCTGGCCACCCGCAGCCTGGCCATCGAGACCTCGCTGCTGGCCGGACGCGCCGGGGTCGAGGGCGCCGGCCGGCTGGCCCTGCGCCATCTGCTCTCCCCCACCGGCCTGGCCCGGCTGCTCGGCGACGGCTGACCGGAGGCGGTTGCCGCACCACCGATGCGCGATGATGTCCGCCATGGGGAGTACGGACGGGGCGTCGGACGCACACACCGGCGGGCACACCGGCGGGCAGGCGGACGGACACGCGGGCGGGCACACCGGCGGGCAGGTCGGCGAGGGCCGGCTGGTGGCCGGCCGCTACCGGCTGCTGTCCCGGCTCGGCCGCGGCGGCATGGGCACGGTGTGGCGGGCCCTGGACGATGTGCTGGACCGTCAGGTCGCGGTCAAGGAGGTGCACCTGCGCACCGACCACTCCCCGGAGGAGCGCGAGCAGCAGCGGGCCCGCACGCTGCGCGAGGCCCGCGCCGTGGCCCAGCTACGCCACCCCTCGGTGGTCGGTATCCACGACGTGGTGGAGCAGGACGGCGAGCCGTGCATCGTGATGGAGCTGGTCGACGGCGACTCGCTGGGCGCCCGGCTCGCCGCCGAGGGTCCGGTGCCGCCGCGCGAGGCGGCCAGGATCGGCCTCGCCGTGCTCTCCGCACTGGAGGCCGTCCACGCCAAGGGCGTGCTGCACCGGGACGTCAAACCCGACAACGTCCTGCTGGAGCGCGGGACCGGGCGGATCGTGCTCACCGACTTCGGCATAGCCCGGGTCGACGGCAGCTCCACCCTCACCGAGCAGGGTGCCTTCCTGGGCTCGCCGGAGTTCACCGCGCCGGAGCGCACCGAGGGCGGTTCCGCCGGCCCCGAGTCCGACCTGTGGTCGGTGGGCGTGCTGCTGTGCACGATGCTGGAGGGCCGCTCGCCGTTCCGTCGCGACTCCATGTCCGGCGTGCTCTACGCGGTGCTGTACGAGGAGATCCTGCTGCCGGCCAGCGTCGAGCCGCTGGCCCCGGTGGTCGCCGGACTGCTGGAACGCGATCCGGCCCGGCGGCTGGGCTCGGCCGAGGCGGTGCGGCTGCTGCGGCTGTTCCTGGAACGCGGGGCCCTGGTCGCCTCGCCGACCGCGGCGACCCTCGGGGCCGGGCCCCGGGGGCTGCCCGCCAGGCGACCGGAACGCGCCGCCACGACGGTGGTCGAGGTCGGGGCCGTCGCCGGGCCGGTGGTCGGCGATCCGCCCGGGAAGCAGCGTGGCGGCCGCCGGCGCACCGGGGTGCTGCTGGCCACCGGCGGTGTGCTGGTGGCCGCGGCCACTGCGGCGACCGTGGTGCTGGCCTCGACCGGCACGCCGAGCGGGGTCGCAGCGCCGGTGACACCCATCGTGTCCGCCTCCGCGTCCTCCACGTCCTCCACGGCGACCGGCGCACACACCTCCGCCCGCCCGACGCCCAGCGAAGGATCCACTGGCTCCACCGCCGCCAACGCCGTTCCGGCCGGCTTCACCCTGCGCAAGGACCCCTCCGGCCTCTTCTCCCTCGCCGTCCCGGACGGCTGGAAGCGCAGCACCGACGACTCCGGCCGGATCTTCTACATCTCCCCCGACCGGGCCTACCGCATCGGTGTGCACCCCACCCCCGTCCCGACCGAGGGCGTGCTGGCCAGCATCAAGCAGCAGGACGCCGACGGCCCCACCACCAACCCCGGCTTCCGCAACAGCAGCGTCACGTCCACCTCGTTCCACGGGACCAACGAGGCCGCCTTCTGGCAGTGGAGTTGGGACGGCTACTCGGACGACGCCTTCGGCGCCCGCGACGTGAAGGACCTCTGCTGGATCGAGAAGGGCCGCGCCTTCGACTTCTGGGTATCCGCCCCGAGCAGCAGAAGCGTCCAGGGAACCACCTACTTCGCCACCGTCTCCCAGACGTTCCAAGTTAACTGACGGGTAATCAGATCTGACGCACCGTCATTGACTTCTCGCGGTCAGGGACGGATCCTCTCCCCACCGCACCCGCCGCGGCCGTCCGACCGGTACCCGGGACCACCGGACCGGACCGCCGCCCGCAGTGCGCCACCACCACGGTTCCACGGAGTGCCCGCACCGCCTCCGTGCTGGACGCGCGCCCGCGCGCCCCCAGCGCTCCGCACAGCGCCCCCACGCTGATTCCGCATGCCCTCCACCGCCCCGCCGGGCATGCCCAACCTCTCCGCGGAGGTTTCGTCATGGGTACATCCGATCAGCCGAGCCGCCTGTCCCGCCGCACCTTTCTCGGCGCCGCCGGCGCCACCGCCGCACTGTCCAGCCTCACCTGGACACCCGCGTTCAGGGTCACCCCCGCCGAGGCGGACACCGCGGCCCCGCCCTCGTTCCCCAGCGGCATCAGCGTCTACCAGCAGGCATGGAGCAACTGGTCCGGCGAGATCGTCCTCAGCCCGCAGTGGACCTGCGCGCCGGCCACCCCCGCCGACGTGGTCACCCTCGCCAACTGGGCCCACGCCCAGGGCTGGAAGATCCGCGCCAAGGGCATGGGCCACGGCTGGTCCCCGCTGCTGGAGCCCAGCGGCGCCACCGGCAACATCCTGCTGGTCGACACCACCCAGCACCTCACCGCGGTCACCGTCAACAGCGGCAGCCCCGCCAGCGTCACCGCCCAGGCCGGCATCACCATGCTCAACCTGCTCACCGCGCTGGAGAACTCGGGCTACGGACTGATCCACACCCCGGCCCCCGGCGACCTCAGCCTGGGCGGCGTACTGGCCATCGACGGCCACGGCAGCGCCGTTCCGGCCACCGGCGAGACCCTGACCACCGGGCACACCTTCGGCTCCGTCAGCAACCTGGTCACCTCGCTCACCGCGGTGGTCTGGGACTCCACCCAGAGCGCCTACGTCCTCAAGACCTTCCAGCGCAGCGACCCCGACATCGCCGCGTTCCTGGTCCACCTCGGCCGGGCCTTCGTCACCGAGGCCACCCTGCGGGTCGGCGCCAACGTCCGGCTGCGCTG
This sequence comes from Streptacidiphilus jeojiense, assembly GCF_000719095.1. Lineage (GTDB taxonomy): Bacteria > Actinomycetota > Actinomycetes > Streptomycetales > Streptomycetaceae > Streptacidiphilus > Streptacidiphilus jeojiensis. The sequence goes on along the minus strand of NZ_JOEH01000020.1, from coordinate 90,698 downwards.
CCAGTCCACCTACACCACCAACGTCGGAACCCTGTTCGCCCCGCCCGCCTCGGCCGGGTCCAGCTCCTTCGCGTCGCTGGTGAACAAGAGCGGGCGGGTGGAGACCATCTGGTTCCCCTTCACCACCGTGCCCTGGCTCAAGGTCTGGACGGTGACCCCCAGCAAGCCGCTGTTCTCCAAGGAGAACGACAGCCCGTTCCCGTTCACCTTCGCCGACTCCGTCAGCACCCAGGAGTCCGCCCTGATCGCCGACATCGTCGGCGGGGACGTCTCGGTCACGCCGACCTTCGAGAACCTGGAGATGAGCATCGTCGGCTCCGGGCTGATCGTCACCGGCACCTGGGACATCTGGGGCTGGGCCAAGAACTCCCAGCTCTACGTCAGGCCGACCACGCTGCAGGTCACCGCGAACGGCTACGCCATCCTCTGCGCCCGGTCCGACGTCCAGCGCGTGGTCAGCGAGTTCTACACCTACCTCAACAACGCCCTGACCACCTATCAGAACCGGGGCCAGTACCCGATGAACGGCCCCTGGGAGGTCCGGGTCACCGGCCTGGACAACGCGGCCGACTGCGGGGTCTCCGGGGCGGTGCAGCCGCTGCTCAGCGCGCTGCGCCCGCGGCCGGACCAGCCGGCCTGGGACACCGCGGTGTGGATGGACCTGCTGACCATCCCCGGCACCCCGCAGTCCCAGCAGTTCTACCGGGAGACCGAGCAGTGGGTGCTCTCCAACTACACCGGCAGCTACGCGGCGGTCCGCCCCGAGTGGTCCAAGGGCTGGGCCTACTCGGGCACCGCCGCCTGGGCCGACCCGACCATCCTCGGCACCACCGTCCCGGCCGCCTACCGCACCGGTCAGCCGTCCGGCAGCAACTGGGACACCGCGCTGTCGATCCTCGACAAGTACGACCCCAGCCGGATCTACAGCAACACCTTCCTGGACGGCCTGCTGCCCTGACCGGCCCGGTCCTCAGCGGCCGTCCCCGCTCCCGCGCACCCGTGCCGGCACCACGGGTGTCAGCACCATGACCGGGAGCGGGCGGCCGGCCCTGGCCTGGTGCCGGTCGTAGCCGGAGTAGACCCGGAGCAGCAGCGGCCACAGCCGGGCCCGCTCCTCGCCCACGGCCTCGTGGGCGGTGACGCGGACCCGGGTGCGGCGGTACTGGACCTCGGCCTGCCCGGCGGCCAGCAGGTTGTAGTACCAGCCTGGCCTGCGCGGGGCGCCGTTGTCGGAGGCGACCACGACATAGCGCCCCGCGTCCCGCAGGAACACCAGCCCGCTCACCCGGCGCTCGCCGGTCCTGCGGCCGACCGTGGTCAGCAGCAGGATCGGCTGCCCGAACCACCAGGCGCCGAGGACCCCGCCGGTGGCCCGGTAGACGGTGTTGCAGGCGGCCAGTACGGGCCTGGTCAGCAGCCGCACGCTGGTCGTCCTTCCGTCGGCGCGGTGGCCCGGGCGGACCCGGGCGGGCGCGACCAGTATCACCGACCGGGGGGCTCAACGGCCCGAACGCGCCACCAGCGAGGCGTCGGACCAGGCCATCCGCAGCGCCTTGGGAGACCCGTTCAGCCGGCCCGGCACGCCCCCGGGGGAAGGCACCGGCGCCGCCTCGACGCAGCTGCCGCCGTAGGCACGGTAGAACTGCTGGGCGGCCTTGTTCTGCTCCAGTACCCACAGGTACACGGCCCTGTCACCGGCTCGCTCGCCGGCCGCCTCGGCCGCGCGCACCAGCAGCGCACCGCCCACCCCGGTGCGCCGCCGAGCGTTCGTCACATGCAGGTTGTCGACCAGGCTGCCCCAGACGTCGTCGGCGTCGAAGACGACATGGACGAAGCCCAGCAGCCCCGCGTCGTCCTCGGCCAGGACGGTCGCGGCTGCGGCCGGGGCGGCCAGGCGCGACGACCACACGGCCCGGCGGTTGGCGACCACATCACCGTCCAGGAACGCGTCGGCGTAGGCGCCGCGGTAGTGCCGGCGCCAGCTGTCGGCGTGCAGCTGCGCCACCGCCTCGGCGTCCTCGGCAACCGCGGCCCGGAATCGCAACGACGTCATATGCCCTTCCCCCTCAGTCCCATGAGCGACGACCTCGACGAACACCGGGCGTCGCGGCACACTCGTCCGATGACCACTCAGGCCACATCCCCATCCTCCCCCTCCCCCCGGTCTCCGCGGAGCGACCCTCCCCGCGCCGTGCTGCTGGACTCCGGCGGGGTGCTGATGCAGCCGAAGGGCGGGCGCTGGAATCCGCGAGCGGACTTCGAGCGGACCGTGCTCGACCGGGCTCCGGGCATCACGCCCGAGCAGTTCGCCCGCGCCATAGCGGCGGGTGACCGCTTCATGGACCAGGCACCGACCACGCCCGACACCGACGACTACCACCGCGTCATCCTGGACGCCCTCGGGGTGGACGCCGCCGCCGAGTTGCTGGCCGCCCTGGTCCGGCCGGTGCCGCCGGCCACCGTTCTGGAGACCTTTCCCGAGGTCGCCGGCGTGCTGCGGGAGCTGCGCGGCCGCGGGGTCCGGCTGGCGGTGGTCTCCGACGCCTGGCCGAACCTGCCGGAGCTCCACGCCGCACTGGGCCTCGGCGACTTCTTCGAGGTGTACGCGATCTCCGCAGTGCTCGGCTGCCGCAAGCCGGACCCGCTGATGTACCGGCATGCCAGCGAGGGTCTCGGGCTGGCACCGGACGAGTGCCTGTTCGTGGACGACGACCCGGAGCTGGTGCGGGCGGCGATCGACCTGGGCTACCGGGGTCTGGCGATGTGCCGGGACGGGGCCGCGAGCGACGGCGTCGCCTCGATCACCTCGCTGACGGGGCTGCTGGAGCTGGTGTGACCCGGGGCAAGAAGGTGGCGGTGGCCGGCGGTGGGCGGTCAGCGGCGGTGGGCCGGGGCAGGCTACGGTACAAAACAGCCGTCCGTCAGCGCCCGTAGGGGGATGCCATGCAGAGCCAGCTCGCGTACACCGACGTCAAGGCCGCCGCCGACCGGATCGCCGGGCGGGTCAGGCCAGTCGCGGTGGTGGCCATGGACGAGTTCGACGACGGCCCGTTCGAGGTGTCGCTCGCGCTGGAGTACATGCAGCACACCGGGAGCTTCAAGGCCCGTGGCGCGCAGAACTTCGTGCTGGCGCACCGCGAGGCGGGCACCCTGCCGGACGCCGGGATCACCATCGCCTCGGGCGGCAACGCCGGGCTCGCCTGCGCCTGGGCGGCGGGCCAGCAGGGCGTCCCGGCGACGGTGTTCCTGCCGGCGAACGCGCCGACGGTGAAGGTGGAGCGGCTGCGCGGCTACGGCGCGGACGTGCGGCTGGTCGGTCTGGAGTACGCGCAGGCCCTGCAGGCCTGCGAGGAGTTCACCGCCCGGACCGGCGCACTCGCCTCGCACGCCTACGACCACCCGCTGATCGCGGCCGGCGCCGGCACCCTGCTGGACGAGATCCTGGCGCAGGACCCCCGACTGGACACGGTCATGGTGGTGGCCGGCGGCGGTGGCCTGTTCGCCGGCGTCGCCACGGCCGCCCGGCACCACGGCGTCCGCACCGTCGTGGTGGAGCCGGAGAACTGCCGCGCGCTGAACGCCGCCCTGGCGGCCGGACGGCCGGTCGACAGCCCGGTGGACTCCATCGCCTCGGACTCGCTGGGCGCCCGCCGCGTCACCGCGCTGGCCGTCGCCGCCGCGCAGTACGAGGGCGCCCGCAGCGTCCTGGTCAGCGACGAGCAGACCATCGCCGCCCGCCGCGCGCTCTGGCAGGGCCGCCGGGTGGCCGTGGAGCACGGCACCGCCGCCGCCCTGGCCGCACTCACCACCGGGGCCTACACCCCGGCGCAGGGCGAGCGGGTCTGCGTGGTGCTGTGCGGGGCCAACACCGCGCTGACCGACCTGGGATAGCCGGTCCGGCCACGCCGTCGAGCGCGCACAAGCGGGCCGCTGCCGAGCGGACGGTGTCAGCGAGGCTGATAGTTGAGGGTGCCCAGGGGCCACTGCGCGGACAGCCAGGCGGAGACGGCCGCATACAGAGGTGCGTCCAACTCGGCCCTGTCCGCCCGGACCCAGGAGCGCACGTCGGTGACGTGGACGTCGCTGCGGGAAGGGTAGATGTAGACGCACCCGATGACCTCGCCGCCGACGGTCCCGATGACGGAGTAGGTGAATCCTCGGCGCTGGACGAAGTCGACCGCATGGCGCTCCAGGTCGGCGAGGTTGGCCTCCAAGGCCATCCCGTTCGCCGGCGGCCATCCCGAGTTCTGGAAGCCCGGCGTTGAACGGATGTGCTCGATGCTGTTGGTCCAGGCGGCATGGTCGGCGACGTTGTGCTGGGGTCCCAGAGGTTCCAGGCGGAACTGCGGGGTGATCAGCTCCGTGGGGACGACGAAGTCGTCCGGAACGAGCGCATGGTCAGTCATGGGGCCGAGGCTACGGGGCCGGGCTCACAGCCGGCACCTGGATTGATACGCCGCTCGCACGCCGGGGCGGCGCGGGTTGTCGGCCCCGACCATCTGACGGGTCATCAATGAATCTTGCACGGTTCGTCGCGATGCGGGATGTCAGCCCCGCGGCACAGAATGTCCGCATGACACCCGAGACTCTCCAGGCCTTCTGCCTCGGCCTCAACGGCGCCGTCGAGACCTTCCCGTTCAGCGAGGGGCTGTCGGTCTTCAAGGTCGGCGGCAAGGTCTTCGCCCTGACCGCGCTGGGCGACGAGCCGCTGAAGGTGAGCCTGAAGTGCGATCCCGAACTGGCGGTGCAACTGCGCGAGCAGCACCCCTGCATCGTGCCCGGATGGCACCTCAACAAGCGGCACTGGAACACCGTCACCGTCGACGGATCGCTGCCGGACGCCCTGCTGCGGGAGCTGGTCGAGGACTCCTACGACCTGATCGTCACCCAGCTCCCGCGCAAGCAGCAGCTGCTGCTCGACTGGCCCGGGGCGCGCCGCGCTCCGGACGCCCCTTAGGCGCCGCCCACGGAGGCGCCCACGGACAGGGTGTACGGGATGCTGCCCAGCAGGTGGGCGATGCGGATGTACAGCGCCTTGGCCCCGACGCCCTCCCGGCTGCTGGTGAAGCGGACCCCGGAGGCGTCGGTCGCCGGGGAGGCGCTGTAGATCGGGAAGCCGGCCAGTTCGCCCCTGGCGTCCAGCGCGGCCATCACCTTGTGCACCGCGCCGTCCAGGGTGCGTTGGGAGTACGGGCACAGGTAGAGGTCGAGCCGGGACAGGTCGATGCCGGGGGCGGCGCGCTCGGCGGCCAGGGCCAGGGCATGGCCGCGGGCCAGGTCGGTGACGCAGAGGGCGACCCGCCCGGCCGGGAAGTCGGTGATCTGCGAGCCGTAGACGTCGGCGAAGCCGGCCCGGCCCTGGGCCCCCACGGCCTGGCTCAGGGCCTCCGCCTGCGGGGTGTTCATCGGTGTTCCCGAGACCGCGGTGGGCGCCGGGGCGCCCTGCCACTGGTCGGCGGTGGGGCACGGCTTGGCGCCTGCGGGGCGCATGGCACCGGAGGTCGGCGCGGCGATCGACACCGCGCTGTGCCCCGAGCCTGACCCGGCCTGGGAGGCGGCCCGGCCGGTGCCGGCCGAGGCGCAGCCCGCGGTCAGCAGACCGACCAGGGTGCCGGTGAGCAGAGTGCCGGTGAGCAGGGTGGTGGACGGACGGCGCATGCGGGACCCCCGTGCTGTGCTGGACCGCACCACCGCGGTGCGTCGCCCATCTGACGTACGCTCACGCCCACCGGTTCCGCTCAGCTGTCGTAGTCGACCGTCAGGGTGTCCGAGACCGGGTAGGACTGGCAGGTCAGCACGTACCCGGCGGCCACCTCGGCCGGTTCCAGGGCGAAGTTGCGGCGCATCTCGGCCTCGCCGTCGACCACCAGGGCCCGGCAGGTGCCGCAGACGCCGCCCTTGCAGGCGAACGGGAGGTCGGGGCGGGCCCGCTGGGCGCCGTCGAGGATGCTCCGGTCGCGTGGTAGGGCGGCGGTGGTGCTGCGTCCGTCCAGGACCACGGTGGCGGTGGAGACCGGGCCCTCGGGCACGGCGTCGTCGTGGTGCAGCGGAGCGACCGGCTCCTCCTCGGCGTAGAAGAGCTCGCGGTGCAGCCGGTCAGCGGGTACGCCCAGGCCGGTGAGCAGGTCGCGGGCCGCCTCGACCATGCCGATCGGGCCGCAGAGCCACCAGTGGTCCACCGAGCCCACCTCGACCAGCGCGTCCAGCAGCGCGGCCAGCCGTTCCGGGTCGAGCCTGCCGGACAGCAGCTCGGCCTCGCGCGGCTCCCGGGAGAGGACGTGGGCGAGCTGGAAGCGGTCCGGGTGACGGTCCTTCAGGTCGGCCAGGTCGTCGGCGAACATCACCGTGTCGCTGCGCCGGTTGCCGTAGAGCAGGGTGACGGTGGAGACCGGGTCGGCGGCGAGCACCGCGGAGGCGATCGACACCATCGGGGTGATCCCGGAGCCCGCCGCCACCAGGACGTGGCGGCCCGGGGTGCTCAGGTCCGGGGTGAACGCCCCGGTCGGCTCCATCACCTCCACGGCGTCGCCCGGGCGCACCTCGTTGACCAGCCAGGACGAGAAGATCCCGGCGGGTACGGTGCGGACGCCGATGCGGGGCGCGCCGCCGGCCAGCGAGCAGATCGAGTAGGAGCGGCGCTCGTCGCGCCCGTCCACGGTGCGGCGCAGGGTCAGCGACTGCCCCGGGGCGAAGGCGAAGGCGTCCGTGAGGTCGTCCGGGACGGCGAAGGTGACGGCGACGGCGTCCTCGCAGAGCGGCTCGACCGAGGCGACCCGCAGGGTGTGGAAGGCCGGGCGGCGGCGCGCCGGGGCGGCGGGCTCCGTCCCGGCGGAGGTGACCGGGGGCGTGGCCGAGGGCGTTGCGGCTGCCGTGGCGGGGGCCGACATCAGATCTCCTTGAGGTGCTCGAACGGCTCGCGACAGGCGCGGCAGCGCCACAGAGCCTTGCAGGCGGTGCCGGAGAAGCGCGAGGTCTCCTCGGTGTCGGCGGACCCGCAGCGGGGGCAGGACAGCGTGGGCCGGCGCACGGACAGCACCAGCGGTACCGGCCCGGACGCCGGGCGGGGTGCGCTGCCGGGTGGGGCGATGCCGTGCTCGGCGAGGGTGCGGCGGGCCGCCGGGGTGATCCAGTCGGTGGTCCACGGCGGGTCCAGTACGGTACGGATTCCTACCCGGGCGAAACCGGCCGCGCGCAGCCGGCGGTCGACCTCGGCCCGCATCTCGGCCATGGCCGGGCAGCCGGAGTAGGTGGGGGTGAGCACCGCGGTGACCGCGCCGTCGGGGGCGAGCTCGACGTCGCGCAGCACCCCGAGGTCGGCCAGGGTGAGCATCGGCAGCTCGGGGTCGGGGACGCCGCCGGCCACCCGGCGGGCCAGCGCCAGGTCCGCTTCCCGGTCTGCTTCCAGGTCCGGGGTGGCGGTCACCATGTCGCCCCCGGGTTCGCCCTGGCCACGCTCTGCAGCTCGGCGAGCAGCGGGGCGAGGTGCTCGGTGTGCTCGCCGTCGCGTCCGGAGCCCGGGAGCCCGGCGGTCCCCGGCAGGACCAGCCCCGCGCTGTCGGCGACCTGCCGCAGCACGGCCTCGACCTGCCCGCGGACGTCCTCGGCGGCGTACAGCTCGTCCAGGTACGGCGCCACCGCGTCCAGGGCCTGCTGCATCCGGCGGTGCGACTCCTCGGTGCCGTCGCCCAGCCGTACGGTCCACTCGGCGGCGTAGAGGCGGTGGTAGGCCAGTTCCTTGATCCCCTTGGCGGCGACGGCGGCCAGCACCGGGTCGGCGGCCGTGGTCGGCCCCTCGAACACGGCCAGCCGCCAGGTCGAGAGCACCAGCAGCCGGGCCACGCAGTGGGCGAAGTCGCCGTTGGGCAGCTCGGCCAGGCGCACATTGCGGAAGGCGTCGGCGTCGCGGAGGTAGGCGAAATCGTCCTCGCTGCGGCCGCTGCCGTCGGCCTGGCCAGCCCTGGTGTACAGCAGCCGGGTCTGGCCGAGCAGGTCCAGGCCGATGTTGGCCAGCGCCAGCTCCTCCTCCAGCTCCGGCGCCCTGGTGCACCACTGCGCCAGCCGCTGGGCCAGCACCAGCGCGTCGTCGCCCAGGGCAAGGCAACGCGCGGCCAGTGCCTGGCCGTCGACACCTGGCGGCAGCGCGGTGTCGGTGCCGTGCAGCGGGTCCTCGAAGCCGGTGCCGAAGGCCCAGTGGGCCTCGTCGCCCTCGTGGGCCTCGGCCAGGCCGAGGTAGGCGTTGTCGTCGTCGCTCACGTGGCGCTCCTAGAAGTGACGGCCCTAGATGTGCGGGACGTCGGCGGGGATGTCGTAGAAGGTGGGGTGCCGGTACACCTTGTCGCCGCTGGGGGCGAAGAAGGGGTCCTTCTCGTCCGGGGTGGAGGCGGTGATCTCCGAGCTGCGGACCACCCAGATGCTCACGCCCTCGTTGCGCCGGGTGTAGAGGTCCCGGGCGTGGGTGAGCGCCATCCGGTCGTCGGCGGCGTGCAGCGAGCCGACGTGGACGTGGTTGAGGCCGCGCTTGCCGCGCACGAAGACCTCGTAGAGGGGCCAGTCGGCCTGCACGTTGTTCATCTGGGGCATGCCACGCTCCTGCTCGTCGCTGCTTCTTCTCGTCGCTCGGCCTGCTTGGCCGCGTGGGCAGCGGCGGCCTCGCGGACCCAGGTGCCCTCCTCGTGGGCCGCCCGGCGCCGGGAGACCCGCTCGGCGTTGCGCGGGCCGTCGCCGGAGATCACCCGCTGCAGTTCGGTCCAGTCCGGGGTGCCGAAGTCGTGGCTGCCGCGCTCCTCGTTCCAGCGCAGCTCCGGGTCGGGCAGGGTCACCCCCAGCCGCTCGGCCTGAGGGACCGTCATGTCCACGAAGCGCTGCCGCAGTTCGTCGTTGGAGTGGCGCTTGATCTTCCAGGCGGTGGACTGCGCCGAGTTGGGCGAGTCGCCGTCCGGCGGCCCGAACATCATCAGCGAGGGCCACCACCAGCGGTCCACCGCGTTCTGCACCATGGCCCGCTGGCCCTCGGTGCCGCGCATCATGGTCAGCAGCAGTTCGTAGCCCTGGCGCTGGTGGAAGGACTCCTCCTTGCAGACCCGCACCATGGCCCGCGCGTAGGGGCCGTAGGAGCTGCGGCACAGCGGCACCTGGTTGCAGATCGCGGCGCCGTCCACGAACCAGCCGATGACGCCGACGTCGGCGAAGGTGTCGGCCGGGTAGTTGAAGATCGACGAGTACTTCTGCCGCCCTTCGATCAGCCGCCGGGTGAGATCGGCGCGGTCCGCGCCCAGGGTCTCGGCGGCCGAGTAGAGGTAGAGGCCGTGCCCGGCCTCGTCCTGCACCTTGGCGAAGAGGATCGCCTTGCGGCGCAGCGAGGGCGCCCGGGTGATCCAGTCGCCCTCCGGCTGCATGCCGATGATCTCGGAATGGGCGTGCTGGGCGATCTGCCGCACCAGGGTCCGCCGGTAGCCCTCCGGCATCCAGTCCCGTGGCTCGACGCGGTGGTCGCGGGCGATGGTGTCGTCGAAGTGCTGCTGGAGCGGATCTGGCGGTGCTGCGGGTTCCGCTGCTGCTGTCGTCATCGGTTTTCCCACCCTCCGGGAGTGCACGGGGCCCGCGTCGTCCCTTGACAGCCGATTGCGCGGCTGGATTACTTGACCTCACCACCACGCTAACCGAATGTTCGGTCGGGAGACAAGAAGGAGCCGGAATGCCACCCACCAGGTCGGCCCCGCCGGGCCCGGCCCAGCGGATGTTCGCCGCCGACGCGGCCTCGCTGGGCGTCGGCATCGAACTGCTGGAGGCCGGCGAGGGCGCAGCGGTGCTGCGGATGGCGGTCACCCCCGCCATGGTCAACGGGCACGGCACGGCCCACGGCGGCTACCTCTTCCTGCTGGCCGACACCGCCTTCGCCTGTGCCTGCAACAGCCACGGCCCGGTGACCGTGGCCGCGGGCGGCGACATCGACTTCGTCGCCCCGGCCCACCAGGGCGACGTGCTCGAGGCCACCGCACAGGAACGGGCCCGTTTCGGTCGGAGCGGGATCTACGACGTCACAGTCCGGCGCGGCGACGAGCTGATCGCGGAGTTCCGCGGGCGCAGCCGCACCCTGCGCGGCGGCACCCTGCCCAGCCGCACCGAAGCAGCCGGCACCGAAGCAGAGCGGAGCAATCCATGAACAGCCGTCCCGACCGCCACCTGGGCGAGCCGCTGCCCGAGGAGCTGCTGGACGCGGGCGAGCGGCTGACCGGCCCCGAACTGCGGGACCTGCAGCTGCGGCGGCTGCGGCAGACCCTGCAGCTCGCCTACAACGAGGTCGAGCTGTACCGGAAGAAGTTCGACGACGCCGGGGTCAGCCCCTTCGACTGCCGCTCCCTGGCCGACCTGGCCCGCTTCCCCTTCACCACCAAGGCCGACCTGCGCGACACCTACCCGTTCGGCATGTTCGCCGTGCCGATGGACCAGGTGCGCCGGATCCACGCCTCCAGCGGCACCACCGGGAACCCCACCGTGGTCGGCTACACCGAGAACGACCTGTCGATGTGGGCCGACATGGTCGCCCGCTCGATCCGCGCGGCCGGCGGCCGCCCGGGCGACAAGGTGCACATCTCCTACGGCTACGGCCTGTTCACCGGCGGTCTGGGCGCCCACTACGGCGCCGAGCGGGCCGGCTGCACGGTGATCCCGGCGTCGGGCGGGATGACGGCACGTCAGGTGCAGATCATCCAGGACTTCCGCCCCGAGATCATCATGGTGACCCCCTCCTACATGCTCACCCTGCTGGACGAGTTCGAACGGCAGGGCATCGACCCGCGCAGCACCTCGCTGCGCATCGGCATCTTCGGCGCCGAGCCCTGGACCGAGGAGATGCGCCGGGAGATCGAGCAGCGGCTGGACCTGCACGCGGTGGACATCTACGGCCTGTCCGAGGTGATCGGCCCCGGGGTGGCGCAGGAGTGCGTGGACACCAAGGACGGCCTGCACATCTGGGAGGACCACTTCTACCCGGAGGTGGTGGACCCGCTCACCGACGAGGTGATGGCCGAGGGCGCCGCCGGCGAGCTGGTGTTCACCTCGCTCACCAAGGAGGCGCTGCCGATCGTCCGCTACCGCACCCGGGACCTGACCCGGCTGCTGCCGGGCACCGCGCGGCCCGCGTTCCGGCGGATGGAGAAGGTCACCGGCCGCAGCGACGACATGATCATCCTGCGCGGCGTCAACGTCTTCCCCAGCCAGATCGAGGAGATCGTGCTGCGGACCCCGGGCGTGGCCCCGCACTTCCAGGTCCGGCTGACCCGGCAGGGCCGGCTGGACCGGATGACCGTCCGCGCCGAGGCCAGGCCGGACACCTCCGCCGACACCCGCGCCGCGGCCGCGGCCGCCATCGCCCGGGCGGTCAAGGACGGCGTGGGCGTGACCGTCGAGGTCGAGATCACCGACCCGGACACCCTGGAGCGCTCGGTCGGCAAGATCCGCCGCATCGTCGACCAGCGCGGGGCGTAACCGGCCGAGAGCGACCTGATGAGGATGCACCCGCAGCACCGGGCTCATCCGCGCGTGGTGGTCGACAGGCAATCGGCACAGGAGGTGGTCGACAGGTCGGACGCTGTCTTTCCGTTCACCCGGATGAGCCGGAGGCGGTAGCAGATCTCGTCGTTCTCCCGGGTGTCTCCGAAGAGGAAGTCGGGCCGGGCGTACACCGCATCGCCGGCGAAGACGGCCTGGGCGCTGTCGGCCGCGGCGGTCACGACGTCGATGTCGTAGAGAGTCAGTGCGCCGGTACCCCAGCGAGCACGGCCTCCGCGCACCAGGACACCACGGTCGAACTCCGACGCCAGTTCCGCAGCGTAGTTCTCAGCCTGCCCCTGGACGGCGGTGTGCGCGGCAGTCCGGTTGTGGTCCTGCTGGTCGGCCTGAAGCTTCAGGCCGACCAGCAACGAGACCACGAGAACGAGCACGAGCACCGCCGGGGCGACCACCAGGACGTGCAGCGGCCTGACGCCTCGGCCGCTCATCCGTGCCATCGAATCCGAGGACGGGATAGCCGAGGGAGGTGAACGTGAGCTACATGATCAGAATGCGCTCCGGCCTGGCAGTTTCCGCTGATCCACCACACGCTCGTTCATCCTTGCCCGGGATCTGACTTCACTTCGAAGAGAGCCAGCTGGCAGGCCCGCAGTCTCGCGCCGCAGTCCAGGCTGCTATGGGCCCACCAGATGTATGCGGTCACGACGAGCGCCATAAGCCGACACAGTTCAGGAGGCGCGTTCCGGTTGCTTGCCTGCGTCGTCAAGCATGTCGCGCATGACTGCGTCGAAGCGGACAGTCCCAGGGGTTGCTTGCCTAGTCATCTCTGTGAGGAGACGTCTACGGTCTGCGGGCCGTACCAAAGTCAGGGCGACGTGCGTCGTACGCCCTTCGGGGTCGACCAGTACGAGCGTCTTGGCAGTGCGCCACCCCCCGGGGCCATCGATAGCTGACACCGAGATCAAGTCCTCGACCTCGATCGTGACCGTTCTGAGTCCTCGGCGAACTTTCACGTATCCGCCTTTGATGCTCACCGAAATCAACCGGCACAGAAGCACAGTCAAGAGGAGAACAACCAGGGCCGAGCCCCACAGGATCCGGGAGGATGTAGCGTCCTGAGAGGTGGCGGCGCGAAGGACGAGGTACGTCACGATTGGCAGTCCAAGTACGGACAGGTACCGAAAACTCGGATGAACACTTACATGGCCTACAGAGGCACTCATCAGAAACCTTCGTTCTGCTTCTGTTTTCCTGGGATGACCATTGGGACGAGCGGCCCAACTGGCGTGTCGGGTCGGCGTCTTTCTGTCTCCCCTGGGATGCATACAGCGAGGTCTAATTGGCAGGCGAATTTATATCGCCGCGAATGTTCAGGACCTCCTGTCCGGAACCTTTCAGAAAGCTGAATGTGTCGGACCCGATCTTCCGATATGGAGCTGAGTAGCTGGCTGCCGCGCCCACCAATAGCGGCGTCATCAGCTGCCTTTCTTCCTGGATGTATGCGACGACCTGCGCCGAGGACACACCTGTCAGCTGCGTCCGGGCGCAGTCGTCCATGAACTGGGTCGCTGTAGCAGAGTCACCCTGGCTGTAGCCGCAACCAATGGCGGTCACGGCCTGCTGCTTGTTGCGGTACACAAAGACGAAGAGGTGGCTCTTGCCCTTCACGCTGTTGCCGCCGAGCGCGGTGTACATGTCCGATCGGCTTCCATCGTCAGGAGTTGATTTCAGCGTGATGTCCCAGGTCTTGAGCTCGTGCTCCGAGAAGGAGCTGAAGTCGAAATTCGCCGACAGTGCTCGCATCGAGCCCTTGTCGGGGGCGAGCTCAGCGCTGGGTACCGGTCCGGTGGGATCGGCAATGACCGTCCAGGTTGGCGTGGGCGTGGCACTTCCCGCATCGGGGTCCGCCGCCCCGGCGGTCGCGGGCATGCTGCCGGAGGTGGTGGCAGCCGCAGCCGGCCCGCGGGTTGCACTGGGCGGTGTCGCACCCGAGCAGGCCGCGGTGAGCAGCACCGTTGCCAGCGGCAGGGTGCAGGCCAGGAATTTGGTCAGAGTGTCGCGCATAGTCTCCGGTCCAGATATGACGGGGTCTGAGGGGCGGAGCGGGAGCGCGGTGGCGGAGGAGCTCCCTCCGCCACCGCGCTGCATGCCATTCAACGCCCCGGATCACCGCAGCTGAGCTGCGGTTCGGGTCAGTTGTCTGCCTACGGGCACCAACTGCCCGAGGTGGCCGGGGAGAAGGCGACCGCGTCGAACGCGATGTCCGAGGTTCCGGTGGCCCCGCTGACGAGGTTGCTGAGCAGCAGTCGGGCTCCGGGCCACAGGTAGGCGGTGCCGAGGTCCACCCACTCGTCCTGGCCGCTGTTCACCTGACTCTTGGTGCAGCCCACGCTGGGCTCGGCGCCGGTTGACGAGACGCCCTCCTTGAGCAGGTAGTAGACGCTGCTGGCGGTGTTTCCGTGCGAGGGCAGATGGATGTGGATGTCGAACTGCTCACCTGCTGCAGGAATGGCGCTCGGGTCGGGCGCCCACTGTGCGGTGACCTTGTGCGCGTAGTCGTTCAGCGGGTAGGTGTGGGTGAAGTAGATGTGGCCCATCCACCCTGCCCCCAGTTGGTGCAGGTCGATCTGTGCCGTGAGCGGGTTCTCCAGGGTGAGTCCGCTTTCCGTGATCTCCTTCCCGGCGAAGCTGTCGCCCAGGCGAAGTGAGAATTTGCCGCTGGACTCGCCACCGGGGCAGCCGAAGACGTTCTTGCTGCTGTCCTCCTCGGTGCCGATGACGAAGGTGCCCGTGGAACCGGAAGGGAAGGAGCAGTCAGGTGCGGCGTACTGACTGTTGATCGCTGGTTCGGCGGAGCCGAGCGGGTAGGCCAGGTGCTCCGTGGCGGCCTGCGTGCTCTCGTCCCCCGAGATCCATGAGACGGGCTGATTCCACCAGCAGGTGCTGTCGGTCGCCGGGCACGGGCTGCCACTCGTGGTGGAGGGGTCGCAGTCGTTGACCGCGGTGGAGCAGAACAGCCGGTAGTTCGTCGGCAGGTTGAGGAAGCATGCCGTGTCGGTGCTGCTTGCGAGCACGGTGCACTCGCTGGTGGCGTAGGTCGCATCCGTGTACGAGGTAGCGGATCCATAGGTGACCTGGGGATTCTCCGCCCAGCCGAGGACCCTCTCCTGATAGGGCCAGTCCCCCGGGTGCGCTGCGTCGCCGGTGTCGTAGCGCATGAACGGTTCGCGGGCAGCGTCGTAGGCCGGATTGGCCGGGTTGTTGGCCCAGCCCAGGCCGACATGGCCGTCGTTCTGGGTCGGGTCGGTGTAGACCCCGCTGTTGTAGCCCCAGATCGCGTAGTACCAGTTCTCGATGTACTGCGCGCTGCCGTCGTTCACCGTCATCGGCGTGGAGAGGCCCTGCAGTTCATTCCAGGTCTGGCCGAGGATCTGTACGCCGGCTGCGATGTTCGCCGCGTAGTCGGTGGCCACGGCAGAGGCCTGAGCCTCTGTCATCGGCGACCCGGAACTGCTCGACATCCCATCGGTGACCTGGGCGATACCGTAGCCGCAGTCGGTACCAGTGTAGTTCGGCAGGGACGAGATGCTGTCGCCGTTGCCGTAGTAGTCGGAGACCAGCGGGTTGCCCGCGTCACCGGGGACCGCATGCCAGGAGGCCTGCTTGAGGTTGGACTCCTGGGCCAGGATAGCCAGCATGACCTGGGCCGGGATGGTCCCGCCACCGGTGAGGGCTGCTGCGGGGAACATGCTCTCCGGCGAGTAGGACGACTCGCCGTTGCTGTCGTAGTTCGCCGGCCGGGTGATAGTGAGGTCGGCGTGCACAGCCTGGTCGACCGCCCACTCCACCATGTTCTCGCTGGGCTGCAGCACCTGCTTGGTCGCGCTGTTTCGTGCCACCAGGCAGGTGGGCACGGTATCGCAGGAGGGCGGGGTAACCAGGGCGACCGGATAACTCGCATCATATCCGCTGCTCACACCGGAGTCGCAGGTGGTCGCCGCCAGAGCTGTCACCGCAGCTGACGTGACCGACTCAGTCGTACCCGAGGTACTGACGGTGGAGGAGGACTTCACCGCCGTGGTGCCACTCGCAGTGCCCGAGGCGGTTCCCGAAGTGCTGCTCTGCCCGAAGGTCTGGGTGACCGGGCCCGACGCCTGGAACTCCGCATGGGAGACAGTGCCTGTGCGGGCGGACCGAACGGCGGCCTCTGTCGTGGGCTGGTCCCAGCCACTGCCGCTGGGGGCGCTGGTCGAGTCGGCGGAGGTGATCGACTCGGCCACCGCATCCCCCTGGAAGGACACCGCGTCGGGCTGCTCTGCCGCCGGGACGGAACGCAGCCCAGGGGCGGCTTTGACATTGAGTGACGTCGCGTCCCCGACCAAAGTGTTGTGCCCGCCGAGTCCGCTGAACAGGCCGACATTGGTGCTCTGGGCGGTGCCGAGTGCCACCAGCCCGCTGCCGTTCCACCGCTGGAGCACCGAACGGCTACCGTCCACGCTGAGCAGTTGCAGCCCATGTGCCGAGTCCGCCGCCAGGGCGTAGGGCTGACCCTGCGGACGCGCCAGTGTGCTCAGCGTTCCGTTCGCGTTCATCCGGACGAGGTCACCGTGCGCGACCCCGTACACGTCGGCGGCGGTCGGCACCGGCGTCGTGAACTGCGCCTTGACCAGGCTGCTGCTGACGAGCCGTCCGGTGGAGGCGTCGGCCACCATCACCTGGGTCTGGCTCTCGTCCACCGTGTTCCGGGTGAACACCACCTGGTCCCCGGTGCCGCAGCTCGGGGTGAAGTAGTCGAGGGCCATCCCCGACGCGACCTGGGTGACCTTGCCCGTGGCAACGTTGACCACAGCCGCGAAAGCCCCCGCCGCACGCTGGGCGGGACTGTTCGCCGCGGTGGAGGGCGCATAAACCGCCGCGACGTAGCGCCCGTCACCGGTCGGACAGGTGTACCCGGTCCATGAAGCCGCGTCCACACCCGGAACCGTCAGCGTTGCCAGCGTGCTCCAAGCGAAGGCCTTGCTCTCCATCGCCTCCAGGATGTGAAAGCCCTGCGAGTCCCCCAAGCCGGTCAGCAGCTCATCGGTCGAGGACTTCCAGCCCGTGCCCAGGTCCGCGGCGGGATCCGTGAAGGCACCCGAGTTCCCAGTCACCGCGCCCGAATCGGGCGTCGCCTGGGCTGTCGGCCCCGACAGCAGCAGCGCCGCGAGCGCGACGAGTCCAGTGGTGACCGCAGTCCACCTACGTGGTCGCCCTCGACGGCGCGGATGCAACAGCCCTGGCATCTTGTCTTCCTCGTCGAAAGGGCCTGCGGAGTTGAGGTGACGCCGTGTCAGTGCCATGCCGTGCACCAGCCAAGGATGTTGACCGCCGTGCCGCCGTCCGGTTGCGGATCCTCGGACTCTGCTGGTTCGTTCTGCGGCAGTCCGCACGCCTTCACGGACTGGTTCCACTGCGTCATGCCCGTCTCGGTCACGTAGTTGTTGCTCTGCATCGACCCGGTGTCGGCGCTGCCAAGGACCTGCTGGTCCACCTGCTCCAGACCCCCGCCGTTGGGCACCGTGACCAGCTCCGCAACGCCGAAATATGCCTCGACCGTGTCCGTGAATATGGCCCACACGGTCTGACATGCGCTGGAGTAGTACATCTGCAAGGTGCTCCCGCCCGAGGACTCGGAAGAGTCCTCGATCAGCAGCTCATCGGCGGAACAGCCCGTGGCCTCCGCGTTCTTTCCCTCACAGGACCCCGCACTACAGCTCGGCGCATCGGCCCGGGCCGCCGTCGCACCCGGGATTCCGACCAGGGCGCACAAGGCCACCAGCGCCATGATGACCAGCAACCGCATCGGCGCCGATCTTATGAACTCCCTTTGAGAGAACACCTTTCACTCCCCTACTGGTACTCACACTTCTCAGTGCTGGCAAGGCCGAAACCGTCGAACCATCAGGCATGCCACAGCAGATCCACTGGAAATTCAGTGCAAGAACTTCGATCTGGATACGAGCAAGAAATCCATGATCGTTCGCACCCAGGTATATCGAGTCCATGCCAATACTTGCAAGGACCCCCAGGGAACTCCCCACCGACTCCCAGGCAAGGTTCAGCTCGCCGGAGAATGTCCTGAATTCCTCTATGAATGCGTACAAATGACACTTGGTCAGTTGATCGGGGTGAGGCCGGTCGAGAGGAGCGGAGCAGCGCGAAGGGCTCGTCCGGGCCGGCGTTGGACAGCACCACCACCGCGAAGTCCCGCTCGGGCACCATCAGCAGCTCGGCGAACTGGCCGTTGGCCGACCCGCCGTGACCGACGGTGCGCACCCCGTCGACGACCGGGCCACCGCCGCCGACTACGGCGCGGCCCCGGAGCACACCTTCGAGTTCGGCCTCCACGCCGTCCTCGACGGCCTCGCGGCCCGGCCCTGACGGAGAGGGTGCTCGGATTTCCGTCGCGGATTTCTGTTGTCGGAGGGCTCCGTTCCGGTCTCCTGTACGAGGCGTCCGCCTCATACCGCCTCATCGGCGAGGGGACAGGCAGGCCATGGCACGCAGGAAGCATCGAACCCGATCCGCACGGGGATGGTGGCTCGCGCTGACGGCGGCCGTCGTCGCGACGCTGGTCGTCGTCTTCTGGCCGTCCCCGCCGAACGGCGTGGGGACCGCCCAGGTGGCCGACCCGTCCTCGGCGGTCGCCACCGCAGGCAGCGGTGGCGGGGCCAGTGCGTCCCCCGGCCCGTCGGCTTCCCCCTCCGCGTCCCCCAGCGCCACCACGAAGTCCGCGACACCCTCGCCGTCGGCCTCGCACACGGCGACCCGCACGGCCGCTCCCGCGGCCACCACCAGGACCACGGCGGCGAGCACCGCGACACAGCCCACCCAGGCGGCTCCGGCCGGGCAGCGGTCCATCGCGCTGGTGAACCGGACCCAGCAGACCGTCTGGGTGATCGTCACCAACACCACCGCGGCCTACCCGGGCGGCCTGAAGCTCCAGCCGGGGCAGAGCGCCACGGTCACGGTGGCCAACAACTGGGGCGGGCGGATCTGGGGCCGGACCGGCTGCACCAGCAACGGTGCGGGGACCTGCCTCACCGGCGACTGCACCACGACCTGCTCCGGTCCGACCACCCCGACCACGCTGGGCGAGTTCACCTTCGACGCCTTCGACAACCTGGACTTCTACGACGTCAGCATGGTCGACGGGTCCAACCTGCCGATGTACATCAACATCTCACACACCGTCAGCACGGATCCGATCACCGCCTCCGGCTGCTACAAGGGGACCTGCACCACCCCGATCGTCTGCCCCACCGCCATGCAGGCCGTCAACGGCGGCCAGGTCATCGGCTGCAAGCCGCCCTGCGCCGCCTTCGGCGGTGACACCTACTGCTGCCGCGGCGCCTGGGCCGGCCGGGACAACTGCATTCCGGCGAAGTGGCCGGTCGACTACACCCAGGTCTTCAAGAAGGCGGAGCCGTACGCCTACTCATACGCCTTCGACGACTCCGCCACCATGGCCTGCAAGGGCGCCTGCTACTACCGGGTGACCTTCGGAACCACCGGCTAGGAGCCCAGGCCCACGGACTGCCGCTCGGGCTCGATCACGGCCACGACGCGCTCCTGCTCCCGGGAGTAGGGCGCGCCGATGTACTTCGTCGCGATCCGGTCGACGACCGCCCAGGCCGCATCGCCCTCCAGCCATTCGACGACCCGTCCGCGGATCAGCACCGGCTCGAACGGGTTGTCGGCGGGCGTCAGGGAGATGGCGACCCGCGGGTCGCGGCGCAGGTTGCGCGCCTTGCGGCTGCCCGGACCGGTGAGGATCACGATGTGCTCGCCCTCGGTGCCGATCCAGAGCGGAACCGAGTGCGGGCCACCGTCCGGCAGGACGGTGGCCAGATGGGCGATCGGGGTGCCGTCGAGTACGCGGCGCACGTCGGGGTCGAGCACGGTGTCACTCCTCTCGGGGTGTCTTCAGGAGACCCCTCGACCCTATGGGGAGGAACCGCTTCGACGCGCGGTGGCGTGGCCCGGACGTTCCACCCCCGGGGTGGCCGTTCCTCTCAGTCCGATGAGCGGGCGACGAGCTGGGTGGGGTTGACGAAGCGCAGCGCGATCAGCAGCAGCACGGCCATCGTTCCGGTGTAGATCACGGCCATGGCGTCGATCGACTGGGTGGACCGGATACCGGCCGAGTTGACGGCCGAGAACAGGGTGACGATGAGGGTCTGGCTGGTGGGCCCCGACGTGAGGAAGGTCAGCTCGAACATCCCGAAGGTGCGCACCAGCACCAGGATTCCGGCGGCGAGCATCCCGGGCAGGAGCAGCGGCACGAGGATCCGGGTCAGCACGGTTCGGGTCCCCGCCCCGCACATCCGGGCCGCCGCCTCGATCCTGGGGTCGATCTGCTCGATGAACGGGGTCATCGTGAACACCACGAAGGGGATGGACGGCACCAGGTTGGCGAGCACCACCCCGGTGACCGATCCGGCCAGGTGGAACTTGTAGAGCACGGTGGCCAGCGGGATGCCGTAGGCGATCGGCGGCACCAGGATCGGCAGCACGAACAGCCCCAGCAGCAGCTTCCTGCCGGGGAAGGCCCGGCGGGCCAGCGCGTAGGAGGCGGGGACGGCGAGCACCAGCGAGATCAGCACGACCAGGAAGGTGACCTCGACCGTGGTCCCCAGCACCTGCCCGAGGCTGAACTCGGTCCAGGCGTCGCTGTACCAGTGGGTGGTCCAGCCGCCCGGCAGCCAGCTCCTGAACCAGCTGCGGCCGAAGGAGTTCAGCAGCACCGTGCCGATCACTCCGAGCAGGTTGAGGAAGAAGAACGCCAGAGCGCCCCAGGTGAGCCAGGCGCCCGGCCTGATGGCGATCCGCCGCCTCCGGGCCCCCGACTCCGCGCCGGGGGCCGCGGTCGCCGGCCTGTCGAGAACGACGCTCATCCCTTGCCTCCGGTGGATCCGCTGTAGAGCCGGGAGCGCAGGGTGGTGACGGCGACGATGACGACGAGCATCAGCACCGTCATGATCATGGCGTCGGCGCAGCCCTGGGCGTAGTCGAAGTGCTCCAGCGCCGCCTCGTAGGCCTCGATGGAGATGACATGCGTCTTGCCGTCCGGGTCGCCGACCATCATCGCCGAGGGGAACACCGCGAAAGCCATCACGAAGCTGAGGCAGAAGGTGGTCATCAGCCCGGGAAGCAGCAGCGGGAAGGTGATGTGCCGGAACCGCTGCCACCAGTCCGCGCCCAGCGTGGAGGCCGCCTTCTCCAGGCTGGGGTGGATACCGGAGAGGTAGGAGTGGGTGAGCAGGTAGGCGAAGGGGAAGCCGCTGATGATCAGTGAGAGCAGCACCCCGGTGTAGTTCATGGTGAGCTGCACCGGGGAGGAGGCCAGGCCCAGCAGGTTCAGGGTGTGGTTGAACCAGCCGGCCGGACCGTAGAACTCCAGGATGCCCTCGGCCGTGAGCACGGTGCCCAGGGTGATCGGGACCACCAGCAGGGCGAGCAGCAGCCGCTTGCCGCGGAAGTCGCGGCGCATCCGGTAGGAGATGGGGACGGACACCCCGACGTTGATCAGCGATGCCGGGACGGCCAGCGAGAAGGTCTGCCAGATGGACTTGCGGGCGAAGGGCTCGCTGAAGAAGGCGTGGTAGGCCCCGAAACTGAAACCTCCCTGCGTGGCACCTGAGGTGGGCTGGAAGGAGAGCTGCAGCCCGTAGAGGAAGGGGTAGCAGAACAGCGCGACTACCGCGAGTGCCCCGGGGAGCACCAGGAGCAGGGTGCGGTCGACGCCGCGCTCGGCAAGGCGGTGGCGCAGGGCCGGGCGGTGCGCCGTGGGCGGGAGGGCGACGGTCATGCCGGTACCTCCTGCGACGCCGGGTCCGGCACGGCGGCCTGCGGGAAGAACAGCGCGCGTTCGGTGTCGACCGCCACGGACAGCACGTCGCCGGGGCGGACCTGGCCGGAGGACGTGAGGTGGAGGCGGTCCCCCTCCCGGGTCACCGCCTCGACGTGCAGCACCCGGCCGTGGTACTCGACGACTTCGGCCACGGCCTCGCCGAGGGCCTGCTCGTCCGTTTCGGCGATCCGCAGGTCCTCGGGGCGGACGGCGACCATGACGGACTGACCCGGCGTCAACTTCCCGGCTCCGGAACCTGCTCCACGTACCGTCAGGCCACGGCCCGAGGCAGTCGCGCCCCGGGCGTCGGCCCCGGTGACGGTCAGCGGCAGCAGGTTGCGGTAGCCCATGAAGGCCGCCACATGGGTGTTGGCGGGGTTCTCGTACAGGTCCGCCGGGGTGCCGATCTGGCTGACCCGCCCCTCGTGCAGCACCACCAGCCGGTCGGCCAGCGACAGCGCCTCCTCCTGATCGTGCGTCACATACAGGGTGGTGAGGCCGAACTCCTGGTGGATGCGCCGGATCTCACTGCGCATCTCCAGCCGCAGTGCCGCGTCCAGGTTGGACAGCGGCTCGTCCATCAGCACCAGCGGCGGCTCCATCACGATGGCGCGGGCGATGGCCACGCGTTGCTGTTGGCCGCCGGACAGCTGCCCCGGATGCTTGTGGGCCTGCTCGGTGAGATGGACCAGGGCGAGCACCGCGTCCACCCGCCGTACCGTCTCGGCCTTGCCGACGCCACGCATCTTCAGTCCGAAGGCGACGTTGGCACGCACCGTCAGATGCGGGAACAGGGCGTAGTTCTGGAACACCATGCCGAAGCCGCGCTTCTCCGGCGGCAGGGTGTCGATGCGTCTGCCGTCCAGCACGATCTCGCCCGCGGTCAGCGGCAGCAGGCCGGCCAGAGAGTTGAGCGCCGTGGTCTTGCCGCAGCCGGACGGGCCGAGCAGGGCGACGAACTCGCCGCCGCGGATCGTGAGGTCCAGCGGGTGCAGTGCGGTGTGGGCGCCGTAGGCGCGACTGATGCCGCGCAGTTCCAGCTCCCCCAGTTGGGAGCCGGGGCGGACGGCCGCCCCGGTGTCCGACTCGGCGGTTGTCATCGGGGTCACCGTGCTCACTTGGTCGAGCCGATCTTCTTGTCCCAGAGGTCGAAGGCGGTGACCTGGGCGGTGGCGGGCAGCGAGTTCTTGATCGGGTTTCCGGAGATCCAGCTGTCGAAGTCCGGGTCGCCGAACGTGGCGATGGCCTGCTGCGAACTGGCCGGAGCCTGACTGAGCGCCACTCCCTTGACCGCCGGTCCGGGGTAGAAGTAGCCCTGGTCGTAGGTGACCGCCTGCTGCTCCGGGGTGAGGACGAAGGCCAGCAGCTTCAGCGCGGCGATCAGCTCGTCGCTGCTGACCCCCTTGGGGACGACCCCGTACTGGGCGTCGCTGACCCAGGTCATGCTGTCGAACTTGGCGACCTTCACGGATGCCGGGACGGTGCCCAGGGCCCTGGGGTTGATGTACCACCCGGTGGTGCTGGTGATCAGCGGCGAGGTGCCCTGGGCCAGGTTGGTCATGATGGCGGAGGTCTTGGAGGGGTAGCTGCTGATGTACTTGTTGAGCTCGGTCAGGTAGGCCCAGGTCTTGGCCCAGCCGTTGACCGGATCGGTCGGGTCGGTGTCGCCGAGCAGGTACGGCAGGCCCATCAGGAAGGTGCGCCCGGGGCCGGAGTTGCGCGGCTGGGCGTACTGGAACTTCCCGGGGTTGGCCTTGGCCCAGTCGAGCAGCGCGTCGGTGGTGGCGGGCACGGTGGTCACCTTCGCCGGGTCGTACTCCAGCAGCGGTCCCGACGGGTACCAGACCAGCTCGATGCCCTGGTCCTGGGCGAGGGAGGCCATCGAGGCGGCACCGGCCTGGTAGTTGGACATCAGGCCCGGGAAGAAGGTGGCGTAGTACGGCTTGAGGTCGTACCACAGGCCCTTCTGGATGCCCGCCGACAGGCCGTCGGTCCCGGTCAGCACCAGCTGGATCTGGACGTTGCCGCCCTGCTGCTGGGCCTGGACCTTGGGGGCGAGCTCGGGGGCGGTGCCGGTGGTGGTGGTGATCTTTGAGACGTAGTCGGGGTACTTGGCCTTGAAGGAGTCGATGATCGGCTGGGTGAGCTTCAGGTTCCCCGCCACGTCCAGGATGTTCAGGGTCACCGGCTTGGACGGCTTGCTCGCGAGGGTGCTGGGGGCGGGGTTCCCGGTGCCGGTGCTGCTGCTGGGCGCACCGCAGGCGGCGAGCACCGGGACGGCGGCCGCGCCGGCGGCGAGGGTGCCGATCACCCGGCGGCGGGACGGCCCTCTGGGGGCGTCGGCGGGGTCGGTGGGGTCGGTGCTGTTGCGGACGGCAGTGTCTGCGGACATGGCTGATGGAGCCCTTCGGTCAGTGGTGGTGAACGGGGCTGTGCTGGTCTCGCTCGCTGGTCGCGCTGGGTCGGGAGGGGTGGCGCCGGTTCAGCTGGGGTCGGGGGCCGGGTTGTTGCCCTGACGGGCCAGGAAGTCGAAGTCGCAGCCCTGGTCCGCCTGGGTGATGTGCTCGGAGTAGAGCGCCCCGTAGCCGCGCTCGAAGCGTGGCTCGGGCGGCTGCCAGGCGGCGCGCCGGCGTTCCAGCTCCTCGGCGGCCACCTCCAACTGCAGCAGCCTGGCCGGGACGTCCAGGGTGACCAGGTCGCCGGTGCGGACCAGGGCGAGCGGGCCGCCGGCGTGCGACTCCGGGGCGACGTGCAGCACGCAGGTGCCGTAGCTGGTGCCGGACATCCGCGCATCGGAGATCCGGACCAGGTCCTTGACCCCGCGTTCCAGCAGGTGGGCCGGGATCGGCAGCATGCCGTACTCGGGCATGCCGGGGCCGCCGAGCGGACCGGCCCCGCGCAGCACAAGCACGCTGTCCTCGGTGATGCCGAGGGCCGGGTCGTCGATGGTGCGCTGGAGTTCCTGGTAGGAGTCGAACACCACGGCGGGGCCGGTGTGGGTGAGCAGTTCCGGCGCCGCCGCCAGGTGCTTGATCACCGCGCCGCCCGGTGCCAGGTTGCCGTGCAGCACCGCCACGCCGCCCTCGCTGGACACCGGGTCCTGCGGGGTGCGGATGACCTGCGGGTCGTGGGTCTCGGCGGCGGCGTAGTAGGAGGAGAAGGGAGCGCCGGTGACCGTGGTCCGGTCCGGGTGCAGCGCCCCCGGGACCTCGGCGAGCTGCCGCAGCAGGGCGGGCAGTCCGCCGGCGTAGTGGAAGTCCTCCATCAGCGCCGCGCCCACCGGCCGGACGTCGGCCAGCACCGGGACCCGTCGGCCGATCTCGTCGAAGTCCTCCAGGGAGAACGGCACGCCCAGCCGTCCGGCCATCGCGACCAGGTGGATCAGGGCGTTGGTCGAGCCGCCCAGGGCCAGCACCGTCGCGGCTGCGTCCTCGAAGGCCTCCCTGGTCATGATCCGGTCCGGGGTCAGCCGCTCCCGCACCAGTTCCACGGCGCGGGCGCCGCTGGCGGAGGCCATCCGGTGGTGGCCGGAGTCGACGGCGGGGATGGAGGAGGATCCCGGCAGGGCCATGCCCAGGGCTTCGGCGGCGGCCGTCATGGTCGAGGCCGTCCCCATGGTCATGCAGTGGCCCGGCGAGCGGGCCAGACCGCACTCGACCTGGGAGAGCTCGCACTCACCGATCCGCCCGGCCCGGTACTCGTCCCAGTAGGCCCACAGGTCGGTGCCGCTGCCCAGGGCCCGGCCCCGGTAGTTGCCGCGCAGCATCGGCCCGGACGGGACCACCAGGGCCGGCAGTCCGGCGCTGGCGGCGCCCATCAGCAGCGCGGGCACGGTCTTGTCGCAGCCGCCCATCAGCACCGCACCGTCCACCGGGTAGGAGCGGAGCAGTTCCTCGGTCTCCATGGCCAGCAGGTTGCGGTAGAGCATGGGGGTGGGCTTCTGGAAGGTCTCGGAGAGGGTGGAGACCGGGAACTCCAGCGGGAACCCGCCCGCCTGCCAGACCCCGCGCTTGACCTGTTCGGCGCGCTCGCGCAGGTGCATGTGGCAGGGGTTGATGTCGGACCAGGTGTTGAGGACCGCGATGACCGGCTTGCCGAGGTGCTCCTCGGGGAGGTAGCCCAGCTGGCGCATCCGGGAGCGGTGGCTGAAGGCGCGGAGCCTGCCGCCGGTGGGGTCCTCGCTGTCGCCGAACCAGGCGGCGGAGCGCAGCACCTGCGGAGCGGCGGCGCCGCGGGTCGTGTCGGTCGTGTCTGCGGGATCGTTCACAGCCAGCCTTCGTTCCGCCACTGGGCTATCAGCTCGGAGATCCGGACCCGCAGGTCCTCGGGCAGGACCCGGGACGGCGGGCGTACCGCCCGGCCGGAGAGGCCCAGCTGCTGCAGGGCCTCCTTGACCACGCTGACGTTGTCGGCGGAGGCGTCGGCGGCGCGCAGCTCCTCGAAGACCCGGGCCGACTCCCACACCCGCATCGCCTTGGTGAAGTCGCCGCCGCGCAGCGCCTCCAGCAGCGCGGCGGACAGCTGCGGGACGACATTGACCAGCCCGGAGGTGAAGCCGGTCGCCCCCACCGCCCAGTAGCCGGGAGTGGAGAGCTCGGCCAGCCCGGCGATCCAGGCGAAGCGGTGCAGTCCGGCGTCGCGGGCCACCGAGGCGAACCGCACCGGGTCCGGGACGGCGTACTTCACCCCGATCACATTGGGGCTGTGGTCGGCGAGTTCGGCGATCTGCCAACCGTCGATCCTCGGGTCCCGGACGTAGAGGACCACGCCCAGCTCGGGCACCGCGTCGGCGATGGCCCGGTGGTACTCGATCCAGCCCTCTGCCGATCGGTAGGGGTGCACCGGCTGGTGCACCATCAGCGAGCCCGCGCCTGCCGACCTCGCGTCCAGGGCGCCGGCGACGGCGCCGGCGATGTCGAGCCCGACGCCGGCCATCACCTCGGCCCTGCCGTCGACGGCCGCGACCGCGGACTCGACGGCGCGGCGGATCTCGGCCTCGGTGAGGGTGTAGAACTCGCCGGTGTTGCCGTTGGGGGTGACCACCTCGACGCCGTGCTCCACCAGACGCCGGATCAGCGCGGCGTGGTTGTCCCAGTCCACCGCGCCGTCCTCCCGGAACGGTGTCACCGGGATGGCGACGACGGTGGACAGTCGGGCGCGCAACGCCTCCAGCGGGGTCGGGGGCAACTGGTTCTCCGTGGTCATCAGATCCCGTCCTCCGGAAAGTTCCGGGCAGCGAAAGCACCGATATGAGCCCGCATCAGATCCCGTACCTGGTCCGCCTCCTGGGAGCGGGCGGCGGCCAGGATCGCCCGGTGTTCGCGTGCCTCCTGCTCCCAGGAGGGCTGCCGGGCCCAGGCCGCGCTGGACAGCAGCGCCGTCTGGTCGCGCAGTTCGTCCAGGGTCCGTACCAGCAGCGGGTTGCCGCAGCCGGCGTACAGCGCCCGGTGGAAGGCGCGGTTGGCGAGCGAGCGCTCAGCCGTGTCCGAGGCCTGGTCGGCCAGGTCCAGGGCGCGCCGGGCGACCTCCCAGTCGACCGCGCCGGCGGCGGTGCGGGCGGCGGCGACCGGCTCCAGCAGCAGCCGCATGTCGTAGACGCAGCGGGCGTGCGCCTGGTCGACCTCGCGAACGGCCGCCCCCTTGTAGGGGCTCATGACGACCAGTCCGGAGCCGGCCAGGGTCTTCAGCGCCTCCCGCACCGGCGTCTTGGAGACGCCCAGCTGCTCGGCGAGGTCCGTCTCCACCAATGCCTGCCCGGGCTTCAACTCCCCGATCAGGATGGCGTGCTTGATGGACTCCAGCACGGCCTCGGTGCGCGAGGGCAGGGCCCCGGGGCGGGCCTGTCCGTTCTGGGCAAGGATCTCGGGCACGTCTTCTGCTCCTGGCTGGTGCACGGCGCGAACAGGTTCTGCATGAGATCTCATATATGATCTGGCGCAGACGCTAAGGGTCCGAGCGTCGGTGGTCAAGTGGTCGCGCAGGAAGGATTCGCCGAGCCAGGGCGGCTGCTACGGAGTTCGCAGCTCCGTAGCCTCATCCCTCGTCATATATGAGATGCCTGGCGCCAGCCGACCAGTGCCTCGGCGACGGCGAACAGCGTGCCGTCCAGCAGGGCACTGCCGATCGTGCCGTCGCCGTAGCGTTCACCCCGGACGAGATGGGTGGCCAGCCGGACGGCGTCGGCCGGCGAGCAGGTCTCCTCCCGGCTCAACTGCGGCGGCGCGAACGTCATCCAGTGGTAGGCCGGGGTCACCGCCCCGACCGAGTCCAGGGCGAAGCGGATCGAGTCGACCCGCCCGCTGTACACGGGGTAGCCCAACTGCCAGCCGCCGTCCGGAAGTCGGCGGCCCTCCGTCCAGAGGTAGTCGTCGTCCTGCACCTGCCAGTCGCGGACATGTGCGGCGAGGGTCTCCCAGCCGTCGGTCCGGTCGCGGCGCAGGCCGTCCAGCAGTGCCGCGTCCCCCGGATCGCCCTCGCCGGGGCGGGCCGGGACCGGGGCGGCCGGGTCCCAGCGCAGCAGCCTGCCCATCCTGGCGTACTTGCGGCGCAGCCGGATCCGGGTCGCCGGGTCCAGTTCGGCCAGCCGCCGGGGGTTGCTGTTGTGCTCCAGGTCCGCCTGCTTGATCACCACCGCACCCGGCTCGGCACGCAGTCGCGCCGCGTAGTCGCGCGGGTCCTCCCCCGGGTGCTTGGTCATCGCCAGCACCAGCGCCTTGGTCCGCTCCGACAGCGGCGCCCCGGCCAGCCACTCCCCCGACAGCGCGTCGTCCTCGATCGCGTCGTGCAGCCAGGCGGCGGCGATCTGCTCCGGGTCGCCGCCCCGCTCGCGGACGCCCGCCGCCACCGCGGCCAGGTGCTCCGCGTAGGGACGCCCGGCCTTGTCCACCTGCCCGGCATGGGCGCGCCGCGCGACGGCTTCGACCTGATCCAGGCTCAGATACTCCATCCCCTCACCCTAGGACCTTCCCCGCGCCGCATCAGCGGCTCACGGCGGTCTCCCGCTCCACCCGCGACAGCTTCTCGGGATTGCGCACGCCGTAGAGGCCGGTGATCCGTCCGTTCTCGATCCGGACCGCCAGCACCCCGTCGACCTCCCCGTCGAGCCGGACCAGCAGCGCCGGGCTGCCGTTGAGCTGGATCGGCTCGACGGACCTCCTGCCGTGCGGCCGGTACCAGCCGAGGGTCACCAAGCGGGCCACCTTGCCGGCGCCCACCACCGGGCGCAGCAGGGCCTGCCTGACTCCGCCGCCGTCGCTCAGGGCGACCACGTCCGGCGCGAGGATGTCGAGCAGGCGCTGCAGGTCACCGGTCTCGACCGCCTGCCGGAAGGCCTGGACCACGGCCCGGGTCTCGGCCGGGGAGGGGGTGCCGCGGGGTCGGCGCGCGGCCACGTGTGCCCGTGCCCGGTGGGCGATCTGGCGTACGGCGGCAGGGGTCTTGGCCACGGCCTCGGCGATCTCGTCGTAGTCCAGATCGAACACCTCGCGCAGCACGAACACGGCCCGCTCGGTCGGCGCGAGCGTCTCCAGCACCAGCAGCATCGCCATCGAGACGCTCTCCGCGAGCTCGACGTCATCGGCCACATCGGGCGCGGTCAGCAACGGCTCGGGCAGCCACGGGCCGACGTAGGACTCCTTGCGCCGGCCCAGCGCACGCAGCCGGTCCAGCGCCTGCCGGGTGACGATGCGCACCAGGTAGGCACGCCGGTCCCGCACGGTGCCGGGATCGACGCCGACCCAGCGCAGCCAGGTCTCCTGGAGGACGTCCTCGGCGTCGGTGGCCGAGCCGAGCATCTCGTAGGCCACGGTGAACAGCAGGTTGCGGTGGGCCACGAACGCCTGGGTGGCGGAGTCCACCCGGTCCGCGCGACCGAGCGGTTCGGCCGTGTCCGTCGTCGGTTCGCTCTGCTCGTCCATGCCTGGCTCCCGCCTGTTCGCACTCCCAGCACTGCCACAGGCACGAGACGCCGGTCGCCACCGCCCTGTGACATCCACGGCCGGTGGCCCTGGTCACATGGCGGCCGCTGTCACAGCTCCCGGGTCACCGACGTCTCATGGTCGCCGGTCGGCACCCCGATCCCGTCGGTCCAACCATCCAACAAGGAGTCAATCGTGGCAGCACACAGTGCAGTTCCCGCAGCGGCGGCGGCGGATCCCAGGCGGTGGCGGGTGCTCGCCGTCATCGCCGTCGCGCAGCTCATGGTCGTGCTCGACCTGACCGTGATGAACCTCGCGCTGCCGTCGGCGCAGAGCGCGCTGAGGTTCAGCACCGCCGACAGGCAGTGGGTCGTGACCGCGTACGCGCTGGCGTTCGGGGGCCTGCTGCTGTTCTGCGGACGGCTGGCCGACCTGGTCGGCCGCAAGGTGACCTTCCTGACCGGCCTCATCGGCTTCGCCGCCGCCTCCGCCGTCGGCGGTGCCGCGGTCGACTTCTCGATGCTGGTGACCGCGCGCGCCGCCCAGGGGGTCTTCGGCGCGCTGCTGGCACCGTCGGCACTGTCATTGCTGGCCACGACCTTCAAGGACCCGAAGGAGCGGGCCAAGGCGTTCGGCGTCTACGGCGCGGTCGCGGCCGCCGGCGGGGGTCTGGGGCTGCTGATCGGCGGTGTGCTGACCTCCTACCTGTCCTGGCGCTGGTGCATGTACGTCAATGTGGTCTTCGCCGTGATCGCGGTCGTCGGGGGCGCGCTGCTGGTGGGCCGGCAGGAGCGGACGCCGGGCGGGCGGCTGGACGTCCCGGGTGTGGTGGCGGTGTCCGGCGGGATGTTCTGCCTGGTCTTCGGCTTCTCCAGGGCCGCCTCGCACGGCTGGGGCACCGCTGCGACCTGGGGCTTCCTGGCCGCCGGCGTCGCGCTGCTGATCGTCTTCGCGCTCTGGCAGTCCCGCGCCGCGCAGCCGCTGCTGCCGCCCCGCGTGGTGCTCGACCGCAACCGCGCCGGCGCCTATCTCACCGTGCTGATCCTCGGCGCCGGCGTGTTCGGGGTCTTCCTGTTCCTGGTCTACTACATGCAGGTGACCCTCGGGTACTCGGCGGTCCGCTCCGGCGTCGCCCTGCTGCCGATGGTGGCGCTCAGCGGCGCCACGGCCACCTTGGGCAACACCAGGCTGCTGCCCAGGTTCGGCCCCAGGCCGATGGTCCTCGCCGGCATGCTGCTCAACGCGGCTGGCATGGCCTGGCTGACCAGGATCGGTGCGCACACGGGCTACGCCTCGGCGCTGCTCGGACCGATCATGGTGACCGGTGCCGGTATGGGCCTCATCTTCGGCATGGTGGCCGCCACCGGCACCTTCGGCGTGGCACCGCGCGACGCGGGGGTGGCCTCGGCGAGCATCAACACCGGGCAGCAGCTCGGCGGTTCGATCGGCACCGCGCTGCTCAACACCATCGCGGCCGGCGCCACCACCCGCTATCTGACCGCCCATCAGCACGGGCGGCCGACACCGGATCTGGTCCAGGCCGCGGCCGTCCACGGTTACACCGCGGTGTTCTGGTGGTGCGCCGGCATCTTCACGGTCGGCGCCGTCGTCTGCGGCACGCTACTGCGCCCGGGCCCGCTGGCCCGATCCGAGGAGGTCGCCGCGCGGGAGCAGTCCCGACCCGCGGCGAACGCGCTGCAGTGACCCGCCGTCATGCCTCACAGACCGGTGGCCCGTTCGTGGCGGGGCTGGTACATGCCCACCTCGCTGCCGCCCGGCAGGCGGAACCTGGTCAGCCGCCCCCAGCGCTCGTCGGTGATCGCCTGGGTGAACTGCACGCCCTTGGCGGTGAGGTTGCTGACGGTCGCCTCGACGTCGTCGCACATCAGGAAGAGTTCCTGGGTCTCCGGCCCGTCGGTGGGATGCACGGCGACCTCGGCCGGTGGGAGCTTGAAGATCAGCCAGCCGTGTCCGGCGTCGACGTGCGGGTACTCCAGCACGTCCCGGAAGAAGGCCCGGTCGGCTTCCGCGTCGCGGCTGTAGACGATGAGATGCGCGCCATTGATCACACGGCCAGGTTAGGCCCGGGGGCCGGTATCGCGGTGTTTCGACGCGAGGGCGGACGGACTCACAGCCCCCGGGCGTCCAGCTCGGCCATCAGGCTGCCGCGGGTGCGGTGCAGCTCACGGATCTCGGCGACGATGCGCTCGCCCTGCTCCGGGGCGCCCATGTCCCGGTACAGGTCGCGCAGACGGACGGTCCGGTCGGCGGCGGCACGGAAGGATTCGCGAGACTGCTGCTCGATCTGCTGGTCGATCTCCTCGCGGTAGACCGGGGCGGCGTCGGCCGGGTGGGTGGCCGCACGCAGTTCGGCCAGGCGGAGCAGCGCCGGGTGCGGGACGGCGTAGCGGTGGGCGGCCGCCCAGGCCCCGTCCAGGTCGCCGTCGGCGAGCAGGAACTCGATCAGCGGGGAGGCGGGGTTCTCCCAGCTGCGGGTGGTGGGGCGGGCGGCCCGCTGGTGGAGTTCGCCCAGGGCCCACTCGCGCTGCCCGGCCGCGTCGGCGGGGGCCGCCGCGGCGGCCAGGGCGAGGTAGGCGTCGTGGTCCGGACGGCGCCGGAACTGCTCGCGGAGCAGGGCGACGGCCTCGTTGCCGCGGCCGACCGCACCGTAGTGCCGGGCCAGGAAGGCCGGCAGCGGCGCGTCGGGCCCGCGGCCGGCCGGGGTCGCCGCCAGGCCCTGCTCCGCCCAGTCGACGGCTTCGGCGATCCGTCCCTCGGCGGCCAGCAGTTCGGCGATGCGCAGATGACGGCTGGGGTGTCCCAGGTCGGCGGCCAGGACGGCGACCAGGGCGTCGGTGTCGCCCCGGGCCGTGTGCAGGGCTTCGAGGCGGCGGGCCAGGGCGGGACTGCCCGCTGTTCCGGGCTGGTCCCAGAGGACGGTGAGGGTGCTGCTGTAGGCGTCGAGGCCGCGCTCGCCGAGGATCGGCGCGTAGGATCCGATGCCGTACAGAACGTCCTGATCCACCGTCAGGTGCCGCTCGGCCAGCCAGTGGCCGAGCTCCGCCGGGTCGGGGCGGCTCTCCCGGCAGGCGTCCAGGTGCAGTGCGGCGAGGTCCTCGGCCGCGGCGGCCAAATCCCCCGAGGAGTCGTCGGCCCGGACCGCCGCCGCACCGACCTGCTCGACCGCCTGCTGCGCGAGCCGCACCACGAGGGCGGCGTCACCGCCCGGCAGGGTGCTGCGGAGGAGTCCGACCACCGCGCGGACCTGCTCGGCATAGAGCCGGGTGCCCGGGCCGTCGAGTTCGCCGACCGGCCGCAGCGCCGCCTCGACGGCGGCCCCCACCGCCGCCGGATCGTCGCCGACCTCGCGCAGCGCCGTCCTTGCCGCCGCCGACCGCAGCCGCTCCCCCAGTTCCCGATCGTGGTGCGCGGCCTCCAGCAGCAGTGCGACCAGGGCCTCGTGGTCCAGCCCGGCGAGGTACCCGGGCAACGGGTCCCTCGGGTCGGATGCGCCGGCGGGGGCCATGGAGGATCCTCGGTGCTCGGGGGTGGAGTCGGCCCCAGATTACCTTCGGACGTCGGTGGAACTCCTCCTCGGCCGCTCAGCTGCGGTGGGTGACGGCTCCGTCGACCATGGTGAGCCGGATCGGGGCGTCGGCCAGCTCGTCCGGGGGCGCGGTGAGCGGGTCCACCGCGAAGGCGGTGAGGTCGGCCCGGTAACCGGGGGCGATCCGGCCCGAGAGGTGCCCCTGGCCGGTGGCGTGGGCGGCGTGGCTGGTCATGCCCTCCAGTGCCATCAGCGCGGTGAGCCCCTGGGCGGGCAGCACGGGTTCGCTGTCGGTGCCGGGCAGTCTGCGCAGCTGGGCGGTGGCCAGCACCTGGCGCGGGTCGAAGTGGGCGATCGGCCAGTCCGAACCGAGCACCAGGGTGGCCCCGGTGTCCCGCAGGTCGCGGCAGCACCAGGCCCGGCCGGCGCGTTCCGGGCCGAGCCGCAGGGACCACTGGTCGCTGCGGTCGGCCCTGGTGTAGGCGGTGTGGGTGGGCTGCATGGACGCCGCCACGTCCAGTTCGGCGAAGCGCCGGATCTGCTCGTAGGGCAGCGTCTCGATGTGCTCGATGCGGTGCCGCACCGTGCGGGCCGCGCCGGCCAGGGTGTCCAGCGCGTGCCGTACGCCGGCGTCGCCGATGGCGTGGGTGGCGGTCTGCATCCCGCCCGCGTCCAGGCGGCGGACGGCCCTGGTGTAGTCGGCCGGGTCGTGCCAGAAGGAGTCGGTGCCCTGGCCGTGGCAGTCGGCCCGCTCCAGCCAGGCGGTGCCGCCCTCGACGGTGCCGTCGACGAAGAACTTCACCGCGTCCACGCTCCAGCGCGGTCCGCCGGTGCCGCGCAGCGCCAGCAGGTGCTCGACCTGGGCGTCGATGTCGCCGGGCATGGCCCAGGGGGCGATCCGCAGCCGCAGCGGCAGGTCCTCGATCCCGGCGATCAGTTCCAGCGAGTCGCCCTCGCAGTCCATCACATGACCACCCGTCAGGCCGACGGCGGCCATGGACTGCAGCAGTTCCAGCACCCGGGCCCGGCGCTCGCCCAGGTCGGCCACCGGCATCACCCGGCGGACCAGGCCGATCGCGCCGTCCTCCAGCAGGTGCCCGGTGGGGGTTCCGGACGGGTCGCAGACGATCTCCGAGCGGCTGGCGAAGCTGCGCGGCCCGTCGATCCCGGCGGCCCGCAGCGCGGCGGAGCCGGCCAGCGCCGAGTGGGCGTCGTAGAGCAGCAGCAGGGCGGGGATGCCGTCCAGGACGTCGTCGATCAGGGCGTTGCTGACGGCCGCGCCCTCGAAGGCGTTGTGATCGAGCCCGTAGCCGGTGATCCACTCGCCGCGGGCGGTGTCGCGGACCGCGCCGGCCAGCGCCGAGCGCAGGTCGGCGATGCTGCGGCAGGCGGACAGGTCCAGGCCGGTGAAGGAGCTCGCCCCCATGACCGGGTGCAGGTGACCGTCGGTCAGGCCCGGTGTGAGCGTGGCACCTTGGAGGTCGTGCACGGTGGTGGCGGCTCCGCGCCAGTCGGCCGCCACCTGTGCGGGGTCGCCGACCGCGACGATGGTTCCGTCCTTGACGGCCACCGCCTGCACCCGGCTCGGGCCGGGCGCGGCCGGGTCCAGGGTGTGCACCAGGGCGCCGGTGAGGATGGAGTCGGCCCCGGCAACGGCGGCGGGGGCGGGGGCGGGGGCGGCGGGGGCGGCGGTGGAGTCAGCTGTGGACAAGTTCTTCCTCTTCCTCGACGACCGGCGGCTCGGCGCCCAGTCGTGCGTACACCTGCGGGCGCTTGGCCCGCAGCCACAGGGCCAGGCCGAGGCCGGCCACGATGACCACCGGCACCAGGCCGACGAGCACCGTGTTGATGCTGCCGGAGGCCCCGGTCAGCAGCGAGATCTTGGAGATCATCAGATACAGGGCGGTGACCATGCCGATGGCGGCCAGCACCGGCGCGACCACGGTGCGCCAGACGCTCTCGTCGTGGTCGATGCGGCGGAAGTAGACCGGGACCGCGATCGCCACCCCGACCTGGAGCAGCACCAGGCCGATCACACCGGGGGTGTTCACCCAGAACAGCAGCTTCAGGTACGGGTCCAGACCGGCGACGGCGAAGGCGGTGACCACCACCACGGACATCAGCGTCTGCAGCCCGCCGGCCAGGTGGGGCGAGCCGGTGCGCGGGTGGACCGAGGCGAGCCGGGCCGGGAGCATGCCCTCGTCGGCGATGGCCTTGGTGTAGCGGTTGATGGCGTTGTGGAAGGCCAGCAGCGAGGCGAGGCTGCTGCTGAGGATCAGCACGTGCATCGTGTCGGTGGCCCAGGTACCGACGTAGCTGTCCATCTCGGTGAAGACCAGTCCGGCGGGGTCCTTGGCGGCTGCGGCCTGCACGTAGGAGGAGCCGAAGCCCTGGATGATCGCCCAGGCGACGAAGCTGTAGAACAGGCCGAGGAAGGCCACCGCGATGTAGGTGGCGCGCGGGATGGTGCGGCGGGGGTCGCGCGCCTCGGAGCGGTAGATGGCGGTCGACTCGAAGCCCATGAAGGCGGCGAAGGCGAACACCAGCAGCGAGCTGGTGGAACCGTTGAACACGTTCTTCGGCGCGTAGGAGCGCAGGTCCAGGCCGTGCGCGCCACCCTTGAGCAGGACGGCGACGGCAAGCAGCACCAGGATGCCGGACTCGGCCAGCATCAGTACGCCCAGCAGCCTGGCGCCGAACTCGATGCTGCGGTAGCCGGCGAACCAGACCAGGGCGACGCCGGTCAGCGCGTAGTAGGGCCAGGGGATGTCCACCCCGAGCATGGACTGAACGGTGCTCTGCGCCGCGCTGCCGAGCAGCCCGTACATGCCGATCTGGACGCCGTTGTATGACACCAGGGCGAGCACGGCCGCGGCGACCCCGGCCGGGCGGCCGAGCCCCTTGGTGATGTAGGCGTAGAACGCCCCGGCGTTGGAGACGTAGCGGGACATCGTGGTGAACCCGACCGCGAAGACCGTGAGCACGATCCCGGCGATCAGGTATGCGGAGGGCGCGCCGATACCGCCGACCAGGATCGCGTAGGGGGCGACTCCGGCCAGGATCATCAGCGGTGCGGCTGCGGAGATCACGAAGAACGCGATGTCACCGGTGCCGAGCGTGCCGCGGCGCAGTTCTGGCTCCATCCGGAAGCCTTCCGTGTGGGGGTTAACCTAAACCGATTAGATTTAGGTTTCCGGCAATATAGCCTCGACAGCGGTCCACGCCAAGTGACCCCCGTCACTCGAGGAGGAGAGGTTCCGATGGCACGACCCCGCAAGGCACTGCTGGACCTGGAGCGGATCGCCGAGGTGGCCCTGGAACTGGTCGACGAGACCGGGGACTTCACCGTCCCGGAGATGGCCCGGCGGCTCGGCGTGCAGACCGCCTCCATCTACCACCACGTCGACGGGCGCTCGGGCATCGTGGAACTGCTGCGCGCCCGCGTCGGCCGGGAGATCGACGCGACCCTGCTCGACGACCGGCCCTGGGAGCCCGCGCTGCGGGCCTTCGCCTACTCCTACCGGGCCGCCTTCGCGGCGCACCCGCATGTGGTGCCGCTGCTGACCGGCGAACCGGTACGCGCACCCGAGGTGCTGGACTGCTACGAGCGGCTGGTGGCACTGATGGAGCGGGCCGGCTTCTCACCGCCGGACATCATGGCCGCGCTCACCGCCTTCGAGAACTTCGTGCTGGGCGCAGCCCTGGACCTGGCCGCCCCCGAGGTGATGTGGGCCATCCCGGCCGACGCGCACGCACCCCGGCTGGCCGCCGCCCTGGCCGCCCAGCCGGCCGGGCCCAGCCGCGCCGACCGGGCCTTCGACTTCGGCGTCACCGTGCTGATCGACGGCTTCGTCCGGATGCTGGCGCAGAACGGGACCGCCACGGCGGGGTGAGCGGGGACGGCGGACGCGCCCACCGATGGCCGCATGGCGGTGGTCTGCACCGCCGGGGCGGTGGAATGCGAGGGTGGATGTCACGCACGCCCCCCGCCACCGACACCATCGCCGCCGACGCCATCGCGACCGCCCGCGCCGCGGTGCCGTCACCGCCACCGTGTTCGCGCTGCTCCTGTGGATCTCCGCGGCCGGTGCGGCATTCGCCTGCGACGGGCCGGCAGCGACCTCGACCGTGGGCGAACGCGACACGGGACAGCGGGTCGTGGCCGCCGCCCTGCACGAGCTGGGGACGCCGTACGCCTGGGGCGGGGGCGGTCCGCAGGGTCCGTCGCTCGGCTTCTGCGACGGGACCAACGGCTACCTGCAGGGCGTGTGCATGGCCGACCACACGGTCGGGTTCGACTGCAGCGGGCTGGCCCTGTTCGCCTGGTACCAGGGCAGCGGCGGCAGGATCCGGCTTCCGCACTACAGCGTGGACCAGCTGGCCACCGACCCCCAGGTACCGCTGGACCAGCTGATCCCCGGCGACCTGCTGTTCTTCGCCCACCCCGGCGGCCCGGTGCACCACGTGGGCGTCTACATCGGCGGCGGCGCCATGGTCCATGCGGAACACACCGGGACCGTGGTCGCCGTCCTACCCGACGTCGCCCACGACCCGGTCTGGGGCCCCCAACTCGTCGCCGCCGCACGCCCGGACGCCATGGGCCGGTAATCGGCGAATCACTGCCGATCGGGCGCAGACTGGGAGTTGGTCACCGGGTCCGGACGGAGGTAAACCGCATGGACGTGATCAGGGGACGCTCGGTCGTGCTGCGCCCCGCGCAGTCGTCGGACCGTCGGCGTTTCCGCGAGATCCTGGCCACCCCGGAGGTCGCCCGCTGGTGGGGCGACCCCGACGAGGAGGCCGCCGAGGCCTGCGCGCCCGGGGAGGACATCCGCAGCTACGCCATCGAGTACGAGGGCCACGTCGTCGGCATCATCCAGTCCTGCGAGGAGCCCACGCCCGCCTACCGCAGCGCCGGTATCGACATCGCGGTCCACCCGGGCTGGCACCGCCGCGGCATCGGCGCCGCCGCCATCCACGCCCTGGCCCGCCATCTGCTGGACGTCGACAGCCACCACCGCCTCACCATCGACCCGGCCACTGACAACGAACCGGCCATCCGCCTCTACCGCAGCCTGGGCTTCCGCCCGGTCGGCGTCATGCGCAACTACGAGCGCCACCAGGACGGCAGCTTCCACGACGGCCTGCTGATGGACCTCCTACCGGAGGAACTGCGCCTGCCCGGGACCTAGTACGGCTCCTGCGGCCAAGCACCCCGGGCCGCCAGGCCGAGGACCAGCGCGGCGATGTTCCAGGCGTCGTCCTCGCCGCGGTGATGGCGTCCCTCCAGCGGGAGTCCGGCGATCTGCAGCGCCTGGGCCATCCCCGGTCGCTTGCGCAGCCCGTGGGCCTCGGTGAAGACGAGCTTGGCGTTGGTGTGCCGACGGCCGAACGGGTACCCGGTGCCGGTGGTACTGCACTGGCGCGTGAACTGGTGCCGGTCGTAGTCGCCCCAACTGGCCCAGGGGCGGGCCCAGGCCTCGTGCTCGGCGGCCAGCAGCCGGCAGGCGTCGGCGAAGGCGAGGCCGGTGTCCACCTCGGCCTGGGTGAGCCCGGTCAGCTCGGTGCAGAAGGAACTGACGGTGGATCGGGTCGGCCGCACCAACACCCGGTGCCGCCCGACACGCTCGCCCCGGGCGAGGTCGACGACGGTCAGGCCGATCTCGATGATCTCGCTCACCGCCCCGGTCGGCGGCTCACCGTCCCAACAGGTCGCCTCCACATCGACGACATTCAGCAGGTGTTGACCACTGTCCATGTCGCAGAGCGTAGGGAGACGACCCCGCACCGGTCATCCGGATTTCCGCCCCGCGGGGTCGGCGAGGAAGTCCACGATCGCTGCCACGAACTCCGGTGCGGAGACCGCCGTCCGATGGTCCCCGGGCAGTACGGCCCGGGTGCCGTGCGGCAGCGCCGCGACCAGATCGTCGGCCGAGACGGCCCGTTCGTCATCGCTGCCGACCGCCACCAGCGTCGGCACCTGGACACCGCCCAACGGCTCCACCGGCGTTGCGACGATCGAGTCCAGCACGTGGATCAGCGCGACCGGATCCTCCCCCCGCGCCAGGAATGCCTCCGCGGCCCGCGCCTCCCGCGAGCCGGGCTCGTGCGCGTCCGGGTCGGCGAACACCCGCCGGACGAACTCCCCCGCCCCGCCGCCGATGCCGAGCACCTCACGCAGGCCCTGTCCCCCGACCACCGCCCGCCCCGGCGTCGCGCCACGGACCAGCATCCGGACCACGATACGTGCGCCGAGCGAATAGCCCCCGAGGTCGTAGTCGTCCAGCCCCAGGTGCTCGACGAGGGCCAGACCGTCGTCGGTCAGCACGTCGGGCGGGTAGGCGGACGCGTCCTGCGGCTTGGTGCTGCTGCCGTGGCCGCGGAAGTCCGGCAGGATCACGCGGTGCCCCTTCGCCGCGATCGCCGCGGCCTGACCGTCGGCCAGCCAGAGCGCCGCGTCGCCGCTGAAACCGTGCAGCAGCACCAGCGGCCGCCCCTCCCCCACCTCCCGATAGGCAAGGCGCACACCGTCACGACCGGAGAAGAGGGACACCTCGGGACTGGGCATGCAGCCGAGCGTATACCTGACGTGGCGGGACACCCTGCCCGGTTACGATGCCGGTCATGGGTCGTCAGAAGCAGAACAAGCCACGTCGCGAGCGGTCGATCGGGCCGAGCGCGCTCGCCGACATGCTCGACCTTCCGACGGTCATCTCGCAGGGGCAGACCGGAGTCGTGCTGGACGTGGCGGCGGTCGGCTTCGCCGGGGACGACCTCGCCGACGACGACCGGCCCGCGTACGTCCGGCTCACCGGAGGGTCGGTGAAGCTGCTGCCGGTGGGGCTCCGGCCGTGGGCGCGCGGGGTGGTCACCCGCGATCTCGAACTGCGGGCCGCCGGCGATGCGTCACTGTTCCCGTGCAGGATCGGATTCGGCATCACCGACGGCGCGGCCCACGCCGAACTGCTCTGAGGGCCCCGGCCGAGCGGGTTTCAGCCGGTCCCGGCCCCGAGCCGGCGGTCGCTGGCAGTAAAGGTGGGTTATTCGTCATTGCTGCCACCTGCTGCGGCTGCCAGGCTGGTGGGCATGACCAGCCGTGATGTGCTCATCGTCCTGTTCGAGAGCGTGCAGAGCCTTGATGTCAGCGGGCCGCTGGAGGTGTTCGCCGGGGCCGGTGCGCAGAGTGGGGCGTACCGGGTGCTGACGGCGGCGGCCGGTGGGGCGGCGGTGCGGTGTTCCAGCGGGTTGCGGTTGCTGCCGGACCGGGATCTGGACGTGGTGGAGCCGCCGCATACGTTGATCGTGCCCGGTGGCCTCGGTACCGCGCGGCCGGAGCCCGGGCTGGTGCGGCGGATCGCCGAACTGGCGGCCGGGGCGCAGCGTGTGGTCTCGGTGTGCACCGGTGCGTTCCTGCTGGCGGAGGCCGGGCTGCTGGCCGGACGCCGGGCCACCACGCACTGGGCCTACGCCGGGTCGCTGGCGCGCCGCTTTCCCGATGTCGAGGTCGATGCCGAACCCATCTTCGTGCGGGACGGCCCGGTGGCCACCTCCGCCGGGGTCACCGCGGGGATCGACCTGGCGCTGGCGCTGGTGGAGGAGGACCTCGGCCGGGAAGCGGCGCTGCTGGTGGCCCGTCACCTGGTGGTTTTCCTGCGCAGGCCGGGCGGGCAGGCGCAGTTCAGTGCGCAGTTGGCGGTGCAGGCGGCTGAGCGCGATGTGCTGCGTGAGGTGCAGCACTTCATCGTTGCGCATCCGGACGCCGACCTGTCGGTGCAGGCACTGGCCGACCGGGCAGCGCTGTCGCCCCGTCAGTTCGCCCGTTCCTTCAGCGCCCAGGTGGGGCAGACACCCGGGCGCTATGTGGACGCTGCCCGGTTGGAGGAGGCGCGTCGCCGGCTGGAGGACAGTGCCGACGGCGTCGAGCAGATCGCCCGCGCCTGCGGTTACGGGACCGCCGAGTCCATGCGCCGCGCCTTCGTCCGAGCCCTGGCCGTGTCACCGGCGGAGTACCGGCGCCGCTTCCGTCCCCTCGTCGCCCCCGTCGACCCTGCGTCCCTGTAGTCCCTGCCGTTCCTGTTCCCCTGGTCGGCGAAACCGCCTGAGGAGTCCCATGAAGATCGCGATCCTGCTCTACGACAACTTCACCGCCCTGGACGCGGTGGGCCCCTACGAGATGCTGGCCCGGCTGCCAGGGGCCGAGGTCGTCTTCACCGCCGCGCGTCCCGGCCCGGTACGTACCGACCTGGGCAGCCTGGCGCTGACCGCGGACGCGGCGCTCGCCGACCTGTCCGCGGCCGATCTGCTGCTGGTGCCCGGCGGACCCGGCATGGCTCGGCTGATGGACGACGACCAGACCCTGGAGTGGATCCGGCGCGTGGACACGACCACCACCTGGACCACCTCGGTGTGCTCCGGCTCGCTGCTGCTGGCCGCGGCCGGCCTGCTCCACGGCAGGCGGGCGACCTCGCACTGGATCTGCCTCGACCAGCTCCGGCTGTTCGGCGCCGTCCCGGTGGAGCAGCGGGCCGTCTTCGACGGGAAGTACGCGACCGCCGCCGGGGTGTCGGCCGGGATCGACCTCGCGCTGGAGCTGGCCGGCCGGATCGCCGGGGACGATGTCGCCCGCCAGATCCAGCTCGTCAGCGAGTACGACCCGCAGCCGCCCTACACCGCCGGCTCCCTCCGTACCGCCCCGGCCCGGCTCGCCGAGCTGCTGCGCGCCAATGACCTGGCGGTCACCGCAGGCTGACGCGGGGGGTGGTCACCCGCGATCTCGAACTGCGGGCCGCCGGCGATGCGTCACTGTTCCCGTGCAGGATCGGATTCGGCATCACCGACGGCACGGCCCACGCCGAACTGCTCTGAGGGCCCCGGCCGAGCGGATTCAGCCGGTCCCGGCCCCGAGCCGGCGGTCGAACCACTCGCGGCTGCGCCGCAGCAGGTCGAGCTGGTGGTTGCGTTCGTGGATGATGTGGCCCTCGCGCGGATAGGCGACCAACTGGTGGTCGACCCCGTAGTAGCGCAGCGCACGGTGGAAGAGCACAGCCTGGCCGAAGGGCACATTGGTGTCCTCCTCCCCGTGCACGATCAGGACCGGCGTGCGGATCCGCGAGGCGTACGAGACCGGGCTGAGCCGGTCGTGGCGGTGCGGTCCGGGACCCTCCCAGCCGGAGCTGCCGCCGAGGGCGCTGTCCTGCAGGCCCCATTCACCGAGTGCGGTCTGCACGCCCCAGTCGCTGATGCCCGCACCCATCAGGGCCGCCTTGAACCTGTCGGTCTGCCCCACCGCCCAGGCGGCCATGAAGCCGCCGTGGCTCCAGCCTGCGATGCCGAGCCGCTCCGGGTCCGCCACCCCTTCGGCGACCAGCAGGTCGATCCCGCTGACGATGTCGGTCCACTCGTCCTCGCCGACCGCGCCCACGACCGTGGCGGCGAAGTCGGCGCCGCGGCCTTCGCTGCCGCGCGGGTTGGGCATGAAGACCGCGCACCCGCCCGTCGCCAGCCACTGGCCGCTGATCACCGGATTGAGCATGAGCTCGTCGGCGTACCGGTCGTAGGGGCCGCCGTGCACCAGGGCGACCAGGGGGAACGGACCGTCCGCCCGACTGCGACCGGGCGGCAGGATCAGCAGTCCGTCGAGTGCCAGCCCGTCGGCGGCCTTCCAGGACAGCCGTTCCTGCTTTCCCCAGGTGATCCGGCGCAGCTCCGGCCTGGTGTCGCTGAGCCTGAGCAGCGGACCGGCGGGAGGTCCGGCGTGGATGTCGCGCGGTGCGTAGGCCGTGGTCGCCACCACGGCGACCGTCGCCCCCGAGCGGCTCGCGGTGAGCGACAAGGCCAGGCCGTCCAGTCCGGACAGCCGCTGGAACCGCCGCTCGACGGGGTCGAGCCGGTGGACCGCGGTGTCGAGTCCGTCGGCGAACAGCGCCAGCGGCGGGCCGTCCGCGATCTGCACCAGGCTGGTCGGGCAGACGGCCATACCGGCCGTCAGATTGCTGTGTGCTGCGGGCGCGACGCCGGCGGCGGGCACGGTGACGTCCAGGACCGCGCGGCCTTCCACCAGGCCGGGCGGGGCGACCGCCAGATAGGCCACATGCCACGCGCCGTCGACGCTCCACCAGGCCGGGGAGCCGGCGTCGGCCCCGACGGCGCCGAGGTCCTGGACCGCCCCGGTCAACGGGTCGACCAGGTGCAGTTCGGCGTTGTAGAGGCCGGGGTCCAGGTCCGGGGAGTTCCAGGTGAGGACCGCCAGAGGCCCGCCGTCCGGCCGCTGTGCCGCGTCCACGACGTGGCGGTGGGCCAGTCCGTCGACCAGGCGCAGTACACCGGTGTCGAGGTCCAGCAGTCGCAGCCGGCTGAGCGGCTCCCGTTCCCCCCACACCCTGGCGTCGTCGCGCTCGGCCTCCCTGCGCTCGTCCTCCTCGGTGGGCTCGTCCTCGGCGGCCACCGCGACGGTACGGCCGTCGGCGAGCGGCCACTGGTCGGATATCGCGCCGCCCCAGGCGGTCAGCGGCTCCCCAGCGGCGCCCGCCTCGCCGCCGTCCAGGCCGATCCGGTGCAGCTTGCCGCCCAGCATGCAGATCAGCGACTGCGAATCCGGTGCCCAGCGCAGCGAGCTGATCGGCGCCGGGTTCGCCTTGATCCGCCTCGGAGCTGAGCTTCCGTCAGCGGCGGCCACCCAGAGCGAGCGAATCGGCGGCTCCCCCTTCCTGGTGTTCCTGACCGCGTAGGCGACCAGTCGGCCGTCCGGGGACATCGCAAGCCCCACCGGCATGCCGTAGTCGACGATCTGCTCTGCGGTCAACTCGGTTGTTGCATCCGTCATCGAAAGCTCCTCTGTCGCCGGGGC
This sequence comes from Streptacidiphilus jeojiense, assembly GCF_000719095.1. GTDB lineage: Bacteria > Actinomycetota > Actinomycetes > Streptomycetales > Streptomycetaceae > Streptacidiphilus > Streptacidiphilus jeojiensis. Next base: position 46,986 of record NZ_JOEH01000020.1, on the reverse strand, counting down.
ATCGGGGAAGATCGTCACCCGGGCATGCCTATCACGCCCGCGGCGCCGACCGGGCGGGTCTCCGCAGGTTCTCAGCCGCGGACGGCGGACGGCCCGCCCCGGTCCGCCGGTGGCGGTTCGGGACGGGCCGGTGTTCTCAAGCCGGTGTTCTCAAGCCGCTGTTCTCAAGCCGGTGTTCCCAGGCGGTGCTCTGAGGCCGGGGCTTTTCTGCCACTGCGTCAGCTGACGTTGACCGCCGCGTCGTCGACGACGAAGGAGGTCTGCTTGGTGTAGTCCTCGGCGCCGGTGAACTTCAGGGTGACGCTCTGTCCGGCGTAAGCGGCCAGGCTGTAGCTGTGCTGGGTGTAGCCGGCGGCCGCGTTGGTGTTGGAGAAGGTGGCCAGGGTGCCGAGCACCGTGCCCGAGCTGTTGAGCACCTGGACCTTGAGGGTGTCGTAGGCCGTGCTGCCGGTCTCGGCGGTGTCGATGTGCAGCCAGAAGCTGGCCGTGTACGCGGAGCAGCCGCTCGGCAGCGCGACCGTCTGGGCGAGGGTGTCGGTGGTGGTGGTGCCGTAGCCGTCCAGCCAGGCGGCGTAGCTGCCGGTGTGGGCGGGTTCGGCGGTGCCCTTGTAGATGGTGGTGCCGCCGGCGGTCCAGGGCGAGGCGGTGCCGGTCTCGAATCCGGGGTTGCCGAGCAGTTGCGCAGCGGTGCAGCCGCCACCACCACCGGAGCTGGAGACGGTCCAGGTGAAGCCGACCGAGGAGCTGGGCCCGGTGGAGTCCGTGGCCGTGGCGGTGACCGAGTAGCTGCCGACGGTCGTGGGCGTGCCGCTGATCAGGCCGGTGGATGCGTTCAGGCTCAGCCCGGTGGGCAGGCCGGTCGCGCTGTAGGAGAGGGTGCCGCCCGCGGTGTCGCTCGCCGAGAGCTGGAGCGAGGTGGCGGTGCCGACGGTCGCGCTGCTGCTGCCGGGGTTGGTCAGGCTGACCGCGCCGGTGCTGGTGCCGCTGCCGGTGGCGAGCCAGGCGGTGGCGTTGAGGGCGAGCGGGGCGTTGGTGCCGGTGGGGTCGTCCCAGCCGTCGTTGAGGCTGTTGCCGGCCTGGCCGGTGCCGTCGTCGAACGGGGAGCTGTCACCGATGATGGCGACGCGGCCGGAGCCGAAGGTGCTGGTGACGAAGAAGGCGCCGGTGTTGCCGCTGTAGCCGGTCCGGTAGAGCAGGCCCTTCACCGAGGAGTTGTCGGCGGGCTTGAGCGTGAAGGTGGTGCCGTTGTAGATGTTGCTGCCGGTCACGGTGCCGAAGCTGCCGTGCAGGATCGGGTTGCTCGCGTCGGTGATGGCCTTCGGGGTGTCCTTGGTGATGTTCAGGAGGTCGACCGAGAAGCCGAACGGGTCGCTGCTGTCGACCGAGTTGTTGCTCAGCAGGTCGTTGATGATGGCTGGCGAGTCCCAGCCGTCGTTGTTGCGGTCGCTGCCGGTGTGGTCGGAGACCAGGAACAGCCCGCCGCCGGCCTGGACGAACTTCATGATCGCGGTCTTCTCGGCCGCGGTGAAGACCGTGTTGGGCTCGTCGATCACCAGGGTGTCGAAGTTGGACAGGTCCAGGCTGGAGCTGGTTCCGTAGCTCAGCGCGCTGGTGCTGGTCTTCAGGCTGTACTGGCCGGTCTTCTGCAGGGCCACGCCCCAGGCGGAGAGCGCCCCGGTCCAGTCGGACTCCTTGGTGGGGTTGGCGTTCTGGGCGAGCGGGTCCGGGATGCTGGTGCTGATGATCCAGTCGGCATTGCCCGCGGTCTCGGCGTGCGCGTCGTCGAACAGCACCCGGTGCGTGGTCGTCGCCGCATGGGCCTGGGGAGCCGTGGCCGCAACCCCGGCCAGTCCTGCGGCGAACAGGGCGGCGGCGGCCAGGGCGGCCTTGCCACGGGCGAAGTGAACAGACGTCATATGCTGTGCCTCCGTTGGCGATTGGGTGTGCAGCAGCTGTGAAACGCGCGTAGACTCGCAGTATCCGCGCGTAGAACGAACGCGGGGAAGGGGTCCCGGGTTACGAACTGTTGACGATTGCATGTCAATATGACCCCAGCGCCTGCGCCGCGCTGCACACCCGGAGCCGACAGCCCTGAGCCGACAGCCCTGGGCGGCGGTCCTAACCCGGCTCCTGCGCATGGGCCGCGAGGAAGGGCCGGAGCAGGGCCGCGGTCCGCTGCGCATCCTCCAGCATCGGCGAGTGGCCGAGGCCGGGCAGCAGTTCGACCCCGGCACCCGGAACCGCCGCGTAGTCGGCCGCGGACGACGGCCGCCATCTGCGGTCCTCCTCGCCGAAGACGACCAGCAGCGGCTTGCCCAGGGCCGTCACCCTCGCCGGGACCTGCCCCTGCTGCAGGTACTCTTCGGCGCCGAGCGACGTGGCCGTGGATCCGTGCAGCGTCATGCCCCGCACGTCGTCCACGATCTGCTGCGGGAGTTCGAAGCCGGGGCGGCTGAAGCCTGTGCTCAGCGCCTTGCGGATCAGGCCGTCGGTCCGGATCCGCCACAGCAGCGGCCCAATGCCCGGAGTGAGCAGCAGCCGCCCGGCGAACCCGTCGGAGATGAAGGCGTCCAGCCTGGGCCCGGTGTCGATCAGCGCCAACGCGGCCACCAGCTCCGGCCGTTCCTCGGCGAGCGCGGTCACGACCAGGCCGCCGGTGGAGTGCCCGATCCCGACGACCCGCTCGACCCCGAGCCGGTCCAGGACCGCGCCGACCCGGCGCGCGTGCTCGGGGACCTGGTAGCCGGGACCGTCCGGCTTGGCCGACCGACCGTGTCCGAGCAGGTCGATCCGGACGACCCGATGGGCCCCGGCCAGTTCCGGCACGATCGCGTCCCACCAGTGCGAGGACCCGGCGAGTCCGTGCACGAGCACGAGTGCCGTGCCGTTGCGGGGGCCGTCCTGCTGCACGTGGATGTCCCCTCCCTCGACGGGGAGGAGCAGGCTCTCAGTGGTCATGGTCATGGGCCAACCGTGGCGCCCGCCGGTCCACGGGTATTGAACGAATGTCCCGACCGGACGGGGCATCCTTGGGCTATGAGCATGCAGACCGGCGGCCGTGAGCCGGTGTCCGTCTGGGAGGTGGCGAGCCCGACCCGGCCCCGCCTGCCGGCCGGGGTCGGCATGGCCGGCTTCCGGGACAGCGGCCGGGCCGAGGTCGGCCAGCGGGTGATTCCGCATCCCTCGGTGATGGTGGCGGTGGAGTTCGGTGCGCGCCCGCCGGTCGTGTCCGATGCGGCCGGACGGCAGCAGCGTGGATCCATGGTGGCCGGGCTCGGGCTGGGGTTCGGTGGGGCGGCGTGGGTGCGCGGCGAGAACGTCGAGTGCCTGCAGCTCCGGCTGTCCCCGCTGGTGGCGGGCGCGGTACTAGGCGTTCCCCCGGCCGAGTTGGACGGTGTCGTACCCCTCGATGCCGTGTGGGGCCGCGCGGTGGGACGGATCCGTGAGCAGCTGAGCGAGGCCCCGTCCTGGCAGGTGCGCTTCGCCCTGGTCGAGAAACTCCTCGAACCCGCCGGTGGGGCAAGGACGTTGCTCGACCCCGAGGTGGCCTGGGCCTGGCGCCGGATCGTCGGCGGACGGGGGACGGTCCGGGTCGAGGACCTGGCGGGCGAGGTGGGTTGGAGCCGCAAGCGGCTGTGGGCCCGGTTCCGCTCGCAGATCGGTCTGCCGCCCAAGCGCGCCGCGCAGCTGGTCCGCTTCGACCGGGCGGTGCACCTCCTGGTCGCGGGCGAGGCTGCGGCCCGGGTCGCGGCGGAGACCGGCTACGCCGACCAGTCCCATCTGCACCGTGACGTCGCGGCCTTCGCCGGGATCACCCCATCGGCGGTGACCCGCGAGCCGTGGCTGGCCGTCGACGACGTCGCCTGGCCCGACCGCACGGGCTGAACCGGCCCGGCTACCGGGGCAGTTCCAGCGAGACATGCGGGGACAGCGCGCGGAGGAAGTCGGCCGCGTCGAAGACCTCGCCGGCCGAGGCGACACCGACCGTCCTGCTCTGTCCGTCGAGGATCCGCTCCACGGCCTCCACCACCAGCGGCGCGGTGACGGCGTAGATGTCCCGGCCCCTGGCCACGGCCCGCCGTTCGCTGTCGCCGGAGCGCACCACCACGTCGACCAGGAAGGTCTGCGCGGACCGTCCGTCCTCGTCGACCGCGCTCGGGGCCGGCGTGTCCGGGGCCGACAGGTCCCTGGCCGCCACCTCGGTCATGTAGCAGCGGACCTCCGGGACGTCGAGGTGGCTGGGCACGGTGACCACGTCGGCCATCGAGAACTCGCCGATAACGGCCTGCGGGCCCATCGGCTCGGGGAACGTCCACTGCAGCCTCGGAGCTGCGTCCTGGACGTACTCCAACTGCCCCTTGGCGTACCGGACCCGTCGGCCGCCCCGCCGCTCCCGGGAGACCGCGCCCGCCGCCCGGGTCCCCTCGGTGGGGTGCCAGCTGCTCAGCCCGTACGCGATGTGCACCTCGTCGGCCGCCGTCCAGTCCCCCATCGCGGCGGTGGCCAGCAGGTCACCGAGGCCGCCGTAGAAGGCCATCGCGGGGACCACGGGTACTCCCGCGGCCCGGGCGCCATCCGTGAACTGCGCGAACGTGTCGGCGTTGGCCTCGATCTCGGCCGCCACGTCCAGGTACGGGATCCCGGCGCGCAGGGCCGCCTCGATCACCGGGGCGGCCGTGGTGGCGAAGGGTCCGGCGCAGTTGACCACGGCCGCCGAACCGGCCAGTGCCCGGTCCAGCGAGGCCGGATCATCGACCGACGCCGGACGCAGCTCCAACCCGGGCCGGGACAGCGCCAGTTCCTTCAACTTCCCCTCGTCACGGCCGGAGAGGACCGGGACCAGCCCACGCTCCAGCAGCCGGGCCACCACGAAGCGCCCGGTGTGGCCGTACGCGCCGAACACCGTCACTGCCTGCCCTGATCCCATGGGTTCTCCTCGTGCTCAGCCGATCCACCGCGCTCCGTCACGGATCATCCTGGCCGGAGCGGACGCCCCGGACGAGTGTCCGGAACGCCATGCCCCGTACAATTCCGGACATGACCACTGTCGCACTGGCCGTCACCGACGGGATGCTGCACTTCGAACTGGCCCTGGCCTGCGAGGTCTTCGGCCCGGCCCCGGCCGCCGTCAGCGGCCCCTGGTACGACCTGCTCCTCTGCGGATCGGCCGCCGTGCAGGTCGGCCGCTTCCGGCTGGAGCCCGACCACGGCCTGGAGCACCTGGCCCGTGCCGACACCGTGATCGTCCCGGGCTGGGCCGACGTCGACCAGGAGCCGCCCGCCGACCTGGTCGACGCGGTGCGCGCGGCCCACGACGCCGGCGCACGCGTGGCCTCGCTGTGCACCGGAGCCTTCGTCCTGGCCGCCGCCGGACTGCTGGACGGGAAGCGCGCGACCACGCACTGGGCGCACACCCGGATCCTCACCGACCGATACCCGAAGGTGCAGGTGGACCCGGACGTCCTCTACGTGGACAACGGCAGCGTGCTCACCTCCGCCGGCAAGGCCGCCGCCATGGACCTGTGCCTGCACCTGGTGCGCCTGGACCACGGCTCGGCCACCGCCAACACCGTGGCCCGCCGCCTGGTCGTACCGCCGCACCGGGACGGCGGCCAGGCCCAGTTCGTCACCACCCCGGTGCCCGCCCAGGACAACCACCCGCTGGCCGAACTGCTCCCCTGGGTGGTCGAACGGCTGGACCAGCCGCTGACGGTGGAGGACCTGGCCCGCCGGGCCCGGATGAGCTCACGCAACCTGGGCCGCCACTTCCGGTCGGTGACCGGCACCACCCCGCTGCAGTGGCTGCTGACCCAACGCATCCGCCACGCCCAGGAGTTGCTCGAATCCACCGACGACAGTATCGACGCCGTCGCCGCCGCGGCCGGTATGGGCACCGCCACGACGCTGCGCCGCCACTTCCACCGCACCGTCGGCGTACCCCCGGACACCTACCGCCGCACCTTCCGTTCCCGCACCCGCAGCGCCGGTTGACGATACGTCAGGACGCGTGACGGACCGCCGCCGGGGACCGTGGCGCGGTCCCCGGCGGCGGTCGGCCGGCTCAGCCGTTGTACTTGTGGAGCCAGAGTCCCACCGTGGCGCCGTTGGTGAACACCGCGCAGATGTGGTTGTCGTAGCGGGACGGGTCGTAGCCGTGCTCGTTGAAGTAGTTGTTGCAGTTGTCGAAGGTCCAGAACCAGGTCTGGTACTCCCAGCACGGGTCGGTGTTGCCGTTGTTGGCACAGTCCGGGCCCGGCGACACCCGGGTGCTGGCCGGCAGGGCCGCCCGGACCTGGCCGGTCTGGGCGGCGGACGCGGTGCCGACTCCGACGACGGCGGTGAACGCACTGATGGCGGTCAACACCGCGACGGCGCTGCGCAGGACATGCTTCATCATCTGACTCCTTGACGTACTCGATGGCGGCGCCCTGCTCGGAGGACATGGGACATGCGTGCGGGCGCCACGAGCACACACCGTAGTCGAACGACTACGGAAAGTGCACGAAGTGACACGACGCGATTACCGTCCGTCGACCTGCCGCCGTCGCGGAGCCGTCACCCCGCCGTCACCCCGTCGTCGGCACCGTCCAGCGTTGGCCGGTGCCCGCCGCGCAGGTGGCGATGGTGAGCTGGGTGCCGTTGGTGGCGCCCGCGCTGGTGTCCGTCAGGCACAGGCCCGAGACCGGGTTCACCAGTTCGCCGGAGGAGTCGGTCTGCCACTGCTGGGCGGTGGTGCCGTTGCAGGTGTGCAGCTGGACCTTGGTCCCGCTCGTGGTAGCGCCGTTGGTGACGTCCATGCAGTCGGTCAGCACCTGCAGGGTGTGGTCCGGCACCAGGGCCCAGCTCTGCGCCGAGGTGCCGTTGCAGGTGTAGAGCTGGATGGCGGTGCCGTTGGAGGTGCCCGAACCCTTGTCGTCGACGCACTTGCCCGTCGCCGTCTCGGTGATCGGACCGGTCGGCTCGGCCACCGTGCCGTTGGCGGTGCCGTCGTAGGACGGGGGCGCGTCGGCGGCTGCCGCCGCCCAGGAGGTGACGGCCGAACCGCCCAGGGTGAAGTCCAGCGCCGCGCCGGCGGTAGTGTCGGCGGCCGGCAGGTAGGCCTGGTTCCAGGCGCTGCCGTTGACGGTGAGGCTCTGGACGTAGGGGTCGGCGTCGGCGGCAGCCGGGGCGGTGACGGTGATGGTCCTGCCGGTGCTGCCCAGGGCGACCACCGCCTGCGGGAACAGCGGGCTGCCGATGGCCAGGTCGGCCGTGCCCGGGGTCTCCGGGTACAGCCCGAGCGCCGACCACACGTACCAGGAGCTGAGCTCGCCGAGGTCGTCGTTGCCGGGCAGGCCGGCCGGGGTGGCGGCCCACAGCTGGTCCTGGACCGCGCGGACCGTGCTCTGGGCCTTGTACGGCTGCCCCACCCAGTCGTACTCCCAGGGGAGTTCGAGACTGGGCTCATTGCCCATGTTGGACTGGGTGCCGATGACGCTGCCCAGGCCCTGGTAGCCGGAGAGCACGCTGTCCAGGTAGCTCGCCAGGCTCGCCGAACCGCCCTCGGCGGTGGCCAGTCCGGCGATGTTGAACGGGATCATCGGGGTGTAGCTGAAGGCGTCGCCCTCGGCGAAGTCGTTGCTCGCGGTGCTGGTGATGAGCTTGGCGTTGAAGCCGTCCATCCACCTGCCGTTGGAGTGGATCGGCTGGATGTACCCGCTGGAGCTGTTGTAGATGTTCCTCCAGTCCTGGGCCCGGTTGCGGAAACGGGTCGCGGTGGCGCTGTCGCCCAGCGCGGCCGCGAACGTGGACAGGGCGAAGTCGTCGGTGTCGTACTCCAGTTGGGTGGAGGTGGTGGCGTACTCGTGGCAGCAGCCGTAGAGGCTGTTGGTGGGCAGGTAGCCGAAGCTGTCCAGGTAGGTCACGCCGGGGGTGACCGCGGTGTCGGTGGTCTGCTCCGCGACCATGGCGGCCAGCGCGGTCGCCGTGTCGAATCCGGTCGCACCGAAGGCGCGGTAGTCGGCGAGGACCGGCACCGCCGAGTCCCCCACCATGATGTCGGTCTCGCCGGTGGCCATCCCCCACTTGGTCAGCGTGCCGCCCTGGGTGTAGTCGTTGACGATCGACTGCGCCATGTCGGAGGCCGCGCCGGGGTCCAGCAGCGCCGTGAGCTGCGCCTGGGACCGGTAGGTGTCCCAGTTGGAGAAGTCGGTGTACTGCGCGGCGTGTCCGCTGCCCACGGTGTGCACCGCGCCGTCGTAGCCGCGGTACCGCCCGTCCGCGTCGCTGACCACGCTGGGGAAGAGCGAGGCGTGGTACAGCGCCGTGTAGAAGGTGGTCTGCTGCGCGGTGGTCCCACCGCCGATCGTGATCCGGCCCAACGCGCCGGTCCACGCGGTGCGCGCCGCGGCCGCGACGTCGGCGAAGGACTTGCCGGGCACCTCGGCGTCACGGTTGGCCTGCGCCTCGGCCACCGAGGTGTAGGAGACGCCGACCCGGGCCTCGACGGTGGTGCTGCCGGTGCTGGTGTCGAAGGTGAGCGTCTCGCCTCCGGGGCCGGCCGAGGTGGTGCTGTAGGCGGCCGAGGAGGTGATCGGGTGGTCGAAGCTGACCGCGAAGTAGACCGTGAACGGGTCAGTGGCCTCGCAGAAGCCGGTGCTGGTCACCGATCCGGTCACCTCGGTGCTGCTGTTCACGGTGAACGTGGATGCCGCATAGGGGATCTGACTGTCGTTCAACTTCAGGATCAGATCGGCCGCGGTGGTGGCCGGGTAGCCGAAGCGGGCCACTCCGGCGTGCGTGGTGGTGGTCAGCGCGGCGCTGGTGCCGTTGCCCAGGGTCACCGCGTAGCTTCCGGGCGAGGCGGTCTCGCCCGAGTGCGAGAAGGAGGCGGTGGTGGATCCCGGGGTGGAGCCGACCGCGCCGGTCGTCGGCAGGAACGGCACGTCCCCGGCGGCGTCGCAGCCCACCCCGGAGACATGGGTGAGGCTGAAGCCGGTGATGCTGGAGTCGGCGTAGTTGTAGCCGCCGCCCTTGGGGCGTGACGAGGTGTCAGGGCTCCACTGCACCATGCCGTGCGGCACGTCGGCGCCGGGGAAGGTGTTCCCGGAGCTGTAGTCGCTGTTGGACGCGGTCCCGACATAGGGGTCGACCAGGGCGGCGGGGTCGCTCACCGAGGTGACCGAGGCAGCCAGGGCGGCCGAGGCGGCATGCGCCGTGGCCTCGACCGGGCCGAAGCCGAGCAGGGCCAGCAACGCCGCCCCGACCGTGAGCAGCCGCCCCGGCCTCCGGCGCGGGCGGGACGCGACGGCGTCAGCCACGGGCCAGCACCTCCCCCAGCACACCGTCGCCGGGGGCGTTGAACCAGTCGGTGGAGACGAAGGACGCGCCGTCGGCGGCGAGCTGCGCCACCCTGGCCTGGGCGTCGGCCAGGGTGGGGGCGGAGGAGCTCAGCGCCGGGGTGACGTCGTAGGCGTCGGTCACCACGGCGAGGTAGTGGTTGGTGTTGTACCACTCGGTGTTGCCGTCGCTCACCCAGGTGCCGGCGTCGCCGTCGAAGACCACGAACCAGGGGCGCAGCGTGGTGTCGCTGTAGCGGGTGCGGGGGTCGCCGGTCTGGGCGTTGAGCACGCTGGGGAAGATCTCCGCGCTGGCGATGTTCCCGGCCGCGTAGAGGCTCTTCAGATGCGCCGCCTCGACCACATCGGTCCAGGTGGAGGACGAGTTGAGGCTCTGCTCGACGGTGCCGGGGATGGCCTCAACGATGATCTTGCCGGCCAGTGCGGCGCGGGTGGCCCAGTTGTCGGCCCTGGCTGCCGTGTCGAGGTCGGGGTAGAGACTGCCGTCGGCCTTGGTGAGCAGGTCGGCCGGGGTGTAGACGAGGCTGCCGAGGTGGGCCTTGACGTAGCTGTCCAGCTCCGTCGCGTCCAGTCCGGCCGAGGAGTTGAAGCCCTCCTTCAGCTCCAGCTTGACCATGATCGGGCCGTGCGTGGGGTGGGCCTGCATCCAGATCCTGATGTCGTCCAGGCAGCTGTCGAGGTTCTGGTTGCGGTCCCCGGTGTAGAGGTCCGCCGCAGTGCTGGCCTGGACGCAGTTGTTGTTGCTGCCCAGCGGGTTGTCGTGGCTGACGTTCCACTTGTGGGTGATCGGGTTGGCCCAGGCGTCCAGCTCGATCAGCGACGCCCCGGAGTCCAGCGCGTTGGCCAGGTAGGTGTACGGGGTCTTGTCGTTGTAGGTGTTGTGCAGCCCGACCGAGGTCGCTCCGGCCAGGGTCTGCGAGCCGAGGTCGTCGGCGTGGACCGCCGACGACGGCGCGGCCAGGGCCAGGGCCGCCGCGGCGACCGTGACGGCGGCGGGACGGAACCGTCGGCGGATGGACTTTGTGAGCATGTCAACTCCTGATGCGAGGGTGGGTGCTGAGACGTTCGACACAGCGGTTGGCACCGCTGTTGGCACATGGTTCGGCACAGCGCAGCGCAGCGGATGCATCACGGCCGTGCCATGGTGTGGTGCATCCGCTGCGCGAGCAATGGAAAGTACTGACGAGACGTCACCAGTACTCCTCGATGAGGTCAGTGACGGGTGATCCGGACCGAGAGGCCCTGGTGCGTGTAGACCGGGACGGCCCGGTAGCCGGCGGCGTCCACGGTGATCGATGCGAACTGGCCCTGCAGCGAGCGGATGTCGATCACCGGCAGGGTGAGGTCACCGCCGCGGAGGGACCCGGTGTCCACGCCGTCCAGGTGGATGCTGAGGACCGCGCCGCGTCCCAGCGCCACCCGGCCGGAGACCTCCAGGGCCGCCGGGCCGCCCCGACGGAGCGTCACCGCCAGGGTCGCGCCGGCCGCCAGGGCCACGCTGCCGCGCACGACGACCCCGCCGCGGTTCGGCTGGAGCCGCAGCGTGCCGCCGTCGACCCGCACGTCCCCGTGGCCGAGGGCCTGGTGCGAGGCGGCCGTGAGCACGCCCGCCGCCACCGTGGTGCCGCCGGTGTAGCTGTTGACGCCGGAGAGGGTGAGCGTGCCGGTGCCCTGCTTGGTGAGGCCGCCGCAGCCGTCGATGTCGTTGCGCCAGGCGTCGGCGGCACTGAATCCGCCGTCGGCGGCGTCCATGGCCACGGTCACGTCGCTCTCGAACGTCCCGTAGCCGTCCGCCGCGGCGAACAGGTTCAGCCGTCCCCACTGCTCGGCGGTGTACTGGTCGTCGGCGTCCGGCAGGGTGTAGCCCGAGGGGAGCGCGGTGCTGCGCAGCACCGCGCGGCGCTGGTCGGCGTCCAGGTAGGGCAGCCGGGTCTCCAGCAGCACCTCCGCACCCTTGGGCACGGTCAGCGGGGTGTCGCGGCCGTGGCGCGGCAGGATGTAGGTGAGCCGGGGGGTGACCGCGGCAGCGTTGGCCTCGCGGTCGGCGTAGGGGTCGGTGTCCACGCCGGCCGCGTGGGCGAAGGCGTAGAGGGTGTCGGCGGTGGTACCGGTCTGCGCCTGGAAGTACGCCACCGCCTGGGCCCGGGCCGCTGCCTTGAGGGCGGCGTTGGCGGGGTCGGCGAGCGTGGCGGCGGCCAGCGCGGTGGCCAGGGTGCGGCCGCCGATGACGTCGACCGGGGAGTGCATCCCCGCGGTGATACGGGTGTTGGCGAGCTTCGAGGCGCTCGCCACCAGTTCCTGGAATCGCTCCGGCACCGCGTAGGCCAGGGCCAGCGAGGCCAGGTGGAAGGCGTTGGTGTGGCCGCTGGGGAAGCCCCCGTCGGTGGCGGGAGTGGTGCTGCGCTGCAGCAGCAGCTGCGGCGCCACCAGCACGTCGGACTTGTAGACCGGGAATCCCCAGGCGTCGACCGTGCCGGTGTCGACCACCGTGCTGTCCTCGGTCATCCGCCAGGGGCGCGGGTACTGGTAGGCGGCCTTGCTGGGGTTGCCCGAGGCGTAGTTGCCGCGCAGGGTGTTGACCAGGGTGACCACCAGGCCGAGGTCCGAGGTGGTGGACCCGGCGCCGGTGGCGGATCCGGCCGGGGCGCCGGCCGGGACGCCCTCGTTGATCAGGGTGGCCGGGGTCCCGTCGGGCGCGGAGGTGATGGAGGTGACCGCCTTGGCGCCGGCGCGGTACAGGTCGGCGAGCGGGCCCAGGCCGCCGATCGAGGCGTAGCTCTGGTCCTGCCGGTCGTAGATGAAGGCCTCGCGCGCCTCGGCGTCGGTGCGCGACCCGGTGATCCTGGCGCAGTAGCGCATGTTGGCGCGCAGGATGTCGGCGGCGTCCGCCGCCGGCGTTCCGGTGTTCCAGGCGGTGCCGGTCTTCCAGAACCGGTCCATCCCGGACAGGGCGCGGACCCCGGCGTTGCCGGTCACGGTCAGGTCGGCGCTGGTGTTGGTGGTGTAGGTGTCGACGAAGGCGAGCGCCTTGACCGGCGTCACCGCCGCTTCCGCCTTCTGCGGGAGCACCAGCCAGCTCAACGCGGTCGGGGCCGCGAACAGGCCGATCGAGGCACCGGTCGCGTTTCTGATGAATCCGCGCCGGTTCACGCTGCTCTGGGTCTTCAAGTCCATCTCCGCCGGTTGAGGGTCCCACTCGCCGTTCCAGGTCGATGGGAGTCTGCGGCAGGAGCGTGAAGCCCGGTGGTACGCACCGGGTGGGACATATGAACAGGCAGACATGTGAACGCTAACAGAACCTGTCCGCGCCCTGTGCGCGCAGCGGCCCGGGGTTGCAGTGGAGGCGTCCGGGTGTGGAGACTGACCCCCTGCCAGCCCGCCCACCTGCACAGAAGGAATCGATCCCCATGGACGCTGACGTCATCGTCGTCGGAGCCGGACTGGCCGGACTCGTCGCCGCACACGAGCTGACCAGTCGGGGCAAGCGGGTCGCCCTGCTGGACCAGGAGAACGCCGCCAACCTCGGCGGCCAGGCGTTCTGGTCCTTCGGTGGGCTGTTCCTGGTCGACTCCCCCGAGCAGCGCCACCTGGGCGTGAAGGACTCGCTCGAACTGGCCTGGAGTGACTGGCAGGGCAGCGCCGGCTTCGACCGGCTGGACGACGAGGACTCCTGGGCCGTCCGCTGGGCCCGCGCCTACGTGGAGTTCGCCGCCGGGGAGAAGCGCTCCTGGCTGACCGGACACGGCATCAGCTTCCTGCCGACCGTCGGCTGGGCCGAGCGCGGCGATCTGCGCGCCGACGGGCACGGCAACTCCGTCCCGCGCTTCCACGTCGCCTGGGGCACCGGCACCGGGGTGGTCGAGCCGTTCGTCGCCTCGGCGCAGCGGGCCGCCGCGAACGGACTGCTCACCTTCCACCACCGCCACCAGGTCGACGAGCTGCTGGTCGCCGACGGCCAGGCCACCGGCGTGCGCGGCACCCTGCTGGCGGAGGACGACTCGGCCCGCGGGGTCGCCTCCAACCGGGACGCGGTCGGCGAGTTCGAGCTGAACGCGCAGGCGGTCATCGTCACCACCGGCGGCATCGGCGGCAACCACGACATCGTCCGCCGCTACTGGCCGGAGCGGATGGGCACCCCGCCGGGCAGCATGGTCACCGGCGTGCCCGCGCACGTCGACGGACGGATGCTCGACATCAGCGCCGAGGCCGGGGTCCGCCTGGTCAACCGGGACCGGATGTGGCACTACACCGAGGGCGTGCAGAACTGGGACCCGATCTGGGCCGGCCACGGCATCCGCATCCTGCCGGGCCCCTCGTCGATGTGGTTCGACGCCCTCGGACGCCGCCTGCCGGACCCCTGCCTGCCCGGCTACGACACCCTCGGCACGCTGCGCCACCTGCGCACCACCGAGTCCATCGCCCAGTACGACCACTCCTGGTTCATCCTCAGCCAGAAGATCATCGAGAAGGAGTTCGCGCTGTCGGGCTCCGAGCAGAACCCCGACATCACCAGCAAGGACCGCCGGGCGTTCCTGCGCTCCCGGGTGCTCGGCAAGGGCGCCCCCGCGCCGGTCGAGGCGTTCAAGCAGCACGGTGCGGACTTCGTCGTCGCCGACACCCTCGACGAGCTGGTGGCGAAGATGAACGCGCTCACCGACGAGCCGCTGCTGAAGGCCGACGCCGTCCGCGCCCAGATCGAGGCCCGCGACCTGCAGATCGCCAACCCCTACAGCAAGGACTCCCAGGTCCAGGGCATCCGCAACTCCCGCCGCTACCTCGGCGACCGGATCGGGCGCACCGCCTCCCCGCACCGGATCCTGGACCCCGCCGCCGGACCGCTGATCGGCGTCAAGCTGCACATCCTCACCCGCAAGACCCTCGGCGGCATCCAGACCGACCTGCAGTCCCGGGCGCTGGGCGCGGACGGCACCCCCATCGGCGGCCTGTACGCGGCCGGCGAGGTGGCCGGCTTCGGCGGCGGCGGGGTGCACGGCTACAACGCGCTGGAGGGCACCTTCCTCGGCGGCTGCCTGTTCTCCGGACGCGCCGCCGGACGCGACGCGGCGGACAGGCTCTGACGGAAGGGCTGACTGACTGACCGTCAGTCGCCATTGCCCGGCTGCCGGTTCAGCCCAACCGCCGGTTCAGCCCAGGTCCCGGCGGCGCAGGCCGGTCAGGCCCGCGCCGCCGAGCGCCACGGTCACCAGCGTCAGCCACAGCAGCGGCTGCAACGTGACCGTGCCGCCGGGCAGCCGCGGCACATGGGTGAACGGCGTCAGGTCCAGGAGCCACTGACCGGCACTCAGCAGCGGTCCCAGGTAGGCGATGAACAGCAGCGCACCGAGCACACCCCAGGCGGCGGCGGTCCATCGCGGCAGCAGTCCGAACAGCGCCAGGGCCGCCCCGGCGAACACCCAGACCGCGGGCAGCTGCACCAGCGCCGCGCCCAGCAGCCGCCAGGTCCAGCCGCCCAGGTCCCCCAGTACCGCGCCGGTGCCCAGCCCCAGGCCGAGGCCCGCGGCCGCCAGCAGCACGGCCGAGCCGAGCAGCGGGTAGACCAGATGGCTCCAGGCCCAGCTGAGCCGGGACACGCCGGTGGCCAGTACCGGTTCGGCCCGGCCGCCGGTCTCCTCGCTACGCAGCCGGAGCACGGTCTGCACCGCGTAGACGGCGGCGACCATGGCGAAGGTGCTGGTCATGGTGGACAGATAGGAGTCGACCGCCCCCTGGGTGCCGCCCATCCGCTCCAGCACCCGCTGCACCGAGCCGCTGCCCTCCAGGAGTTGCCGGATGCCCTGGCTGATGCCGCCGAAGACCAGCCCGGCGGCGAGGAACGCCGCCGTCCAGCCGTACAGGCTGCCGCGCTGCAGCCGCAGACCGAGTGCGTAGGCGCTGCGCAGCGAGGGCGCGCCGACCGGCGGACCGGGGCGCTGCGGGAGCAGCCCGCTGCCCAGGTCGCGCCGCGACGCCAGCAGGTACGCGCCGGCGACCTGGACCAGGAACGCCGCCAGCATCAGCGCGGGCAGCCACCAGGCGGTGTCGGCGTAGGGCCGGACCCGCTCGGCCCAGCCCAGCGGGGAGAGCCACACCAGCCATTCGGGGCCGCTGCTCCCGGCGGCGTCACCGCAGGCACGGAGCAGGAAGGCCAAACCGAGCAGCGCCCCGTCGATGCCGTTGGCCGCCGGCGCGGTGGCGGTGACCTGGGCCGCCAGTGCGGCAGCGCCGGCGAAGACCAGGCCGGTCCCGGCGTAGGCGAGCCCGAAGGCGAAGGAGCCCGCGGCAGCCTCACCGAAGGCGATCATCAGCAGCGGCACGACCAGCGCCACGGTGAGGCAGGCGGTCAGCGCCGTGCCCAGGGCGGCGGCCAGCGGCGCCGCCCGGCCGACCGCCCCCGCGCCGACCAGCTCCATCCGTCCCGACTCCTCCTCGGCCCGGGTGTGACGGGTGACCAGCAGCACGCACAGCAGGCCGATCATCAGACCCCCGTAGGGCAGGATCCGCCAGGCCGTCAGCGCACCCACGCTGTGGGCGTCGTACACCGGCCCGTAGAGCGCGCGCAGCGACGGGTTGCCGTTGATGCTCTGCGCGAGCCGGTCCCGGGAGGCGTCGTCCGGGTAGAGGCGGCGGATCGAGATCAGGGTGCTGGCCGCCGAGCCGATCAACGCGTAGATCCAGACCGGCAGCATGATCCGGTCCCGGCGCAGGGCCAGCCGCAGCAGCTCGCCGAGGCCTGCGGTCATGACCGCACCTGCTCGTAGTGGCGCAGGAACAGCTCCTCCAGCGTGGGCGGACGGCTCGTCAGCGTGCGGATCCCGGCGGCGGACAGCACGCGGATCAGGCCGTCGAGCCGGTCGGTGTCCACCTGGCAGCGCAGCCGGACGGCAGTGCCGTCGCCGGTGCCGCCGTCGCTGGGTCCGAGGTCACCGGGTCCGCCGTCGCTGGGTCCGAGGTCCAGCCCGTGCAGACCGGGCAGTCGGTCCAATCCCTCCGGGGCGGTGGCCAGTTCGGCCTCCACGGAGGTCCGGGTGAGGTGCCGCAGCTCGGCGAGCGAACCGCTCTCCACCGTGCGCCCGGCCCGGATGATGCTCACCCGGTCGCACAACGCCTCGACCTCGGACAGGATGTGACTGGACAGCAGCACCGTGCGGCCCCGGTCCCGCTCCTCGGCCACGCAGCCCCGGAAGACCTCCTCCATCAGCGGGTCGAGACCGGAGGTGGGCTCGTCCAGGATCAGCAGCTCGGCGTCCGAGGCGAACGCGGCCACCAGGGCCACCTTCTGACGGTTGCCCTTGGAGTAGGCGTTGCCCTTCTTGGTCGGGTCGAGCTCGAAGCGGTCCAGCAGCGTGGCCCGCCGGCCAGCGTCCAGACCGCCGCGGAGCCGTCCCAGCAGATCGATCACCTCGCCGCCGGTGAGGTTGCGCCAGAGCGTCACATCGCCCGGTACGTAGGCGAGTCGGCGGTGCAGCGCGACCGAGTCGCGCCAGGGGTCCCGGTCCAGCATCCGCATGGTTCCGGAGTCGGCGCGGATCAGACCGAGCAGCGCCCGGATGGTGGTGGACTTGCCGGCTCCGTTGGGCCCGAGGAAGCCGTGCACCTCGCCGCGGGCGACCTCCAGCTCCAGGCCGTCCAGCGCGCGGGTCCGCCCGAAGGTCTTGACCAGCCCGGACACGGAGACCGCCGGGGAGATCGACGTTGTCATGGCTCGAAGCTACACCACTTTTACAATTCTGTGAATGTTATGAAACTGCTAATACCGGATACGGTAGGGCCATGGCGAGCGACGAGGCGGACGACCACACCACCATGCTGCGCGGATTCATCGAGCGGTTCGCGGGCGTGCTCAGCGACAGCGGCATCCCGCGGATGCCCTCACGGGTGTTCGCGGCCCTGCTGTCCAGCGACTCGGGCCGGCTGACCTCGCTGGAACTCGCCGAACTGCTGGAGATCAGCCCGGCCGCGGTCTCCGGGGCGGTCCGCTATCTGACCCAGGTCGGCCTGGCCACCCGCGAGCGCGACCCCGGTTCGCGCCGGGATCGCTACCGGGTGCTGGCCGACGGATGGCACGAGACCATGCTCCGCCGCGACCAGGTGCTCCTGCGCTGGGAGTCCAGCATGGGCGAAGGGGTCGCCCTGCTCGGCGCGGACAGTCCGGCCGGGGAACGCCTCAAGGAGTCGATGGTCTTCTTCGCGTTCCTGCGGCGCGAGCTGCCACAACTGCTGGAGCGGTGGCAGCAGGAGCGCACCGAACTGCTTCAGGGCCCCAGCAGCGGTTCACGTTTGTGAACCGCTAGCTTCCGTCGGGGTGCACACGACAGAACAGCCGCGCAGAGCCACGACACCTCTGGCAACCACCTTCCCTTCCCTATGTGAACCTTTTGACCTGCATATATCAATTCCGTCTACGGAAAGGATTGTTGGCGGGGCGGTGCGTCCGTACTATCCAGAACTGACGCACCATTGGACTAGACCTAGTTCATGTATATGAACAAGGTCCAGGCAGCGGAAGGAACCCCCACGTGAAAACCCGCTCCAAGATCCTCGCCACGGCGACCGCCATGGGCATAGCCGGCACCATCACCCTGCTGGGCACCAGCGCCAACGCCGCCTCCCCCACGGTCGCGCCCGGCGGCAACTTCAACCTGTCGGTGTGGGAGTTGCAGGAGCCGGTCGGCTCCCCCGGCTCGCCGACCACCATCCCGTCCTCGGAGCTGCAGGGGGCCAACGGCTACCAGGACTCCTACTTCTACACCGACACCCGCGACGGCGCGATGACCTTCTGGGCCCCGGAGAAGGGCGTCACCACCCCCAACTCCAACTACGCCCGCTCCGAGCTGCGCGAGATGAACTCCAACGGCACCGCCGCGGACTGGGCGCTCAGCGGCACCCACAAGCTGAGCGCCACCCTGCGCGTGGTCTCCGTGACGTCGAACGTCTGCGTCGGGCAGATCCACCTGGGCACCGGCGGCTCGTCCACCAAGCCGCTGGTGGAGCTCTACTACCACTCCAACGGCGACATCGTGGTCGGCACCGAGAACTCCCCCTCCGGCGGCCAGACCACGCACACCGTCGGCAATGTGTCGATCGGCAAGACCTGGAGCTACGTGCTCGGCGTCTCCGGCGGCAACACGATCAACCTGACGGTCAACGGCACCACCACGCACTACGCCATCCCGTCCTCCTTCGACGTCTACAAGCAGTACTTCAAGGCCGGCTCCTACAACCAGTCGTCCTCCAACAGCACCACCAACGGAGCCCGGGTCGCCTTCTACGGCCTGACCGTCTCCCACAGCAGCTGATTCCCCGTCGGCAACGCAGCACACCGCCGCCCGGTCCGACGCATCGACGTCGGGCCGGGCGGTTGCCGTCGGGCGCCGGCCGCCGGGGGCGGCGAGGCGGCGGCTGTGCACGGCGGTGTGCACGGACTGTGCACGACTGTGCCGAAAATGGTCACGCTCCGCTCTTGACCCCGGCCATTGCCAGCCCCAAGCTTCCGTTTGGATCTGTTGCACCTTGTTTGAAAAACAATCAAGGAAACACGCAGCCTTACGCGATCCTCTGGCGATGAAAGGACCGTCGTGCAACGACGCACCATGATCAAGGCGGTGGCGGCAGCCGCCGCCGCGACCACGCTCCCGCTGGCGTTCCCCGACGGCGCGCTCGCGGCCACCCGCGCCGCAGCCGCCGGAACAGGGGCGGCGGACGGCAGCGGGCTGCGCATTCGCGGAATGGACATCTCCTCGCTCGCCAAGAGCGAGGCGCTGGGCGGCGTCTACCGCTACCCCGACGGCCGCAGGGGCGACGCGATACGCATCCTGGCCGGGGCCGGCCTGACCCACGCCCGGTTGAAGGTCTGGGTCAACCCGGCGGACGGGTACAACACCAAGCGCCGAATCCTGCCGATCGCCCGGCGCCTGCACGCGGCCGGCGTGCGGCTGATGGTCGACTTCCACTACTCCGACACCTGGGCCGACCCCAGCAAGCAGTTCAAGCCCGCGGCCTGGGCCGACTACGACCTCGACGGCCTGAAGCAGGCGGTCCACGACCACACCGCCGACGTCCTGGGATCGCTGGCCGCACAGGGCACCCCGGCCGCCCTGGCCCAGATCGGCAACGAGCTGAACGGCGGGATGCTCTGGCCGGACGGCGACTGGAACCACTGGGAGCAGCTGGCGGCCCTGCTGAAGTCCGGCATCGCCGCGGCCCGCGCCGTCTCGCCGCGCACCCGGATCGTGCTGCACCTGGCCAACGGCGGCGACAACGGCCTGTACCGCTGGTGGTTCGACAACGCGGTGTCCTACGAGGTGCCCTTCGACGTCATCGGCGCCTCCTACTACCCCTACTGGCACGGCCCGTTGACCGGGCTGGCGGCCAACCTGGCCGACGTCTCCGCCCGTTACGACAAGGACGTCCTGGTCGCCGAGACCGGCTATCCGTTCCGCCTGGACAGCAAGGACGCACTCGCCAACATGATCGACTCCGCCGACGAGCTGGTCGAGGGCTTCCCGGCGACCCCGTCCGGCCAGGAGGCCTGGGTACGCACCCTGGCCGACACCGTCGCCGCCGTCCCCGGTGGGCGCGGCCTGGGCTACTTCTACTGGGAGGGCACCTGGACCGCGGTGCCCGGCAACGGCTGGGACGAGACCGACCCCACCTCGGGCAACGCCTGGGAGAACCAGGCGGCGTTCGACTTCGACAACCGCGCCCTGCCGATGCTGCGCGCCTTCCGCGGCGAGCGCGGGAACTGACGCCCCGACCGGGCGGTTGCCGGCGCACGGCCGGCAGCCGCCCGTCCCCGTGTCGGCAGCCGGGTCAGGCCGGCTCGGCCGACCGGGCCTTGAAACCGTGCAGGTAGAGGTCGCGGAGAACGCCCAACTCGGCACCGTGGTGCGCGACCTCGTCCAGGGCGTGCAGCGCGAGCAGCAGGTAGCTCTCGTGGCTGTAGGCACCGGCGCGCGGACCCATCGGCTGCAGCAGCCCCTGGTCCCCCAGCGCTTCCACCTGGCCGCGGAACCGGGCCCAGTCGCGGCTCATCAGCGCGACGCCCTCGGCCGCCGTCCCGGGCCACAGGTGACGGTCGTCACCCAGCGGTTCGTCACCGAAGAAGCGGCCGTAGCTGCGCAGGCAGTCCGCCCCGATGTGCCAGACCCGCCAGCCGATCGTGGTGAACGGCGCAGGACCGGCCTTGTCCCCGTCCCCGTCCTCGGCCCCGGGCCTCGGATCGGCGCGGAAACTCCCGTCCGCGGCCGGCCTGAGCGTCATGCAGGAGGCCACCGGCTCCCAGAGGTACTCGGCGTCGGTGAGACCCTCCAGCCGGGCGAGGGTCCGGTCGCGGACCTCGTCCAGGGTCTCCAGCAGATCGCGGGTGACCGGGCCGGGCGGGGTCGTGGACTGCTCCTGGTGCACCGACACGTGGGCCCTCCATCGATCATCGGGTTACGACGACAGATGATCATATGCCCGTCGCAGCCCGCCGCGTGGCCTCTTCACCCACGCCCGCCCGACACTCCCCGAGGGGACGCTGCGGCGTGTCGGCTGTCCCGGGGACGCCCGATCCGGGACAGTTCGACTCGACGGCGGGACGGCCTACGCGCAGGACGGGCAGAGCCCGCGGTAGGTGACCTCGACCTCGGACATGGTGAAGCCGAACCGCTCCTCCTCCGGGAGCGCGGCCAACGGGTCGCCGGTCGGATGGACATCGCGGATGGTGCCGCAACGGGAGCAGACCAGGTGCTGGTGCGGGTGGTGGGCGTTGGGGTCGTAGCGCTTGGCGCGGCCGTCGGTGGAGACCTCTATGACCTCGTCGAGGGTGACCAGCTCGCGCAGGGTGTTGTAGACAGTCGCCCGGGAGATCTCGGGCAGCCGCTGCACGGCCCTGGCGTGCACCTCGTCGGCCGTCAGATGAACGTGGTCGCCGTCGAGGACCTCGGCAACGACACGCCGCTGGGAGGTCATCCTCCAGCCGCGCCCTCGCAGTCGCTCCAGCAGGTCGCTCATATCGGTTTCACCTATTCGGGTTCGACGGGATGCCAGAAGTTTACCAAGGGATGTCCGGGTTCCGATCGGATGTGGGATTGGCGGGCTTCTTGACTTAGACTCTGTCCATCGTAGGATCGGATCCGGCGCTGGCCAAGGGACAAGAGGCCTCCGGTACGCCCCACCTGCAGCTGCTGAGCGCTGTGATCCGCAGACTCGTGAACCGTCCAGTCCGGAAGGAATCCCATGTCCGACAACCATGATGCAATCGTCGTAGACGCGAAGACGGAGGGCGGGGCGGGCGGCTGCCCGGTCGCCCACGGCCGCGCCGCGCACCCGACGCAGGGCGGCGGGAACCGTCAGTGGTGGCCGGACCGGCTCAACCTGAAGATCCTCGCCAAGAACCCCGCCGTGGCCAACCCGCTCGGTGAGGACTTCGACTACGCCGAGGCCTTCAACTCCCTCGACCTCGCCGCCGTGAAGCAGGACATCGCGGCGGTGCTGACGGACTCCCAGGACTGGTGGCCGGCCGACTTCGGCAACTACGGCCCGTTCATGATCCGGATGGCCTGGCACAGCGCGGGCACCTACCGCATCAGCGACGGCCGCGGCGGCGCCGGCGCCGGGCAGCAGCGCTTCGCCCCGCTCAACAGCTGGCCGGACAACGCCAGCCTGGACAAGGCCCGCCGCCTGCTGTGGCCGGTCAAGAAGAAGTACGGCCAGAACATCTCCTGGGCCGACCTGATGATCCTCACCGGCAACGTCGCCCTGGAGTCCATGGGCTTCCAGACCTTCGGCTTCGCCGGCGGCCGTCCCGACGTCTGGGAGCCGGACGAGGACGTCTACTGGGGCCCGGAGACCACCTGGCTCGACGACGAGCGCTACACCGGCGACCGCGAGCTGGAGAACCCGCTGGGCGCGGTCCAGATGGGCCTGATCTACGTCAACCCCGAGGGCCCCAACGGCAACCCGGACCCGCTGGCCGCGGCCCGCGACATCCGTGAGACCTTCCGCCGGATGGCGATGAACGACGAGGAGACCGTCGCCCTGATCGCGGGCGGCCACACCTTCGGCAAGACCCACGGCGCCGGCCCGGCGGACAGCGTCGGCGACGACCCCGAGGCCGCCCCGCTGGAGCAGCAGGGCCTGGGCTGGAAGAGCAGCTACGGCACCGGCGTCGGCGCCGACGCGATCACCAGCGGCCTTGAGGGCATCTGGACCAACACCCCGGTCACCTGGGACAACAGCTTCTTCGAGATCCTGTTCGGCTACGAGTGGGAGCTCTTCAAGAGCCCCGCGGGCGCCAACCAGTGGCGGCCGAAGGACAACGCCGGCGCGGGCACCGTCCCGGACGCCTTCGACGCGGCCAAGACCCACGCCCCGACGATGCTGACCACCGACCTGTCGCTGCGCGTCGACCCGGCCTACGAGCAGATCTCGCGCCGCTTCCTGGCCGACCCGGCCGCCTTCGCGGACGCCTTCGCCCGCGCCTGGTACAAGCTGACCCACCGCGACATGGGCCCGATCGTGCGCTACCTCGGCCCGGAGGTCCCGTCCGAGGTGCTGCTGTGGCAGGACCCGCTGCCCGCGGTGACCCACGAGCTCGTCGACGCCGAGGACATCGCCGCCCTCAAGGGCCAGATCCTCGCCTCCGGCCTGTCCGTGTCGGACCTGGTCTCCGCCGCCTGGGCCTCGGCCTCCTCCTTCCGCGGCAGCGACAAGCGCGGCGGCGCCAACGGCGCGCGCATCCGCCTGGAGCCGCAGCGCAGCTGGGAGGTCAACGGCCCGGACCAGCTGGCGACCGTGCTGCGCACGCTGGAGGGGATCCAGCAGTCCTTCAACGCCGCCGCGACCGGTGGCAAGCAGGTCTCGCTGGCCGACCTGATCGTGCTGGCCGGCGGCGCCGCCGTCGAGCAGGCCGCCAAGACCGCCGGCTTCGACGTCCAGGTCCCGTTCAACGCGGGCCGCGCCGACGCCTCCCAGGACCAGACCGACGTGGAGTCGTTCGCCGCCCTGGAGCCGACCGCCGACGGGTTCCGCAACTACCTCGGCAAGGGCAACCGGCTGCCGGCCGAGTACCTGCTGATCGACCGCGCCAACCTGCTGACCCTGAGCGCCCCGGAGCTGACCGTCCTGGTCGGCGGCCTGCGCGTGCTCGGCGCCAACCACCAGGGCTCCTCGCTCGGCGTCCTCACCAGCACCCCCGGGTCGCTGACCAACGACTTCTTCGTCAACCTGCTCGACCTGGGCACGACCTGGAAGTCCACCTCCGAGGACGCCACCACCTTCGAGGCCCGCGACTCCGCCACCGGCGAGGTCAAGTGGACCGGCAGCCGCGCCGACCTGGTCTTCGGCTCCAACTCCGAGCTGCGCGCCCTCGCCGAGGTCTACGCGAGCGACGACGCCAAGGCGAAGTTCGTCAACGACTTCGTCGCCGCCTGGGCCAAGGTCATGGACCTGGACCGCTTCGACCTGTCCTGACCCCCGGCTGACCCAGCGTCAGCAGAGCACCACCAAAGCCTGACCCCCGATGTCCGGACCGGCCCCCACGGGCCGGCCCGGACATCGCTCTTCTACGGCGCCGGAACCGCGCTGCGACTCACCGGCGCGCGCCGACCAGCACCGCCTGGTGGGGCAGTACGAGGCGGCCGTCGGGTCCGGCGAACTCCGTGCAGAGCACGTCGAACTGACGCTTGATCTCCGCGCGGACCTCCTCGGGCTGGCCCGTCACGATCTGGCCGAGGAAGGCGACACCGGACGCCGGGCCGCTCCACCACACCTCGGGTTCGACTCGGTGGTCCCAGCGCAGGGTCTCGCCCTGCGCCTGCGAGAACCCGGCGGCGTGGACCAGGTCGACCAGCCCCTGCGGGCTGCGCGGGAAGTCGTCCTCGGGAGCGAGCACGGGCAGGTGGGCAGGCCGCTGCACACCGGCCGCCTCCACCGCCCGACCCAGCAGGGTCTGCCCGGGTGCCCCGGGGTTCGTCCAGATCGTCAGCGCCAGCCGTCCGCCCGGCCGGACCACCCGCCGCAGCTCGGCCAGGGTCTCGCCGGGGTGGCCCACATGGTTGAGCACGAAGTTCCCGACCACCGCGTCGAACGTGCCGTCCTCGAAGGGCAGCACCGGCAGCACCGCGAGCCGGACCTCCGCGGCAGGGGCCGCCTTGGCCGCCAGCTCCACCATGCTGGGCTCCGCGTCGACCGCCGTCACCGTCGCCCCGCGGTCGCAGGCCGCCGCGGCGACCGTGCCGGTGCCGGTCCCGACATCCAGCACCCCGACGCCTTCCCGAACCCCGGCAGCGTCCAGCAGGCGCGGCACCGGATGGGCGCACAGCTGGGCGAAACTCCCGGCGAACGCCTCCGCCCGGCCCGCCCAGATCAGCCTCTCGAACGCGTCGAAGGACGTCACCGACACACCATCACCCCTCCCGGTCCAGCCGCGAAGACCGCCTCCACGACCGGTCCGAGGACCCTAGCGCACCCGTGACTACCACCCCCGGCGCGTGTACGTCCGCAGGCCGGTGCGCCAGGCCCAGCCGCCGAGGGCCAACCAGACGGTCGCGACCAGTGGCGCCGCCAGGGTCAAGGCCGGTCCGTAGGGGACCGAGGCGGCCTTTCCCAGCACCGCGGCGACCGGGTAGAAGGCCACGAAGGCCACCGGCAGCCCGAAGGTGAACGCGGCCCGCAGCACCGCGGGGAACACGTTCAGCGGGTAGTTGCCGAAGGCCCCGATCACCGTGTCCAGCCAGGAGAACAGCGCCTCGGTGCCGGCCCGGCGCAGCACCAGGCCCGCCACGCAGAGCGCGAGCGCCAGCTCCAAGGCCGCGCCGCCGGCCACCGCCAGGACCAGGGATCCGATCCGGGCGAGGGTCCAGTCCAGCCGCAGCATGGACAGGCAGACCCCGAGCGAGGTCGCCGCCACCGTCAGGTCCCCCACCGCGTTCAGCGGGAACCGGCTGGTGCACACCTGGAGGAACACCGGCGCCGGCCGTACCAGGAAGCTGTCGAACCGCCCCTGCCGGATCAGGTACGGGATCTCCCTGACATTGGTGAACCCCAGCACGAACACGGAGTGCGCGAGCAGCCGCACGCTGCTCACCAGCAGCACCTGCGCGACCGTCCAGCCCGCCAGCGGCGGGAACCGGGTGAACACCACCGTCGCGAACAGCAGCACGGTGATCTGGTAGGTGACCCCGTTGACGATCGCCAGCACGAAGTCCCCCTTGTTGGCGAGGCGTTCGCGCAGTCCCGCCCGACCGGTCACCCGGGCGATCCGGGCCGCGCGGCGCAGCCGTGCAGCGGTCTCCTTCATCCGCCCAGCACCACCAGACGGCGTCCGGCGCGGCGCCAGCCGACCGCCGCGACCACCGCCAGCACGGCGCACCAGCCGGCCTGCCAGGCCAGCGCCGACACCGCGTCAGCCAGCGGGATCCGTCCGGCGTACAGCGAGATCGGCGTCGACACCCCGGCCGCGAACGGCAACCGCGTGGTCAGCCCGGCCAGCCACCCCGGCAGGAACCACAGCGGCACCAGCGCCCCGGAGAGCAGTGCCTGCACGAACTCGTAGAACCGGGTGACCCCGTCGGTGGAGACGGTCCAGAAGGCGATCACGTCGATCAGCACGGTCAGGTAGTAGAGCACCACCAGCCCGAGCGTGAAGCTGACCGCCGACACCGCGGCCACCGCGACCGAGGCGGGCGGCTGGACCAGCCCCAGGCCCAGCCCGAGCGCGAGCCCGCCGAACACCCAGGCCGACGAGTACAGCGCCTCGCCCACGCCGTACCAGGCGCGGTACCGGCGTGCGCTCACCGGGCGGAGGAACCAGTAGGCGATCGAGCCGTCCAGGATCCGGGTCTTGACGGACTCTCCGGTGGCACCGCGCATCGCGCGGGCGGTGGTGGCGAGGGTGGCCAGCGTGGAGTACGTGACCGCCTGCCGGACGTCGAGTCCGGCCACGGTGGCGGTGTGCGCGTACAACGCCCGCCACAGCTGGGAGTAGAGCAGGACCTGGGTGGCCACGACGAAACCGGTGGTCGCCATCCGCGCGCCGCGCATGCGTTCGGCCAGCGGTGCGATCCGGGCCAGCCGGTAGGCGCGGGCGGTCACGGCGGGGTGGGTGCGGACGGACGCGCGGCGGGACTCGCGGCCGGACTCGCGGCCGGTCGCTGCGCGTTCAGCGCGCTGTGGTCGCCCGCGTAGATCGAGCGCAGTACGTCCTCCAGCCGGACGCCCTCGAAGTCGATCGCCCTGACCTCGTCGGCGGCGAGCACTCGGGCCGCGAATCGCGCCTGGCTCACTCCCGGCTCCAGCGCGTAGGTGGCCCGAGCACCGTCCAGTTCCAGCAGTCGGACGCCCGGCATCCGGACCTCCGGGGCGGCACGGCCGCCGGCCAGTTCGACCACCACGGTGCGCCGGCCACCGCCGATCCCGGTCAGGTCCGCGAGGGTGCCATCGAAGAGGGTCCTGCCGCGGTCGATCAGGACGATCCGGGGACAGAGGGCCTCGACGTCGGCCACGTCGTGGGTGGTCAGCACGATCGCGTGGTCCCCGGTCCCGGCGAGGTCCGCGAGCATCGCCCGGACCTGGTCCTTCACCAGGATGTCCAGGCCGATCGTCGGCTCGTCCAGGAACAGCAGCACCGGCCGGTGCAGCACCGCCGCGGCCAGGTCGCAGCGCACCCGCTGGCCCAGCGAGAGGTGGCGCGCCTGGGTGTCCCAGAAGGCGGACAGGCCCAGGAAGTCGTCGAGTTCGCGCATCCGCCGGGTGTAGGTCGCCGCCGGCAGGCCGTACATGTCGCGCAGGATCTCGAACGAGTCGCGGGCCCGCAGGTCCCACCACAGCTGGGTGCGCTGGCCGAAGGTCACCCCGATGTTGCGGGCGTTCCGCACCTGGTCCCGGTTCGGGTCGAGGCCCAGCACCCGCACCTCCCCCGCGTCCGGCACCATCAGCCCCGTCATCACCCGGATCAGCGTCGACTTCCCGGCGCCGTTCTGGCCGAGCAGCCCGACGAACTCGCCGGTCCCGATCTCCAGGTCCACCCGGTCCAGGGCCACCGTCTCCCGTGGCCCCTCCTTGCGCCTGCGGAACAGCGGCCCGCGCGAGCGGAAGCGCTTGCTCACCCCGCGCACCTCAATCGCCGGCATGCCGGGACCTTCCCGCACCGCCGGACCGCACGGTCACGACCGGCTCCCGCCGTAGCGCGCTCCCAGGCACAGCGCCGTGATCAGCGGCTCCACCATCAGCTCACCAGCCCGCTCGAACTGGCCGACCGGCAGAAACCGCCGCACCCCGCCGGGGAACATCGTCGCCAGGGCCCGGGCCGCGACCGGCCGGCGGGCCGCGGCCGGGATGCGGTCGGCGGACAGCCCGAGGTCCGCCGCGACCATGCCCAGCGCGCATGCGGTGAGCCACCACTGCGTGATCAGCAGCTCGCTGACGATCTCGCGCACCGCATCCGGCACGGCAGCCGCGCAGGTCGCCCGCAGTTCGGCTGCGGTGAGCCCGCGTTCGGCCAGGATCGGCGCGGTCCACTCCTTGCGGTACCGGTCGCCGTCGCGCACCCGGATGCAGGAGAGCCCCTCCCACCAGGAGAACTGCGGCACCATCGGCAGCGCCTCGACCGCGGGTCCGGTCCAGTCGGCGGGCGGGTCGCCGTCGGCCGGCAGGCAGACGCAGCGGCGCGCTCCCATGTGGTCGTTGCCGGTCAGGCTGGGCGCTTCGAGGTGGTCGGCCAGGTTCGGCACCGAGACGTAGCAGCCGACGCCGAGTTCGCGCAGGTAGTCGTCGAGGGCCACGTCGTCGGGGGTGGTCCGGTCCGCCTTCAGCCGGGCGTACTCGTCGAAGCCGCGGGCGGCGGAGGCCGGCAGCATCAGCGCGGGCGCGGGGACGTACTCGTCCACGGCACGTGCCCAGGAGGCACCGGTGAGCGCCGCGATCCGGACCATGTGCGCGGTGCGGGACCCCCACTCGGTGAAGAACGCCAGCCCGTCATCGGGCCTCGCCCGCGCCGCATCCGCGATCCGGGCGGCGAATCCGGTGCAGGGGACCACGTCGTCCTGCAGCACGAGGTGGTGGGTGGCGTCCGGTGCGACCGCGCTCCAGGCCCGGCGGGCCGTGCGCAGCGCGCTCGGCGGTCCGTCCGGCTCCGGGTCGAACACCACCTCGGGTGCCAGTGCGGCGAGATCTGCCTGGAGCCGACGGGCAGCCGGCCCGCGGCTCGGATGTGCCATCACGGCGACCGATAAGCGAATCTGCGGCACGGATTTCGCCTTCCCTGGAATTGCATTCTCAGTCGACGCAAGCGAACCGCAGGCTCCACACCGTGTCAATATAGCCGCCGCCCGATGCATCGACCCCGGCCGAACATAGCCGGACAAGGCAGAACAACAGAACATAAATGACAGTTCGAACCAAGTCTTGTGCCGGCACCGGGACTCCGATCTACTGATGAAGTATCAGGATTACCGCACGGAAGGCTCAGGCATATGCCCAACATAGCTGTGGCGGGTATCGGAAACTGCAGTTCCGCCCTGGTCCAGGCACTGTACGGGGTCAGCAGCGGCACGATCGTGCACACCGACCTCGTTCCCGGCCTCGATTCCGTACCGGTGCGCGACCTCCGGATAACCGCCGCGTTCGATGTCGATGCCAGAAAGGTAGGAATACCACTGGAAAAGGCGGTCTTCGTCGAACCGAACTGCACCACGCACTATGTCGACATCCCCGACCAGCTGCCCGTGGTCACCGTCGGTCCGCTCGCGGACGGCGTCCGGGGCCCGCTCTCCGGCGTCGTCCAGGTCCACGACCTCGCCCATCGGGCGACGGCGGCGGACGTCGCGGCCGAACTCAGGAACTCCGCCGTCGACGTGCTCGTGGTCTTCCTGCCCACCGGCGCCCAGGAGGCAGCGGAACTGTACGCCGAGGCCGCACTCGCGGCGGGCTGTTCGCTGGTCAATTGCACACCCGCACTGCTGGGACGGTCGCCGAAATGGCGGGAGCGATTCCAGAACCGGGGGACCACGCTGCTGGGCGACGACATGAAGAGCCATATCGGGTCCACCACCGTGCACCAGGCGCTGCTCAGCGCCTTGAAAACGCAGGGCGTCACGGTGAACTCCACCTACCAGCTGAACATTGGCGGCAACACCGATTTCCTCAACCTCCGGGACACCGGTCGCTCGGCAGCCAAGCGGGTGACGAAAGCAACCGCGCTGCGCGAACTCGTCTCGCCGGAAACAGCCATGGATCTCGGTCCCAGCGACCACATCGCGCAGCTCAAGGACAGAAAGGTCGGCTACATCAGGATCGAAGGGAACGGTTACCTGGGGATGCCATTCTCGATGGAGGTGCGGCTGGAAGTCGAGGACAGTCCGAACTCGGCGGCCATCGCCATCGACGCGGTCCGGACGGCCGCGATCCTGCAGTCCGGCGTCACGCTCGACCTGCCGGCCGTGCTCCCGTCCCTGTTCAAGGCCCCCGGACTGCCCGACCGCTGACCGCTGATCCCTGATCGCCGATCCCTGGTCGCCGGACCCGATCAACCGTGTGGCGAGGTCCGGCTCGGAGTTGGCAGGATGTCAGCCAATGACCCCACCTCCTCCTCCCCTTCCGGCTCTCCCCGAGGCCCTTCCGGCCGACTCCGTCGCCACCTCCCGCGACGCCCTGAACGGCCTGGCCGTCGGTGACGCCTTCGGCGCCCAGTTCTTCGTCCCCGAGAACCTGCCGGCCCTGCGCGAGCACCGGCTGCCGCCCGGCGAGTGGCCCTGGACCGACGACACCGAGATGGCCTGCTCCGTCCACCGCGCCGTCCTGGAGCACCGCACGGTCGACCAGGACGGCCTGGCCCGCTCGTTCGCCGAGCACCATGACTTCGACCGGGGTTACGGCGCGGCGATGAACCGCACGCTGCGGCTGATCCGGCAGGAGGGCGGCGACTGGCGCACCCTGGCCGCCGGGCTGTTCGACGGCCAGGGCTCCTGGGGCAACGGCGCCGCGATGCGGGTGGCCCCGCTCGGTGCCCGCTACCCGGACGAGCCGGCCCGGGCGGCCCGGCAGGCCGCGCTGTCGGCGGAGGTGACCCATACCCACCCCGAGGCCGTCGCCGGCGCGGTCGCGGTGGCCGTCGCGGCCGCCCGGGCCGCCCATGCCCGGACCGAGCCGCTCACCGGCATGCAGCTGCTGGACACCGTCCTGCAGCACACGCCGCCCAGCCGGGTCCGCGAGGCCGCCATCGAGGCCCGCGCCCTGCTGGACCAGCCCCACGCCGAGCTCGCCGCCCACCGGCTGGGCAATGGGCGGCAGGTCAGCGCCCTGGACACGGTCCCGTTCACGCTGTGGTGCGCGGCCCGGAACCTGACCGACTATCAGGCCGCGCTGTGGGCCTGCGCATCGGTCGGCGGGGACGTCGACACCACCTGCGCGATCGTCGGCGGCATCGTCGCGGCCCGGGTCGGCACCGAGGGCATCCCGCCGGAATGGCGCGACCAGGTCGAGACGCTGCCGGCCTGGTACTTCGGCCACCCGGGCAGCTGGGACACCGTGCACACCACCGCCATCGCCGACCGGCACGCCTGCCCCTGCTGCGGGCACCTGGTGCACGACGAACCCAGCGGCTCCTACGAGATCTGCCCGCTGTGCTTCTGGGAGGACGACCCGACCCAACTGCGCCACCCCGCCACCGCCCTGGGTGCCAACCGCCTGCCGCTGGTCGAGGCCCGGCGCAATGTGCAGCGGTTCGGCGCCTGCGACCGGCGCAGCCTGCGCTTCACCCGCCGCCCCCTGGCGGACGAACCGCTGGACCCGCGCTGGCATCCGATCAGCTGATCGCGGCATCTCTGCTGCACAGATCAGGACAGACAGGGTTAAAACCATATAAAGAGAGCAATAATTATTTCCTCTTCAAGTTTTTTGGGAGGAAGTGAGTCGCATGTCTGACCTTGGGCATCGCGCCCCCGACATCACCGGCCATCCGGACGCCGCGGAGATGCGGGAGCGGTACGCGCAGGTGTTGGAGGGCACCAGGGCCGTCGCCGTCGACGGACTGATGCTGCTGACGGGGTTGTACGCCGCCATATCGCCGTGGGTGGTGCACTTCCACGGCAGCAACGCCGAACTGTCGGCGAACAACCTGATCATCGGCATCGCCCTGGCCGTGTTCGGACTGGGGCTCGCCACGATGGGTGAGCGGATCTTCCGGCTCGGCTGGACCTGCACGGCGCTCGGCGTGTGGATGATCATCTCGCCCTGGGTGGTCACCGTCGACCACAGCCCGACCCGGGGCATGATCTGGAACAACGTGCTGATCGGCGCGATCGCCTGCGCCCTGGGACTCGCCGTCTCCGGGATGATGATGCTCGGCGCCCGACGCGGCACCGGGAAGTAACACCCCGGCCCCTACCGCCACGACCTGCGACCCCCGCCCAGAGGCGCCGGCCGCAGGCCGCTCGTCGAGGGCAACCGGGAACGGGCCGCCGCCCGGCTGGCCGCGCTGGTCCACCCCTTCCTGCTGCGCCGACGCAAGTCCGTCTTGGAACGCGACCTCCAGGCCCTGCTCGCCGGCGGTTCGGACACACTTACACCGACGAGCCGGTCCCGGCGGTTTAGCAGGGCGCGTGGGACAGGGTGGCTACGGCGTGACGGTGACGGGTCCGTTGTCCGAGACGTTGGTGAGATTCATCTGGTTGAGGGTGGTTGCCGCAGTGGGGCTGCCGGGCATCACGATGTTGCTCAGGGTGACCCCGGTGATGGGGGCGCCGGGCTGGCCGTTGATCCGGGCGGCGGTGGTACCGGCGTTGCGGACCTTCACGTTGGAGACGGTGACCCCCGTGACGGGTCCGACACCGCTGGTGCCGGTCATCATGGCCAGCCAGGTGCGGTTGCCGTCATTGGTGTAGCTGAGCCGCTCGATGTCGATGTCGTCGAACCGGATGTCGGTCGCGCTCGCGGTTCCGTACTTGTGGTGGACGCCGATGCCGACCGCGGCGTCGTAGACGACGACGTGCTCGAAGGTGACGTGGTCCTGCGGCTGGTCGACGCCCTGGCCCACCTTCACGCCGTAGCAGTAGGTCCAGGAGACCAGGTCGTCGAAGGTGACGTTCCCGAGCGGGCGAGCATCGCCGGGGACGGTGTCGTCGATGTCGGTGGCGTCGTCCCAGGTCTTGGTGCTGAACGGGTCGTCGAGGCCGATGCCGATCGCGTGGGTGACGGTGACGTCCGTGGACTCGGTGACGTCGATGCCGTCGTTCTCACCCATGTCGAACCTGTTGAAGATCTTGATGTTACGGAACGTCATCTCCGAGGAGCGCAACGGGAAGACCGCCCAACTGCTGGACTCGCGGAAGGTGATGCCGTCGACCGAGAACCCGCTGGTGTAGACCGGGACCAGGAGGTTGACGCCGAGGTTCCCGGGCGCGAGCGCGGCCTGGCCGTTCCCGTCGATGATCCCCCGGCCGTAGACGGAGATGTTCGTCGACGAGTACCGGGTGGAGATGAACCAGGTGAGGTCCCGGGACTGTGAGTCCTTGTGTCCGTTCACCACGTAGTGGTCGCGTTCCCCGGTGTAGCGGAGCACCGCGCCCGGTGCCAGGTAGAACGCGAGGTTGCTGCGCAGGTAGAGATTGCCGAGGGTGTAGACGCCGGCCGGCACGTACACCGTGCCCTGCCTGCCGTTGGCGCTTCCCCATGCGGCGGCGTCGTTCAGGGCGGCCTGGAAGCCGGTGGTGGTGTAGGCACCGGTGTTCGGCAGGGCCGAGTAGGGCGCGCTCTGGACGTTGAAGATCCCGGTTCCGGAGGACGCCGGACGGTTGGTCTCGGCCGGGTCCGCCGCGATGACCAGGTTGGGACGGCCGTCGACCTTGACGATCAGATACCCGTTGTTCTGCACCGTGAAGGTCAGGGTCGGGCCGCTGACCGACCCGGCGATGTTCAGCTTCTCCGGGCTGATGCTGTACGAGCCGATGTTCGTCTTGTTGACCTTGGTGACCGCCATGGTGGCGGTGCCCGTACCCAGGGCGAACTGCGCGATGTCATAGCCGGTGTACTTGGTGACGGGTACGGATGTCCCGTTCACGGTGAGCGTGTAGTCCGTCGAGGCCGGGTAGATCGACGCGACCGGATACACATCCACAGGTGCCGACACCGCCTGGGCGGGATGCGTCGCCCCCAGGAGCGCGGCGACGGTCAGCAGCAGGCCGGTCAGCCCGAGCGCGAGAAGGCGCGGCATCCGTCGAACGGTTCCATGACGGGGTCTCAGACAGGCAGCTCGGGACATGAGGCATCGCCTTCCATGGGGCTGCGGCCGGGAGTCCGTGACACGCGGGTGCGTCGCACCTTCGGTGATACGCGTCCCAGGGTTGGCCTGCACCGGTCAAGAAGTCAATGGTCTAGACCGATCTTTCGTCAGTCCCGGCCGCACCGGGCGCAGTCCGGACGGCGCCGGATCGTCCGTTCGCTGAACGAGACCGGGCCGTAGTTGAGTTCGACCCACCGGTCGCTCAATGCTGTGCCCATTCCGATGACGAAGCGGATGGCCTCCCAGGCCATGAGGTTCCCGATCACCCCCGACTGCGCGCCGAGGACTCCGCCGTACCGGTTCTTGCGAAGGAACGGCTCGGTGCGATCGCGACCGTGGTCTGCGGCGACGGTCGCCAGCAGGCAGTGCCAACAGGCCGTCACGCCCGGGACGACCAGCAGGCCCAGGATCCCTACGTGGTAGGAGTAACTGCCCCCGATGATGTGCGGGGTGTCCGGCCAGCATGCCTCGGTCGTGATCTCGGCCATGACGGTCACACTGGGCTGGTCGGCGCAGCCGATCACCAGGTCCGACCTCTTCACCAGGTCGGCGATGTCGGATGCCTGCTCGATCCGGCGCCGCTCGGACAGCAGGCGGCCCTGCGGATTGACTCCGGCCAGGCGTCCCGCCAGGACGTCCGCTTTGCTCTTCCCCAGGTCCTCTTGCGAGTACATCAACTGACGGTTGAGGTTGCTCTCCTCGATGACGTCGTCGTCGCAGAGAATGAGCGTGCCCACGCCCGCCGCGGCCAGCGACGAGGCCACGACGCTCCCCAGCCCGCCGACCCCGCAGACGAGTACGGTCGCTGCTGCGAGCCTTTCCTGCGCGGCCAATCCCTCGTCGTAGTCGACCAGTTCCGCATCGCAGAACTCCTGGAAGAGCCTTATCTGACGGTCGTAGCGGGCAATCTGAGCATCTGCCAGTTCGTGACTTCGCCTCTCCCCGCCGGGGACTGCCGTCTTGCTCAGCAGTCGCTCCTCGCGGAGCGTGAGCAGCGCGCCGCAGACCTCCCCGGCCAGTTCCACCGATTCGCCGCACAGGGATTCAACCAGCTTCGCCACCGTGTGTTCGCCGTCGAGCAGCGGAATCATGCGGAGCACGCTCCGGGTGGCCGCGAACCGTTTGACACGACGGTCGGATGTGGAGATGAACAGGAGTTCCGACCCCTCCCGCTCGACCACCAGGCCGGCCCGGAGCCGTGGCCGCCACTGGAGCAGATCCGCCTCATCCACTGCGAGCACCCCTGTCCCCGTCCCCGTTCTGCCGCATCCCCGGTCGGGGCCGGATCCCTTCTCAGCTGTTGGAGTCCCCACTGCACGCTGCAGCGCCGGTGACCAGCGCCTCATCGCTGATCTTGACGAGCGGTGCCTTGGCCACCCCGGTCGGGCAGAACACGCGGGGCGAGGCCGTTGCGGCGGAGGCCGAGGTCGCTCCTGCCGACAGGATGGCCGCCGCCGCTGCCAACGCGCCTGCGGCCTTGACCGAACGTTCCATGTGCATTCTCCCTCTGTCGTCAACCGCCAGGACCGTGCTCGCCCGGCGGATGCTTCGCCCACACATTTGACCTGACCTTGTCAATCATCGTCACCGTCGACACAATGTCAACTCCCCCACTAAAAAGGAAACTGACGAATCCTCACCCGGAGGGCGGCCCTCGGTATGCGGGAAATGTTCGAGCAGAGCCAGGGGATGAAGTTGGACATTCCCACGTACTTTGCTGAATTCGACGAGGCATTCTGGCGCATCGGCAGTGCGGGGTTCTGGAAACTCGAATGCCGTCAGGTCTACCAGGAAACCGGATCCGCGAGCTGGGAGGCCTTCTGCCGGGGGGACTGGACCGCCGCCCTCCGTCTGCTCGATGAGCAGCAGCCGGAGTTGGAGGCGTACTTCGACCGGATCTCCGCGAGCGGCTTCCGTCATCACCGGGTCCGGATCGTCGAGGAGCCGGTGACGCCGTACCTGCAGTGGGAAATGCACCTGCTCCAGGCCAAGGACCGGTACGGCGAAGGCGTGTCCGTGCTCACCACCGACCGACTCGCAGCCCTCGGTGTCACGCTGCCGCTGCCCGATGTGGTCGTGTTAGGAAGGGAGGTGGCGTACCAGGTCCACTACACGGACCAGGGGCAGCTCCTCGGCGCCACCCGTCACACCGCCCGCGCGGCCGTGGACGGCGCCCGCGCCTTCATCCAGCGGTTGCACGGCAGTGGCGAGCCCTTGGCGTCCTACTTCCCCCGAGCGATCGCCGGCCTCCGCCCCCCGAACCAGCCGCAGCCGGGTGCCTGAGCTCGCGTTTGCCGTCATACGGGTGCGCCATCGGGGTGCGCCCCGCGCTCAGCCCAGGATGATCGGGTTGCTGAGGGCCGCCATCCGGCCGTCGGCGTACCGGACCTCGACGCGGACGAACGCCGACTCCTCCTCGCTGGTCCGCCACTCGACGGTGCCCGCACCGGACTCGGCCAGCGACGCCTGGTGCGCTCGTCCCTTCTCGGTGTGGAAGCTGACGGCGCCGGAGGGCACCCCCTGGACCTCCGCACGCACCACGGCCGGCTCGTCGCCGGTGTCCAACCGGTCGCCGATGCCGGCGCTCCGACCGCCGGCCGATGCCGTGAACGAGAGCTCGACCGCGACCGAGGCGGCGATCCAGCTCCGGCCCGCGCCGATGCCGGCCAGGACGGCTCCGCTGCTCAGTTCGTCCGCCAGGACGACGGTGTGCGGAATGCCGATCTGGCCCTCCAGATGGGTGTCGCTGTTGCCCACCGCCGGCCGCCACCGCCCCTGGTGGATGTCGGCGGCCAGGCTGCGGCCCCACTCGGCCAGGGCCGCCTCGTTGTCCGCCTGCCAGGGGACGTCCGACGTCCACGGCCCGTTCCACACCTCGACCGCGTCGAAGCCCTGGAACGGGTACATGAACGTGCCCGAGTCGTAGGGCGCGTGCGGGTGGGCCGCCACGCACAGTCCGCCGACGCGGTGCACCTCGTCCAGGTGCCGGTCGACCGCGTCGTCCCGGACTCCGTACCGCCAGTCGACCACGAGCCCCGGTGGGAGTCCCAGGGCGAGCCAGTGGCCGGTCCGGGTGGTGACCTCCTCCCCCAGGATCACCAGCGGGTCGGAGCCGGCGTGCTTCCCCCAGACAGCGTGCGCGTCGGCAGTGTTGTGCTCGGTGGTCGCGAGGAAGTCGAGACCCGCCGCCCGGGCTCCGGCGATCAGTTGATCCGGCGTCAGTTCACCGTCGGAGTGCACCGAGTGCACATGGCAGTCGCCCCGGTACCAGCTGCGGGCCGACGTCCCCACGGGGGCGAACTCGCCCAGCGGGTCGGTCACCGCCTGGCGCCAGCGGTCGCGATGGCCGGCGGCCTGCAGCCGGAAGTAGACCGTCTCGCGGCGCTCGTCCTCGGCCGCGCCGAAGTGGCCGCCGATGTTGTGGGCCAGCAGGTAGTGCGCGAGCAGCAGGCTGCCTGCCGGGGCCGTCACCTGGACCGGACGGCCGAGTTCGACCGGCGGGTAGGGGACGGCGCTGGCCAGCGCGTCGGCGCCGTGTTCGCGGAGCCAGGCCCCGGTACGGAGATGGGTGCCGGGCCACACCCACAGGTTCCCGCGGTCCTGGTCCCGCTGGTCGGTGAGCAGCACCCCGGCCAGGACGGTGAAAGTGCCGGGGCGGCCGTCGGGTTCGGTGGGGGTCAGCCCGTCGATGTGCGGGCCGCCGGGGCTGTGCGGATGGGGCGGCAGGGTGAGCGCGATCTGACCGAACGCGGGCCGCTTCGGCGTGAGCCCGGGCCGCAGCAACTCCCGGACCAGGCCGGGGACCCGGCTGGCGGCGTAGAGCTCGTGCAGCGGATGACCCGTCGACGGGAACCGCGGCCACAGGAAGTACGGGCCGCTGTGTCCTTCCGAAGGGGGCTCCTCGCTGACGGCGGTGCGGACCACGGCGCGCCAGCGCGCCAGTTCCGGCTCTGACAGGACGCCGGGGATGACGGTGAAGCCGTCCTCGGCGAACGCCGCCGCCGCGGATTCCATGAGCGTCGTCATGCCCCCGAGTACAGCGACGGACCGCGGCATCGCGCAACTGCATTTGAGTGCCGCCGATTCGAACGACTCGAACGACGGGTCGGCGTGCTGCTGCGGACCATCCCCCGGGATGATCGGTATCGTCCGCAGTACCTGGTCAGCCTGAGAACACCTGAGCGCACCCCAACGGAGGAGCCCCATGACCGATCGCCGGCACGGAACGGCGGGTCTGGCGCTGATGATCGGCGCCCTCGGGGTGGTCTTCGGCGACATCGGGACCAGTCCGATCTACACCCTGCAGACCGTTTTCGATCCCAACGACCCGCACCCCGTGCCGGTCTCCGCCGACAACGTCTTCGGGGTGGTCTCGCTGGTGTTCTGGTCGGTGGTGATCATCGTTCTGGTCACCTACGTCCTGCTGGCGATGCGAGCCGACAACGACGGCGAGGGCGGGATCATGGCGCTGATCACGCTGCTGCGACGGTCCGCGTCCTCCCGGGGGCGGCGGACCACCGCCGTCCTCGCGGCGCTGGGCATCTTCGGCGCGTCGCTCTTCTTCGGCGACAGCATGATCACTCCGGCGATCTCGGTGCTGTCCGCGATGGAGGGGCTCAAGGTCGTCCAACCGTCACTGGAGGACGTCGTCGTGCCCGGCACCGCGGCCATCATCGTGGTGCTCTTCCTGGTGCAGCGGCGCGGCTCGGGTGCTGTGGGCCGGATGTTCGGGCCGGTGATGATCGCCTGGTTCACCGTCATCGGCGCCTGCGGCGTGAGCGGGATCGTCGACCACCCGCAGATCCTGCGGGCGCTGTGGCCCAGCTACGCCCTGGGTTTCCTGGTCGGCCACTTCGGCACCGCGTTCTTCGCCCTGGCCGCGGTCGTGCTCGCGGTCACCGGGGCCGAGGCGCTCTACGCCGACATGGGCCACTTCGGCCGCAGGTCCATCACCCGCGCCTGGCTCTTCCTGGTCTTCCCCGCCTGCGTGCTGAGCTACCTCGGCCAGGGCGCCCTGATCCTCGCCGACCCGCACAACATCAGCAGTCCGTTCTTCCTGCTCGCCCCGGGCTGGGGCCGGCTGCCGCTGGTGATCCTCGCCACCGCGGCCACGGTGATCGCCTCCCAGGCGGTGATCACCGGCGCCTACTCGGTCGCCTCCCAGGCCGCCCAGCTCGGCTACCTCCCCAGGCTCCGCATCGACCACACCTCCGAGTCCACCGTGGGCCAGATCTACGTGCCCTGGATCAACTGGCTGCTGATGGTCTCCGTGCTCACCCTGGTCTTCGCCTTCCGCAGCTCCGCCGCGCTGGCCTTCGCCTTCGGCATGGCCGTCACCGGCACCATCACCATCACCACCCTGCTGTTCTTCTACATCGCCCGCTCCCGCTGGCACACCCCGGTCTGGCTGATCGCCGTCGGCGCGACCCTGCTGCTCACGGTAGACCTGCTGTTCGTGGCGGCCAACGTGACCAAGCTGGTGCACGGCGCATGGCTGCCGCTGCTCATCGGATTCACCGCGTTCACCGTCATGACCACCTGGCAGCGCGGACGGCAGATCGTCACCGCGGAGCGGGAGCAGCACGAGGGCCCGCTGCGGCAGTTCGTCGACCAGCTGCACTTCCGGGAGATCCCCGCGGCCCGGGTGCCGGGCACCGCGGTGTTCCTGAACCGGGGCACCCGGACCACGCCGCTGGCCATGCGGGCCAACGTCGAGCACAACCACGTGCGCCACGAGCAGGTGGTGATCCTCTCCATCGAGACCGAGACCGTGCCCCGCGTCCCGGACGAACAGCGGGTCACCGTGGACAACCTCGGCTACGTCGAGGACGGCATCATCCATGTGACCGCCCGCTTCGGCTACATGGAGACCCCGGACGTGCCCGCGGCGCTGGCCCTGCTCGACCCCGCCGACACCGAAGGACGGCTGCAACTCGACGAGGCGTCCTACTTCCTGTCGAAGATCGAGCTCCAGCGCGGAAAGGCCCCCACCATGGCCCCGTGGCGCAAGCGCCTGTTCATCGCCACCTCCCACATCACCGCCGACGCCGCCGAGTACTTCGGCCTCCCCCGCGACCGCACCGTCATCATGGGCTCCCAGATCGAGGTGTGACCGGAAGCGAGAGAACCCGGACCGAGCGGCAGCGCGGGCGCAACGAACATGTTCGCTATGATCTGGGTGTGACTCCTCGAACCCCTGCCCCCCGCAGTCGCCGTGAGCGACCGGCCAAGCCCGCCCTGACCTACGAGGGCATCGTCGCCACCGCGGTGGCCCTGATGCGGACCGAGGGGCTTCAGCGCGTCACCATGCGGCGGCTGGCCCAGGAGCTCGACACCGGCCCCGCCTCGCTGTACGTGTATGTGGCCAACACCGCCGAACTGCACGCGGCGATCCTGGAGGAGCTGCTGGGTGCGGTGGAGCTGGGCGCGGTGGGGGCGGACGGCGACTGGCGCGAGCGGCTCGCCACAGTCCTGGGCTCCTACACCGCGGTCCTGTTCGAACACCCCAGCCTCGCCCATTCCGCCCTGGTCACGCGTCCCTCGGGCCCGAACTACCTGGCCCTGGTCGAGGCGATCCTGGCGCTCCTGCACGAGGGGCAGGTTCCCGACGGGCAGGCGGCCTGGGGCGTGGACGTGCTGCTGCAGGTGGCCACCGCCACCGCGGCCGAGCAGTCGGCCCGCCGCCAGGACGACTCCGCCCGCGACCAGGACGACGCGCTGGTGACCGCGCTGCGCGAAGCCACCGCACCGACCTATCCGCGCATCGCGGCGCTGGGCACGGACCTGGTCTCCGGCACCCCCGAGCAGCGCATCGCCTGGATCTTCCGCGCGGTCATCAACGGCGCGAAGGAGACGCCGCGGTAGCCACGCCGGGCCTCCGTGCCGGTCAGCGTCCTTCGACGCGCGCCATGGCGAACTTGTTCCTAACGAACACGTTCGTTACCCTTAAGGTGCCCCAGCCACCGAAAGGAGTCCGCCATGTCATCCACCACCGCGCCCGCGTGCAAGCCCCCTACCGCCAAGCAGGACACCCCGAAGGAGACCGCCCCCACCGCCTCCTGAGGGCCCGACAGCTTGACGCATACCGATAAGGGAATATGATGGTGCCATGGCACGAGCAGCGACGACGTCGGACGTCTTCAACGCGATCGCCGAGCCGCAGCGCCGGGAGATCCTGCTACTGCTGCGGGCCGGCGAGCGACCGGTGACCGAGCTGGCCCGGGAGCTGGGGATGACCCAGCCCGGGGCCTCCAAACACCTGCGGGTGCTGCGTGAGGTCGGGCTGGTGCGGGACCGCAGGGCGGGCAAGCAGCGCCTGTACGGCCTCGACGCCCGCGGGCTGCGACCGGTGCACGAGTGGACCGGCGGGTTCGAGCA
This sequence comes from Streptacidiphilus jeojiense, assembly GCF_000719095.1. Classification (GTDB taxonomy): domain Bacteria; phylum Actinomycetota; class Actinomycetes; order Streptomycetales; family Streptomycetaceae; genus Streptacidiphilus; species Streptacidiphilus jeojiensis. Next base: position 6,012 of record NZ_JOEH01000020.1, on the reverse strand, counting down.
GTTCTGGAACGAGAGCTTCGACCGGCTGGACGCGTACCTGCAGGGCCTCGATCGGACAGGACAGGAGGAGTAGCCGATGAGCGCGACGGAACCAGGAGCGCCGGCGCGATCCGGGACCACGGACGACCGCGAGATCGTGATCTCCCGGGTCATCAGCGCCCCGCAGGACTTGGTGTTCGAGGCGTTCACCGAGGTGCGGCACCTGTCGCGGTGGTGGGGGCCGGAGGGGTTCAGCACCACCACGCGGGCGTTCGAGTTCCGCGTCGGCGGGGTGTGGGACTTCGTGATGCACGGACCGGACGGGACGGACTACCAGGAGTGGATCTCCTGGACCGAGATCACCCCGTCGGAACGGATCGCGCTGCGGCACGGTGAGTTCCGCGACGACCCGAACGCCTTCGAGTCGGTCCTCACCTTCGCGCCCGAGGGCGCGGCGACCGCGGCGACCCGGATCGAGATGCGCACCCTGTTCCCCACCCGGGAGCTGCGCGACGAGGCGGTCGAGAAGTACCACGCGGTCGAGGGCGGCCGACAGACCCTGGACAACCTGGCTGCCTACGTCACCGAGATCGCACACAAGGGAGTTGAGGACTGATGGCCAGCAAGGTGTTCTTCAGCGTGTCGATGTCGCTGGACGGGTTCGTCGCGCCCGAGCAGCGCGAGGACGACCCGGATCTGCAGCGCTGGACGGCGCAGTGGATGGAACTGCAGCAGTGGCTCTTCGCGCTGCGGTTCTTCCGGGAGAACCTCAAGTTCGCTGAGGGCGGCGAGGAGGGGCGCGCCAACGACATCGCCCGGGAGACCTTCGAGCGCACCGGCGCGAGCGTGATGGGCAAGCGCATGTTCGACCTCGGCGAGGAGTCGTGGCCGCCGGAGGCGCCGTTCCACACGCCGGTCTTCGTGGTCACGCACGAGAAGCGCGACCCCTGGGAGCGGCCGGGCGGAACCACCTTCCACTTCGTCAACGACGGCATCGAGACCGCGCTCGACCTGGCCCGCGAGGCCGCCGGCGACCGGGACGTCCGCATCGCGGGCGGCGGCGCGACGATCCTGGAGTACCTCAACGCCGGCCTGGTCGACGAGTTCTCGATCGCGCTCGCCCCCGTGCTGTTCGGCGCCGGAGTCCGCCTGTTCGAGGGCGTGGACGCGGATCGCGTGGCCCTGGAGCGGCTCAGCGCGGAACCGACGCAGCGGGTGACCCACCTGACCTACGCAGTACGGAAGCGGTAACCGCCACCACCTCGGCACACCGGCCCGACCACGACGAGATGTGGCCCCCAGTCACGACCGGGGGCCACATCTCGTCAATGCTCAAGAAATTGTTTCTCTGTGGTGCACCGATGAAACGCCCTGGCCAGCGGCATGTGGGTACCGTTGGTGATCATTTCCCGCGCTGTTCAAGATCGTTTCCCGCGACGCAGGTCAGGCGAGTGCATGGGCGGTGCGCGCCCGCAGCCTCCCAGGTGCATCCAGGCGCGCCCCCGTACGGGGGACATCGAGTCCATCCTGGGGGCGCCATGTCCCCGCCGAGGTCCAGTGCACTAGGTTGGATGTCAGTGAAACTGTCCCTCGGGAGCGCCATGGACGAGAAGGAGTTCAATGCCGGCATCGGTGCCCGCGTTCGTGCTGCCCGATTGCAGGCGAAGATGACTCAGGAACAACTTGCCCGGCGGGCGGGTCTGACCCGCGGGTCGGTCACCAACATCGAGTCCGGCGCACAAGCCCCCCCGCCGTACCGGCTCGCACTACTCGCGGAGGCGGTCTCCGTTCAGCCTGCGGATCTCCTTCCCTCGCTCGCTCAGGCGAGCCCCACAAGCGGACTGCCTGCGGAGTGGGCGAATGCGGTGAGGTCCGTCATGTCCGCTGCCGACGAGCAATCGTCCAGCCCGCTCGACGACCTTCCAGATCGCTGGGTCGACGCAGTCGCCTCGGTCATGACCGCCGCCGAGGAAAACGGGACTTCTCATGGCAAGAGCTGATATCGAAGCGCAGAACCTTTTGCGACGTTTCTCGGTGGACGAGCCAGCCGTTGATCCAGAGCGTCTCGCCAAGGGGGTCGGGGCCATGGTCGTCTATCAGACGATGCAGAACGACGTGTCGGGCATGCTGGTACGCCGCGGTGACGAGCAGAAGGTCATCGGCGTGAACGGGGACCACCCGCGGGTTCGCCAGCGCTTCACGATCGCCCATGAGCTTGGCCATCTCATGCTCCACCGAGGTCGTCCGCTGATCCTCGACACCCAGGTGCGGGTGAACCGGCGCGACTCCGTTTCGAGCACGGCGACCGACCGCGAGGAGATCGAGGCCAATCGCTTCGCCGCAGCGCTCCTGGCCCCGGAGCAGATGGTGCGCAGGGAGATCCGCGACTTGCAGGTCACTACCTCGGACGAGTTGGTCGAGAAGCTCGCCAAGCGATTCGTGATGAGCCATGCCGCAATGGGCCACCGGCTGATGAATCTGGGCATCATCTCCGACCCCCACTAGCAAACCCTTCGCCGTCGGGACGGACTGCCCTGGCGGCCCGCTTTGTATATATCTACGACAGCCAAACTGTCCCTCATGTTGCTTGCGATACACGCATCCAACGTGCTGTCCTGGATGCAGGTGATCAGAAACCACTGGCCCCACGCGCCACAGCTCCGCGCGCCGGCCAGATCCCTGCCAAGCCCCGAAAGGCGGCCATCCATGGTTGAGCCCCAGACCCACCACTCCACGAAGATCTTCATCAACGGCGTTGCTACGCGGTCGCAGGCGGACGCTGTCACACCGGCTGAACTGCGGCGGCTGGCCCAGCCGCCGATCCCGCAGGACGAGAAGATGTGGCTAGACATCCCCGACGCCCCGGACGAGCCGCTCCGCGAGGAGGAGGTCGTCCACCTCGTGCCGGACATGCGGTTCTTCTCGCAGCCTCAGCAGATCTGCATCGTCATCGACCGCGTCCGCTACGAGGTCACCCACCGCCGGATGACCGGCTCCCAGCTGCGGGCCGTTCCGACCCCGCCGGTACCCGCCGACCGGGACCTGTGGCTCGACCGCCCCGATGAGCAGGACAAGAAGATCGCCGACGACGAGGTCGTCCGCCTTTACGACGGCATCCGCTTCTTCACCGCGCCGGGCCGCATCAACCCCGGCGCCCGCTGAAGGACCGGGAGCCGACCGATGAGCGCTTCGATGGACCTTCCCGCTGAAGACCACGACTTCCTGCGCAGCACTGACTACACCTACGAGGTCTTCGAGGAGGGGAACATGCTCTGCGTCCTACTCAGCAACGTCACCCTGCCCCCGGGCCTGAACCGCGAGCAGGCCGACATCCTGCTTCGCCTGGCCCCCCTGTACCCGGACGCCCCTCCCGACATGTGGTGGGTCTCGCCGTCCCTGACCACCGCGTCGGGCGGCGAGATCCCTGCCACTCAGACCCAGGAGACCCACCGGAACCAGGTATGGCAGCGGTGGTCGCGACACCTGCCTGCCGGCAGCTGGTCGGTCGGCATCGACAACCTGGAGAGCTACCTCGCCGTGATCCGCGCGGACATGTGCGCCGCCGCGGGGGCGTTCCTGTGAAGTCGACCCTGGCTCTGCCGCAGCATCTCTTCGACCAGCTGGATGCGCTCATGGCGGAGTCCGACGAGACGGGCGCGGTTCTCCTCGCCCGTCCCGCTCGACTCGCCGACAACACTCTTCGCCTCATCGGCGTCGAGCTCATCCCCGTGCCCGAGTACGCGTACCTGTCGCGGTCGCCACGGGCGATGTCCGTCAGCTCCGACGCCTACATGACCGCCCTGAGCCGCGCCGAGACCCAGCAGAGCGTGGCGATCTGGGTACACACCCACCCATCGCCCGGCAGCCTGCCCCTTCCGAGCCTGCTCGATGAAGAAGTGGACCGACAGCTCACCGAGACCTTCACGGTTCGCACTGGCAGCAGCATCTACGCCTCGCTCGTCCTCGCGCGCACCGACAATCGGCTGAGCTTCACCGGCCGCCTGCGCGGCAGCGAGGAGGGCGACATTGACAGGATCTTCGTGGCCGGACCGCGCTTCACCCTGCTGGTTGCTCAGGACCAGCCCACCCCTGCGCTGCCGGAATTCCACGATCGCCATGTTCGGGCTTTCGGACCTGACGCTGCCCGGCTGCTGGGGCAGTTGCGGATCGCCGTCGTCGGTGTCGGCGGCACGGGTTCTGCCGTCGCCGAGCAACTGGTACGGATCGGTGTCCGGCAGCTGACGCTCATCGACCCGGACACGCTCTCCAGCAGCAACGTCACCCGGGTCTACGGGTCGCACCCCACCGACGTCGGACGCCGCAAGGTCGACGTCACCGCCGACCACCTGCGACTGATCGCTCCCGACGCGTCCATCCGCGTGGTTCCCGGGTCCGTCAGCCAGCAGGACATCGCGCGCACCGTCGTCGGGGCCGATGTGGTCTTCGGCTGTACGGACGACGACGCTGGGCGGATGCGGCTGTCCCGGTTCTCCTACGGCTACTTGACCCCGCTCATCGACTGCGGTGTTCTGATCGACTCGACCGCCGACTACCGCATCCGCGACATCATCGGCCGCGTCACCGTGCTGTACCCCGGCACGGCCTGCCTGCTGTGCCGCGGACGAGTCAGTCCACAACGCGCTGCCGCTCAGGAACGACCCAGGGATGAACAACGACGCCTAGAAGGCGAGGGGTACGCCCCGGCCCTGAACGGTGTCGAACCCGCCGTGGTCGCCTTCACCACCCTGACCGCCTCCGCGGCGGTGAACGAACTCCTCGACCGCTTGATCGGCTACGGTCCACAGCCGCTTCCGTCCGAGACTCTCCTGCTCATCCACGACCGCAGGACCTCGACCAACAGCCAGGACGCCAGCCCGAACCACTACTGCGGCAAAGCCGCCCCCAGCGGCTTCGGCGACGATCCCCACCGATACTGGGGGCTGTCATGGCCAACCTCCTGAACCGCTGGCTCCCCTCACGGCGGTGGCGCGTGACCGCGACCGCCCGCAGCGTCAACGACGTCCCTGAGCGGTTGAGGCGTCGCACCGCCGTTCTCGTCGGTGCGGCGGACCGACCCAAATGGCTGGTCTTTGACTGCCCCTGCCGGGTCAGGCACCGGGTTGTACTCAACCTCGTGCCGGCCAACTACCCAGCCTGGACGGTGCATTCCCACCGCCCGCTCACCGTGATACCGAGCATCGACGAGCACGGTCCCGATCGTCGGTGCCACTACGTGATCAGCGCCGGCCGGATTCGTTGGGTGCCCTCCCCTCGCCAAGGCGCAGGAACCCGGTGACGCCCGGCCCAGACGGCGGCTCGCGTGTGGATGACACCGCGGACCAACGGCCCCCTTCCCTCAGGGGCCCTTGCGGCACTCCGGTCCGCGGGGACAGCGGTCCCGCCGCCGGTCCCGGCTAGCGTAGTACCCGCGGGGCATCAGGCCGAAGCGGTCCTCCAGCGGGCGTTGCACGTCCTTGGCGATGGCCGGAACGGGGGCCGTGCTGCCCGTCGATGACGGCTGGGCCGTCGTCTGGGACCACGGAGCCGGCGGCCTCGACCGCTGTGAGGCGCCCTGTGTCCACGGCGGGGGCCGCTCCCGTGGCCGTACTGCTCACCATGTGTGCCGCAGGCCGAGCCCAACAGCTGGCCGACATTCAGGGGGTGCCCGCATGAGATGGGGCAGAGCCAGGCGGGCGCGCGGCCCCCGCACCGCCACGGAGGAGAAACTCCACACGTGTCAATATTCCTGCACGTGTGGAGTTTGATGCACCCTCAGTCAGGTGCGGACCAGGTGACGGACCGTCGGCCGTGCGCGGCGATCTGCTCCGGCGCGACCGCCCGGCAGCCCGGTCCTTGATCTCGGTCATCAGCCCCGGGGCCCCTCCCACTTGTAGGGAGGGAGTGTCCGGGACCGAGACAGTCCCGCACCTCACGACGGTTGCGTCCTGGGGAGTGGTGTACGGGTTTCCACCTGATCCGGGGGTTTGTCACCGGATCGGTTGGGAGCGCGCATAGTTGAACGGCCATCGGCTG